>NZ_JBEXJR010000005.1:135669-725192 GCF_040609235.1 Streptomyces sp. NPDC004732
GGATTCGGGTGGGCAGTCGGGGCCCGGTGCCGGTCAGGGCCGGAATCGTGGTTCGGGGTATGGGAGTGGTGCGGGGGCGGACTCGGGTGGGGAGTCGGGAGTCGGGCAGGGGGCGGATGCGGGGGCGGGCGGCTACCCGGGTTCGGAAACTGCTGCGGGCCGAAGCCCGGTCCGGGGGACGAGTCCGGGCGGCGGCACGGGCGGCGGTATGGGTGGCGGTACGGGTGGGGGCGTACCCGCACTGCCGCCGGGATCCGGGCTGCCACCCGAACCGGCACCGGAGCCTGCACCACCGCCCGAAGCAACGGGAGAGCCCGAGCAGCCCTCGGCCGGACCCCTGCCGAGGCCCGGGAGTGCGGGTTCCGGGGCCGTGCCCCGGTCCCGGCGCGGCTCGTCCGGCGGGCAGAGCGGCGGGGCCTTCGGGGGGCGCGTCGTGCAGGGCGGGCCCGGGCGGGGTGGGCTCGCGGACACCTTCGGGGGCGCGTCAGGCGGCGCGCCGCGCGTCGACTTCAGCGGCGGGGTGTTCCTCGGCCCGGTCACGAGCGGCGCCACGGGCACCCCGGCCCGCGCGGACCACCTCGACCTCGGCGACGCCGCCTTCTACGGCAGCACGCTGGGCGGGCCCCGCCACGGCGCGGGCGGCCCCCGCCCCCAGGACGTCTATGTCGACTTCATGCGCCGCGCCGTCGACACCACCGGCGTACTGACGATGGGCCCGGACCCGGCCGACGGACTCCTGCTCCGGGGGCGGCTGCGCAAGCGGCTCGCCCGGCACTGCACGGGGCGCGGCGAGATCGCCAGGGACGGCGTCGACCGGAGCGCGCCGGACGGCACCGCCATCGCCGCCGACGCCTGCGACGACCTCCAGGAGGCCCTCGCGCGGGGCATGTTCGCCGCCGACGAGCGCAGCCTCGCCTGGCTCGACCTCGCGGAGGCGCTGCAGCTCGCCTGGTGCCACGACGCCGACGAGGGCGGGCAGCTGCTGATCCGCACCGCCCTGGAGGAGGCGCTCGAAGCGGCCGACGGGGACCACGACCTGACCCTCGCCTGCCATGTGCGCGGCGCCGACGTGCACTGGGCGCGCCATCTGGCCACCGGCCTGCCCGACCACCGCCAACTGGCCATCGAGGGCTGGGAGAACGCGCTGCCCCTGACCTCGCGGGACGACCCGAGCCAGGTCGTGCTGATGTCGCGGCTCGGCGCCGCCCTGGCCCAGCGCGGTGTCACCACCGGATCCGCCGAGGACACCGACGCCGCCGTGCGTCATCTGCGCGAGGCGGTCGAGGCGACGCCCTCGCTCGACCCGGGCCGGGACGAGCGCCGGATGCACCTCGCCGCCGCGTACATCGCGCGGTTCCAGGTGCAGCAGGTGCTCGCCGACCTCCACGAGGCCGAGTGGCTCCTCGGCGCCGTCGCCCGCAGCGTCACCGACGGCGTGCTCGCCGCGTACTGCTGGCTGCGGCGCGGCGAGGTGGCCGCGCAGATCTACGCCCGCACCGACCTCCTGGTCCAGCTCCACTGGGCGGCCGAGTACTACCGCAGGTCGGCCGAGGCGGCCGTGGCCGCGGGCGAACCGTCGCTCGCCGCCGAGGCGTACCAGTCGCATGCCGAGGCGCTGGAGGAACTCGACGACCCCGAGCGGGCGTTGGCGGAGTACCGCAAGGCAGGGCAGCTGCTGCCCGAGTACGGCCCGGACGCGGCGGCGTACGTCAGGGCCGACGAGATCCGCGACGCCATCACCCGCCTAGAGACCCTGCTGGGCGGAGCGTGACCGCCCCCGCCGCGGACAGCGGCATACCCCTGTCCGACCGGCAGCCCCTGCCCGACCTCCCCCCGCTCGCCGCCCTCACGCCCCACGCGGACCACACCGGCCACCCCGTCTACGCCGCCCTGCTCGCCGACCTCGCGGAGCGCGCCGCCGCCGAAGGACCGGTCGTCGCCCGGTACGAGGACGCCCCGTGAACCGCCCGCCCGTACCCGCCCCCGCCGAGCCGCACCCCGCCCCCGCCTGGCCCCACGCCACCCTCGACACATCCGCCCACCACCCCGTGCCCTTCCACCAGTTCGTCCTGAAGGTCCACGGCCGCTGCAACCTGGACTGCGCGTACTGCTACATCTACCGCTCCCCGGACACCAGCTGGCGCGACCGCCCGGCCCGCGCGAGCGCCACCGTCATGCGCAGGACCGCCGCCCGCATCGCCGAGCACGTCACCCGGCACCGGCTGCCGCGGATCAGGGTGGAACTGCACGGCGGCGAACCGCTCCTGACGGGTCCGGACGCCGTCGTCTCGTACGTCCGGGAGGTACGTGACGCAGTCCCCGCCGCCTGCGAGGTGACCGCCACCGTCCAGACCAACGGCACCCTCCTCACCCGCCACACCCTCGACCGTCTGACTGCCGCCGGGGTCCGCGTCGGCCTCAGCCTCGACGGCGGGCGGGCCGACCTCAACGCCCGCAGGACCGACCACGCGGGCCGCCCCTCCTGGCCCGCGGCAGAGGCGGCTGCACGGCTCCTCGCCGCGCACCCGGCCCCGTACGCCGGAATCCTGTGCACCATCGACGTCACCGCCGACCCCCTGGACGTCTATGAGTCGCTGCTCGAACTGTGCCCGCCGGGCATCGACTTCCTGCTGCCGCACGCCCACTGGGGCGCGCCGCCGCCCGGCACCGCACGCGAGGAGCGGCCCGGCAGGCACCGGCCGCGCCCCACCCCCTACGGCGACTGGCTCGCCGCCGTCTTCGACGCCTGGTGGGACGCGGGACGGCTGCGCACCCGCGTCCGGCTCTTCCGGGAGATCGCGGCCCTGCTGCTCGGCCTGCCGAGCACCGCGGAGGCCGTCGGCCTCTCACCGCTCGCGGCGGTCGTCGTCGACACGGACGGCGCGATCGAACAGGTCGACTCGTTGAAGTCCGCCTACCCCGGCGCCCCCGCCACCGGCCTCGACGTCTTCCGGCACGGCTTCGACGAAGCCCTGCGCCACCCCGGCATCGCCGCCCGCCAACTCGGCCTGGAGGGACGGGCCGCGGAGTGCCGGAGCTGCCCCGTCGTCCGGGTCTGCGGCGGCGGCAACTACGTCCACCGCTACGCACCGGGCAGCGGATTCCTGCACCCCAGCGTCTACTGCGCCGACCTGGAACGCCTCGTCCGGCACATGGCGGACCGCCTTGCCACCGTCACATCCGGATCAGAGGCGTCAACTCGGCTACTCTGACGCCTCTTTGACGCACAATTGACTTCCCTGTGCACGCACGTGCCAGCTCCGCCACCATTCCACCGGTCAAGGAGGCCGCGCATGACCGGACCGCAGGACGCCGAGCGCCCCCACGTCACCGTGGTCTTCGCGGGCCAGAGCGAGTCCTGGGCCAAGTGGATCGAGCACCAGATCCGCGCCGCGGGCCGCGGCACCACCCTGGTGCGCTGGAACCCGCTGCAGCGCCCGCCCACCGCCGACGCCCTCACCGACCTCCTCGAAGCGCCCGGCCGCATCCTGCTGCTCATCGACGACTGGTACGAGAAGCTCGGCACCGGACGCTTCGAGGCCTGGGCCGCCGCCCTGCGCCAGGTGCTGCCCGCGCACCGCGAGCGGATCGCCGCCGTCAGCATCACCGCCAAGGCGCTGCCCGACGCGGTCATTGCGCTGGCCCCCGTCGAACTGCGCGGCCTGCGCCCCGAGGCCGCCCGCAGCCGCGTCCTGGAGTGCGCGGGCATCGCCGCCCCGATGACCCTCGTCGCCCTCGCGCCGGGCCCCCGCTTCCCCGACGACCTGCCCGAGGTGTGGAACGCCCAGCGCCGCAACCGCCGCTTCACGGGCCGCACCCGGCTCCTGGAGACGGTCCACGACACGTTCGCGGCGGCCGGCACCGACGGCTGCTCGCTCGCCCTGCACGGGCCCGGCGGCATGGGCAAGACCCAGCTCGCCCTGGAGTACGTCCACCGGTTCGCGGGCGACTACGACATCGTGTGGTGGGTCACCGCGGCGGGCCGCATCACCCCCCGTGAGCAGTTCGCGGCCCTCGCGCCCCGGCTCGGCATCGAGGTGTCCGGGCAGCTCGACACGGTCATCGACGCCGTGCGGCGCGAGCTGACCCGCACGGCTCGCCCCTGGCTGCTCGTCCTGGACGGCGCGGAGGCACCCGACAAGGTGCGCGACCTCATCCCGGAGGGGCGCGGCCACGTCCTGGTCACCACGCTCAGCGCCGACTGGGCCGCGCACACCGAGGCGGCCGTGCCGATCCCGCCCTTCGAGCGCACCGAGAGCGTCGCCTTCGTCGGCCGCAGGGCCGCCCGGCTCGCCGAGGAGGACGCCGAGCGCCTCGCCGAGGCCGTCGAGGACATGCCGCTGCTCCTCGACCAGATGGCCGCCTGGCTCGACGTCACCCCGACCGCCGACGTGCCCGGCTACATCAAGGACATCCGCGGCGGCAGGCCCGACCGCTTCGGCGTCGTGGAGTCCCGCGACTACCCCGAGTCCTTCCAGGTCGCCTGGGCCAAGACCCTCAACACCCTGCGCGAGGGCGCCGCGACGGCCTGGCAGCTCCTGAACCTCCTCGCCTGCTTCTCCCCGGACGTCGTGCCGGTCCGGCTCCTGCAGACCGCGCGCCGCGGCGACCTGCCGCGCCCCCTCGCCGAGCTGGTGTCGGAGCCGAGCAGCTGGAACACCGCCCTGCGCAGGCTCTCCGAGATCACCTCCATGCGCGTCGAGTACGAGCCGGGGCGGATGGACATCCAGCGCGTCAGCACCCTGCGCATGCACCGCCTCTTCCACCGCTACGTCGTGGGCATCCAGTCCCCGCACGACCGCAAGCGCTACTCCGAGGCCGCCCGCAAGATCCTGGTCACCGCCGACCCGCGCGACCCCGGCTCCCGCGCCAACTGGGCGCGGTACGCCGACCTGATCCCGCACCTGGAGCCCTCCGGCGCCCTCGCCTCCACCGACGACGACGTACGCGAACTGGTCCTCAACTGCATCGAGTACCTGCGCATGCGCGGCGAGGAGAACGACGGCTGGTGGTTCAGCAAGGAGGCCGTGCGGCACTGGCGCGCCGCCTCAGGACCCACCGACCGCGCCGTCCTCGTCGCCGTCCACCAGCAGGCCAACATGTTGCGCAGCCTCGGCCGCAGCGCCGAGGCCGAGGCCGTGGGCCGCGACATCCTGGACCGCCTCACCGCCACCGGGAGCGCCCGCCCCATCGAGGTGATCCGCGCCAAGGACGGCCTCGCGGGCACCCTCATGGCGATGGGCCGCTACGACGAGGCGCGCGGGCTCTTCGAGGAGGCCGCAAGCCAGGCGTCGGCCGAGCTGGGCGGCGAGAGCGTGCCCCGCACCCTCAGCCTGCGCAGCAACCTCGCCGTCGCCCTCGGCCTCCAGGGGCACTACGGCGGCGCCCTCGCCCTGCACCGCAGGATCCTGGAGGACCGCGTCCAGCTCCTCGGCGGCAAGAACCCGCTGACGCTGCACTCCGCGCTGCGCACCGCCTGGATGCTGCGCCTCCTCGGCAACTACGCGGAGGCGCGGCAGATCCAGGGCCACAACTCCCGGCTGCACGCGCAGGTCCTCGACCACCGCCACAGCCAGACGCTGTACGCCGAGCACAACCTCGCCCTGTGCGACCGGCGGCTCGGGGACCTGGCGGCCGCGCAGGACGGGATGGGCCAGGTGCACGAGAAGGTGCTGCGCAGGCGCGGCGAGCTGCACCCCGATTCGCTCATGGTCGCCTGCGACTACGCCATGCTCCTGCGCCAGGTGGGCCGCCCCGACCAGGCACGCGAGCTGGCCGAGCGCACCGCCGACCTGTACCGGCGCCAGCTGGGGGCGGCCCATCCGTACGCCATCGGGGCCCGGGACAACGTGGCCGGGCTGCTGCGGGACGCGGGCGACGTGGACGCCGCACTGGTCCTCTCCGGGCGGGTGCGCGCGGACATGGAGCGGGCGGTGGGGCCCGGGCACCCGTGGGCGCTCGGCTGCGCGCTCAACGGCGCCATCACCCTGATCCTGGCCGGTGACACCGAAAGCGCCGCGGCCGTCGCCGGGCCCGCCGCCGAGTGGTCCGTCCGCGTCGTCGGCGAGTCCCACGTCCTGACCCGCGACCTCAGGTCGATCGTCACCCTCGGCCCGGAACTGCTCGTGGGCGGCGTCCCGCACTGGGACTTCGAGCCCCAGCCGATCTGACGGACCCGGAAACGCCGGTGGGCCCGGCCCCCGAGTCCTGAGACTCGGGGGCCGGGCCCACCGCGTACGACCGTCGAGTGCTTACGCCTCGAAGACCTCGCTGATCAGCTGCTCCTGCTCGGCCTGGTGACGCTTGGCCGAACCGACCGCCGGGGACGAGCCGTGCGGCCGCGAGATGCGGCGCAGGCGCTCGCCGTGCGGGATGTCCGCGCCGACGGCCAGGTCCAGGTGGTCGATGAGGTTGAGGGCGATGAAGGGCCATGCGCCCTGGTTCGCCGGCTCCTCCTGCGCCCACAGGTACTTCTCGGCGTTGGGGTACTTGGCGATCTCGGCCTGGAGCTCCGCACCCGGCAGCGGGTACAGGCGCTCGATGCGGATGATCGCCGTGTCCGTGGCGCCGCGCTTCTGACGCTCGGCCTCCAGGTCGTAGTACAGCTTGCCCGCGCAGAAGACGACCTTGCGGACCGCCGACGCCTCGACGTGGCTGTCACCGATGACCGGGCGGAAGCCGCCCGTCGTGAACTCCTCCGTCTTCGAGGCCGCCGCCTTGAGGCGCAGCATCGACTTCGGGGTGAAGACCACCAGCGGCTTGTGGTGCGGGTTGTGCACCTGCCACCGCAGGAGGTGGAAGTAGTTCGACGGGAGGGTCGGCATGGCGACCGTCATGTTCTTCTGCGCACAGAGCTGCAGGAACCGCTCGATGCGGGCCGAGGAGTGGTCCGGGCCCTGGCCCTCGTAACCGTGCGGCAGGAGCAGCGTGACACCGGAGTGCTGGTTCCACTTCTGCTCGGCGGCGGAGATGTACTCGTCCACCACCGTCTGCGCGCCGTTGACGAAGTCGCCGAACTGCGCCTCCCACATCACCAGCGACTCGGAGCGGGCCAGCGAGTAGCCGTACTCGAAGCCCATCACCGCGTACTCGGAGAGCAGCGAGTCATAGACGTTGTAGCGCGCCTGGTCCTCGGAGAGGTACATCAGCGGCGTGAAGTCCTCGCCCGTCGCGCGGTCGATGAGGACCGCGTGGCGCTGGCCGAACGTGCCGCGGCGGGAGTCCTGGCCCGACAGGCGGACCGGGGTGCCCTCCAGGAGCAGCGAGCCGATGGCGAGGGTCTCGCCCATGCCCCAGTCGATCGTGCCCTCTTCGACCATCGTCGCGCGGCGCTGCAGCTGCGGCAGCAGACGCGGGTGGACGGTGACCCGGTCGGGGATGTTGACCTGGGACTCGGCGATCCGCTTGACGACCTCCTGGGAGATCGCGGTCTCGACGTGCACGGGGAACTCGGCCTGCGGCGAGGGCACCTCGGCCTGCGCGGGCTGCGCGACGGCCTCGCGGACCTCGGTGAAGACCTTCTCCAGCTGGCCCTGGAAGTCCTGCAGCGCCTGCTCGGCCTCTTCCAGGGTGATGTCGCCGCGACCGATGAGGGACTCGGTGTAGAGCTTGCGCACCGAGCGCTTCTTGTCGATCAGGTCGTACATCAGCGGCTGCGTGAACGCCGGGTTGTCCGACTCGTTGTGACCACGGCGGCGGTAGCAGATGAGGTCGATGACCACGTCCTTGTTGAACGCCTGGCGGAACTCGAAGGCGAGCCGCGCGATGCGCACGACGGCCTCGGGGTCGTCACCGTTCACGTGGAAGATCGGCGCCTCGATCATGCGGGCCACGTCGGTGGCGTACATGGAGGAGCGCGACGACTCCGGGGCGGCGGTGAAGCCGACCTGGTTGTTGATGACGATGTGGACCGTGCCGCCCGTGCGGTAGCCGCGCAGCTGCGACATGTTCAGGGTCTCGGCCACGACACCCTGGCCCGCGAAGGCCGCGTCACCGTGCAGGGCGACGGGCAGGACCGTGAAGTCCGTGCCGCCCTTGTTGATGATGTCCTGCTTGGCGCGGACGATGCCCTCGATGATCGGGTCGACCGTCTCCAGGTGGGACGGGTTGGCGGCCAGCGAGACCTTGATCTGCTCGCCGTCCAGGCCGGTGAAGGTGCCCTCGGCGCCCAGGTGGTACTTCACGTCGCCGGAGCCGTGCATGGACTTGGGGTCCATGTTGCCCTCGAACTCGCGGAAGATCTGGGCGTACGACTTGCCGACGATGTTGGCGAGGACGTTCAGGCGGCCGCGGTGGGCCATGCCGATGACGACCTCGTCCAGACGCGACTCGGCGGCGCTGTCGAGCACGGCGTCGAGCAGCGGGATGACGGACTCGCCGCCCTCCAGGGAGAAGCGCTTCTGGCCGACGTACTTCGTCTGCAGGAAGGTCTCGAAGGCCTCCGCGGAGTTCAGCCTGCGCAGGATGCGCAGCTGCTCCTCGCGCTCGGGCTTGGTGGCGTGGGTCCGCTCGATGCGGTCCTGCAGCCACCTGCGCTGCTTCGGGTCCTGGATGTGCATGAACTCGACGCCGGTGGTGCGGCAGTACGAGTCGCGCAGCACGCCGAGGACGTCGCGCAGCTTCATCATCGACTTGCCGGCGAAGCCGCCGACCGCGAACTCCCGCTCCAGGTCCCACAGGGTGAGGCCGTGCTCGGTGATGTCCAGGTCGGGGTGCTTGCGCTGCTTGTACTCCAGCGGGTCCGTGTCGGCCATGACGTGGCCGCGGACGCGGTAGGAGTGGATCAGCTCGAAGACGCGGGCGGCCTTCGTGACGTCGTCGTCGTGCGAGGCGTCGATGTCCTTGAGCCAGCGGACCGGCTCGTAGGGGATGCGCAGCGCCTTGAAGATCTCGTCGTAGAACTCGGTCTCGCCGAGGAGGAGGTTCGCGACGATCCGCAGGAACTCGCCGGAGGCGGCGCCCTGGATGACCCGGTGGTCGTAGGTCGACGTGAGCGTCATGACCTTCGAGATGCCGAGCTTGTTCAGGGTGTCCTGGGAGGTGCCCTGGAACTCCGCGGGGTAGTCCATGGAGCCGACGCCCATGATGACCGACTGGCCGGGCATCAGACGCGGGACCGAGTGGACGGTGCCGAGGCCGCCGGGGTTGGTCAGGGAGACCGTCACGCCGGTGAAGTCGTCCATGCCCAGCTTGCCGTCGCGGGCGCGCCGGACGATGTCCTCGTAGGCCTGCCAGAACTCGAAGAAGTTCAGGGTCTCGGCCTTCTTGATGCCCGCGACGACCAGCTGGCGGTCGCCGTTGGGCTTCACCAGGTCGATGGCGAGGCCGAAGTTGATGTGCTCCGGCTTGACCAGGGTGGGCTTGCCGTCCTTCTCCACGAAGGAGTAGTTCATCGACGGCATGGCCTTGATGGCCTGCACCATCGCGTACCCGATGAGGTGCGTGAAGGAGATCTTCCCGCCGCGGGCGCGCTTGAGGTGGTTGTTGATGACGATGCGGTTGTCGAAGAGCAGCTTCACCGGGACCGCGCGGACCGACGTCGCCGTCGGGACCTCGATCGAGGCGTTCATGTTCTTCGCGACGGCGGCCGAGGGGCCGCGCAGCGTCACGTACTCGGGACCGGCCGGGGCCTCCTTCGCGGGCTCCGCCTTGGCGGCGGGCTTCGCGGCGGCGGGCTTGGCCGCGGGGGCCGGAGCGGCGGCCGCGGGCTTCGCGGCGGGCGCGGCCGGTGCCTGGGGAGCGGCGGGGGCGGCCTGGGCCGCGGGCTTCGCCGGGGAGGCGGGCGCGGCAGGTGCGGCGGGAGCACTGGTGGCCGCGGCCCCCGCGGCCGCGTCACCCGCCGGCTTCGCCGGGGCGGCGGCTACGGAGGCGGCCACGCCTGGCTTGTAGTCGGCGAAGAAGTCCCACCAGGCTCGGTCGACCGAATTCGGGTCCTGGAGGTACTGCTGATAGATCTCGTCGACGAGCCACTCATTGGGACCGAAGGCAGCAGCAGGGTCCTTGCCCTGACCGTCTTGGTCGGTCGAGATGCTCGAGCTACTGGGGGACTGTGACGACACGGCGGTAACCGCCCTCTTCCGCTTCACAAGGTGATGGACAGCGGGAATTAAGGCTACGCCTCCAACGGCGCGAGGTGCAGACCGGGCCCGGCATCCGTCGCGTAAGTCACACTGGATCGGTGGTTTCGGCGCTGTAAATGGCGGGAAACAAGCGAGGTTCTGCAACGCCAGATGGCCGCGCGGGTACGTCGGTACGACGTCTACGCGCGGCGGCGGCCCCCGGGTGCCCGGAACTGGCCCCCGTTAATCGCTTGCACTCGAACCCTACGTCAACTTCACGCTTCGGGCAGGCCCGGGAGAGTGACCTGGATCCGGCAGCCGCGAGGGGATTCGGCCACCCCGATGTGTCCTCCGTGCAGATCGACCGCCCAGCGCGCGATGGCCAGGCCGAGGCCCGTGCCGCCGTCGTTGCCTGAGCCCTGCAGGGGGGCGCCCGCGTGGCTGCCGCGGTTGAAGCGCTCGAAGACGCGGTGCCACTCGGACTCCGGGATGCCGGGGCCCTCGTCGAGCACCTCCAGGTCCAGGGACTCGGGGTAGAGGCCGCGCCGGGCCCGCACGGTCACGCGTCCGTGCGGCGGGCTGTGCTTGACCGCGTTGTCGATGAGGTTCGCCACGACCTGGTGGAGCCGCTCCGCGTCCGCGTGGGCCGTCAGTTCGGGGGGCGAGACGTCGAGGTGCAGGTGGACGTCCGTCCGCGTGTGGCTGCCGGATCCGGACGCGATGCCCGCGCGTGCGGAGGCCACCATGTTGGCCTCCTTCAGGACGCCCGACAGATAGGGCCACACCTCGAAGCGGCGGGCCTTGAGGGGCACGACGCCGTTGTCCAGGCGGGAGAGGTCCAGGAGCGTCTCGACGAGGCGTCCCAGGCGCTCGGTCTGCTTCAGGGCCGTGCGCATCGTCTCGGGATCCGCGGCGGACACGCCGTCCACGACGTTCTCCAGGACGGCGCGGAGCGCCGCGATGGGGGTGCGCAGCTCGTGCGAAACGTTGGCGACGAGCTCCTTGCGCTGGGTGTCCTGGGCCTCCAGGTCGTCCGCCATGGCGTTGATCGTCGAGGCCACGTCGCCCAGCTCGTCGCGCCGGTCGGCGCCGTGCGCCCGGCGCGTGTAGTCGCCGTGCGAGACGGCGCGGGCCACCGCGTTCATCTCGTCCAGCGGGGCGGTGAGGCTGTGCGCCACGAACTGCGTGATGAGGAGCGTGGCGATCACCGAGAAGACCGTGATGAAGCGCAGCTCGGTCTCGGTCTTCATGGCCACGAGGAGCAGGCCCGTGGTGATGAACACCGAGACGACCACGAGAGCGCCGAGCTTGGTCTTGATGGAGAACGGCCGCAGTCCTCCGAAGGGCCCGTGCATCACGACACCCGCCTCCGCCTCACGGGGTGGGGGTCTCCAGCGCGTATCCCACGCCGTGCACGGTGCGGATCCGCTCGGCCCCGATCTTCCGGCGCAGGGCCTTGATGTGGCTGTCGACGGTGCGGGTGCCGGACGCGTCGGCCCAGTCCCACACCTCGGCGAGCAGCTGCTCGCGCGAGAGGACGGCGCGCGGGGTGTTGGCCAGGCAGACCAGCAGGTCGAACTCGGTGGGCGTCAGATGGACGTCCTCGCTGCGCACCCGCACCCGCCGCTGGGCGTGGTCGATCTCCAGCTCGCCCAGGCGCAGGATGCCGCTGCGCGGCGTCGTCGCGGCGAGGGCGGCCCGCTCGACCCGCCGCAGCAGGACGTGCACGCGGGCGGCGAGCTCGCGCATCGAGAACGGCTTGGTCATGTAGTCGTCCGCGCCGACGCCGAGCCCGACCAGCATGTCCGTCTCGTCGTCACGCGCGGTGAGCATGAGGACCGGGACGGGCCGCTGGGCCTGCACCCGGCGGCACACCTCCAAGCCGTCGAAGCCCGGCAGCATGATGTCGAGAATCAGCAGGTCGGGCTGCCACGCCTGGGCGGTGTCGACCGCCGAAGGGCCGTCTCCGGCCGTTTGCACGACGAAACCCTCGGCACGCAGCCGGGCCGCGATGGCGTCGACGATCGTCGGGTCGTCCTCGACCACCAGCACCCGGCGCTGGGCGCCCGGCATCGCCGTGGCGCCGTTGTGGGAGGTGTGTGTCTGCTCCATCGCCCGCCCCTGACACTGATCGCTTGTGTTCGGTCAGCAGAGTACGGGTCGCGAAGGCACCTCGGCTACGCAGCCCGGACGCCGAGGTGGACCACGTCAGGGACGCCTCGGGCAACGGGGATCTCTTCGGTTCGTACCCGCTGGAATCCGGCATTCCGTAGAGCGTCGTCGAAAGCGGACGAGGGTTGGGCGGACCACACGGCGAGCACTCCGCCGGGGTTCAGGCGCGCTTTGCAGGCGGCCAGACCGGCAGGCGAGTAAAGGGAGTTGTTGCCCTCCGTCACCGTCCAGTCGGGGCCGTTGTCGATGTCGAGACAGAGCGCGTCGTACGTCTCCGTGGCGCCCGATACGTAGGCGACGAGGTCCGTGTGAAGAATCTGCGCACGTGTGTCGCCGAGTGCGGATCCGGAGAGCTCGGCGAGCGGTCCCCCGCGGTGCCAGTCGATGATCGCCTGCTCGCGCTCGACGACGGCGATGCGCCCCCACCTGGGGTCCTGGGCCGCGTGTGCCAGGGAGAAGCCGACGCCGAGGCCGCCGATGAGGAGCGCGGGGTCCTCGCGGTCGTCGAGGGCGTCGCGGGCCGCGTCGACGAGGAGGCGCTCGGAGCGGCCGTCGGAGGTGTCCATCAGGAAGCAGCCGTTGGCGATGATCTGCAGCAGCTCACCGTGGCGCCGCAGGACGACCTCGCCGTAAGGGCCCTCGCGCCGGTCGAGCACGACGGGGGCGGTGGTGTGGGTGTGCATGGCCCCCAGCGTATTTCCGGGCGCCGGTCCGCGGGAGGAAATAAAAAGCGCCCTCCGACGCGTCCCCGGCCGCCCGCGGACCTGCGACGCAGGAGCCGTACCGCGGGTTGCCGTGTGAGACGCACCTCACGTGGCGCCCGTCATAGACAACGCCGGAAAAAAGGGCAAAGGGTGGGGTGGGACGGAAGGAGCGCCTCACCCGTGAACCAGAGCGTGCAGCCCGCCGAGGCCGCGCCCGACGCCGAGACGCCGGGCACCCTGAACGGAATACCGCGGCAGTCGACGCGCAGGCCACCCCGAACGGGGGAGTGCGGCAGACCGGCCATGGCGGAGAGCGCCGCCGGTGCGTCCGCCCGGCGGCTCCGCCCCTGGCGGATCCTGCCGACGCCCACCGGCACGCCCTTCACCTTCGGGTACGCCGTGGTGCTCGCCGCCACCTCGCTCCTGACGCAGTACGCGGACCCGGACCTCGTCGACTCGCTCCTCCACGGGTCGAGCACCGACGTGGCGCACCTGACCCAGAGCCCCGTCCTCGTCCTGGTCGCCAGCGCCCTGTGGATCGCGGGCGGCATCACGTCCCCGTACGCGATCGTCTTCCTGCTGGTGCTCACCGCGCTGGAGCGCCGCATCGGCGGCCTGCGCACCGCCGGGGTCTTCCTCCTCGGGCACGTCGTCGCCACGCTCGCGACGGAGGTCCCGGTCGGCTTCTCGGTCCTCGCGGGCCATCTGCCCGACAGCTCGCTGCACCGGCTCGACTACGGCATCAGCTTCGGGGTCGCCGCGAGCGTCGGGGCACTGGCGGGACTCCTCACGCCCTGGCTGCGCTGGACCGTCCTCGTCTGTTTCGGCGGAATGCTGGTCGACGACCTGATCGCGTTCACCGACCCGATGACGAACTGGGGCCACCTGCTCGCCCTGGGCATCGGCGTCCTCACCTGGCCCCTGCTCAGGCGCTGCCGCCCGGCAGCCTGACCGGCCCGACCGGCCGCATCCCTCCTTCGGCAGCGCGTGGTCCTCCCTGCGATCGCTCACAGCGAACACACCCCGGGGAACATCTCGTGGCTCACAAGCATTGAGTCGGTACAGCTCAACTTGAATGCCGAAAGGGAGATCATGGCTACTGAGTCCACCTCGTACACTTCGCTCACTCTGCCTGTGCTGCCGCTCGACGACGAGGTGGTCCTGCCCGGCATGGTGGTCCCGTTCGACCTGTCCGACGCCGACGTGCGAGCGGCGGTGGAGGCCGCACAGGCCGCCGCCCGCTCCACCGGGGACAGCAAGCCGAAGGTGCTGCTTGTTCCGCGCATCGACGGGACGTACGCGGCGACCGGCGTCCTCGGCACCGTCGAGCAGGTCGGACGCCTCTCCGACGGCGACCCGGGCGCCCTCATCCGCGGCCGGAGCCGCGTGCGGATCGGTGCCGGGACGACCGGCCCCGGTGCCGCGCTCTGGGTGGAGGGCCTGAAGGTCGACGAGACCGTGCCCGAGCCGCTGCCCGGCGCCGTCACCGACCTCGTCAAGGAGTACAAGGCACTCGCCACCAGCTGGCTGAAGAAGCGCGGCGCCTGGCAGGTCGTCGACCGCGTCACCCAGATCGACGACGTCTCCGCGCTCGCCGACAACTCCGGGTACTCCCCGTTCCTGACCACCCAGCAGAAGATCGAGCTCCTGGAGACCGAGGACGCGGTCGCCCGCCTCAAGCTCGCCACCGAGCAGCTGCGCGAGCACCTCGCCGAGCAGGACGTCGCCGAGTCCATCGCCAAGGACGTGCAGGAGGGCGTGGACAAGCAGCAGCGCGAGTTCCTGCTGCGGCGCCAGCTCGACGCCGTCCGCAAGGAGCTGCGCGAGATCAATGGCGACAGCAAGGACGCAGCGGAGGAGTCCGACGACTACCGCGCCCGCGTCGAGGCCGCCGACCTCCCCGAGAAGGTCCGCGAGGCCGCCCTCAAGGAGGTCGACAAGCTGGAGCGCTCCAGCGACCAGTCGCCCGAGGGCTCCTGGATCAGGACCTGGCTGGACACCGTCCTGGAACTGCCGTGGAGCGAGCGCACCGAGGATGAGTACGATATCAAGGGCGCCCAGGAGATCCTCGACGCCGAGCACTCCGGCCTTCAGGACGTGAAGGAGCGCATCACCGAGTACCTCGCGGTGCGCAAGCGCCGCAGCGATCGCGGCCTGGGAGTCGTCGGAGGACGCCGCGGAGGCGCGGTGCTGGCCCTCGTCGGCCCGCCCGGCGTCGGCAAGACCTCGCTCGGCGAGTCCGTCGCGCACGCCATGGGCCGCAAGTTCGTGCGGGTCGCGCTCGGCGGTGTACGCGACGAGGCGGAGATCCGCGGCCACCGTCGTACGTACGTGGGGGCGCTGCCCGGACGGATCGTGCGGGCCATCAAGGAGGCCGGGTCGATGAACCCGGTGGTGCTCCTCGACGAGATCGACAAGGTGGGCTCGGACTTCCGGGGTGACCCGGCCGCCGCCCTCCTCGAAGTCCTCGACCCGGCACAGAACCACACCTTCCGGGACCACTACCTGGAGGTGGAGCTGGACCTCAGCGACGTCGTCTTCCTCGCCACCGCCAACGTCCTCGAAGCCATCCCCGAGGCCCTGCTCGACCGCATGGAGCTCGTCAGGCTCGACGGGTACACCGAGGACGAGAAGGTCGTCATCGCCCGCGACCACCTGCTCCCGCGCCAGCTGGAGCGGGCGGGCCTGGACAAGGACGAGGTGGTCCTGGACGAGAGCGCGCTGCGCAAGCTCGCCGGTGAGTACACGCGCGAGGCGGGCGTACGCAACCTGGAGCGGTCCGTCGCGCGGCTGCTGCGCAAGGTGGCGGCCCAGCACGAACTGGGCGACCGGGAGCTGCCGTTCACGGTCACGGACGAGGAGCTGCGGGGCCTGATCGGGCGGCCGCACCACGTGCCCGAGTCCGCCCAGGACCCGGCGGAGCGGCGCACGGCGGTGCCGGGCGTGGCGACCGGGCTCGCGGTGACCGGAGCGGGCGGTGACGTGCTGTTCGTGGAGGCGTCGCTCGCCGATCCGGAGACCGGCGCGTCGGGGCTCACGCTCACCGGTCAGCTCGGCGACGTGATGAAGGAGTCGGCGCAGATCGCGCTGAGCTTCCTGCGCTCGCACGGCGCCGAACTGGAGCTGCCCGTCGGCGACCTGAAGGAGCGGGGCGTGCACATCCACTTCCCCGCGGGCGCCGTGCCGAAGGACGGACCGAGCGCGGGCGTCACCCTGACGACCGCCCTCGCGTCGCTGCTCAGCGGCCGCCTGGTCCGCACGGACGTGGCGATGACCGGTGAGATCTCGCTGACCGGCCGCGTCCTGCCGATCGGCGGCGTCAAGCAGAAGCTGCTCGCCGCGCACCGCGCCGGGATCACCACGGTGATCATCCCGAAGCGGAACGAGGCGGACCTCGACGATGTCCCCGCCGAGGTCCTGGCCAAGCTCGACGTGCACCCGGTCACGGACGTGCGCCAGGTGCTCGAACTGGCCCTCACGGAGGCCGAGGTGAGGATCCCGGCCGCCGCGTAGCACCGCACACGGGAACGGCGGCCACCCCCACGCAGGGGTGGCCGCCGTCCGTGCGCTCAGCCGTTGGCGAGCGCCACCACCCGGTCGAGGGCGCCGTTGAACTTGTTGTGGTCACCGACCGTCGGACCCGACGAGGTGTACTGCCACATCGTCTGGAAGCCCCATCCGGCCGGGAGTTCGCCCGGACCCGTGTTGTAACGGGCGATCCAGAGCGGGTTGCTGGCGCCGAAGCCGCTGTAGTTGCCGGTGCACTGCTTCCACCAGCTGGTCGCGGTGTAGATGACGGCGTCACGGCCGGTGCGGGACTTGTAGGTGTTCAGGAAGTCACGGATCCAGCTGACCATCGCTGACTGCGACTTGCCGAAGCAGGCCGCGCCGTACGGGTTCCACTCGATGTCCAGGGCGCCCGGCAGCGTCCTGCCGTCGCGCGACCAGCCGCCGCCCCCGCTCGCGAAGTAGTTGGCCTGGGTGGCGCCGCTCGAGGTGTCGGGCGTCGCGAAGTGGTACGCGCCGCGGATCATGCCGACGTTGTACGAGCCGTTGTACTGCTGGGTGAAGTAGGGGTTCTTGTACGACGTGCTCTCGGTGGCCTTGACGTAGGCCCACTTCACGCCGCTGTTCCAGAGCGTCTGCCAGGCGACGTTGCCCTGGTGGCCGCTGACGTCGACGCCCTCGGTCTGGGCGGCGTCACCGCCGGTGGGCTGCCCGCCCTGGCCGTCGTGTTCGATGACGCCCTGGCCGAGGCGGGCGGTCCCGCGGTCGGGGACGTCGTCCGCCTGGGCCGCCGTGGGGAGCGTCAGGAGGAGGGAGAGAGCGGACAGTGCTGCGAGGAGAACCCCCGTCTGCGACAAGCGCGAGCGGCGGGCCGGTCCGGGTCTGTGCACGGGCATGTGCGTGCCTCCGAAGGCCTCGGTGGTGCTCGGTGGGGACCTGTCGACATGCAGTGGTGTGAACATGTCACTTGAAAAGCTACGCACGTAGACCGCCGCTAGGGAAGAGGGCCAGAGTTCTGCCGTTGGTCCACTCCTGTGGCGGCCGCACCGGAGCGGCACCGCCCGGACCTTGCGAAATACTGGTCAGGCCGCTGCCACGACGGCCGCGGTGCGAGGGCCTTCCGGCGATAACTTTCAGAATCGGGAAAGCGGGACATGGGTGCTGCAGAAGAGGGCGTGGAGCCCGGCGCGCAGGACGACGTGGGGCACGATGTCGAGGACACGCGGGACGATCCGGGGCAAGGCGATCAGGAGGCGCAGGGGGCGGACCGCGAGTTCCTCTCCCTGGAGCGGGAGTTGTCCCTCCTGATGCGCCGCGCCCGGGCCTCGTCGGGCGAGATGGCACGGCAGGTCCACCCCGACCTGGAGCCCGCGGCGTACGGACTGCTCGTCTGTCTGGACGACTCGGGCCCGCAGCGGGCCACCGACCTCGCGGCCTTCATCGGCGTCGGCAAGGCCACCATGAGCCGCCAGTTGCGGGCGCTCGAAGAGCTCGGCCTGGTCGCGCGCGAGCCCGATCCCGCCGACGGGCGCGCCTGGCTCATCCGGCTCACGCCCGACGGCCGCACCCGCTTCCGCACGGTGCGCGCCGCCCGCCGCGCCCAGTACGTGCGACGGCTCGCCAGCTGGGAGCGGACGGAGGTCTCCGAACTGGCCCGGCTCCTTGGGCGGCTGAACGCGAGCGCGGACACCTGAGCCCATCGGACCCGGGTGCCCGCACGCGCATCGGGAGCGGCGGCTACTTCGCGCCGAAGACGACCGCCAGCGGCTGCTTCTCCTTGTAGACGTCGGAGGGTTCGCTGACGTGGTCGGCGCCGAGGTAGAGCCGCTCACCGGCGAACAGCAGCCGCCGGTCCGTCTCGAACCGCGCCTCCATCTCGTAACTCCTGCCCGGGTTCTGCAGGACCTTCGTCTTCTCGAAGGTGGCCGGGTCGATCCGCCAGACCGCACCGCCGGCCTCGCCGACGATGTTCGCCTCCTGGTACGCGACGACCTTGCCGCCCTCGTCCACGCCCATGGGGATCAGCGCACCCTCGTCGGTCCCCTGGGTGGTGCCCTTCTTCTTCCCGGTCTTCAGGTCGAGGGCGACGACGTCGTTGTCGCCCTCGGAGCCGGGGCCCGCGTCCCGGGTGCCGAGGAAGAGCGTGCCGGTCTTCTTGTCGACGGCCAGCTGCGAGCAGTTCGTGACGTTCGTACTGGCGCACTCGGCGTCGTACTTGCCGTACTTGCCGCCCGTCGTGCCGATCGTGGCGAGCAGCTTGCCCCGTGCCGCGGAGTCGTCGAGCGACAGGAACTCGGTGATGCCCGAGCCGCCGGGGGAGTCGCCGTCGTCCACGGCGACCACCAGCGGGTCGGCGGAGACCACGTGCGCGTCCTCGATGCCCGGCGCGAATCCGTAGGAGGACTTCACCGCGCGCGTCGCGGGGTCGACGGTCTGCAGGGTGAGCTTCGGGTGGTCGGTGTCGCCGCAGTCGCGCACCACGACCAGCTTCTCGCCCTCGCCCGCGAAGCCCTTCGCCGGGCACTTCTCGTCCTCGGTGGCGGCGGGCGACCACAGCGGCTTGCCGCCGGTCGTCCAGCCCGCGCTGGCACTGGTGCCCGCCGCGGCCACGGTGCCGCCGCCGATGGTCACCTCGTCGAACATCTGACGGCTCCCGTAACTGTCCAGGCCCTGCTTCTGCCACAGCAGTTTGCCCTTGTCGATGTCGACGAGGCCGACTTCGGTGCAGACCGCGGGGTCGTCCTTGTCGTTCTGGAAGAGGACGGCGACGAGCCCGTCCTCCGTGGCCTGCTGAGAGGACCAGCAGACCTCGCCGCCGAGCGGTATCTCCCACTCTGCTTTTCCGCCTGCCAGTGGATATCCGGATATCTTCTTCAATCCGGCCTTCACGAAATTCTTTTCCGTGGTCCACATCCCCATCGCGCCCGCCATCTCGCTCACCTCTGGGGTGGGCACCTTGCCGAGTAATGCCGCGTCGACGGCCGACGATTCCGAACCGCCACCGCCCTCGCCGCCGTTACCGCTGTCCTTCTCGTCCGCACCGCAGCCGGTGACGACCAGTGCGGCCGCGAGCGCGGCGCCGAAGATGGCCGCTCTGCGCGACATCCCGTTCTCCTCTTGTGCGTGGGCGCACGGCCGGGCATGGCCGTGCGATCTCCTCGCATTCGATCCTTCCCTTTCCGGGAGCGGAATTTCAACTCCGAATTCCTGATCTCTACTTCAGTTGAAATGTTCCGGAGGTGTATTTGTATTTCTCTCACCATTCCGCGTAGACGACCGCCGCGTCGTCGTGCCGCTTCCCGCGCGGGAAGGCGAGGCGGTCCGGATCCGCGAGCTCCAACTCCCGGACCCGGTCCACCAGATGCTGCGGCCCCTGCTTGCGCAGCAGCGTGAGGCAGTCGGCCCAGTCGCCCTCGCGGAACGTCTCGACCCACCGCCCGGCCCCGTCGGTGAGCGCCGCCACTGCCGTGACGTCCGCCCGCGGCAGCTCTCCGGTGACGGCGCGCAGGGCGGCGGCGGGGTCGGAGGCGGCCGTGAAGAAGCCGTCCTCCGCGTTGCGCAGCGCTTCGACCGCCGCTCCGTAGGCACGGGCCGCCACGTCCCGCTCGGCGGAGCCGCGCGGCAGGGCACGCACCTGGTCGCGCAGGGCGTGCACGGCGGGCGGCAGCTCGGCGAGGCGGCGGTCGAGGACGGCGGTCACCTCGCCCTCGTGGCCCGCGATGAGCAGCGCCGAGTCGGACAGGACCAGGTGCTCGACGCGCTCCTCGTCCCACCGCACGAGCACCACGGTTGCCTGCGGAGTGCGCGGGTGAGAAAGGTCACAGGTTGAACTATGGGCGTCGGCGGTACGGGTGATGGCCGCCGCCAGAATCTCAGTGAGCGTCATATCCCGCCGTGAAACGGACAGTTCCCCCAGCGCGCCGCCGAGTCGCGCGGTGAACCAGGGGACGGAATGCGGACAGCCCACCGACCCCTCCGGTGGTGTCACGCCGTCCAGGAGGACGAGCGATCCGCCCTGTCCGGACGCGGGAAGCGCGACCGACGCGTAGTCCTCGTTGGGGCGTGCGGGGTCACCGGGCTCGGTGGCGAGTTCGATACGCATCCGGCCAGTCTGCACGAGCTCTTCACAGGGTCCACCGGATGCCGAAAAGAGGGGGCGAACCGGCACCCGCGGGCAGGCCCGACGCCGGAAATCGACCGGAATGATCAACTCCGTCAGGGGTGTGGCGGCGCATCCTGCCAAAGCCGGTGGGAGACGTCCAACCGGCGTGCCGCAGGGGGCCCATGGCGGCCGTACCGGGACTTGCCCCCCAACTCCCCGCCGATGTTCACTCCTTCGGGTGGCCAGGCAGGCGATGCGCGACCGCCACCAACCGGCACTGGAAGTGTCAGGAGCCGTACCGGGGGGAGCGCTCGCGTTGACAGGTCGTCACCCGGGCCAAGGGCAGACGAAAAACCAAGAATGCGAGCACCGGTGCAGAAGATGCGGCCTCGGCGCAAAGGCAAGCAGACGGCCCCGGAAGGGGCCACGCCGGGCGCGACGACTCCTACCGAGCATGCGCCGGAGCGCACGGCCACGGACGCCTCCCCGGGCGCAGGTTCCCCGGGTGCGGGCTCGCCGGGTGCTGCCTCCGCGAGTGCGGACGCCCCTGTCCCGGCGCCCCCGGTCAACAAGGCGCCCACCGCACGCGTGCGCAATCGGCTGATCGTCGCGGTCGCCGTCGTGGCTGCCGCCGTCGCGGGTGCGGGTGCGCCCGCCGTCGTCGCCGCGTCCGGCAGCCTGAACGACAAGCAGAGCCTGGTCACCCTCGCCGGACAGACCCAGCAGGCGGTCTCCCTCGGTCACTCGCTCGCCGACGAGCGGGACGAGGTCACCACGTTCATCGCCTCCGGGCGGCCGCAGGGCAAGGGCCTCTCCGAGAGCCGCAGCGCCCGCGTGGACCGGCAGATCGACGAGCTCCGCGGCGCCGAGGCGCCCGCCGGACTGCGCGACGACCTCGCCGACATCGCCGCCGTGCGCAGAGCGGCGCTCACCGGCAAGAGCACCGCTCTCGAAGCCCATGAGGCGTACACCAAGGTCATCACCGAACTGCACGGCCTCACCCGCGACCTGGCCGAGCAGCTGCCCCCCGAGGCCAACCGGGGCGCCCTCGCCCTCTCCGACCTCGACCACGCCGTCGAGCAGGCCGCCGCGGCCCGTGGACTCCTCCTCGCCGCCCTCGCCCTGCCCAGCCCCACCGGCACCCCCTCCGTCGACCCGGTCACCGGCCTGCCGACCACGGTCACCGAGGAGTCCCCGGCCGACGCCCGGCGCCGCGACGAGCTCACCACCGCCGCCCAGCAGGCCCGCGTCCGCGAGCTTGCCGCCCTCGCCGACTTCCGCGACGCGGCGGGCGACTCCGCCCGCGCCGCGTACGAATCGACCGTCACCGGCTCCGAGGTCGGCACCGCCGAGAAGTACCTGGAGCGCCTCACCGACGAGCCCAAGCTCTCCGCCGCCGAGCGGCGCTACGACCGCAAGAAGGTCGACGCCGCGCTCTCCGCCCGCATCGAAACGATGCGCGGCGCCGAGTCGGCGCTCGGCGTCGCGCGCGCCAAGCACCTCGCCCAGCTGCGCGACGACGACGTCACGGCGCTGGAGATCCGGATCGCGCTCGTCGGCGTCTGTCTGCTCGTCGCCGTCGGCTTCGCGATGGGCACGGCCCGTTCGCTGACCCGCCCGCTCGCCGTCCTGCGCCTCGGCTCGGCCCGCCTCGCGACCGAACCCGCGCCCCAGGAGCCGATCAGGTTCACCGGCCGCGACGACGAGTTCGCCCAGGTCGTACGCTCCGTCAACGCGCTGCACGGCCACGCGGCCGCCCTCACCGAGCGCCTGGGCACCCTCGAATCGGACCGCAAGCACCTCATCGGGCAGCGGCAGTCCATGGCCGACGAGCGCGCGGCGCTGCGCGAGGAACTCGCCGAGGCCTCCGCGCACCTGGAGCGGGTGCGCCAGTCCATCCACGGCACCTTCGTCAACCTCGCCCTGCGCACGCTGGGCCTGGTGGAGCGCCAGCTCGCCGTCATCGAGCACCTGGAGGACCGCGAGCAGGACCCGGACCGGCTCGCCACGCTCTTCAAGCTCGACCACCTCGCCACGGTCATGCGGCGGCACAGCGAGAACCTCCTGGTCCTGGCCGGCGCCGACCACGGCCACCAGCACCCCGGCGCCGTCCCGCTCGTCGACGTCGTGCGCGCGGCCGTCTCCGAGATCGAGCGGTACGAGCGCGTCCGCATCTCCACGCTGCCGCCGCACGCGCACGTGGCGGGCTTCGCCGCGGACGACATAAGCCACCTCACCGCCGAACTCCTGGAGAACGCGACCTCGTTCTCGCCGCCGGACTCCTCCGTCGAGGTCTCCGGCTGGCTCCTGGAGAACGGCGAGGTGATGCTCTCCGTCCAGGACGAGGGCATCGGCGTCACCCAGGACCGGATGCGGGAGCTCAACGCCCGCCTCGCCGACTTCGACCCCGACGACGCGTACGACCAGGAGAGCGGGGACGGCCTCGGGCTCGGTCTGTACGTCGTCGCGCGGCTCGCGGCCCGGCACGGGGCGCGGGTGCGGCTGCGGGACCAGAAGCAGGGCGGGGTCGCGGCGGTCGTCGTGCTGCCCGAGGGGATTCTCGCCGAGGCTCCTTCGACGGCCGCGGTGGTCACGCCGCCGCGGTCCGGGGAGCCCCTGACCCATCTGCCGGGATCGGAGGCCGAGGCCAACTCCAACGTGCTTCCGGGGCGTCTGACCAGCGCATCCGGTGAGGACCCGCTGATCGCGGCGGCCGAGCGGACGCTGGAGTCGGCGCTGCCTTCGCCCTCTCCCTCGCCGTCTCCCGCACCTGAACCGTCACCGTCACCTTCGGCGGAGACGACCATGGAGCTCGCGGCGCCCCCGGCGCCGGAGGCGACCGCGCAGGACCTGGACCCGGCCCCGGACCCTGACCCGGCCCCGGAGCCCGACGCGGCCCCTGAGCCGGAGTCCGAGCCCGAGCCGGAGCCGGATTCCGAGTCGGACTCCGCGCCCCCCAAGTGGGAGCGCGTCACCGACAAGGGGCTGCCCAAGCGCACCCCGAAGATCACCGCGCCCGCGGCCGCCGCGCCCAAGCCGCGCACCGGATCCGTGGACGCCGAAGCACTGCGGCGCCGCCTCGGCGGCTTCCACCAGGGCGCGATGAGCGGCCGACGGGACGTGGAGGCCGAGATCGCCGGGGAAGACCCGACGGCCGAGCCGCCGGAGCAGAACGAACGAGCCGCAGACGTAATGGGGGACCCAGTCGAGGAGGCAAGCAGTTGACTGCGCCCATGCGCACGCCCAGTTCTTCCGCCGAACCCACCGCGTACGGCCTGAGCAGGGAAGCCCGTAACCTGCACTGGCTCCTGACGAACCTGGTGGAGGAGGTGCCCGGGATTCTCTCCGTCGCGGTCGTCTCGTCCGACGGGCTGCTGCTGCTCTCCTCCGACCCCGGGCGGAACGCCGAACGGCCCGCGGACAAGCCCACCGGGCCCAAGGGCTCGAGCGCCGACCTCGCGACCATCGTCTCCGGGCTCGGCTCCCTCACCATCGGCGCCGCCAAGCTGATGGACGGCGGAGGGGTCAAGCAGACCGTGGTGGCGATGGAGGAGGGCAGCCTCTTCGTCATGGTGGTCAGCGACGGATCGCTCCTCGGCGTGCACGCCACCCCGGACTGCGACATGAGCGTCGTCGCGTACCACATGGCGCTGTTCGTCGGCCGTGCCGGGCACGTCCTCACCCCCGAACTCCGCAGCGAACTGCGCCAGTCGATGGAGAGTGCCCGATGAGCAGCAGCCGCAAGACACCGAAGCTGCCGCAGCGCGGCGGCGAGCGAAAACCCGCCCGTGTGCGTCCCTACTCGCTGACCGGCGGCCGGACCAGGTTCGGCCACGTCCTGCTCGTCGAGACGTTCGTGGCCAGCAACGCCGCGATCGAGGCGCCCGACGAGCGCCTCGAACTGACCAAGGGCACGCTGTCGAGGGTCATGCCGGAGATGCGGGCGATCG
This sequence comes from Streptomyces sp. NPDC004732, assembly GCF_040609235.1. Taxonomy (NCBI): domain Bacteria; kingdom Bacillati; phylum Actinomycetota; class Actinomycetes; order Kitasatosporales; family Streptomycetaceae; genus Streptomyces; species Streptomyces sp. NPDC004732. Next base: position 160,163 of record NZ_JBEXJR010000005.1, read on the forward strand.
TCGAGATCTGCCGTCGCATGCGCACGGTGGCGGAGATCTCCGCGCTCCTCAAGATGCCGCTCGGTGTGGTCCGCGTGCTGCTCAGCGACCTCGCCGACCAGGGAAAGATCCGCGTGTACGGAACGGGCCACGGCCCGGGACAGCCCGACCGCGCACTGCTGGAAAGGGTGCTGAGTGGACTCCGCCGTCTCTGAACTCCTCGAGAACGAGGGTCAGTTGCAGGCCTGGCAGACGGACAGGTCACGTGCCCCGATCGCCACGAAGATAGTGGTGGCAGGTGGCTTCGGCGTCGGCAAGACGACGCTGGTGACCGCCGTCTCCGAGATCACGCCCCTCCAGACGGAGGCGCTGATGACCCAGGCGAGCGCCGACACCGACGATCTCACCGCGACCCCGGAGAAGACGACCACCACGGTCGCCATGGACTTCGGCCGCATCACGCTCGACGACGACCTGGTGCTCTACCTCTTCGGTACGCCCGGCCAGCAGCGCTTCTGGTTCATGTGGGACGACCTGGTGCGCGGCGCGATCGGCGCCGTCGTGCTCGCCGACACCCGCCGCCTGTCCGACTGCTTCCCGGCCCTCGACTACTTCGAAAGCTGCGGCCTGCCGTACATCGTGGCCGTCAACCACTTCGACGGCAGCGAGGAGTTCGAGGTGGTGGACGTGCGCGAGGCCTTGACAGTACCGCCGCACATACCGGTACTGATCATGGACGCCAGGCAGCGGATCTCGGTCATCGAGTCCCTGCTCGCCCTGGTCGGCCACGCGCTCGACGCGACCCCCGAGTAAGAGCCCCGAGGAAGAAGAAGGACCCGCATGCGGAAGATACTTGTCGTCGGAGCCGGCCAGGCCGGACTCCAGATCGCCCTCGGGCTCCAGGCGCAGGGGTACGAGATCACCCTGATGTCCAACCGCACAGCGGACGAGATCCGGTCCGGCCGTGTCATGTCCACGCAGTGCATGTTCCACACGGCGCTCCAGCACGAGCGCGACATCCAGGCGAACTTCTGGGAGTCGCAGGCCCCGAAGATCGAGGGCGTCGGCATCTCCGTCGCGGGCCCCGACGGCTCCCGACCCATCGACTGGGTCGGCAAGCTCGACGGGTACGCCCAGTCCGTCGACCAGCGCGTGAAGATGGCCGGCTGGATGGACACGTTCGCGCAGCGCGGCGGCCAGCTGGTCATCCACGGCGCCGCGGTCGGCGACCTCGACTACTTCTCGCGCACCTACGACCTGGTGCTCGTCTCCGCGGGCAAGGGCGAGCTCGTCTCGATGTTCGAGCGCGACGCGTCCCGCTCGCCGTTCGACACCCCGCAGCGCGCGCTCGCGGTGGCGTACGTGCACGGCCTCGGCCCGCGCCCCGAGCACCCCGAGTTCGACGCGGTGCGCTGCAACCTGGTGCCCGGCGTCGGCGAGCTCTTCGTCATGCCGACGCTCACCACGTCCGGCCGCGCGGACATCCTCTTCTGGGAGGGCATCCCCGGCGGCCCGCTCGACGTCTTCCAGGGCGTCAAGGACCCTTCGGAGCACCTGGCGCTCACCCTCGAACTCCTGGAGAAGTTCCTGCCCTGGGAGTACGCGCGCGCCACGAAGGTCGAACTGACCGACGCGGGCGGCACGCTGGCCGGGCGGTACGCCCCCACCGTGCGCAAGCCGATCGGACAGCTGCCCAGCGGCGGCCTCGTCCTCGGTGTCGCCGATGTCGTCGTCGCCAACGACCCGATCACCGGGCAGGGCTCCAACTCGGCGTCCAAGTGCGCCGCTTCGTACATCTCCTCGATCGTCGAGCACGGCGACAAGCCCTTCGACGGCGACTGGATGCAGTCGGCCTTCGACCGCTACTGGGAGACGGCGCAGCACGTCACCAAGTGGACGAACGCCATGCTGGGCCCCCCGCCGGAGCACGTCCTCAACCTCCTCGGCGCGGCCGGGCAGTTCCAGCCGGTCGCCGACCGGTTCGTCAACGGCTTCAACGACCCCGCGGACCTCGAGAACTTCTTCTTCGACCCGGACAAGACGGCCGTCTACCTGGAGTCGGTCACGTCCGGCGCCTGAGTCCCGCCGAACCCGAGGTCGCTGCCCGAGGTGGCGCCCGCGGGCAGCTTCGGCGGGGTGTACCCGTGCATGGCCCGGCCCCCGGGGTCGGGCCGCACGGCGCCGAGGACCGGGTTGGCCGCGATCGGCGAGACCTTGACGCGGGAGCCGGGGCGCGGCGCCTGGACGACCTTGCCGTCGCCCAGGTACATCGCCACGTGCGTGGCCTTGGGGAAGTAGACGACCAGGTCTCCCGGCCGGAGCTTCGACAGCGGTACGCGGCGCAGCTCGGCCCACTGTTCCTGGCTGGTCCGCGGGATCGTGCGGCCCGCGTGCGCCCAGGCCTGCTGGGTGAGACCCGAGCAGTCGAACGCCTCGGGGCCCTCGGCACCCCACTCGTAGGGCCGTCCGATCTGGCGCACCGCGTAGTCGAGGGCCGTGCCGCCCTGGCGTGAGGGCGGCCGGTCGGCCGGGCTGCCGCCGAGGGCGCCGGACGCCAGGAACTTCCGCTGGGCCTCGGCCGTGCCCGCCTCCTCCGCCTGCCGCAGCGCGGCCAGCTGGTCGAGGGTCAGCGAGGAGAGCAGCTCCTCGACGTCCCTTAGCTGTCCGTCGACCTCGTCCCGCTGCTTCTTCTGCCGGGCGGCCAGGGCTGACTGGGCGGCAAGCGCCCTCTTCGCGGCGCCCGCGAGTTCGTCGGCCTTCTTCGCGCCGCCCGCCAGCCGCTCCATCGTGGCGGCCCGGTCCGCGGCCACCCGCTGGATGACGTGGCCCTGGTCGAGGGCGCGCTGCGGGTCGCGGGCGAGCAGCAGGCGCAGGTACGGGGAGAGCGTGCTGGTGCCCTGGTACTGCTGGCGGGCGAACCGGCCCGCGTCGCCCCTGCTGTCGCGCACGGAGGCGCGCGCCTTCGCCAGCTTCCGGTCCAGGGCCGCGGCCCTGGCGCGCTGCTTCTTCAGCTTCTCCTCGGTCGCGTTGTACGTCTCCGAGGTCTCCTCGGCCGACCTGTACAGCCGCTGAAGGTCCGTCAGGAGCTCGGTGACGGGGCGTTCTCCCGGCCCTGGCCCCGGGGCCGCGTGGGCGGGGGGAGTGCCGGTGCACAGGGCGCCGAGGGCGGCCCCTGTGCAGACCCACCGCAGCAGTGTGCCTGACACGTCATCACCTCCGTGGCGCGGAGGGCTTTCCTGCGCGCAGGGCGAGCGTCAGGCCCCGGCGCCGGGGCCGCCTCCTGGCGGGGGCGGGTGGCGCAACCTCGGTCACCCTTGCAGGGAGCGTCGGCGTGGTGGGTTGCGTCGCACGGGTCCTGTCTGCGGGCGGGTGGGGGCTGGTCGCGCAGTTCCCCGCGCCCCTGTACCTGCACCTTCGCCCCGCGCCCCTTCTCGCGCCCTCGGCCCCGGCGCCAGGGCGCCCCGCAGGGGCGTTCGAGGGGCGCGGGGAACTGCGCGACAAGCCCCCACGCACCCGCAGGGAAAGACCGTCAGCGGGGCCCCGGTTTCGACCACGGCCACTTCAGGCCGCCCCCCTTGTCGCCCTCCGCATCGAAGTCGTACTGCCAGCGCGCGCCGAGCGAGATCCGGCTGCCGGTCGCCGCGGCCACCCGCCGGTAGACGAGAACGGTCGGCGGGCCGCCCGCGTCGTCGGGGACGGGCACGCGGTAGACCTTCGGCGGATGTCCGGTCGGCCCGAGCAGCACCGGGAGCACCCGGCCGTCCAGGGGGCCGCCCACGAACGGGGTTTCTTCGCTCTTCACGCCCCCAGTGTCACACCCCCTGCGTCACACCGCGGAGGTCAGAGCAGGTGCGCCGCGTCGGCCACCACGGGCAGGACGCCCCGCGCGAGGTCGCCCACCGGCCCCTCGGGCGTCTCCAGGGTCAGCGCCCACCGGACGACCTCCGCGGTCTGCGGGTCGCGTCCCGCGGTCGCCACGAGCACCGCCATGAACTGCTCCACGAGCATGTCCCGCAGATCGCCGAGCGGCGGCTGCTTCTCCTCGTCCAGCCAGATCAGCGAGGCCGCCTCGACCGCAGTGATCCACATCCGCACGGTCATGCGCAGCCGCGGTCCTGGCTCCGGCACGTCGAGGTGGCTGAGGATGTGCTCGGCGGCGGCCCTGCGCACGCCGTCCACTATCGCGGAGGTCCGCGAGGTCTCCACCACGCTGCCGCCCTGCAGCAGCGCGCTGAAGCCCGTGTCGTGCTGGTCGACGAAGGCCAGATAGCGGTCGAGCGCCCGCGACAGCCGCCGGGTGAGCGGTCCCTCGGGCGGCTCGGCGAAGCACTGCTCCAGGTCGTCGGCGGCGGACCGCAGCGCGGCCTCGTACAACTGCTGCTTCCCGCCGGGGAAGTAGCGGTACACGAGCGGCCGCGAGACGCCCGCCGCCTCCGCGACGTCGTCGAGATTGACCTCCTCGGGCGCGCGGTGCGCGAAGAGGGTCAGCGCGGAGTCCAGGAGCTGCCGCCGCCGCGCCTCGACGCTCAGGCGGCGGTACGCGGGCGTGGTGGCGGCGGGCGAGGTCATGCTCCGCAGCGTAACTCGGGGTGGCCGTCAGGGGCGCGAGGCTGTGACATATGCGGCTCCGCCGCGTGGGCGCGACCAGCCACACACGGCCCGCAGCAAAAGAACTCAGGCCAGCAACCCCGAAGACCGCCAAAGCCGTCGCCCGACACCTCGCATCACACCGATGTCGTCCAGGAAGTCCGTCAGCCGCTTCGCCCCGGTCTGCATGACCTCCCTGCGGTGCCCGCTCGCCTTCACCTGCGCGACGGCCTCCCTGCGGTCCAGGCCCACGTTCGTGTAGACCTCGGGGTTCACGAAGGCGATGGAGAAGACGCGGGCGGCCTCGCCGCAGCTGAGGCGGGTCAGCTGCCGCTCCCAGCCGGGCGCCGTCACCATCTGGCGCCGCAGCTCCTCGCGGGCGTACCGGACGTGGCGGGCCTCCTCGACGACGTGGATGCGGGTCACGCCGCGCACCAGCGTCTGGACGCGCTCGTCGGGGAACGTCAGCCGCTGCATCCAGTCGAGGATCTCCTCGCCGAGCAGGGTGCAGGCGAAGGAGCCGGGGGTGGTGGAGACCGTCTTCAGGACGCGTGCCAGGTTGTGGTTGAGGCGCGTGACGGGGTACGTCGGGGCGCCGCCCTTCTCGATCATCCGCGCGAACATCATGGAGTGGCGGCACTCGTCGGCGATCTCGGTGAGCGCGTACCGCACATGGGCGCTGGTCACCGACTTGTCGTAGATGTGCCGGACGAGCAGCTGCATCAGGATGATCTCGAACCAGATGCCGAGCGAGGCGAGGGAGGCCGCCTCGTGCCGGGCGAGGTCGAACCGCTGCTCCTCGGACATCCGCTTCCACATCGGCGTGCCGTAGAGGGAGACGAGCTCCGGCGGCCAGAACCACTTGCCCTCCTCGACCGGGGCCTCCCAGTCGAGCTCCTTGTCGGGGTCGAAGGAGTGCTTTGCGGACGACTCCAGGAGCCGCAGGGCGACCTGTTCGCGGTCCTTGAGCAGTCCGAGCGCGTCCCGCAGGCCCTCTAGCGAAACCTCTTCCGTCACCGTCGTCATGACTGTTCCTGCCTTGTCGCGGGGTTACCGGCGGTCAGGTCTTATGAGACTGCTTGTCAGTAAGGCCGTCAATCCCTTGCGCACGACTTGTTGACCGCTTGTCCAGTAGCGTGTGAGCCTGCCGTCATGGCGACGCACGAGCTTTACACCAGTCCACCGGACGGGCTCAACTGGCGCGTTCCGTCCGCCAGTTCGGCCCGCTTCAGCTGGGAGTACGACGAAGGGCGCGAACGCCTCCTCGCTCTCTACCAAAAGGGCAAGGACAAGCAGTGGGACGGCGCCAAGCGCATCGCGTGGGACCTGGAGGTCGACCCGCTCGACCCCCTCGGCACCCCCGACGAATCGATGACGCTCTACGGCACGCCGCACTGGGCGAAGATGACCGAGCGGGACAAGGGCGAGCTGCGCAAGCACTACGCCTCCTGGCAGTTCAGCCAGTTCCTGCACGGCGAGCAGGGTGCGATGGTGTGCGCGGCCCGCATCGTGGAGTCGGTCCCCGACCTGGACGCGAAGTTCTACTCCGCGACGCAGACCATGGACGAGGCGCGGCACGCGGAGATCTACAGCCGCTTCCTGCACGACAAGATCGGGATGCTCTACCCGATCAACGGCGACCTCCAGGCGCTGCTCGGCGACACGCTCCGCGACTCGCGCTGGGACATGCCCTACCTCGGCATGCAGGTCCTCATCGAGGGCCTCGCGCTCGCCGCGTTCGGCATGATCCGCGACACCACGGACAAGCCGCTGCCCAAGCAGATCCTCGCCTACATCATGCAGGACGAGGCCCGGCACGTGGCCTTCGGCAGGATGGCGCTGCGCGACTACTACAAGCAGCTCACGGACGCCGAGCGGCGCGAGCGCGAGGAATTCGTCATCGAGGGCTGCTACTTGATGCGCGACCGGCTGCGCGGCGTCGAGGTCCTGGAGAACTTCGGCATCCCCAGGGCGCAGGCCCAGGAGTACAGCGAGCAGTCCGAATTCCTGGCCCTGTTCCGGCAGTTGCTGTTCTCCCGGATCGTCCCGTGCGTCAAGGACATCGGCCTGTGGGGCAAGCGCCTCCAGGAGGCCTACGTGGACATGGGCGTCTTCGAGATGGGCAACGCCAACCTCGACCAGCTCATGGCCCAGGACGAGGAGATCGCCGAGAAGCTGGACGCGGAGCGCTTCGCGGCCGAGGAGCACGAGCGGGTGGCGGAGGTGCGGGACGCGATCGCGTCCGGCGGTTTGGACTGACGCCGCCGGTCAACGGGTGCTGATCGCCGCCTCCATCACCGCCTTCGCGATCGGCGCCGCGCTGCCGCCCCCGCTGATGTCCCCGCGGTCCGCCGCCGCGTCCTCGACGACGACGGCGACCGCCACCGAGGGCTCCGGGTCGTCGGCCGCCTGCGCCCAGGAGATGAACCAGGCGTACGGCGTACCGGAGTTGTCGATGCCGTGCTGCGCGGTGCCCGTCTTGCCGCCGACCGTCACATCGGGGATCGCGGCGTTCGTGCCCGTGCCCTCGTCGACGACCTGCGTCATCATCTCGCGCAGCTGCGCCGCCGTGCCCGGATTCATCGCCTGGTGCAGGGACTTGGTGCCCTCGGTGTCGACCACGTCGCCGTCGTCCGTGGTCGTGCGGTCCACCAGGTGCGGCGACTTCACCGAGCCGCCGTTCGCCACGGCCGCCGACACCATCGCCATCTGCAGCGGCGTCGTCCGGGTGTCGTACTGCCCGATGGCGGAGAGCCCGAGCTGCGCCTTGTCCATCGAGGTGTCGAAGTTGCTGGCGGCGACGGACGAGGGGATCTTCAGGCCGCCGTCGTTGAACCCGAAGTTCCGGGCCGTGCCGAGCATCGGGCCGAGGCCCGTGTCGACGCCGAGCTTCGCGAAGACCGTGTTGCAGGACCACTGGAAGGCGTAGCGCAGGCTGGCGTTCGTGCAGCCGTCGACCTCGTTGGTCAGCTGGGTGCTGGTGCCGGGCAGCGTGTACGGGTTCGGGGACTTGGTCGGCGCGTCCGGATCCGTCACCGCGCCGGAGTCCAGCGCCGCCGCGGCCGTCACCACCTTGAACGTCGAACCGGGCGGATAGGTCTGCCGGATCGCCCGGTTCAGCATCGGCTTGGCGGAGCTGCCGTTCAGCTCCGCCCAGGTGTCCGTCACCGCCCGATTGGTCCCGGAGAGCCTTTCCGGGTCGTACGAAGGGGCGCTGACCAGCGCGAGGATCTTCCCGGTCGACGGTTCGAGCGCGACGACCGCACCCCGCTTGCCGCCCAGGCCCGCGTACGCCGCCTGCTGCACCGGCGCCTTGATGGTGGTCTCGACCTTGCCGCCGGGGTTCTGCGCGCGCGTGATGTCGTTCCACAGGGGGAGCGGGGCGAGCATCGGATCGGTGCCGGAGAGGATGTCGTCCTCGGCGTTCTCGAGGAACGTCGTGCCGTATACCTGCGAGGCGAAGCCGGTCACGGGGGCGTACAACGGCCCGTTCTTGTACGTCCGTTCGTAGCGGAGCTGCTCGCCGGTGTCCTTGGATCCGGTGACGGGCCGCCCGTCGACCATGATGTCGCCGCGCGGCTGCTCGAAGCGGACGATGGCGTTGCGGCGGTTGGCCTGGTTGGCGTCGAGGGAGTCGGCCTGGAAGACCTGGACGCGGGTGGCGTTGACGAGCAGCGCGATGAGCAGCAAGGCGCAGAAGGCGGCGGCGTGCCGGATGTACCTCGTCACAGGGGCCCCTCGTCCACGGGCTGGCTGCGTGCCGAGTCGCTGACCCGGATCAGCAGCGCCACGATGATCCAGTTGGTGACGACGGACGAGCCGCCCTGCGCGAGGAACGGCATCGCCATGCCGGTCAGCGGGATCAGCCCCATGACGCCGCCCGCGATCACGAACACCTGGAGCGCCAGGATCGAGGAGAGTCCGATCGCGAGCAGCCGCCCGAAGGAGTCGCGCAGGGCGAGCCCGGCCCGGAAGCCGCGCTCCACGAGCAGCGCGTAGAGCAGGAAGATCGCGCAGAGCCCCGAGAGGCCGAGCTCCTCGCCCGCCGTCGCCAGGATGAAGTCGGACTTCGCGGCGAAGCCGATGAGGATGGAGTGCCCAAGCCCGAGGCCGGTGCCGAGCATCCCGCCCGCCGCGAACGCGAAGAGGGACTGGGCGAGTTGGTTCGGCCCCCGCCCCGCCTCGATGGAGGCGAAGGGGTGCAGCCAGTCCTCCACCCGGCTGTGGACGTGCGGCTCCAGCGAGCCGACCGCGAACGCGCCGAGCGCGGCGAGGAGCAGGCCGACCGCGATCCAGCCGATGCGGCCGGTGGTGACGTACAGCATGATCACGAAGAGCCCGAAGAAGAGCAGCGAGGTGCCGAGGTCGCGCTCCAGGACGAGGACGCCGACGCTGAGCAGCCAGATCGCGACGATGGGTCCGAGGACGCGCCCGGTGGGCAGCTGGAGGCGCTTGAACCGCCACAGCGTGCGGCCGGTGTAGGCCAGCGCGTTGCGGTTGGCCGCGAGGTAGCTGGCGAAGAAGACGGCGAGCAGGATCTTGGCGAACTCGCCGGGCTGGATGGAGAAGCCGCCGACCCTGATCCAGATCCGGGCGCCGTTCACGGCGGGGAAGAAGATCGGCACGATCATCAGGAGCAGCGCGGTGACGACGGAGAGGTAGGCGTAGCGCTGCAGGACGCGGTGGTCGCGCAGGAAGAGGACGGCGGCGATGAACAGGCCCACGCCCGCGGTCGACCAGATCAGCTGGGCGGGCGCCGCCTCGTCGTGCGGGGTCTCCAGGTCGAGCCGGTAGATGAGCACCAGGCCGAGGCCGTTGAGGAGCACCGCGATGGGCAGCAGCAGCGGATCGGCGTACGGGGCGCGGAAGCGGACGGCGAGGTGGGCGACGAGCGCGAGCACGCCGAGCCCGGCGCCGTAACCGGCGGCGCCGGGCGGGACGGTGTCGTTCTTGGCGAGGCCGACCGCGCAGTAGCCGTACACGGAGAGCAGGACGGCCACGACGAGCAGGGTGAGTTCGGTGCCACGGCGTCGGGGGACACGGACAGCGGGGACCGCTGGGGGTGCGGTGCCCGCGCTGGTTCCTGCCATGCCGGGAACGTAGCAAGCAAATCACCCGGAAGTCCGCTTATGTCGACTATGTCGGCCATGCGGGGCGAGGGTGCGTCAGCACCAGCGCGGGACCTGCCCGATGTTGGCGATGTAGTGCGCGGAGCCCCAGGCCCAGGTCCCGTCGGTGAGCAGGTACCAGAGGTTGTTGTTGGCCACGCGGTCGCCCGTGGTCTTGCAGAAGATGGTGACGACCCTGCCGTACGGCTCCGTGCGGATCACCTTGCTGCCGCGGGTCGGTGCGGTGCGGAGCAGGAGTCCGGTCTTGGCGGTGACGCGGCCCTTGTAGACGGGCGGGTGGTTGTTGGCGTCGTCCAGGGCGGCGGCGGGACCGGCGGCGGTGAGCGCGGCGAGGGCGCCGCCGGCGGCGAGTATGCCGAGCCGGATGGCGGTGGTCCGCGGGGACATGGGGCCTCCTCGGGGGAAGGGCGGGTGGGGCGGCCGAGGCGGGTGCCCGTAAGCCGCAATTCACACTAAAAGCGGCACGGTGCACACGCGCAAGCTCACGATCCGCCCTGCGGACCGCCGGACTCCTCGCCGTCCCCCGCCGATTCGAACGGCAGCCGTAGCGTCGCCACCGCCCCGCCGTCGGCCGCATTGGCGAACGTCAGCCGTGCGCCGAGCACCGCCGCCTGGCCCAGCGCGATGGTCAGCCCGAGACCGTGCCCCTTGCTCGACCCCTTGCTCGTGCCCTGGGTGCGGAACCGCTGCGGCCCGTGCTCCACGAGGTAGTCGGGAAAGCCGTCGCCGTGGTCCCGCACGGAGACGACGGGACCGTCGACGGTCACGACGACCGGCGGCCGCCCGTGTTTGAGCGCGTTGGCGACGAGATTGCCGAGCACCCGCTCCAGGCGCCGCCGGTCGGTGTCCACGCAGACATCGCGTACGACGACGAGCTCCGTGCCCTCGCCGGAAGAGCGCACCACCCGCTCCGCCAGTGGAGCGAGGTGATGGGCGTCCAGGTCCACCCGCTCGCTCTTCGCGTCGAGCCGGGAGATCTCCAGGAGGTCCTCGGTCAGCGTGCGCAGCGCGGCGACCCGGTCCTGGACCAGCTCGGTCGGCCGCCCCGGCGGCAGCAGCTCGGCCGCCGCGTGCAGCCCGGTCAGCGGGGTGCGCAGCTCGTGCGCCACGTCCGCGGTGAACCGCTGCTCGCTCAGCAGCTTGCCCTGCAGCGTGGAGGCCATCGTGTCCAGGGCCCCGGCGACCGCGGCCACCTCGTCCTGGCGCCGGGGCTCCCCGGTGAGGTCAGGACCCGCGTGCGGGTCCTTGACGCGCGCGTCAAGGTCGCCCGCGCTGATCCGCCGGGCCACCTGCGCCGTCTGGTGCAGCCGCCGCGTCACCCGGGTCACGGCGAACGCGCCGACCAGCAGCGTCGCACCGATCGCGAGCACCGAGGAGCCGAGGATCGCCCGGTCGAGCCCGTCGATGGTGCGGGCGCCCTGCGCGTAGTCGACCTGGACGGCGATGGCGCGCTGCCCGTCGGCGGGCCCCGCCGCCCACATCGTCGGCCGGGACTCGTGGGCGGCGACCATCGTGCCGCGCTGTCCGCTCGCGGCGAGGTCGCGCAGGCGCGAGGGCAGACCGGGCGGGTCGACGCCCGCGCCGGGACCGAGCCGGTCGCCCGCCTCGTACCGCTCGGTCACCTCGTCGAGGTGGGAGAGGGCGCGCTCACGGGCCTGGCCCACGGTCTGGTTGGTCACCGAGACGTGCACGAGCGCGCCGAGCAGCGCGGCGAGCGCACAGCACATGACGGTGATGAAGACGGCGGCCTTCCAGGTGAGGGTCGCCGTCCAGGCGGGGAGTCGCGGCCCGCGCGGCCGCCGGTCGCTCACTGCCCGCCGCCCGCGGAGGGGGAGGGGCTGGGGCTGGGCGCGGCGGGCCGGGGCGTCTTGGACCGGTGCGCCTTGGGGGACACCTTCGAGGAGCGGACGATCTCGTCGCTCGTGGGCAGCATCGCCTTCTGGTGCGAGTCCCAGGACCAGACCGTGTGGTACTCGTATCCCGCGAGGCTGGAGATGGCGCGGATGATCAGGTCGCGCCCGGCCAGCTCGACGCCGAGCACGGCGTCGCTCATCTCCATGATCTGCGTCAGCTGCCGGTTCTCCTCGGCGTAGACGCGGATGTCGAGGTTGTCGTCGGGCGTCGAGACACCGACGATCAGGTCGTCCTTGCCGTCGCCGGTCAGATCCCGGTAGTACGCCTTGAGGACCGGGCACCGCCCCTGCTCGCCCGAGCCGTCCTCGGCGCAGTCCTTCAGCCGCTCGACGGTCTCCTTGTATGCCCGGTCGGTGGGTTCGTACGTCCCCGGGTTCTCCGTGAAGTCCGCGCGCACGACGTCGACGGGGTCCACCTTGTGCAGGTCGCCCTTGGGCACCTTGACGCCCTTGACCTTGACGGCCTCTATGGCGCCGTAGTCCTCGGCGGGCACCGAAGGGGACGCCAGGTCGGGCCAGAGGTGCGTGGGCCCCTCGGCGGTCGGCGTCGGGCCCGCGCCCCGCAGCCCGCCGGGGTCGCCGCAGCCACCGGCCAGCAGGACGGCGAGGACGGCGAAGGCGGCGGGCGCGAGCCGGCTGCGTTGCACTGCACTCCTGCCTGCCGCGGGGGTGCGGCCTGTCGTGGCACCAGGCCTGTTGTTACGTCACCAGGTCGGCGTAGAGAATGATGTTGTCCGAGCGGTGGCCGCCCACGATCGGCCCGCCGCAGGTCAGCAGGCGCAACTCGGGTCGGTCGGTCGCCCCGTACACCTTATTGGTGGGGAAGTCCTTCTTGTCGACCTGCTGGATCTCCCGCACCTTGAACGTCGCGGTGCTGCCGTCCGCACGGGGCACCTCGACAGTGTCGCCGACCTTCACCTTCGCGACGTTCTTCATCAGCGCGGGACCGTTCGCCGTGTCGTAGTGCGCGACGATCACCGCGGCGCCCTTCTCGCCGGGCGTGACCCCGCCGGTCCACCAGCCGGGCTCGTCCGCCTTGTCCACCGGCGGTACGGCGAGCTGCTGATCCGCGCCCACACCGAGGTCGAGCATCGACTTGGCGTCGACTCCCGCCGAGGGGATCCGCAGCCCGGTCGGCTTCGACGCCTTCAGCGGGGCGACGGCCTGCTTGGCCTGGGCGGTGGCGGCGTTGTTCACCTTCACGTCGGGGGCCGGGTCGCCCTTGCCGCCGCCGCCCTGTCCGCAGGCGATCAGACCGATGCCGAGGGCGGCGGTGAGGGCTGCCGCGGCGGCCATCCGGGCGGTGCCCCGACGGGGGCGGGCGGGCGCCTCGGCTGCGTCGGGTGTGCCGGGTGTGCCGGGCTCGAAGTCGGTGGGGGTGCGGGGGGTCATGGGTGGGGCTCCTGTGGTGGAGGGGGAGAGGGAGGACCGGCTCGGTGGGGGTCAGCCGTCCGTGCGGCCGCGGCGCAGCATCGCGAAGCCGAGGCCCGCCGCACCGGCGGCCGCCATGCCGCCACCGGCCACCAGGAACGCAGGGTCCCCGGCGTCGCGCACACCCTCGGCGCCTGCCTTGACCCCACCCTTGGGGGCGACGGTCTTGTTGCCGGTGCCGGTGCCGGTGCCGTGCCGCTGCTTCTGGCCGTTGTCGTCGCCCTTCAGGTACGTGATGCCGATGTGCCCGTTGGACGGGTGCAGCTCGTACTTCACGCCGCCCTGGGTGACCGTCGGATGCGTGGCGGAGAGGGTCGCTATCTCCTTGCCCTTGAGCGAGATCGTCGCGACGTACGCGCCGCCGCGGTTCTGGATCTTCGCCTTCGCGCCGTTGCCGAGGGTCACCTCGAAGACCTCGCCCTTGGGATGGGGCTTGCGCGCCGGGTCCTCGGTCGGCTTCTGGTCCGGCTTCTGCTGGTCCGGCTTCTCGCTCTGCGTGGCCGTCGGCTCCGGGGCGGGCGAGTCCGCGAAGGCGCCCGCGGCCGGGAGGAGCAGCGCTCCGCCGACGAGGGCGGAGACGGCGGCGGTGCGGAGGAGGGTGTGGCGGCGACTGGTGCTCACGGGACGTTCCTTACGGTCGGTCGGCTGATCGCTCCGGCGTGATCGGGGGGACTCCTAAGAAGTTAGATGTCCGCTATTGCGGCAATTCGGCGACTATGTAACAACGGCCCATAACTGTGTGGGCAGTGCCGTTACGGGACCGGTGGGACTTCACACCCGGACCGGGCGCACTCGGCGCAAAGACGCCCCAACTTCCGTCGGCCGCGACCGGGTTCTTGCCGGGGAGCGTGTGGGCTGTTCCCATGGTCGAGGGGGTGATGGCGCATGACCGGACTGCGCGTCGTACCGGCCTGGAGGCACGGTCAGGAGCGTTTGTACGTGTATCGCGCGGACGGCAGGAACGTGGCCTGGTACGACCGCGACTCGGCCCGCGTCAACCTGCTCAGCGAGGAGAGCGAGCGCGCCGTCCTGGAGGTCCTCGCCCCCTTCCTCACGGGCCAGGTCACCGTGGGCCCGCCGCCCGTCCCCACCCCCGTCGAGCTGGCCCGGCTCGCCCTCCACCCGGACGACGACCTCGCGCCCAACCGCCCCGGCGAGGCCCTGCAGATCTCCCTGGACCGCGACCCGGCGCCCGCCCGCAGGCTGCGTGCCGACGCCCGGCACCGCGCGCTCGCCGCCGAGCGGTCCGTCGGCGAAACCCTCGACGGGCTCGAAGGCGCGGGCTGGCGGGTGCTGCACTCCCTGCCGCTGCCCGGCGACGCCCGCATCCACCATCTGCTGATCGGGCCCGGTGGCCTGTTCTGCGTGGGCACCCTCGCCGTCCGCAAGCAGCGGGTGCGCATCGCCGACCCGATGGTGACGGTCGGCCGCGCCGAGCCGATCCCCCTGCTGCGCTCGCTCCGCTCGGACGCGGGCCGGGCCTCCTTCGCGCTGACGGCGGAGGTCCGCCCCGTCCTGGTGCTGGCCGGGACCGGCGCCGCCGACCTGGACGTGGCGGCGCCGCCGCGCGACGTGCGGGTGCTGCGCGAGGCGGACCTGCCTGCGCTGGCGCGCCTCGGCGGGGTGCTGAAACCGGCCGATGTGGAGGCCCTGCACGCGCTGGCCCGGGACCGCCGCACCTGGGTGCGGGTCTGACGCCTCGGGGCGGAGGCCGGGGTGCCGGGTTGCTACAGGTTGTCCCCCCAGCCGCCCTGGATCATGGTCTGGAAGGCCCAGGACCCGCCGCGCCTGATCAGGATGTCGGCGTAGCGCAGGTGCTGCGTCTCGCCGTTCGCCGTCATCACCGAGTCGGTGAAGACGACGGCCATCGCGGGGGAGAGGAAGACGGGCGTGCGCGTGGACTCGAAGCTGATGTCCTCGCTTCCGTCCCCCATGACGTGCGTCATGGTCCCCACGAACTGCTCCCGGTCCCACTGCGCCGCCCGCCCGTCGCCCGCGGAGTCGTCGCTGACCAGGTTGAGCGGGAAGACGGCCAGGTCGGCCATCCGCTCGACATCGCGCTTCGCGCTGTGCGCGTCGTACTCGGCGAACCAGGCGTCCAGGCTCGCGCGGTCCTCGTCGGTCGGGACGTATCCGGTCTCGGGAAGAAGGGTCACGCGGTCTCCTCTGCGGTGTACGGGATTACTCAAGTTTGACTACGACAGGGAAGGTATGCCACGAGAGGCCTGTAGTCAAACTTGATTAGCTGTGACGCCGGTCACGGGGCGAGGCTTCCGCAAAACCTGTTGGCGGCCCGCGGCGGCCGCTGCTACGTTCCTGACGGCCGTGCGAGAGATGGAGGAGGTGGTACCCGTGAACGTATCGACGTGGGTGCTCTCCTCCGGGGTCACGGTCGGGCGATAGGTCGTCCGGGAGTGCCGCTCAAGCGCATTCCCGAAAGGCACGACCATGCATTTTGCTTTCACTTCCGAGCAGCGCCTCGACGACGGCGTCCTCGAACGCGAGTTCACCCTCGGCGAGATCCCCGGCACCCTGTGGACGCCGCCTGAAACTGCGTCCGCATCGGCCCCGCTGGTCCTGATGGCCCACAACAACGGCCTGCCCAAGGCGCAGCCCCGGCTGGTGGCCCGGGCCCGGCACACCGCGGCGTGCGGCTACGCGGTGGCGACCATCGACGCCGCCGGATGCGGTGACCGCCCCCGTTCCGCCGCCGAAGAGCAGGCCCGCGCCGACCTCCGCCGGGCGATGCGGGCGGGCGAGCCGGTCGACGAGATCTTCGAGTCCGTGGTCGGCCCGATGGTCGAGAAGGCGGCTCCGGAGTGGCTGACCACCCTGGACGCCCTCCTCGCGCTGCCCGGCATCGGCGGCCCGGTCGGGTACTCGGGGTGGACCGCCCTCGGCATCCGCCTCGCGGCGGTCGAGCCGCGCATCGCGGCCGCCGGGTTCTTCGCCGGGGGATACGTGCCCCGCGCCCAGCGCGAGGAGGCCCGGCAGGTCACCGTTCCGCTGCTGCTCCTGCTGCAGTGGGACGACGAGGGGAACCCGCGGCAGCGGGCCCTGGACTTGTTCGACGCGTTCGGCAGCAAGCAGAAGACGCTGCACGCCAATCTGGGCGGACACACCGGCACCCCGTGGTTCGAGGTGGAGGACGGGGGACGGTTCTACGACCGGCACTTGAAGTAGGCCGGGACGCCTGAAGCAGGCCGGGGCGCCTGAAGCAGGCCGGGGTACCTGAAGCAGGCCGGGGTACCTGAAGCAGGCCGGGCCGTCAGTCCGGCGGCAGCGGGCGCGCCAGGTCGGGGTCGTCGAGCGGTTCGAACAGATCCCCGTACCGCGCCAGCCGCGAGGCGATGTCGTCCGCGGCGAAGACCAGTCGGCCCGGCTCGTCGCACTCCTCGACCTCGTCCCAGGTCACGGGGGTGGAGACGGTCGGCTCCTGGCGCGCCCGCAGGGTGTAGGGGGCGGCGGTGGTCTTCGCGGCGGCGTTCTGGCTGAAGTCGACGAAGACCTTGCCGGGGCGCAGGCTCCGCGTCATGCGGTGCACGACGAGGCCGGGCAGCGCACGCTCGGCCTCGACGGCCAGCGCCTTGGCGTACGCCGTGACCCGTTCGGAGGAGGCGGGCTCCAGCGGTACGAGCAGATGCAGCCCCTTGCTCCCTGACGTCTTCGCGTACGCGTGGAAGCCGTCGGCGGCCAGCCGCTCCCGCAGCCAGAGCGCCGCCCGGCAGCACTCCACGACCGTGGCGGGCGGCCCCGGATCCAGGTCGAGGACCATCCGGTCGGCCAGGGCCGGGGCGTCGGCCCGCCACTGCGGCACGTGGAACTCAGTGACCAGGTTGGCCGCCCACATCAGGGTGGCCAGGTCCTGGACGACGACCTGCCGGGCGGTCCCCTCGGAGCGGGAGCGGGGCACCTCGGCGGTGTGCACCCAGTCGGGCGTGCCCGGCGGCACGTTCTTGGAGAAGAACTGCTGGCCGTCGGGCCCGTCCGGGTAGCGCAGGAAGGAGACGGGCCGGTCGCGGAGGTGAGGGAGGAGGGCGTCGGCCGTGGCGGCGTAGTAGTGCAGGACCTCGCCCTTGGTGAAGCCGCTCGCGGGATACAGGACCTTGTCCAGATTGCTGAGCGCGAGCCGCCGCCCCTCCACCTCCGTGATCGGCGTCATAGGATGAGAGTCCCATAAAACGCCTGTAGCGCCATAGACGTAACAAAGGCGATATCTACGAGAAACAAGACAACCACGACAAGCGCTGCAAGAGAACGCCAGAACTCGTCGAGCTCTTTCCCCGCTCCCGTCCCGGTGAGGTGTCGGACGTGCGATCCATATGGAACGGTGCGATCTCCTTCGGGCTGGTCAGCATCCCGATCAAGCTCGTGAACGCGACCGAGAGCCACGCGGTCTCCTTCCGCCAGATCCACACGGAGGACGGCGGCCGCATCCGCTACCGCAAGGTGTGCGAGCTGGAGGAGCGCGAGGTCCCGACGGCGGAGATCGGCAAGGGGTACGAGGACGCGGACGGCTCGATCATCCCGATCACGGACGACGACCTGGCCACGCTGCCCATCCCCACCGCCAAGACGATCGAGATCGTCGCCTTCGTCCCCGCGGACCGCATCGACCCGCTCCAGATGGGCGCCGCGTACTACCTCGCGGCGAGCGGCACCCCGGCAGCCAAGCCGTACACGCTGCTGCGCGAGGCGCTCAAGCGGAGCAAGAAGGTGGCCATCGCGAAGTTCGCGCTCCGGGGCCGGGAGCGGCTCGGCATGCTGCGCGTGGTCGACGACGTGATCGCCATGCACGGGCTGCTGTGGCCGGACGAGATCCGCGCGCCGGAAGGGGTGGCCCCGGACACGGAGGTCACCGTGCGCGACGCCGAACTCGACCTGGCGGACGCGCTGATGGACACCCTCGGCGAGGTCGACATCGACACCCTCCACGACGACTACCGCGAGGCGGTCGAGGAACTCATCGCGGCGAAGGCCGACGGCGCGGCCCCGGCGGAACGGGCCCCGGCAGGGGAGGGCGGCGGCAAGGTCATCGACCTGCTCGCCGCCCTGGAGAACAGCGTCCGCGAGGCCCGCACGGCGCGGGGCGAGAACCCGGAGGGCGCCTCGCGGAAGGTGGCCGACGTGACCCCGCTCGCCCGCAAGTCGTCCCGCGCGACCCCCAAGCAGGTGGGCGGCAAGAAGTCGACGGCGGCCTCGGCGAAGAAGAAGGCCGCCCCCGCGGGCAAGAAGGCGACGAAGACGTCGTCGGCGGCCAAGACGTCGGCGGCCAGGACGTCAGGGGCGAAGGCGTCGGGGTCGAAGCAGGCGGAGGCGAAGGCAACGGCCGGGACGACCGCGCGCAAGACGTCGGCCAAGAAGACGACCGCGACGACCACGACGACGGCCGGGGCCAAGAAGACGGCCGCGGCGAAGAAGACGACGTCGGGGAGGCGCAGGGCTTCCGCCTGAGCGGGGCGCCGTCAGGGCGTGGCCGCGCTCCGGCCCGTCAGTGCGGAGGCGATGACCTCCGTGACGTACGGCAGATGGTCGTCGAGGAAGAAGTGGCCTCCGGTCAGCACATGGCAGGAGAAGTCGCCGCTCGTCTCGCTCTCCCAGGCCCGCACGCTCTCGACCGGGACCCGAGGGTCCGCATCCCCGGTCAGCGCGACGACCGGGCAGCCGAGTGGTGGTCCGGCGCGGTGGACGTGGTGGTCCAGGAGCCGGTAGTCGGCGCGTACCGGCGGCAGGATGAGCGGCAGCAGGTCGGGGGAGGACAGGAGCTCGTTGGCGGTGCCGGACAGCTTCCGCATCTCGTCCACGAGTTCGGGGTCGGACATCTCGTGCACCGGCCGGTCCGCCGCGGGGCGCCAGGGCAGCGAGGGGGCCTGCCGTCCGGAGACGAACAGGGCCACGGGCGGCCGTCCCTCGGCCGTCATGCGCCGCGCGGTCTCGAACGCGAGGACCGCGCCCATGCTGTGCCCGAACAGGGCGGTCGACGTGGTCGGGGTGGTCGGGGCGACCGCTCCCCGGCCGGGGAGCGCGGCGAGCACGGCGTCGACGACCTCGTCCGTCCGCTCGGCAAACGGCTCGCCGTACCGCTCCTGGCGGCCCGGGTACTGCACGACCAGTGGGTCGACGGTGCCCGATACGGCGGCCGACAGCGGGTGGTAGGCGCTGGCGGAGCCGCCCGCGTGCGGGAAGCAGAGCAGTCGGGTCCCGGCGGCGGGTGCGGGGTGGAAGCTGCGTATCCAGTCGCCCACGAGCGGGACCGTCCTTTCACATGCCGCGCACGGCGGCGGTGTTCTTCGTACGACGTCCGCCAGCATGCCCGAAGGGGGGCGCGGGGGCGAAGGTCGGGGGAGGGCTCCGACCTAGACTGACGGCTGACGGCTGACGCCTGGGGCGCGAAGGACGAGCAGGTACGAGCAGTGCGAGCAGTACGAGAAGGGCGACGGTGGTGAGAGCGGGAGGCCGGTGGACGGCGTCGGCGGCGACGGATGCGACGCCGCACGGGACGCCGCACGGGACGACGGACGGGACGACGGACGGCCTGGGCGGCCACGACGATCCGCCCGCCGAGCTCCTCACGGAGGCGGCCGCCGCCTTCGGCCTGCTCGCGTCGTCCGCGCGGCTGCACATCGTGTGGGCCCTGGCGCAGGGCGAGAGCGATGTGAGCGGCCTCGCCGACCGGGTGGGCGGCGCGCTGCCCGCCGTAAGCCAGCACCTCACCAAGCTGAAACTGGCCGGGCTCGTCGGGTCGCGCCGTGAGGGCCGCCGCGTGGTGTACTTCGTCGCCGACCCCGACGTGGTGACGGTCGTACGCCTGATGGTCACCCAACTCGCGGCGCGCGCCGAGGCGTCCGCCGCCCCGGCCCGCCGACTCCGCGGAACCGGTGCCTGAGGGTCCGGTGTCCGGGCCGACCACGCTCCAGGTCCTGCGCTCGCTGGAGACCGGACCGCGAGGCCTCACGGAGGAGGAGGCCGACGCCCGCCTGGCCCGCCACGGCCCGAACGTGCTGCCGACCCGGCGAAGGGTGTCCTGGCCGCTCCGCTTCGTACGCGGACTGCGCGACCCGTTCACCGCGGTCCTGTTCTGCTTGGGCCTGGTCTCCGCGGGCATGGGGGCGTGGGGCACGACCTCTGTGATCACCGTCCTGGTGGCGGTGAGCTGTGCGCTGCGTGCGACGGGCGAACACCGCGCCGACCGCGCGATGACGGCCCTGCGCGACCTGGTGCCCACGACGGCGACGGTCCTGCGCCGTCCGTCCGCCACCGACGAGCGGCCCTCGCCCCGCGAACTCCCCGTCGACGAACTCGTCCCCGGCGACGTCATCCGGCTGGCCCCCGGAGACGTGATCCCGGCGGATGCGCAGGTGCTCGGTGCGACGGCCCTGTCGGTGACGGAGGCCCCGCTGACGGGCGAGTCGTCCCCGACCGGCAAACACCCCTGGACGACGCCGAAGGGGCGGGACCCCGCCCCGGCCGACTCCCCTCGCCCTCACCTCTGCTACCAGGGCAGCAGCGTCACCGCGGGCAGTGGCACCGCCGTCGTGACGGCGACGGGACGGCACACGCGCTTCGCCGCGACGCACACCCCCCGCAGGCGGCCCGCCCGCGCCTTCGACCGTTCCGTGCACGGCATTTCCTGGATCCTCATCCGCTTCATGCTGCTCACGCCTCCGCTGGTGCTCATGGCGGACGCCGCGCTGCGCGGCCGCGGCCTGGAGACGCTGCCGTTCGCCGTCGCAGTGGCGGTCGGACTCACCCCGGAGATGCTGCCGGTAGTCGTCACGACATGCCTGGCCCGGGGCGCCGCGCACCTCTCCCGCACCCACGGCGTGATCGTCAGACGGCTGCCCGCCCTGCATGACCTCGGCGCCATGGACGTCCTGTGCGTCGACAAGACCGGCACGCTCACACAGGACCGCCCGCGGGTCGACCGCGGCCTCGACGCGGCGGGCCGCGACGCCCCCGAGGTCCTGCACTGGGCGGCGGTGAACGCCTGGTGGACCCTGCAACTGGCCGACCTGCCCGCCCCGGACGCCCTCGACGAGGCGATCCTGGCCGCGGCCGCGCCCGACGAGGACGCCCTCACCCGCTACGACGGCGTCGCGGCACTGCCCTTCGATCCGGTACGCCGCCTCGCGACGGCCGTCGTCACGCGCCCCGGCGCGGGCCTCGGCGTCCACACGCTGGTGGTCAAGGGCGCCGTCGAGAACGTACTGGAGCTCTGCGCCCTGCCCGACGAGGAGCGCGCACGCCTGCACGCGCGGGCGGCCCGGCACGCGGCGGAGGGCCTGCGCCTGCTGGCCGTGGCCACGGCGGACCGCCCCGCACGCCTCACCCGGCACGCCCTGCGCACCTCGCACACCCCGCACACCGGGCACGCCCGCCACGCGGCCTGGACCCCGGCCGACGTGCACACCCTGACCTTCCGCGGCTTCGTCACCTTCAGCGACGCCCTGGCACCGGCAGCCGGACCCGCCCTGCGCGCGCTCGCCGACCGCGGCGTCACGGTCAAGATCCTCACCGGCGACCACCCCGGCACCGCCGCACGCGCCTGCCGCGACCTGGGCCTGCCCGTCGCCCCGGACGCCGTCCGCACGGCCGCCGACATAGACGCCCTGCCACCCGCCGAACTCGCGGGACTGGCGGAACTGGCGGAACTGGCCCACCGCACCACGGTCTTCGCCGACTGCACCCCCGACCACAAGGCCCGCGTCGTCGCGGCCCTGCGCGCCCACGGCCACACCACGGGTTTCCTGGGCGACGGCGTCAACGACCTGCCTGCCCTGCACACGGCCGACGTGGCCCTGGCCCCGCACGACGCGGTGCCGGTGGCGAGGGAGGCGGCGGACGTGGTGCTGCCGTCCCCCACGAACCACGCCCCCGACCCAGCGGACACCCCGGCCCCCCGAGCCGCCGCGAACGGCCTGGCAGCCATCGACCACGCCGTCACCGCGGGCCGGGGCAGCGGCGCGAACATCGCGACGTATCTGCGCATCACGCTCTCCTCGAACCTCGGCAACGTCATGGCGATGCTCACCGCGGGCCTCCTCCTGCCCTTCCTGCCGATGCTCCCGGCACAGGTGCTCGCCCAGAACCTCTGCTTCGACGCGGCCCAGCTCGCCTTCGCCTACGAACGCCCGGCGGCCACCGCGCTGCGCCGCCCCACCACACTGCGTCCCCGTGCCTTCCTCCGTCTGATCACGGGTTTCGGCGTGCTCAACGCGGTGGCGGACCTGGCGACCTTCGCGGTCCTCGCGCTCGCGGCGCCGGGCCCGACGGGGACGGAGGACGAGTCGCTGTTCCACTCGGGCTGGTTCACCGAGAACCTGCTCACGCAGGCCCTGGCGATGCTGCTCCTGCGCACGACGTACGCCACGGCGACCCGCCCCAAAGCCACTCGCGCCAAAGCCAGCCGCCCCAAAGCCACCCGCGCCCGGACCGCCGCGACCCCGGTCACCCGTGGGGCCATGGCCCTGGCGGCTGCCGGGATCCTCATCCCCCTCACCCCCCTGGGCCCGCCCCTCGGCATGACGGCCCTGCCGCTCCTCTACTACGCACTCCTGGCCCTGGTCCTGATCCTCTACGCAACGGCACTGCTGACCCTGAGAGCCCGCTTCGCCGATCAGCCGTGACGGTTGTACAGTTGCGCAATATGGCAAGTGTTGCGAGTGTGGCAACTGTGAGAGACGAGGGCCAACGATGATCCGCAACGCCCTGCAGCCCTGGCACCTACTGATCCTGGTGCTGGCGATCGTGGTGCTGTTCGGCTCCAAGAAGCTCCCGGACGCCGCCCGCTCGGTGGGCAAGTCCCTGCGCATCCTCAAGAGCGAGACGAGGGCGCTGAGGGACGAGGACGCGAAGCGGGAGCAGGAAGACCGCTAGGACGCGGTGGCCCGCACCGCGGAGATGTCGAACTGCAGCCGGACCTTCTCGCTGACCATGGTGCCGCCCGCCGCGAGGCGCTGGTTGTAGACCAGTCCCCACTCGGTGCGGTCGATGGTGGTGGTGCCGTCGAACCCGACCCGCTCGAAACCGAAGGGGTCCACGACCGAACCCAGATAGTCGAGTTGCAGCTCGACGGGGCGGGTGACGTCGCGGATGGTCAGGTCCCCGGTCATGCGGAAGCTCTCCCCGCCCTCGTGGACGGTGGAGGTGCTGCGGAACGTCATCTCCGGGAAGCGGCGCGCGTCGAAGAAGTCGGTGCCGACGAGATGCGCGTCCCGCTGCTCCACGCCGGTGTCGACGCTGGCGACCCGGATGACGATCTCGGCCCGCGACTCGGCGGGCCGGGCGCCGTCGAAGTACAAGGTGCTGTCGTACTCCGCGAAGGCGCCCCGGACGGTCGTGACCATCGCGTGCCGCACGGAGAATCCGACGCGGCTGTGCGGGCGGTCGATGGTCCACTGCCCCGTCAGACCGCGCAGCGCGGAGTCGAGCTCGACACCGCCGGTCGAGGCCTGCGCGCCGGGCGCGCCGGGGCCACCGGCCGGTATTGGCTCCATGGTGGCGGTCTGGCGACGGCTGAAGATGCCCACGAGGTCGTACCCTCCTTCGACAATGATCACTCCGTGTTATCACGCCGACCGCTCGGGCCACCCGGCAAGATGGGCGGCCTCGTCCGGGTTCCATGGCCTTGACTGCAAAGATGCACAGGATCGACATGATGTGGAGGCGCGGGCGGGCGGCCGGGGGTTACGTACGGTGACGGCGCACGCGACCGGTGACGGGCCGCGGGAGGTCAGCGAGGGAGATGAGCAGGGGGATGAGCGAGGGAGATGAGGTCCGGTACCCCGGGCGGCGTGCCGGAGCCGGGCGCACCGGCACACCGACACACCGCCTCATCAGGTGTACGCGCCCCTACGCCCTCCCCCGTTGACATGGGCGCAGTGGCGGACACTGGCGGCGGGCCCCCGTTCTCGCCGCCGCACCCGAGTCTTCCCGACCGTTCAATCCGCGTCTTTGACCAAGGGCGCACTGTTGTTGACCGCCAGCGCACTCCCGTTGCTCAGCAGCGTACGAGCGCGTACTTCGCTGGGCGTGACTCCGTACGCGGCGCGGAACGCGCGGGTGAAGACGGCGGGCTGGGCGAAGCCCCAGCGGGCCGCGATGGCGCCGACGGGCATGGTGGCGAGCGTCGGATTGGCCAGCGCCCGGCGGCAGCGCTCCAGGCGCAGCTGCCGGATCCAGGAGGAGACCGTCAGCCCTTGGTCCTGGAAGAGCCGGTGCAGATAGCGGGTGGAGATGTGGTGGGCGGCGGCGATGCTGTCCGGATTGAGCCCGGGGTCGCGCAGATGCCGTCGGATGTGGCTCTGCACCTGCAGCAGCAGGGTGCGCGTACGGCTCTCGGGCGGTAACTCGCGCTCGTTGTCCAGGTGTTGGGCGGCGAGATGCCCCACCAGGTCGACGAGGGTATGGGTGAGCCGGTCCGCCGCCGCGGTGGTGTCCCCGAACTGCCCGGCGTCATCGACGACTTGGCACATGAAGTGGGCGAGCAGCGAGCCGAAGCCTTCCCGGCCGGACAGCGGCCGGGAGACGACGTCGGAGAGGCGGTCGGCCGGGAAGGGGAGCAGGTGCATGGGCAGTGTCGCGACGATGCTCCGGGTCGGGTCGCCGCTCTCGTCCCCGCGCCGCATCCACCCCTCGAAGGGCGACGAGGACTCGTACAGAAGGAAGTTGCCCGGCCCGAACCGCACGTTGCGCCCGGCCTGTTCGAAGCCGCTGAGCCCCTCCAGGGTGAGGGATACCTGGAGGCTGCCGGGATCGCCTCTGCGGATGTGCCGGGCCGTCCGGCGCACTTCGGCCGACGGATACGCCATGGTGGTCAGCGTCGCCGCGCCTAGGTCCACGTGGTCGACCGCCACGGGGAAGTCGTCGGTGAAGTCACTGTGCAACGTCGTCGCGATCGGTGACGCGGACTTCAGCCCGAACCACCAGTCGAACCGCTCCTCCGGGGGCACGGCCTCACTGTTCAGGCACGCTCGGATCATCCTCAGCCCTCTCGCTCGTACGCTCGTCCCCCCTGCCCCCGATTGCCCCCTGTCACCAACTCCCCAAGCGTGCAGCCGACTCCCTCCGAGCGGAAGGTTCCGTTACTGCTTTCCGGTGCCGACGGGGTCCACCGTGACGGTCGAGACGTCCTTGTCGGTGACGGGGAGATTGAGGGAGACGGGCAGGGTCTTGGAGTGGGTCTCGTCGGGCGGGGTGATGACGAGGCTGGTGATGTCCAGACCGGAGCCGCCGGAGTCGTTGCTCGGGTAGTGGAGGGTGAAGCGGGTCGTCTCACCGGACTTGAGGGCGACGGCCGGAGCCGCGAGCTTGCTGCGCTCTGCGCCGATGGCACCGGGACCGCTGTCGGCCTTGAGGTCGACCCCGGGGAACCCCTTGAGCGAACAGGCCTCCCCGTGCCCGCTCCCGTCTTCTGCGGAAGCGGACGCCCCCCGGAACGGGTGAGGGTCTTGGAGCGCATTGGTTGTTCCCTGCGGTAGTCGCCGTTCGCCCGCGACGGGCGGGCGATCGGCAGGTGCGTGTGGTACTGGTGGCAGGGACTTGCGGGGCCCATGACAAGGTTCCACGCAACGGCCGTCTACCGCATGTCCCTTACATGCGCTTACAAAGCCCACACAACGAGCCCCGGCCGCACCTGCCGCCGCACCTCGGCGCTTCCACCGCTTAGTGTCGGCAAGGTGGAAACAACGAACCGGCCGGCTGCCCGGGTCATCTGTATGGATGCCGCCCACCGTCTGCTTCTCCTGCGCTGGCAGGATCCGTCCGACGGGGCATGGCTCTGGGAGCCGCCGGGTGGCGGCATCGAGCCCGGCGAGACGCCATTGCTGGCGGCACGACGTGAGTTGGCCGAGGAGACCGGACTCGACCCGTCTGCGGTCCTCGAAGGGTCGGTGCCCGTCGACCGTGATGTGTACTGGAACGGAGAGCAGTACACGGGGACGGAACACTTCTTCGTCGCCCGCTTCCCGGTGGACGAACCACCCCTGAGCCGCACCGGCTTGCTCCCCGACGAGCAGGCCAGCCTGGACACGCACACCTGGATCGCATGGTCGGACCTGCCCTCGCTCCAGGACCCGGTCGAGCCACCGCAGTTGCTGGAGGTACTGGACGCGTTGGCACCGGACGGCCCGTGGCGCGACCGAGCGCGGTGAGGTCCCTCCCTCGCGATCATCTGCGGCTCTGGCCCCTGGCGATGTCGACAAGGTCCGTGGGCAGGAACCTCGCCCCATAGAGGAGCCCCACCGCGACCAGCGCAACTACGCCGACGAGCACGCTCGTTGCAGGGTCGGGCAACCCGAGCAGTGACGCTCCCGCGGCCGTCCCGACCACCGTGACGCCCAGCCCGGCCAGACGCACCCACTCACGATTCACTGCTTTGGTGGAATCAGCCAGATCTTCGGGATCCAGCAAGGCGCCGGTGCGTCCCTCCGCATATCGCTCGGCAATCTTCAGCAACATCTTGGCCAGGTCTTCAAATGCCTCGGCGGTGTCGGCGTCAATGTCCTGCCGCGCCTCGGCAACCCTTAGCGCGCCGATTACCTCCGCCGCATGCTCTTTGAGCTGCCGCCGGTGTACTCGCCGAACGTGGCCGTGCCGAAACCGCCAAGCGGACCAGATCACCCGTTCCGCATCGGAGATATCCACTCGGGGAGAGTGCAAAGGGGCGCTGGTCACCCACGCTCTGCATTTGGCACGCGCGAGGCCGACGCGTCCGGCCCGAGAAGTGAGGACCACTGCGGGTCGGTACACAGAAGCCTCCGCGAAACGCCCCCCAATAAGACTCATGAGAATTTCAAACCTGGGGGGTAGTCCCGCATTGGGATCCGGCGGAATGGACCCGGGGTCCTGCACTCTGCGGAAGACCGGCGCCGTCGCACGGAGCACCCGCAGGAGCATCAGGGACAGCACGAGCACGAGCGCGATGACTACTGCCACCCCGGCGCTCGGCACATACCTGTACCTCCCCGTCCGCCCCCAAGCCTCTCTCAGAGCGTCGACGAACGGGCCGACACTGAGCAGAGCCCACGTCAAGATCATCAATTTGAGGACGGCAGCCACAGCCGCGAACGGGGAAGCCGAATACCACTTCTCGACCGCCTGGCGGAGGGGTTTTGCGCTACCCAGCTCAACGAGCCCAAAAGAAGACAGGTCTCGACAGGTATTACTCAAATGCCGACCTGCTCGCCCCCTCGCCCACGCCAGATGCCGAGCGTCGAACGATTCGAGTCTGCGCAAGATCCATTGGCTTAACGGTCCTGAACCGGCTGTATTGGCTCCGGCCACGGAAAGCCACACCAGCGCGACGAAGCCGAGGGCGGAGAGCCCACCCAGAACGGACTTCAAGGTTACGAGCACCAGGGCAGTCTGGCCCCAACTCCCCTTCAGAGGGGCCAATTCACCGATTTGCCCAGCGGCCGCGACGAGGACCTTCCGAGCGAGGACGACCGACCCGCCCGCAGATACGCGAAGACCCCGGCCTCAGCGTTTCCGCTGGTGACGGGGTCTTGGGCACCCAATACAAGGTGCCCCCGGCAGGATTCGAACCTGCGCACACGGCTCCGGAGGCCGTTGCTCTATCCCCTGAGCTACGGGGGCGTATCAGCGCTGCTTGCGCGGTGACGGGTAGAACCCTACCAGCTCTCCGGGGCTCGCCATGAACAGGTATTTCTCCGCTCCCGAGGCGGCCCCGTGAGGGGGGCAGGTCGATGGGGGCGGGGGTGGTGGCCGGGCGGGCCGCACGGGGCGGAAGTAGGGAAAACCGGGACGCGGTGGTGGGCGCGGACCTACTCTCGAGTTGTGCCAGGCGTGCCCGGCCGCGTGCTTGTTGTGGACGACAACAAGGTCATCCGGCAACTGATCAGGGTCAACCTCGAGCTGGAGGGCTACGAGGTCGTGACCGCGGCCGATGGTGTCGAATGCCTGGACGTCGTGCAGGAGGTCCAGCCCGATGTGGTCACCCTCGACGTCGTGATGCCCCGGCTCGACGGGCTGCGGACCGCGGCGCGGTTGCGTTCCGACGCGCGGACGCGGAATCTCCCCATCGTCGTCATCAGTGCCTGCACGCAGTACGAGGTCGAGAGCGGCCTCGAGGTCGGTGTCGACGCCTTTCTGGCCAAGCCCTTCGAGCCGAACGAACTGGTGGGCATCGTCCGCCAGTTGATGGCGGTCGAGGGGGAGGGGCAGGGGGAGGACGAGCCCGAGGGGGTTGCGGTCGGGCGGGAGCTCGGGCGCGGCGCCTCGGGGAGCGAGTGCCGGACCAGTGGCGGGTGCGGAGGCGGCGGCGCCGGTGAGGCCGAGCGCGCCGCGCAGCACGGTGGCTGAGTCGGCCCCATAGCCCCAGCGGTTCCGCAGCCTCGTGACTCAGCTGCTCCGCTGGCCGAGGTGGGCTACCCGTACGTAAGGACGGGGCCACCCCGTCCACATCCCGGACCATCGGCCAAACCGACTCGCATACCCACCCCCCTCCTCCCATACGCTGGACCTGTGACCCCCGTCGAGCTCTCCCGCACCGTGCTGCGCGCCATGCGCCATGCCGTTGATGCCGGGGAGCTCAGCGTGGCCGTGCCCGTGGAGGCGGGGAGTGTGCGGGTCGAGCGGCCGCGGCCCGGGGGGTGCGGGGACTTCGCCACCAACGTCGCCCTCCAGATCGCCGGTGCCGCCGGGCGTTCGCCGCGGTACGTGGCCGAGGTGCTGTCCCCGCGGCTCGCCGCCGAGCCCGGTATCGCCGGTGTCGACATCACGGGGCCCGGGTTCCTCAACATCACCCTTGCGGGCGCACGCGCCGACGCCGTCGTGCGCGAGATCCGCGAGCGTGGGGGTTGCTACGGCCACGTACACCCCGACACCGGCGCCGTCGCCCAGATCCACGTGCCCCGTGAGATCAGGGCCGCGGTCCTCGCCGACAGCGCCCGCCGCATCCTGCGTTCGCAGGGCGTCCTCGTCCGGGTGACCTGCGAAGACGCCCCCGACCCTGCCTGGTCGGACGCCCTCGACGCGCTCGGCGTACGCATCGACGCGTACGGACGGCCGCCCGAGCCGCTCCCCACCCTCCGCCCCGTTCCGGCCGCCGCCACAAGCCCCACGGGCCCCACAAGCCTCACCGGCCCCGCCCCCCTCCGCCTCGGCCGCGACGCCACCCGTTGGGCGCTGCTCCACCCCGCCCCGCACGACCACCCCCGCATCACCCCGGAGCAGGGCGGCGACGAGCACCTCGTGCAGCGGGAGAGCAACCCCCTCTTCCGCGTCCGGTACGCCCACGCCCGCTCCCGCGCCCTCACGCGCAACGCCGCCGAGCTGGGTTTCGACGCCCGGCCGGGCGACACCACGGACACCACAAGCCCCGCAGGTCCCGCAGGCCAGACAGGCCCCGTCGCCCTCCTCGACGCCCTCGGCGACTACCCCGCCACCCTCGCCTCCGCAGGGCGCCACCGCGCCCCGGACCGCCTCGCCCGGCAGCTCGTCGTCATCGCCGACGCCTTCCTGGCCTTCCAGAGCGCCCCGCAGGGAGCCGTCCTGCCGCTCGGTGACGAGAAACCCTCGGCCGCCCACCGTGCCCGGCTCGCCCTCGCCGAAGCCGCCGGGACGGTGCTCGCCGGTGGCCTGTCCCTGCTCGGCATCAGCGCACCCGAATTCCTGTGACACCCGCGAGAGACGTGTGTCATTCATGAGAGAGACGACCGAGTCATGAGCCGTTCCGCACACCCCGCAGGCCCCCGCCACGCCGACGTGCTTCCCGAGGGGCACTACAGCGCGCCGCCCGCCGACCTCAACGCCCTGGACCCCAAGGTCTGGTCCCGCACCGTCACCCGTGGCGCCGAAGGCGTGGTCAGTACGGGTGGGATCGAAGTGACACGGCTCGCCGAGGAGTTCGGTACCCCGGCCTACTTCATCGACGAGGCGGACTTCCGCGCCCGGTGCCAGGCCTGGCGTGACGCCTTCGGCAGCGATGCCGACGTCTTCTACGCGGGCAAGGCGTTCCTGTCCCGTGCCGTCGTGCGGTGGCTGAACGAGGAGGGGCTGAACCTCGACGTGTGCAGCGGTGGTGAGCTCGCCACCGCCCTCGACGCCGGTATGCCCGCCGAGCGCATCGCCTTCCACGGCAACAACAAGACCCCCGAGGAGATCACGCGCGCCGTCGAGGCGGGCGTCGGACGCATCGTGCTCGACTCCTTCCAGGAGATCGTGCGCGTCGCGCACATCGCGGAGGGGCTCGGCAAGCGCCAGCGCGTGCAGATCCGCGTGACCGTGGGCGTCGAGGCGCACACCCACGAGTTCATCGCCACCGCGCACGAGGACCAGAAGTTCGGGATCGCGCTGGCCGGCGGACAGGCCGCCGAGGCCGTCCGGCGCGCCCTCAAGCTGGACGGGCTCGAGCTCATCGGGATCCATTCCCACATCGGGTCGCAGATCTTCGACATGGCCGGGTTCGAGGTCTCCGCCCGCCGCGTCGTGCAGCTGCTCGCCGAGGTGCGGGACGAGCACGGCGTCGAGCTGCCCGAGATCGACCTCGGCGGCGGGCTCGGCATCGCGTACACGTCGGACGACGACCCCCGCGAGCCGCACGAGATCGCCGCGGCGCTGAACGAGATCGTCACGCGCGAGTGCGCGGCGGCGAAGCTGCGTACGCCCCGGATCTCCGTGGAGCCCGGCCGTGCCATCGTCGGGCCGACCGCCTTCACGCTCTACGAGGTCGGCACGATCAAGCCGCTCGAAGGGCTGCGTACGTACGTGTCGGTGGACGGCGGCATGTCCGACAACATCCGCACCGCGCTGTACGACGCCGAGTACACCGTCGCCCTCGTCTCCCGCTCCTCCGACGCCGACCCCGTCCTTGTGCGCGTGGTGGGCAAGCACTGCGAGAGTGGTGACATCGTCGTACGAGATGCTTTCCTCCCGGCCGACCTGGCGCCCGGTGACCTGATCGCCGTGCCCGCGACCGGTGCGTACTGCCGCTCGATGGCGAGCAACTACAACCACGCTCTTCGCCCGCCCGTCGTCGCCGTGCGCGACGGCGAGGCACGGGTGATCGTCCGGCGTGAGACGGAGGAAGATCTCCTGCGTCTCGACGTCGGATGACGCAAAACATGAAATAGATGTCTCAGGATCCGGACGATGGACAGAAAGTCCGTTCCGGTGGGTGAGACTGGTCCCACCGTAGATGTATGAGAAGTGAGGTCGGATGATGCGTACGCGTCCGCTGAAGGTGGCGCTGCTGGGCTGTGGGGTCGTCGGCTCAGAGGTGGCGCGCATCATGACGACGCACGCCGACGACCTCACAGCCAGGATCGGCGCCCCGGTGGAGCTCGCCGGGGTCGCCGTCCGCCGCCCCTCCAAGGTGCGCGAGGGAATCGATCCTTCGCTCATCACCACGGATGCGACCGCCCTGGTCAAGCGGGGGGACATCGACGTCATCGTCGAGGTGATCGGCGGCATCGAGCCCGCCCGCACCCTCATCACCACCGCCTTCGAGCACGGCGCGTCCGTGGTCTCCGCGAACAAGGCGCTCATCGCCCAGGACGGCGCCGCGCTGCACGCCGCCGCCGTCGAGCACGGCCGCGACCTGTACTACGAGGCCGCCGTCGCCGGGGCGATCCCGCTGATCAGGCCGCTGCGCGAGTCGCTCGCCGGCGACAAGGTCAACCGCGTTCTCGGGATCGTGAACGGGACCACGAACTTCATCCTCGATGCCATGGACACCACCGGTGCGGGCTATCAGGAGGCCCTCGACGAGGCCACCGCGCTCGGGTACGCGGAAGCCGACCCGACGGCAGACGTCGAAGGCTTCGATGCCGCCGCCAAGGCCGCCATCCTCGCCGGGATCGCGTTCCACACGCGCGTGCGCCTCGACGACGTGTACCGCGAGGGCATGACCGAGGTGACCGCCGCCGACTTCGCTTCCGCGAAACGGATGGGCTGCACCATCAAGCTGCTCGCCATCTGCGAGCGGGCCGCCGACGGCGGGTCCGTCACCGCGCGCGTGCATCCCGCGATGATTCCGCTCAGCCACCCCCTCGCCTCGGTGCGGGGCGCCTACAACGCCGTCTTCGTCGAGGCGGAGGCCGCGGGCCAGCTCATGTTCTACGGGCCCGGCGCCGGTGGCTCGCCCACCGCGTCCGCCGTCCTCGGCGACCTCGTCGCCGTCTGCCGCAACAAGCTCGCCGAGGCCACCGGGCCCGGCGACTCCGCGTACACCCAGCTGCCCGTGAGCTCCATGGGCGAGGTCGTCACGCGCTACCACATCAGCCTCGACGTTGCCGACAAGCCGGGCGTGCTCGCCCAGGTCGCGACGGTCTTCGCCGAGCACGGCGTATCGATCGATACGGTCCGTCAGACGGGCAAGGACGGCGAGGCCTCCCTCGTCGTCGTCACCCACCGCGCGCCCGACGCCGCCCTCACCGGCACCGTCGAGGCGCTGCGGAATCTCGACACCGTGCGTGGTGTCGCCAGCATCATGCGGGTTGAAGGGGAGTAGTCAGTAATGACCCACCAGTGGCGCGGAATCATCGAGGAGTACCGGGACCGTCTTCCCGTCTCCGACACGACGCCGGTCGTGACGCTCCGCGAGGGCGGCACACCGCTCGTCCCCGCGCAGGTGCTCTCCGAGCGCACGGGCTGCGAGGTCCACCTCAAGGTAGAGGGCGCCAACCCCACGGGTTCCTTCAAGGACCGTGGCATGACCATGGCTATCACCAAGGCCAAGGAGGAGGGCGCGAAGGCCGTCATCTGCGCCTCCACCGGCAACACGTCGGCGTCCGCGGCCGCCTATGCCGTACGGGCCGGAATGGTCTGTGCGGTCCTCGTGCCGCAGGGCAAGATCGCGCTCGGCAAGATGGGCCAGGCGCTCGTCTACGGCTCGAAGATCCTCCAGGTCGACGGCAACTTCGACGACTGCTTGAACCTGGCTCGAGCCCTGTCGGAGAACTACCCGGTGGCGCTCGTCAATTCGGTCAACCCGTTCCGCATCGAGGGCCAGAAGACCGCGTCGTTCGAGATCGTCGACGCGCTCGGCGACGCCCCGGACATCCACGTCCTTCCCGTCGGCAACGCAGGCAACATCACCGCCTACTGGAAGGGCTACAAGGAGTACGCGGCCGACTCGGTGTCGACCCGTACCCCCCGGATGTGGGGCTTCCAGGCCTCCGGATCGGCGCCCATCGTGCGCGGCGAGATCGTCAAGGACCCGTCCACGATCGCCACCGCGATTCGCATCGGCAACCCCGCGTCGTGGCAGCACGCGCTCAACGCGCGCGACGAGTCCGACGGCTTCATCGACGAGGTGACGGACCGTGAGATTCTGCGCGCCTACAAGCTGTTGGCGTCGCAGGAGGGTGTCTTCGTGGAGCCCGCGTCGGCCGCCTCGGTCGCCGGTCTGCTGAAGGCCGTCGAGCAGGGCAAGGTCGACAAGGGGCAGAAGATCGTCTGCACCGTGACCGGCAACGGCCTCAAGGACCCGGACTGGGCCGTTGCGGGCGCTCCGCAGCCGGTCACCGTCCCGGTCGACGCGGCCGCCGCGGCCGAGCGCCTCGGCCTGGCGTAGTCGCGACGGGGCCCGCGGCCCCGCAGTCCCGTAGCACCACGGTCAGAACCCGCAACTCCGTACAGGGGGTGGCACAGGGGGCTTACGACACGCATCGTGCGCCTCCTGTGCGCCCTATGTCGCCACAGAACCTTCCTTCGATAGGCTGTACCGAACCCGCCCGCCGCATATGCCGCGGTGCCGCCGTAGTTCGCGGCCTTCGGGTGTTCCGTACATGTGGCACGTACTGAAATACGCAGCCTCAAAAACACGCAGCTCAAGGAGAGTCATCGAGCGATGGCCGGTCCCGCGTTCCGCGCCGCCGCCGTCCGGGTGCGCGTCCCCGCCACCAGCGCCAACCTCGGTCCGGGCTTCGATGCCCTGGGCCTGTCGCTGGGTCTTTACGACGACGTGGTCGTCCGGGTGGCCGACTCCGGTCTGAACATCGACATCGCAGGCGAGGGCAGTGAATCCCTCCCGCGCGACGAGTCGCATCTGCTTGTACGTTCCCTGCGCACCGCCTTCGACCTGCTCGGCGGACAGCCGCGCGGGCTCGAGATCGTCTGCGCCAACCGCATTCCGCACGGCCGTGGCCTCGGCTCGTCGTCCGCCGCCATCTGCGCGGGCATCGTCGCCGCGCGCGCCGTGACGATAGGCGGCGAGGCCAGGCTCGACGACGCGGCGCTGCTGGAACTGGCCACCGAGATCGAGGGCCATCCCGACAACGTCGCCGCCTGTCTGCTCGGCGGTTTCACGCTCTCCTGGATGGACGGGGGCACGGCCCGCGCGATCAGGATGGAGCCCGTCGATTCCATCGTTCCGGTGGTTTTCGTACCCGGAAAACCCGTCCTCACCGAGACGGCACGCGGCCTGCTCCCGCGCACCGTCCCGCATGTCGACGCGGCCGCCAACGCGGGCCGTGCGGCGCTGCTCGTCGAGGCCCTGACCAGGCGCCCGGAGCTGCTGCTGCCCGCCACCGAGGACCGGCTGCACCAGGAGTACCGCGCCCCGGCCATGCCGGAGAGCGTCGCCCTGGTGGAGCGGCTGCGCGCCGACGGCGTGCCCGCGGTGATCTCCGGCGCGGGCCCCACGGTCCTCGCGCTGGCCGAAGACAGTGCGGCCGACAAGGTCGCACGCCTGGCGGGAGAGGGCTGGGCGGCCAACCGCCTGGAGCTCGACGCCTCGGGAGCGAGCGTGCTGCCGCTTGCGCCCTGACGCAGTGGACGACGGGATTTCGGGGTGTCCCGATCCTGAGAGGGGGAATGTTTGTTGGATCCGGTAGTGTTAATCTCAAGTCTGCACCCGACCTCACCATGGCGAGGTGCTTTGTGTCCCCGTCCGGGACAACCATTCTTCCGGGAGCCTCCCAAACTGCTTCGTGCCTTGCACTGAGCGGTCCTGAGCACGCTCCGGAACCGGCGTGACCGAGCCGGGTGACACCGCACTCCAGTGGCACCGCACCGGGAATCGCCATCACCAATGAATTCTTCCGCCGCGTTGGCGGACCACCGCCCCGGCACGGTCCACAGAATGCAAGGACCGACCGCCGGACAGCACAACCGGTCGCCGAGCCAGACAGGCCGACGTCCGCTCCAGGGAAGGACCCTTCGTGAGCGACACCACCGATCTGATGGGCGTGACTGCCGACACGCCCGCCACGGACGCCTCCGCGGCGCCTGCCACCGGTGCTTCGGCCGGGTCCCGGCGGCGCCGCGGCACCGGCCTCGAGGGCATGGTGCTGGCGGAACTGCAGCAGGTCGCATCGGGCCTTGGGATCAAGAGCACCGGGCGCATGCGCAAGAGCCAGCTGATCGAGGTCATCAAGGAGGCGCAGGCAGGGGGCGGAGCCCCGGCCAAGAGCGCCGCGCCTTCCGGGGACACCACCGAGACCAAGCCCAAGCGCCGGGCGACCTCGAAGGCCCGGACGGGTGAGGACGCCGCCGAGCCCGCCGCCAAGGCGAGCGCCTCGGCCAAGTCCGAGGGCGGCAAGTCCGAGGGCAAGGCCGACAAGGCCGCGTCCCAGCAGCAGATCGACATCCCCGGCCAGCCCGCCAGTGACGACCAGCCCGCGGGTGAGCGTCGTCGGCGTCGGGCCACCGCCGACGCGGGCAGCCCGGAGACGGTCACCGCCGAGGCGAAGGGCGAGGCCAAGGGCGACGCGTCCGAGGCCAAGGGCGACAAGGGCGCCGACGCCTCCGGTGACGGCGGCGACGGCCGTCGCGACCGCCGTGACCGGCAGGGCCGCGGCCGTGACCGCGACCGCCGTGGCAACAAGGGCGACGACCAGCAGCAGGGCGGCGGCCGTCAGGACCGCCAGGAGCGTCAGGACCGCCAGCAGCAGGGCGGCGGTGGGCGCCAGGACCGCCAGGACCGTCAGGACCGTCAGCAGCGGGACAACGGACCGCAGGATGACGACGACTTCGAGGGCGGGCGTCGCGGACGCCGCGGGCGCTACCGCGACCGCCGTGGCCGCCGTGGCCGCGACGAGCAGGGCTTCGGCAATGAGCCGCAGGTCTCCGAGGACGACGTCCTGATCCCCGTCGCGGGCATCCTGGACATCCTCGACAACTACGCGTTCATCCGTACGTCGGGCTACCTCCCCGGTCCCAACGACGTCTACGTCTCGCTGGCCCAGGTCCGCAAGAACGGTCTGCGCAAGGGCGACCACGTCACCGGCGCGGTGCGCCAGCCCAAGGACGGCGAGCGCCGCGAGAAGTTCAACGCGCTGGTCCGCCTGGACTCCGTCAACGGCATGGCACCCGAATCCGGGCGCGGGCGGCCGGAGTTCAACAAGCTGACGCCCCTTTACCCGCAGGACCGGCTCCGCCTGGAGACCGACCCGGGCGTGCTCACCACCCGCATCATCGACCTCGTCTCGCCCATCGGTAAGGGCCAGCGCGGTCTGATCGTGGCCCCGCCGAAGACCGGCAAGACCATGATCATGCAGGCGATCGCCAACGCGATCACGCACAACAGCCCCGAGTGCCACCTGATGGTCGTCCTGGTCGACGAGCGTCCGGAAGAGGTCACCGACATGCAGCGGTCGGTGAAGGGCGAGGTCATCTCCTCGACCTTCGACCGTCCCGCCGAGGACCACACCACGGTCGCCGAGCTCGCCATCGAGCGCGCCAAGCGCCTGGTGGAGCTGGGCCACGACGTCGTCGTGCTGCTCGACTCGATCACGCGTCTGGGCCGTGCGTACAACCTCGCCGCCCCGGCCTCCGGCCGCATCCTGTCCGGTGGTGTCGACTCGACCGCGCTCTACCCGCCGAAGCGCTTCTTCGGTGCCGCGCGCAACATCGAGGACGGCGGCTCGCTGACCATCCTGGCCACCGCGCTGGTCGAGACCGGCTCGCGCATGGACGAGGTGATCTTCGAGGAGTTCAAGGGCACCGGCAACATGGAGCTCAAGCTCGACCGGAAGCTCTCGGACAAGCGCATCTTCCCGGCGGTGGACGTGGACGCGTCCAGCACCCGCAAGGAAGAGATCCTGCTCGGCAGCGACGAGCTCGCCATCACCTGGAAGCTGCGTCGCGTGCTGCACGCGCTCGACCAGCAGCAGGCGATCGAGCTGCTTCTCGACAAGATGAAGCAGACGAAGTCGAACGCCGAGTTCCTGCTGCAGATCCAGAAGACGACCCCGGCGCCGGGCAACGGCAACGACTAGTCGTCCTCAGCAGTCCGAAGGGCCGCCCCGTCACAGCTGTGACGGGGCGGCCCTTTTGGTGCGCGATGCGATCAGGGAGAGGTCAGAGAGATCAGAGAGAGACCTTGGCCACATGCGTAAGAGATTCTTACGGTCACGGGCAGTAGCCCGATGACGGAAAAAGCCGCAGGTGAGGCCTGAAATGGTGGTGTGGGGGCACACGGTCGGTCACCGGTGGAGCCGGGGGCGCGCACGGCGCACTGTGCAACCCTTCAAGCGGTTCTGCCGTCTGACAAGTGACGACACACCGCATCTGACCCTGAAAGCAGGGGGTAGCCGACCGACGGGACTGAGGAGCGCATGACCGACGAGAGCAGGGGCGCCGACGCGCCGAAGCGCGCCGCCAAGCGGGGCCGCCGCCGCAAGCCGCGCAGCACGCGCAAGAAGGTGCTCGTCGTCACCGCCTGGACCGCCGCGGGTGTCGCCGTTCTCGGAGGCACCGGCCTCGGCTACGTCTACTTCAAGCTCAACGGCAACATCAAGGGCGTGGACATCAACGCCGCTCTCGGCACGGACCGCCCCCTGGACGTCGACAACGGCTCCCAGGACATCCTCGTCCTCGGCTCCGACTCGCGCTCCGGCGACAACGCCAAGTACGGCAAGGACGAAGGCGCCGCCCGCTCGGACACGGCGATGATCGTCCACGTCTACAAGGGCCACAAGAAGGCCAGCGTCGTCTCCATACCCCGCGACACCCTCATATCCAGGCCCGAGTGCAAGACCGACGACGACCGGACGGACCCCGGCGGTCAGCGGCAGATGTTCAACACGGCGTACGAGGTCGGCGGCCCCGCCTGCGCCGTCAAGACCGTCGAGAAGATGTCCGGCATCCGGATGGATCACTACGTAGAGGTCGATTTCACGGGCTTCAAGAAGCTCATCGACACACTCGGCGGCGTCGACATCACGACGAAGAAGGCCATCCACGACAAGGACAGCCACCTCGACCTGGAGGCCGGCACCCACTCGCTCAACGGGGAGCAGTCCCTGGGCCTGGTCCGCACCCGGCACGGCGTCGGCGACGGCAGCGACCTCGGCCGCATCCAGCTCCAGCAGGCCTTCATCAAGGCCCTCCTCGACCAGGTCAAGGACGTCGGCGTCTTCAGCAACCCGAAGAAGCTGTACGACCTGGCGAACGATGCGACCAGCGCCATCACCACCGACTCCGACCTGAACGACGTCAAGAGCCTCGCGAGCTTCGCGAACGGCCTCAAGGGCATCGGCGCGGGCGACATGAAGATGGTCACGCTGCCCATCCAGTACGACCCCAACGACCCCAACCGTGTCCTTCCCCTGGAGAAGGCCGACCGGGAGGTCTGGGAGGCGCTCAGGGCCGACAAGCCCATCCCCAAGTCCGCCACGGAGCAGTCCGCGGGCGACAAGGGCGACGCGGGCGACGTGGTCTCCAGCCACTGAGCCGATCGGCAGCCCGCTCAGGACCCGTCAGGAATAGATCGGCCCCCACCCCGGTTTTGGGAGATACGGCCTGTCCTGGCAGACTGGTACGTCGGCCCCGGTTCACGTACGAGCAATCCGCACGTACGACCCGGTGCCCTCCCGAAACTAGGAGACACCTTGAAGCGCGACATCCACCCCGAGTACGTCGAGACGCAGGTCAGCTGCACCTGTGGCGCGTCGTTCACCACTCACAGCACGATCTCCAGCGGCACCGTCCGTGCCGAGGTCTGCTCCGAGTGCCACCCGTTCTACACGGGCAAGCAGAAGATCCTCGACACCGGTGGCCGCGTGGCCCGCTTCGAGGCCCGCTTCGGCAAGGCTGCAGGCGCCAACAAGTAGCGAGCCACTGCGCCGGTCATCGGCCGCCCTCGGGAGGGGGTGGCCGGGACCGGCGCTTTTGCCGTCCCGCAGCCAATTCGCGTAGAAACCTCGCGTAGAAAACCAGGAGCCCCCGATGTTCGAGGCGGTCGAGGAACTGATCGGCGAACACGCCGATCTCGAGACGAAGCTCGCGGACCCGTCGGTCCACGCCGACCAGGCCAATGCGCGCAAGCTCAACAAGCGCTATGCCGAGCTGACCCCGATCGTCTCCACGTACCGCTCCTGGAAGCAGACCGGGGACGACATCGAGACCGCGCGCGAGTTCGCGGCCGATGACCCGGACTTCGCCGCCGAGGTCAAGGACCTGGAGCGGCAGCGCGAGGAGATCACCGAGAAGCTGCGGCTGCTGCTCGTGCCCCGGGACCCGTCCGACGACAAGGACGTCATCCTGGAGGTCAAGGCGGGCGCGGGCGGCGACGAGTCGGCGCTCTTCGCCGGAGACCTCCTGCGCATGTACCTGCGGTACGCGGAGCGCGTCGGCTGGAAGACCGAGATCATCGACGCCACCGAGTCCGAGCTGGGCGGCTACAAGGACGTCCAGGTCGCCGTGAAGACCAAGGGCGGCAACGGCGCGACCGAGCCCGGCCAGGGCGTCTGGGCGCGGCTGAAGTACGAGGGCGGCGTGCACCGCGTGCAGCGCGTGCCCTCCACCGAGTCCCAGGGGCGCATCCACACCTCCGCGGCCGGTGTCCTGGTGACGCCCGAGGCCGAGGAGATCGACGTCGAGATCCACGCCAACGACCTGCGCATCGACGTCTACCGCTCCTCCGGGCCCGGCGGCCAGTCCGTCAACACCACGGACTCCGCCGTCCGCATCACGCACCTGCCCACCGGAGTCGTCGCCTCCTGCCAGAACGAGAAGAGCCAGCTCCAGAACAAGGAGCAGGCCATGCGTATTCTGCGTTCCAGGCTGCTCGCGGCGGCCCAGGAGGAGGCGGAGAGCAAGGCCGCGGACGCCCGCCGCAGCCAGGTCCGCACCGTCGACCGCTCCGAGAAGATCCGCACGTACAACTTCCCGGAAAACCGGATCTCGGACCACCGCGTCGGCTTCAAGGCGTACAACTTGGACCAGGTGCTCGACGGTGAACTCGATCCGGTCATCCAGGCCTGCGTCGACGCCGACTCCGCCGCCAAGCTCGCCGCCGCCTAAGCCCGCTCTTCGTACGACCTTCCCGACCCGTCCCGGAGGACCAGCGTGAACCTGCTGCTCGCGGAAGTGGCCCAGGCCACCCAGCGGCTGGCCGACGCCGGCGTGCCCTCGCCGCGCAACGACGCGGAGGAGCTCGCCGCCTTCGTGCACGGCGTGAAGCGGGGCGAGCTGCACTCCGTCAAGGACACCGACTTCGACGCCCGCTACTGGGAGACCGTCGCGCGGCGCGAGGCCCGTGAACCGCTGCAGCACATCACGGGGCGGGCCTTCTTCCGCTACCTGGAGCTGCAGGTCGGCCCCGGCGTCTTCGTGCCCCGTCCGGAGACCGAGTCCGTCGTGGGGTGGGCCATAGACGCCGTCCGCGCGATGGACGTCGTCGAGCCGCTCATCGTCGACCTGTGCACCGGTTCCGGTGCCATCGCCCTCGCCATGGCGCAGGAGGTCCCGCGCTCGCGGGTGCACGCCGTGGAGCTGTCCGAGGACGCCCTCAAATGGACGCGGAAGAACGTCGAGGGGTCCAGGGTCGACCTCCGCCAGGGAGACGCCAGGGACGCGTTCCCTGAGCTGGAGGGACAGGCCGACCTGGTGATCTCCAACCCGCCGTACATCCCGCTCACCGAGTGGGAGTACGTCGCCCCGGAAGCCCGTGACTACGACCCCGAGCTCGCCCTCTTCTCGGGGGAGGACGGCCTCGACCTGATCCGCGGCATCGAGCGCACCGCCCACCGGCTGCTGCGCCCCGGGGGAGTCGTCGTCATCGAGCACGCGGACACCCAGGGCGGACAGGTCCCGTGGATCTTCACCGAGGAGCGGGGCTGGGCCGACGCGGCCGACCACCCCGACCTCAACAACCGCCCGCGTTTCGCCACCGCCCGCAAGGCGATGCCGTGACGACAGCTGTGACGACCCAGATCATCAGTGTCAGTTTTTCAGTGAGGAGTCCGGACTAATGGCACGGCGATACGACACCAACGACGCGACCGACCGTACGACCGGTCTGCGCGAGGCCGCGTCCGCCGTTCGCCGTGGCGAGCTGGTCGTGCTGCCCACCGACACCGTCTACGGCATCGGTGCCGACGCCTTCTCACCGGAGGCCTGCGCCGACCTGCTGGACGCCAAGGGCCGCGGGCGCAACATGCCCACGCCCGTCCTGATCGGCTCACCGAACACCCTGCACGGCCTGGTCACCGACTTCTCCGAGATGGCCTGGGAGCTCGTCGACGCGTTCTGGCCGGGCGCCCTGACCCTCATCGCCAAGCAGCAGCCGTCCCTGCAGTGGGACCTCGGCGACACCCGTGGCACGGTCGCCATCCGCATGCCGCTGCACCCCGTCGCCATCGAGCTGCTCACCGAGGTGGGCCCGATGGCCGTCTCCTCGGCCAACCTCACGGGACACCCCGCCCCCGAGGACTGCGACGCCGCGCAGGAGATGCTCGGCGACTCCGTCTCCGTCTACCTGGACGGCGGCCCGACCCCCGGCATCGTCCCGTCGTCGATCGTCGACGTCACGGGCAAGGTGCCGGTGCTGCTCCGTGCGGGCGCCCTTGACGCGGACGAGCTGCGCAAGGTGGTACCCGACCTCGAGGTGGCGAATTGACAGCCCCTGAGACGGGGCGTGGCATAGCGGGCTTCCCGGGCTCTGCGGACTCCTTCCGCATCCTCCACGTCAGTACCGGCAACGTGTGCCGCTCGCCCATCACCGAGCGGCTGACCAGACATGCCCTGGCCGACCGCCTCGGCGACCCCCTCACGGGTGGTCTGATCGTGGAGAGCGCGGGCACCTGGGGCCACGAGGGCGCCCCGATGGAGACCAACGCCGAGACGGTCCTCGCCGACTTCGGCGCGGACCCCACCGGCTTCATGGGCCGCGAGCTCCTCGACGACCACGTCATCCGCGCCGACCTGGTCCTGACCGCGACCCGCGACCACCGGGCGCAGGTCATCTCCATGGGGCACTCGGCGGGCCTGCGCACGTTCACGCTCAAGGAGTTCACGCGGCTCGTCCGGGCGATAGACATGACGACCCTGCCGGACCCCGACGGCGGCGTGGTGGAGCGGGCCCGTGCCCTGGTGCGCGCCGCCGCGGCACTGCGCGGCTGGCTCCTCGCGCCCAACGTGGAGGCCGACGAGGTGTACGACCCGTACGGGGCACCCCTGCCGTTCTTCCGCTCGGTGGGCGACGAG
Source organism: Streptomyces sp. NPDC004732 (assembly GCF_040609235.1). Lineage (NCBI taxonomy): Bacteria > Bacillati > Actinomycetota > Actinomycetes > Kitasatosporales > Streptomycetaceae > Streptomyces > Streptomyces sp. NPDC004732. The sequence goes on from NZ_JBEXJR010000005.1 coordinate 202,596, forward strand.
ATCAACCAGGCCCTCGACCCCGTCGTGACGGCGCTGACCGGGGTGCCCGCGCACATGTAGCGGCCTACATTGGATCTGAGGTCACCCCTGCAAGGCCCCGGAGCCCACGATGTCGCTCAGCACGGTCAGCACCGTACGCACCGCACCCACCTCCTTCACGGACCTCGACGGGCTGCGCAGGCAGGACCCCGAGCTGGCCGAGGTCCTCATCGCGGAGGTCGCCCGGCAGAGTGACGCGCTCCAGCTGATCGCCGCCGAGAACTTCACCTCGCCCGCCGTCCTCACCGCGCTCGGCTCGCCGCTCGCCAACAAGTACGCGGAGGGCTATCCCGGCGCCCGTCACCACGGCGGCTGCGAGCTCGTCGACATCGCCGAGCGGATCGCCGTCGACCGCGCCAAGGCCCTGTTCGGCGCCGAGCACGCCAACGTACAGGCGCACTCCGGTTCCTCCGCCGTGCTCGCCGCGTACGCCGCGCTGCTGCGCCCCGGCGACACGGTCCTTGCGATGGGCCTGCCGTACGGCGGACACCTCACGCACGGCTCGCCCGCGAACTTCTCCGGCCGGTGGTTCGACTTCGTCGGGTACGGGGTGGACCCCGAGAGCGGCCTCATCGACTACGACCAGGTGCACGCCCTGGCCCGCACGCACCGGCCCAAGGCCATCGTGTGCGGCTCGATCTCCTACCCCCGGCACATCGACTACGCGGCCTTCCGCGAGATCGCCGACGACGTGGGCGCCCATCTCATCGCCGATGCCGCGCACCCCATGGGCCTGGTCGCCGGGGGAGCGGCGCCGAACCCCGTGCCGCACGCCGACGTCGTCTGCGCGACCACGCACAAGGTCCTGCGCGGCCCGCGGGGCGGCCTCCTGCTGTGCGGGGCGGACCTGGCGGAGAGGATCGACCGGGCGGTCTTCCCGTTCACGCAGGGCGGCGCCCAGATGCACACGATCGCCGCCAAGGCCGTGGCGTTCGGCGAGGCGGCCACTCCGGCGTTCACGGGGTACGCCCATCAGGTGGTCCACAACGCACGCATCCTGGCCGAGGCGCTGGCCGCGGGCGGGTTCGCGATCACGACCGGCGGTACGGACACCCATCTGGTTCTGGCCGATCCCACCCCCCTGGGAGTGGAGGCACACACCGCCCGCGGCAGGCTCGCCGCGTCCGGGATCTTCCTCGACACCTGCGCCCTGCCGCACGGCGAGCCCCGCGGCCTGAGGCTGGGAACCGCCGCCGTCACGACCCAGGGCATGGGCGACGCGGAGCTGGTCCGCATCGCGGGCCTGCTGGTCGAAGCGGTGCGGGAGGACTCGAACGTACGAGAAGAGGTACGTGATCTGGTGGCAGCATTTCCGCCGTATCCGGCCTAGCCAGGAGCAGCCGGGTCAGGGGCCCCCGGAGACTCGTGCAACCATCGTCGCTACCCGGAAGTCCCCAACCGTATGCGCGCAAAGCTAGGGTGTGGGGCTGAGATGGCCAGCGAAACCTGTGGGGAAGCCCGTGCGTGAATACCTGCTGACGCTCTGCATCACGGCCGCGGTGACCTACCTGCTGACCGGCCCGGTGCGGAAGTTCGCGATCGTGGCCGGCGCCATGCCGGAGATCCGCGCCCGCGACGTCCACAGGGAACCCACCCCCCGGCTCGGGGGCATCGCGATGTTCTTCGGGCTGTGCGCGGGCCTGCTGGTCGCCGATCACCTGCCGAACTTGAACGCGGTCTTCGAGAACTCCAACGAGCCGCGTGCGCTGCTCTCCGGCGCGGCGCTGATCTGGCTGATCGGCGTGCTGGACGACAAGTTCGAGATCGACGCGCTGATCAAGCTCGGCGGTCAGATGATCGCCGCGGGCGTCATGGTCATGCAGGGTCTGACGATCCTGTGGATCCCGGTCCCCGGCGTCGGCACGGTCTCGCTCACGTCCGGCCAGGGCACCCTGCTCACCGTCGCGCTGGTCGTCATCACGATCAACGCCGTGAACTTCGTGGACGGCCTCGACGGCCTCGCCGCGGGCATGGTGTGCATCGCGTCGGCGGCATCCTTCATGTACGCCTACCGGATCTGGTACGGCTACGGCATCGAGGCCGCGGCCCCCGCCACGCTCTTCGCCGCCATCCTCATGGGCATGTGCCTCGGCTTCCTGCCGCACAACATGCACCCCGCCCGGATCTTCATGGGCGACTCCGGCTCGATGCTCATCGGGCTCGTCCTCGCGGCGGGCGCGATCTCCGTCACCGGACAGGTCGACCCGGCCGCGATGAAGCTGAACTTCGGCACGGGACGCGACGCGACCCACGCGATGCTGCCGGTCTTCATCCCGCTCCTGATGCCGCTGACGATCATCGCGATCCCCTTCGCGGACCTGGTGCTCGCGATCGTCCGGCGCACCTGGAACGGCAAGTCGCCGTTTGCCGCGGACCGCGGCCACCTCCACCACCGGCTCCTGGAGATCGGCCACTCGCACAGCCGCGCGGTGCTGATCATGTACTTCTGGTCGGGGCTCATCGCCTTCGGCACCGTCGCGTACTCGGTGCACTCGACGAGCATGTGGATCCTGCTGCTGATCGTCGCGCTCAGCGCGCTGGGGCTCGTGCTGCTCCTGCTGCCGCGCTTCACACCGCGCACGCCACGGTGGGCCGAGGCCTTCGTGCCGCCGCGCTACCGCCGTCGCCGTGCGGCCGCCGGACTGGCGGCCCAGGAAGCGATGCATGGGGCGCATGAGGACGGGCAGGCGCCCGACGGCTCGGAGGAGAAGACTCCGGTCCCGGCGGGCGTCAACGGAGCGACCGCGATCGGCGCCCGTTCGCGCTTCCAGGAACGGCGTGAAGCCGGTTCATCACGTTGACGCGTGACCCGAAATCGCTTCATTACCAGACAAACTGACGCTCCGGATGCACAGACGCGCGGATTACTTCTCATGTGTGACAGTCGGCACACCTAGCAGGTAAAGACCTCATCAAATAGTTTGTGATACGGTTCACGAGATCCCGGGGTAGAGCCGAAGGACCGTAGTGCGACGGTCCATTGGCCCGAGGGACCCCCTCGGCCCGGGTCTACGCTCGTCCATGACGACACCCTGCCCCCATCAGTAAGCGGAGCTGCCGCCATGCCGTCTCAAGACGCCCGAAATCTCCTTCAGACCGCCGTGCCCACGGCTGCCGTCGGCGTGATCGTCGCCGCCGTCAGTGGTGTTGTTGCCGGTGGCAAGGGAGCGATCGGCGCCGTCGTCGGCACCGTGGTCGTCATTGCCTTCATGGGGCTCGGTCTGTTCGTCCTGCAGAAGACGGCGAAATCCCTTCCGCAGCTGTTTCAGGCAATGGGCATGATGTTGTACGTCGCCCAACTCCTGCTGCTTCTGGTCTTCATGGGTCTGTTCAAGGACACCACGCTCTTCAATCCGAGGGCCTTCGCGGCCGCGCTCGTCGCGGCGACCATCGTGTGGATGGCCGCACAGGCGCGTGCACACATGAAGGCGAAGATCCTTTACGTCGAACCCGACTCCGAAAGCGACTCCTCGAAGAAGGACAAGCCGGAGAAGTCGGGGTCGTCGACGTGAAGGGTAGGGGCGGGATAAATGGCCGTTCGAGATGCTGCTATCGTCCGGTGCCAACTGCGGCACTGCGGGCGCGGGCATCTGAGCTGACGCCTGCACAATCGCGAGGCTCGATGCCTGAATGCCGCTCACACTTCCGAAACACCAGTCCGGTGCCGACCCGCGGCCGCGCGCCGCGCCGACACGACAACGAGGTTGCCGTACCTATGCGTCACGCCGAAGGAGCCCGCGGTGAGTGCTGACCAAACTGAGCTCGCCTTTGACTGGAGCTGTCGGATCATGTCCGACAACGGCTGTGGCTTCCCGGCTCCGGGCCTGCACTCGTTCCTTTTCAAGCCGATGTTCACCGTCGGCGGGTTCGAGTTCAACAAGGTCATGCTGCTCGCCCTGATGACCACGCTCGTCGTCGTCACCTTCTTCTACGTGGCGTTCGGCAAGGCCAAGTTGGTCCCGGGCAAGCTGCAGATGATGGGCGAGGCCGGCTACGACTTCGTACGCCGCGGGATCGTCTACGAGACGATGGGCAAGAAGGACGGCGAGAAGTACGTCCCGCTCATGGTGTCGCTGTTCTTCTTCATCTGGATCATGAACATCTGGTCCGTGATCCCACTGACCCAGTTCCCGGTCTCGTCGATCATCGCCTACCCGGCGGTGCTCGCGGCGGTCGTCTACCTGGTCTGGGTTCCGCTCACCTTCAAGAAGCACGGCTTCGTGGGCGGCTGGAAGAACATCACCGGGTTCGACAACTCGCTCGGCCCGATCAAGTGGCTCGTGTCGTTCATCGAGTTCTTCTCGAACCTGCTGGTGCGCCCGTTCACGCACGCCGTGCGACTCTTCGCCAACATGTTCGCCGGTCACCTGATGCTGGTGATGTTCACCGTCGCCTCCTGGTACCTGCTGAACAGCTGGATGATCCCGGCCGCCGGTGTCTCCTTCGTGATGACCATGGCGATGATCCTCTTCGAGCTTTTCGTGCAGGCCGTCCAGGCGTACGTCTTCGTACTCCTTGCCTGCTCGTACATCCAGGGCGCTCTGGCCGAGCACCACTGATCGCCCTCCTGCAATCCCCTAAGCGCCCGGTGGCCAACCCCCACCGGTCCATGAAAGAGAAGGAAGTAACGGCATGTCCGCGACTCTCGAGCTCGCCGCCCTCCAGGGTGACATCAAGGCCCTCGGCTCCATCGGCTACGGCCTCGCGGCCATCGGCCCCGGCATCGGTGTCGGCATTGTCTTCGGTAAGGGCACCGAGGCTCTCGCCCGTCAGCCCGAAGCTGCCGGCCTGATCCGTGCCAACCAGATCCTCGGTTTCGCCTTCTGTGAGGCGCTCGCCCTCATCGGCATCGTCATGCCGTTCGTCTACGGCTCCTGATCGCCCGAGACGATTAGTCCCGTTCGACGAAAGGCAATGATGTGATCGCCAACCTGGTACAGCAGGCGGCCGAGCACGCGGAGGAGCAGAACCCGCTCATTCCGCCCGGCCCCGAGCTGCTCGTCGGCGCCATCGCCTTCGCCATCGTCTTCTTCTTCTTCTGGAAGAAGCTCCTCCCGAACATCAACAAGGTTCTGGAAGAGCGCCGGGAGGCGATCGAAGGCGGTATCGAGAAGGCCGAGGCCGCTCAGACCGAGGCCCAGAGCGTTCTTGAGCAGTACAAGGCTCAGCTCGCCGAGGCCCGGCACGAGGCCGCGCGTCTGCGCCAGGAGGCGCAGGAGCAGGGCGCCACTCTCATCGCCGAGATGCGGGCCGAGGGCCAGCGTCAGCGCGAGGAGATCATCGCCGCAGGCCACACGCAGATCGAGGCCGACCGCAAGGCCGCCGCGCAGTCGCTGCGTCAGGACGTGGGCCAGCTGGCCACCGACCTGGCGGGCAAGCTCGTCGGTGAGTCCCTTGAGGACCACGCGAGGCAGAGCCGCACGATCGACCGCTTCCTCGACGGCCTCGATGAAGCCGCAGCGAAGGCCGAGGCTGCTCGATGACAGCGCACGGAGCTAGCCGCGAGGCCCTGGCCGCCGCGCGCGAGCGCCTCGACGCGCTGACGGACAGCACCTCGGTCGACGCGAAGCAGCTCGCTGACGAGCTGGCCGCGGTCACCGCGCTGTTCGGCCGTGAGGTCTCGCTGCGTCGGGTCCTGACCGACCCGGCGCAGTCCGGCGAGGCCAAGGCCGAGCTCGCGGGCCGCCTCCTCGCCGGACAGGTGGGCGGCGTGACCGCCGACCTGGTGGCCGGCATGGTGCGCTCGCGCTGGTCGCAGTCGCGTGACCTGGTGGACGCCCTTGAGGAGCTCGCCAACCTCGCCGATGTGACCGGTGCGCAGAAGGCCGGCGCCCTGGACAACGTCGAGGACGAGCTCTTCCGGTTCGGCCGGATCGTCTCGTCGAGCACCGAGCTGCGAGCCGCGCTGACCGACCGCGCCGCGACCGGCACGGCCAAGAGCGAGCTGCTGCGCAGCCTGCTCGGTGGTCGCGCCGACGACGTCACGGAGCGTCTCGTCGAGCGCCTCGTGACCGCGCCGCGTGGACGTAGCCTGGAAGACGGACTCGAGTCCCTCTCCAAGCTGGCCGCGGACCGCCGTAACCGGATGGTCGCCGTCGTCACTTCCGCCGTTCCGCTCTCGGACCGGCAGAAGCAGCGTCTCGGCGATGCCCTGGCCAAGGTGTACGGACGCCCGATGCACCTGAACCTCGACGTGGACCCCGAGGTCCTCGGCGGGATCACGGTCCAGGTGGGCGACGAGGTCATCAACGGCTCCATCGCGGACCGCATCGAGGAAGCCGGCCGCCGCGTGGCCGGCCAGTAAAAGCAACAAAGCACGACCTACGGCCCTAGTTGGGCCGTGCAGAGGATTCCTGGGGGATTTACCCCAGACCCCCAAGAAAACTTTCGGGCCCAACAAGGAGAGCAGGGAACCCAGATGGCGGAGCTCACGATCCGGCCGGAGGAGATCCGGGACGCGCTGGAGAACTTCGTCCAGGCGTACAAGCCGGACGCGGCCTCGCGCGAGGAGGTCGGTACGGTCACCCTTGCCGGCGACGGCATCGCGAAGGTCGAGGGCCTGCCCTCGGCCATGGCCAACGAGCTGCTGAAGTTCGAGGACGGGACCCTCGGTCTCGCGCTGAACCTGGAAGAGCGCGAGATCGGTTCGATCGTCCTCGGCGAGTTCAGCGGCATCGAAGAGGGCCAGTCGGTCACCCGTACCGGCGAGGTCCTGTCGGTCGCGGTGGGCGAGGGCTACCTCGGCCGCGTCGTCGACCCGCTCGGCAACGCGATCGACGGCCTCGGCGAGATCGAGACCAGCGGTCGCCGCGCCCTTGAGCTGCAGGCCCCCACGGTCATGCAGCGCAAGTCGGTGCACGAGCCGATGGAGACCGGCTACAAGGCCGTCGACGCGATGACCCCGATCGGCCGTGGCCAGCGTCAGCTGATCATCGGTGACCGTCAGACCGGCAAGACCGCCCTGGCCGTCGACACGATCATCAACCAGCGCGACAACTGGCGCTCGGGCGACGTGAACAAGCAGGTGCGCTGCATCTACGTCGCCGTCGGTCAGAAGGGCTCCACCATCGCCTCCGTGCGCGGTGCCCTCGAAGAGGCCGGCGCGCTGGAGTACACGACCATCGTCGCCGCCCCGGCGTCCGACCCGGCCGGCTTCAAGTACCTGGCGCCGTACACCGGTTCGGCCATCGGCCAGCAGTGGATGTACGAGGGCAAGCACGTCCTCATCATCTTCGACGACCTCTCGAAGCAGGCCGACGCCTACCGCGCCGTGTCCCTGCTGCTCCGCCGCCCGCCGGGGCGCGAGGCCTACCCGGGTGACGTCTTCTACCTGCACTCGCGTCTGCTCGAGCGCTGCGCGAAGCTCTCGGACGAGCTGGGCAAGGGCTCGATGACCGGTCTGCCGATCGTCGAGACCAAGGCGAACGACGTGTCGGCGTTCATTCCGACCAACGTCATCTCCATCACCGACGGCCAGTGCTTCCTGGAGTCGGACCTCTTCAACGCCGGTCAGCGCCCCGCGCTGAACGTCGGTATCTCCGTCTCCCGAGTCGGTGGTTCCGCGCAGCACAAGGCGATGAAGCAGGTCTCCGGCCGCCTCCGCGTGGACCTCGCCCAGTTCCGTGAGCTGGAGGCGTTCGCCGCCTTCGGTTCCGACCTGGACGCCGCGTCGAAGGCGCAGCTCGAGCGCGGCCAGCGCATGGTCGAACTGCTCAAGCAGCCGCAGTACGAGCCGATGGCGACCGAGAACCAGGTCGTGTCCGTGTGGGCCGGTACCACCGGTCGCATGGACGAGGTGCCGGTCAACGACATCCGCCGCTTCGAGCGTGAGCTCCTCTCGTACCTGCACCAGAGCGAGAAGGGCCTCATGACCTCCATCAAGGAGGGCGGCAAGATGTCCGACGACACCCTGCAGGCCATCGGCGACGCGATCGCGGCGTTCAAGAAGCAGTTCCAGACCTCGGACGGGAAGCTTCTCGGCGAGGACGCCCCCGCCGCTGCCAAGTGACGTAAGGAAGGGACCTGACTCATGGGAGCCCAGCTCCGGGTCTACAAGCGTCGCATCCGATCCGTCACCGCGACCAAGAAGATCACCAAGGCGATGGAGATGATCGCCGCCTCGCGTGTCGTCAAGGCACAGCGCAAGGTGGCGGCCTCCACGCCGTACGCGACCGAGCTCACCCGCGCGGTCACGGCGGTCGGCACTGGCTCGAACACGAAGCACCCGCTGACGACCGAGGCGGAGACGGCGACCCGTTCCGCGGTACTGCTCCTCACGAGCGACCGCGGACTGGCCGGCGCCTTCAACTCCAACGCCATCAAGGCCGCGGAGCAGCTCACCGAGCGCCTTGAGGCAGCGGGCAAGGAGGTCGACACGTTCATCGTCGGCCGCCGTGGTCTTGCCCACTACAACTTCCGCGAGCGCAAGGTCGTGGAATCGTGGTCGGGCTTCACCGACGAGCCTTCGTACGCGGATGCCAAGAACGTCGCGGTGCCGCTGATCGAGGCCATCGAGAAGGAGACGGCGGAGGGCGGCGTGGACGAGATCCACATCGTCTACACCGAGTTCGTCTCGATGATGACGCAGACGGCCGTCGACAGCCGACTGCTGCCGCTCAGCCTCGAAGAGGTCGCGGAGGAGTCGCCCACCAAGGGCGAGATCCTTCCGCTCTACGACTTCGAGCCGTCGGCGGAGGACGTCCTCGACGCCCTGCTGCCGCGGTACGTCGAGAGCCGTATCTACAACGCGATGCTCCAGTCGGCTGCTTCCAAGCACGCCGCCACGCGCCGCGCGATGAAGTCGGCGACCGACAACGCCGGGGATCTGATCAACAGCCTCTCCCGGCTTGCCAACGCGGCCCGCCAGGCCGAAATCACCCAGGAAATCAGCGAGATCGTCGGCGGCACAGCAGCCCTGGCCGACGCGACCGCGGGGAGTGACAAGTAATGACGACCACTGTTGAGACGGCCGTTGCCACGGGCCGCGTCGCCCGGGTCATCGGCCCGGTCGTCGACGTGGAGTTCCCCGTCGACGCGATGCCGGAGATCTACAACGCCCTGCACGTCCAGGTCGACGACCCGTCGTCCGAGGGCGAGAAGAAGACGCTGACCCTCGAGGTCGCCCAGCACCTGGGTGACGGCGTGGTCCGCGCGATCTCGATGCAGCCCACCGACGGCCTGGTCCGCCAGGCCCCGGTCACCGACACCGGCAAGGGCATCTCGGTGCCGGTCGGCGACGTGACCAAGGGCCGTGTGTTCAACACCCTCGGTGAGGTGCTGAACGACGACCCGTCCACGGTCGCCGAGGCCGAGCGCTGGACGATCCACCGCAAGGCTCCGGCCTTCGACCAGCTCGAGTCCAAGACCGAGATGTTCGAGACCGGCCTGAAGGTCGTCGACCTTCTCACCCCGTACGTCAAGGGTGGAAAGATCGGTCTGTTCGGTGGTGCCGGTGTCGGCAAGACCGTGCTGATCCAGGAAATGATCGTCCGTGTGGCCAAGCTGCACGACGGTGTCTCCGTCTTCGCCGGTGTCGGCGAGCGCACCCGTGAGGGCAACGACCTCATGGTCGAGATGGAGGAAGCCGGCGTTCTGGACAAGACCGCGCTGGTGTTCGGCCAGATGGACGAGCCGCCGGGCACGCGTCTGCGCGTCGCCCTGGCCGGTCTGACCATGGCGGAGTACTTCCGCGATGTGCAGAAGCAGGACGTGCTGTTCTTCATCGACAACATCTTCCGCTTCACGCAGGCCGGTTCCGAGGTCTCGACCCTGCTCGGCCGCATGCCGTCCGCGGTGGGTTACCAGCCGAACCTGGCCGACGAGATGGGTCTCCTCCAGGAGCGCATCACGTCGACCCGTGGTCACTCGATCACCTCGATGCAGGCGATCTACGTCCCCGCGGACGACCTGACCGACCCGGCCCCGGCCACCACGTTCGCCCACCTCGACGCGACGACGGTGCTTTCCCGTCCGATCTCGGAGAAGGGCATCTACCCGGCCGTGGACCCGCTGGACTCCACGTCCCGCATCCTGGACCCGCGCTACATCGCGCAGGACCACTACGACGCCGCCATGCGCGTCAAGACGATCCTGCAGAAGTACAAGGACCTCCAGGACATCATCGCGATCCTCGGTATCGACGAGCTCAGCGAAGAGGACAAGCTCGTCGTCGCCCGTGCCCGTCGCGTGGAGCGCTTCCTGTCGCAGAACACCCACGCCGCCAAGCAGTTCACCGGTGTGGACGGCTCGGACGTGTCCCTCGAGGAGTCGATCGCGGCCTTCAACGCGATCTGCGACGGCGAGTACGACCACTTCCCCGAGCAGGCCTTCTTCATGTGTGGTGGTCTCGAGGACCTCAAGAAGAACGCCAAGGAGCTCGGCGTCTCCTGAGCTCGCCAGCTCGATGCGGAGAGGGGCGGGGACACCCCGCACAGGGGCCGTGTCCCGCCCCTCTTCGTACGCCCACTAGAATTTGACCCAACACCCGGCTGAACCGCCGGGTGGTGACCCGAGGAGCCACCCTTGGCTGCTGAGCTGCATGTCGAGCTGGTCGCAGCGGACCGCAGTGTCTGGTCCGGTGAGGCCACCCTGGTCGTCGCACGCACCACGTCCGGCGACATCGGCGTCATGCCCGGTCACCAGCCGCTTCTCGGTGTGCTGGAATCGGGCCCGGTGACCATTCGTACGAGTGACGGCGGCACGGTCGTGTCCGCTGTCCACGGAGGATTCATCTCCTTCGCGGACGACAAGCTGTCGCTGCTGGCCGAGATCGCGGAGCTGTCCGAAGAGATCGACGTCCAGCGTGCGGAGCGGGCGCTGGAGCGCGCGAAGTCGGAGGCCGACGCCTCCGCCGAGCGTCGCGCCGACGTCCGACTGCGTGCGGTGGCGACGCGCTGACCCCAGCGCGCGGCGTAACGTGACTCAGCCGCGGCCAGGTCCGGGAACATTCCGGACCGGGTCGCGGCTGAGGCAATGCGGGTGCAATGTATTGGTCCGTTGTCGGCCCTTCGGCCGACGGTAGAGGCGAGGAGGTCGGTGCCGATGATCCTCACTCTGCTCGTGTGCGGACTTGCTTTGATCGTGCTGGTGTTGGTGGGGCTCTTCGTCTTCGGCCTGCGGCGCCGACTGATCCAGCGCTCCGGCGGCACCTTCGACTGCAGCCTGCGGTGGGACGCCCCGGAGAAGGGCGACACCTCGGGCAAAGGCTGGGGGTACGGGGTCGCCCGCTACAACGGTGACCGCGTCGAGTGGTTCCGTGTCTTCTCCTACGCTCCCCGGCCGCGCCGGGTTCTCGAGCGCTCCGCCATCGAGGTCGTGGACCGTCGCGCCCCGGACGGCGAGGAGGAGCTCGCCCTGCTCTCCGACGCCATCGTCCTCGGCTGTCAGCACCGCGGCACCCGGCTCGAACTGGCGATGAGCGAGGACGCGCTCACGGGTTTCCTGGCCTGGCTGGAGGCGGCGCCTCCCGGCCAGCGGGTGAATGTGGCCTAGCCGCGGAACGCGAGAAGCCGGGAAGACAAGGGGCGATCTTGTCTTCCCGGCTTCGTCCTAGGGGGACGGCGCGTCTTACTTCAGACCGTCATTGATGGCAGACACCAGCTCACCGTTGGCCGTGTCACCGCTGAACTCCCAGAAGAACGCACCGCCGAGCTTCTGGTCCTTGACCCACGCCATCTTGGAGCGGACGGTGGACGGCGTGTCGTAGGACCACCAGTTCGTGCCGCAGTGGGCATAGGCCGTACCGGCTATGGTGCCGTTGGACGGGCAGGAGTTCTTGAGGACCTTGTAGTCCTCGATCCCCGCCTCGTACGCGCCGGGCGCCGCGCCGGTGGCCGTGCCGCCCGGCTCCTTCTGGGTGACGCCCGTCCAGCCGCGGCCGTAGAAGCCGATGCCGAGCAGGAGCTTGGCGGAGGGCACGCCCTTGGCCTTGAGCTTGGCGATGGCGGCCGCGGAGTTGAAGCCGTCCTTCGGGATGCCGGGGTAGGACGTGAGCGGCGAGTGCGGGGCCGTCGGTCCCTTGGCGTCCCACGCGCCGAAGAAGTCGTACGTCATCACGTTGTACCAGTCGGCGTACTGCGAGGCGCCGCCGTAGTCCGCGGCGTCGATCTTGCCGCCGTCCGAGCCGTCGGCGGTGATCGCGGCCGTGACGAGGTTCTTGGAGCCGAACTCGTTGCGGAACGCCTGCATCATGTTCTTGAAGACGGCCGGGCCCGAGGTGTCACAGGACAGACCGCAGGCGTTCGGGTACTCCCAGTCCAGGTCGATGCCGTCGAAGATGTCGGCCCAGCGCGGGTCCTCGACCAGGTCGTGGCAGGACTTGGCGAAGGCCGCCGGGTTCTTCATGGCGTCGGTGAAGCCGCCGGACCAGGTCCAGCCGCCGAAGGACCAGAGGATCTTGACGTTCGGGTACTTGGCCTTGAGCTTGCGCAGCTGGTTGAAGTTGCCGCGCAGGGGCTGGTCCCAGGTGTCGGCGACGCCGTCGACGCTCTGGTCGGCGGTGTAGGCCTTGTCGGTCGCCGCGTAGGCGTCGCCCATGGTGCACTTGCCGCCCTGGACGTTTCCGAAGCTGTAGTTGATGTGCGTGATCTTGTCGGCCGAGCCGGAGGTCGCGATGTTCTTCGCGTGGTAGTTGCGCTGGTAGACGCCCCACTCGGTGAAGTAGCCGAGCTTGACCTTGTCACCGGGGCCGGGGCCCGGGTCGCCGCTGCCCGTGGTGCGGACCTTGACGGCGCCGCTTGCGGGTCCCGTCTGGTCGGCGGTGTCGCGGGCCTGGACGCTGTAGGAGTAGTCGGTGGCCTTGGTCAGGCCGGTGTCGGAGTACGAGGTGCCGGTGACCGTCGCGACCTTGGCGCCGTCGCGCAGGACGTCGTAGTTCTTGACGCCCTTGTCGTCGGTGGCGGCCTTCCAGTCGAGCTTCACCGAGGTGTCGGTGATGCCGGAGGCCGTCGGGGTGCCGGGGGCGCTCGGCGGGTTGTCGCCGGGGACGCTGCCGCCGTCACAACTGCCGCCGTTCAGCGTGCACTTGGAGGGCGCGCCGGGGCCGGTGCCGTTGAACCCGAAGGAGACCGAGGCGCCGGGGGCGAGCGTCCCGTTCCAGCCGAGGTTCTTGGCGGTCCAGCGGGCTCCGGAGTTGGTGACGGTGGCGTCCCAGGCCGAGGTCACCTTGGTGTCGGAGGGGAAGTCCCACTGGACGTTCCACGAGCTGAGCGTGGTGGTTCCGGTGTTCTTGATCGTCCACTTGCCCTCGAAGCCGTTGCCCCAGTCCTGGGTCTTGGCGTACGTGGCGGTGGCTTCGGGGGCGGCCTCGGGGGCCGCGTCGGCGGGGCCGCCGAGGGCGACCAGGGTGGCGAGCGGGAGCAGCAGGGTCGTCACTCCCGCCACGGCTTTGTGTCTGAGTCTGAGTCTCGGGCGTGTGCTGTTCGTAGTGAAGCGCACGAGTGCTCCTCGGGTGAGTTCCGGGGGTCTTAGGGGCTTGGACCCTGCGCCGCCCGTGAGCACGTGGACACGTGGGGGAGTGCTCACCGCAGTGCGGTGAGAATAGAAAGGTCTGGACCATCGGTCAAGAGGTCTGAACCAGTGGCTGGATCGCGCCGGTCCGGCGGCCCGGATTCCGGTTCAGACGCCCAACTCCTGGGCGAGGACGGCCGCTTGCACCCGGCTGCGCAGCTCCAGCTTGCCCAGCATCCTGCTGACGTGCGTCTTCACCGTCGCCTCCGCCATGGAGAGACGGGCCGCGATCTCCGCGTTCGAGAGCCCTTCGCCGATGCAGGAGAGGACCTCGCGCTCACGGCGCGTGAGGCAGTCCAGGATCGCGGGGTCCGGCGCGTTCTCACCGCGTACGGGCTTCGCGGGGGCGGCGAACTCGGCGATCAGACGGCGGGTGACGGCCGGTGCGATCAGGCCCTCGCCGCGGGCGACCGTGCGGACGCCTTCGAGGAGGTCCTTCGCCTCGGTGTTCTTCAGGAGGAACCCGGACGCGCCCGCCCGCAGCGCCCCGAACACGTACTCGTCGAGGTCGAAGGTGGTCAGGACCAGGACGTCCGCGAGTCCCTCGGCGACGACCTGCCGGGTCGCCGACACCCCGTCCAGGCGCGGCATCTGTACGTCCATCAGGACCAGGTCGGGGCGCAGCTCGCGGGCGAGCGCGACGGCCTCCTCGCCGTCCGCCGCCTCGCCGACGACCTCGATGTCGGGCGCGCTGCGCAGGATCAGCACGAGTCCCGCGCGCACGGCTGACTGGTCTTCGGCGACTAGCACCCGGATCATTCCTTGGCTCCTTCGTCCGCGGGGTCGACGGGCAGGGTCGAGAAGACGTTCCAGACCTTGCCGTCAGGGCTGCTCTCGGGGCCCGATTCGAAGGTGCCGCCGAGCAGTTCGGTGCGCTCGCGCATGCCGACGAGTCCGGCGCCGGAGCCGGGGGCGCGTGGCCCGGAGGGGTCCCCGTACGGGCTGGTCACACGGACGGTGAGGGCGCGCGGTTGCTGTGCGAGGGCGACGGTGACGCGGCCGGGCGAGGCGTGCTTGAGCGCGTTCGTCAGGGACTCCTGCACGATGCGGTACGCCGCGAGGCCCACCGGCGCGGGCAGCTTCGGCCCGTCCGTGGGGCGGGCGTCGTCGAGCGTGACGTCGAGGCCGTTGGTGCGGGCGCCCTCGACGAGGGCGGCCAGGCCGTCCAGGGTGGGCGCGGCCGTGGGTTCCAGGTCGCCGGAGTGGTCGCGCAGGATGCCGATGAGGCGGCGCATCTCGGCCAGCCCCTCGACGCTGTTCTCCCGGATGACGGCGAGCGCGTCCTTGCTGGTCTGCGGGTCGTCCAGGGAGAGCGCGGCCGTCGAGTGGATGGCGATCGCCGAGAGGTGGTTGGCGACCATGTCGTGCAGCTCCCTGGCCATCCTGGCGCGCTCGGCGCCGACGGCCTGGACCCGGTCCATCTCGGCGAGCAGCGCGGTCTGCTCGGCCCGCAGCTTCGCCGCCTCCGCGGCCTCGCGGTGGTTGCGCACGAGGACGCCGGTGGTGGCGGGGCCGAAGGAGATCACTCCGGCGAGGACGCCGATGAGGATGGCCTCGGGCTTCTGGAACCAGGCCAGGAAGCCGATGGTGATCGCCACCGTGATCAGGCCCGTGGTCACCGGGATGCGGCGGGCGGCGGCCGGTGTGCCGTACACGACGGCGGCGTACACGATGTCCGTGAACATCATGATCGAGGCGAGGTTGCCGTTCGTGAACTGGTCGGCGACCAGCGCGAGCGTGGCGCCGCACAGCGCGAACTGCGGGGCCGAGCGGCGCAGCAGCGACAGGCACGAGAGGACGCACAGCGGGATCAGCGCCCAGGCGCTGCTCAGCGGCCGGTCCGTCTGTGCGTGCAGTCCGAGCGCCCACAGCGCGAGACCGCTGAGCAGGCTGACCGAGGCGATGCCGACATCGACGCGGTGCGGACGGGCGAGGGACAGGACCATGCCCCCATCCAACACGGTGGACCGGGCCCCCTGCCTGGTCCTGGGGGAGGAGTCGGACCGGTGCCGACTACATCGAACTGGGTACCGCGCCCGCAGGTGACACGGCCTCTACATCGAAGGATGCAGTCCCACTTCGTCACTGGCGACGATGATCACCGGCCGTCGGAACGCGAGCCTTGAAAGGTGACACGGGAAGCGAACGTGAGGAGAGCACCGTGATCGTCGCACTGATCATCATCTGCGAGGTCGGCTTCTGGGTGCTGCTGGCCGCCGGGCTCGCCCTGCGCTACTGGGCGAAGAAGCCGCGTGCGAGCGTTGCCGTGCTGCTGTGCGAGCCGCTGCTTGAGGTCCTGCTGTTCGTCGTCACGGCGATCGACCTGAAGAACGGCGCCGAGCCGGACTGGAAGCACGGCCTGGCCGCCGTCTACATCGGCTACTCGATCGCCCTCGGCCACTACACGGTCAAGTGGGTCGACGTGCGCGTCGCCCACCGCTTCGCGGGCGGCCCCGCCCCCTCGACGCCGAAGTACGGCGCCGCCCGCGCCGTCCACGAGTGGAAGCTCGCCGCCCGCTGGATCCTCGCCGCGCTGATCGCCATGGCGCTGCTGCAGGGCGCGGTCTGGTACGTGGGCGGGGACGGCGAGGTCGACTCGCTGCGGATGTGGCAGCAGCGGATGCTGTGGCTGATCGGGATCAACGTCATCATCGCCGGGGGGTACACGCTCTTCCCGAAGAAGGCGCCCGCCCGGGTGTGACGCCCTAGCGCTCGCCTCCGGGCACCCACAGCACGTCTCCGACCGCCTTGTTCGCCGTACGGGCGAGGATGAACAGGAGGTCGGAGAGGCGGTTGAGGTACGTCGCGGTGAGCGTGTTCATCACGTCACCGTGGACCTCGAAGGCCGCCCACGTAGACCGCTCGGCCCGCCGCACCACCGTGCACGCCTGGTGCAGGAGCGCCGCGCCGGGCGTCCCGCCCGGCAGGATGAAGCTGCGGAGCTTCTCCAGGTCCTCCAGGAAGCGGTCGCAGTCCTCCTCCAGCTTGTCGATGTAGGACTGCTCGACGCGGAGCGGCGGGTACTTCGGGTCCTCGACGACCGGCGTGGACAGGTCGGCGCCCACGTCGAAGAGGTCGTTCTGGACCCGCACGAGGACCTTGACCACGTCCGCGTCGAGCTGTCCGAGCGCGATCGCCGTGCCGATGGCCGCGTTGGCCTCGTTGGCGTCGGCGTACGCCGAGATACGCAGATCGGTCTTGGCGGTGCGGCTCATGTCCCCGAGGGCCGTCGTCCCCTGGTCGCCGGTCCTGGTGTAGATGCGCGTCAGATTGACCATGCGGCCAGCCTAGTTACGCTCCGGCCTTCTTGAAGACACGTGTGCCCACCGTCACGGAGAGCAGGACGAAGGCGAGCGCCATCAGGACGCCGTACAGCATGGTCGTGGTCGCGTACTCACCCACGTATCCGGCCCGCACCGCGTCGACGAGGTAGCGGAACGGCATGAAGTGGGAGAGGACGTCCAGCCAGGCCGGGGCGAGGGCCATCGGCAGCATCAGGCCGGAGAGCAGCATCGAGGGCATGCTCACCGCGTTCACGACGGGGCCGAACTCGTGCGGCTTGTCGACCTTCATGGCCAGCGCGTACGAGAGGGAGGCGAGCCCCGCGGTCAGGAGCCCCACGAACGCGAAGCCGATGAGAACGCCGCCGAGCGGTGCCCTGAGCCCCATCGCCAGCGCGGCGAGCACGAGCAGCACCGCCTGGAAGACGAAGAGCGCGCCGTCGCGCAGGACCCGGCCGAGGAGCAGCGCGAGACGGCTCACGGGCGTCACCCGCATCCGCTCCACCACGCCGAACTGCTTCTCGATGATGAGCGCGAAGCCGCTGAACGTGGCGCCGAACAGGCCGAGTTGGAGCAGCAGCCCCGGCACGAGCACCTGCCACGAGTCGCCCCGTGAGCCGAGCGGCAGATCGGTGAGCAGCGGGCCGAAGAAGAGGAGGTAGAGCAGCGGGGTGAGGACGCCGAAGAGGATCTGGAACTTGGAGCGCAGGGTCTGCCGGGCGTACCGCCCGAAGATCAGCGCGGTGTCGGAGAGCAGTGCAGGCATGGCGGGGGTCCCGGGTGGTGAGGGTCAGACGGCGACGGGGGCGGTGTCCGTGGTGGATTTGGACGCGATGTCCCGCCCGGTGATGGCGAGGAAGGTGTCCTGGAGGGTGGCGTCGATCGAGCCGCCGTACTGGAGCTTGAGGGCGCTCGGTGTGCCCTCGGCGACGATGACGCCCTTGTCGACGACGACCAGGCGGTCGGAGAGTGCGTCGGCCTCGTCGAGGTAGTGCGTGGTGAGGAAGACGGTCGTGCCGTGCTCGTCGCGCAGCTTGCGCACCAGCTGCCACAGGTCGGCCCGGCTGCCCGGGTCGAGTCCGGTGGTCGGCTCGTCGAGGAAGAGCACCGCGGGCCGGTGGGTGAGCCCCAGAGCGATGTCGAGCCGCCTGCGCTGGCCGCCGGAGAGGGCCGCGCAGGGCCGCTCCATCAGCTCGGTCAGGCCGAGGTCGCGCGCCAGCTCCTCCGCGCGGTCCGCCGCCTGAGTCTTCGTCAGGCGGTAGAGGCGGCCCTGGGTGATCAGTTCCTCGCGTACGGAGATGCTCAGGTCGACGCCGCCGGACTGGGCGACGTAGCCGATCTTCTCGCGGACGCCCGCGGGGTCCTTCACGAGGTCGCAGCCCGCGACGGTGGCGGCGCCGCCGGTGGGCGGGAGCAGCGTGGTCAGCATGCGCAGGGTGGTGGTCTTGCCCGCGCCGTTCGGCCCGAGGAAGCCGAGGATCTCGCCGGGTTCGACGCGCAGGTCGATGCCGCGCACGGCCTCGACCGGGCCGCCCTTGGCCTGGAAGGTCCGGGCGAGCCCGGAGGTGCTGATGATTGCCATGGCGACCACAAAAACAGAGTCACTTAAATTTTGCAACGTCACCAAAAATCATAGAGACCCCAAAATTTCAGAGACTCTAGGATGGGAGGCATGAGTGAGGGCCTGAGGGAGCGCAAGAAGCGGCAGACCAAGCAGCGGATCTCGGACATCGCGACCGGGCTCTTCCTGGAGCACGGCTTCGTCACCGTGACCATCGCCGAGATCGCGGAGGCCTCGGACGTCTCGGTCAACACGGTCTACAACTACTTCCCGGCCAAGGAGGACCTCTTCCTCGACCGGGGCGACGACATCATCGACCGCCTCTCCCGGTACGTGCGGGGCCGCCGCGACGGGGAGTCCGCCGCCGAGGCCGTCCTGCGCGAGCTGGGCGCCGACGTGGAGGGCGTCTCACCGGCCGTCGGGCTCTTCCCCGGCTGGGCGGACTTCATGAAGGTCATCACCGAGGCGCACACCCTGCGCTCCCGCCTCTGGGCGATCCAGCAGGAAGCCCTCGACCGGCTCACCGCGACCCTCGCCGAGGAGACCCGGGCCGCGCCGGACGACCCGCTGCCCGGCCTGGTCGCGGGCCAGCTCTCCTGGGTCCACAGCACCCTCATGGCGTGGATCGGCGACGAGATGTCCAAGTGCCGCGAGCCCGCCGAGGTCTCCCGCGAAGCCCTCGCGCTGCTGGACGAGATGGAGGGCCTGCTGAGCGAGAAGGTCCTCAACTACGCGCCGCGCGCCGCCGAATGACGCGTACCAGTGTGATGTCCGTCATCTGAGACGTGACGCGCATCTCTTCGCGGACACAGGCGCGCTCACGACCGCTAACGTGCGCCGAAGAGGCATACGTAAACAGCGTGTAAGCCAAGCGTGATAAGCGGTAGGGGAGTCGGAACAGTGGCACGGAAGCTCGCCGTCATCGGAGCCGGACTCATGGGGTCCGGCATCGCTCAGGTCTCCGCCCAGGCGGGCTGGGACGTCGTCCTGCGCGACGTCACCGACGCGGCACTGACCCGCGGCACCGACGGGATCAAGGCGTCGTACGACAAGTTCGTGAGCAAGGGCAAGCTCGCGGCCGAGGACGCCGAGGCCGCGCTCGGGCGCATCACGACCACCACCGACCTGGACGCCGTCGCCGACGCGGACATCGTCGTCGAGGCCGTCTTCGAGAAGCTCGAGGTCAAGCACGAGATCTTCCGCACGCTCGACAAGATCGTGCGCGACGACGCCGTGCTCGCCTCCAACACCTCCGCCATCCCGATCACCAAGATCGCGGCCGTGACGGAGCGTCCGGAGCGCGTCGTCGGTGCCCACTTCTTCTCGCCCGTCCCGATGATGCAGCTCTGCGAGCTGGTGCGCGGCTACAAGACCAGCGACGACACCCTCGCCCGCACCCGTGAGTTCGCCGAGTCCGTCGGCAAGACCTGCATCGTCGTCAACCGCGACGTGGCCGGCTTCGTGACGACCCGTCTGATCTCCGCACTCGTCGTCGAGGCCGCGAAGCTCTACGAGTCGGGCGTCGCCACCGCCGAGGACATCGACATCGCCTGCAAGCTCGGCTTCGGGCACGCCATGGGGCCGCTCGCGACCGCCGACCTCACCGGCGTCGACATCCTGCTGCACGCCACCGGAAACATCTACACGGAGTCCCAGGACGAGAAGTTCGCGCCGCCGGAGCTGATGCGCCGGATGGTTGACGCGGGTGACATCGGGCGCAAGAGCGGGCAGGGGTTCTACAAGCACTGAACCAGCACTGACGTACGCCGTCTGACGCCCCGTTGGACGCTTCGGCGCCCCGCGGGTCACCCCTCGGAGTGAATTCGGTATCGGTTCGCTTACAGACGGCAACTTCCTCGCCCACGCGGCAGTCAGTTGCAGTGACATACGCAGACGCCTTACGTATCGGGCGTCACAGCAGACACAGCACTCTCGGGGAGCGCATATGCACATCAGGGGCGACCAGGCCCAGCTGGTCGTCGGGGGACGCCTCGACGTACGCAGCGCGGCGGACGCCCGCACGGTCCTGCACTCGGCCGTCGACGACGGCGCCGGCGACCTGGTGCTCGACCTGTCCGAACTCGACTCGTGGGACGCCACGGGACTCGGCGTCATCATGGGCGCCCACCGCCGGGCCGGCCGGTGCGGTCGCAGACTCGTCCTGCGCCACGTGCCGCCGCAGATGCAGCGCCTCCTCGTGGCGACCCGGCTCCACCGGATCCTCGCCATCGAGGGCGGCATCGGAGTCGAATCGCTTCCCAGAGCCTGAACCCGCACCTCACGCACAATCCTCACGAACCTGTGACGTCTCGGACGGGGCGGTACCCCGCCCTCCCGTAGATACTGAGCAAAGGTCTAGGGTTCGGTCGCCCACCGATATACGGACCCGCACGGGGGCACCGGACCAGAAGCGACAGCGCAGTGTGCACGAAGGCCGGAGGGGGCTCTGCACACCACGCATCTGGGGGGCTAGGACCATGGACCCGATGAACCGGGGACCGGAAGAGTACGGCCACGACGGCAACCACACCGACGAGAACGACGAGAACGGCGAGAACTCGGCCGGTCCGGCCGACCCGGCGCGCTCCGGACGGCCGCCGCGCGATCCCATGACGCCCGATTTCGGTCAGCCCGCACCCGCGCTGGCCCGCACCGTCCAGCTCGTCTCGGGCGACTTCCTGCTCACGGTCAACCCCGTCGACGGCAGCGAGATCGAACCCTGCCCGCCGGGGGAGCGGCCCGAGCGGCCCGCCAAACGGACCGCGGCCGAACGCGCCGAGCTGCGCCGCGCCTCGATGCCGCCCGTGCCGCCGGGGCCCGCACTGCCCAGGCTGCCCCTGCTGGAGCGCCAGGAGGAGCGTGAGCGCCTCGTACGGCTCCTCGCACGCGGCCGCTCCGTACGGCTGACCGGACCCGCCGGATCGGGCCGCACAGCCCTCCTGGGCGCCGTCGCCGACGACTGCGCGGACCTCGCGCCCGACGGCGTCGTCCGCCTCTCCGGCTACCGCAGGACATCCGGCGAGCTGCTCCACGACCTCTTCGCCGCCGTCCACGACGCGCCGCTGCACCGCCCCGAGCGCGCCCAGCTCCTCGAACACGTCCACGAGATCGGCGCGGTCGTCGTCCTGGACGACCTCGAATTCGGCGGCGCCGCCCTCGACGAGCTGCTCGACGCGACACCCGAATGCGCCTTCCTCATCGCCGCCACGCCCGACGTGGCGGCGCCCTCCGCCGACTCCCACCTGGAAGAGGTCTTCCTCGGCGGACTCGGCCGCGGCGGCGGCCTCGAACTCCTGGAGCGCGCCGTCGGCCGCGTCCTCGACGACGAGGAGGCCAACTGGGCGGGCGACCTGTGGTTCGAGTCCGAGGGCCTGCCGCTGCGCTTCGTCCAGGCGGGCGCCCTGCTCCGCCAGCGCGACCAGCTCCGCGCCGACCCGCACGCCTTCGAGGAGAACGGCTACTTCGGGGACGCCCCCGTCGACGCGCCCTTCGCCGCCGACGACGGGCACGACGTGCCGCTGCCCTCGCTCGCCGACGGCGCCGCGCCCGCGGCCCTGCTCGCCTCGCGCCTCAGCCCGGCCGCCCGCGCCACGCTGAAGTTCGCCGTGGCCCTCGGCGGCGAGCTGCCGCACCAGGCCCACCTGCCCGCCCTCGTGGGCGACACCCACGCCGACGCGGCCCTCTCCGAACTGGTCGGCTGCGCCCTGGTCACCCCGGTCGGCGGGCACTACCGGCTCGCCGCCGGAGTCCGCACGCAGCTGGAGACCGTCGGGTACGCGGAGGAGTCCGCCGAGTACGCCCTGAGCGCCGCCCAGCACTACGCCTGGTGGTCCGGACACCCCTCCGTCACCCCGGAGCGGGTCGCCGCCGAGGCGGACGCCGTGCAGGCCGCCCTCGCCGCCTTGGTCACCACGGAGAGCGGCGCGGCCGTGCTGCTCGCCCGCACCGCGGCGCCCGCCTTCGCCGGTGGGCTCGCCTGGGCCGCCTGGGAGCGCGCCCTGCGCTCCGGCCAGGAGGCGGCGCGGAACGCGGGCGAGGTGGCCGAAGAGGCGTACTTCCACCATGAGTTGGGGATCCTCGCGCTCTGCGGCGGGCAGCTCGACCGGGCCCGCGCCGAGCTGGAGGCGTCCATAGGGCTGCGCGGCGCACTCGCCGACAAGCGCGGCATGATCTCCGGGCGCAGGGCCCTCGCCCTGGTCGCCGACCGCTCGGGCGGCGCACTGCCCGGCGGGCGCACGGCCGCGGCCGAAGAGGTGCCCGACGCACGCTACGAGGAATCGGCGTCGCCGCCCGGCGGCATCCCCGCCGCGTTCGCCCTGCCCGAACCGCCTCCGGAGCCGGACACGCTGGTCACCAGCAGGGTGACGCCCGCCCCCGGGGCGGGTCCCGCGCCGAGCCGCCGCTCCATCATCAGCGGCACCCGGCGCAACCTCGTCGCGGCGGGCGCGGGGGCCCTGCTCGCCGCCGTCCTCGGCACCGTCGTCACGCTCGGCGCCACGTCCGGCAACGACGACCCGCCCGGCGACAAGGTCACGACGGAGCAGTCGGCGAAGGAGGACCGCGACGGCGACGGCCTCACCGCCGACAAGCCGCAGAAGGACTCCACGAGCCGCGCCGACACCCCCGGTGAGGAAGGCGTGTCCGACACCTCGGGCACCCCCTCGCCCAGCGACAGCGGCGACCCCTCGGACAAGCCGAGCGAGAGCGGCGAGCCGTCGGACAAGCCGACCGAGCCCACGGACAAGCCGACGAAGCCGACCGACAAGCCGACCAAGCCCACGGACAAGCCGACCAAGCCGACGACCCCGCCGACGAAGCCGCCGACGACCCCGCCGACGAAGCCGCCGACCACTCCGCCCACGACCCCGCCGACCCCGCCCGAGAGCGACTCTCCGCCGACCTCGCCGGACATCTCGAACTCGGCGAGCGGCCCGGGGGCAGAGGACAGGATCTGAAAAGAGGAGGGCCGGGTCCCGATGGACCCGGCCCTCCTGCAGGTGCGTACGTGTGCGGATGCCTCCGCGGCGTCAGAACAGCCGCAGCTTGTCGTCCTCGATGCCGCGCAGCGCGTTGTAGTCCAGGACGGCGCAGCCGATGCCGCGGTCCGTGGCGAGCACCCGTGCCTGCGGCTTGATCTCCTGGGCGGCGAAGATTCCCCTGACCGGCGCCAGGTGCGGGTCGCGGTTCAACAGGTCGAGGTAGCGCGTGAGTTGCTCGACGCCGTCGATCTCGCCGCGGCGCTTGATCTCGACGGCGACGGTCTGCCCGTCGGCGTCGCGGCAGAGGATGTCGACCGGGCCGATCGCCGTCATGTACTCACGACGGATGAGTGAATATCCCTCACCGAGTGTCTCGATCCGGTCGGCGAGCAGCTCCTGAAGGTGTGCTTCCACGCCGTCCTTGATGAGGCCGGGGTCCACGCCCAGCTCGTGCGAGGAGTCGTGGAGGACTTCCTCCATCGTGATGATGAGCTTCTCGCCCGCCTTGTTGACGACGGTCCACACAGCGGAGTCGTCCCCGGTCCCCTCCTTCAATGTGCAGGGCGGAGACATCCAGTTGAGCGGTTTGTAGGCCCTGTCGTCGGCGTGGATCGAGACGCTGCCGTCCGCCTTCACAAGGATCAGGCGGGGCGCCGACGGGAGATGGGCGGTGAGCCGGCCCGCGTAATCCACGGAGCATCGGGCAATGACGAGACGCATGGGGCGCAACGCTACTCGACTCGGGGTGGTGTGCGCGATTCGCCCGTCCCGCTCCCGGCGCCCCCGCGCTGAAGAGGCGACTTGTCCGTCGATGGGCCTGTTCGATCCTGGCCGGTTATGCGCCCAATCTCCTGGTGCGGTGAACGCCCGGTGCCTACCGTAGAAGCTAGAGGTCGTCATCCGTGCACGCTGCGTAGGCGGACTCCATCCCTGTCCGTAAGCCCCCGCTCCCCGGGGGTGCGAGAGGAGAACCCATGTCGCTCGACGTCTCACCGGCACTGTTGGAACAGGCCGAGCGAGGCGAGGTGGACGAAGCAGAATTCGTCGACTGCGTCCGGACCTCCCTGCCTTTCGCATGGGAGATGATCAGCTCCCTGGTGGCCCAGTTGAAGGTCGACGGCGGCGAGTTCGCCGACAACCAGACCCCGCCGCCGGACGAGCAGGCACGTGGCCAGCTGCTGCGCGCGCTCGCGAGTGACGCGATCCGCGGTGCACTGCAGCGGCACTTCGGGGTGCGTCTGGCATTCCAGAACTGTCACCGCGTAGCGGTCTTCCCGCTCGACTCGTCGGTGGACGAGCGGCTGGCCCGCTTCACCTCGATCCGAGGCCAGCTGCTCAACCAGTCCCCCGAACTCAGGGACTGCTGAAGCCTGTTGCTGCCGCTCCGTACGCGGGAGGTGTTTCAGTCCGGAGCGGCAGCTCCTCAGGCGGATCTCAGCCGAGCTGGGGGAGCACTTCGGCGCCCAGCCTCCGGACGTTCTCCTCCGTGGCCGCGAGGTCGCCGGAACCCTCCACGAGCAGTGCGAAACGGGTGATGCCCGTGCGCTCGGAGGTGGCGGCGAGCCGGTCGGCGCAGACCTGCGGGGTGCCCACGGGGTGCAGCCCGCAGAGCAGTTCCGTGTAGGCCACCGGGTCCCGCATGGCGCGGTGCCTGCCGTCCACGGTCACATGGGCGTCCAGGCCCTGCTTCAGCCACCCCGGCATGGCCTTCTGTAACGTCTCGGCCGCGTCCAGCCGCCGGTCCGCGATCTGGGCGACTCCGGCGGAGACGTGCGAGGCCGCGGAAATGTCGTCCGGCGTATGCCCCGCAGCACGTGCGTGGCGATTCCACAAGGCCACCATTTCGGCCTTCTCGTCGTCACCCACGTGCATGCCGAGGAGCATCGGCAGACAGCGCTGCGCGGCGAGCCGCACGCTGGACGGCGAGGTGCATGCGACGACCACCTCGGGGCCTGCGGTGCCCTGTCCGTTCAGGGCCTCCTGCGGGCGTGGCACGACAGCCACCTCACGGAACGAGAACCGCTCGCCGCGGCCCTCGACACGGGCTTCCCGCAGCCACCGGATCAGCAGATCGAGGGATTCGGGGAACCCTTTTTCGTACGCCTCCAGGCCCGACCCGAACACTTCCAGGTCCACCCAGGGCCCGCCGCGTCCCACGCCGAGCGAGAAACGGCCGCCCGACGTCAGGTGCAGCAGGGCCGCTTGCTCGCCGAGCGCCACGGGGTGGACGGTCGGGAGTACGCTCACGGCTGTGCCGACGCGGATCCGCCGCGTCCGCCCGAGGAGCAGCGCCGCGAGGGTCACCGCCGACGGGCACGTGCCGTACGGCACGAAGTGGTGTTCGGCGAGCCAGACCGAATCGAGCCCCGCCTCCTCGGCCACCTCGGCGGACCGCACCGCCCGGTGCAGTGCCTCCCCCTGCCCCTGTCCGGGGAACTGGGCGGCCAGAACAAAACTACCTACACGCATCGAACTCCTGCCTCCTTGACGCCGACGCAGGCACTCCCCCTACGGGCAACAACGCATGACACGTGCCAAAGGCACGGCCTGGCAAGAAGATTGTTTGATTTTCCGTGCAATGGACGGGGGCCGGAGCCGTCAATCCGGGCCGGGTACCCCTCGGCGTGGCGCGTAGGCTGGTCACACCCCTGACCGCCGTACAGCCCGTGAGGTGTTTCCGTGTCCCCGCGTCGCAACCGCCCCAAGGGCGCCGGAGAGCCGAAGCCGTCCACGGACCCGGAGCCCTCGGGCCGCTACGGCGGCTTCCAGAGCGCCGAGAGCTGGCAGGGCGAGGAGTGGAGCGTGCGGCACGTGGCGGGCGCGAGCGCGGCGGGCAAGCGGTACCGCTGCCCGGGCTGCGACCAGGAGATCCCGTCGGGCCTCGCGCACGTGGTGGCCTGGCCCGAGCACTCCGGCGTCGACGAGCGCAGGCACTGGCACAAGGCGTGCTGGAACGCGAAGGACCGCCGCACCACGCGGGTGCAGCGGTCCCGTAACGCACCGAGGCACTAGCGCCTCGTACGGCTAGACGTCGCGCTTCTCCAGGAGGGCGAACGCCCCGGCGACGGCGGCCGCCGTGACGACGACGAGCAGCGTCAGCTGCGAGCCGCCGCTGGCGCCCGTGTCGTCCGCGCCGAAGATCTTGGCGAGGGCCGTGATGGCGTTGTAGTCGTTCATCTTCTCGCCGAGCGGCTGCGTGCTCTCCCAGATCATCAGGAACCCGCCCAGGATCGCGGGCAGCAGCACCACGCCGAGCATCGCCGTGATGGCGCCCGCGGAGTGCCGCAGCATCGAGCCGACGGCGAGCGCGAGCACACCGAGCAGCGAGACGTACAGACCGCCCTTGAAGACCGACCCCACCCAGGGGAGGTCGCCCGCCTCCGGGCCGCTGTTGGCGGCCGACGCCGCGAGGCCCACCAGGAGGATCGATCCGGCGGACACGACGAAGGCGACCACGAAGAAGATCAGGATCTTCGCGGTGAGGACGCGGGAGCGCTGCGGCGACGCGGTGAACGTCGTACGGATCATGCCCGTGCCGTACTCGGACGAGGTGACGAGCACGCCCAGCGTGATCAGGCAGATCTGGCCCAGCATCAGGCCGAAGAAGGCCGGGACGGTGAAGGGCATGTCCGCGTAGTCGATCGGGTCGGTGTTCGCCACGGCGAGCAGGCCGATGCCGACGACCAGGAGCAGGAAGGTGCCCAGGGTCCACATCGTGGAGCGGACCGACTTGATCTTCGTCCACTCGGAGGAGAGGGCGTTGCCGAGGTGGGTCTTCTTGACCGGGATCGGCGAGGTGTAGGCGTTCGCCATCGCCTGCTGCCAGGCGGAGGGCGGCGCGGGGGCGGCGGGCGGGGGCGCCGTCGGAGCGCCCTGCATCGGAGCGCCCTGCGCGGGAGCCCCCTGCATCGGGGCGCCCTGCATCGGGGCGCCCGCCTGTGCGTACGCCTGCTGGGGCTGCGCCTGCGGCTGCGGCTGCTGCTGCGGCGTCGGAGGCGTGGTCATCGCTGGTCCTCGCTGTCGCGCTTGGTCATGTCGGGGGCGGGGGCGGCGGGGGGTGCTGCCGGGGCGGGCTGCTGCTGCGGCGCCGCGGCGTACGGGTTCGGCGTCCCGGGTGCACCCTGCGGCTGCTGCATCGCGAAGGGCTGGCCGCCCGGCTGGGGCGGCGGCGGGGCGTACCAGCCGGGCTGGCCCTGGCCGGGCACCGGCGGCTGCGGCTGTCCCGGCGGCAGTGCGCCGGGCGGCATCTCCTGCTGGAGGCCCACGCGCTGGTCGACCGTCGAGCGGTAGTCGACGGCGCCCTGCGTCATCCGCATGTACGCCTCTTCCAGCGAGGCCTGGTGCGGGGAGAGCTCCCACAGCCGGACGTCCGCGCCGTGCGCGAGGTCGCTGATGCGGGGGAGCGGCAGGCCCGTGACGCGCAGCGCGCCGTCCTGCTCGGGCAGCACCTGGCCGCCTGCCTCGGTCAGTGCGGCCGTCAGCTTCTCGCGGCCCGTGGCCTCGCCGTCCGGCGTGCGCACCCGCGCGAAGTCCGCGGAGTTGTGCGAGATGAAGTCGGTGACGCTCATGTCGGCGAGCAGCTGGCCGCGGCCGATCACGATCAGGTGCTCGGCGGTGAGCGCCATCTCGCTCATCAGGTGGGACGACACGAAGACCGTGCGACCCTCGGCCGCGAGCGACTTCATCAGGTTGCGGACCCAGAGGATGCCCTCGGGGTCGAGGCCGTTGACCGGCTCGTCGAAGAGCAGCACCTGGGGGTCGCCGAGGAGCGCCGCCGCGATGCCGAGGCGCTGGCCCATGCCGAGCGAGAAGCCCTTGGAGCGCTTCTTCGCCACGTCCTGCAGACCCACGACGCCGAGCACCTCGTCGACCCGGCGGGCCGGGATGCCGGAGAGCTGCGCGAGGCAGAGCAGGTGGTTGCGGGCGTGCCGCCCGCCGTGCACGGCCTTGGCGTCGAGGAGCGCACCGACCTGGCGGGGCGCGTTCGGGAGCTTCCGGTACGGATAGCCGCCGATCGTCACCTGCCCGGCGGAGGGCGCGTCGAGCCCGAGGATCATGCGCATCGTCGTCGACTTGCCGGAGCCGTTCGGCCCGAGGAAGCCGGTGACGGTTCCGGGCCGCACCTGGAAGGAAAGGTTGTACACGGCTGTCTTGGCGCCATAGCGCTTCGTCAGGCCGACTGCCTCGATCATTCTCCGCACCCATCGAATGGTTCAGGACGTCGGGGCACACGCCCCCGTAAGGGTTAGGAGGATAACTGTGAGCTGACGGTTCCAGCCAAGAGGAAGTAAAACCGTTGCTTCACACGGACGGGTCGGGTAGATCCGTCCACGGCAGCACCCAGCCCTCCTCGGCGAAGAGCAGGGTGCCCCGTGCGCGCAGCTCGGGGTCGGCGGCCGCGCTGCACACCCAGGTCGCCGCGTCCGGGCCGAGCAGCTCGCGCAGCGGCGCGGACGCGGCGAGCAGGGCGTCGAGGAGCGCTGCCTGGTCGCCGCCGCCGGGCCGGGGCAGGCCGGTGAGCGGGTCGGCGAGGACGCCGCGCGCGCTGACGTAGACGGACGCTGCAGTGAGCCGGTCGCCGGACGGCAGGGTCATGTCGTATGCGTCTCCGGAGAGCGGGATCCGCCGGTAGTTGGGGAGCTCGGTGGCGTCGACCGCGGGGAGCTGCGCCGGGTCGAGCCAGGAGACGACGAGGGTGAGCGGCGCCCCGGCGTGTGCGTAGGGGGCCGCCGCCACGTACCCGGCCCGGCCGATGTGTGCCGAGCAGCCCACGCCGATGCCGCGCAGCCGCACGGGCACCATCGGCACGGCGGCGGGGATGCCGAGCCGCCCGAGCTTGTGGGCGAGCTGGCCGGGGGAGGCGTTCGAGCCGACGGCGACGACGGGGTGGCGTCCGGCGACGGGAGGCTGTCCGAGGGCGCCGAGGACGTCGTCCAGCGTGCGGTGCGGCCCGTGGCCCGTCCCGTCGACGGTCCACGCGCCGAGTCCGCCCGGCCGCGGATGCAGCGCGAGCAGCTCGGTTCCGGTCAGCAGGGAGGGCGCCGTGACCGGCAGGCCCGGGTAGGCGAGGGGCTGCAGCGCGGGCACGCCGTCGAGGCCGAGCGCCGCGAGTGCGCGGTCCTGCGCCGTCACATGTCCCCCTGGAGTACCGCTAGGGCCTGTGTCGGAAGTCCCGTCGTTCGCCCGGAGGGCGGGCCCCGCGGCGTCCGGTGCGTGCGATCGCAAGGCGGAGGGTCGCCCCGATACTGGTTGTATCGGGGTGTCCCGACAACGCGGCGAGCGGGCGTGCCGGGCGTCGCGGGGCAGGCGGGACTTCCGACACAGGCCCTAGGCGTCCCGTTTCTTCAGCAGTACGTACCCACCGATCAGCACGAGCACCACCCACGCCACCATGATCGCGAGACCGCCCCACGGCCCGTACGGGGTGTCGTCGTCGAACGGCGACTTGACCTGCATGATCTTGCTGCCCGCCTGGTCGGGCAGGAAGCGGCCGATCTTCTTCGTCGCCGAGACGTTGCCGAGGATGCTGGAGATCAGGAAGAAGAACGGCATCAGGATGCCGAGGGAGAGCATCGGGCTGCGCAGCATCGTCGCGACGCCCATCGAGAAGACCGCGATCAGCGTCATGTAGACCGCGCCGCCGATGACGGCGCGCAGCACGCCGGGGTCGCCGAGCTGCGCCTTGTACTGGCCGAGCATCGCCTGGCCCACGAAGAACGTGATGAAGCTGGTGACCAGGCCGACCACGAACGCGAGCAGCGTCGCGACGGCGATCTTGCCGAACAGGAACGTGGCGCGCTGCGGGACCGCCGCGAGCGAGGTGCGGATCATGCCGGTGCTGTACTCGTTCGAGACGACGAGCACCCCGAAGACGATCATCGCGAGCTGGCCGAGGGACATCCCGGCGAAGCTGATGTAGGTCGGGTCGAAGGTCAGCTTGTCCTTGGCGTCGAGCCCGTCGTAGTCGTTCTTGGACAGGATGCTGATCAACATGCCGAGCCCGATCGTGACGACGACGGCGAGGCCGAGCGTCCAGAGGGTCGACGAGACCGAGCGGATCTTGGTCCACTCCGATTTCAGCACTTGTGCCGCGGCCATCGCTCAGGCTCCCCTCTGCTGCTGTTGCCAGCCTTCGCCCCAGCCGGTGGGCGGCGGCGGCTCCGCCGCTCCGTGGTCCGTGTGGGCGTGGTACTCGACCGACTCCGCGGTGAGCTGCATGAAGGCTTCCTCCAGCGAGGCCTGCTGAGGGCTCAGCTCATGGAGGACGAGCTGATGGCCCGCGGCGAGCTCGCCGAGCTCCTCCGAGGGGGTCCCGTCCACTTCGAGGGTGCCGTTGCCCGCCTCGACGGCGGTGATGCCCGCCTCGTGCAGGACGTCGAGGAGGCGTTCGCGCTGCGGGGAGCGGAGTCTCACGTACGACCGGGAGTTCTGCCGGATGAAGTCGGACATCGACGTGTCGGCGAGGAGGCGGCCCTGGCCGATGACGACGAGGTGGTCGGCGGTGAGCGCCATCTCGCTCATCAGGTGCGAGGAGACGAAGACCGTGCGCCCCTGCGCGGCAAGGGACTTCATCAGGTTCCTGATCCAGTGGATGCCCTCGGGGTCGAGGCCGTTGACGGGTTCGTCGAACATCAGGATCTCGGGGTCGCCGAGCAGCGCCCCGGCGATGCCGAGGCGCTGGCCCATGCCGAGCGAGAAGCCCTTGGCCTTCTTCTTGGCGACGGCGGTCAGCCCGACGGTGTCCAGGACCTCGGTGACGCGGGCGCGCGGGATGCCGTTGCTCTGCGCGAGGCAGAGCAGGTGGTTGAAGGCGCTGCGGCCGCCGTGCATCGCCTTGGCGTCGAGCAGGGCGCCGATGTACGTGAGGGGGTCCTTCAGCTGCGCGTAGTGCCGTCCGTCGATGCGGACGGCCCCGGCCGACGGGTTGTCGAGCCCCAGCAGCATCCGCATGGTCGTGGACTTGCCCGCGCCGTTCGGCCCGAGGAACCCGGTGACCATGCCCGGGCGGACCGTGAAGGTCAGATTGTTGACGGCCACCTTCTCGCCGTACCGCTTGGTCAGCCCCTCGAGCTCAATCATGCAGCAACGCTAAAACGGGACAAAGCCCCCTGCCACTCGGTGGCGGGGGGCTTCGGTGCCCTGCGGGAGCGCTTCAGCGGGTCTGCTGGGCGGGAACTCCCCGGGAGATGGGCTCGTCCTCCGCGGGCGTGCCCGCGGCGGCGACCGCCGCGCCGGTCAGCGTCGCCAGCATCTCGCGCACGTTCGTCAGCTGCGCGTTGATGGAGTCGCGACGGTTCGTCAGAGCGGCGAGCTCGCGCTCGGACTCCGAACGGATCCGGTCCGCCTTGGCGTTCGCGTCGGCCACGATGTCCTCGGCCTGGCGCTGCGCCGTCTCCACCGTCTGCCGGGCCCTGCGCTCCGCGTCGGTACGCAGCTTCTCGGCCTCCAGACGCAGCTGCTCCGCGCGGTGCTCGATCTCCGCGAGGCGCTTCTCCGCCTTGGCCTGACGCGAGGCCAGGTCGCGCTCGGACTGGTCGCGGCGCTTGGCGAGGTTCGTCTCGAAGTCCGCGGCGGCCTGGGCGGCCTTGGCGCGGGTCTCCTCGAAGAGGGCGTCGGCCTCCTCGCGCTTGGACTGCGCGTCCTTCTGGGCCTCGGCCCGGAGCGCGCTGGCCTCGCCCTTGGCCTTCTCGACGATCCGGACGCCCTCGTCCTCGGCCTTGGCCTTGCGCTCGGCGGCGAACGACTCGGCGTCGTTGCGCACCTGCTGGGCGGCGGACTCGGCGAGCTCGCGGTGCTGCTCGGCGGCGCGACGGGCCTCCTCGCGCAGGTCCTTCGCCTCCTCCTCGGCGAGGCGGAGGATCTTCTCGACGCGGGCACCGAGACCGGCGTACGACGGCTCGGCGTCGGCAACCTGGGCCTGGGCGTTCTGCGTCTCGAGGTGCAGCTCCTCGATGCGCTTTTCCAGAGCAGTGATACGAGCAAGAGCGCTGTCACGGTCGGAGACGAGCTTGGAGATACGTTCGTCCACCTGAGCGCGGTCGTACCCACGCCGCACAAGCTCGAAGCCGTAGGGGGAAGTGTCGCTCATGGGGTTCCTGTCGAATGAGACCGGTGAGGTGATAGAGGGAATCCTAGGGGTCCAAGCGGCGTGTCATCGAGCAGATGCCCGTTTGATCTGGAGAATGACACCCCTTTTGAGTGGTCAACGGCAGGAGTGCTTGCCAGAGACAGGGCCAAAGGTCCTTTCAGAGCACGGGTGATGCTCCTTGGCTACCCATCCGACTGCTTGCCACTCGAACGAGTTGACCCTGCCGCGGCTCCGGCCTTGACGCCACCCGCGGCCGAGCCGCTGTTCGGCCCGGTCTTCGCACCGCCCGACGGGGCCTCGAAAGACTCCAACGCCTCCAGCACGTCCTGGACACGGGAGATCTCCGCATTGATGTCGGCCCGGCGGCGCACCAGCACCTCGAGCTCCTGCTTGCCCTCTTCCACCGTACGCGTCGCCTCGGCCTCGGCCTCCGCCTTGATGCGCTCGGCCTCGCGCGTCAGCTCGGTCTTCTTCGCCTCGGCCTCCTTCAGGAGACCCTCGGCCTTCTTCACCGCGGAGATACGGACCTTGCTCGCCTCGGAGTTGGCGTCGGAGACGAGCTCCTTGGCCTTCGCCTCGGCCTCGGCAAGCTGCTCCTCCGCGGCCTTGACCAGCGCGTCGCAGCGCTCGCCCGCGGACTTCATCGCCTCCGCGGACTCGCGGCGGGCACGCTCGTGCAACTCCTCGATCTCGGCCGTCAGACGGTCGCGCTGCTCCTCGGACCGCTCCCTTATGGCGGTCGCGTCGCCACGGGCGCCGACCAGCAGTTCGTCCGCGTCCGTACGGGCCTTCTCCACCCGGGAGTTGCCCTCGACGGTCGCCGCGGAGACGAGCCGGTCGGCCTCCTTGCGGGCCGCGCCCACCATCGTGTCGGCCTGCGCCTCCGCGTCCGTCGTCGCCTTGAGCGCCTTCTCCTGCGCGTCCGCGGTCAGCTTCTCCGCCTCGGCGACCGCCTCCGTGATGAGCGTGTCGACCTGCTCGGCCGCTTCCTGACGGCGCTTGTTGGCGGCCTGACGGGCCTCGTCGAGGGTCCGCTCCGACTCCTCGCGCGCCTCGGACGTGAGCCGCTCGGCCTCCCGCGCCGCGTCCGCCTTGACGCGCTCGGACTCGGCGCGGATCCGCTCGGAGTGCTGCTGCGCGGAGTTGACCGTCTCCGCGGCCTCGGCGCGCAGCCGCTCCGCGTCGCCGGACGCGTCCGAGATGAGCTTCTCGGCCTTCGCCACCGACTCCGCGCGGACCCGCTCCGCCTCGGTCGCCGTCTCGGCCGTGAGGCGCTCGGCCTCGGTGGTGGACTCGGTGCGCAGCCGCTCCGCCTGCTCCGCCGCCTCCGTGCGGACGCGCTCGGCCTCCGCGACCGTGTCGCTCTGCAGCTTCTCGGCCTCGCTGCGGGCCTCGCCGATCAACTGGTCGGCCTGGCCCGCCGCGTCGCTGCGGATGCGGTTGGCGTCCTCGCGGGCGTCGGCCCGGGTGCGCGACGCGTCCTGCTCGGCCTGCGCGATGGTGTCCGACGCCTCCGTGCGCACCCGCTGGGCGTGCTCCGAGGCGTCCGAGCGCATCCGCTCGGCCTCCGCGATGGCCTCCGAAACCGTGCGCTCCGCGAGCGACTTGGCGGCCTCCGAGGCCTCCGTCGCCTCGCGCCGGGTGCGGTTGGCGTCCTCGGTGGCGCGCTCCCGCTCGGCATAGGCGTCGGAGCGGACGCGGTCGGCCTCCTCCTGCGCCTCCGTCTTCGTGCGCTCGGCGGCGTGCTCGGCGGCCGAACGCAGGCCCGCGACCTCTTCCTGCGCCGTCTCGTGCAGACCGGCGACCGAGTCCCGTACGGACTGGGCGTGCTGCTCGGCGGCGGAGACCATCTCGGTCGCGCGGCGGTCGGCCTCCTCGACGAGACGGATCGCCTCGGCCTGCGCCTCCTCGACGCGCTTGCGGGCGGACGCGAGCAGCTCCTCGCTCTGCTCGCGGGCCCGCTCGCGCTCCTGGTCGGCCTCCGCGCGGGCGGAGCCGAGGGTCTCCTCGGCCTCGCGGCGGCGGCGTGCGGCCTCTTCCTGCGCGGCGGCCAGCGCCTCCGCGGCCTCCGTGCCGACGCGCTCGGCGGCAGCCGCGGCCTCCGCGCGCACGCGGTCGGCGGACTCCTGCGCCTCGGTCTTGAGCCGCTCGGCCTCGGCGGCGGCCTCCGAACGCAGCCGCACGGCGATGTTCTCGCCCTCCGCGCGGGCCTTCGAGGCATCGGCGGCGGCCTCCGTGCGCAGCCGCTCCGCCTCGGTCTCGGCCTGCGACTGCAGCGTGCGGATCCGCTCGGCGGCCTCCGTGCGCAGCCGGTCCGTCTCGTCCGAGGCCTCCTTGCGGATGCGCTCGGCCTCCGCGCGGGCCTCGGTCAGCGCCTGCTCGGCGGCGGAGAGACGCTCCTCGGCCTCCGTGTGCAGCCGCGTCAGCTCGTCGGCCGCCTCGGTCTGGCGTGCCGCTATGGCCTGCTCGGTCTCCTCGCGCAGCGCCTGCGCGGCCTCCTCGGCCTCCGACTTCGTGGCCTCGGCCTGCTCGGCGGCCTCTTCGCGGTGCCGCTCGGCCTCCGCGCGGGTGCGCTCCAGGGTCTCCTCGGCCTGCGTGCGCAGGGTCGTGGCGCGCTCGACGGCCTCGGCGCGGACCCGGTCGCTCTCGGTGGTCGCGGCCGTGCGCAGCTCGTCGGCGTCGGCCTTCGCCTTGGCGAGCAGCTCCTCGGCGGACCTGGCCGCCTCCTCGATCTGCTGGACGGCCTCGCGCCGCGCCTCGCCCCGGATGCGCTCGCCCTCGGCGGCCGCGTCGGCCCGCAGCTGCTCGGCCTCGCCGCGCAGCCTGCGCGCCTCCTCCTGCAGCTCGACGGTCTTGGCGCGGTACTCCTTGGTGTCGTCCTTCGCCGCGCCCTTGAGCCCCTCGGCGATGTCGTGCGCCTCCGCGCGCAGCCGGTCCGCCTCGGTCTCCGCCTCGGAGCGGATCCGCTCGGCCTGCTCGGTGGCGGCCTTCGTGGTCTCCTTGGCGTCCTTGGAGGCCTTGTCCAGGACCTCCTCGGCGGTCCGTGCGGCCTTCGCGAGCTGGCCCGCGGTCTCCTCGGCGGTGATCGTGCGCGCCTTCTCGGCGGCGTCCGAGATGAGCTTCTCGGCCTCCGCGCGGGCGTCGGCGACCAGCTGCTCGGCCTCGGACTTGGTGGCCTCGGCCTCCTTGGTGGCCTCGCCGACCAGCCGGGCCACCTGCTCCTTGGCGGTGCGCGTGCGCTGTTCGTTGGCGCCCTCGGCGGCCTGGAGCTGCTTGCTCGCGGTGTCCTTGGCCTCGGCGAGCACCTTCTCGGCCTCGGCGCGCGCCTCGCGCAGCGCCGTCTCGGCCTCGGTCATGCGCTGCTCGGCGGCCCGGCTCGCCTCCGCCGTCTGGCGGCGCGCCTGCTCGGACTCGGTCGCCGTGGTGGAGCGCAGCTGCTCGGCGTGGTCGGTGGCCTCCTGGGCCTGCGTCGACGCGGCGTTCAGGAGGCGCTCGGCGTCCGTACGGGCACGGCGCAGGATGGCCTCGGCCTCGGTGCGGGCGGCCTCGGCGTCACCGGCGAGGCGCTGCCTGGCCTCCTCGGCGACGCGGGCGGCCTCCGCGCGGGCGGCGGCCAGGGACTGGTCGGCCTCGGTGCGCGACTCGTCGAGGAGCCGGCGGGCCTGCTGTTCGGTGCGGGCCCTGAGCTGCTCGGCCCAGGCCACGTTCTCGTTGACGTGCGACTCGACGGTCTGCCGGCGCTCGTTCAGCTCCTGGTCGAGCTGCTGGCGCCGCGTCACGGCCTCGGTGTGCAGCTCGGACTGGAGCCTGGCCTGCTGCTCGGCGTGCTCCTGGAGGATGCGCTGGGTCTGCGCCCGGGCGTCCCGCAGCTCGCGCTCGGCGTCGGCGCGCAGCTGTTCGGCCTGGATCTGGGCATTGCGGAGCAACTGCTCGGCCTGATACCCGATGTCCGCGCTGTCGTAGGCAGGGCGGGACGCGAGGTTGCGGCGCGCCTCGTGCAGCTTGGCGCGCAACACCTCGACCTGGTAGCCGAGGTCCTCGGCGTGCTGGACGGCCTTCTCCCGCTCGGTCTTCAGCCGGTCCATCTCGGCCTCGAACCGCGACAGACTGTCGGTCTCAGTCCGCGAGTTCTCTTGGCGTTCGTAGCCCCGCACTGCGCGGTCCCATCCTTCCCCAAGCTCTTCGAGCAGGGGATGCCCCAACCCTGGTCGCAAGTCTCTCCAACGAGCCTCGTCCATCCGCCGAACGGGGCCCCCGGGTGAATGGTGTCAGATCAACAGCGGAGCATGGGCTGCTGCCCCGACGCTCTTCCCCCGAAACCCGGACCCCGGCACTTGGCCGCCCCGACTTCGGACGGCCTGCCTCTCACCCTACCGGCCCAGATATACGGAGGTCAGTGCTCCTGTGACTCGGAGGGCGCCGAAGTGACAAGTTCCGTGAGTACTCCGTGACAGTCCTTCGGGTGCAAGAAGGTGATGCGCGAGCCCATGGAGCCGATACGGGGCTCGTCGTAGAGGACGCGTACGCCCTTGTCCTTGATGGCCGCGGCGTCGCCGTCCACGTCCGCGGTGCCGAAGGCGATGTGGTGCACGCCCTCGCCGTTCTTGGCCAGCCACTTGCCGACCGCGGAGTCGTCCCGGGTCGGTTCGAGAAGCTGCAGGTAGGAGGCGCCCCCGTCACTGGTGTCATTGATCTTGAGCATGGCCTCGCGCACGCCCTGCTCTTCGTTGACCTCGGAGTGGGTCACCTCGAATCCGTACGTCGCGCGGTAGAACTCGACGGTCTTGTCGAGGTCGAAACAGGCGATCCCGATGTGATCGATTCGCGTCAGCATGCTTCAAGTGCAGCGCTTGATGCAGTGATTACGCAACGTGCGCGCGATCACAGTCGCCGCCCGGTGACGGCAGGGGTACTGCTCAGTACATTCAGATAAACCCTCGTTAACTCCTCTCCTCCCAAGGGGTCGTCGCACATGGCAGGAACGACCGGCACAACCTCAGTGATCGTCTCGGGCGCACGAACGCCCATGGGCCGTCTCCTCGGCTCGCTGAAGTCCTTCTCGGGTGCGGATCTGGGGGGCTTCGCGATCAAGGCCGCGCTCGAGCGCGCGGGCATCGGAGGCGACCAGGTCCAGTACGTGATCATGGGTCAGGTACTGACGGCCGGGACAGGGCAGATCCCGGCACGCCAGGCCGCCGTCAAGGCGGGCATCCCCATGAACGTCCCCGCGCTGACCATCAACAAGGTCTGTCTGTCGGGTCTCGACTCCATCGCACTCGCCGACCAGCTCATCCGTGCAGGTGAGTTCGACATCGTGGTGGCCGGCGGCCAGGAGTCCATGACCAACGCCCCGCACCTGCTCCCCAAGTCCCGCGAGGGCCACAAGTACGGCGCGATCGAAATGATCGACTCCATGGCGCACGACGGCCTGACCGACTCCTTCGACGGCGTCGCGATGGGCGAGTCCACGGAGAAGCACAACACCCGCCTGGGCATCCGCCGCCCGGAGCAGGACGAGGTGGCCGCCCTCTCCCACCAGCGGGCGTCCGCCGCCCAGAAGAACGGCCTGTTCGAGGCCGAGATCACCCCGGTCGAGATCCCGCAGCGCAAGGGCGACCCGGTGCTCTTCGCCAAGGACGAGGGCATCCGCCCGGAGACCACCGTCGAGTCCCTCGCCAAGCTGCGCCCGGCCTTCGCCAAGGACGGCACGATCACCGCGGGCACGTCCTCGCAGATCTCCGACGGCGCGGCCGCCGTCGTGGTGATGTCCAAGGCCAAGGCCGAGGAGCTGGGCCTGGCCTGGATCGCCGAGATCGGCGCGCACGGCAATGTGGCGGGCCCCGACAGCTCGCTCCAGTCGCAGCCGTCCAACGCCATCCAGCACGCCCTGAAGAAGGAGGGCCTGTCCGCATCGGACCTCGACCTGATCGAGATCAACGAGGCCTTCGCCGCGGTCGCGGTGCAGTCAATGAAGGACCTCGGGGTGTCCTCGGAAAAGGTGAACGTCAACGGCGGAGCCATTGCGCTGGGTCACCCGATCGGTATGTCCGGCGCGCGTCTCGTGCTGCACCTCGCCCTGGAGCTGAAGCGCCGGGGCGGCGGCGTGGGTGCGGCCGCGCTGTGCGGTGGCGGCGGCCAGGGCGACGCCCTGATCGTGAAGGTGGCCAGGGCCTAGCCTCCGGCCGACCGCTGTCCCCGCTGTCCCTCGGGCATGTGCGTTAGTGCCCCGTACGTGCTCGTACGTAGTGAACGGAGCTGTGATGCAGGACGTCCCCTCCCTGGTGGCGCAGGCCCGCGAGGGCAGGCCACGGGCCGTGGCCCGGCTGATCTCACTGGTCGAGGGGGCGTCACCGCAGCTGCGCGAAGTGATGGCGGCGCTGGCGCCGCTCGCCGGCCATGCGTACGTGGTCGGCCTCACGGGATCCCCCGGTGTCGGCAAGTCGACATCGACGTCCGCGCTGGTGAGCGCCTACCGGCGGACCGGGAAGCGGGTCGGCGTCCTCGCCGTCGACCCGTCGTCCCCCTTCTCCGGCGGCGCGCTCCTCGGCGACCGGGTGCGGATGTCCGACCATGCGTCCGACCCCGGCGTCTACATCCGTTCCATGGCCACCCGCGGCCACCTCGGCGGGCTCGCCTGGGCCGCGCCGCAGGCCATCCGGGTCCTGGACGCGGCGGGCTGCGACGTCATCC
Organism: Streptomyces sp. NPDC004732; assembly: GCF_040609235.1. Classification (NCBI taxonomy): domain Bacteria; kingdom Bacillati; phylum Actinomycetota; class Actinomycetes; order Kitasatosporales; family Streptomycetaceae; genus Streptomyces; species Streptomyces sp. NPDC004732. The sequence goes on from NZ_JBEXJR010000005.1 coordinate 241,740, forward strand.
TCGTCGAGACCGTCGGCGTCGGACAGTCCGAGGTGGAGATCGCCTCCCAGGCGGACACCTCGGTCGTGCTCCTCGCGCCCGGCATGGGCGACGGCATCCAGGCGGCCAAGGCCGGAATCCTGGAGATCGGCGACGTGTACGTCGTCAACAAGGCGGACCGCGACGGCGCCGACGCGACCGCGCGCGAGCTGAACCACATGCTGGGCCTCGGCGAGTCCCGCGGCGCCGGTGACTGGCGGCCGCCCATCGTGAAGACGGTCGCGGCGCGCGGCGAGGGCATCGACGAGGTCGTCGAGGCCCTGGAGAAGCACCGGGCGTGGATGGAGGAGCGAGGCGTCCTGGGGGAGCGGCGGGTCGCCCGCGCCTCCCACGAGGTCGAGTCGATCGCCGTGACGACGCTGCGCGAGCGGATCGGCTCCCTGCACGGCGACCTCAGGCTGTCCGCGCTCGCGGAGCGGATCGTGGCGGGGGAGCTGGACCCGTACACGGCCGCGGACGAGCTGGTCGAGGGCCTGACGGAGAGCTGAGACATGCCACAGGGGGCGGCGTCGGTGACGCCGCCCCCTGTGGCGGTAGTGATCGCTGGGTGTCAGTCGTCGTCCTGGCCGTCCTGACCGTCGTGGTCGTCGTGGTCCTGACCGTCGTGGTCCTGGGCGTCCGAGTGGTCCGCCGTGACCTTGCCGGTCTTCAGGTCGACGTTGTACTCGGACTCGGCACCCTTGGCGCCGGTCGTCTCCACGTTCCAGGCGGTCGCCGTGCCGTCGTCGTCCAGGTCCACGGAGGTCACCGTGCCCTTGCCGGCACCGGCCTTCGCGGCGTCCGCGGCACTGACGGACGCGCCCTTCAGTGCGGAGTTCACGCGGGCGGCGTCGGCGGCGTCCTCAGCGGCGTCGTCCTTGTCGGCCTTGTCGGTCCAGGACCCGAGGACCTTGCCCGTGCCCGGGTCGACCTCGACGCTGTGCCAGGTGCTGCCCTTCAGGACGTCGACGTCCCAGACCAGGCCGCCGTCCTCGTCGTCGAGCTCGGCGGAGACCGCGGTGCCGGGGGTGTCGGCGAGGGCCGCCCTGATCGCGTCGGCGGCGGTCACCTTGGCGGCCTTGGCCTCGGCGGTGTTCTCGGCGGCGTCGTCGCGGTCGTCGTCCCGGCCGTCCTGGTCGTCGCGGTCGTGGTCCTTCAGCTGGACGGTCGACTTGCTCGCGGCGCTGTCGTCGTCACCGCCGGTCGCGAAGGCGGCGGTGCCGCCTCCGATCAGGGCCGCGGCGGCGACGGTGGCGATGACGATGTTGCGCTTCATGAGGGTCCTCCCGAGGAAGTGGGCTGCGGGCGGCGACCGGAGGGCCGCTGCCGTTCGCTTTCGACGAGGACCAATCTGGCCGAGCGATCCTGAACGCACGCTGAAGCCGCCTGAAGAACTCTTCAGCTTCGCTCTGCCACCCTGAACGCATGCGCCTGTTGATCGTGGAGGACGAAAAGCGGCTCGCCCTGTCGCTCGCCAAAGGGCTGACCGCCGAGGGCTTCGCCGTCGACGTCGTCCACGACGGCGTCGACGGACTGCACCGGGCCAGCGAGGGCACGTACGACCTGGTGATCCTCGACATCATGCTGCCCGGCATGAACGGCTACCGCGTCTGCTCCACGCTGCGCGCCGCAGGCCACGACGTGCCGATCCTGATGCTCACGGCCAAGGACGGCGAGTACGACGAGGCCGAGGGCCTCGACACCGGCGCGGACGACTACCTCACCAAGCCCTTCTCGTACGTCGTGCTGGTCGCCCGGGTGAAGGCACTGCTGCGGCGCCGCGGCTCCGCGGGCCCCTCCCCGGTCCACACCCTGGGGAACCTGAAGGTCGACACGGCCGCGCGCCGGGTCTTCCGCGACGCGGACGAAGTCACCCTCACCGCCAAGGAGTTCGCCGTCCTGGAGCAGCTGGTGCTGCGGACCGGCGAGGTCGTCTCCAAGGGCGACATCCTCGACCACGTCTGGGACTTCGCGTACGAGGGCGATCCCAACATCGTCGAGGTGTACGTGAGCACGCTGCGGCGCAAGCTCGGCGCGGCCCTCATCAAGACCGTGCGCGGCGCCGGATACCGCCTGGAGGCCCCGCGATGAGCAGGCTGTTCGGATCGGTGCGGGCCAGGGCCTCGCTGGGCGCGAGCCTCGTCGTCGCCCTCGCCCTGGTCGCGGCGGGCGCCGCCGTGCTGCTCGCGCTGCGGGACAACCTCACCGACCAGGCGGGCTCCCGGGCCGACTCGGCCGCCCGCAAGGTCGCCTCGCAGCTCCTCACGGTCCGGTCGTTCGGCGACCTGGACCTGCCGGACGACGAGGACCAGCCCATCCAGGTGGTCGACGGCGACGGCAGGCTGGTCGCGGCCAGCGACGACCTGCAGTCGATCAGCGGAACGGGCGTCGACCAGGTCAAGCCCGACCGTAGGGGAGCGGGGGAGAAGGAGGACAGCGGCGACGGCGACCGCGAGGACCGGGAGGATCGGGAGGACCCTGAGGGCGGGGAGATCGACGACGAGCCGACGTTCACGAAGGGCTCCGCCACCATCGACGGCGAGAGCGCCGAGTACCGCTTCGCCGCCGTCGAGGTCAGCTCGCCCAAGGGCGACTTCACCGTCTACGCGGGCGGCTCGCTCTCCGACGAAAAGAGCGCGGTGTCCACGGCGTTGACGGCGATGCTCATCGGGTTCCCGGTGCTGCTCGCGGTCGTCGCGGGCGTCACCTGGCTGGTGACGCGGCGCGCTCTGCGCCCGGTGGCCGCGATCACCGCGGAGATGTCCGCGATCACCGCGTCGGAGGACCTCGCGCGCCGTGTGCCCGAGCCGGACACGCACGACGAGATCGCCCGCCTCGCCCGCACCACGAACGAGACGCTCACCGCGCTGCAGACCTCCGTGGAGCGCCAGCGCCGGTTCGTCGCGGACGCCTCGCACGAGCTGCGCAGCCCCATCGCCTCGCTGCGCACCCAGCTCGAAGTGGGCGCCGCGCACCCGGAGTTGCTGGATGTGGACGGCGCGGTGGAGGACACCGTGCGGCTCCAGGAACTCGCCGCCGACCTGCTGCTCCTGGCCCGTCTTGATGCGGGGGAGAAGCCGGGCGAGGGGCGGGTCGACCTGGCGGCCTTCGCGCGCGAGGAGCTCTCGCAGCGCACCCGGGACCACATCGACGTGCACACGGACCTGAAGAGCGTCGAGGTCGCGGGCTCCCGCAGCCAGTTGGCGCGGGTGCTCGGCAACCTCCTGAACAACGCCCAGCGGCACGCGCGCTCCCGCGTCACGGTCACCACCCGGAGCGATGGTGCCTGGGCGGTTCTTGAGGTGTCCGATGACGGGAGCGGCGTGCCTGCGAGCGAGCGGGAGCGGATCTTCGAGCGGTTCGTGCGGCTCGACGACGCGCGGACCCGCGACGAGGGCGGGGCCGGTCTTGGCCTCGCCATCGCGCGGGACGTGGCGGTGCGGCACGGCGGCACGCTCGTGGTGCGGGCGGCGCCGTCCGGGGGTGCGCTGTTCGAGCTGCGGCTGCCCAGCCCTCAGTCGTCGGCGGAATGAGGGGTGTGGCGGGCCGTGGCGGAGCGGATCAGGGCTTGCCGCGCTGGGAGCGCAGGTGTTCCGCGATCGGGGTCAGGGCCTTGCGCAGGTCTTCGAGGGCCTCGGCGGAGATGAGATCGACGAAGTGCCGTCGCACGGAGGCGACGTGGTGCGGAGCCACTTTCTGCATGGTCTCCATGCCCTCCTCGGTGAGGACGGTGTAGAGCCCCCGCCGGTCGGACTCGCAGTTCTCACGGCGCACCAGGCCCGCGTTCTCCATGCGGGTGATCTGGTGGGAGAGGCGACTCTTGGACTGCAGGGTCGCGGCGGCGAGGTCGCTCATCCGCATCCGCAGCTCTTCCGACTCGGAGAGGTACACGAGAATGTCGTAGTCGTTCATGGTCAGGTTGAACGGCTGAAGGTCTTTTTCGAGCTGATAAGTCAGCATCCTGTTGACCTCCACGTGGGTGCGCCAAGCGCACTGTTCCTCGTCGGTCAGCCACTGCGGGGCCGTCTCGGTCTCCATGGAATCGATTCTACCTAAGAAGTTGAAAGGTGAACGAATGGTGGGATGTGACGCGCCTCGCACAACCCGCCTCGCGGAGGGGCACAGGCGTTCGCCGTCACACTCCGCAGACTACCGCTCACAGCCCGAAGCGACGCTGGAGGTCCCCCAGTTGTCCGGGAAGGCGCGGTGCACCCGGCTGCTGACCCGGTTGCCCCGGAGTGCCCCGTCCGCCGGGTACGCCCCCCTGGTGCGGCACCTCTCCGGATGCCCGTTCGGGCATCAGTGCCTCGGAGGACTGGAGCAGGACCGTGCCGGCGCCCACGAACTCGAACTGGTGCTCCTCGCCGGACGTTCCGCCGATGCCGGTCAGTGCTCGCACGCCTCCGATCACGCCCGTGAGGTATCCGTGGTCGTAGTGATGGCACGGTGAAGGGCAGTCGGCCCACCCCACGAGCGCCTGTGGATCAACGCGGATCGGAGGCTCCATGAAGACAACCGGGCCGTTCGAGGCGGCGACGAACTTGCCCGTGCCGATGAGCGTCAGAAAGCCCGGAACGATCGACTGCTTCAGCGCGAGAGTTGGCTGAAAAGCGAGGAGGTTGCCCGAGCGAATGGTCAGGTTGCCCTCTTCGAGATCGTACGAATTCACGTCGAAGGCCCGGTCGGACAGGAGCATCTTGCCCTGGCCGTCCGCCACGACCCAGTCGCTCGCGTGCAGCGGCGAATGAAAGCTGGTCCGGACCAGGCGGTCGAGGCGGCCGTGCCCGATGCCGTTGAAATCGATCCGTCCGTAGTAGGCGATCATCTTGCCCTTCTGCAGGAACCACTGGTTCCCCTTGAGCTCCACGCAGAAGGTGTACGGATTCACGCTGTCGTCGCTCGGCAGCGTCATGGGGTCGAGGACGGCGGGCGCGCCCGCGGGGGTCGAGACGCTGGGGACGTTGGGATTCACAGCTTCTCCTCCGAAGCCTGGACGTACACCGCGCCGCTGCCCGACAGCTCCAGCTGGAAGGCCTCTCCGGAGCCGCGGCCCACCATGTCGCGCCAGCCGAGCGCCGTGGACAGCTTGTTGCGCACGTCGCCGTGGTGCGCGACATACGCCTGCGGGTCTACGTGGACCGGGCGCTGCGGGGTGATCGGCACCTCTATGACGCCGCCGTGCGCCATGACGGCGACCGCGCCGTGGCCCTTGAGGGTCGTGGTGAACAGGCCCTGACCGCTGATCTGGCCGCGCACCATGCCCATGACGCCGCCCTGGGAGCCCATGAACATCGTGCCCTGCTGGAGTGTGCCGTCGAAGGCGAGCAGGCGGTCTGCTTCCACGTAAAGGGTGTCTCCGGAGAGGCTGATCACCTGGATGTGGTGGCCGCCGTGCCCGAAAAGGACCGTGGCGGTGGGGGTGCCTCCCCGGTCGTCAAGACCTTGGGGGATTTCCACGGTCATCAGGGGCGTGGCCTCGCCCGCGACGCGGCGCCCGATCATGGAGGCGATGCCGCCCTGTCCGCCCTGCACGTTGGGGGTGAAGGAGACCTCCCCCTTGTAGGCCAGCATGGCGCCGCGCTGGCTGAAGATCTTGGTGCCCGGCTGGAGCGTGGCCTCGATCATCTTCGAGTTGATCTCACGGAAGGGCATGTCACACATCCCCTGCGATCGTCGCGCGTTCGCTGGGCTGAACATAGACCAGGCCGTCGCCCTCGAAGCGGATCTGGAAGGCCTCGCCGCCGCCCTCGCCCATGAAGGTGCGGAACGTGACGCCGGACTGGAAGCTCTGCTGCACATTGCCCTGGTGCGCGATGTACGCCCCCGGGTCGACCGTCAGCGGATACTGCCGGGAGACGCGCAGCACCACCGCGGGTCCATCGGAGACGATCGCCGCCTGGCCGGTGCCCTCGACGGTCGTCGTGAAGAGGCCGTTCCCCTGGGTCGCGCCGCGCAGGCCGGTGAAGCTGGTGCCGGTGCGCAGGCCGGCGTCGGTGCAGAGCAGGTTGCTCGCTTCCACATAGAGCTTCTCGCCCTGCAGGTGCACGAGGTTGATCTCGGTGGCGCGGTCGGCGAACCAGCACGTGCCGTGCCCCTTCACCTCCATCACGGTCATCTGCTCGCCGGTGACGCGGCGGGTCACCATGCCGCGGATGCCCTCACCGCCGCCGGTCATCTTCTTGAAGGCCATCTGGCCGTCGTACGCGACCATTGAGCCGTTCTTCGCCTTTACGGCGTCGCCCGTCATGTCGACGGCGAGCACTCTGCTCCCTTGGAGCCGGAACGTAGCCACGAATCGACGGTAGCCGCCGCGTACCCACCCAGAACAGGGTGAAGGGCCCTGAGCGAACCCCGAGAACACCCCGATGTCACAATGGGGGTTGCTTGTGCGTCCGTTCACAAGATCGGCGGCGCCGAGCCCCGCCCCCTGCCTGTCGTCCGTCCCACCGAAGGTGACCCGTGGACATCAAAACCGCTTCCGCACTCCGCCGCCTCCGTCTGGTCTCCGTGCCCGAGGGTATTTCCTGGATCGTGCTGCTGGTCTGCACGATCATCAAGTACACGGTCGCCGAGGGCTTCAACGTGGCGCCGGTGCTGGGCCCGATCCACGGCGTGCTCTTCATCCTCTACGTGCTGTTCTGGCTCGACGCCTGGAACCGCACGAAGTGGGACTTCAAGACCGGCGCCCTGTACTTCGCCTACTCGTTCATCCCGGGCGGCGGCTTCATGGCCGAGCGCAGGCTGAAGCGTGAGGCCGAGGCCGCGGTGATCGCTTCGCGCGCCCGCCAGGAAGGCGTCGTGAACGCATGATCGTCGCCTTCTCCGTGACCCCGCTCGGGGTCGGCGAGGACGTCGGTGAGTACGTCGCCGACGCGGTCCGCGTGGTCCGCGAGTCGGGCCTGCCGAACCGGACCGACGCCATGTTCACGTCCGTCGAGGGCGAGTGGGACGAGGTGATGGACGTCATCAAGCGCGCCGTCGCCGCGGTGGAGGCACGCTCGCCCCGCGTCTCGGTCGTCATGAAGGCGGACATCCGCCCCGGCGTGACGGACGGTCTGACCTCCAAGGTGGACACGGTGGAGCGCCACCTGTCCGCGTAGGCGTACTCCGGCGCTTCAGCGCTCCTGTACTCCAGCGCTCCGGTACTCCAGCGCTTCACGAAAGCCCCTGCCCTTCTGGGTGGGGGCTTTTCTCTGCCCATCGACTTGAGCGACTGCTCAAACAGCGCTACCTTCTGTTTGAGCAGTCGCTCAAAAACGCGCTGACGTGGGGGTTTGTCGTGGGCTTGTACATCGAGGCGCGGATACGTGCCGATCTCGACGACCTCTGGGCCCGCACCCAGCAACCCGACCGGCACCAGCGCTGGGACCTGCGCTTCACCGCGATCGACTACCTGCCGTGCGAGGAGGGCGAGCCGCAGCACTTCCGGTACGCCACGCGCGTGCTGCCCTTTGTGACCATCGCCGGTACCGGGGTCTCCGCGGGGGAGCGGCGGCGTTCCGACGGCACCAGGACCTCCGCCCTGCGCTTCGCCTCCCCGCACCCGCTCTCCCTCCTCGAAGAGGGCAGCGGCTACTGGCGCTACGTACCGGCGCAGGACGGCGACGGCATCCGCTTCCTCACCGGATACGACTACCGCCCGCGCTGGGGACGCTTCGGGAAGATCGTCGACCGGCTGCTCTTCCGGCCCCTCATGGGCTGGGCGACCGCCTGGTCCTTCGACCGCCTCAGGCTCTGGCTGGAGCGGGGCATCACCCCGGAGCGCGCCCTGCTGCACGCCGTCGGGGATTTCACCGCCCGCGTCCTGTGCGTGACCGCCGCGGTCCTCTTCGCCCCCATGACGGCCCTCGCGACGGCCGCCCTGATGCTGATGCTGCCGCCCCTGCCCACCACCCCGGCCGCCCGCCGCTGCCTGCGCACGCCACCGGCGCGCACCCGCGACCCGCGCATCCTCTCCACCCTCACCCCGCTCGCCGGACCCAAGGAGCAGCACCCGTGACCGAGCCCGCATCGATCTTCCGCACCGTGCTGGGCGCCGACTTCGACCGGCTGCACCCGCAGCTCCGGCGCCGCTTCTCCGTGGGGCTCGCGAGCGGGGAGGCGTGCACGGGGCGGGGCGTCATGGACCGCATCTGGCACGGGCGCGGCTTCGTGAAGCCGTTCCTCGCGGTGGGTGGTACGCGGAACATCCTCGTCCCGCGCCAGGGCAGGAACGTCCCCTTCGTCATCGAGAACGTGCCGTACGCCGACACGTACGGCCGTGAGACGGTGACCTTCGTGCGCACCTTCGACCTGCCCGGCGGTCCCCGCCGCTTCGACGCCCAAATGGTCCTGAGCCCCAAGGGCGACCGCGTGCTCGACTACCTCGGCACGCACCAGCACCTCGCCAGCGACCTCCACTTCCGCGCGGAGCCCGACGGCTCGCTCCTGATCCGCTCCGGAACGCACCGCTTCCGGGAGGGTCCGGTCGACTGCCGGGTGCCGTCCCTCGTCGGCGGCGACGCGGAGGTCCGCGAGTCCTACGACGAGGCGTCGGACCGCTTCCGCATCCGGGTCCGGGTCACCAACCCCCACTTCGGGCCGCTCTTCGGCTACGAGGGGTCCTTCTCGGCGACGTACACCGACGTCCGTACCTGCGGAGTCCGGCCGGGACTGCGGCCGGTCCGCGAGGAGGCGCGCGCGTGAGTGCGGCCAAGGATCCGGCCAAGAGCCTGGAGACACGGACCAAGCTCCTCGACGGGGCGCTGCGGACCCTCACGGAGCAGGGCATCGCCAAGACGTCCGCGCGGAACATCGCCGCTACGGCGGGGGTCAACCAGGCGCTCGTCTTCTATCACTTCGGCTCGGTCGACGACCTGCTTGCCGCGGCGTGCCGACACGGTACGGAGCAGCGGGTCTCCCGGTACCGGGAGCGTCTCTCGGGGATCGACTCCCTCTCCGGACTCCTCGCCTTCGGGCGCGAGATGCACGAGGAGGAGCGCGAGGCGGGGCACGTCGCCGTCCTCGGCCAGCTGCTCGCGGGGTCGCAGACGCAGCCCAGGCTCGCGGCGGCGACCGCGGCGGGGCTCGCCCTCTGGATCGAGGAGATCGAGAAAGTCCTGACCCGGGTCCTTTCGGCCTCCCCGCTCGGGGAGTTCGCGGATCCTGTGGGGCTTGCGCGGGCGGTGGCGGCGTCGTTCGTGGGGATGGAGCTGTACGAGGGGGTCGATGCGGAGGGGACGGAGCGGGCCCTCGACTCCTTGGAGCAGCTCTCTCTTCTTGTCGCCGCCGTCGAGGATCTGGGGCCGTTGGCTCAGCGGGCTGTTCGGCATCGCCTGCGGAGGGCGCGCGGCTGACGGTTGCGGCGTCCGGCCCGCCGCTTCGCGGCGGATTTCTCCCACCCGCCCACCCGTTTGCCCCGCGACGTCCAGCGGGGGTAGGGGCGCTACGAGGGTGCCTGGTCATACCCCGTCACTCGCCGCAACTCCACCCAAACCGGCCACCATAAAACCGCTCGCACGGGCGAACCCCGTTCGACACGCCGGGGAAACTCCACTTTTGTGTGGGTATCGGGGCATTGGCTCGGATCACCAGAACCTGGAGGGCGCTGTGCGGCAGCCGGAGGGCTACGACTACGAGACCCACAGCACGCTCGCCGGACCGCTCACGGAGCCGGACGGCGAAGGCGGCGGCAGCTATCGCGTTCAGTACCGGAAGCTGATGGCCGGCGAGCCGCACCGAATACGCGCCGTCCTGCTGATGACGCTGGCCCCGGTGCTCACGGGCCTCCTGCTCGTCTACCTCGTCTGGCCCACCCACTGGACCGAACGCGAGGGCGGCGACCGCTGGCTGATCGGTCTCGACATCACGATGCTCGTGGCGATCGGGCTGATCGAGCTCTTCATGCTCGTCAACGTCGTTTCGATCGCCCACGCGACGATGGTCGCGAGGGATCCGATCCCCGTGCGTCCGGAGCAGGGCACGCGCGTTGCGTTCCTCACCACGTACGTTCCCGGCAAGGAGCCCCTGGCCATGGTCCGGGCGACCCTGGAGGGCGCCGTCCGGATACACCACCCCGGCCCCCTGGACGTGTGGCTCCTCGACGAGGGGGACAGCCCCGAGGCCAAGGCCCTCTGCGAAGAGCTCGGCGTCCGCCACTTCACCCGCAACGGCGTGCCGGAGTGGAATCGGAAGAAGGGGCCGCACAAGGCCCGCACCAAGCACGGCAACTACAACGCCTGGCTTGCGATGCACCACGAGGCGTACGACTTCTTCGCCTCCGTCGACACGGACCACGTACCGCTCCCCAACTTCCTTGAGCGGATGATGGGCTACTTCCGCGACCCGGACGTCGCGTTCGTCGTCGGGCCGCAGGTGTACGGGAACTACGACACCCCGGTGACCAAGGCGGCCGAGTCCCAGCAGTTCCTCTTCCACGCGCTGATCCAGCGCGCGGGCAACCGCTACCGCGCCCCCATGTTCGTGGGGACCAACAACGTCGTGCGCATCAGCGCCCTCACCCAGATCGGCGGTCTCTACGACTCGATCACCGAGGACATGGCGACGGGCTTCGAGCTGCACCGCCACCGCAACCCGGCCACGAAGCGGCACTGGAGGTCGGTGTACACCCCCGACGTGCTGGCCGTGGGCGAGGGACCGGCCTCCTGGACGGACTTCTTCACCCAGCAGATGCGCTGGTCGCGCGGCACGTACGAGACGCTGTTCAAGCAGTACTGGAAGGCACCGTTCACGATGCCTCCCGGCCGCCTCTTCTCGTACTCGCTGATGCTCGTGTACTACCCCATGACCGCCGTCAACTGGCTCCTCGGCATTCTCAGTTGTGTCCTGTTCCTCTGGTTCGGGGCCTCTGGGACGCAGGTTGCCGCGTCCGTCTGGCTGATGCTCTACAGCGACGCCGCCGCCCTCCAGGTGGGGCTCTACCTCTGGAACCGCAGGCACAACGTGTCCCCGCACGAGCCCGAGGGCTCCGGTGGCCTGGCCGGTATGGCGATGTCGGCGCTCTCCGCGCCCATCTACGCCAAGTCGCTCGGCGCGGCCGTCCTGCGCAGGCCGAGCCGCTTCGTCGTGACGCCCAAGGGCGGTGACGCGAGCCCGGACCGGCTGCTCACCTTCCGGATCCATCTCTTCTGGGCCGTCGTGCTGGCGAGCTCGCTGACCGCGTCCTTCGTGCTCGGCCACACCCACGTGGCGATGCGCACCTGGGCGGTCCTCGCGATGGTCATCTCCCTGGCGCCCGTCTCGATCTGGGCCTTCGGCCTCTTTAGGGAGCGCAAGGCGCGCAAGGCGGGCGTCCAGGAGCAGCGGGCGGGCCTGCGCGGAGAGGCACCCGCGGAGGGCGAGCCGGAGCCGGCGTTCGCCACCGGCACGTCGACAGGAGGGAACTGACCCATGGCCTACCGGCCCTCGAAGCGCACCAGGAAGACGCTCATCGGAGTCGGCGCGGGCGCACTGCTCGTCGGGCTGAACGCGCCCGCCGCCCTCTCCTTCGCCGAGGAGAAGTACCACGCGTACAAGATCTCCCAGCCGGGCTACAAGAAGAAGTACGGCTCCTGGAAGCAGGTCGCTATCCCCGAGGAGTTCCGCACCAACGCCATTCACGCCGCGCTGCTCCACACCGGCAAGGTGCTGATCGTCGCGGGGTCCGGCAACGAGCAGAAGAAGTTCGACGCGGGGTCCTTTGACACCGTGCTGTGGGATCCGAAGAACGACACCTTCAAGAAGATCAAGACGCCTGAAGACTTCTTCTGCTCGGGGCACGCCCAACTTCCCGACGGCCGCCTCCTGGTGGCGGGCGGCACCGCGCGCTACGAGCTGCTCGACGGCGAGGTGGAGCGGGCCGGTGGCGGCATGCGCGTGAAGAACGAGAACCCGGACAAGCCGGTGGTCCTCAAGAAGGGCACCACGTTCCGCTCGCCGTCGGGCGTCGAGTACGTCAGCAAGTTCGATGTCGAAGTGCCCAAGGCCAAGCGGGACTTCGAGATCACGTACTCCAAGTCCGGTGTCATGCAGCCCTGGAAGACGAAGGTCAAGGCGAGCGAAACGCGGGTCTTCGTAGAGGCGGTCCAGGGCGGCGAGCAGTCGGTCACCGAGAAGTCCGCGCAGTACGAGATCGAGGGTCTCACCGGCGAGGAGGCCGACAACACCTACGGCATCGCCGAGAAGATCGACATGGAGAAGCAGGACTTCCAGGGGATCAAGGCGGCGTACGAGTTCGACCCCAGGGCCGAGAAGTACATCCCGGTGGAGCCGATGGACAAGGCCCGCTGGTATCCGACGCTCGTCGGCCTGGAGGACGGCAAGGTGCTCGCGGTCTCCGGACTCGACGACGTGGGCGTCGTCGACCCGGGCGACAACGAGATCTACGACCCGAAGACGAAGAAGTGGACGGACGGGCCCAAGCGGTACTTCCCGACGTACCCCGCGCTCTTCCTCACCAAGGGCGGAAAGCTCTTCTACCCCGCGTCGAACGCCGGTTACGGGCCCGCGGAGAAGGGCCGGGCGCCGGGCCTGTGGGACCTGGACACGAACAAGTTCGAGAAGGTCCCGGGCCTGGAGGACCTCGACCAGACCGAGACGTCGGCGTCCGTGCTGCTGCCGCCCGCGCAGGACCAGAAGGTGATGATCCTCGGCGGCGGGGGAGTCGGCGAGTCGGAGAAGGCGACGCGGCGCACGGCCGTGATCGACCTCAAGGAGGACAACCCGTCCTTCAAGACAGGGCCCCAGCTTCCGCAGGGCACGCGCTACCTGAACAGCGTCCTCATGCCGAACGACTCCGTGTTCACGACGAATGGAGCCTCCGACTACCGCGGTCGCAGCGCCAGCAACATCCACAAGGCGCAGTTCTACGACCCCAAGGCGAACGCGTTCCAGGAGGCCGCGTCGCCCGCGGTGGGCCGCAACTACCACTCGGAGGCGCTGCTCCTGCCCGACGGCCGGGTCGCCACGTTCGGCTCCGACCCGCTCTACGACAACGAGCAGAACACCAAGCTCGGCCACTTCGAGCAGCGCATGGAGATCTTCACGCCGCCCGCGCTGCACCGGGGCGGCACGACGCGGCCGGTGCTCGGCGAGGGGCCTGAGCAGCTGGCGGCGGACGGCCGTGCGAAGTTCAGGACCGACCACCCCGAGAAGATTGCGTCGGCCCGTCTGATGCGGCCGAGCGCGGTGACCCACACGACGGACGTCGAGCAGCGCTCGATCGCGCTGGGGCTCAGCAAGGGCAAGGACTCGGTGACGGTGGACGTGCCGCGGGGCGACACGGCACTGGTCCCGCCGGGCTGGTACATGCTGTTCGTCACGGACACGGACGGCACGTCCTCCGAGGCGAAGTGGGTCCACGTCGGCGCGGCGGACTGACCGGCCGCCGGGGCGGCCCGAGCGGTCGGACCGCTCAGGCCGCCTTCGCGTTGCGGGCGAGCCCCAGGGCGTAGTCCGGCCACCACTTGCCCGCCGCCGGGCCGCCCCGGCACGGGCCGTCCGAGTCGCCGGGGCGCTTGATCCACAGGACGGCGTCGACCAGCGGGTCGCCCGTGCGGTCGGTCGGCGGAGTGCCGAGGCCGCGTCCCGGCGGGTTGCACCACGCGTCCTGACGGTCGCCCGCCAGCGGGCCCCTGCCGTTGCGGCTGGTGTCCATGACGAAGTGCTTGCCGCCGACGGTGGCCGACAGCGTGCGGCCGTACGCCTTGATCGTCCCGTCGCTCTGGAAGTTGGAGACGTTCAGCGAGAAGCCGTCGGCCGCCGCGACGCCCGCCTTCCGCAACGGCTCGCTGAGCTTGCCCGCGTCGGAGATCCAGCCGGGGTTCCCCGCGTCGAGGTACACCTTCACCTTCGGCTGCCGCTTCAGCCGCTGGATCGCCTCCGAAAGGAGCTGATAGCGGTCCGCGTGGTACTCGGCAGGGGTGCAGCCGTCCACGATGTGCGGGACCGCGTCGGGTTCGAGGACGACCAGCGCGGGCGCGTCGCCGATCGCGTCGGCGAAGGCGTTCACCCAGTTCCGGTAGTGGCCCGCGCTGCCCGCGCCGCCCGCGGAGTGCTGGCCGCAGTCGCGGTGCGGGATGTTGTAGGCGACGAGCACGGCCGTGCGGCCCTCCTGCGCCGCGCCCCGCGTCGCCTGCGCGATGTCGGGCGCCGGGTCGTCCCCGGCGGGCCACACCGCCATCGGCTGCTGGGAGATGCGCTTGAGGGCCTCGGCGTCCCGCGCGCGGCCCTGCTCCTCCCACTGCTGCACCTGGCGTGCGGCGGGGCTGTCCGGGTCGACCCAGAACGCGCCCCGGGACGGCGCGTCGGTCCCGGTGGCGGGACCGCGCACGGCGGCCTCCTCCTTCGCGCCGGACGCGGAGTCGGAGGAGCAGCCTGCCGGGAGCCCGAGGGCGGCGAACGCCGCCAGTGCCGTGAACGTGCGGAGCAGCCGGTGCATCCAGCCCCCTAGGGCGACGGTGACAGTGACGGTCAGTCAGCCCGGCAATCGTTACATAAAGGACTAGTCAAACTCTTGTGCCACACCGCCCCCGGCGGCCAGGGCGGTGCCGAGCGGTGTGCACTCGTAGAACACCTGGTGCCCGTACCGCCGCGACACCAGCAGTCCGGCGCCCCGCAGCGCCGTCAGATGCGCCGACACGGACGACTGCGCAAGCCCGAGGCGGTGCGCGAGGCCCGATGTGGTGGCGGGCGCGTCGAGCGCGGCGAGCACGGTGGCGCGACCGCGGCCGAGGAGCCGTACGAGCGCTTCGGGCGTACGGTCCGAAGGCTCCGCCCACAGCCCCGAGATGCCCCGCACCGGGTAGGCGAGCGTCGGCTGCCACGGGGGATCGAACCCGCTGATCACGTCCGGCCAGGAGAAGACGCTCGGGATCAGGATCAGCCCCTGCCCCGACAGGTGGCGCGCGTGCTCGTCGCGCCACTCCACGGTGAGCCTGCCCGCGTCCCACTGCAGCCGCCGGTCAAGCTCCGGCAGGAGCCCGCCGAGGCCGACCTCCGCGAGCCGCCGCGAATGGAAGGCGACATCGGCCTCCAGGAGCGCGCGCAGCCGCGGCCAGTCCGGCTCGATCAGCGCGTGCCAGGCCGCCTCCATGGCGTCCGCGAGCTCCAGGACGGCGGCCGCGGGATCGGCGAGCAGCGCCCGCCCCTTCGGGGAGTCGGCGGCGCCCGGGGTGCAGGCGAGCGCCCGCGCCATGTCGTCGAGCGCGGCCACCGGATCGGACGCGCGGACCGCCGCGATCTCCTCCTCGAAGCGCGCCGCGGGCCCGATCGGCGGCGGGCCGAGGAAGTCGGGGGAGTGCCCGCGCCGCGGCATCAGGAGCCAGAGCGCGGAGAGGTCGAGCCCACGGCCCGCCTCGCGGATCCGGCGCAGCCACCGCGGGTGATAGGCGTGGCGCTCGGGACGCTTGAGGGTGCGTACGGCCTCCTGCGTCTCCCACAGGGGCGACACCGCGAACCGGCAGCGCAGCAGATCGTCCTGCCCGAAGTGCATGTGGAACGGCACGGAGCCCCTCGTCGCTGTCGAAGATTCGCCCGGGGCCGAAACTTTAGGGCAGTGTGGGCACCCGCGTGAGGCTGCGGTCATGCCACCCGCAGAGCCCACCGCCACCGGCTACACCCGTGTCTTCGCCGTCCGCGAGTTCCGTGCCGTCTTCGCCGCGCACGCGCTCTCCCTGCTCGGCGTCGTCGTCAGCGAGATCGCCCTGACCGTCCTGGTCTACGGCCTCACCGGATCACCGCTGCTCAGCGCGCTCACCTTCGCGCTCGGCATGCTGCCGTACCTGGTGGGCGGAACCCTGCTGTCCGGAATGGCCGACCGGT
This sequence comes from Streptomyces sp. NPDC004732, assembly GCF_040609235.1. NCBI lineage: Bacteria > Bacillati > Actinomycetota > Actinomycetes > Kitasatosporales > Streptomycetaceae > Streptomyces > Streptomyces sp. NPDC004732. Next base: position 257,556 of record NZ_JBEXJR010000005.1, read on the forward strand.
ATCCGCCGCGGCGGGTGCTCGTCGGCTGCGACGTCCTGTGCGCCGGGTGCGCGGGCCTCATGGCGCTGCCCGCGACCCCCGTCGCCGGACTGCTCGCGCTGCGCTGCGTCATCGCCCTCGTCGCGCCCGTCTTCAACGGCACGCGGATGGCGACCCTCACCGACATCCTCGGCGACGGCGATCTGTTCGTCCTCGGCCGCTCCCTGCTCCGGATCGTCTCGCAGAGCTCCGTCCTGGTCGGCTTCGGGCTCGGCGGCGTACTCCTCACCGTCGTCTCCCCGCGCGGGGCGCTCACCATCACCGTCTGCACGTTCGCGGCGTCCGCGCTGCTGCTGCGGTGCGGGACGAAGCGGCGGCCCGCGCGCGGGAACGGCGGTGGCGGCGCGCTCGTGCGCTACTCCCTGGGCGGCGCACGGGAGGTGCTCGGCAACCGTCGCGTGCGGGCCCTCCTGCTGCTCTTCTGGGTGCCGCCCATGTTCCTGGTCGCCCCGGAGGTGCTCGCCGCGCCCTACGCCGACGAGATCGGCGTCGGCGTCACGGGCGTGGGGCTCCTCATGTGCGCCCTGCCGGTGGGCACCATCGCCGCCGAGCTGTACGCCGGGTCGGTGCTCTCCGCGTCCGCGCGGGCCCGCATCGTGCTGCCGCTCGTCTCGCTCACGCTGGTGCCGCTCACCGTGTACGCGGTCACGCCCGGTCTCGTCCTCGCGCTGGTGGCCCTCGCGCTCGCCGGGGCAGGATCGGCCTACACCCTCGGTCTGGACCGCTGGTTCGTCGACGCGGTCCCCGACGAGCTGCGGGGCCGCGCGATGACGGTGCACACGGCGGGCCTCATGACGATCCAGGGCGTCGGCATGGCGCTCGCGGGGCTGGCCGCGGAGTTCGTCGCGGTGAGCACGGTCGTCGCCGGTGCGGGGGTGCTCGGCACGCTCTGCTGTCTGATCCTGGCGGCGGAGGTACGTTCGACCGAATCGCGAGACGGGGCTGACCAGCATATGACCGACCGGTAAGGTCGATGGCGTGCCGAAGCCGCTCAGCCTCCCCTTCGATCCCATCGCCCGCGCCGACGAGCTCTGGAAGCAGCGCTGGGGATCGGTCCCGGCCATGGGCGCGATCACCTCGATCATGCGTGCGCACCAGATCCTGCTCGCCGAGGTCGACGCGGTCGTCAAGCCGTACGGACTGACCTTCGCGCGCTACGAGGCGCTGGTCCTGCTCACCTTCTCGCAGGCCGGTGAGTTGCCGATGTCCAAGATCGGCGAGCGGCTCATGGTGCACCCGACGTCGGTCACCAACACGGTCGACCGCCTGGTCAAGTCCGGCCTGGTCGACAAGCGCCCGAACCCCAACGACGGCCGCGGCACGCTCGCCTCGATCACGGAGAAGGGCCGCGAGGTCGTCGAGGCCGCGACCCGCGAGCTGATGGCGATGGACTTCGGTCTCGGGGTGTACGACGCGGAGGAGTGCGGGGAGATCTTCGCGATGCTCAGGCCGCTGCGGGTGGCCGCGGAGGATTTCGAGGAGAAGTAGGGCCGTCGGACCCGCCCGTTCCGCCCGGGTCGGGGGCGCCGAAGATCGCGCATAACGGGCCGTTACGCTCGTAGCCATGAAATCCAGCGTGCTGACCCGCTACCGGGTGATGGCTTACGTCACCGCCGTCATGCTCCTCATCCTGTGCGCCTGCATGGTGGCCAAGTACGGCTTCGAGAAGGGCGAGGGCCTGACCCTGGTGGTCTCCCAGGTCCACGGAGTCCTCTACATCATCTACCTGATCTTCGCCTTCGACCTGGGCTCCAAGGCGAAGTGGCCGTTCGGGAAGCTGCTGTGGGTGCTGCTCTCGGGCACGATCCCGACGGCCGCATTCTTCGTCGAGCGCAAGGTCGTCCGCGAGGTCGAGCCGCTGATCGTCAAGGGCTCCCCGGCCACGGCCAAGGCGTAACCTCCACCGCCACGGACAGGTCCGTGGCGGTTTGGCATCGACTTTTACTAGGACGTCCTAGTAAATTCGAAGGTATGGACGCTGACGCGATCGAGGAAGGCCGCCGGCGCTGGCAGGCCCGTTACGACAAGGCCCGCAAGCGTGACGCGGACTTCACCACGCTCTCCGGGGACCCGGTCGACCCCGCCTACGGGCCGCGGCCCGGGGACACGTACGAGGGGTTCGAGCGGATCGGCTGGCCCGGGGAGTATCCCTTCACGCGCGGGCTCTACCCGACCGGGTACCGCGGCCGGACCTGGACCATCCGCCAGTTCGCGGGCTTCGGCAACGCCGAGCAGACGAACGAGCGCTACAAGATGATCCTGGCCAACGGCGGCGGCGGCCTCTCCGTCGCCTTCGACATGCCGACGCTGATGGGCCGCGACTCCGACGACCCCCGCGCGCTCGGCGAGGTCGGCCACTGCGGCGTCGCCATCGACTCCGCCGCCGACATGGAGGTCCTCTTCAAGGACATTCCGCTCGGTGACGTCACGACGTCGATGACGATCAGCGGGCCCGCCGTGCCCGTCTTCTGCATGTACCTCGTCGCGGCCGAGCGGCAGGGCGTCGACCCGGGTGTCCTGAACGGCACGCTCCAGACCGACATCTTCAAGGAGTACATCGCGCAGAAGGAGTGGCTCTTCCAGCCCGAGCCGCACCTGCGCCTCATCGGTGACCTGATGGAGCACTGCGCGCGTGACATCCCCGCGTACAAGCCCCTCTCGGTCTCCGGCTACCACATCCGCGAGGCCGGGGCGACGGCCGCGCAGGAGCTCGCGTACACGCTGGCGGACGGCTTCGGGTACGTGGAGCTGGGCCTGAGCCGCGGGCTCGACGTGGACGTCTTCGCGCCCGGCCTCTCCTTCTTCTTCGACGCGCACGTCGACTTCTTCGAGGAGATCGCCAAGTTCCGCGCCGCGCGCCGCATCTGGGCCCGCTGGCTGCGCGACGAGTACGGCGCCAAGAGCGACAAGGCGCAGTGGCTGCGCTTCCACACGCAGACCGCCGGTGTCTCGCTCACCGCCCAGCAGCCGTACAACAACGTCGTGCGTACGGCGGTGGAAGCGCTCGCCGCGGTGCTCGGCGGCACGAACTCCCTCCACACCAACGCCCTGGACGAGACCCTCGCGCTGCCGAGCGAGCAGGCCGCGGAGATCGCGCTCCGTACGCAGCAGGTGCTGATGGAGGAGACGGGCGTCGCGAACGTCGCCGACCCGCTGGGCGGCTCCTGGTACATCGAGCAGCTCACCGACCGCATCGAGGCCGACGCGGAGAAGATCTTCGAGCAGATCAAGGAGCGGGGGCGGCGGGCGCGGCCGGACGGGCAGCACCCCATTGGCCCGATCACCTCGGGCATTCTCCGTGGCATCGAGGACGGCTGGTTCACCGGCGAGATCGCCGAGTCCGCGTTCCAGTACCAGCGGTCCCTGGAGAAGGGCGACAAGCGGGTCGTCGGCGTCAACTGCCTCGAAGGCTCGGTCACGGGTGACCTGGAGATCCTGCGGGTCAGCCACGAGGTGGAGCGCGATCAGGTTCGCGACCTCGTGGGGCGCAAGGGGCGGCGTGACGATGCGGTGGTGCGGGGTGCGCTCGACGCGATGCTGGCGGCGGCTCGGTCCGGGGCCAACATGATCGAGCCCATGCTGGAGGCGGTCCGGGCGGAGGCCACGCTCGGCGAGATCTGCGGGGTGCTTCGCGATGAGTGGGGGGTGTACGTGGAGCCGCCGGGCTTCTAGGCGGGCTCGCTGCGCGCTGGCGGTGGGGGTCGTTTGCGCAGTTCCCCGCGCCCCTTGAGGGGCTTGACCGTGCGTGGTTTTCCGCGGGCGGTGGGGGCTGATCGCGCAGTTCCCCGCGCCCCTAAGTCAGTCCTCGCCCCCGGAGCCAGTTCGCGACGCGCCTGGGGCAGCCCCCCGCAGGGAGCCAGTTCCCCCGCGGGGGCGGCCATGGTGGCGCCGGGGGCGGGATGTTTTTAGGGGCGCGGGGAACTGCGCGGCCCGCCCCCACTGCCCGCAGATGGGGAGGAAACGGGCGGTCTCGCCTCGCCCCGGCGCGGGGTGCGGAAAGTCGGAGGTTTAAGGCCCAGGGGCCAGGGCAGGCGCACGCCCGGCCAGCCACCCCCCGCCCCAGGAGACTCCGTGAGCTCGACCGGTCACGCCCGCACCGCCGCCTTCGCCATCGGAGCCGCCACCTGCACCGTTCTCGGCGCACTCCTGGTCGGCGGTTCCGGCGAGGTCAGTGCGAGCCCGCCGCCCGAGCCCAAGGTGCAGGACGACTTCGACTCCCTCGGCCCCGAGGTCCGCGCGGCGAAGCTCTCCGACGGGCGTACCGCGCACTACTCGGACACCGGCGAGAAGGACGGCAAGCCCGTCCTGTTCATCGGCGGCACCGGCACCAGCGCCCGCGCCTCGCACATGACGGACTTCTTCCGCACCACCCGCGAGGACCTGGGCCTGCGGCTCATCTCCGTGGAGCGCAACGGCTTCGGCGACACCGCGTTCGACAAGAACCTCGGCAAGGGCGACTTCGCCAAGGACGCCCTTCAGGTCCTCGACAAGCTCGGTGTCGACGACGTGTCCGTCGTCGCGATATCCGGCGGCGGCCCCTACGCCGCCGAGCTCGCCGCGCAGGCCCCCGAGCGGATCTCGCAGCTCCACCTCGCCGCCGCCCTGCCGCCCTACGGCACGAAGCCCGAGTACTGCGGCCTCTCCGACGACGCGCTCGCCGACGCCGTCCGGGACCAGATCAAGGACCCGCGCAAGTGGTGGGCCTTCCCCGACGACAGTCCCGTGAAGTCGATTCCCGGCTTCGCCGACACCGCGTACGAGGAAGGCGCCCGCACCTACAACCAGCGCGGCCAGCAGGCCGACCCCGCGCCCCAGGTGCACGAGCAGAAGCTGTACTGCGGACGCCCCGGCCCCGACCTGTCGAAGCTGGACGCCCCCGTCTACCTCTACGGCGGCAAGAAGGACACCACCGTGCCGCCCGCGACGCTGAAGGCCTGGCAGCAGGAGCTGCCGGACACGGCGAAGGTGCGCACCTACGCGGACTCCGGGCACGACGTGCAGTACCGCCACTGGGACCAGATCCTCGTCGACCTGGCGGGACACGGGGACCGCACCGTGGTGTGCAAGGGCGACAAGACCCGCGTGCTCGTCGCCCGCGAGGCCGACCGGCTCGTCGCCAAGGGCAAGGCCACGCTCGGCAGCTGCGCCTGGGCGAAGAAGAAGTAGCGGCCCGGGAAGCTACCGGCCCGGCAGCAGAGTCAGGCGGAACAGTGCGCCCCCGCCCGGTGCCCGTTCCGCCGTGAGCTCCGACCCGTGCGCATGCGCGATCTGGCGCGCCATCGCCAGGCCCAGGCCCGAGCCGGGCAGCGCGCGGGCCTTCTCGGCGCGGTAGAAGCGGTCGAAGACGTACGGCAGGTCCTCCTCCGAGATCCCCGGGCCGTGGTCGCGCACCGTCAGCGCCTCGCGGGTCAGCGCGACCTCGACCGGGCCGCCCGGCGGGCTGAACTTCGCCGCGTTGTCGACCAGGTTGGTGAGCAGCCGGGACAGCCGCGCCGGTACGCCGGGCATGCTCAGCTCGGCCGCCTCCGGCGCCACCTGGAGCGTGAAGCGGATCGCGGGCCAGTGGCCGCGGGCCGCGTCGACCGCGTGCGCGGCCAGCGGGGCGAGCCGTACCTCTTCGAGCAGGGGCTGCGGCTCCGCGTCCCTGGCCAGCTCGATCAAGTCGTTGACCATGCCGGTGACTTCGCGCAGCTGACGGCCGAGCGCACCGGAGGCCCGCTCGCGCTGGGCGTCCGTCAGCCGGTCCGCCCTGGCGAGGAGTTCGGCGTTCGTGCGCAGCGCGGTCAGCGGGGTGCGCAGCTCGTGCGAGGCGTCGGCGACCAGTCGGCGGCGGGCCGTGACGGACTCCTCCAGCTCGGCGAGCATCGTGTTGAACGAGGTGGCCAGGCGGGTCACTTCGTCCTCGTGGCCCTCGCGGGCCGGTCGGCCGGGCGGCAGCTCGATGCGGTGGCGGGCGTCACGGGTGGCGGCGATGCGCTCCGCGGTGGCCGTGAGCCGGGTGATCGGCGCCAGGCCCGTGCGGGAGACCCAGTAGCCGCCGACCGCCGAGAGCAGCACACCGGCGCCGCCCACCGCGGCGAGCAGCGACGCGGCCTGGCGCACCCCGCGCTCGGCGATGTCCGCGCGCAGGGCGACCTGCACGGCCTCGCCCTCCTTGCCGAACGTGGTGGTGTACATCCGGCCCGGCTTGCCGCCGGGGAGCGTGAAGTTCGAGTAGTACGCGGGCCGGTGGCCGTCGGCGACCGAGCGCGTCAGCCCCGACACGGGCAGCAGATACGGCTTCGCCGGGTCGTCCTTCGCGTCCGCGGGGACGATCTGTGAGCAGGCGGGCGCGCCGAGGAAACGGCACTCGCCCGTCATGACGCCAAGACCCTCGCTGCGGTGCTGCTGGGCGATGAGCGTCGCCGACTGGGCGAGGTTCTGGTCGAGCTGCTGGTACAGCTTGAAGCGGATCACGAAGAACGCGGCGGCGCACACCCCGATCGCCACCACGGCCACGGCGGCCGCGGCGACCACCGCGAGGCGGGTCCGCAGCGGCCTGCGGCGCCGCCACCGCGCGCCGAGCCTGCGCCGCGCGCTCACGGGGAGCCCAGCCGGTAGCCGACGCCGTGCACGGTGTGGACGAGGCGGGGCTCGCCGTCCGATTCGAGCTTCCTGCGCAGATAACCCACGTACACGGCGAGGGAGTTGGAGTCGGGGCCGAAGTCGCGGCCCCACACCGCCTGCTGGATCAGCTCGCGCGGCAGGACCTGGCCCGCGTTGCGCAGGAGCAGTTCGAGCAGGACGGCCTCCGTGCGGCTGAACTCGACCCGGCGCTCGCCGCGGCGGCCCGTGCGCGTCGCGGGATCCAGCACGAGATCGCCGTACGAGAGCTCGTCGCCGTCGTCCGCGGCGCGCTCCGGCGTCGCGCGCCGCAGCAGGGCGCGGACCCGGGCCACCAGCTCGTCCAGGGCGAACGGCTTGACCAGATAGTCGTCGGCGCCCGCGTCCAGGCCGTCGACGCGCTCGCTCACCGAGTCCAGGGCCGTCAGCACGAGGACCGGCGTGCGGTCGCCCGCGGCGCGCAGCTGACGGCAGACCGCGAGGCCGTCCATGACCGGCATCAGGACGTCGAGGACGACCAGGTCGGGCTGCCAGCGGGCCACCGCCGTGAGCGCGCGGTGGCCGTCCGCCGCGCCCCGCACATGATGGCCCTCGACCGTCAGGGCGTCCTCGACGGCGGCGCGGACCTCGGGGTCGTCGTCGACGACGAGGATCCGGTGCGCCGCCCCGCCCGCGCCCGGCGGGCCGCCCTTGCTGGTCACACTCGTGAAGCTCATGGTCCAAAGGTGCCAAACGCGGCTCTTAAAACCCTCTTAGACCCTCGCGTGATGCTCCACTGCCATGCGAACCACTCACTCCGACCGCGCCGCCGTCCCGGGCCGCGCAGGTCTCTCCGTCGTCATCGGCGCGGGCGGCACCGGTGGGCACATCTATCCCGGCCTCGCCCTCGCCGACGCCCTGCGCCGGGCCGTGCCGGGCGCGGTGATCTCCTTCGTCGGCACCGAACGGGGCCTGGAGACCCGGCTGATACCGGACGCCGGGTACCGCCTCCACACCGTCGACATGATCCCCTTCGACCCGTCGCTCGGCGCCCGCCGCTATCTGCTCCCCGCGGCGCTGATGAAGTCCGGCGCCCAGTGCCGGACCATCCTGCGCGAGCAGGGCGCACAGGTCGCCGTCGGCATGGGCGGCTACCCCAGCGCCCCCGTCATCGTCGGCGCCCGCATGACCGGGCTGCCGAGCCTCATCCACGAGTCCAACGCCGTCCCCGGCCGCGCCAACCGCTTCGCCGCCCGGCTCACCCCGAACATCGCGGTGGCCTTCGACCGCAGCCGCGCTCATCTGCCCGGCGGCGAGCGCGCCCACACCACCGGCATGCCCATCGCGGCGCCGCTCGCCGCGCTCGACCGGGCCGCGCTGCGCCCGGAGGCCCGGCGTGAGCTCGGCGTGCCGCCCGGCGCCCGGCTGATCCTCTTCAACGGCGGCAGCCTCGGCGCGGCCCGCCTCACGGCGGCGGCGGTCGGCCTCGCGGCGCGCTGGCGGGACCGGCGGGACGTACACCTCCTCATCAAGACCGGCCCCGCGGCCCTGGAGGAGACGCAGGCGCGGCTCGCCGCCGAGGGCGGTGACGCGGTCGCCCGCGCCGTCCCCTACCTCGACCGCATGGACCTCTCCTACGCCGCCGCCGACCTCGTCGTGTGCCGCGCGGGCTCGGCGACGGTCGCCGAACTGGCCGCCACCGGCGTCCCCGCCGTCCTCGTGCCCTACCCGCACGCCCCCGGCGACCACCAGACCCACAACGCCCGGGTCCTCTCCGACGCGGGCGCGGGCCTCCTGCTGCCCGACGCCGAGACCACCGACGAGCGGCTCGCACAGCTGCTCGGCCCGCTCCTCGCGGACCCGGTGCGGCTCGCCGCCATGAGCGGCGCCGCGGACCCCGGACCGCACGCCCGCGCCGCCGACCTGCTCGCCGAGCGGGTGCTTCGACTCGCCCACCACACGTCTCACCTGGAGTACGCATGACCGCCTTCTCGTGGCAGAACCGCACCGTCCTCGTCACCGGCGCCGAGGGCTTCATCGGCTCGACGCTCGTCGACCAGCTCCTCGAAGCGGGCGCGAAGGTCCGCGCCTTCGTGCACTACAAGCCCTACGCGGAGAAGGGGCACCTGGCCCACCTCCTCGGCGACCCGCGGGTCGAGATGATCGCGGGCGACGTGCGGGACGCCGGGCGGGTGATGGACGCGGTCGCCGGGTGCGACACCGTCTTCCACCTCGCCGCGCTGATCGGCATCCCGTACTCGTACGACTCGCCCGGCGCGTACGTCCAGACGAACGTGGTCGGCACCGAGAACGTCGCGGAGGCGTGCCGCAGGCACTCCGTGCGGCGCATGGTGCACACGTCCACGAGCGAGGTGTACGGGACGGCGCTGACGGCCCCGATCGCCGAGTCGCACCCGCTCCAGCCGCAGTCGCCGTACTCCGCGTCGAAGATCGGCGCCGACATGATGGCGCTCTCGCACTGGCACGCCTTCGAGCTGCCGGTGACGGTGGTGCGGCCCTTCAACACGTACGGCCCGCGCCAGTCGGCCCGCGCGGTCATCCCCACGATCCTCGCCCAACTGCACTCCGGGGCCCGCGAGATCAAGCTGGGTTCGCTGACGCCGACGCGGGACTTCACCTATGTCACGGACACGGCACGGGGATTCATGGCGATGGCGGTGGCCGACCGGGCGCTGGGCCACGCGGTGAACCTCGGCGTGGGCCGGGAGATCTCCATCGGGGACCTCGCGGAGGCGCTGATCGCGGCGTCGGGGCGGGAGGCGTCCGTGGTCGTCGACCCGGCGCGGCTTCGCCCTTCGGGCAGTGAGGTGGAGCGGTTGCTGTCGGACAACTCGCGGGCGCGGGAGTGGGCGGGCTGGGTTCCTGAGGTCTCCCTCGCGGACGGGCTCAAACTGACCTCGGCCTGGGTCGCCGAGAACCTGCACCTTTTTGCTGCGGACCGGTACCAGGTCTGACCTTCGGCCGCGGGCCGGTGGGGCGGGTTCCTGTCCCGCCGCTTCGCGGCGGATGCCTCCCACCCACCCACCCACCCGTTCACCCCGCACCGCAATCTCCGCGTAGGAGCTCTCAAGGCTGTGTCGCTGCCGCTGCCAGGCCGCCCAGCAGCAGCATCGTGAAGCGGCGTGCCCATTCCTCGTCCACCGGCTCCGCGCTGACCAGGGTGCGGTGGACCACCGCGCCCGCGATCACGTCGAAGATGAGGTCGGCGGTGCGGCCCGCGGAGACCGCGTCGGGCTCCGCGGGGAGCTCGCCGCGCTCCTGGGCCCGTCTGCGGCCCGCGAGGACCAGCCGTTTCTGGCGGTCCACGATGGAGGTGCGGATACGATCCCGCAGCGGCTCGTCCGTCGTGGACTCCGCGACCACCGCCATCAGCGCCGTCTTGGTCTCCGGCCGTCCGAGCAGCACCGCGAACTGCAGGACGACGCCCTCGATGTCCGCGGCGAGGCTGCCCCGGTCGGGCAGCTCCAACTGGTCGAAGAGCTCGGCCACCGCGTCCACGACCAGCTCGCTCTTGCCCGCCCAGCGCCGGTACAGGGTCGTCTTGGCGACGCCCGCCCGCGTGGCGACGGCGCCCAGCGTCAGCTTGGACCAGCCGAGCTCGACGAGGCCCTGCCGGGTCGCCTCCAGGATCGCGGCGTCGGCGGCCGCGCTGCGCGGGCGGCCGCCGGTGCGGGCGGGAGGCGTGGTGGACGACGTACGGCTCTGCATGGCGGCGACCATACCGGCCAGTACGCGGCGTTCCGGGGTGCCGAGTGAGCGAGATCACCGGAAGCCGTCTCCCCACGGCCGGTGCGCGACAGTTACGCTACGACCCGTAGCGAAAGCTTCTGGGTGACGGTGGACGGCGCGTCCCGTACACCCCTGAGCGAGAGCCACGAGCGACAACCACACAGCACGACCACCGGACCGGGGTGGGGACCCCGGGCCAACGACCGGTCCGCCGGTCTCCACAGCGACCTCGAACCGTGTCGCCCGGGCCCCCGCATTCCGGCGGAGGGTCACGGACGGGCACGGTTCCCGCACGGCTTGGGGGAGGATGTACTCATGCAGCCACGGAACATGTCCATGAGCGGAGTCGTCGACCTCGCCGCGGTGAAGTCGGCCCAGGAGGCCAAGGCGAAGGCGGAGCAGGCGCGCGCCGAAGCGGCCCGGCAGGGCGGGGGTGCGGCGGGCGCCGCGATCTCCCCGGCCTCCCTCGTCATCGATGTCGACGAGGCGGGCTTCGAACTCGAGGTCCTGCAGCGCTCCACCGAGGTCCCGGTCGTCATCGACTTCTGGGCCGAGTGGTGCGAGCCGTGCAAGCAGCTGAGCCCCCTTCTTGAGCGGCTCGCGCAGGAATACAACGGCCGTTTCCTCCTTGCCAAGATCGACGTCGACGCGAACCAGATGCTGATGCAGCAGTTCGGGGTCCAGGGGATCCCGGCTGTCTTCGCGGTGGTGGCCGGACAGGCCCTGCCCCTCTTCCAGGGCGCCGCTCCCGAGGCGCAGATCCGCCAGACCCTGGACCAGCTCATCCAGGTCGGCGAGGAGCGCTTCGGTCTGACCGGCCTGGTGGTCGACGCGGGCGCCGATGCGCCGGGCGAGCAGGCCCCCGAGGCGCCGGAGGTGCCGGCCGGTCCGCACGACGCCCTGCTCGAAGCGGCCGTGCAGGCGCTGGACGCGGGCGACCTCGCCGGTGCCGTGCAGGCGTACAAGAACGTGCTCAGCGACGACCCCGCCAACACCGAGGCCAAGCTCGGCCTCGCCCAGGCCGAACTGCTCCTGCGGGTCCAGGGCCTGGACGCGCAGGTGGTCCGCAAGGACGCCGCCGACCGCCCGGCGGATGTGCCCGCGCAGATCGCCGCCGCCGACCTGGACCTGGTGGGCGGCCATGTCGAGGACGCCTTCGGGCGGCTCATCGACGCGGTGCGGCGCACGGCCGGTGACGACCGGGACGCCGCCCGGGTGCGGCTGCTCGAACTCTTCGAGGTCGTGGGCGGCGAGGACCCGCGGGTGACGTCGGCCCGCACGGCGCTCGCCCGGGTGCTCTTCTGACCCTGTGTGTGTACTCCGGCCGGTTTGCTTCTCGGCCCTTCGGCTGACCAGTCCCTAAACGCGGGGCGTTGTGATGCCGGAGTGAAAAGTCTGTTCCCGAGGCACCATAGTGGCCGCGCTTTGCCAAAACTTGGCAAACGCGGCCACTGTTACTTGGAGTAAGGCATCGGCTTTCTTATGGGCCGTTACGCCCGCCGATGTCCCGTTCTGCTCCCCCTCTTTGAGCCACCGTCTGTGGCCGATCGATACCGCGCGGTCGCGCTTCGGTTATCGGGCCGTTACTAGCGAGTAACGAACCCCCTTGTGCGGGGGCCGAGAATGCACCACGATCGGCCACGCTCGGTCCATTGACCCGCACCCCGACAGCCACTCGGGAGCGGGCCTTCTGGGTCCCCACCGAGCAGGCCGGTGACGCCGTCGCCGGTCTTGGACAGGGGGGTCTCTGCCGGTACCGGCAGGGCCTGTCCGAGAGGTTGTGCGTGATGCGTCAGGCGCGACCAGTGGTTGTCGCTCGGGGGTGATCGCCGGTGATGAGTGGTGCGGCAGCGCGCCTCCGATGCAGGCGCTCTCCTTCCCGAGGACGTAGCACTTCTCCCATCCCTGCCCGGCTGAGCCGCCCGAACGGCAGCAGTCAGGGCCGGAGATGTACGTCCGAGAAGGAGGAAAGTCATGGAGTCCGTGGCTCGTGGCGGAACCAGATGGAAGCGGTTCGCCGTAGTCATGGTGCCGAGCGTCGCGGCTACTGCCGCGATAGGTGTCGCCCTGTCCCAGGGCGCGCTCGCGGCATCGTTCAGTGTGTCAGGGCAGCAGTTCAAGGTGACTGCCAAGGAGCTCAACGGTACGGGATTCGTCCAGTACGGAGCTCTGGACAGCGGTAAGTCGGGTAACCACCCGGTCGCCGTCGTCGGTCTCGAAGAGGCCACGATCACCAACCTCTGCCAGTCCGTGGTCGTGCCGGTCCCGGTCTTCGGCGATGTGTCGATGACCCTCAAGGCCGGTGGCGAGGGTGGTCCGAAGGTAGAGGCCAAGAAGCTCTACATCGACGCCGACGACCTGAAGGCCAATGCGACCTTCAACAAGGTCGACATCGGTGTCTCGGTCGACCAGACCACCAAGGGCCCCGGCCCGGCGAAGGGCGACAAGTACGCCCCGGACTCGTTCGCGCAGCAGGCGGAGTCGGTGAAGTTCACCGACGTCAAGCAGCGTGCGTGGGCGACCACCGCCGGTACCTTCAAGCTCTCTGGTCTGGGCATGTCGGTCAAGAAGGGCAAGCACGAGTGCTACTAGGGCAGTTGATGCCCTAGCGGACCGCATCAGGCGGCCCGGTGCGCACTCGGTGCGATGAGAACGGCCGGGCGCGGGGGCGCGACGGCATCTGACGGAGCCGTCCCCGTGCCCGAATCCGCACGACACACAGAACCAACGCCATTCCCGAGGAGCTGTACGACATGAGCGCCGAAGCGCAAGTGGGACTGGGCGACAAGCTCGGCCGGATGCGCCGATCGTTCCGAGGGTGGCGCGGTCAGCGCCCGTTCTGGGGTGGTCTGCTGACACTTCTCGGCGGCATCCCGATCATGTATTTCCCGTACGCGAACCTCACGCTCGGCACGATGACGATCCGGATGGCGACCACCGCCGGTGCCGGATCGCTGATCATCGGCGTGCTGTTGGTCGTGCTCGGCCTGACCATGTGGTTCCAGCCGCACTCCCGTGTCTTCGCGGGTGTCGCGGCGATTCTGCTCGCCCTGGTCTCCCTGGTGGTGTCCAACTTCGGCGGCTTCGTCATCGGCTTCCTGCTCGCCCTGATCGGCGGCGCCCTCGGCGTCTCCTGGGCGGCCGCGAAGCCCGCGGGCGAACCCGCGAAGGGACGTACGACAGGAGAGTCCGGCGGCCCCGTGGGCGACGGGGTCCCCGAGCCCACCGCCGCGGGTGGGGTGAGCGGCGCGCAGGACGATCTGTCAGGAACGAGCCCGACCAACGGGACGAACGGGAGGCACCGTGCCGGCTGACGAGGTGCACCACGAGGGCTTTGCGGGGGAGCCCCGGGCGAGAACCGGGCCGCGCCACGCGGCACCCAGGAAGCCGCTGCTGACCCGGCTGCAGGTTCCCGCGGGGAAGGCGATAGCCATCGCCGCGATGCCCACCGCCGTGCTGATGGGCATGGGGCTGACCCCGACGCTCGCAGAGGCCAAGCCGGGTGTTCCGGACAACCCCTTCCAGGACGGGCCGTGTGTCACGGCTCCGGACAAGGACGCCGAGGACGCCGAGAAGGACGCGGCGGACAAGGCGAAGAAGGACGCCGAGGCCGAGGCCAAGAAGGACGCCGAGGCGAAGGCCAAGAAGGACGCCGAGGACCGGGCGAAGAAGAAGGACGCCGGGGACGACGCGAAGAAGCCGGACCCGTCGACCTCGCCCTCCGCGGGCGACAAGGACGACGACGGCGACAGCGACAGCACGGGCGACGACAAGGACGACTCGGCCTCCACTCCGTCCACCGGCGACAAGGACGGCGACAAGGAGCCGGAGAAGACTCCCGAGCCCACCGAGACCAAGAACCCCTGGGACCCGCTGGGTGTCGGCGACGCCCTCAAGGACGTCTTCACGCCCGACGACAAGAAGGAGTCCGAGAGCCCGGAGCCGGACCCGTCCGAGTCGGAAAAGGCCGAGTCCGGTGCCGGGTCCGCCGAGGACAAGGCCAAGGACACGACGGACAAGGTCACCAAGCCCGTCGAGGACACGGTCGACAAGGTCACGGACGGACTCAAGGACGGCGTCGACGACGCGAAGGACGAGGCCGACAAGGTCACGGACGACGCGGAGAAGGCGGCGAAGGACGCGGCGGACAAGGTCGGCAAGAAGGCCGAGGACGACGCGAAGGACGAAGCCGAGGACCCGATGGCCCCGGACGCGGACGGCAAGAAGCCGTTCCCGTGCGTGGTCGAGAAGAAGGTCGACGGCGACGCCGAGCAGACCCCCTCGCCGATCCCGAACCAGCCGTGGCACCTGGAAGCCAGCTCGCTCACGCTCAAGGGCGCCGACTACCAGGGCGTCGTGAACCTGCAGATGCCCAACGGCAAGTCCAAGCAGGCCCTGAAGTACGTCATCCAGAACACGGACATCGGCGACCTGCACCAGATCGTCGAGGGACCTGCGGGCAAGAAGTACCACGTCGAGGCCGCCAAGGGCACCACGTCCACCATCCGGGGCGGCGAGACCACGATGTACACCGAGCGGATCTCGGGCAAGCTGTTCGGGCTCATCCCGATCACCTTCGACCCCGAGCACCCGCCGCCGCTGAACATCCCGCTGATCTACTTCACGGACGTGAAGGTGCAGCAGGCGGGCCAGTTCGGCGGGAACCTGACGATTCCCGGGCTGCACCAGTCGATCACCGACTGAGCGGCCGCGAGCAGCACCGACAAGCACCGCCAAGCACCGCCAAGCACCGAGGGCGCCCCCTTTCGCAGGGGGCGCCCTCGGTGTCGTACGAGGCGGGGATCAGTCGCGCTCGCCGCCGCCCAGGTGGTGCACCCGGACCATGTTGGTGGTGCCGGGGACGCCGGGGGGCGAGCCCGCCGTGATGACGACCGTGTCGCCGTCGTTGAAGCGGTTGAGCTTGATCAGCTCGGCGTCGACCAGCTCGACCATCGCGTCGGTGTTGTCGACGTGCGGCACCACGTAGGTGTCCACGCCCCAGCTCAGCGTGAGCTGGTTGCGGGTCGACTCGTCCGTGGTGAAGGCCAGGATCGGCTGGGCCGCGCGGTAGCGGGACAGACGGCGGGCCGTGTCACCGGACTGCGTGAAGGCGATCAGCGCCTCGGCGCCGAGGAAGTCCGCGATCTCGCACGCGGCACGGGCCACCGAACCGCCCTGCGTGCGCGGCTTCTTGCCGGGCACCAGCGGCTGCAGGCCCTTGGAGAGCAGCTCGCCCTCGGCGGCCTGCACGATCTTCGACATCGTCTTGACGGTCTCGATCGGGTACGCGCCGACGCTGGACTCGGCCGACAGCATGACCGCGTCGGCGCCGTCCAGGATCGCGTTGGCGACGTCGGACGCCTCGGCGCGCGTGGGGCGCGAGTTGGTGATCATCGACTCCATCATCTGGGTCGCGACGATCACCGGCTTGGCGTTGCGGCGGCACATCTCCACGAGGCGCTTCTGCACCATCGGGACCTTCTCGAGCGGGTACTCGACGGCGAGGTCGCCACGGGCCACCATCACGGCGTCGAACGCCGCGACGACGCCCTCCATGTTGGCGACGGCCTGCGGCTTCTCCACCTTGGCGATGACGGGGACCCGGCGGCCCACCTCGTCCATCACCTTGTGGACGTCCTTGACGTCGTTGGCGTCGCGCACGAAGGACAGGGCGACCATGTCGCAGCCCATCTCCAGGGCGAAGCGGAGGTCCTCGATGTCCTTCTCCGAAAGGGCGGGCACGTTCACGGCCGCGCCGGGCAGGTTGATGCCCTTGTGGTCGGAGATGACACCGCCCTCGACGACGATCGTCTTCACGCGCGGGCCGTCCACCTCGACGACGCGCAGCTCGACGTTGCCGTCGTTGATGAGGACCTGGTCGCCCTTGGAGACGTCGCCGGGCAGACCCTTGTAGGTCGTGCCGCAGATCGACTTGTCGCCGGCCACGTCCTCGGTGGTGATGGTGAACTCGTCACCGCGCACCAGCTCGACGGGACCCTCGGCAAAGGTCTCCAGGCGGATCTTCGGGCCCTGCAGGTCGGCGAGGACACCGATGGCACGGCCGGTCTTCCCGGCGGCCGCACGGACGCGGTCGTACCGCCCCTGGTGCTCGGCGTGCGTGCCGTGGCTGAAGTTGAATCGGGCCACGTTCATGCCGGCCTCGATCAGCGAGACGAGCTGCTCTTCGGAGTCGACGGCGGGGCCCAGCGTGCAGACGATTTTGGAACGGCGCATGGGGCGATCCTATCGGTTTGTTTCGCTACGGAATATTCCGTCTGGTGGAATCTACAAATGGGCGGCCGTGCGCTCAGGCGTTGCGGTCGCTGACCAATGCATACGTCTGATCGGCGATCTCCAGTTCTTCGTCGGTGGGCACCACGGCGACGGCCACGCGCGCGTACTCCGGCGAAATGAGCCGGGCTTCGTCGGAACGTACGGAATTGAGTGCGCCGTCGACCGCGAGACCCAGCTCCTCCAGGCCCGCCACCGCAGCCTCCCGCACCGGAGCGGCGTTCTCGCCGACCCCGGCCGTGAACGCGATCGCGTCCACCCGGCCGAGCACCGCGTAATAGGCGCCGATGTACTTCTTCAGACGGTGGATGTAGATGTCGAAGGCGAGTGCCGCCTCTTCGTCACCGGCATCGATACGGCGCCTGATCTCCCGCATGTCGTTGTCGCCGCAGAGCCCGATCAGACCGCTCTTCTTGTTGAGCAGAATGTCGATCTCGTCGATGGACATTCCGCCGACCCGGGCGAGATGAAAAATCACAGCCGGGTCCATGTCACCGGAACGGGTACCCATCACGAGCCCCTCAAGCGGCGTGAGCCCCATCGACGTGTCGACGCACTTCCCGCCCCGCACCGCACTCGCCGAAGCGCCGTTGCCCAGGTGCAGCACGATGACGTTGACGTCCTCCGGAGCCCTGCCGAGCAGCTCCGCGGTCCGGCGCGAGACGTACGCGTGGGACGTGCCGTGGAAGCCGTAGCGCCGCACGCGGTGCTCGTCGGCCGTCTTCACGTCCATCGCGTAGCGCGCCGCGGACTCCGGCATCGTCGTGTGGAACGCGGTGTCGAAGACGGCGACCTGGGGCAGGTCGGGGCGGAGCGCCTGGGCGGTGCGGATGCCGGTGATGTTGGCCGGGTTGTGCAGCGGCGCCACCGGGACCAGCCGCTCGATCTCCGTCAGCACCTCGTCGTCGATCACCGTCGGCGCGGTGAACTTCAGCCCGCCGTGCACCACCCGGTGGCCGATCGCGGCGAGCTCGGGGGAGTCGAGGCCGAGGCCGTCGTCGGACAGCTCCTGGGCGACGGCCCTGAGCGCCGCCTCGTGGTCGGCGAACGGCTCCTCGCGCTCACGGGACTCGGCGCCGCCGCCGGTCAGCGGGGTGTGCTTGAGCCGGGAGGTCTCCTCGCCGATCCGCTCGACCAGGCCGACGGCGAGACGGGAGTGGTCCCGCATGTCGAGCAGCTGGTACTTCACCGACGAGGAGCCGGAGTTGAGGACGAGTACGCGAGTGGCGGTCACTGATGGAGGCGCTTTCTGTGGGGGGTGGTTACGCGGTGGGCTGGACCTGGGACTGGATCGCCGTGATGGCGACGGTGTTGACGATGTCCTGGACGAGCGCGCCCCGGGAGAGGTCGTTGACCGGCTTGCGCAGGCCCTGGAGGACCGGGCCGACGGCTATCGCCCCGGCCGAGCGCTGCACGGCCTTGTAGGTGTTGTTGCCGGTGTTCAGGTCGGGGAAGATCAGCACGCTGGCCTGGCCCGCGACGTCCGAGTCGGGCAGCTTGGTGGCCGCGACCGACGGCTCGACCGCGGCGTCGTACTGGATGGGCCCCTCGATCTTCAGGTCGGCGCGCTGCCCGCGCACCAGCTCGGTGGCCTCGCGCACCTTGTCGACGTCGGCGCCCGAACCGGACGTGCCCGTCGAGTACGAGAGCATCGCGATCCGCGGCTCGACCCCGAACTGCTCGGCGGTGGCCGCTGACTGCACGGCGATGTCCGCGAGCTGTGTGGCGTTCGGGTCCGGGTTGACCGCGCAGTCGCCGTACACGAGGACCTTGTCGGCGAGGCACATGAAGAAGACGGAGCTCACGATGGAGGCGTCCGGCTTGGTCTTGATGATCTCGAAGGCCGGGCGGATGGTGGCCGCCGTGGAGTGCACGGAGCCCGACACCATGCCGTCGGCGAGGCCCTCCTGCACCATCAGCGTGCCGAAGTAGTTCACGTCCGCCACCACGTCGTGCGCGAGCTCGACGGTGACGCCCTTGTGGGCGCGCAGCTCCGCGTACGCGGCGGCGAAACGATCCCGCAGCTCGGAGGTCTGCGGGTCGATGAGCTCGGAGTCGGCGAGGTCCACGCCGAGGTCGGCGGCCTTCTTGCGGATCTGCTCGACCGGGCCGAGCAGCGTCAGGTCGCAGACGCCGCGGCGCAGCAGCACATCGGCGGCGCGCAGCACCCGCTCCTCGGTGCCCTCGGGTAGCACGACACGGCGCCGGTCGGCGCGGGCCCGCTCCAGGAGCTTGTGCTCGAACATCATCGGCGTGAGGCGGTCGCTGCTGGGCGCCGAGACGCGCCTGAGGAGGTCCGCGGTGTCGACGTACCGCTCGAAGAGGCCGAGCGCGGTCTCCGCCTTGCGGGGCGTCGCCGCGTTCAGCTTGCCCTCCAGCGCGAAGAGCTCGCCCGCGGTGGGGAAGGAGCCGCCGGAGACCGCGACCACCGGGGTGCCCGGCGCGAGCCGGTCGGCGAGGGTGAGGATCTCCTGTCCCGGCTGTTCGTTCAGGGTCAGCAGGACGCCGGCTATGGGCGGGGTGCCCGCGCTGTGCGCGGCGAGCGAGCCCACCACGAGGTCGGCGCGGTCGCCGGGGGTGACCACCAGACATCCCGGCGTCAGGGCGTTCAGGAAGTTGGGCAGCATGGCGCCGCCGAAGACGAAGTCCAGGGCGTCGCGCGCGAGGCCCGAGTCGTCGCCGAGCAGGACACGGCCGTCCAGCGCGTGGGCGATCTGCGCGACCGTCGGCGCGGAGAGCGCGGCCTCGTCCGGCAGGACGTAGCAGGGCACGGGGAGGCGGGCGTCCAGGCGCTGGTGGATCTCGTCCCGGTCGGCCGGGGCCACCCGGTTGGTGACCATCGCGAGGACGTCGCAGCCGAGCGAGTCGTACGCGCGGTAGGCGTTGCGGGTCTCGGCGCGCACCGACTCGGCGGTCTGCTTCCTGCCGCCGACCACGGGGAGCACGGAGGCGCCGAACTCGTTGGCGAGCCGGGCGTTCAGCGCGAGCTCGTCGGGCAGCTGGGTGTCGGCGAAATCCGTGCCGAGCACGAGAACGACTTCATAATCCCTAGCGACCCGGTGGAACCGGTCCACGAGCTGCGAGACCAGTTCGTCGGTGCCCTGCTCGGCCTGGATCGCGGACGCCTCGTGGTAGTCCATGCCGTACACCGAGCCCGCGTCCTGCGAGAGCCGGTACCGGGCGCGCAGCAGGTCGAAGAGCCGGTCGGGGCCGTCGTGGACCAGTGGCCGGAAGACACCCACCCGGTCGACCTGGCGGGTCAGGAGCTCCATGACTCCCAGTTCGACGACCTGGCGACCGTCGCCCCGGTCGATGCCGGTCACGTACACGCTGCGCGTCACGCGTGCTCTCCCCTTCTGTCTGTCCTGCTTCGCTGTCGTGTGGATGCCCGGCATGGAAGGCCGGAGGAGACGGACAAAGCACCCGATATCGCGGGTGTGTCCTCTTGACAATACCTCTGCGCCCGATGGGGTCGCCCGCCGGACGAAAGGCCCTGCAAGGCCGGTACCAAGGTCCCTGCCCACCTCTCGGACACACATCCGTCGGACATCCGTGAGCGGCGACCCCCCTCCGGCCGTGGAACAATCGGACCGGCTCACAAGTACCAATAGCGAGCAGGAGACACAGCGCGATGCGTATCGGAATTCTCACCGCGGGCGGCGACTGCCCCGGCCTCAACGCAGTGATCCGGTCGGTCGTGCACCGTGCCGTGACGCATTACGGCGACGAGGTCATCGGCTTCGAGGACGGCTACGCGGGCCTGCTCGACGGGCGGTACCGCGCCCTCGACCTGAACGCCGTCAGCGGCATCCTGGCCCGTGGCGGCACCATCCTCGGCTCGTCCCGCCTGGAGCGCGACCGCTTCCGCGCGGCCTGCGACAACGCCAAGGAGCTCATCGAGCGCTCCGGCTTCGACGCGCTCATCCCGATCGGCGGCGAGGGCACCCTGACGGCGGCGCGCATGCTGTCCGACGCGGGCGTTCCGGTGGTCGGCGTGCCGAAGACCATCGACAACGACATCTCCTCCACGGACCGCACCTTCGGCTTCGACACGGCGGTCGGCGTGGCGACGGAGGCGATGGACCGCCTCAAGACCACCGCCGAGTCGCACCAGCGCGTCATGGTCGTCGAGGTCATGGGCCGCCACGCGGGCTGGATCGCCCTCGAATCGGGCATGGCGGGCGGCGCCCACGGCATCTGCCTCCCCGAGCGCCCCTTCGACCCCGCCGACCTGGTCGCGATGGTCGAGGAGCGGTTCTCGCGCGGCAAGAAGTTCGCGGTCATCTGCGTCGCCGAGGGCGCGCACCCGCAGGACGGCACGATGAACTACGGCAAGGGCGCGATCGACCAGTTCGGCCACGAGCGCTTCCAGGGCATCGGCACGGCCCTCGCGTACGAGCTGGAGTCCCGCCTCGGCAAGGAGGCCAAGCCGGTCATCCTCGGCCACGTCCAGCGCGGCGGCACCCCCACGGCGTACGACCGCGTCCTCGCGACCCGCTTCGGCTGGCACGCGGTGGAGGCGGCCCACCGCGCGGAGTACGGCAAGATGACGGCGCTGCGCGGCACGGACGTCATGATGGTGCCGCTGGCGGACGCGGTCACCGAGCTGAAGACGGTCCCGAAGGACCGCATGGACGAGGCGGAATCGGTCTTCTAAACGCCCCTTCCGTACCGCTCCCGTGGCCCTTGGTCCCGGTGGATCAGGGGCCTCAGCCCCGACCTCCGCGGACCATGGACCAGAAATGTTCGAGGATCCGCTCCAGGAAGTCCCGCCCGGCCTCCCCGGACGCGTCGGAACCGGCCCCGCCGCCCCAGCTCAGCGTCCGCGCCATCCGTGACTGATAGTCCTCGTGCATCTGCCGCAGCACGTCCTCGACGTGCCGCTTCTCCACGGGCAGCAGCTTGCTGACGGGCCTGACGTACCCCTGCCAGCGGGTGCTGACGGCACTGCGCAGCAACTCGGCGAGCTGCTCCGACCGCCCCGTCACGGTCACGAAGTCGGGCACGGAGAGCGTCAGCACCTCGGCAAGGGCGGCGGACTGCCGCTCGTTCCCCCGCCAGGTGTCGGTCTCCTCCATCCGCAGATACGCCTGAATCTCCACGCCCGCCCCACGCGCCACGTCCTCCGGCGCGAGCCCGCGCGCGATCCGGTGCTCCCGCAGCGTCCGCGCGGCCCCCATCAGCTCCCCGGGCGAACACCACAGCGTCGCGGCGAGCGCGGTGAGCTCGGCGGAAGTGGGCGAGGAGAGCCCGCGCTCCCAGGCGGCGATGGTGTCGGCGGTGACGTAGGCGAGCCCATAACTGGCCCGCATCCCATAGGCGACATGCCCGTGCGCCATCCCTAGCGCCTCCCGCAGACGCCGGGCGGCGGGGAAGTCGAACGGGGGCGTGGGCTGGTGCGGCGGTTGGCTCGGTTGCACGGGCACACCGTAGGCGCCCGTGGGGGCGGTGACTACGGTGTGTTTCTACGAGGTTGCGGATTGGTGGGAAGGTACGGGGGCGGTCTGGTGCTGGACGATGATCGACCAGAGAGATGCTGGTTCCAGCAGTGCGTCTTGCCCGGACCCGTCGGCCACGTACAGCGTCGTTCCCGTGCTCGTTTCCCGGAACTGGCGGAACCCTCCTGACGACGGCTCCGTGCCCTCCTCCAGATCGCCGCCCTGCGCTCGCAGTGCCCTCAGGAACACGTCGAGAGGAACCTGCGGCGAGAAGTCTCCGTGGATGTCCGTGAGCGGACGCGGGACGATCCCGTCCAGCCCGCGTGCCATGCGGTGGATCTGGAGGGACACGGACACGGATTCCCACGCACCCGCCCGCCGCACGAACGCGATCTCCACCAGGCCGTAGTCCCGCCGCATCCGCCCCTTCCGGGCATCGTCCAGGAAATCGCCGCCCAGCTTGTTCTCCCACTCCTCGGGAGAGGAGCCGAGAGGGACGCCGAGAACCGTCTGCCGGAGGACCGTTTCCACGTAGAAGTCGATGTCGGACATCAGCCGCCTTCTGCCTTGTTCATCTTTTCGAGGTTCTTGATGATGAAGTGCATCTCCGCCGCACGATTCTGACTCATTCCGAACTCGCCCTTGTTCATGCTGTCACGGGCAGACGTGGCCTTCGCGATGATGTCGTCCCTGAGCGCAGGGTTCGAGTGAATCTCGTCCAGGACCTTCTGGACTTCCTTATCGCTCGCCGTGCCGTGCTTGAGGCGGATGGGCCGTCCCCCGATGCCCCCCTTGTTGTCGGGGAAGATCTGGACCTCGTTGTTCTTGATGTGGATGTGGGCGCCCTTGTTTCCCCAGTCCTGATACGCCACCGAGGCGTGAATGTTGTACGGGGCGAGGCCGAGCGGATCTCCCCAGGTGCAGGGGTTGTCCACGTAGGCGACCGGGTTCGGAGCAGGCTCGAGGCCGAGCGGATCCGGGGACTGGTAGCGGGCGGTCTCGGGATCGTAGTAGCGCATGCAGTTGTAGTGCAGGCCGGACTCGGGGTCGTAGTACTGACCTGGGAACCGGAGTGGCGTGTACGTCGTTGCGTCGAGACTCCAGGCAGTGGTGCCCCATACGGTGCTGCGCGTGCGCCAGGCGATGTCGCCCTGTTCATCGACGAGTTCGGTGGGTGTGCCGATGAGATCGGTGACGATGGCGAAGAAGCGGGTGTCGAACTCCTCCTGACAGGCTTCGGGCGGGGTGACCCGTTCCGTCTGCGCGATGGGCTGCAGCCCGAGGTGATCCCACGTCAGCGTGACCGGGCGGGGCAGCTCCGGTGCGACGGTGGTCTGTTCGCACAGAGTGGTGCCGTCCCAGGTGAAGGATGTGCGTTCCACCACCGTGTCGTCGTCGGACATCCGCAGTTTGGCGGTGCGTCGGCCGAGCGGGTCGTATGCGTAGCGCCAATGCGTTCCGTCGGGGGTGATGACCGATGTCAGCCGGTCCTCCGCGTCCCACGTATAGCGCCAGGTGTCCGGCTTGCGTGACAGACGGCTCTTTTGGCGGAGGACGACACGGCCGAGGGCGTCGTGCTCGTAACGGACGTTCCCCGCTTGCGTGACGCGTGTGCCGACGTACGCCCGCGGGCCGACAGCCTCCTGGCCGGGGTGGCCCGCGGGCCAGGTGGCGAACTGCTGGTTGCCCGCCACGTCGTAGGCGTACGACTCGGTCCAGTTCTTGGCGTGGACCGCGGTGACCCGACCGGCTGTGTCGAGTTCGAGACGGCGCGAGCCGGAGAGTTGATCGTCGACACCCGTGAGATGACCGTCCGCACGGTAGGTGTAGGCCCGGTGCTGGATGGGCTCGCGGGACCGGGCGGTCGTGATCGCCTGTGCGGTCAGCCTCCCGGTGTCGTCGAAGCCGTGGGTGAGCGTGACCGACGTGCCGATGTGCCGGGAGAGTTCGCGGCCGGCCGGATCGTACTCGAACTCCATCACACGGTTGGAAGCGGTCAGGCGGGTCCGCCGACCGGCCGCGTCGTAGGCCCAGGAGCTGGTGGCTCCGGAGGGGGTGACCCGGTCGGTGGGACGTCCCTGAGCGTCATAGGAGTAGCGGAGTTCGCGGCCATCGACCGTCTCGGACAGGACGCGGCCGACAGGATCCCGGCGGATGGCTACGGTGCTGTCCGGCCCGATGGCTGAGCAGAGCTGCCCCTCTGGGTCGTAGGCGAAGGTCGAGGACCGGCCGTTGACGTTCCTACGAGTGGTCCGGCCGAGGGAGTCGTACTCGAAGGCGATGATCTGCCCGAGGGCGTCGGTCCGCGACGTCAGCTGCCCGGCCACGTCGTAGGCGTACGTGGTCTCGCGGCCGTCGAAGTCCGTTTCGCGGACCAGGCGCCCGGCAGAATCGAAGACGTAGTTCCACGTCAGGCCTTGCGGATTGGTGACCTGTGTGAGGCGCAGAGAGGAGTCGTAGTCGAAGGTGTAGCGGCAGCCGTCCGGGCCTGTGCGCGCCGTGAGCACGTCGAAGTGGGTGTACTCGAAACGCGACACATGGCCCAATGGGTCCGTCTCCGTGAGGTGGTTGCCTTCGGCGTCGTACGTCCAGGACTCCGTCGCACCGTCCGGCGCGATACGCCGCAGGAGGCGGCTCTCCGCCGACCAGGTGAGACGGGTGACGGCCCCCAGCGCGTCGGTCAGTGCCACTGGCCTCCCCCAAGCATCACGCTGCCATGACGTGGTCCCACCCAAGGGATCACGGATCTCGAGGGGCAGGCCGGCCGGGTCGCACAGGACGGTGGTGGTGTGCCCCAGCTCGTCAGTGATCGTGTCCGGGTGGCCCGCCGACGTGTACGTGACGTGGGACCGTGACCCGGACGGATCGGTCGTGAGAGTGCAGTTGCCCCGCTCGTCGTAGGTGAACTGCCAGGCGGCTCCGCCCGGCAGGTCGATACGGGTGGCGAGGTGCAGGGCGTTGTACTCGACCTGTACGACGGAACCGTCGGGCCGCGTCACCCGGACCGGCCGCCCCAGTGTGTTGTTGGCCATGCGGGTGGTGTGGCCGAGTTGATCCGTCGTCGCCGTGACGTGCTGGTGGGCGTCGTAGTCAGTGGTGACCGTGCCGCCGAGCGCATCGATCTCGGCGATGATCAGACAGCGCTCGTCGACGACGTAGCGGGAGGTGGCGCCATCGGCCGTGGTGACCTCGGTGACGTGGAAGCCGGGCCACGCGGGATGGCTCGCCTCGTAGGTGAAAGTGTTGGCCAGGTGCCCGGCCATGCCCTGCTGGGCGACGCAGCGGTCGTGGGCGTCGTAGGCGTAGTCGTAGCGGCTGTCGTTGGTGTCTTCCCATGACGTGATGCGCAACTGCTCGTCGTACGTGAACCGCAGGGGGCGACCCGTCGAGTTGGCGACGCGGGTGAGGTTTCCGTCGGTGTACGCGTACTGCTTGATCGTGACGTCGCCGCCGTCTTCCCTCGCGCCCGCCAGGGAGAGAGCGGTGAGGCGTTCGTTCGCGACGGTCAGGGTGAGGCGGTATCCACCGCTGTGGCGGATCGCCCGAGGAGTGCCTTCGGCGTCGTAGTCGAAATCGATGGTGTTGTGGTTGCGGTCGCGGATCCGCACAAGCACCGCCACCCCGTCATCGGCGGTCGGCGCAGCGAAGTGGCGGGTGTGGCCCGTCAGCGGGTCGGTGACGGCATAGCCGCCGTCCTCCAGCCGCTCCAGCGGCCAGAGGGGGCCTGAATCCGGGAGCGTCATGGCGTCCGGGCTCGGAGGGTGGGGGTACTCCAGGAGCATGCCGTCCTCGGTGACGAAGACGACACCGCTCTCGTCGACCTCCAGACGCTGGTCAAGGGTGGAGGTCCAGCTCGGACCGAACCAGCCGCCCGTGCGATAGCCGGAGGCGACCCGGCGGGTGAAGAGCAGCGGGAGCGTGCCGGGCAGGGCGAGGTCGATTTCATCCAGGAACATCTGCCCGGTAGCCATGTCGACGGGATCGCCGCGCCCCTTGATCTTGCTCTTGACCCGGTTGTACGCGCCCTTCGCCCCGTCCTTGAGCGCCGTGCGCGCGGACTTGAACCCCTTGAGCCCGCCCTTGAGTCCCTTGAGGCCCTTGCCGAGTTTCGCGGCGGTGGTCAGGCCCTTCATACCGGGGACGCAGTCCATCGCGGCGAAGGCCACGTCCATCAACGTGGCTTGGCCTTTTGCGTATTTGCTCAAGGTGTCGGCCAGGACGATCGCGCCCGCGACGATCACGATGGCGGCGAGGATGGGGCCGCCGATGATCATCGCGATGACGCCGACGACGGCGACGACGACCTTGCACACTTCGACGATGGTGTCCCAGTTGTCGGAGACCCAGTCGCCGACTTCCTCCCACCACTTGCGGTTCGGGATGCCCGCGTCGGACGCCTCGTCGATCTTCTTCTTGGCCGTCCCCGCGGCCTCTTCCCGCATCTTGCGGGCGTCGTCGGCCATCTTCTTCGCCGCGTCCAGCGCGCTCTGCGCGGAGTCCACATCGCCCTGCGCGGACTTCTGCGCCTTCTCCGCGGAGTGCGCGTTGCGGGTGGCGGCCTTGACCTTGTCCTCGTCCGGCTTGGGCACGTCCTTGCCGCCGCCGGGCTTGTCCTTGTACTTGTCGGCTTCCTTGCCCGCCTTGTCCACCCACGAGTCCGCCGAGGTGAGGCGGGACTTGGCGGAGGTCAGGTCGGCCTGCGCCTCGCGGCCCTTGACCAGCGCCTTGTCGGCCAGGGTCTGGGCGCGCTCCAGATCGGGCCAGTACGCCGACAGCGCATCCCCGGCCATCTCGTAGCTCTTCTTGAGCTTCTTCAGCTTGTCCGGCGCATCCTCGAACTTCTCCGTGAACGCGTCCGCGGTCTTGCCCACCCACGTCAGGATGGCCTCGTCGCCCGCCATCCCCTTGATGTCACGAAGAACCCGGCCGACATCGTCCGCGAAGTCGTGGAGGTTCTTCGCCAGCGACCGCACCCGGTGCGGATCACCCGGCGTCGGATCCTTCTCCAGATCAAGGACATGCCAGTCCGACGGCCGATGACCACTCATGTGTTTCCCCCGCCACGCCCGCAACTTCAGTACCTGTCCGCACGTGCAAACGTATCGAACAGGGATGCACGCGTGAAGTCGGCGCGGGCAGGTCCCCGGTGGCGTCGGGCGGCAGCGTGCGATGCCCTCCGGTGGGACCGGTCATGTGCGGCGGGCGTGGAAGATGCCCCAGCTGAAGTAGCCGTCGTGGCAGGCCGCGGCCGTGCGGTCCAGGCTGGTGCGGAGGGTTTCCACGTAGGTGGTGCTCACCGCGTCCAGCAGGCCGGGCTTCGGGGTGTGGAGTTCCTCGGCGAGGCGGTCGTAGTGCGTTCGGATGTGGTCCGTGAGGTCGTCGAACTCCACCTCGGTGAAAGCGAGAGCCCGCAGTTGGTCGGTGTAGTGGGCCGCGGTGGCGAACGGGGGCAGGCTCAGGCGTTCCGCTATCGACCGAAGCGCGTCGGTGGGGGCGTGCTCGGCGGCCATGATGTCGGTGAAGGTCAGGTGGCCGCCCGGCCTCAGGACCCGGTGCGCCTCGCGCAGGACGCCGGGTCGGTCGGCGCTGTGGCAGAGGGCCTCCTGGGACCAGACGACGTCGAACGACCCTGCGGGGGCGGGGATGTCCTGGAAGGAACCCGGCACCACCTCGATCAGGTCGGTGAGGCCGTGCTGCGCGTTCAGTTCGCGGTGGCGGCGGTTCTGCGTCTCGCTGATGTTGAGGGCCACGACACGGCAGCCGAACTCGGCGGCCAGGCGACGGGCCGCGCCGCCGTAGCCCGAGCCCATGTCCAGGACGGTGCTGTCGGGGCCGAGCCCGTCGCTCACCCTCGCGGCCATGCGGTCGATGGTTCGGCGGGATGCCGTGCCGATTGATTCGTGTGGGGCCGTGTACACACCTACATGGATGTCCTCGCCGCCCCACGCCTGCGCGTAGAAGCCGTCGACGTCCTTCGTGTCGTAGTAGTCGCGTGCCACGTGGGCGGCCCGAGCCGCGTCGTTCTCCACCATGGGGCATTCCTTGGCAGCGCCCGGTCAGCACAAACCCGACTTTCGGACACGCTCGTTCGGTGGGCGGTCATGGGGCGTCATGG
Organism: Streptomyces sp. NPDC004732; assembly: GCF_040609235.1. Taxonomy (NCBI): domain Bacteria; kingdom Bacillati; phylum Actinomycetota; class Actinomycetes; order Kitasatosporales; family Streptomycetaceae; genus Streptomyces; species Streptomyces sp. NPDC004732. The sequence goes on from NZ_JBEXJR010000005.1 coordinate 285,771, forward strand.
GCGGGTGGGGCGGAACTTTTCCTTCACAGTGCCGAATTCCTTCCACGATCCGTCCGTCTTGCGGTCGAACCACACCGGGCGTCCTCTCGCCGAGCGGCGCTTCTCGAAGGAGACCTCGCCCAGGACGCCGTTGACGGAGACCTGCTGGATCTCGCGGTCCAGGGTGTGGCGGAGCGACGTGGGGGAGGTGTCGTCGGCGGGGAGGGTGTCCAGGGCCTGGGCCAGGGCCAGCGCGCCGTCGTACAGCTCCTGGTTGCCGCGTGCGGGGAGGTTCTCGTCGGGCTCGCCCGAGTGGTTGCGGACGCGGATGACGCCGTCCGGGACGGTCTTGTCGCTCGACTTCTCGTCCGACCGTTCCTGGGAGTCCGCGCAGGCGCCCTCCTGGTTGCCCTGACTGATCACCGGGCCCTGGAAGCCGCCGGCCCGGAGCTTCTCGGCCCACACGTCGACGGGGGTGCCGGTCGGCACCACGACCGCGTCCGCCCGCGCCTCGGTGACGAGGGAAGGGATACGGGACGTCTGCACCTTGTCGGGCGGCACGTCCAGCGCCTCGGTGGAGACGCCGTTCCTGCGCAACGCCGTGCCGATGCCGTCCTCGCGGTTCACCCAGGTCTTGTCCTCGGCGACGAACACCTTGCGCGCGTCGGTCTCGGAACGGAGGTAGCGGGCGATCGCCTGGCCCTGCCGCGCGTCGTCGGCCGGAATCGCGAACGCGCCCCCGGCGTGGGCGTATTCGTGGCAGGTGCTGATCTCGGGCAGGAACGCCTCGTCCGTGTCGTGCACCCAGGAGAAGTCGACGGTGTCGCCGATGACGGCGAGCAGGTCCGGGTGTGCGGCCAGCAGCTTGCGGCTGCTGACGTCCGGGTCCGCTTCGACGGGGACGAGTCGGAACCGGCTGCCGCTCTTGTCGCCGAGCGTCTCGGCGAAGGCGGACTCGACGGTGCGCAACTGCTGCGTCGTGAACTGCTTGTACTCCGACTTCGCGTACGCGTCCGGAGAGCCCCCGTCCGTCGAGGCGCCGCCCACGTGCCGGTAGCTGTGGGCCACGCCGATCTTGAAGACGCCCGTCTCGGTCTTCGCGGACCCTTCGCCCCCGGCACCGGCCGACGGTCCGGCCCCGGACTCCGAGTCGGGCGCGGCGAGGGCGCGTATGCCGAGGCCGACCGGGATGCCGAGCGCGAGGATCAGCGCGGCGGGGAGCAGCAGGCGTCGCCGGGAGCGGCGGCGGGGGCCGGGTGCGACGGCCGCCGATGCGGTCGTGTCCGAGGTCTTGGCGACGGTCTTGGCGACGGGGGTGGGAGCAGCCCGGCGGGGCTTCACCACCGCGTCCTGGATGTCCGAAGGCACGGCGTCGTCCAGGAACTCCGGCGACGAGTGGTCAGGGGCTGAGGCAGGCGCAGGTTCCGAGTCCGGGGCCGGATCCGGGGCCGGACTCGGGGGCAGGGAAGCTGTCGCCGTCTCCAGTCGCGCGAGCGTCGTCGCCGCGTCCGCGGGCCGGTCCGCGGGCTCCTTGGCGAGGAGGTCCAGGACGAGGCGCTCCACCGGACGCGGCACCTCGGGCCGCGCCGCGCTCGGGCGCAGCGGCGCGTCGTTGACGTGGTGGTACATGACGCCCGCCGCGGACCCCGTGAACGGGGGCCTGCCGACGAGGAGTTCGTACAGGACGCAGCCCAGCGCGTACAGGTCGGTGCGGCCGTCGCCCGGCTCCTGGCGGAACCGTTCCGGCGCCAGATACGGCACGCTCCCGAACGGCAGCTGCCCCGTCTGCGTGAGGCGCGCGTCGCCGGTCGCGCGCTCCATGAACGTCGCGATGCCGAAGTCGACGACCTTCGCGGTGCCGTCCGGCGCGACCATCACGTTGCCCGGCTTGATGTCGCGGTGCACGATGCCCGCCGCGTGCGCCACGTCCAGCGCGCGGCAGATGTCGGCCGCCCAGCGCAGCGCGTCCGCGACCGGCACCCGCACGCTCTCGCGCAGCACCTGGTCCAGCGAGCGGCCCGGCACCAGGGCCATCACCAGGTACGGCGTGCCGTCGTCCTCGCCGTGGTCGTGCACGGCGACGATGAACGGGCTGTCCAGGGAGGCGGCGGCGCGCGCCTCCTGCCGGAAGCGGGCGAGGAGTTGCCGCTGCTCGTCCTCACCCGTCGTCGTCCCCGGCACGAAGAGCTTGACCGCGACCTCACGGCCGAGGCTCGTGTCCCGCGCCCGCCAGACCTCTCCCATGCCGCCCGCGCCGAGCGGCGCGAGCAGTTCGTACCGGCTGTTCAGCAGCCGCCCCGGCATGGGGCTCCCCTCGTTTCCGGGCGGCGTCATCGGGTCTGTGCCGGGGCTCGTCCTGCGGCTGGCACCGAGCCGCCCCCCTCTTGGAGAAGATCTGCGTGGTCTGCCACGTTCCGTCGGCGTTCTTGACCAGTTGCGTGTCGTACGCGACGTAACTGTTCTTCGTCACCGGCGTCTTGTTGGTCTTCTGGGTCGACTTCTTCTTGGTGAAGCCCTTGCTCTCGTCCGCGCAGAACGAGAGCGTGGCCGTCCTCTTGTCCTTGAGCGTCACCCGGTGGTCGTAGTAGCGGACTTCCCCCACGAGGCCGAGACCGGCGTCCTTGAACCTCGCGACCCAGGTCACCGCGGCCTCCAGGGCCTTGCCGGTGTTGTAGTAGCGGAGCGCTTCGCTCTTGGGGTCCGTCCCCGTGATCGCCGCGTTCACCGCGCGCATGCGCTGTGCGTCGTCCGCGAGCACGGCCTTCTTCACCGGGTCGCCGGTGCCGGGCGACTCGAACGTCATGGTCAGGTCCGATGGCAGCTCGATCTTCGGGCGGTCCGCCGCCCCCGCCGCCCCCGCCGCCCCCGCCGCCCCCGCCGCCCCCGCCGGTTCGCCCGGCGCGGTCGGCTTCGCGTCGTCCTTCGGCTTGTCGTCGTCGCTGCCGCACGACGTCAGCAGCAGGGTCGCGGACGCCGTGAGCACGGCCGCGGCGCGGCGGAGGGGGCGGTTCACTCGGGCGGCTCCTGGCGGTGGGCGCTGGCGGTGGGCCTGGCGGGCGGGTGGCAGCGGGTGGCGTGCCGGCGCGTGGGTGCTAGCGGTTGATGGACTGGATCTCCTCGACCACCACGTCCTGCTCCGCGCCGAACTCGCCGTCGGGCAGCTTCCGTTCGCCGTTCACGCCCGTGCCCGTCCAGTGGATCTTCCACGTCACCGTGGCCTTCAGCGGGTACGAGCCGTCACCGGACGAGCGGAGGTACTTCACGCCGCAGGGCGGGGTCTGCTTGGCCTTGCCCTTGGCGTAGGGCGCGCCGATCTTGCCGTTCACGATCTCGCAGACGCCGGACCCGGGGTACGTCTCCGCGTCCGCCGTGCCGGGGTCGATCTTGAGCGAGACGGGTTCGGCGGTCGTCGTCGCCTCGATGCCGAGGACGGCGACCCTGGCCGTCACGGACACCGGCTTGAACTCCGCGCCGTCCAGCCAGGCCCAGGTGGGGAGCTTGACCTTCGTCGGGCCCCCGGGGGCCAGCGACACCTTCGTGCCGGGGACGCGGATCTCGGCGTACGCGAGCTTCGCCAGGATCTCCGGGGTGATGGCGGGGACGTCGGCGGGCGGCGGGTCGCCCTCGTCGACCCAGAAGGTGTCCTTGTTGCACTTGTCCCAGCCGGGCGGATAGGTCTTGTTGGGGAACCCCGTCCACCAATAGCCCTTCCCGGCCTTGTCCATGTTGAAGTCCTTGTACGGCTTGCCCTTGACGTAGCGCTCCTGCTGTTCGAGGTCCCACTCGTGCCCCGTGGAGTCCACCGCCCAGACGGCTTCGCGCTCCTTCTTGAACTCGGCGGGGGTGTACGTCGGGCCGTACCAGCAGGGCGGCGGGCTGTAGTCGCCCGTGGGGGCGATGGCGCCGGTCTTCGCGCCGGAGCCGTTCTTGGAGCGGTCGTAGGAGATGCCGCCCGCGGTGGCGAGCAGGGATCCGCCCTGCTGGTCGCCCCCGACGTCCGTGGTCGGCGCCGAAGCTCCGCCGCCGACCCCCTTCTCCGCGGCGGCGGGCGCCGCGGACAACGCCACGCACGCCATGGTGGTGACCGCTATCAGCGCTGCTGACCTGTACGTCATGGTTGGCACTTGTCGCTCCCCCGGGTCGCGTTCAGTTCTGTGGTGACCCAGACACCCGCGTCGTTCTTGCGCAGCTTGGCGGCGTAGAGCACGTAGCTGTTCTTGGTGGCGGGGCCCTTGTCGACCTTGTCCTTCTTGAGGTACTTGTCGTACGCCTTGCTCTGGTCCTCGCAGTACGTGAGGCCCGCGCCGCTCCCGTCGGCCGTGACGGTCGCGTCGTAGTAGCGGTAGGCGCCGGTGGTGCGTGCCTCGGCCTTCACATAGGCCTGCACGTACTTCTGGGTGTTGGCCGCTGCGTCGCCCTCGTAGTAGAAGCGCACGGCCTTGTGCGTGGGTGCGTGCTCGGCGATGGCCAGGTCCACTGCCTGGATCGCCTGCTCCCGGTCGGCCAGCACCGCGTCCTTGGCCTTGTCCCCCGTCTTCGCCCAGTCGAAGGTGAAGGACAGGTCCGACGGCAGCTCGATCTTCGGCCGGTCCACCTCCGCCCCCGCCTCCGCGTCCTCGCTCGGCGATGGCGACTTCTCGCCGCCCTGGTCCGCCCCGGCGATCTTGTCGTCGTCCTTCGGCTTGTCGTCGTCGCTGCCGCAGGACGTCAGGAGCAGCGCCGCGGACGCGGCGAGCGCGGCCGCCGCAAGACGGAGGGGACGGGTCACTGTGCGGCTCCTGGCAGGTGGGGGGAGGGGCGGGAGCTCAGCACGCTAGTGCGGTCCCGGGCCCGATACCAGGGAGATGTGTAACCACGAATGGGGCGACAGGGAACGTATCGCCGCGAAGTCATGTCACAGTTTCGTGTCCACCGTAAGGGCGGATCCCGTCAGCCCTTCGCGGCTGGGCCCTCCACCGCTCAGCCCTTCACCGCGCCGCCCAGCGCAAATCCGCCCCCGAGCTTCCGCGAGATCAGGACGTACAACAGGATCACCGGCGTCGAGTAGAGGATCGAGAACGCGGCCAGCTGGCCGTAGACCACCGTTCCCTTGTTGCCGAAGAAGTCATTGATGCTGACCGACGCGGGCATCTGCTCCGGGGTGAGCAGGAGCATGAAGGGGACGAAGAAGTTCCCCCACATCATGACGAACGAGAAGACCGTCACCACCGCCACGCCCGGACCCATCAGGGGCAGGACGATCCGGAGCAGGGACTGGAAGGACGACGCGCCGTCCGTCCACGCCGCCTCTTCCAGCTCCTTCGGGACGCCGTCCATGAAGTTCTTCATCAGCCAGATGGCGAAGGGGAGTTGGGACGCGGCGAAGAAGAAGATCGTGCCCTGCATCGTGTCGATCAGGTCCACTTGTACGAACAGCGCGTACACCGGAACCATGATCGCCGTGATCGGCAGGCTCGTCGCGAAGAGGATCGTCAGCATGAAGGGGCGGTTCAGGCGGGAGCGGTAGCGGGAGAGCGGATACGCGGCGAGGGCCGCGCAGACGACCGTCAGGAGCGTGCCGCCGCCGCAGAGCAGGAGGCTGTTGAGGAGCGGGGTGAAGGTGATCTCGGGGGTGAGGACCTTGTCGTAGTTGTCGAGGGTGAGGCTGTCGGGGAGCCGCACCCTGAGGTCCGCCTTCGGGTCGAAGGACGAGAGGGCCACCCAGGCGAGGGGGAGGATGAAGGCGGCGGCCACCACCATCAGCCCCGCGTCGGCGGCCATCCGGTGCGAAGCGCGGCGCGAACGCGGCGTACGCGAGGCGAACTTGACGGCCACTCAGACCTCCGTACGGAGCAGGCGCATATAGACGAGGGAGAACAGCGAGCCGACCAGGAGGAGCAGCAGGGCCACGGCCGTGCCGTAGCCGATCATGCTCTTCTGGAAGGCCTGTTCGTACATGAAGAGCGGGAGCGTCTGGCTGTCGTTTCCCGGGCCGCCGCGCGTCATCACCCAGATCAGGCCGAAGACGGAGAGCGTCTGCAGGGTGTTGAGCATCAGGTTCGTGCCGATGGAGCGGCGGATCATCGGCAGCGTGATGTGCCACATGCGGCGCCAGCCGCTCGCGCCGTCGACCTCCGCGGCCTCGGTGATCTCCTTGGGGATCTCGTTGAGGGCGGCGGAGTAGACGAGCATCGAGAACGCCGTGCCCCGCCAGACGTTCGCGAACGACACCGCGAGGATCGGCAGGGTGAACAGCCAGTTCTGGGACGGCAGATGGAGGAAGTCGAGGACGGCGTTCAGGGTGCCCTCGCGACGGAAGAACGCGTAGAGGAGGAACCCGGCGACGACCTCCGGCAGGACCCACGCCGTGACGACGATCGCGCCCGTGAAGGTGCGGACCGGCTTGGAGGCGCGCTGCATCAGGGTGGCGAGGGCCAGGCCCAGGGTGTTCTGGCCGATGATGGAGGAGAGGAGCGTGAAGACGAGGGTGAGCCAGACCGCGTTGAGGAACCGCTCGTCGCCGAACGCCTCGCGGAAGTTGTCGAGCCCGACGAAGCTCGACTCGGCCTGTCCGGTGAGCTGGAGGTCGGTGAAGGCGATGTACGCGCAGTAGCCGATCGGGCCCGCGAGGAAGAGCGTCAGCAGGATGACGGCGGGGGAGACGGGCAGGGCCCGGAGCAGGCCCCGGCGGACGCGGGCCCGGGAGCCCGGGGACACGGGGGGCGGGGGTGCGGAGGACGGGCCCGGCGGCGACGTCTTGGCGACGCCGCCGGGCCCCGCGGAGGATGCGGTGGTCACGTGCGGGCACTCACTCTCTGGTGCGGCGACGGAGTGACGGCGGTACGAGGGCGGTACGAGGGCGGTACGGCGGCGCACCCGGGGCGCTACTTGTCGGTGACCTTGCCGTCCGTCGCCGAGTCGACCTCCTCGTCGTACCCGCTCGCGGCGTCGTCCACCGAGCTGTCACCGGTCGTCACCGACTCCATCGCCTCCTGGATCGCCGTGGAGACCTTCGGGTACTCGGGATACGCGGGCCGGTAGTACGTCGTGGCGACCAGGTCCGTGAAGAACTTGATGCCGGGCTGCGCCTTCACGTACGACGGGTCGGCCGCGACGTCCTTGCGGACCGCGATGCCGGAGTTGGCGACGTACCACTTCTTGGCATTGGCCTTCGTCTGCATCGTCTCGATGAACTTGAAGGCGAGGTCGGGGTTGTCGGCCTTGGACGGGATCGCCCAGGTCCAGCCGCCGGACATGCTCACCTTGCCGGGGGCCTGGCCGTGCTGCGTCGGCATGGCGGCGAGGCCCAGCTTCTTCGACCACTCGGGCCACTCGTGGCCCGCGCCCTTGCCCCAGTCCTGCGGCAGCCACGAACCGTCGAGGTTGATCGCCAGCTTGTCCTCGGGCAGCAGCTCGCCGCGGACGCGGGTGGCGAAGTTCGGGTCGAGGGCGTCCGAGACGTCCGGGCCGAGCTTGTCCTTGTAGACGGTCTCCACGAACTTCAGGGAGTCCTTGAAGCCCTGGCTGCCGGTGACCCACTTCTTCGACGCCGGGTCGTAGAGGGGGTCCTTGCCGGTGCCGTACGCGAGCATCTGGAAGCCCTGCATGGTCGCCGCCTCACCGGCGGGCTTCCCCGTGTAGACGTTGAGGGGCGTGACGTCCGGGACCTTCTCCTTCACGGTCCTGGCCGCGTCGAGGACGTCGTCCCAGGTCTTGGGCTGCCAGTCGGCGGGCAGGCCCGCCTTCTTGAAGATCGCCTTGCTGAACCAGAGGCCACGGGTGTCCGTGCCGTCCGGCACGCCATACGTCTTGCCGTCGGCCGCCTTCGCCGCCGTCTTGGCCGTGCCGATGAACTGGTTCCAGTCCTGCCACTTGGCCAGATAGGTGTCGAGCGGCTTCAAGTACCCGCTGGTGATGTCCGAGTTGATGAGGAACGTGTCCTCGTAGACCAGGTCGGGCGCGGTCTTGGGGGAGCGCAGCATCTGCTGCAGCTTGGTGTAGTACTCGGAGTCCGGCGCCTTGATCGGCACCAGCTTGACCTTCTTGCCCGGGTTCTCCTTCTCGAACTGTTTCTTGATGTCCGCCAGATAGGTGTCCATGACTCTGATCTGGTTGTCCGTGGACTGTTTGAAGGAGATCTTCACGGTGTCGGGGTCGTCGCCTGAGCCGCCGCCGCACGCGGTGAGGGAACCGGCGGCGAGCAGGGTGGAAGCGGCGAGGAGCAGTGTGGTGGTGGGGCGCACGGGCACGACCTCCTACTGGCCGACGCGGCTGGGCTGCCACGTGGCTTGCCCGGTGAACGTAAGGGCGTGCTCCGAGCAAGGTCAATGCCTCTGCGGGCGCTGTGCGTTGTTGCTTGTCACCACCGTGACAACGTTGTTATCGGGCGTACGTTGGTGAGGCCTCCGGGGTGGGAAGTGCGGAGCGCCCGGCCGGGGTTCAGTCGTTCGGCGTAAGCCAGCGGTAGACCAGTTCGGGGCGGCCGACGTGGCCGTACTGGGGGCTGCGGGCCGCGCGGGCCGTGTCGACCAGGTGCTCCAGATAGCGCCGGGCGGTGATCCGGGACAGGCCCGCCGACTGGGCGGCCGCGGTGGCGGTGAGGCCGTCGGAGGCGTCGCGCAGGGTGCGGATGACGCGTTCGAGGGTGGGGCCGCTGAGGCCCTTCGGCAGGTCGACGGGGCCCGGGGCGCGCAGGGTGGCGAGCGCGCGGTCGACCTCGTCCTGGCCGGTGGCCTCGCCCTCCGCCGCGGCGGTGCGGAACTCCGCGTAACGGGTGAGGCGGTCGCGCAGCGTCGCGAAGGTGAAGGGCTTCAGGACGTACTGGACGACGCCCAGGGAGACGCCCTCGCGGACGACCGCCAGGTCCCGGGCGGAGGTCACCGCGATGACGTCCGTGTGGTTGCCCGCGGCGCGCAGGGAGCGGGCCAGCTGGAGGCCGTGGCCGTCCGGCAGGTGCAGGTCGAGGAGGATCAGGTCGACCGGGGTGCGGTCCAGGACGCGGCGGGCCTCGGCGGCGGAGTGGGCGGGGCGGCCGATGGCCTCGAAGCCGGGGACGCGGTTGACGTAGAGGACGTGGGCGTCGGCGGCGACGGGGTCGTCTTCGACGACGAGTACGCGGATCACTGGGCGCCTCCCTTGCCGCTGCTGTCACCCGGGGTCGGGCCGAACACGTTCTCGTCCGTGCCACGGTCATCTGCACCCGGCACCGTGGGCTGTGCCCACCCTCCCCCAAGCTCTCGGCTGCGCTCGAGCAGGGGGGACCCCCATCGCCGTGCGGGACGCCTGTCCACAGAGGGAACGGCCAGATCGCCGGGATCGGGTTCCGTTGTCACGAGGGTTACCTCGAACTCCGCGCCGCCCTCCGGGGATTCTCGTACGGTCAGCGTGCCGCCGTTGCGGGTGACCGTCTGGTGGACCAGGGCGAGGCCGAGGCCCCGGCCCGTGGCCGCCTTGGTCGACCAGCCGCGCTCGAAGACCGCGTCCCGTTGGGCGGGGTCGACGCCGGGTCCCGTGTCCGAGACGCGGAGCAGGAGCTCCGCCCCGTCCGCGCGGGCCGTCACGGTGACGCGCGCCGCGGGCGAGCCCTGCGCCGCGTCGACCGCGTTGTCGATGAGGTTGCCGAGGACCGTCACCAGGTCGCGGGCGGGCAGGGACGCCGGGAGCATGCCGTCGTCGATGCTGCTGTCGTCCGAGACGACCAGCTCCACGCCGTGCTCGTTGGCCTGTGCCGCCTTGCCGAGCAGCAGGGCGGCGAGTACGGGCTCGCTGACCGCGGCCACCACCTGGTCGGTCAGCGCCTGCGCCAGCTCCAGCTCGGCGGTGGCGAAGTCGACCGCCTCGTCGGCGCGGCCGAGTTCGATGAGGGACACCACCGTGTGCAGGCGGTTCGCGGCCTCGTGGGCCTGCGAGCGCAGGGCCCGCGTGAAGCCGCGCTCGGAGTCCAGCTCCCCGGTCAGCGCCTGCAGCTCGGTGTGGTCGCGCAGGGTGACCACCGTGCCGCGGCGTTCGCCGCCCGACACGGGGGAGGTGTTGACGACCAGCACGCGGTCGGCGGTCAGATGCAGCTCGTCGACCCGCGGCTCGGCCGCGAGCAGCGCGCCGGTCAGCGGGGCGGGGAGCCCGAGCTCGGAGACGTTGCGGCCGATCACCGGGGAGCCCGCCACCCCGAGCAGCTCGCGTCCGCCGTCGTTGATGAGCGCGATCCGCCGCTGCCCGTCCAGCATCAACAGCCCCTCGCGCACCGCGTGCAGCGCCGCCTCGTGGTAGTCGTGCATGCGGCTCAGCTCGCCCGCGTTCATGCCGTGCGTGCTGCGGCGCAGGCGCGCGTTGATGACGTACGTGCCGATGCCGCCGATCACGAGCGCCGCGGCCGCGACGCCGAGCAGCGCGACGAGCTGGCCGCGGGCCTTCGCGGTGATCTCCTCGATGGTGATGCCCGCGCTGACCAGGCCGACGATGCGCCCTTCCCCGGCCTTGGGGCCGCTCCAGATGGGGGTGACGACGCGCACCGAGGGGCCCAGGGTGCCCGTGTACGTCTCCGCGAAGGTGTGGCCCCGGAGCGCGTCCGCCCGGTGGCCGAGGAAGCGCTCGCCGATGCGGCGCTCGTCGGGGTGCGTCCAGCGGATGCCGCGCGGGTCCATGATCGTCACGAAGTCGACGCCCGTGTCCCCCTGCACCCGCGCCGCGTACGGCTGGAGCTTCTCGGACGGGTCGCTGCCGCGGATGGCCTCCCGTACGGAAGGGGAGTCCGCGACCGCCCGCGCCGCCGCGGTCGCCTGGCGGCGCGCGCTCTCCTCGCCCTGGTGCTTGTCGCTCAGGTACGTGAAGAGGGCGCACCCGGCGACCACCGCCGTGACCAGCACGATCTGCATCGCGAAGAGCTGGCCCGCCAGGCTGCGGGGCAGCCTGCGCGGGCTGGTGGGGCGGGTGCGGGACATGGTGCCAGTCTGCCTCCTCGGGTCAGTGGTCGTATAAGTGCGAACTAAATGAACGCAAGGGTGACCGCCCTCACAGGCCGGGAGATAGTCACCGGGATCGCCCGGGACGGGAGCCGATCGCACCAGGACGTGAGCCGCACGTACCGAAGGCACCACAGGCACCACTGGCACCACAACGCCGACGACGTCGTTCAAGGAGGGCCCCCCGTGACCACCACGGCCGACCCACAAGCGCAGCCCGCAGCCAAGCGGGACCGCACGCACTACCTCTACATCGCCGTCATCGGCGCCGTGCTGCTCGGCATCGCCGTCGGCTTCATCTGGCCCGACTTCGCCAAGGAGCTCAAGCCGGTCGGCACCGGCTTCGTGAACCTGATCAAGATGATGATCTCGCCGATCATCTTCTGCACGATCGTGCTCGGCGTCGGCTCGGTCCGCAATGCCGCCAAGGTCGGCAAGGTGGGCGGGCTCGCGCTCGCCTACTTCATCGCGATGTCCGGCGTCGCGCTCGCCATCGGGCTCCTCGTCGGCAACATCCTGCACCCGGGCTCGGGCCTGGACATCTCGGATTCCGAGAAGGGGGCGGGCCACGAGGCGGCCGACGAGGCGAAGGGCCCCGTCGACTTCGTGCTCGGCATCATCCCGAAGACCCTCGTCTCCGCCTTCACCCAGGGCGAGGTGCTCCAGACGCTGCTGGTCGCGCTGCTCGTGGGCTTCGCGCTGCAGGCCATGGGCCGCTCCGGCGAGCCCGTCCTGCGCGGCATCGAGCACATCCAGAAGCTGGTCTTCCGGGTACTCGGCATGATCATGTGGGCGGCGCCGATCGGCGCGTTCGGCGCGATGGCGGCCGTCATCGGCGAGACCGGCCTGGACGCGCTCAAGGCGCTCGCCACGATCATGATCGGGTTCTACGTCACCTGCGCGCTGTTCATCGTGGTCGTGCTCGGCACGCTGGTGCGGGTCGTGACCGGCGTCAACCTCTTCAAGCTGCTCAAGTACCTGGGCCGCGAGTTCCTGCTCATCCTCTCCACCTCGTCCTCCGAGTCCGCGCTGCCGCGGCTCATCGCGAAGATGGAGCACCTGGGAGTCAGCCGCCCGGTCGTCGGCATCACGGTCCCGACCGGCTACTCCTTCAACCTCGACGGCACCATGATCTACCTGACCATGGCCTCGCTCTTCATCGCCGACGCCATGGACCAGCCGCTCGGCATCGGCGAGCAGATCACGCTGCTGCTCTTCATGATGATCGCGTCCAAGGGCGCGGCGGGCGTCTCGGGATCCGGCATCGCGGTCCTCGCGAGCGGTCTCCAGTCGCACAAGCCCGCGCTGGTCGACGGCGTCGGCCTGATCATCGGCGTCGACCGCTTCATGAGCGAGGCGCGCGCCCTCACCAACTTCGCGGGCAACGCGGTCGCCACCCTGCTGATCGGCACGTGGACCAAGGAGGTCGACAAGGAGCGGGTCTCGGCGGTGCTCGCCGGACAACTCCCCTTCGACGAGCGTACGTTGGTGGACGACGGGCACGAGACGCCCGCCGTCGAGGACGGGCGGGGCACGGGTGACGTGCCCCAGGCGCGTGACGACGGCAAGGAGCCGGTGAAGGTGTAGTTCACCGGCCGGGCCGTGTGAAGGGGCCCCCGCCCCTCCAAGGGGGCCGCCGGTGCCGCCCGCGACGTACGGGAGCTTCCTCCTCGTACGCCGTGGGCGGCGCTTTTTCTGTGTCAGTCCAGCGCCGCGATGATCTCCCGGACCCGCTCCACGGGCACGCCCGCCGACATGAGGGCCGTCGACGCGGCCGCCCGGCCCGCGTCCTTCGGGTCGATCAGGCCGTCGTTGACGGCCTCCATCAGGCCGAAGAGCTGCTGCTCATGGACGTACGAGAGGGCGGCGGGCGGCAGGGGGGACGTGAACGCCCCCTGGGCCAGGCCGAGCCGGAGGACGTTCACGCACTCGTCGCGCACCGGGGCGAGGCGCTGTCTGATGCCCTCCATGGCGACGCTGCGCTGTGCGAGGGCGATGAGCAGGCGGTAGCCGTCGGCGATCTCCCAGACGGCGACCATCGAGTGGGCGAGCGACTCGGCGGGGTCGTCCGAGCGTGCCCGCCCGGCGGCGTGGGCCGCGGCGACCGCCTCGACCGCGCCGTCGATGAGGGCGCCGACCAGGGCCTCCCGGCTGGGGAAGTGGCCGTAGACGGTCCTGCGCACGACGCCGGCCGCGCGGGCGATCTGGTCCATGGACGCGTCCGGATCGCGCAGCAGCTCGGCGAGGGCCACCTCCAGGATGCGGCGGCGGTTGGCGTCGGCTCGGCTCATGGGCTCCATTGTGCACGCGGGTTCCGGCGGGGGACCGCTCATGGTGCGCGCAGCTCCCGCGCCTGTTTTGCACAGCACTGTGCAATGCCGTAAGTTGCACACTCGTGTGTAATTGCACAGTGCTGTGCAAGGTCACCGGACAAGTACGTATATGGACCATGGAAGGGTGAGGCTTCGGTGGCTCTACTCATGAACCGACCGGTCGAGGAGATGAAGGAGCCGTACGCGCGCCGCTGGTGGGCGCTGCTCGTGCTCTGCCTGAGTCTCCTGATCATCGTGATGGCGAACACGGCGCTGACCGTCGCCGCCCCCGACATGACCAAGGACCTCGGGCTCTCCAGCTCCGACCTGCAGTGGGTCATCGACGGCTACACCGTCCCGTATGCGGCGCTGATGCTGCTGCTCGGCGCGATCGGCGACAAGTACAGCCGACGCGGCGCGCTGGTGCTCGGCCTCGTCGTCTTCGGCGCCGGATCGGTCGCGGGCTCGCTGGTCGACAGCTCGGGCGGGGTCATCGCGGCCCGCGCCGTGATGGGCTTCGGCGCGGCGATGATCATGCCCGCCACGCTGTCGCTGCTCGCCGCGACCTTCCCGAAGGCCGAGCGTGCCAAGGCCATCGTGCTGTGGACCGCCACGGCCGGTCTCGCCATCGCGGCCGGGCCGCTGGTCGCGGGCGCGCTCCTGGAGGACCACGGCTGGGCGTCGACCTTCCTGATCAACGTGCCGATCGCCGCCGTCGCCATCGTCGCCGCGCTGCTCCTGGTGCCCCCGTCCAAGGCGGGCCACTCCAACCGGATCGACTACGTCGGCGGACTGCTCTCCGTCATCTGGACCGGTGCGCTGGTCTACATGATCATTCAGGGTCCGCACTTCGGCTGGGACGCCAAGGCGATCTCGGCGGCGGTCGTCGCGGGCGTCGGCCTGCTGGCCTTCGTGGCCTGGGAGCTCCGCCACCCGCACCCCATCCTGAACGTCCGCCGCTTCCTCGACCGCCGCTTCTCCGGCTCGAACCTCGCGGTCGCGCTGTTCTTCCTCGCGGTGTTCGGCGCGTTCTACTACCTCACCCAGCACCTGCAGTTCGTGCTCGGCTACAACCCGCTGGAGACGGGCGTCCGCATGCTGCCGCTCGCGGGCGCGGTCTTCGTCGGCTCGGCGCTCACGGGCTATCTGACCCCGCGCATCGGCATGAAGATCACGGTGTCGGCGGGCATGGTCGCGGGCACGGTGGCGCTCGCGCTCCTGACGCGCGTCGACGCGGCCTCCTCGTACGGTGACTTCGTCGCCCCGCTGATCATCCTGGGCCTGGCCATCGGCCTCGCCCTCTCGCCCTGCACGGACGCCATCATGGGCGCGTTCCCCGAGTCCGAGCTGGGCGTCGGCGGCGCGGTCAACGACACGTCCCTGGAGCTCGGCGGCTCGCTCGGCATCGCCATCCTCGGCTCGGTCCTCGCCAGTTCGTACTCCTCGAAGCTGGCGGACGCCGCATCGGCGTCCGGCACCAAGCTGCCGGACGGCGCGCTGGACACCGCGCAGGACTCGGTCGGCGCGGGCTACGCGGTGGCGCAGGGCATCGGCGACAAGGCGCACGAGGTCGCGGGGCAGGCCGCGAAGGCGACATCGCCGGAGCAGGCGGCCCAGCTCAAGGGCCAGGCCGAGCAGCTCGCGCAGGGCGCCCACAAGATGGCGGACGCGGTCGGCTCCGCCTTCTCGGATTCGGTGGCGCACACGAGCCTCGTCGGCGCGGTGATCCTCGGGGTCGGCACGGTCCTCGTGGCGGTGCTGCTGCCGAGGAAGTCCGCCTCGGCTGCGGCTGCTCCGGAGGGCGCCGACGCGGACGTCACCGGGACGGACGAGGCCGCGCGGGAGCGGGAGCTCCAGCGGTAGCGGCGCGAGGGCTTCAGCGGTAGCGGCGCCCCCGGCGCCGTCACGCCGGAGCCCTCACGAGGCCGGGCCGCTCGGTGGAGCGGCGGTCGGTGGCGTGAGGGCGCGGGCGATGGCGGCGTCGGGGGCGGTGTCGTCGCTGGTGCGGGTCCGCAGTCCGTACGGTCGCGGTTCCCGCTATTGGCCGTTCGGCGTGCCCGTGCGGCTCGCATGTGCGACGAATGCGGACCAGGATGACGGGTGGAGGAGCAGGGCGGGGCCTTGGGGGTTCTTTGAGTCTCGTACGGCTATGCCGGTGCGGGGGGTTGCCGTCAGGTCGGCGATCTCTAGGCAGTTCTGGCCGGGGTCGCTGTAGGACGACTTGAACCAGGCGTCCTCGCTGATCAGTTCGGCCGTGGGGCGGTGAGTCTTCATGGATTTACAGCTCTCGTTCTAGTCGGTGCAGGAAATCCGGTGTCTCCTCGGGCGGCAACGCTGATGCCGTCATGGCGTCGAACCGGCGGCTGAATCGATCGACTTCACGTGGTTTGTCCGAGGTGGAGACAGAGCCCCAGGCGCTGTCGGTCTGGACTCGCGGCGGCAGTGCGTGGCCGAAGTCGAGGAGTACGAAGTCGTTGGTGGAGCGGTAGCTCCTGCGGAAGGGCAGCACCTGGACGGTGACATGATCCCAGCCCGACAAAGCCTCGATCCTTCCGTACTGTTCGCGCATCACGTCTGCATCACCCGCAACGTGGCGCAGTGCTGCCTCGCCGAGGATGACGTGCAGCTTTACCGGGTGCTCCCGGGTGAGCACTTCCTGACGCTTCATCCGCAGCTCCACGCTACTTCGGATGAACTCGGTCGTGTACTCCTCGATTGGCTTGTGCGCCTCGTGTGTGGCGCGCGCATATCGCTCGGTCTGAAGTAGGCCGTACACCACCGTCGGGTGGTAAGCCTTCATGGCGCGCGCCTCTGGTTCCAGTCCGACGAAGCCAGGCATGCCCGCGGGCATGAGGCCCCGGTACTGCGTCAGCCAATCCTGGTTGCTGGATTCCCGGTTGAGGCTGATCAAAGACTCGACGACGGCTTCGTCGGTGACGTTGTACCTGTCCAACAGCTTTCGCAGGTCTCCTACGTTGCGGAAGTTCAGTGCGCCCGCCTCGATGCGCTGGAGCGAGGCCTCGGAGATGCGCAGGCCCTGCGCCGCTTGGCGGCGTGTGAGGCCGCCGCCTCGATCGCCGAGTCCACAGCTTTCACGCAACTGCCTTAGCTGTAGACCGAGTTCGAGACGCTGTGCTGTCCGCCCGCGTTTGGCCGCCATGTGCACCGCCTATGTGTCGTCGTGCGAGTCGCTGGGTGGCGTGCGTCGAGTCTGGCATCAACTGTGCGGCGCATGCGGTCCTTTGTGCAGATCTGCGCATAGTCCAATGTCGACCCGACTGATTAATCAGCTGGCTTTCGATTGAAGTCACTTAGGGGGCTCGGTCACGGTAGTTGGGCAACGCTCGTCCCGGCCGGGGCTCTCCCCATGCCGCCGAACAAGGGTTCCGCACATGCCCGACCTCAAGGCTCCCCCCGCCCGTGACTGGGTCATGGGCTACCCCATGACCCCCGCCACCGTCCGCCTCGCCCGCCGTCACGTTCGCCGTCGGCTCACGACCTGGCAGTGGACCGGTGACATCGACGACGCCGTCCTCGTCGTCTCCGAACTGCTCGCCAACGCCGTGCGCCACGGCAGGATCCCCGGTCACCACGTGTGGCTGCGCCTGGCCGTCGGGGAGGGGGAGGGGCTCGTCGTCGACGTCTCGGATCCGGTGTCCGTGTTTCCGGGGTTCGACGGGGGCGTCGGTGCGGCCCTCGACGGGGGAGAGGGCGGGCGCGGCCTGCTCGTGGTGCGGCAACTCACCGTCGAGTTCGAGTGGTTTCCGCGTACGGGAGTCGGCAAGACCGTACGCGCCAGGGTTGCCGAAGGGGTCAGGTAGCTGAGGCCCGGCTTTTGTCTGGTCCGGGCGGGGTCGCTCGGGCATGCTGCGGGCATGGGGGCACGGCAGGTGCGGGGGCCCGCGCGGTGGTTGTTCGTGAGCGGGGCGGCGACGCTGCTGGCGAGTGGGGTGTGGGCGGTCTGGTCGATGCGCCTTGGCGGCATGCAGCCGCAGGACGTGGCGGGGGTGCTCGGGCTTCCGCTCGGGGTGCTGGGGCTTCTTGTTGGTGCGGCCATCAGCCTGAGTGCGTTGCGCTTGCAGCGGGCGAGTGACGGTCTGGGCGTCGCCCT
Organism: Streptomyces sp. NPDC004732; assembly: GCF_040609235.1. Lineage (NCBI taxonomy): Bacteria > Bacillati > Actinomycetota > Actinomycetes > Kitasatosporales > Streptomycetaceae > Streptomyces > Streptomyces sp. NPDC004732. Next base: position 303,110 of record NZ_JBEXJR010000005.1, read on the forward strand.
GGACCGGCTCGCGGGCTCCGTCGAGGACGTGGAGGTCGCCGAGCGCACGCACATGCTCGGGACCGGGGCGCACCTCATCGACCTGCACGTCGACGTCGAGCCGCGCGGTGGCGGTGCGGCGCTGCGGGGGCGGCAGCGGCTGTCCGACGTCGCGCGGTGGTACTGCGCCGCACCCGGCCGCCTCGTCGTCACCGGACCCGCGGGCGCGGGCAAGACGGTCCTCGCGGTGCATCTCGTGGTGAGCCTGCTGGAAGCGCGTGCGCCCGGCTCCCCGGTGCCGGTCCGCCTGTCGATCCGGGATCTGCCGCCGGTGGGCGGGCGCAGGTGGTGGGGGCTGCGGAGGGCTCGGGGTGGTCTTGAGCAGTGGCTCGTGTCCAGCCTCGTCAAGTCGTATGACGTGGACAGCGCCGCGGCGGCGGAACTGGTGGCGCGGCGGCTCGTCATTCCGGTGCTCGACGGGTTGGACGAGATGGACACGGAGGTCGGGGAGGACGACGAGGACGACCAGGACGACTCCTGCCACGCGCGGCAGGCGCTGGGGGAGCTCAACGGCTACCAGGGCCTGGGTGGTAGCTCCCCGCTCGTCCTCACCTGCCGTGCCCAGCGGTACGCCGAACTCGCCTACCAGCAGGCCTGGCTGAGGGAGGCGACGCTGCTGCGCATCGCGGGGGTCGATGCGGACCAGGCGGACGCGTACGTACAACTGCGGTCCGACGGACGGCCGTCGCCGATGGACGCGGTGGCCGACGTGATGCGGGGGAGCGCGGCGGGGCCGGTGGCCGGGCTGCTGAGCTCGCCGTTCTATCTGGGGCTCGCTTTCGCCGTGTACGGGGAAGGAGTGGGCGCACTCCGTCCGCTGGTGGATTTCCGTACCGAGGACGAGCTGCGCGAGTACCTCCTGGCGCGCTGCGTCCCGACGGCGACGGCCGCGGCGAACGCTGCGGCGCAGCGGGCGAGGGCGAGCCTGGTGGGGGCGAGGTCGGTGCGGAGCAGACAGGCGGAGTACGAGGCCGGGGCGGTCCACCGGTGGCTCCATCACATGGCGGGGCCGGAGGGCCGGATCGCCTCGATCGGGGACGTCGTGGGGAAGTGGAGCACGCTGGCTCTGTCGATGGCGACCGGTCTTGCGCTGGTTGCCGCGGTCCTTCTCGTCGTTCCGGACGTGCTGGCGAGGTGCTTTCCCGATGAGTGGTGGGAGCACCGGGAAGGGACTGCGTCGTCCGTGCTTCTCGCAGGTCTCGTCACGCTCGGCGCAGGGGTCGGGTGGATGAGCATCCTGCGCGATCGGGAGCCGTCACGCCTGTCGGAGCGGGCGCGGCAGCGGCCCGCGCGGGTGAGCGAGCGCATGGCCGGGGCCACTCGCAGGGCGTGCCGGACCGCCTGCGGGGTGCTGGTGCCCACGGCCGCGGTGGTGCTGGATGCCTTGTTCGTGTACGGCGACTGGTACCGGGAAATCCCCGGGCTGGGGTGGTATGTGCTCGGAGTGGTGACCGGCGTCGCTCTCCCGGCCGTGCTCGCGCTCAACGATGACTTCGTCGCGTACACCGACCGACGTGAGCTGGCGGGGTGTGTGGTCCTGCCCGCGTTCGGATACCCGGTGGGTCTCGTGCTCGCGGAGACCGGTTCCCTGGCAGTTTTCGTCTGCGGAGCCGTGCTGACGGGTACCGGCGTCCTCCTCTGGAGCCTCGGCTTCGTGCGCGGCTACTCGTTGGCAGGGGGAGCCTTTACGTGTCTCTACGTCTCGGACCCCAGGGCTCTGGGGCTGGACGGCCGATTCCCGGCGGGCTGTCTGGTGGGATTCGTCGCCGCGTACGTTCTGGGGTGTGTCCTGCTCGGCTCGGAGAGAGCTGCACAGACGCGGCAGGCGGTGCGGCATGCGGGCCGACGGGTCGAGTGGCTGCTCCCGCTCGGCAGCTTCGTCCTGTTGACGCTCGCCGGGGTGGCGGCCGTTGCGCAACTCGGATTCGCCGGCGTCGTCTACCTGGCCCTCGCCCTGGCGACCCTGAGACTCATCGGCCCCCTGATCTACGCCCTCCTCATCCTCACCGCCCACCTCCGCGGCCGCATGCCCCTGACCCCCGACGCCTTCCTCGCCTGGGCGTACCACGCGGGGCTCCTCCGGATCGTCGGCGGCGCCTACCAGTTCCGCCACAGCGAGCTCCAGGAATGGCTGGACCGAAACCCGTCCCCACCCAACCGTTGACACCACTCCACCTGAAGTACTACGTTCTGACCACTTCAGCCGGAGTACAACAAGCGACGTGGCTTCCCGCCACAGCCAAGGAGCCGTATGCGCAAGCTCGTCTACTTCATCGCCGTCACCCTCGACGGGTTCATCGCGGGCCCGGACGGCGCCGACCCCACGGGTCCCGACGGCTTCTGGCCGGTCGGCCAGGACTACGTCAAGCACCTCGCCGAGACGTATCCCGAGACCCTGCCCGCCCCCGCCAGGGAGGCCCTCGGCATCACCGCCGAGGGGACCCACTTCGACACGGTCCTCGAAGGCCGCAGGACCTACGGGATCGGCCTCGACGCCGGACTGACCAACGCCTACCCCCACCTGCGCCACTACGTCTTCAGCCGCACCCTCACCGAGAGCCCCGACCCGGGCGTCGAGCTGGTCGCCACCGCCCCTGTCGAGAAGGTGCGGGAGCTGAAGAAGGAGGACGGCAAGGACATCTGGCTGTGCGGCGGCGGCGAACTCGCCGGGGTGCTGCGCGGCGAGATCGACCGGCTCGTCGTCAAGATCGGCCCGCTGACGCTGGGTTCGGGCACGCCGCTGTTCGCGCGGGACACCGCGTTCGACCCGGTGCTGTACGAGCGGAGCGACGCCGTTCTGCTCGACAGCGGCACGATCTTCCTGACGTACGACAAGAAGGCCTAGGCCGAAGCACCGGCGGCCGGGACGGCCCTGAGCCGGTGGCCCTCGCCCGCCGCCGCCCTCAGCAAGACGTCCGTCAGCTCCTCGGGGGTGGAGAGCATCGGCCAGTGACCCGTCGCCATGTCGAAGAACGTGGCGCGCGGGTCGGCCAGGTGCTGGACGAGCGGCAGGCCCGACGCCACCAGGGCCTCCAGCGAGGCGATGTCCATCGTGCCGCCGGTGGTGCAGAAGACGCCCGTGGTCGGGAGCGCGGCGACCGCCTCCGAGATGCGGAGCTTCTGCGCGTACGGCCCCGCGGGCGCGGGTGACGCCAGCCGCGTGAGCCGGATCAGCGCGTCGTCGGACACCCCCGCCAGGTTTCCGTGCTCCCGCCACTCCGCCAACGACGGCGCCGGGATCCGCCAGCCGTCCTCCGCCCGCTCCTGCTGGGCCAGAGTCCGATCCCTGGCCGGTCCGTCCGGCATCCGCTCCCGCACCTGGTCGATCATGGAGTAGCCGTCCTGGGGCATGGGGGAGTCCAGATAGACCAGCCGCGCGATGCGGTCCGCGCGGCGGTCGGCGGCGCCCGCGGACGGATAGATGCCGTAGCAGTAACCGACAAGTACCACCTCCGACGCATCGATGTGGTCGATCAGCTGGGTCACGTCCTCGATGTGCGTGTCGAGGTCGATGTCGGGGCCCGCCAGATGACGGCGGTCGCCGAGCCCCGTGAGCGTCGCCGTGTGCACCTCCGCCCCGGCCGCCCGCAGCCCCGCGGCCACCTCCCGCCAGAGCCAGCCGCCCGTGTACCCGCCCGACACCAGCACGAACGCGGTCATGAGTCCTCCTCGTACGTTGAGAGCCTGTCTTTGAACCCCCGCCTGCGCCCCGACGCCCGGCACGCCCGCTCGGCGCACGGAGTCCCCGGACAGGTGGCTCCGCCACATGACCGGGGACTCCGCACACCGATCGCACGCACCGGCCGCCGCTGCGCCCGCGCTTCGCGCGAACGACGGGGGTTCAAAGACAGGCTCTGAGATCCGCGCGGGGCCGCCCCGCGCTCGCCGGTACCGTAGGAACTCCCCCTGAGGGAGGTTCAAGTGGTGTCGCCCGACGGCATGTGGAGCATCGGACAGCTCGCCGAACGGGCGGGCGTCACGGTCAAGACCGTCCGCTTCTACTCCGACCGCGGCCTGCTGCCCGAAGCCGCCCGCAGCGGAGGCGGCCACCGCCGCTACGGCCCCGAGGCCCTGGACCGGCTCCGCCTCATCCGCTCCCTGCGCACGCTCGATCTCCCCGTGCCCGACGTGAGCCGCGTCCTGGACCAGGAGGACGCGCTGGAGGACGTCATCGCGGGCCAGCTGAAGGAGGTCGGCTCGCGGCTGGCCGCGCTGCGCTGGCGGGAGGCGGCGCTGCAGCTCCTCACCGACTGCACGGTCGAGGAGCGCGCGGAGAGGCTGCGCCTCGTGGGGGGCCTGTCCACGCCGCCGGGGACCGCCGCGCTCGCCCGGTTCTGGCGGTGCTGGCTGCCCGCGCGGCTGCCGTCCCGGGTGGTCGCGGCCGTCGTCGACCGGGCCGTACCGGCACCGCCCGACGCCCCGGCCCCGTCCCAAGTCCTCGCCTTCGCCCGGCTGCAGGACTTCGTCACCGCTCCCTGCTTCGTCTCAGGACCCCGCGCGGGCACGGACTACGGCCAGCCCGAAGTGCACATGTCCGGCAAGGGGTACCGCCCCGCCGTGCTCTACGAAGGACTCCCCGAGGCCTTCGAACTGGCCGCGGCGGAGCTGCGGGCGGACCGGGCCCCGCACCGGGGCGAGGCCCTCGACTGCTTCGTGGCGGTCCACGCCGCGGCACTCAACCGCCGCGACACCGCCGACTTCCGCCGCACCCTGCACCGGATGCTCGCCGCGGAGCCCCGCATCGACCGCTACTGGCACCTCGCGGCCGAGGTGACGACCCCACCGCAGGCACTCCCGGACCCGACCCCGGGCCTCGCGGACAACTGGCTCCGCGAGGCCCTGGGCACCACGCCCGCTTAGACCGTCCTACGGCCGCGTCCACACCGCCACGTAGTCGACCGCCATCGCGTGGCCGGGCCGGGTCGCCGCCGTCGGGGTCGCGTGGCCCGCGACGCCGTCCGGGAAGCCGCCGCCCATCGCCACGTTCAGCAGGATGAAGTAGCCCTGGTGCGAGGTCATGTCGTCCCACGTCCGCTGGGAGAAGCGGTCCTGGCTCAGGGTGTGGAACTGCTCCCCGTCGACGTACCAGCGCAGCTGGTTGGGGGTCACCGAGCGGTCCCACTCGAAGCGGTACGTGTGGAATGCCGACTGGCAGGCGTCGCCGGGGCAGGCGCGGCTCGCGCCGAGGCCCTGGGTCTCGTTGCAGTCGCCGCCCGGGTTCACGCCGCAGTGCAGCACGCCCCAGACCGAGTTGATGCCGTTCACGTTCTCCATGACGTCGAACTCGCCTATGGAGGGCCAGTTCTGGTAGTTGCCCCGGTAGGGGGAGCCGAGGGCCCAGAACGCGGGCCAGTAGCCGAGCGCCGAGTCACCCGAGACGTCCGGCATCTGGACGCGCCCCTCGATGGCCAGCGTGCCGCCCTCCGGTGCCTTGAAGTCGCTGCGCTTCGTCTCGATCCGCGCCGAAGTCCACTTGCCCGACGCGTCCTTGCGCGGCGTGATCCGCAGGTTGCCCGACCCGTCGACGCTCAGGTTGTCCGGGGAGTCCGTGTACTCCTGGATCTCTCCCGTGCCCCAGTTGCCAGGACCGCCGGGGTAGCCGTGGCCGAGGTCGACCTGCCAGTTCTCGGCGGAGGGGGCGCTGCCCGCGGCGCCGTTGAAGTCGTCGCTCCACTTCAGCGACCAGCCGGGCGCGGGCGGTGGCACGTCGCCGCGTGCCGTGCCGGGCAGCATCAGCGTCCCGAGCAGGCCGACGGCCGCAAGAGCGGCGAGGAGCGGGGTCCTGCGCCTCATGCGGGGCGTACGGGGCGTGGGGTGGGTGTGGACTGTGCTCATCAGGCACCTCCGTGGGGGGTGGGAGTGTCGCGGTGAGAGCGCTCTCAGAAAGGTGTTGCTGGTTTTGTAGTTGTGGTCGAGCGGGGCGTCAATGGCTGTGCTGCGTCAACTTTCCGAAGGCGTACGGTAGTTGCGTGACTGCCACCCCCACCTCAGACAGCCGCGTCGACTTCTGGTTCGACCCCGTGTGCCCGTACACCTGGATCACCTCGCGCTGGCTGCGGGAGGTGGAACGCGTGCGGGACGTGGACGTCCAGTGGCGGGTGATGAGCCTGGCCGTGCTCAATGAAGAACTCGCCGTCGATCCGGAGGACCCGGAGGGGCTCTATGGGGAGTACATGAAGGCGCCCGGACGGATCTGCGCGGCCGTCCGTGAGCGGTTCGGGAACGCGGCGCTCGGCCGGTACTTCGACGCGCTCGGCGCGCGGATCCACGGACAGCAGGACTGGGCGGGCACGGCCGCCGCGCTCGCCGACGCGGGACTCCCCGCGGACCTCGGCGACGTGGCGATGACCACGGAGTACGACGCCGCGGTGCGCTCCTCCCACGAGGCCGCCGTGGCACTGGTGGGCCACGACGTCGGCACCCCCGTGCTCTCCGTGGCGGGCGCGGGCGCGCTGTTCGGCCCCGTCGTCTCCCCGGCGCCCAGGGGTGAGCGGGCCGGGCGGCTGTGGGACGGCGTGGTGCTGATGGCCGGGGTGGAGGGCTTCCACGAGTTCAGGCGGGCGTACGGGGAGCTGGACTTCGACTGACCCCTCCCAGCCCTCTCGACCCTCTGAGCCCTCTCGACCCGCTGAGTCCTCTGGGCCCTCGCCGGAAGAAACCTCTGGCCTTGACGCCCACGTCAAGGATTACCTTCGAGGCATGCGAATCGGCGAGCTCGCGGCGCGCGCGGGGACGACCACGCGGACGCTGCGCTACTACGAGTCCCGCGGGCTGCTCCCCGCGCGGCGGTCCGGCAACGGCTACCGCACGTACGACGAGGACGACGTGCGGCTCCTGGAGCAGATCAGGACCCTGCAGGACTTCGGGTTCGATCTGGAGGAGACCAGGCCCTTCGTGGAGTGTCTGCGCTCCGGCCATCCGGAGGGTGACTCCTGCCCCGCGTCGCTCGCCGTCTACCGCCGCAAGCTCACCGAACTCGACGCGCTGATCGGCGAGTTGGCGGCGGTGCGCGACCAGGTCGGGGCGCAGCTCGTGCGCGCCGAGGCGGCACTCGACGGCAGCCCCGAGCCGCGGTGCGAACTGACGGGATGAGGAGTGTGACGGCAGTGAAGGCAGCAGGCGTGGCCGAGGTGACGGACGCGGATTTCGAGGGGGAGGTGCTGCGGGAGGCGGACCGCCCCGTGCTCGTGGAGTTCACGGCGGACTGGTGCGGGCCGTGCCGCCAGCTGGCGCCGGTGCTCAGCGAGCTGGCGCGCGAGGAGGCGGAGCGCATCAAGATCGTGCAGCTGGACGTGGACCGCAGTCCGGAGACGGCGATCGCCTACAAGGTGCTCTCGGCGCCGACCATGATCGTGTTCCGTGGCGGTGAGCCCGTCCTGCAGATGGTGGGCGCGCGGGCCAAGCGGAAGCTGCTCACGGAGCTGGCCGACGTGATCTGAGCCCCGACTTCGACCCCGACTTCGAAAAGAAATCGCCCCGGACGAATTGACGTCCGGGGCGATTCTCTGCGTATATTGGATTCTTTCGCGAAGCTCTGCGCATTTGTACAGCTCGGCTTACGTGAGAAGTTCAATAAGAGCACTGTAACTGGCGAGGGGCTGAATTGTCAACCGAGGAATTGCGTGAAGAGCAGCAATTCGTCTCCGGGCTGTACGCACGCCTGGACGCGCTGCGCGAGGAGGCCGAGTCCGCCGTGCAGGCGTCGTTGTCGCAGGTGGGCAACGGTCTCCAGGCGCGCCTGGAGCGTGATGTCCTGGTGGCGGAGCGGTCCGGGCTGCTCGCCGCCTTCGACGCGGGGGAGAACGGACTGTGTTTCGGGAGGCTCGAATTCCGCGACGGCCGTGATCACCACATCGGGCGCATCGGAATCCGTGCATCCGACATCGAGCGCACCCCACTCGTGATCGATTGGCGTGCCGATGTCGCGCGCCCCTTCTATCTCGCGACGGGTCACACCCCGATGGGCCTGCGCAGGCGCCGGCACATCACCACCGAGGGCCGCGAGGTCACCGGCCTGCACGACGAGCTCCTCGACCTGAGCGACACGACCCGCACCGGCCACGAGGGCAGCGACGCCGACGAGGTGCTGCTCGCCGCGCTCGACTCGGCCCGCACCGGCCGCATGCACGACATCGTGCAGACCATCCAGGCCGAGCAGGACCGCATCATCCGCGCCCCGCACCGCGGCGTCCTCGTCGTCGAGGGCGGCCCGGGGACGGGCAAGACCGTCGTGGCCCTGCACCGGGCCGCGTTCCTCCTCTACGCCCACCGCGAGCTGCTCGCCAAGCGCGCGGTCCTGATCGTCGGCCCGAACCCGGCCTTCCTCGGCTACATCGGCGAGGTCCTGCCCGCCCTCGGCGAGACGGGCGTGCTCCTCGCCACGGTCGGCGAGCTCTTCCCCGGCGTTGAGGCGACCGGCACGGACAGCCCCGAGGCGGCCGAGGTGAAGGGCCGCGCGGAGATGGCGGACGTGCTCGCCGCGGCCGTGCGCGACCGGCAGCGCACCCCCGAGCCGGGCGAGCCGATCGTCATCGCGCACGACGACGGCGACCTGATCCTGGACTGGACGATCGCCGACCAGGCACGCGAGGCGGCCCGCGCGGCGGACGTCCCGCACAACCTCGGCCGCCCGCACTTCGCCTTCCGCATCATCGACGAGCTGACCGCACAGCTCGCCGAGCGCATCGGCCACGATCCGTACGGCGGGCCGAACTTCCTGGGCCCCGACGACATCGCCCAGCTCGGCAAGGGCGTCGCGGCCAGCGCCGAGGTGCACGCCGCCATCGAGGAGCTGTGGCCGACGCTCACCCCGCAGCGCTTCGTCGCCGACTTCCTGGAGGAGCCGACGGGCCTGTCCGAGCGGGACGCCGAGGTCGTCCGCAGGCCCTACGACGCGCCCTGGACCGCCGCCGACGTCGCGCTGCTCGACGAGGCAGCCGAACTCCTCGGCCACGACGACAGCGCGGCGCGGGCCGCGTCCGAGGCGGAGCGGGCGAAGCAGATCGCCTATGCGCAGGGCGTGCTCGACGTCTCGCGCGCCTCCCGGACGTACGAGTTCGAGGACAAGGACGAGGACGACGCCGAGGTCCTGCTCGCGCACAACATCATCGACGCGGAGCGGATGGCCGAGCGCCAGGAGGAGGCCGACCACCGCAGCGCCGCGGAGCGCGCGGCCGCCGACCGCACCTGGGCGTTCGGGCACATCATCGTCGACGAGGCGCAGGAGCTCTCCGCGATGGCCTGGCGGCTGCTCATGCGGCGCTGCCCGACCCGCTCCATGACGCTCGTCGGCGACCCGGCGCAGACCGCAGAGGCGGGCGGCTGCGGCTCGTGGGACAGCATCCTCGCCCCGTACGTCGAGGACCGCTGGGAGTACACGCGGCTCGGCGTCAACTACCGCACCCCCGTGGAGATCATGGAGGTGGCGGCCGAGGTGCCGCGCCTGGAGCAGCCCGACTTCATGCCGCCGAGTTCGGTGCGCTCCACGGGCGTACGTCCCTGGGCGCGCCGCACGGACGACCTCGCCGCAGCCGTGGCCGCCGCGGTGGCCGCCGAGGCGCGGGACGAGGGCCGTCTCGCGGTGATCGCCCCCCGCGGGCTCCACGCGGAGCTCGCCGCACAGCTGCCCGGTGTGACGGCCGGGCAGGCCCCGGACCTGACGCGGGCGGTCGTCCTGATCGACCCGCGTCAGGCGAAGGGTCTGGAGTTCGACACGGTCCTGGTCGTGGAGCCCGCGCAGTACGGGACGAGCGATCTCTACGTGGCGCTCACCCGGGCCACCCAGCGGCTCGGTGTCCTGTACGCGGAGGAGCTGCCGGTGGCGCTGAAGGACCTCACGCCGGACGCAGCCACACCGTAGCCAGCGGCGGCAGGGTCAGGCGCAGGGACGCGGGACGGCCGTGCGACGCCACCGGCTCCGGCTTCAGCGGGTCGGGGTTGGTGACGTCGCCGCCGCCGTAGCGCGCCTCGTCCGTGTTGAGGACCTCCTGCCACGCGGCGAACTCGTCCGGCACGCCCAGGCGGTAGCCGTGCCGGACGACCGGGGAGAAGTGGGAGACGGCGAGCAGCGGACGCCCGTCGGAACCCGCGGTGTTCTGCGCGGGGCACCGGAGGAAGGCGAAGACGTTGTCCTCCGCGGCGTCGCCGTCCACCCAGGCGAAGCCCCCGGGGTCCGTGTCGCGCTGCCACAGGGCGCCCTCGCGGCGGTAGACGGTGTTCAGCTCGCGGACGAGGTCCCGCACGCCCCGGTGGTCGGGCTCCGCGCCGTACGCCGGATCGAGCAGCCACCAGTCCGGGCCGTGCCCCTCCGACCACTCGGCGCCCTGCGCGAACTCCTGCCCCATGAAGAGGAGTTGCTTGCCGGGGTGGGCCCACATGAAGCCGAGGTACGCGCGCTCGTTGGCGCGTTGCTGCCACCAGTCGCCCGGCATCTTCGACACCAGCGACTGCTTGCCGTGGACGACCTCGTCGTGCGAGATCGGCAGGACGTAGTTCTCGCTGTACGCGTACACCATCGAGAACGTCATCTCGTTGTGGTGGTACTTGCGGTGCACCGGCTCCTTGGCGACGTAGTCGAGCGAGTCGTGCATCCAGCCCATGTTCCACTTCAGCCCGAACCCGAGGCCGCCGAAGCCGCCCGGGCCCTGGTGGTGCGTGGCCCGGGTGACGCCGTCCCAGGCCGTGGACTCCTCGGCGATGGTGACGACACCGGGGGAGCGGCGGTAGACGGTGGCGTTCATCTCCTGGAGGAAGGAGACGGCGTCGAGGTTCTCGCGGCCGCCGTGCGCGTTGGGCGTCCACTCGCCGTCCTCGCGCGAGTAGTCGAGGTAGAGCATGGAGGCCACGGCGTCGACGCGCAGCCCGTCTATGTGGAACTCCTCGCACCAGTAACTGGCGTTGGCGACGAGGAAGTTGCGCACTTCCTTGCGGCCGTAGTCGAACTCAAGGGTGCCCCAGTCGGGGTGCGCCGACCGGGCCGGGTCCTCGTGCTCGTACAGGGTCCTGCCGTCGAACTCGGCGAGCGCCCAGTCGTCGCGCGGGAAGTGCGCGGGCACCCAGTCCATCAGGACGCCGATCCCGGCCCGGTGCAGCGCGTCGACGAGGAACTTGAAGTCGTCGGGCGTGCCGAGGCGGGCGGTCGGCGCGTAGAAGCCGGTGACCTGATAGCCCCAGGACCCGCCGAAGGGGTGCTCGGCGACGGGCATCAGCTCGACGTGCGTGAACCCCAGGTCCGAGACGTACGCGGGCAGCTGCTCGGCGAGCTGGCGGTACGTCAGACCAGGCCGCCAGGAAGCGAGATGCACCTCGTAGACCGAGAAGGGCGCCTGGTGCACGGGCAGGTCCCCGCGCCTCGCGAGCCACTCCCGGTCGTGCCATTCGTGGTGCGACTCGTGCACGACCGAGGAGTTGGCGGGCGGCGCCTCCGTGCGGCGCGCCAGCGGGTCGGCGCGCTGGGTCGTCGAGCCGTCGGGCCGGGTGATCTCGAACTTGTACAGCTCGCCCTCGCCGACGGACGGCACGAACAGCTCCCACACGCCGCTGCCGCCGAGCGAGCGCATCGGGAATCCGGTGCCGTCCCAGAAGTTGAAGCCCCCGACGACCCGCACCCCCTGGGCGTTGGGCGCCCACACCGTGAACCGGGTGCCGGTGGCGCCCCGGTGGGTCATGGGCCGGGCACCGAGCGCCTTCCACAGCTCTTCGTGCCTGCCCTCGCCGATCAGATGCAGGTCGAACTCGCCGAGCGAGGGCAGGAAGGAGTACGCGTCGTGGATCTCCAGCTCCGCCTCCTCGTACGTGACGTGCAGTCGGTAGTCCGCGGGCACGGCCCGCAGCGGGAGGACTGCGGAGAAGAAGCCGTCGCCGTCGTCGCGCAGCTCGGCGCGGAGCCCGTCGGCGACGACGGCGACCGCCTTCGCGTACGGGCGCAGGGCCCGGAAGGCCGTGCCGCCGGGCACGGAGTGGGCGCCCAGGACGCCGTGCGGGTCGTGGTGGGTGCCGCTCAGGAGCCGGGCGCGGTCGCCTTCGCCGACGGGGGATTCGGTGACGGGTGGCTCGGTGCTGGGCGGCGCGGTGACGGGAGGTGCGGTGGCGGAAGGTGCGGTGACGGGCGCCGGTGCTTTCGCCGCCGCCTTCTTCGCGCTCCTTGCGCGCTTCGCGGGCTTCGCCGCCTTCGGGCTCTTCCCGCTCGCCGCACCCGGTCCGGCCGGGGTGGCCGGTGGAGTGGGGGCGGCGGATTCGTCGGACGGTTTGCGGGGGCGCGGGGTCACTGGGGAGGCCTCCTCCGGAGGAATGGTCAGTGGGCTTCGTCGGCGGGGCCGTCCCCGGCGAGACGGCGGACCGCCGCCAGCGGTACCGGCAGCCAGTCGGGGCGGTGGCGGGCCTCGTACAGGACTTCGTAGACCGCCTTGTCGGTCTCGTGGGCGCGCAGCAGCACGGGGTCGGTGCGCGGGTCGCTGCCCGCCACCTCCGCGTATCCCGAGCAGAACGCGGCCCGGCACTCCTCGGCCCACCCGGGCGACCAGGTGCCGTGGGACGCCGCGTAGTCGAAGGAGCGCAGCATGGCCGCCACGTCGCGGGCCGGGGGCTGGGGCAGCCTGCGTTCGGCGAGCGGCCGTGCGGGTTCGCCCTCGAAGTCTATGAGCGACCACTCGCCGTCCGGGGAGCGCAGACACTGCCCGAGGTGCAGGTCGCCGTGGACGCGCTGGGCCGTCCACGCCTGTCCCTCGCCGCCCAGGTCGGCCAGCGCCTCGAAGGCGGTGAGCAGCCCGGGGGCGTAGGGCCGCAGCGCGGGGACCGACTGCGCCGCCGCGGCGAGGCGCTCCGCCATGGCGTCGGCGACCAGCTCCACCTGTGCCCGGCCCAGCGTGACGGTCGGCAGCGCGGCCGCGAGGGCGGCGTGCACCTCGGCGGTGGCGCGGCCGAGCGCCCGCGCCTCACGGGTGAAGGACTCGCCCTTGTCGCGCATCCGCAGGGCGAGCTCCCAGCCGTCGTCGGCCCCGGCCAGATACGGCTGGAGCACCCCGAGGCTGCAGCTCTCCTCGGGCGCGGCCGGGCCGACCAGGTCGGCGAAGACCCACGCGGCGGGCGCGGGCACCCGTGCGCAGCCCTCCCGGGCGAGCTCCAGCGGCAGTTCGAGGTCGGGGTTGAGTCCCGGCACGACGCGGCGGAACAGCTTGAGGATGAACGTATCGCCGTACACGAGCGACGAGTTGGACTGTTCGCAGGTGAGCAGGCGCGGGGCGAGACCGGAGGGGATCTCGACGCCCATGTCGCGCTCGAAGCGGAGCACGCCGTGGCGTCCCGGCATCCGCAGCCGTTCCAGGAGCAGTCCGGCGAGCCGCGGGTCGTGCAGGGCGTCGTACACCGTGCTGCCCGCGAGCGGGCCTTCGACGACGTGGCCGATCAGGGCGGGGGCCAGGCGCGGCGGCAAGGTGCGGCGCACGCCGATCAGCAGCTGGTAGCAGTCGGTGAGGCGGTCGGCGGCGGTGCCGTCGAGCCCGGCGTCCTGCGAGACGGCCAGCGGGCGGCGCACCCGCAGGAGGAGGTGCAGCAGACCGGTCGGCGCACTGCGCGGCAGGATTTCGGTCGCAGCCACCGCCTCGAGGGCGCCGATGGGGCGGCCCTTTCCGGCGAACCACCGCTGCCTGGGCAGCCATTCGCGCAGCAGCGGATCGAGCGAGGCGAGCAGCGCCGTGGCGTGCGCACTGGGGTGGATGGCGGCTTCCGACATGGCGTCGCGTCCTTTCCGCGTCGCGGACAAGGCAGGGTGCGGGAGTGCCGGTGGTGCGAAATGGGGGTGCCGTTTGTTGCGTAGGAGTGCCCAGGGCGGGGCGGTGGAAACCGCCCCGCGAGGCGTCGCGCTGCCGGAGCCTACGCCGGTTCCGCGCGCAACCGGAACCAGTAGAACCCGTGTCCCGCGAGTGTCAGCAGGTACGGGAGCTCACCGATGGCCGGAAAGCGCACTCCGCCGATGAGCTCGACGGGATGGCGGCCTTCGAAGGCCTGGAGATCCAGCTCGGTGGGCTGGGCAAAACGCGAGAAGTTGTGCACGCACAGCACCAGATCGTCGCCGTCGTCCCCCTCGGCGCCGGTCGAAGGGGCTTCCCGCAGGAAGGCGAGAACTGCCGGGTTGGACGAGGGTAGTTCGGTGTACGAGCCGAGTCCGAACGCCGGGTTCTGTTTACGGATCTCGATCATGCGCCGGGTCCAGTGGAGCAGGGAGGAGGGGGAGGACATGGAGGCTTCGACGTTGGTGACCTGGTAGCCGTAGACCGGGTCCATGATCGTGGGGAGGTAGAGGCGGCCGGGGTCGCTGGAGGAGAAGCCCGCGTTGCGGTCGGGGGTCCACTGCATGGGGGTGCGGACGGCGTCGCGGTCGCCGAGCCAGATGTTGTCGCCCATGCCGATCTCGTCGCCGTAATAGAGGATCGGCGAGCCGGGCAGGGAGAGCAGCAGGGCGGTGAAGAGCTCGATCTGGTTGCGGTCGTTGTCCAGGAGGGGGGCCAGGCGGCGGCGGATGCCGATGTTGGCGCGCATGCGGGGGTCTTTGGCATATTCCGCGTACATGTAGTCGCGTTCTTCGTCGGTGACCATTTCGAGGGTGAGCTCGTCGTGGTTCCGCAGGAAGATGCCCCATTGGCAGCCGGACGGGATGGCGGGGGTCTTTGCGAGGATTTCGGAGACGGGGTAGCGGGATTCGCGGCGGACGGCCATGAAGATGCGGGGCATGACGGGGAAGTGGAAGGCCATGTGGCATTCGTCGCCGCCGTTTTGGAAGTCGCCGAAGTAGTCGACGACGTCCTCGGGCCATTGGTTGGCCTCGGCGAGGAGGACGGTGTCGGGGTAGTGGGCGTCGATTTCGGCGCGGACGCGTTGCAGGAAGGCGTGGGAGCGGGGGAGGTTCTCGCAGTTGGTGTTCTCTTCGGCGAAGAGGTAGGGGACGGCGTCGAGCCGGAAGCCGTCGATGCCGAGGTCGAGCCAGAAGCGCAGGGCGGAGATGATTTCTTCCTGGACCGCGGGGTTCTCGTAGTTGAGGTCGGGTTGGTGGGAGAAGAAGCGGTGCCAGAAGTACTGCTTGCGGACGGGGTCGAAGGTCCAGTTGGAGGCTTCGGTGTCGACGAAGATGATGCGGGCGTCCTGGTACTGCTTGTCGTCGTCCGCCCAGACGTAGTAGTCGCCGTAAGGGCCTTCGGGGTCGGTGCGCGATGCCTGGAACCACGGGTGCTGGTCGCTGGTGTGGTTCATGACGAAGTCGATGATGACGCGCATGCCGCGTTGGTGGGTGGAGTCGACGAATTCGACGAAGTCGGCGAGGTCGCCGAATTCGGGGAGGACGGCGGTGTAGTCGGAGACGTCGTAGCCGCCGTCGCGCAGGGGGGACTGGAAGAAGGGGGGCAGCCAGAGGCAGTCGACGCCGAGCCATTGGAGGTAGTCGAGCTTGGCGGTGATGCCCTTGAGGTCGCCGATGCCGTCGCCGTTGCTGTCCTGGAAGGAACGGACCAGGACTTCGTAGAAGACGGCGCGCTTGAACCATTCGGGGTCGCGGTCCTTGGCGGGTGTGTCCTCGAAGGTGTCCTGGACGGGCTCATTGACGATCATGGTGTGGATGACCCTCCGATCAACGGTGAGGACGGTCGCAGGACCGTGAGGATGTGCGCGGGGGCGCGGCCCGGTTCCAGACGCACGTAGTTGGCCCTGCCCCAGTGATAGGTCTCGCCGGTGAGCTCGTCGCGCACCGGCACGGACTCGTGCCAGTCCAGGCCGAGTTGCGGCATGTTCAACGAGACCGTGGCCTCCTGGGTGTGGTGAGGGTCGAGGTTGGCGACGACGAGAACAGTGTTCGAGCCGTGCTCGCCGACGGCCGTCTTCGAGTACGCGATCACCGCTTCCTGGTCCGTCTGGTGGAAGTGCAGGTCGCGCAGTTGCCGGAGCGCGGGGCTCGCGCGCCGGATGCGGTTGAGCGCGGTGATCAGCGGGGCGATCGTGTCGCCTCTTTGTGCGGCCGACGCCCAGTCGCGTGGCCGCAGTTGGTACTTCTCCGAATGCAGGTACTCCTCGCTCCCTCGCCGTACCGCGGTGTTCTCGCACAGCTCGAATCCGCTGTAGACGCCCCACGTCGGCGACAGCGTGGCGGCGAGCACGGCCCGCACCTCGAAGGCGGGGCGGCCGCCCTCCTGGAGGTAGGCGTGCAGGATGTCGGGGGTGTTCACGAAGAAGTTGGGGCGCAGGAAGTGCGCGGTGTCCCGCGACAACTCGGTGAGGTAGTCGGTGAGTTCGTCCTTCCCGTTCCGCCAGGTGAAGTACGTGTAGGACTGCTGGAAGCCGACGGCCGCGAGGGTCTGCATCATCGCGGGGCGGGTGAACGCCTCGGCGAGGAAGATGACGTCGGGGTCCGTGCCGTTGATGTCCGCGAGCACCCGCTCCCAGAAAACGACGGGCTTGGTGTGCGGATTGTCGACGCGGAAGACGCGTACGCCGTGCCCCATCCAGAAGCGCAGCAGCCGCACGGTCTCCGCGATCAGCCCCGGCAGGTCCTTGTCGAAGGCGAGCGGATAGATGTCCTGGTACTTCTTCGGCGGATTCTCCGCGTACGCGATGGTGCCGTCCGCCCGGTGGCGGAACCAGTCGGGGTGCTTCTCCACCCACGGGTGGTCCGGCGAGCACTGCAGCGCGAAGTCCAGGGCGACTTCGAGGCCGAGGTCGGCGGCGCGGCGCACGAACGCGTCGAAGTCGTCGAGCGTCCCGAGATCCGGGTGCACGGCGTCGTGACCGCCCTCCGGCGAACCGATCGCCCAGGGCACGCCGACGTCGTCAGGGCCCACCGAGAGGGAGTTGTCCGGCCCCTTGCGGAAGGTGGTGCCGATCGGGTGGATCGGCGGCAGATAGACGACGTCGAAGCCCATCTCGGCGATGGCGGGCAGCCGCGCGGCCGCGGTGCGGAAGGTCCCAGGAACGGGCGGCGCCCCTTGCTCGACGCGGGCGCCCTCCGACCGCGGGAAGAACTCGTACCAGGACCCGAAGAGCGCCCGGCGCCGCTCGACGAGGAGCGGCAACTCCTCGGAGGACGTGACGAGTTCACGCAGTGGATGACGGGCCAGCGTGTCCTGCACTTCCGGGGTGAGGGCGGCAGCAAGACGGGCCGCCGGTGAGCGGCCCGTATCGCGCAGTGCCCGGGCCGCGTCGAGGACGGCGGCCCGGTCGGTGCGGGGTATGCCGGTGGCGGCGCGTTCGTGGAGCCGGGCGCCCTCCTCCAGGACCAGATCGGTGTCGAGACCCGCGGGTATCTTGATCTGCGCGTGGTGGCGCCAGGTCGTGACCGGATCGCCCCACGCCTCCACGGCGTAGGTCCAGCGCCCTTCGGCGTCCGGCGTCACGTCGGCGCCCCACCGGTCGGTGCCCGGTGAGAGCTCCCGCATGGGGGTCCACGGTCCGGGGCGCCCCCCGGGGTCGCGCAGGACGACGTTGGCGGCGACCGCTTCGTGTCCCTCGCGGAAGACCGTGGCTGTGACCTGGAACGTCTCTCCCGGCACCGCCTTCGCCGGTTTTTGCCCGCCGTGGACGGCGGGCCGCACATCCAGGACGGGGATGGTGGGCTGCGAGGGCGAGCCCGGCGGGGTTGAGCCTAGAGGCATGTCTGACCGCTCCTGTCCGCTGCACGGATACGGGGGTGTGGAGGGTTCCGCGGTGCGTGCCGGCCTGTGGGCCGAATTGCCTACCGGAAGAGCCTTCCCACGCCCTTCGGGTGAGCAATCCGGCGCTTTGTTAACTACTAGTGCGTAAGGGCGCATGCAAGACCGGCCTCACCATGAATGGCAAGTGCGGACCGAATTCGCATATGCCGTATGGCTTGTTGAACCGTACGCATCCACCCTGAGGCATGCCGTACTGTGCCGTCGACCCACCGAGGCAGAGGTCCGAAAAGCGCCGGTGTGCGACGCGCCCGCGCGTCGTTCGCTCTGCTCGCGCCCTACTTCTCACCCGAGGTCGTCCTCCACCAGGCGGAGAACCTGCCGTACGGCGGCCAGTGGCGCGGCCACGACGGCATGGCGCGGTTCTTCCTCGCGATGAGCGAGGCGTGGGAGGCCTTCACCATCACGCGGCAGGAGTTCCTCGCGACGGGCCGTGAACTCGCCTTCCCCATCGGGTGAGCCGGGCTGTCGGTGCGGCTAAGGGGCGTAGCCGGAGAGGAATCTGCCGTCGTCCGTGGCGGTGAACAGGGCGCCGCCGACGTACAGCGGGGAGCGCAGGGACGGCGGGTCGTCGTACTCCGTCTGCCCGTCCGCCAGGGGGATGTCCTTCTTGCGGTAGGAGTTGACGTCGTCCCTGGTGGAGCGGCCCCACATCTCGTACAGCCCGACGGCGAGGACCCGGTGGCCCGTCAGGGCGAGGGACACGGTGTCCTGCGGGCCGCCGTACCGCCACAGGCGCTTGCCGGTGCGCCAGTCGAAGGCCGTCATGGTGTGGGTGACCGGGTCGTCGGGGTCGGGGCTCCCGGTGGCCACCACGAGGACGTCCGCGTCGCCCACGACCGGTGGCAGCGCGGGTTCGAGGCCGGGTGCCAGGGTGCGGCGCGTGGCGAGGGTTCCGGGATTCAGTTCGCGGACGCCAGGCGTGCCGTGGTCCCAGCACAGGATCGACCCGCGGTGGGCCAGGAGCCCGGAGCAGGACTGGCCGGGCGCGCGTCGGGTGACCTTGCCGTTCGCGGTGGAGAGGGCCAGGACGCCCTTGCCCTCGACGGCCGCGTACACCTTGCCGTCCTCGACGAGGAGCGAGGGCTGCACCTTGGTGGACAGTGGAGGCGACTTCCACAATTCGTGGCCGTCCTTCGCGCGGCGGGCGCGCACCTGCGCGTGACTCGGGCCCGTCGTCTCGTCCGCGAAGCCGAACTCGGCCGTGTAGACCACCCCGTTCGCGTACGTCAGAGCCATCACGACCGTGTCGGGCGCCGTCGGCTTGCGCCAGCGCTCGGCGCCCGAGGACAGGTCCACCGCGATCACGCCGCGTTCGCTCGGCACGTACACGCGCTTGCCGTCGCTCCCGGGCGGCAGTTCCTGGATGCCCTGGAGGCCGTCGGCCGTGACCGGGAAGCCGCGGGACGTCCAGTGGTGGGCGCCGGTCGCCGCGTCGAGGGCGGTGGCGGCGCCCTTGCCGTCCCGGCACACGAGCGTCGATGCGGCCAGCAGACAGCCGTTGCCCCGGTCGTCCAGGCCCTTCGGGCGCTGCACCGACCAGGGCTTCCAGCCCTTGGGCCGGGCGGACGCGGGCTTCTTCGCCGCGCCGAACTCACCGGAGTGGGCCCGGTTTCCGTACTCCGTGACGATGCGGGCGGTGGGGGCTGTGGGGTTGGCGGGGCTGGCGGGGGTGCGGCCGTCGGACGCCGACGCGCCCCCGCCGTCCTTCTCGCCGTCCCCGGGTATCAGCACCGCCGCCACGGTCACCGCGGCCGCCACCGCCGCGGCGGCGACGAACCACCATGCGCGGCGCCGGGGGGCCGGTGAGGCGGGTGGGGTCAATGGAGCCGGAGGAGCCGGAGGAGCCAGAGGGGGCGGAGAGGATGTGACCCCGGACGTCGTGGCCGCGTCCGCCAATGAGTGCCGGTCCGCCTCCCGTTCGCAGCGTGCCACCGCCTCCCGGTGCTCGGCGAAGAGCGAGAGCACCGGCGCGGGCCACGGCACGGCCGACCCGGCACCGTCCGTCAGGCGCTCGGCGAGCACCGCCGCGGTGGGCCGCTCGTCGGGCGCCGGGCGCAGACAGTCAGTGATCACTTCGCGCAGGCCGTCGGGGACCGCGGAGAGGTCCGCGTCGCCCTGCGCGATGCGGAAGATCACCGAGGCCAGTTCCTGGTCGTCGAAGGGACCGCGCCCCGTCGCCGCGAAGCAGAGCACCGCGCCCAGCGTGAAGACGTCCGACGCGGGCACCACCGCATGGCTGCCCTCCAGTTGCTCGGGCGCCATGAACCCGGGCGTGCCCACCACCATCCCGGCCGTCGTCAGCGCCGTCGCGTCGAAGGCCTGCGCGATGCCGAAGTCGATGAGGGTGGGGCCTTCGGGGGTGAGGAGTACGTTGCCGGGCTTGAGGTCACGGTGCAGGACCTCGGCCGCGTGCACGGCGGCCAGCGCGCGGGCGAGCCCGGCGCCCAGCGCGCGCACCGCCTCCGTCGGCAGCGGCCCGCAGCGGCGCACCGCGTCCGCGAGCGAGGGCCCGGCGACGTACTCGGTGGCCAGCCACGGCACCTCGGTGTCCGCGTCCCCGTCGAGCAGGGCCGCCGTGCCCTCGCCCGAGACCGCGCGCGCCGCCGCGATCTCCCGGCGGAACCGGATCCGGAACTCCCGGTCGATGTCCAGGTCCGGCCGGACGGTCTTGACCGCGACGAGCGGCGCGCCGGGCCGCGGCTCGCGGGCCAGGTAGACCTCGCCCATGCCGCCCGTGCCGATGAGGGCGAGCAGCCGGTACGGGCCGACCTGGCGCGGCGGACCGGGCAGGGGGTCGAGCACGAGTCCTCCAAGGGGGGCCCTGCGTAAGGAAGTTGAAGGCAGGGGGAGAGTCGGGACTGCGGTGGGGAAGAGTCGGGGACGGCGGTGGGGAAGAGCCCGGAACGGTCGTCTCGGTCAGGAAGGGAGCTGGACCGAGACGACCGTCCCCTGGTCGTACACGATCGTCGCGACCCCGCCCAGCGGCAGCACCGTCGGCGGCTTCGGCTGGTCGGCGATCACCGTGCCGTTGTCATCGGACGGCTTCGCGGCGCGGTTGCCGGGGGCGCCGGGGACCCGGACGGTGCGGACCTTGCCCCGCGCCGTCAACGGCACCGTCCGCAGCGTGGAGTTGTCGGCGGTCAGGGCGCGGCCGCCGATGACGAGGGCGCCGGAGGACACGGGGCGCTCGATGTCGTAGTCGACCACGGAGAGCGGCTCCCTGCGGGTGAGCCTGCCGTTCTTCGGGTCGGCCACGAGCAGCTTCCCGCCCGTCGTGTCGTAGGCGAGCGCCGCGCCGGGGGAGACCGCGCTCACCACGATGTCCTGGCCGGGGTGCCCGTCGGAGCCGACCGGCGGGGCCTTGAAGCCGAACTTGCCCTCGACGGCGAGCTTGCGGGCGTCCATACGGGTCACCCGGGTCTGCGGGTCGGCGGTCGGATCGTCGAGGTCACCGGCGGTGCCGAGCACATGGGTGCAGAGGATCTGGTCGTCGTCCGGGTCCGCGGTGGCGCGCGTGTCCGCCATGAGGGAGCGGCACTGGCCGTCGTCGAAGGTGCCGCCCACGCGGTCGCCCTTCTTCTCGTCGATCGCGACGACGCCGTCCCGGGAGTCGGCGTAGACCAGGCCGTCGTGGACGAGCGAGGCGGTGTAGTTGCCCTCCTCGGCCATGGAGAGGATCTTGTCGCTGAGTTCGTACGTCCACACGGGGTCGCCGCCACGCCGCACGGGGAACGCCTGGACCGTGGCGCCCGTCGGCCCGTCCGTGCCGTCCAGGGTGCCCTCGGAGGAGACGATCAGGTGGTCGTCGGTGAGCAGGGCGGACGTGGCCTTCTTCCCCGCCGGGGCACCGGCCGTCCACCGCACGTCGCCGCTCCGGGAGTCGCGGACCTGCACGCGCCCCTTGTACGCGATGACGGCCGTCCCGCCGCGCACCGCGGGAGCCTGTTCGTCACCCGGCATGAAGAACGCCCCGGACGGGCTGACGTAGGCCTCGCCGCCCACCCCGGCGTCCTCCGCCGAGCGGCCGTCCGAGGTCCACAGACGGTGTCCGTCGACGGCGCTGCGCGCCTCGTACGTGCCGTTCGTCAGCAGACACACGACCGCCTCGGTGTCGGCCGCGCAACTCATCGGCGCATGCCCGAACCTGGCCCGCCACGGCTTCCAGCCCTTGGGGCGCTGCGCCTCGTACTGCGGTACCTGGCCGCTGCGGTCGTCGGTGCCGCCCGCGTCGACCCCGGCGGTGGCGACCAGCCGGGCGGGGGAGACGGACGGCTTCGCGGCCCCGGGGGCCGCGGGCCCGCCCGTGGCGTCGCGGCCCGGCTTGCCGCCGCCCGCCTCGGAGCCGGAGCCGGAGCCGGAGCCGGAGTCCGACCCGGAGTCGGGGCCCAGCACGGCGAGCAGGCCGCCGACGACGGCGCCCGCCACGGCCACGGCGGCCACGGTCAGCACGGCGCCGCGACGGCCGATGCCGCGGCGGGGCGGCGCGACGGGCGCGGCCGAGCTCATGGTGGGGAGGCCGTGGGCGGGGAGGCCGGACGGTGCCGGGGTGGGCGCCGGGGCGTCGAGCGCCGTCGGGGTGCGCGTGGGGGTCTGCGTCGCCGGGTGCGCGGGGCCGGTCGGCATCGGGGGCAGGGGCAGCAGCGGGCGTCCCGAGGCGCACAACTGCGTGACGTCGCGCTGGATTTCGGCGATGAGGCCGAGGACGCTGCCCGGCCAGTGACCCCCGGATGCGCCACGGCCGCCGTCACCACTGTCACCGTCGCCCTGCAGCGCCGCCAGCCCCGCCGCCACCTCCTCGGGCCCCGGCCGCCCGCCCGGCTCACGCGACAAGCAGGCGGCAAGCAGCTCGCGCAGCTCCTCGGGGACACCCTCCAGCCGGGCCTCGGCCCGGGACACGCGGTACAGGACCGCCGCCACCGGACCTTCCCCGAACGGATCGTCGCCCGACGCCGCATAGGCGAGCACCGACGCCAGACAGAACACGTCGGAGGCGGCCACCACATGGCGCCCGCCCGCCACGTGCTCGGGGGACATGAAGCCGGGCGTGCCCACCAGCAGGCCCGTCGAGGTCATCGTGGTCGCGCCGAGCGCCCGCGCCACACCGAAGTCGATGAGCTTGGGTCCGTCCGCGCCGAGCAGGACGTTCGCGGGCTTGAGGTCGCGGTGCAGGGCTCCCGCGGCGTGCACGGCGGCCAGTGCGCGGGCCGTTCCCGCGCCGAGCGCCGCGACGGAGGCGACCGGCAGCGGGCCGTGCCGCCGCACCGCGTCGGCGAGGTTCGGCCCGGCGACGTACTCCGTGGCGAGCCAGGGCTGTCCGGCGTCCGCGTCGCCCGCGACGAGCCGGGCCACGAAGGGGCTGTCCACGGACTTCGCGACGGATATCTCGCGCCGGAACCGGGCGCGGAAGGCGGCGTCGCCCGCCAGGTCCTTGCGGATCGCCTTCACGGCGACGAGCGTGACCGGATCGTAGGGGCGGCCGGGCTCGTGCGGTCCGGGGGCGGCCAGGAAGACCTCGCCCATGCCGCCCGCGCCGAGCCGGGCCAGCGTCTCGTACGGCCCTGTCCGCGGCGGGGAGGAATCCCGCAGCTGCCCGATCATCCGTCCGCCCCCGTTGCCGCAGTTGGTGTAGTTGTCCTAGTTACTGACCGTCAAGTGCCGTGGCTGCACAGCAGGTTGCACGTTACAGCGAGTGCGGCGGGGTGGTCGGAGAGTCGCGGACGTTGCCCGGCAGGCCGAATGTGGTGTCGAGTGGTGTCATGGCCGACGCAGACCGTCCGCACCCGACCGTCACCACCGCCCATGGCCCCGTCCGCGGCGAACACCGCGCCACCGGGACCCGGTTCCTCGGCATCCCCTATGCCGCGCCGCCCGTCGGCCCGCTCCGGTTCGCGCCGCCCGTCCCGCCCGAGCCGTGGACCGCGCCGCTGGACGCCACCGCGTACGGGCCGACCGCGCAGCGCCGCGGCCTGGGCGACGGAGCCACGATTCCGGAGCACTCGGTCCCCGGCGACGGCATCCTCAACCTGAACGTCTTCACGCCCGCCCCGGACCAGGACGCGGCGCTCCCCGTCCTGTTCTGGATCCACGGCGGCGGCTACGTCGGAGGGTCGGCGGCGAGCCCCTGGTACGACGGGGCCGCGTTCAACCGGGACGGCGTCGTCCTCGTGTCGGTGGGCTACCGGCTCGGCATCGAGGGCTTCCTGCACCTGGCCGACGCCCTGGACAACCGCGGCGTACGCGACTGGATCGCCGCCCTGGAGTGGGTGCGGGACAACATCGCGGCGTTCGGCGGCGACCCGGCCAAGGTCACGGTCGCCGGGCAGTCGGCGGGCGGCGGCGCCGTCCAGGCGCTGCTCGCGACACCGGCCGCCCGCGGTCTCTTCCGGGCGGCGATATCCATGTCCGGCTCGCTGATCGAGCCGCAGGAGCACTGGGTCGGCCCGGCCGTGGCCGAGCTGTTCACACGGCGCACGGGGCTGCCCGCCACGGCAGCGGCGCTCCGCGACCTGCCGGACGAGCGCCTGCTGGAGCTCCAGGACGCACTGAGCGCGCCGGGACCAGGCCGCGAGCGGCTGCCCGGCCCGCTGCTCGGACCGGTCGCCGACGGGGAGCTGGTCCCGCGCCCCGTGCTCACGGAGCTCACCGAGGGCGACCTGGCGGCCGGGGTGCCGCTGCTCCTCGGGTACACCCGGCACGAGTTCCACGAGTTCGGCGGCCAGGAGCTGACCGACCTCGTCTTCCGGGGCCCCGCCCTCGCGGTGGCACGGGCGCGCGCCGCACGCGAACACCCCACATGGCTCTACGAGTTCGCCTGGCCCTCACCCGTGCCGGGGAGCCGCCAAGGGCTGGCCTTCCACTGCCTCGACCTGCCCTTCGTCTTCGACCTGCTCGACGCGGAAGGCGTCACCGCCGCCGCGGGAGACGCCCCGCCCCAGTCCCTGGCCGACGCGATGCACGCCGCCTGGGCCGCCTTCGTCCGCGATCTCGACCCGGGCGACACCTGGCCGCGCCACGCCCCTGCCGAGCCCGCGACCTTCGCGCCCGCCCACGCGCCGTAGTTGGCGGGGGGCGGTCACCGCTACCGTCGACGCGTAGGTCGATTCGTAACGTATTCCCCGTAGAGGTGGAGTCGCTGTGAAGGCCATCCGTCGATTCACCGTACGTCCCGTCCTGCCCGAACCCCTCGGCCGGCTCTCCGAGTTGGCCCGCAATCTGCGCTGGTCCTGGCATCCGCGCACCCGTGACCTGTTCGAGTCCGTCGACCCACGGCTCTGGGAGGCGTCGGGGCGCGACCCCGTGCGGCTCCTCGGCGAGGTGCCGCCCGCCCGGCTCGACGAGCTCGCGGGCGACGCCGACTTCCTGCAGCGGCTCGGCGCGGCCGCCGACGACCTGCGCGACTACGTCGAGGGGGAGCGCTGGTACCAGGAGCAATCCCGCGGCGACGGCCACCTGCCGGGCTCCGTCGCCTACTTCTCGCCCGAGTTCGGCATCACGGCCGCCCTGCCGCAGTACTCCGGCGGCCTCGGCATCCTCGCCGGGGACCATCTGAAGGCCGCGAGCGACCTCGGCGTCCCGCTCATCGGCGTCGGACTGCTCTACCGGCACGGCTACTTCCGCCAGTCGCTCTCCCACGACGCCTGGCAGCAGGAGCACTACCCGGTCCTCGACCCCAACGAGCTGCCACTCGCGCTGCTGCGCGAGGCCGACGGTGCCCCCGCCATCGTGGCGCTCGCGCTGCCCGGCGGGCGGTGGCTGCGCGCCCACGTCTGGCAGGCGCAGGTCGGCCGCGTCCCGCTGCTGCTGCTCGACTCCGACGTCGAGGAGAACGACCCGGGCGAGCGCGACGTCACCGACCGGCTCTACGGCGGCGGCAGCGAGCACCGGCTGCTCCAGGAGATGCTGCTCGGCATCGGCGGCGTGCGCGCCGTCCGGGCGTACTGCCGACTGACCGGCCACCCCGAACCCGAGGTCTTCCACACGAACGAGGGCCACGCGGGGTTCCTCGGCCTGGAACGCATCCACGAACTCGCCCACCAGGGCGTCGACTTCGATGCCGCGCTCGAAGCCGTGCGCGCCGGGACCGTCTTCACCACCCACACGCCCGTGCCCGCGGGCATCGACCGCTTCGACCGCGAGCTGGTCGCCCACCACTTCGGCCCCGGCGCCGAACTGCCCCGCATCGACGTGGGGGACGTCCTGCGGCTCGGCATGGAGACGTATCCGGGAGGCGAGCCCAACCTCTTCAACATGGCGGTGATGGGCTTACGGCTCGGCAGCCGCGCCAACGGCGTCAGCACCCTGCACGGCACGGTGAGCCGTGAGATGTTCGCGGGCCTGTGGCCGGGCTTCGACGCCCAGGAGGTCCCGATCGCCTCCGTCACCAACGGCGTGCACGCCCCGACCTGGGTGGCCCCCGAGGTCTTCCGGCTCGGCGCCCGGCAGATCGGCGAGCGGCGCACCGAGGACGCGCTCTCCGTCGGCGGCTCCGACCGGTGGGACGCGGTGGCCGACATCCAGGACGCCGACATCTGGGAGCTCCGCCGCACCCTGCGCGAGCAGCTGGTCCACGAGGTCAGGCGGCGCCTGCACGACTCGTGGCGCCAGCGCGGCGCCGCGACGGCGGAGCTGGGCTGGATCGACGGCGTGTTCGACCCGGACGTCCTCACCATCGGCTTCGCCCGCCGCGTCCCCTCGTACAAACGCCTCACGCTGATGCTGCGCGACCGCGACCGGCTGATGGAGCTGCTTCGCCACCCCGAGCGGCCCGTGCAGATCGTCGTCGCGGGCAAGGCGCACCCGGCGGACGACGGCGGCAAGCGGCTCATCCAGGAGCTGGTCAGGTTCACCGACGACCCGCGGGTGCGCAGGCACATCGTGTTCCTGCCGGACTACGGCATGGCGATGGCGCAGAAGCTCTACCCCGGCTGCGACGTGTGGCTGAACAATCCGCTCAGGCCCCTGGAGGCGTGCGGGACCTCCGGGATGAAGGCGGCTCTGAACGGCTGCCTCAACCTTTCGGTCCTCGACGGCTGGTGGGACGAATGGTTCGAGCCGGACTTCGGCTGGGCCATCCCCACGGCGGACGGCTCCGCCACCGACGACGACCGCCGCGACGACCTGGAGGCCGCCGCCCTCTACGACCTCCTGGAGCGCCGCATCGCACCCCGCTTCTACGAACAGGGGCCCGGCGGCCTGCCCGACCGCTGGATCGAGATGGTCCGCAGGACCCTGACCCGGCTCGGCCCGAAGGTCCTCGCGGGCCGCATGGTGCGCGAGTACGTCGAGCAGCTGTACGCGCCCGCCGCGCGGGCCCACCGCACCCTGGACCTCACGGCCGCCGCCGAGCTCGCCTCCTGGAAGGCCAGGGTCCGGGCGGCCTGGCCGCGGGTCGCCGTCGACCACGTCGAGGCATCGGCGAGCGGCACCACCGCCGAACTGGGCGCCACGCTCTCCCTGCGGGTGCGGGTGCACCTCGGCGAGCTGACCCCGGACGACGTGGAAGTGCAGGCCGTCGCGGGCCGCGTCGACCCGGAGGACCATCTCACCGACCCCTCTCCGATGCCGCTGAAGCCGGTCAGCGGGCCCGACGGGGAGGGGCGGCGGGTGTACGAGGGACCGCTCGCGCTGGACCGTACGGGACCGTTCGGCTACACGGTCCGGATTCTTCCGGCGCACCGCCTGCTGGGCGGCCGGGCCGCGGAGCTGGGGCTCGTGGCGGTTCCTTCCGAGGCGACGGGGGAGGAGGCAGGGGTTCTGATGCGGTGAGGCACGCGCACCCTGTTGCGGCAGGATGATGCGATGACCTTGCGTTCCGATGTGGCCGGGTTGCTTGCGGAGGCAGGCATCGTCGACGTGGACATGGACGATGCCATGGCGGACGATCACGTCCGATTGGCCGCGTACCTCCGTGTCGTCTCGGTGACCGCTGCTTCGCCGAGCCGCGACCGGGACCGCGCCCTCGTGGCCACGATCCTGCGCGACCCCGACGAGAGCGCGGCCAAGACGGCGGTGGTCGCCCTCGTGGACGAGATCGCGATGGGGGCGACCGGACCTGCCGAGTTCCGGCAGTGGTCGGCCGGAGTGCTGCCGGAGACCGGGCGGCTCACGGTGGAGTCCTTCCGCGAGTTCATCCGCCGCCGCGTCCACGACTGGCTGTTGTACCTGTCCGTCGAGGACGGTCATGTGCCGGAACCGGCCGAGTTGGCGGCGGTCACGGACTGGATGCAGCGCCATCTCGCCGAACGGTCGCAGTCGCCGGAGGTGCTCGCCGTGGTCGCCGGGGCGGCCCGGACCAGGAAGACGCGGAACATCGCGGCGAACCGGGCCGGAAGCCGCAGGCCGAGAACGCAATGAGGCGGCACCCGGAGGGAGGAAGGTGCCTCCGGGTGCCGCCCATTGGGGTGGAGCGGGTGCAACCAGGCAGTCAAAGCTGCTGGTTGCGGGGTGTTACTTGACCGCGACGCCGGTCCAGGCCGCGCCCACGGCCTTGGCCTCGGCCGAGTCCGCGCCGTAGAGGTCCGTCGCAGCCTTCAGGGTGCCCTCACGGGCCGCCTTGTAGTCCGTGGTCGTCGTGAAGTACGACGTCAGGGCCTTGAACCAGATCTTCTCGGCCTTGTCACGGCCGATGCCCTCGACCTTGGAGCCGTCGGCGGTCGGCGAGTCGTACTTGACGCCGTTGATCTCCTTCGCGCCGCTGCCCTCGGACAGCAGGTAGAAGAAGTGGTTGGCGATGCCCGAGGAGTAGTGGACGTCGACGTTGCCCGCGTCGGCGCTCCAGTTGTCCAGGGACTGGCCGTCCTTGGAGGGCTTGTCCATGTAGCGCAGCGGCGAGCCGTCGCCGTTGATGTCGATCTCTTCGCCGATGAGGTAGTCGCCGATGTCCTCGGGGCTCTTGGCGTTGAACTCGACGGAGGAGCCGAAGATGTCGGAGGTGGCCTCGTTCAGGCCGCCGGACTCACCGCTGTACTCCATGTTGCCGGTGGCCGAGGTGACG
This sequence comes from Streptomyces sp. NPDC004732, assembly GCF_040609235.1. NCBI lineage: Bacteria > Bacillati > Actinomycetota > Actinomycetes > Kitasatosporales > Streptomycetaceae > Streptomyces > Streptomyces sp. NPDC004732. The sequence continues at coordinate 331,832 of NZ_JBEXJR010000005.1, forward strand.
CCGTGCGACATCTCGTGGGCCGCGACGTCGATCGAGGTGAGGGGCTTCTTGTTGCCCTCGCCGTCGCCGTACGTCATGCAGAAGCAGCTGTCGTCCCAGAAGGCGTTGACGTACGAGTCGCCGTAGTGGACGCGCGAGGTCGCGCCCTTGCCGTCGCCCTTGATGCCCTCACGGCCGTGGACGTTCTTGTAGTAGTCCCAGGTGACCTGGGCGCCGTAGGCGGCGTCGACACCGGCGGTCTGGGCGTCGTCCGGCTTGCCGTTGCCCCACGTGTCGTCGTCGTCCGTGAAGATCTTGCCTTCGCCCTCGCCGTTCTCCAGGTTGAACGTGGAGTGGCCGCCGCGCGAGTCGTCGGTCAGGTCGAAGCCGTTGGAGCCCTTCTTCGAGCCGATCTCGACCTTGCCGCTGTACTGGCTGTTGCCGGTGGCGTTCTCGATCTCCTGCTTCTCGAAGAGCTTCTTGCCGGTGGCGGCGTCCGTGACGACGCGCAGGCGGCTCGGCGTGCCGTCCTTCTGCATGCCGGTCACGACGGTCTCGAACGCGAGGACGGGCTTGCCCTCGGCGGCCCAGATCACCTTGCGCGGCGACTGCGCGTCGGCCTTGGTGGTCTTGGCCTTCGCGGCGGTCGACTCGGCGGACTTGACGACCGAGGACTTGCCGAGCTTCGCGTCGGTGGAGGCGACCTTCACCGTGGCCTTGGTGGCCTTCGTGACGCTCTTCACCTTGCCGCTCTTGGCGGTGTGCACGACGAGGTCGCCGCCGAGGACGGGCAGGCCCTCGTAGGTGCGCTCGTAGCGGGTGTGGGTGGTGCCGTTGGCGTCCTTGACGACGTCGCGGACGACCAGCTTCTCCTTGGCGCCCAGGCCGATCTTCCCGGCGGTGGCGGCCTTGTCCGCGTTGGCGTCCTGGAGGAGCCCGGCGCGAGCCGTCGACGAGAGGGCGACCGGCGCGCCGGAGGGCCCGGCGGGCTGGGCGGAGGCGCCGGTGGTCAGGCCGGCGGCCAGCAGCGCTCCGGCGGCAACCGCGGTGGAGATCGCCAGCATCGAACGCTTACGGGATATGTGGGGGGTCACGCAGGCTCCTTCTGTGGGGGGCCCGGGCGGCGTGGGTGACTGCCCGGGCATGAAAGATGCGGTGCGGGTGTGACTCGTGTGTGGTGCGAGGGAAGAGTGTCATTCGAGCCAGGTACATGTCATCACTTGATCGCATGTTGGCCGGAAATCGTTCGTTGAGCGAGGGTCGAAGTACGCAATGCGAACAGATCGTGAATTCGTACGGGTATGAACAAGCGCGCCGCCCCGGGGAGTTGATCCACCCGGGGCGGCGCCGTCTGTCACCGCCCTCAGCCGTGAGGGCGGTCCGTGCTCGGTGTCCGAAAGGGACGTGCGGGTTTACGGGAAGGTGACCTTCCAGCTGTTGATGTAACCCGTGTCCTGCCTGGCCACGTCCTGAACGCGCAGCTTCCAGGTGCCGTTGGCCACCTCGGACGAGGCGTTGACCGTGTAGGTCTCCTTGACGTTGTCCGCCGAGTCGGAGGACGAGGCCGCCTTCAGCGGGTAGACCGACCCGTCGGGGGCGAGCAGGTCGACCTTCAGGTCACCGCGCCAGGTGTGCACGATGTCCACGCCGACCTTCAGCGCGCTCGGCGCGTTTCCGGTGCGTCCGGTGACGTTGACCGACGAGGTCACCGCGGCCCCCGCGTCCGGAATGTTCACGTCCGTGGTGTTCTCGAAGGACGTGCCGGGGGGCTCCTCGCCGCCGGGGCGGCTGCCGACGTTCACGGCCGCCCAGGCGTGGGCGACGGCCTTGTACTCGTTGCTCGTGGTGCCGTACAGCTCACCGGCCGCCGCGAGCGTCCCGGTGCGGGCCGCCGCGTAGTTGGTGGTCGTGGTGAACTTCGTGGTGAGCGCCTTGAACCAGATCAGCGAGGCCTTGTCCCGGCCGATGCCGGTCACGGGCAGCCCGTCGGAGGTCGGCGAGTCGTACTGGACGCCGTTGATCTCCTTCTTGCCGCTGCCCTCGCTCAGCAGGTAGTAGAAGTGGTTGGCGACACCCGACGAGTAGTGCACGTCGATGTTGCCGATGCCCGAGTACCAGGAGTCCTTGGACCCGCCGTCCTTGGAGGGCTTGTCCATGTAGCGCAGCGGGGTGCCGTCGCCGTTGATGTCGATCTTCTCGCCGACGAGGTAGTCGCCCTTGTCCTGCGCGTTGTTGGCGTTGAACTCCACGGCCGCCGCGAAGATGTCGGAGGTGGCCTCGTTCAGGCCGCCGGACTCGCCGCTGTACGTCATGTTGCCGGTCGCCGCCGTCACGCCGTGCGTCATCTCGTGGGCCGCCACGTCGATGGACGTCAGCGGCGCGGCGTTGCCCGAGCCGTCGCCGTACGTCATGCAGAAGCAGGAGTCCTGCCAGAAGGCGTTGACGTAGTTGTTGCCGTAGTGGACCCGCGAGTACGCGCCGACACCGTCGCCGCGGATGCCGCTGCGGCCGTGCACGTTCTTGTAGTAGTCCCAGGTGAGCTGCGCGCCGTAGGCGGCGTCCGCGCCCGCGGTCTCCACGTTGGAGGCCTGCCCGTTGCCCCAGACGTCGTCGGGACCGGAGAAGAGCGTGCCGGTGCCCGATGAGCCGTGGTTCAGGTTGTACGTCTTGTGGTTGCCGCGGCCCGAGTCGGTCAGGTTGTACGTGGAGCCCGACTGGACGGAGCCGACCGTCACCTGGCCGCTGTACTGCGTGTTGCCCGTGCCGTTCTCGACGCCCTGCCACTGGAAGAGCTTCTTGCCGGTGGCCGCGTCCGTGATGACGTGCAGCTCGTTCGGGGTGCCGTCGTGCTGCAGCCCGCCGACCACGGTCTCGTACGCGAGGGTCGGCTTGCCCTTGGCCAGCCACACGACCTTGCGCGGCGCCCGGTCCGCGTCGGTCTTCTTCGAACCCTCGGCCTTCGCCGCGCCGAGCGCCTGCTTCTCGGCGGCCGACGCCTTGATGTCCGCGCTCGTGTCGACGCCCTTGAGCTGCGCCTTGGCGGCCTTGGTGACGCTCTCGGTCTTCCCGGACTTCGCGGTGTCGATGACCAGGTCGCCGCCGAGGACGGGCAGGCCGTCGTAGGTGCGCTCGTAGCGGGTGTGGACCGTGCCGTCACGGTCCTTCGTGACGTCGCGGACGACCAGCTTCTCCTTGGCGCCCAGGCCCAGGTCGTCGGCGGTGTCCGCCTTGGTGGCGTTGGCGTCGCGGATGAGCTCCGCGCGCTGGGCGGGGGAGAGCTTGGCGGCCAGTGCGCCGGGGTCGACCTTGCCGAGCTTCTGGGCCGCCGCGGGGCTCGCCTTGACGGCCGGGTCATCGGCCGAGGCGGGGCCTGCCTGAACGGCGACCGCCAGGAGGGCGGCGACGGCGGAGAGGGCCCCGGCGGCGGTCGCACGAGTGCGGACCGAACGAGTGCGGGGGGTGTGTCTGTGGGAGGTGTTTCTCAACACGGACTCCTTCTGCGCGGCCGCGGGGGTGCGCGGCCAGAGCTACCGGGCGGCTGGATCGCCGTCCGGGCAGAGCAAGGCGGAACGCAGAACTGGGCGGTGCACAACGGGTATTGCGTGAAGAGAAACCGTCGCCTTGTTGAAAGCCGTGCGGCGGTCGAGGGGAAGAGTGGCACCGGAGAGCACCTGTTGTCAGGTGCGCATCAGTAGTTGGCCGGATTCAGTCCGTTGGCCGGTGGCGCGCGTTCGGTATCCGGAGTCGCGGCGGGGGGCCTGGGGTGGCGTGCCCGAGGGCCGTGCGGGGCCTGGACGTGTGTGGGTCACGCTCTCACACGGGCGTCTTGCGGAGTCCTGTTCGAAAGTGGTGCGCGACGCCGTGATCGGTGATGTGTGGCCGTATTTCGCCGGTGGCTCAGTTCTGTGGCGGATGGGAGGAATAGTGGCGATTGATGCCCATGGGGGCCGAAGTAGGAGGTGTTCGCGCCGAGTTCACCCGCGGCGCCCGCGCTCCTCCCGCGGCTCGATCCACAACGCCTCACCCAGGGCGCACAATTGCCCTCCCGCGGTCGACACCGCCACGCCCATCGTGTGTTTGCGGCCCGCCGTGGAGATCGGCCAGGCGTGCGTGATGTGCTCCTCGCCCGCGGCCACGGGGCGCAGCAGCGTCGCCGTGAGCGAGGCCGTGACCGCGCCCGGCCGAAGGCTCCCCGCGTGCACGCCCGCCCAGGCCGTCGGGCAGTCGAGGACGGCCCAGAGCAGCTCTTCCCGCAGCAGCCCGCGCGCGTCGGCGAACGCGGGATGCGCGGTCCACGCCGTCGCCACCACGTCGCGGCCGGGCACCGGCATGCAGTGCTGGCGCAGGCCCCGGCCCGGTGGACGCGGCCCGCAGCCGAAGCAGTCGACCACGGTCCCGTCCTCGGCGAGCCCCGTGAGACCGGTGGTGCGGAACGCCTCGGTGGCCGCCGCTGCCTGCTCCCAGGACGGCGCGTCCGGCGCGCCGGACAGGGGCAGGTCGGGCGCGGGCGTCGCCGTCGCGAGCACGGCGCCCTTCTCGTCGGTCAGCCTGGCCCCGCCGCCCGCGAGGCCCCCGAGCAGGAGGGGAGCGTCCACCGGGGTCGCGGCCCGGAAGTCCACCCGGACCGTGCGGGCCGCCGCGCGCCCTGCGAGCACCCCGGCGACGTACCCGCCGAAGGCGACGCCCGGGTATCCCTGATGGCTCGTGGGCACGGTGAGCACGTCGAGCACTCCTTCCGGGGCCGCCCGTACGCCCGCCTGCGCCTCCGCCTGTCCGCCCGCCTGCCCCTCCGCCTGTCCGCCCGCTTGTCCGTCCGGCTTCACGTCCGTGCTCGCGTCGTCGCTCATGCCGTCAGCTCACCACACTGTCCCGCCAGGCCCGGTGGAGGTCGGCGAACGCCCCCGTGCCCGCGATGAGTTCGTCGGGGCTGCCGTCCTCCACGATCCGGCCGTGCTCCATGACCAGGACCCGGTCGGCGATCTCCACGGTGGAGAGGCGGTGGGCGATCACCACGGCCGTGCGGCCGCGCAGCACCGTGTGCATCGCGCGCTGCACCGCCCGCTCGCCCGGGATGTCCAGCGAGCTGGTCGCCTCGTCGAGTATCAGCACCGCGGGGTCGGCGAGCAGCGCCCGCGCGAAGGCCACCAACTGGCGCTGGCCCGCGGAGATCCGGCCGCCCCGCTTGCGTACGTCCGTGTCGTACCCGTCCGGGAGCTGCATGATGAAGTCGTGGGCGCCGATGGCCTCGGCGGCGCGCTCGATCTCCTCGCGGGTGGCGTCCGGGCGGCCGATCGCGATGTTCTCCGCGACGGTGCCGGAGAACAGGAACGCCTCCTGCGTCACCATGACGACCCCGCGCCGCAGTTCGGCATGGGCGAGGTCCCGCAGATCGACGCCGTCCAGGAGCACACCGCCCTCCGACGGGTCGTAGAAGCGGGCGAGCAGCTTCGCCAGCGTCGACTTGCCCGCCCCCGTGGAGCCGACCACGGCGACGGTCTGCCCGGCGGGCAGCGTCAGGTCGAAGCGGGGCAGGATCTCGCCGCCCGTGCGGTAGGCGAACCGCACCCCTTCGAAGCGCACCTCGCGGCCCGGGTGGTCGGTCTCCAGGGCGGGCAGCGGGCGCGCGACGGAGGCGTCGGGCTCGGGCACGGTCGGGGTCTGGGCGAGCAGCCCCGCGACCTTCTCCAGGGACGCGGCCGCCGACTGGTAGGAGTTGAGGAACATGCCGAGCCGGTCGATCGGGTCGTACAGGCGCCGCAGGTACAGCACGGCGGCGGCCAGCACGCCGAGCGCGAGCCCGCCGTCCGCGACCCGCTGGGCGCCCCACAGCACGATGGCGGCCACCGCGGTGTTGGCGACCAGCCGCGAGCCGACGACATAGCGGGCCATCTCCAGCATCGCGTCGCCATTGGTCCGCTCGTGCCGGTGGTTGAGCACACCGAAGTCCGCGTCGTTGGCCCGCTCCCTGCGGAAGGCCCGCACCGGCCGGATGCCGTTCATGGTCTCCGCGAACTTCACGATGACGGCGGCGATGGCGGTCGACCGGTTGCGGAACATCACTCCCGCGCGCCGCTGGTAGAGGCGGATGAGGAGGTACAGCGGGACGAAGGAGGCGACCGCCACCGCGCCGAGCCCCAGGTCGAGCCAGAGCAGCATCGCCGAGATGTAGACGAAGGACAGGATGACCGTGAGGAGTTCCTGCAGTCCTTCGCTGAGCAGCTCGCGCAGCGACTCGACGTCGGTGGTGGAGCGGGAGATGAGCCGCCCCGAGGTGTACCGCTCGTGGAAGTCGACGCTGAGCGCCTGCGCGTGCCGGAAGATGCGGCCGCGCAGATCGAGCAGCACGTCCTGGTTGACGCGCGCGGAGGCGATGATGAACGCGTACTGGAGCGCGCCGGACGCGGCCGCGCAGCACAGGAAGCCGACGCCGATGGCTGTCAGCGGGCCGTAGTCGTCGGCGCGCACGGCGGGCACGCCGCGGTCGATGGCGTACGCGACGAGCAGCGGCCCCGCCTGCACGACGGCCTGCTGCAGGAGCAGCAGCACGGCGGCGAGCGCGACGCGGCGGCGCAGCGGCGAGAGCAGCGAGAACAGCAGGGCGCGGGTGGCGCCCACGGGTGCGGGCAGCTCGTCCTTGTCGAAGGGGTCGTCCGCCCCGGCGGATGGGTCGGGGAGGTCGGGTTCGTCGTCTCCCTCTGGGCCGAGGGGCTTCTCCTGGACGGATCCGGACGCGGACATGGTCATCGGGTGGCCTCCTCGGTGGGACGGCCGGTGGGGTGGCCGGTGGTGGGGGCGGACGGGGCCCCGGGTTCGGTCTCGGTATCTGCCCGTCCCTCTGCCTCTGCTCCTGTCTCTGCTCCTGCCTCGGCTCCTGACATCAGCCAGGCGTACTCCGCGTTCTCCCGCAGCAGTTCCTGGTGGGTGCCGACGGCGACGACGCGGCCGCCCGACAGCAGGGCGACGCGGTCGGCGAGCAGCACCGTGGAGGGGCGGTGGGCGACGATCAGTGCGGTCGTCTCCACGAGGACCCGCCGCAGCGCCGCCTCCACCAGCGCCTCCGTGTGGACGTCGAGCGCGGACAACGGGTCGTCGAGGACCAGGAAGCGGGGGCGCCCCACGACCGCGCGGGCCAGGGCGAGACGCTGGCGCTGGCCACCGGAGAGGCTCAGGCCCTGCTCGCCGACCTGGGTGCCGGTGCCCTGCGGCAGGGCGTGCGCGAACCCGGCCTGCGCCACGTCCAGGGCGCGGTCCAACTCGACGTCGCCCGCGCTCTCCTCGGCACCCATCAGCACGTTCTCGCCGACCGTCGCGGAGAACAGGGTGGGTTCCTCGAAGGCGACGGCCACGAGGGTGCGCAGGTGCGCGCGGTCCATCGCGGTGATGTCCTCGCCGTCCAGCGTGATGCGGCCTCCGGTCACCTCGTGCAGCCGGGGCACCAGCGCGGTGAGCGTCGTCTTGCCGCTGCCGGTCGCGCCGACGAGCGCCATGGTCTCGCCGCGGCGCACGTGCAGATCGATGCGGGAGAGGACGGCAGGGGCGTCCGCTGCCGCGTCGGGGTACCGGAACTCCACGCCGTCGAACCGCAGCCCGCCGCCATCCCCCGCATCCCCCTCCCGCGACTCGGCCACCGCGTCGCTCTCCGGCTTCGCGTCCATCACCTCGAAGTACCGTTCCGTGGCCGTCGCCGACTCCTGGCTCATCGCGAGCAGGAAGCCGATCGACTCCACCGGCCAGCGCAGCGCGAGCGCCGTCGACAAGAAGGCGACCAACGTGCCCGCCGAGAGCCCGTCGTCCGCGACCCGCACCGTGCCGAGCACCAGCGCCGCCCCGATGGCGATCTCGGGCAGCGTCACGATCACGCCCCAGATCGCGGCGAGCAGCCGCGCCTTGACCATCTCGGTGCCGCGCAGCGTGCGCGACAGCTCGCGGAACGCCCGCGCCTGCGTGCGGTGGCGGCCGAAGCCCTTGATGATGCGGATGCCGAGCACGCTCTCCTCGACGACCGTCGTCAGATCGCCGACCTGGTCCTGCGCCCGCCGCGCCACGGCGGCGTACCGCCCCTCGAAGTACGCCGTCGCGATGACCATCGGCACCACAGGAGCGAGCAGCACCAGGCCGAGCGTGAAGTCCTGCGCGAGCAGGATGATCACGCCGACCGCGATCGTCGCGCCGTTGACCAGCAGGAACATCATCGGGAAGGCGAGGAACAGGCGGATCAGCATCAGGTCAGTCGTGCCGCGTGAGAGCAGCTGACCGGACGCCCACCGGTCGTGGAAGGCCATCGGGAGCCGCTGCAGATGGCGGAAGAGGTCCGCCCGCATCGACGCCTCCACGCTCGCGAGCGGCCGGGCGACCAGCCACCGCCGCAGCCCGAACAGCAGCGCCTCCGTGACGCCGAGCAGGAGCAGCAGCAGGGCTCCCAGCCACACCCCCGTCGGATCCCGGTCGGCCACCGGGCCGTCCACCATCCACTTCAGCACGAGGGGGAAGACGAGCCCCGTGCAGGAGGCGACGATCGCGACAAGTGCCGCGATGATCAAGCGAGTTCGCACCGGCCGCACATACGGCCAGAGCCGCAGCAGCGTCCGTACGGTGGACCGATCCTTGGCAGGGGCATCTGATTTCGACATCAGGAGCGAGCCTACGGATCGCCACTGACAGAGCCCACCGAGTTTCGGACCGTACGGGGTACTGCGCTGGCCCTAGGTCCCCCCCCAGGTACTGAAGTGCTACGCCCTGAGGCCGATGCCCGCCCGCGGTCACTCCCACGACGGACCTGACACATCGTCACCGCTGGTGACGCCCTTGATCCGGCCGCTGCCTAGCGTGTGAGACGTGATCGCGACCGTCCGGCGGCAGCCCGGTGTCCCGGTCGCCCGCACCCCTCCACGCCGCCCGGAGCTCCGCCATGCCCGCACCCAGAACCCTGCTCAGGTCCGCACCCGCCCCCATGGCCCGGCCTGCGCCTGCGCCTGCGCCTGTGCCCGCGCCCGTGCCGACGCCCGCGGTCAGCACAGCGCTCGGCACGATCGGCCCGGCCGTCCTCGCCCTCCTCCTCGGCCTCTGGGGCATCACCCGCGAGAACAGCATGTGGCGCGACGAGGCCGCGACGTGGGAGGCCGCCCACAGGTCGCTGCCCGACCTCGCGCACATGCTGGACCGGATCGATGTCGTCCACGGCGTCTACTACCTGTTCATGCACGGCGTCTTCACCGTCTTCGGGGACAGCCTCGTCGCCCTGCGGCTGCCCTCCGTCCTCGCCATGGCCGGTGCCGCCGCCGCGGTCGCCGAGATCGGCCGCAGGCTGGCCGGGCCCCGTGCGGGTGTCGCGGCCGGTATCGCCTTCGCCCTCGTGCCGAGCACCCAGCACTATGCGCAGGACGGACGTTCGTACGCCCTGGTGGTGGCCGCGGTGGCGGTGGCCACGCTGCTCCTCGTGACCCTGGTGAACGACCGCGGGGAACCGGGCACGGCCGCCCGCCGCTGGGTCGGGTACGCGGCGGCCATGCTCGTCGCCGCGCTGCTCAACTGGTTCTCGCTGCTGGCCCTTCCGGCGCACGCGGCGACCGTCCTCATGGCGCACCGGCGCGGCACGGCCCCGCTCCTGACCCGCTGGCTGACGGCGGCCGCGGCGGTCGTCACCGGGGCGCTGCCGATCGTCCTGATCAGCCGCTCCCAGTCCGAACAGATCGCCTGGATACGCCCGCTCACCTGGTCGACCGCACTGGCGCCGCTGCTCGTGCTTGCCCTGGGGCTGCTGTGCGCGCACCTGTCGCGACGGTGTGCGGGGGCCGCGGCGACGCCCCGTACCGCGTCGGCCGTCCCCGCGGTCTCCGTCGCCTCCGTCGGCCTGCCCCTCCTCGCGTTCCCCGTCCTCGCCCTGCTGCTCGTCTCACTGGCCAAGCCGCTCTACCTCGACCGGTACGTCCTCTTCGCCAACCTCGGGCTCGGCCTGCTCGTCGGCGCCGCGACCGGCGCGCTCGTACGCTCCTGGCGCCCCCTCACCGCACTCGTCCTCGCCGTCTTCGCCGCGCTGCTGCCGCTCCAGCTCGACCTGCGCTCCCCGCAGAGCCGCGTCGACGACGTCCTGGCGCCCGCCGAGACGGTGGCCGGCACGACCCGGCCCGGCGACGGCGTGCTCTTCATCCCCTCCCTGCGCCGCGACACCGCCGTGGTGTCGCCCGGCTCCTTCATCGGCCTCGACGACTTGGCGCTCGCCCAGAGCCCCACCGCCTCCGGCACGCTCCAGGGCAGGGAGACCGCGCCCGCGCACATCCGCAGGGCGATGCTCGGCAAGCACCGCATCCTGGTCGTCACGGACACCGAGGGACACGGCGACTCCGGCGGCGCGCGGGACACCGTGAAGCGCAGGGTCCTCGTCGACCACTTCACCCGCTGTGCCGACACGGAGGTGCGCGGCCGCCGCGTCCAGGCCTACGAGCGCGGCCGCGGCTGCTCCGCGGGACCCACGGGGTCGTAGCCCCCCATCAACCGATCGGTTGATGCCTCTTCGAGCGCGATGGGCGATGCCCGCACCCCCGCCCACCGGCGATTCTCGACGCATGCCCCTCATCGAAGTGCACGGACTCAAGAAGGCCTACGGCGGCCGCACCGTCGTCGACGGTGTCTCCTTCGCCGTCGAGGAGGGCGAGATCTTCGGGATACTCGGCCCGAACGGCGCGGGCAAGACCACCACCGTCGAGTGCGTCGAGGGCCTGCGCGCCCCCGACTCCGGGGTCGTCCGCGTCGCGGGGCTCGACCCCGTCGCCGACCACGAGCGCCTCACCCGCATCCTCGGCGCGCAGCTCCAGCAGAGCGAACTCCAGCCGAAGATCACCGTCCGCGAGGCCCTTGAGCTGTACGCCGCGTTCTATCCCAACCCCGCCGACTGGCGGCCGCTCGCCGAACGCCTGCGCCTGACCGACAAGCTCGACAGCCGCTTCGGCAAGCTCTCGGGCGGCCAGAAGCAGCGCCTGTTCATCGCACTCGCCCTCATCGGCAACCCGAAGGTCGTCGTCCTGGACGAGCTGACCACCGGCCTCGACCCGCGCGCCCGCCGCGACACCTGGGAGCTCATCGAGGACGTGCGCGACAGGGGAGTCACGGTCCTGCTCGTCACCCACTTCATGGAGGAGGCGCAGCGCCTCTGCGACCGCATCGCGGTCATCGACAAGGGCCGGGTCGCCGCCCTCGACTCCCCGGCCGGGCTGATCAGCCGGTCCGCGAGCTCCACCGTCATGTCGTTCACGCCGTCCGCGCCGCTCGACGAGCGCGCCCTCGCGGCGCTGCCCGCCGTCACCTCGGTCGAGCAGCACGACGGCCGCTACACCCTGAACGGCACCGACGAGACCGTCGACGCCGCCATCACCCTGCTCGCCCGGCACCACATCACCGCGCACCAGCTCCGGGTCGCCGACGCCACGCTGGACGACGCGTTCCTCGATCTGACGGGAGTACCGGCATGACCGCCGCCGCACCGCACACCACCGGCAGCAGCGGTGGATCCGCCGTCCTCAAGGCGGAGTTCCGGCTCTTCCGACGCGAACCCGGCGCCGTGTTCTGGATCATGGTGTTCCCCACGATCCTCCTCGTGATCCTCGGCTCCATCCCCTCCTTCCGCGAACCCACCGACTCGCTCGGCGGCAACCGGATGGTCGACGCGTACGTACCCGTCACGGTGCTGCTCGGCCTGATCATGGCGGGGCTGCAGGCGATGCCGCCGCTCATCACCGGCTACCGCGAGCGCGGCATCCTGCGCCGGATGTCCGCGACCCCGGTGCGGCCCTCCGCCGTCCTCGGTGCGCAGATGAGCATCTACGGCACGTCCGCCCTCGTCTCCGCGCTGCTCTCCCTGACCGTCGGCCGTCTCGTCTTCGACGTGACACTGCCGAGCCAGATCTTTGGTTACGTCCTCGCGCTGGTCCTCGCCATCCTGTGCGGGCTCGCCCTGGGCGCCCTGATCTCCGCGCTCGCCCGCACCACGAAGGCCGCGTCCGCGATCGGCTCCGCCGTCTTCTTCCCGATGATGTTCAGCGCGGGCGTGTGGCTGCCGGTCCAGGCGATGCCCGACACGCTCGCCCACATCGTGGAGATCGCCCCGCTCGGCGCCGCCGCCCAGGCCCTCGGCGAGGCCGCGGCGGGCGACTGGCCCGGCTGGACCCACCTGGGCGTCCTCGCCCTGTGGGCCGTGCTCCTTTCGGCGGGGGCCGCGCGTTGGTTCCGGTGGGAGTGACCGACCACACTTGGCCCGTGAGCACGAGCACGGCAGACGCCACGGAACTGATCGAGCAGCGCTGGGGGATGTTCCACCGCTGGGGGCCGTACGCCCTCCTGGGCTTCGGCCTCCTGATGTCGATCGCCACGAGCGGTGTCGTCGGCATGGACCGGCGCGACTGGTACGTGGCCGGGTCCCTGGTCGCCGCGGGCGCCGCACTGCAGCTGTGGCGCGGCACGAAGGTCCACTCCGAGCGGGGCCCGACGCCCGCATCCACCGTCTACTACGTGCTGCGCTGGGCGATCGCCTTCGTCCTCACCTGGCTCAACCCGTTCTTCGCGTTCTACGCCGTGGTCGGCTACTTCGGCACCGAGCGGATGCTGCCCCCGCGCCTGGTCAAGCTCGGCCGGTTCGCCACCGCCGTCATCATGGCGGGCTCCCAGTCCGGCGGGCTGCCGCCGGACGACGAGCTCGGCTGGGTCGTCTTCGGCGGCCTGCTCGCGGTGAACATCGCCCTGCTCGTCGTCTTCGGCCACCTCGCGGACCAGGAGGACCGGCGCGCCCTCGACGCGGCCGCCACCATCGCCGAGCTGGAACGCACCAACACCGCGCTGCAGCAGGCGATGGACGAGAACGCCGCGCTTCACTCCCAACTCCTCGTCCAGGCGCGGGAGGCGGGCGTCGCCGACGAGCGGCGCAGGCTCGCCGCCGAGATCCACGACACCATCGCGCAGGGCCTCACCGGCATCATCGCCCAGCTCCAGGTCGTCTCGGGTGCCCAGGACGAGAAGCTGGCCCGCGAGCACCTGGACCGCGCCGCCGACCTGGCCCGGCACAGCCTCGGCGAGGCCCGCCGCTCCGTCCACAACCTGTCACCCGCGCCCCTGGAGCACGACAGGCTCCCCGAGGCGCTGGAGAAGACCGTCGCCCAGTGGGCGGAACGCACCGGGGTGCGCGCCGACTTCACGGTCACCGGCACCGCCGAACACCTCCACGACGAGATCGAGGCCACCCTCCTGCGCATCGTCCAGGAGGCCCTCTCCAACACCGCACGGCACGCGGGCGCGGCCCGCCTCGGCGTGACCCTGTCCTTCATGGGCGACGAGGTCACCCTGGACGTGCGCGACGACGGCCGCGGCTTCGACCCCCTCGCCACCGTGGAGCGCACCGGCACCGGCGGCTTCGGCCTCGACGGCATGCGGGCCCGCGCCGAACGCATCGCGGGATCGCTCACCGTGGAGTCCGAGGCGGGCGGCGGCACCGCGGTGTCCGCTCGCGTACCGTTGGTGCGCCATGAGCACTGAAGTGATCACTCTCATCGTCGTCGACGACCACCCCGTCGTCCGCGACGGCCTGCGCGGCATGTTCCAGTCGGCCCCCGGTTTCCAGGTCCTCGGCGAGGCGTCGAACGGCGTGGAGGCGGTGGCCCTGGCCGCCGAACTCGACCCCGACGTCGTCCTGATGGACCTGCGCATGCCGGGCGGCAGCGGCGTCGACGCGATCACCGAGCTCACCCGCCGCGGCGCCCGCGCCCGCGTCCTGGTCCTCACCACGTACGACACCGACTCCGACACGCTCCCCGCGATCGAGGCGGGCGCGACCGGCTATCTGCTCAAGGACGCCCCGCGCGACGAGCTGTTCACCGCGGTCCGTGCGGCGGCCGAAGGACGCACCGTCCTCTCGCCCGCCGTCGCGTCCCGCCTCGTCTCACGCGTGCGTGCCCCCGGCAACGAGCCGCTGAGCACCCGTGAGAGGGAGGTGCTCGCGCTCGTCGCCAAGGGCACGTCGAACCGTGAGATCGCCGTCGAACTCTTCATCAGTGAGGCCACGGTCAAGACGCACCTCACCCACATCTACGGCAAGCTGGGCGTCAAGGACCGTGCCGCGGCCGTGGCGACGGCGTACGGCCGCGGCATCCTCGGCTGACCCTGCGGGCCCAGGCCCGCTACGCCTGCTGCCAGAGCGCCGGAGTGCTCGGCGGCTCCCAGCCGGGCTGCGCCTGGTGACCCTGGAGGCAGCGGTACGTGGAGCCGCCGTAGGTGACCGTGTCGCCCGCGGCGTACACCTTGCCCGCCGCCCAGGTGCCGCCCGGCTCCGGGTCACCAGGGCCCGGGTCGCCGCCACCGCCCGTGGTCTTCAGGGTCAGACCGTACTGCTGCAGCAGCGGGTTGATCGGCTGGTAGTAGGTCGTGCCGCCGCTGGAGCAGTTGCCCGAACCGCCCGAGGTGACGCCCTGTGCCTGGCTGCCCGAGATGAAGGAGCCGCCCGAGTCGCCGGGCTCCGCGCAGACCGTCGTCCTGGTCACCCCGCTGATGGTGCCCTCGGGATAGGTGACGCTGGTGTTGTGCTGCGAGATCGTGCCGCAGTGCCACCCCGTAGTGGAGCCCGACCTGCAGATCGACGCACCCACCGGGGACTGGGTCGAGCCCCCGACGCCGACCCGCTGGCCGCCCTGGCCCTTCACGTACGGGGTGGCGGTCCACTGCGTGTTCGTGGCGACCCAGGCCATGTCGTTGCCGGGGAAGATGGAGGCCTGGAACGTGCCCTGGGCCACCTGGTTGTACCCACTGGTCGCCGTGCCCGCGCGCCCGCAGTGCCCCGCCGTGGCGAAGCCCTGCTGAGTGCCCTTGGTGATCGGGAAGCCGATGGAACAGCGGCCGCCGCCCATGTAGTACGCCTCGCCGCCCACGAGGTCGTACAGCGGACGCGGCCGCTCCGCGCTCCTTTCCACGCGTATGAGAGAGGCGTCCACACCCGACGCCGAGACGAGTGACTTCGCTGCGCTGTTCTTCAGGGCCCGCACCACGACCGCGTTGGAACGCACGTCGACGTACCAGACGGGCGCCTCACGCGGCGCCGCCTTGCGTGCCGCACGGTCCAGGCGGGCCTTGGCCGCGTCCAGTTGAGCGACCGAGTGATCGACGACCGCGGCCCGCGCGCCCCGCGCCTCGATCGCGGGCACGTCGCCGGAGTCGGTGGTCGCCACGGTGAGCCCCGCGGAGGTGGCACCGTGCACCCAGGCGCCCGCGAAGTCACGGCCGAGCGCGTTCCGCAGGGCTCCCGCGACGGCGCCGGCCTCGGCCTCGTTGACCAGACGGGCCTCGGCCTGCGCCGACGTGAGGCCGAGGTCGCGCTGCATGGCCTTCAAGACTCCGGGAGAGGTCTTGTCGACGGCGGCGCTCTCGGCGGGGGAGAGCCGTGGGGAGGAGGGAGGGGAGGAGGGGGAAGATGAGGGAGAAGCGGACGCGGCGCCGGGCAGCCCGGCGAAGACCAGCGCACCTGCCGCGGCGACCGCGGCACACGCGGCGGCGACACGTCTGTGATGGGTGGGGAGCATACGAGGTCTCCTCGATCTGCCAAGGACGAGCGGGGATCGCCCACACGGTAGAACCCTCAACAGCCCCCACCCAGCTGTCATTCGACCCCGGGTGGCGACGTTATGGTCACGGGGCCGGCGGCGACGGGGCCGACAGCCAGGCCGTGTAGCTGTCGCTGCGGGCCGCCGCCTCCGTGTGGGCCGCACGGGCCTGGGCGAGGACCGCCGCCGCCGTGTCGTGGGCCGGTGCCGCCGGGTGCCAGCCGAGCAGATGCCGCCAGTACAGCGGCGCCCCCACGAGCGGCCTTGTCACCAGGCCCGGCGTCGGCGGGAACGTCGCCCGGCACAGCCCCACCGCCCGCCCCACCTGCACCAGATGCACGCACGACGCGACATCCGTCTCGTACACGCGCGTCGGCGTGAACCCCGCCCGCGCGCACGCCGCGGAGAAGCAGTCCGCGAAGCAGCCGTCGCCCGGCACGTCCGTCCACGCCTCCTCCGCGAGCTGCCCCAGGTCGATCTCCTGAAGACCGGCCAGCGGATGGTCGGTCGGCAGCATGACGAAGACGGGGTCGCGGGCCACCTCGCGCCACACGAGGAGCTCGTTCTCCGGCGGCGCGCTCGGCCCGCACGTGCCGACGAGCGCGAAGTCGAGGCTGCCCGCCGCGGTACGGGACGCGATGTCCCGCTCCGACCAGGAGGTGTGGGTCGTCACCGGCACCCCGGGGTAGGCCGCGGCGAGCCGGTCCACCAGCGCGCCGAGCAGCGGCCCGTGGATGCCGCCGAGCCGGAACCCCGCCCCGCCCTCCCACGCCCGCACGAACTGCTGGGCCTCCTCCCGCAGCCCGCTCACCGCGGGCAGGACCACCCGGGCCCGCGCGAGCACGAACTCGCCGAGCGCGGTGGCCCGCACACCGTGCCGCCCGCGCTCGAAGAGTGCACCTCCCAGGGCACGCTCGATCCTCTTCAACTGCGCGCTCAGGGCGGGCTGGGCCAGCCCGAGCGCGGTGGCGGCCTTGGTCAGGCTGCCCGCGTCGGCGATCGCCCGGATCGTCTTGAGGTGCCGCAACTCCAGGTCCATAAGGTGAGCTTGGGGTCACCCAAGGGCCGGGGCAAGACTCAGGTCCGGACCAAGACGGCGCATTCGGGGACCGCCACGGCGCCGCCGTCAGTTACCGGTCACCCTCAGCAGCACCACCGACCGCCCCGCCACCGTCACCGCCTCACCCGCCCCGTGCACCGTGCCGGGCGCGGCGCTCTGGTCCTCCAGGGCCGTGTCCACCACGACCTCGTACGCCTCGGCCCACGGCGGACCCGGCAGCACGAACGTCACCGGCTCCCCGTCCGCGTGCAGCACCGCGAGGAAACTCTCGTCGACGATCGGCATGCCCAGCGCGTCACGGCCGGGTATGTCGCGCCCCGACAGATACATGCCGAGCGTCGCCGCGGGCGCGTACCAGTCCGCCTCCGTCATCTCCCTGCCGTCCGCCGTGAACCACGCCAGGTCCCGCAGCCCGTCCGCGGAGTGCGCACGCCCGGAGAAGAACGCCCGCCTGCGCAGGACCGGATGACGCAGCCGCAGCCCGATCAGGCGGGACGTCAGCGCGAACAGCTCCCGCCAGCCGGGCTCCTCCCGCAGCCCCCAGTCGACCCAGCTGATCTCGTTGTCCTGGCAGTACGCGTTGTTCGAGCCGCGCTGCGTACGGCCCATCTCGTCGCCCGCGACCAGCATCGGCACACCGGTGGAGAGCAGCAGCGTCGTCATCAGGTTGCGCAACTGGCGCCGCCGCAGCGCCGTGACGTCCGCGTCGTCCGTCTCGCCCTCGGCGCCGCAGTTCCAGGACCGGTTGTCGTCGGAGCCGTCCCGGTTGCCCTCCCCGTTGGCCTCGTTGTGCTTGCGCTCGAAGCTCACGAGGTCCCGCAGCGTGAAACCGTCGTGCGCCGTCACGAAGTTCACCGACGCGTACGGCCTGCGCCCGCCCCACGCATACAGATCGCTCGACCCCGAGAGCCGGTACCCCAGATCGCGTACGTCCGGCAGCGCGCCCCGCCAGAAGTCCCGCACCGCGCCCCGGTAGCGGTCGTTCCACTCCGTCCACAGCGGCGGGAACGCCCCCACCTGATAGCCCCCGGACCCCACGTCCCACGGCTCGGCGATCAGCTTCACGCGCCGCAGGACCGGATCCTGCGCGATCACCGCGAGGAACGGCGAGAGCATGTCGACGTCGTGGAAGGAGCGGGCGAGCGCCGCCGCCAGATCGAAACGGAACCCGTCCACCCCCATCTCCGACACCCAGTACCGCAGCGAGTCGGTGATCAGGCGCAGCACGTGCGGCTGGACGACCTGCAGTGTGTTCCCGCAGCCCGTGTAGTCCGCGTACCGCCGTGCGTCGTTCTGCTGCAGCCGGTAGTAGCCGCGGTTGTCGATGCCCTTCAGGGACAGCATCGGGCCGAGCTCCCCGGCCTCCGCCGTGTGGTTGTAGACCACGTCGAGGATCACCTCGATCCCGGCCTCGTGCAGCGCCCGCACCATCCGCTTGAACTCGCCGACCTGCTCGCCCCGCGTCCCGGACGCCGCATAGGCCGCGTGCGGGGCGAAGTAGCCGATCGAGTTGTAGCCCCAGTAGTTGCGCAGGTCCCGCCGCAACAGATGGTCCTCGTGCGCGAACTGGTGCACCGGCAACAGCTCGACCGCCGTCACCCCGAGACGTACGAGATGGTCGAGCGCGGCCGGGTGCGCCAACCCCGCGTACGTGCCGCGCAGTTCCTCCGGGATCCCCGGATGCCGCTTCGTGAAGCCGCGCACGTGCAGTTCGTAGATGACCGAGTCCGCCCACGGCGTCTTCGGCCTGCGGTCGTCGGTCCACTCGTCGTCCGGCGCGTCGTCGTGCACCACCACGCCCTTGGGGACGAACGGCGCCGAGTCCCGGTCGTCGCGGACCGTGTCCGCCACGTGCTGCTGGGGCCAGTCGCGCACGTGTCCGTACACCTCGGCGGGCAGCCGTCCGTAGTCGTTTCCCGGGCCGCCGTCCACTGCGCGCGCATATGGATCGAGGAGCAGCTTCGCCGGATTCCAGCGGGCCCCCGTCCACGGGTCCCAGCGGCCGTGCACGCGGTATCCGTACCGCTGCCCCGGCCGCACGCCCGGCACGAAGCCGTGCCAGATCTCGTGCGTCAGCTCGGTCAGCGGACAGCGCGTCTCCACCTGCCCGGCGTCGAACAGACAGAGCTCCACCGCCTCCGCCCCGCCCGCCCACAGCGCGAAGTTGGTGCCCGCCACCCCGTCGGGCCCCACCCGGAAGCGGGCCCCCAGCGGTGTCGGCGCCCCCGGCCACACGGGCCGGGGCGGTGCCGCACGGGGCGCCGCTCTTCCGTTCCCGTGCACCGTCGGGGCGGGCCGCTCCGTCGTGCCGCTCCCCATCGCCCGCGCCTGCTGCACTGCCCCTTGCTCGGGTGCGCTCGACACCTGTCGGCCTCCTGCGGCTCCGTCGGTCGACGCGCGAAGAAGGGCGTGCGGCGTCCCGGCCGCGGCTCCCCATACGTCGTCCTCCCCATGGTTCTGCCCACCGTGCGCGTCGCACTCACGTTTCCCCGGCAGGGGGAGTGTCGTTGGGACCCACGTGAGACAGGATGCGAGGCGCGCACGGCGCGCAGGGGCGGCGCTGGCCGCGGTACTGACATGGGCAGGGCTGCTGGCCGGGGCGGCGGGCTGCTCCTCCGGCGGGGTCGACGGGTTGATGGGGAAGCCGCGTTCCCCGGCGGACGCGATCCGGGTGACGCCCGACGACGACAGCAAGGGGATCAGGGCGGACGAACGCATCGAGGTCGAGGTCCCCGACGGCCGCCTGGAGTCGGTGAAGGTCGTCCGGACGCAGGACGCGCAGGAGTTCGACGTGCCGGGCCGCATCGACGAGGACGGCATGACCTGGCGGCCGGTCGACGAGGGCCCGCTGGCGCTCGCCGCCACGTACAAGGTCGACGCCGTCGCCATGGACGGCCACGGCCGCCGCTCGGCCCGGCACACCACCTTCCGTACCTACGTCCCCGACGAGCGCTTCATCGGATACGTGACACCGGAGAACCGCGCCACCGTCGGCACCGGCATGATCGTCTCCCTGGAGTTCAACCGGGAGATCGAGAACCGCGCGGCCGTGCAGCGCGCCATCCACGTCACCGCGCAGCCGGACGTCGAGGTCCGCCCGCACTGGTTCGGCAAGAGCCGTGTGGACTTCCGCCCCGAGAAGTACTGGAAGCCCGGCACCAAGGTCACCGTCGGCCTGCGCCTGCGTGACGTCCAGGCCGACCGCGGCGTCTACGGCCTCCAGGACAAGAGCTTCACGTTCACGGTCGGCCGCCACCAGGAGTCCCTGGTCGACGCCGCCGAGCACACCATGGAGGTGCGCAGGGACGGCGAGCTGCTCTCCACCGTGCCGATCACCGCGGGCGCCCCCAAGACCACCACGTACAACGGGAAGATGGTGGTGTCGGAGATGCTGGAGGTGACCCGCATGAACAGCCGCACCGTCGGCTTCGGCGGGGAGTACGACATCCCGGACGTGCCGCACGCGATGCGCCTGACGACCTCCGGCACGTTCCTGCACGGCAACTACTGGTCCCCGGACGCGCCCGGCAACACGAATGTCAGCCATGGCTGTGTGGGCCTGCGCGATGTGAAGGGCGGCAGCTCACAGACGCCCGCGGGCTGGTTCTTCGACCGGAGCCTCATCGGGGACGTCGTCGAGGTCATCAACAGCAATGACAAAAAAGTCGCTCCTGACAACGGCCTCAGCGGTTGGAACATGGAGTGGAAGGACTGGGTGAAGTCCAGCTGATCCCCCAGGTGATCGCCAGGTGGTCACCGGGTGACCGGCGGTGGACCACCAGGTGATCATGGTCTGCCCGCGCCCCTGGGCAGTTGGAACTGAACAGTGACATTGGCGGGGACTGTTCGCCGGGAACGGTGTGGTTATCTATCGCTGGCGCGTGTCCGAAACGCGCAGGTGCACTGGGGTGCGGGCCCGGACCAGTCCGGGCTCGGCGAGGGGAGACGACATCTTGAACGGGCGACCGATATCGGGGACGTCGGTTGGCGCGCGGCTGCGCGCGCGACGGCGGGGCGCCAGAACGGCAACGGCGGTGGTGTCGGGGGCGACGCTGCTGTTCGTCGCGGCATGCGGAGGCGGCTCGGACTCGGGCGGCGACGGTGACGGCAAGGGCGGGGCGGACAAGAACGCCCCCTCGGCGGCCGTCGTCTCGATAGCCCCCAAGGACGGCGCGGACGCGGTGGCCACCAGCGGCGCACTGAAGATAGGCGCCGACAAGGGCAAGCTTTCCGAGGTCAAGGTCGAGGACAGCAAGGGCAACCCGGTCCCCGGCAAGATCACTTCGGGTGGGGCCAGCTGGACGCCCGCCCACCACCTCGCGGCGGCCACGAAGTACAAGGTCCACGCGGTGGCGAAGGACTCCGACGGCCGTGCCTCCGCCAAGGACTCCGTCTTCACGACGCTGACGCCGAAGAATACCTTCGTCGGCCAGTTCAATCCGGAGGACGGCTCGAAGGTCGGCGTGGGAATGCCGTTCTCGGTCAACTTCACGCGCGGCATCACCGACCCGGAAGCGGTCGAGAAGGCCATCGAGATCAAGACCGAGCCGTCGGTGCCGGTCGAGGGCCACTGGTTCGGCAACGACCGCCTGGACTTCCGCCCGGAGAAGTACTGGAAGGCCGGGACGAAGGTCACCGTCAAGCTCAACCTCGACGGCGTCGAGGGCCGCCCGGGTGTCTACGGCAAGCAGGCCAAGACCCTGAAGTTCACCATCGGCCGCAGCCAGGTCTCCACCGTCGACGTCAAGACGCACCAGATGAAGGTCGTCCGCGACGGCAAGCAGGTCAAGAAGATCCCGATCACGGCGGGCGCCCCGGGCACCACCACGTACAACGGCGAGATGGTCATCAGCGAGAAGCTGCAGGTGACCCGGATGAACGGCGAGACCGTCGGCTTCGGCGGCGAGTACGACATCAAGGACGTCCCGCACGCGATGCGCCTGTCGACCTCCGGCACGTTCATCCACGGCAACTACTGGTCGGGCGGCGCCTTCGGCAACACCAACGCCAGCCACGGCTGCATAGGCCTGAGCGACGTGCGCGGCGGCTACAGCAAGAAGACGCCCGCGGGCTGGTTCTTCAGCAACTCGATGATCGGCGACCTCGTCGTCGTGAAGAACTCCGCGGACAAGAAGATCCAGCCCGAGAACGGCTACAACGGCTGGAACATGTCGTGGGAGAAGTGGAAGGCGTAAGCCCCACCCGCACTTCCCGTACGGGGCCCGGCGCACTGTGACCAAGTGCACCGGGCCCCGGTGCGTTAGTCCCCGTTAACCTGCTGCCATGAC
Organism: Streptomyces sp. NPDC004732; assembly: GCF_040609235.1. Classification (NCBI taxonomy): domain Bacteria; kingdom Bacillati; phylum Actinomycetota; class Actinomycetes; order Kitasatosporales; family Streptomycetaceae; genus Streptomyces; species Streptomyces sp. NPDC004732. The sequence goes on from NZ_JBEXJR010000005.1 coordinate 353,731, forward strand.
TGCAACCCTCGAAGTCGCCGAAGGCGTCGGCACGATCCGTCTCGACCGTCCCCCGATGAACGCCCTGGACATCGCCACCCAGGACCGCCTCAAGGAGCTCGCCGAGGAGGCGGCCCGGCGCGACGACGTGCGCGCCGTGGTGATCTACGGCGGGGAGAAGGTGTTCGCGGCGGGCGCGGACATCAAGGAGATGCAGGACATGGACCACGCGGCCATGATCGTGCGCTCCGGGGCCCTCCAGGAGTCCTTCACCGCCGTGGCGCGCATCCCCAAGCCCGTCGTCGCCGCCGTCACCGGCTATGCGCTGGGCGGCGGTTGCGAGCTGGCGCTCTGTGCCGACTTCCGCATCGCCGCGGACAACGCCAAGCTCGGCCAGCCGGAGATCCTGCTCGGCGTCATCCCCGGCGCGGGCGGCACCCAGCGCCTGGCCCGCCTCGTCGGCCCGTCCAAGGCCAAGGACCTCATCTTCACCGGCCGTCATGTGAAGGCCGATGAGGCGCTCACCATCGGCCTGGTGGACCGCGTCGTGCCCGCCGCCGAGGTGTACGAGCAGGCGCACGCGTGGGCCGCGCGGCTTGCCCGGGGCCCGGCCATCGCGCTGCGCGCCGCCAAGGAGTCCATCGACGCGGGCCTGGAGACGGACCTCGACACCGGCCTCGCCATCGAACGGACCTGGTTCGCGGGGCTGTTCGCCACCGAGGACCGCGAGCGGGGCATGCGGAGCTTCGTCGAGGAGGGTCCCGGCAAGGCCAAGTTCGTCTGAACTGGGCTCCGTGGGCGCCCTTTTGAATGTACGTCAGCATCGGCGTCCCCCGAAGGGGCGGATTATGGCCGACTTAACGGAGGCTTAAGCGCGACGGTTCCGGAGCTGTAAGTGATCATGTATGAGCGGGAAGTCATCGCAGGTCACAGCAGCTCCAGCGGCCCTTAACTGCCACCGGCATATGCCAAAGAGGTCCCCCGGAATGGTTGATTCCGGGGGACCTAATCCGCCGGAACGGCCACAGGGAGCGCTCTGGGCGGCCATGATGGGGGCATGGCGGGGCTGGAGGGTGACGAACGGCCGCGGCGGCACGGCAGTGCGACCGCGGCGCGCTGGTCGCCGGCGGTTGAGGACGAACATGCGCTGAAGGCGCTCGAGTTGTTCGGCAATCCCACGGACGCGGAGGTTCCGCTGCCGTCGCGCCCGGAGTCCGCCGCCATCGCGCGCCGCCTCGCCCAGGTCGTCGTCCTGCGCCACTGGGGACTCTCCCCGAAGCTCACCGAGGACGTCGTCCTCCTCGTCTCCGAACTCGTCGGGAACGCCGTGCGGCACACCGGTGCCCGCGTCTTCGGCCTGCGCATGCAGCGGCGGCGCGGCTGGATCCGGGTGGAGGTCCGCGATCCGTCGCGCGGACTGCCCTGTCTGCTGCCCGTCGGTGAGATGGACCTGAGCGGCCGCGGCCTCTTCCTCGTCGACAAGCTGTCCGACCGCTGGGGCGTCGACCTGCTGCCGCGCGGCAAGACGACGTGGTTCGAGATGCGGGCCGCCGACCGCTGATCCTGGATACGCGAAAGCCCCCGGCGGCCGTGGTCGGCGCGAAGGGGGCCTTCGTGAAGCGCCGTGGATGTTGGGGTGTGATCCACAGCCGCTGATGACGACCTGGGCCCGGGTCAATGGGGGTCGTGTTCCCGACTATGGCAGACGGGCGCGACTGATCCAAAAGCCTCTATCCGTCCATACGCGGGCAAACCGTGACAGTTTAGAGGTGAATCCTTGGTGAGATGGGACACCTGCCTGGTAAACGCTGGCTAAGCGGAGGCTGTGACAGGCGATAAGCAAGGGGCGAGGGCGTGATCCCGGACCCCGGACCGCCGACCCGTGGCGGCGCCAAAGCAGGCAATCAGCATCTTTTCCATGTTTACCCCATTAAATGGTCGGGTGATCGAGACCGACCGCCGCAGAGTCCTGCGCGCGGGCGCCGGACTGGTCGCCGCGGGCGCACTCACCACCGGGTGCGCCGCCACCGGCCCCGCCGCCCCCGCACACGACCGCCCGCCCGCCGCCACGACCCCCCGCCCGGCCCGGCCCGCCCCGGCCGCCGCCCCCGCACCCCGCCGCTTCCCCGGCCAGCCCGCCCAGATCACCCACGGCCCCCGCACCCGCCCCCAGGTCGCCCTCACCTTCCACGGCCAGGGCGACCCGGCGACCGCGAAGGCCCTGCTCGCCCAGGCGGAGAAGGCAGGAGCCCACGTCACCGTGCTCGCGGTCGGCAGCTGGCTCGACGACCATCCCGACCTGGCGCGCCGCATCCTCGACGGCGGCCACGACCTGGGCAACCACACCCATCACCACCTCGACATCAACGCCATGTCCGAGGCCGACGCCTACGCCGAGATCACCGGCTGCGCGGACCGCCTGCGCCGCCTCACCGGCTCCGTCGGCACCTGGTTCCGCCCCTCGCGCACCCCGACGGCGAGCCCCCTCGTCGAGCGGCTCGCCCGCCGCGCGGGCTACCCGCACGTCCTCTCGTACGACGTCGACTCCCTCGACTTCACGTCGCCGGGCGCCTCGGCCGTCACCCGCACCGTCACCGGTGAGATCCGCGCGGGATCCGTCGTGAGCCTGCACTTCGGGTACGCGGACACGGTCGCCGCGCTGCCCGCCGTCCTGACCGAACTGGAACGCCGCGGCCTGCGCGCGGTCACGACCACGGAGCTGCTGACCTGATGTCCCTGAACCTCAACCTCACCCGGCGCACCGCGGCCGTCCTCGCCGCCGGTGCGGCCCTGGCCGTCCTCGCGGGCTGCGGCTCCGACGAGCGCGCCAACGAAGCGCTCGGCACCGAAGGCGTCCGCAAGCCCGCCAAGCCGAAGGCGGCACCCGGCCTGCCCGGCATGCCGCCCGTCCTCGACCCCAAGGACGTCTACGCCGCCGACCGGCCCAACGCCCTCCAGCCCGTGGCCAAGAAGTTCCTGCCGCGGGTGTACGTCCCCAACACCGGCTCCAACACGGTGTCGGTCATCGATCCCAAGAAGTTCGAGGTCATCGAGACCATCAAGGTCGGCAACCAGCCGCAGCACGTCGTCCCCTCCTGGGACATGAAGACCCTCTGGGTCAACAACGACCTCGGCGACAGCCTCACCGCCATCGACCCCGTCACCGGCAGGACCGGCCGGACCGTCGAGGTGTCCGACCCGTACAACCTCTACTTCACGCCGAACGGCAAGCACGCCATCGTGATGGCCTCCATGGACCGCGAACTCGTCTTCCGCGACCCGAAGACCATGAACCGCGTCAAGACCGTCCCGGTCACCTGCGCGGGCGTCAATCACGCCGACTTCTCCATGGACGGCCGCTACTTCATCGTGTCCTGCGAGTTCTCCGGCGAACTCCTCAAGGTCGACACGGAGAAGATGGAGGTCGTCGGCCAGCAGAAGATCCCCTTCAAGGGCGCGATGCCGCAGGACGTGAAGATGTCCCCCGACGGCAAGACCTTCTACATCGCCGACATGATGGCGCACGGCATGTGGGTCCTGGACGGGAAGAAGTTCACGACACCGAAGCTGCTGCCCACCGGCAAGGGCTGCCACGGCCTGTACGTCAGCCGTGACTCCAAGGAGATGTACATCTCCAACCGCGGCGAGGGCACCATCTCCGTCTTCGACTTCCCGAAGAACAAGCTCACCAAGAAGTGGAAGCTCCCGCAGGGCGGCAGCCCCGACATGGGCGGCGTCTCGGCGGACGGCAACACCCTCTGGCTTTCCGGACGTTACGACTCCGAGGTCTATGCCATCGACACCCGGACCGGAGTGCAGCTGGCTCGCATCCCGGTCGGCAACGGTCCGCACGGCCTCGCGGTCTATCCGCAGCCGGGCCGGTATTCGCTCGGGCACACCGGGATCTTCCGTTGAACGATTGATGGTTGACGGTTGGCCACGGCCGACAGCGGGCACCAGACGGGCAGTTCAGATACCTGCCTTCCGCCCACTCTGGAGGCGCCCGTGATCCGTGGCATCGATGTCAGCTCGCACCAGTCGAACTTCGACACGGACGGCCTCTCCTTCGTCTTCATAAAGGCGACGGAGGGCCGTTCGTACATCAACCCGAAACTGTCCGCCCAGACGAAGCGCGCCCGCGACGGCGGCTGCGTGGTCGGCTTCTACCATTTCCTGTGGCCGGGCAACATCAAGGCACAGGCGGAGTATTTCGTGAGCAAGGCGCCCGAAAAGGCGGGTGACTTGCTGGCGGCGGACTGGGAGTGGACGGGGGAGCACACGGCCGCGTCGAATGCGGAGAAGGACCGGTTCATTCGTGAGGTAAAGCGACTGAGGCCCTCGCACCGGGTCATGTTGTACGCGAATCGAGATTTCTGGTTGAACCGTGATGACACGTCCTACGCGGGCGATGGACTGTGGATCGCCGATTACGTGACGCCGGGCAAGCCGCGCATCCAGGCGAAGTGGAAGATCCACCAGCACACGTCGACACCGCTGGACAAGAACGTGGCCGCCTTCGCGAGCGAGAACGCGCTGCGGGAGTGGGCGACGTCCGCTTGACCGCTCACCCCAGGCCCGCACGGCGGTTCCTCGCGGAGCCGCCGTGCGGGTGGGGAGGCGCTGCGCGTGCGTACCGGCCGTCGATGGCCGCCCGCAGCGCGAGGAAGATCAGCAGTGCGAACGGTGAGAGCAGGATCGTGAGGACCAGCAGTGGTCCCATCACCAGGGGGTGCAGGCCGAGGCGCCGTGCCTCGTGGAACATCCACTGACCAAGCAGCAGGTCCCAGGCGATGACCTGTGCCCAGATCGCCCCCGCCCCGCTCGCGCTCGCCGTCAGCTCGCGGAACCCGTCGAGGTCGGGGCTCCTGACGGCGGCCCACAGCTCGGGCAGGACGGGGATCGCCAGTGCGAGGTAGACGGCCAGGACGGGCGCGACCGTCAGGGGTGACGCGGCGATGCGGACGGTCGGGCCCCACTTCGGGGCGAAGATCATGAGGAACCAGACGGGGGCGGCCAGGAGGAAGGCGAGGTCGAAGAGGAATCCGGTCATGCGGCGGGCTCGACTCCCTTGTGGAGAACGGGAGTTGGGTCGTCGGGGGGTGGGGCGGCCGGAGTGTGGGGGAGGCGCTGCGCCCAGTACGTCGACGCCGTCGTGGCGCAGGCGATCAGGGCCGCGGCCGTCAGCGTCACGCCGTCCGGGCGGTGCAGGGGCTGGCCGCGCAGTGCCTGCCAGGTGAGCAGGGCGAAGAGCGCGGCGTACGCACCCGACGCGACCAGGACGAGCCGCAGCCGTACGCGTCCGTCGGCGAAGCGGGCACAACGCGGCGCGAGTGCCGTCAGCGCCATCAGGAGCAGCGGCAGGAGCTGCAGGGCGTGCATGCCGAAGAAGTGCGGGATCCGCAGGTCGCCGCCGGTCGTCGACCAGCCGGTCAGCGGCATGCCGGGCCCGCCGTCCGGCACGCCCACGCTGTGCGCGCCGACCACCGGCGACTCGCCGCGCACCTGGCCGGGCGCGGGCTGCGTCATGAGGAAGCCGACCGCGGCCCCGGCGAGCGCGAGAGCGACGCCGCAGCGCATCGCCCACGCGGAGGCGCGGTCGGCGATCCTGGCGCGCAGCAGCAGGATCGCGATGGCGAGGGTCGCGAGCCAGAGGATGACGACGGTCACGGCCATCACGTTGAACAGCACCTCGTCGAACGGGGTTTGGTGGTTGAAGTGGCTGCGCTTCCCACGGACCACCTGCCCGGTGATGACCAGCATCTCGACGACCCCCGTCGCGGCGACGACCGTGCCCGCCCACCATCCGGCGCGGCGCCCGCGGTCCATCAGGGAGAGCAGCCAGGCGAGCGAGAGCGAGTACGCGATGAAGGAGACCGAGAACTTGAACGGCTTGGACCAGATGCGTGCGCCGACGAGGACCCGGTCGTCGACGACGAGCCCCGCGGCGGAGACGGCGGTCAGGGCGACCATCGTCGCGGAGAACAGCACCAGTGGCCGGTGCCAGGTGCGCCATAAGGGCGTAGGGGACATGAGGGTGCTCCTCAACGCAGGAATGGATAGCGGTGCTATCCGCTATCTGATAGCGCCACTATCTATGATGGGAGCGGTGGATGGCAAGGACGGGACCGGCCGACGGGGCCGGTGAGGGCGAGTGAGGAACGGGAGCGTGGACGCGGCGTGCGCATCGGTGAGTTGAGCCGCAGGACCGGCGTGCCGGTGCCGACGATCAAGTACTACGTCCGTGAAGGGCTGCTGCCGCAGGGCGAGTTGAGCAGCCCCAACCAGGCGCAGTACGGCGAGGAACACGAACGGCGCCTGCGCCTGATCCGGGCGCTCCTGGAGGTCGGCGGCCTGAAGGTCGCGGCGATCGCGGAGGTGCTCGGCGCCGTCGACGACCCGGCGCAGCCGCTGCACAAGGTGCTCGGCGCGGCCGCGAGCCGCCTCGGCGCGGAGGGCGGCGCGGACGACGACGCGGAGGCGGCCGTCGCGCACGCCGCCGTCGAGGAGCTGCTCGCGCGACGCGGCTGGCGGGCCAGCCCGGCGAACACCGCCGCCGAGGACCTCGCGCGGGCGCTGGCCGCCATGGGCAGGGTCGGACACGGCGCGTTCACGGAGCTCCTGGACGAGTACGCCGACGCCGCCGAACTCGTCGCCCGCGCCGACCTCGGCTACGTGGCCCGGCGGGGCGCGGTCGAGGACCTGGTGGAGAGCGTGGTGATCGGCACGGTTCTGGGGGAAGCGGTGTTCAACGCCATGCGGAGGCTCGCGCATGTGGATGCCTCGGCGCGGTTGTACGGGGAGGGCGGGGCGGTCGTCGGGGGGCGGTGAGACGTGGCCGACTCCGGCGGCGCGGATGCGCTGGGGGAGTCGGCCACGTTCTAGGGCCTGTTAGGTGCTCAGGTGCCCGGGTGCCCGGGTGCTCAGGCGCGCCAGTCCGCCGTACGCTCCCGGGACGCCGCGTCCAGCGCCTTGCGGATCTCGTCCGTCCCACCGGTGTTGCCGTACACGGGAGTTCCGGGCTGCTGGCGCCAAGAGTCGTCCTGGCCGCCGTTGTCCACGGTGTCAAAGCCGAGCTCGTCGATCAGGTCGCGCACGGTCTTCTTGGCGGCCTCGTCGTCGCCGGACACGGGCAGGGCGACGCGGCCCGCGGCGCCCTTCGGCAGGGGCTTGTCGAGGATGTCCTGGGCGTACGTGCCGTTGAAGGCCTTGATGACGGGGTGGCCGATCTGCCGCTCCGTCCAGCGGCTCTCCGTCAGGCCGTCCTCGATCTCGGCGATCTTTCCGTCGCGCTGCTGCGGGTAGTAGTTGCCGGTGTCGATGACGGCGACGTCCTCCGCCGCGCCGTCGAGGAAGCCCGCGGGCAGGCCGGGGACGGCCTTGAGCGGGATGGTCACGACGACGACCTCCGCACCGAGCGCGGCCTCCGCGACGGTGACGGGCTTCGCGCCGGTCTCCTCGGCGAGGGCGGTCAGGGTGTGCGGACCGCGCGAGTTCGCGACGGAGACGTCGTGGCCGAGGGTGGTGAGGCGGCGGGTGAGGTTGCCGCCGATGTTGCCCGCGCCGATGATGCCGATCTTCATGACTGACTGCCCTTCCGGTGTTCCGCTGTCTTAACGGAGGCAACCTCCGGAACGGCGGGGATATTCCGGCCCCAGACCTCGCGAGCGCAGGTGACCCGTTCGGCATCATGGACATGGCCATGGTCATCGCCATGTCCATGGCCTGGTCGCCGGTCAGTAACGTATGTGCGGCCAGCGGCGAGGAGCCGGACGGCGGCGACGCATCCATCGAGTGAAAGCGAGCAGGGGTCGATGAGCATCGAGCAGTCCGGTCCGCCCCGCCGCGCCCTCCTGATGGCCGCGGCGCTCCTGCCGCTCGCCGCGTGCGGCACGGACGACCGGCCCGGCTCCGGGCGCTCCGCCACACGCTCCGCCCCGGACCCTGCGCCGGACAGCTCACGCCCCGCTTCCCGCCTCGCCCCCCGTTTCGCCGCGCTGGAGCGGAAGCACGGCGGCCGCCTCGGCGTCCACGCCCTGGCGACCGGCACCGGAGCCACCCTCACCCACCGCGCGGACGAACGCTTCGCGTTCTGTTCCACCTTCAAGACGCTCGCCGCGGCGGCCGTCCTGCATCACCGTCCGCTCGGTCACCTGGACAAGCGCGTCACCTACACCGCCGCCGACGTCGACTCCATCTCGCCCGTCACCGAGAAACACATCGCGACCGGCATGACGCTCCGGGAGCTGTGCGACGCCGCCATCCGGTACAGCGACGGCACCGCGGGCAACCTGCTGATGCGTGAGATCGGCGGCCCGGCGCGGTTGACCGCCTACCTGCGGGGACTCGGGGACAGGACCAGCCGCATGGACCACTACGAGCCCGAACTGAACGACGTACGCCCGAAGGACCCGCGCGACACGACCACGCCTCGGGCCGTCGCCGCCGACTACCGCGCTCTCGTCCTCGGCGATGCGCTGCCCGCCGAGAAGCGCGCTCTCCTGGAGGACTGGCTCCTGCGCAACGCCACGGAGGTGGGCGAGCAGAGGATCAGGGCGGGACTCCCCAAGGACAAGGGCCAGGACAAGGGCGAGGACCAGGGCAAGGGCAAGAACCAGGGATGGCGGGTGGCGGACAAGACCGGCACGGGCAACTGGGGCCGGGCCAACGACATCGCCGTGGTCTGGCCCCCGGACGCCGATCCCCTCGTACTGGCCGTCATGACGGACCGCCCGGGCCGCGACGCGCCACCCGTGAACGCCTTCATCGCGGAGGCCACGGAACTGGTCGTCGCCGAGCTGACCTAGACGGCTCCCGCCGGTAGAGCCTCGGCGCCCGAACGGGTCTCAGCGGCGCGGCTCGATCTTCAACTCGCCGCTGTTGAACGTGCGGCCCCTGTCACTGGCAAGGAGGTCGTGCGGGTAGCCCAGCCCGATCGCGCTGGCCTCTTCGAGGCGGGCCAACTGGGAGCCGGTGAATTCGACTTCCAGGGCGCCCAGATTGTCCTCCAGTTGCGCGGGGGTGCGGGCTCCGATGATCGGTGCCGTCACGCCCGGGTTTTGCAGGGGCCACGCCAGCCCGACCTGGCCGGGGGTCCTGCCCTGCTCCGCGGCGATTTCCTGCACGACGTCCGCGATGGCGAGGTTGCGCTCGGTGAGCGCGCCGTTGGCCCTGTTGAACTCCTTGCGGGTGCCGTCGGTGTCGGCCTGCGTCGCGGTCAGGTCGTCGCGGCTGTACTTGCCGGTGAGCAGCCCGCCGGCCAGTGGTGAGAACGGGACCACGCCCAGTCCCATCTCGCGTGCCATGGGGAACAGGTCACGCTCCCCGGTACGTTCGATCAGGTTGTACTCGGCCTGCAGCGCGACTAGCGGTGACCAGCCACGCAGATCGGCGATCGCCTGCATGCGGGAGACCTGCCAGGCCGGGGTGTTGCAGATCCCCACGTACAGGACCTTGCCCTGCCGGACCAGATCGTCCATGGCGCGCAGGAACTCCTCGACCGGCGTCGTGAAATCCCAGACGTGCAGGTAGAGCAGGTCGAGATAGTCGGTGTTCAGCCTGCGCAGACTGTCCTCCACCGAGCCGAACAGGGCCTTGCGGTGATTTCCCCCGGAATTCGGATCGCCGGGCCTGCGCAGCGTCGAGAACTTCGTCGCCAGCACCAGGCTTTCGCGGCTGCCGCGGGTGAACTCGCCAAGGAGCCGCTCGGAGCTGCCGTTGGTGTAGGTGCTTGCGGTATCGATGAAGTTGCCACCGCGCTCGACGTAGAGGTCGAACAGCTTGCGCGCCTCGTCCCGCTCGGCGCCCCAGCCCCACTCGGTGCCGAAGGTCGCCGCGCCCAGCGCCAGCGGTGAGACCCGCAGCCCGGAGCGGCCCAGCAGCCGGTAGGTGTCCAGAGTGAGCGACATCGTGTCCTCCTGTGCTTGTGATCCGTTGCCGGAACCAAGCCTGTGGCTGCCACGAGCCGGGAGTAAGGGAGAGAAGTTCCTGGGAAAGCCGGTCCTACCCTGGCAGTAGCATCGAACGCGATGACCAGCACCGTGGACACCACACAGGAGCTTGCCGCCTTCCTGCGGACCCGGCGCGAGCGCCTGGATCCGCAGGATTTCGGTCTGGCTGCGCGCCGGAAGCCCCGGCGGACCCCGGGACTGCGCCGCGAAGAGGTCGCCGAACTGGCCGGGGTCAGCATCGACTACGTCGTGCGCCTCGAACAGGGCCGCGGGCTGCGGCCCTCGGCGGACGTCGTGGAGGCGCTGTCCCGAGCGCTGCGCCTGACCCCCGACGAACGCACCTACCTCTTCGACCTGGCCCGGCAACGCCCCCGCAACATCGGCAAGTCCGCCACCACCGCGCCGCCCCAGCTGGCCCGGCTGGTCGCCGACCTGTCGCCGTTGCCCGCGATGCTGATGAACCACCGCTACGACATCCTGGCCTGGAACGGCGAAATAGCGCGTCTGCTCCTGGATTTCGACACGCTGCCCCCGTCGCAGCGCAATGCGATGTGGCTGTGCCTGATGCATCCGGGGATGCGCGACTTCTACGTCGACCGCGAACGGGTCGTACGGGAGGGGGTCGCCCACCTGCGTGCCGCGTGGGCCGCGCATCCCGAGGACCAGGAGCTGGCCGACCGCATCACCGAATTCACCCTCCGTGACGAGGAGTTCGCGCACTTCTGGGGAGAGCGGGACGTCAAGGTCAACGGCCGCGGGCACAAGGTGCTACGGCATCCCGACGCCGGGGTGCTCTCCGTACAGTTCGAAACGCTCATGCCACTTCAGGATCCGGACCAGCTGCTGGTGATCTACCGCGCCGCGGACGACGAGAGCCAGTCGGCACTGGACCGGTTGCGCCCACGGTGATGCCGCGGAGCCTGTTCGTCCGCCGTGCGCTCGGTCAGCCGGAGTTGGTGGGGGTCGGCGCGCCGCTGCCGGTGTAGGAGGGGAGGTCGGCCACCAGCTTGGTGAGGGCCGGGTCGCCTGCGTAGCGTCGCGTATGCAGGTCGGCGATCTTCTGGGCTATGCCGGGGTCGTCGCTGTCGGTGGTGTCGTAGGAGACGAAGGACTCCAGCAGCGGCAGACCGATCCGGTCGGTGTGGGCGTGTGAGGGCGCCATCAGGTACTCCCAGTAGCCGTCGAGGTCCTCGATGACGAAGACGGCGCCGTACTCGAACTCGCCGCCGATGTCTCTGCCGACGACGTACTGTGCGACCGCATCGATCGACTCGCCCTGGTTGCGCAGGCTGGCGAGGGCCTCCTCGCGCCGTTCGGCGGTGGCGGTCGTCTTGAAGGTGAAGCGGTTGTGGTGGTAGATCATTTCTCTCCCTCGGTGGTCTGCGTGCGGATGGAGGTCTGCTGGCGGAGGGTGGTCTGCTGGCGGACTTCGGGATTCGCGGTCGCGGATGACCAGTAGTCGAGCAGTGCGGTGACTCCCTGGTCGGCGAGGCGCAGGGCGCGGTCGAAGCCGATGTCGTCGATCGATCCGATGCACGCGAGGCCGTGCAGCGTGCCCCACAGCAGGTCGCAGGCGTCCTCGACACGGGCAGGCTCTGCCGCGGTCTCTGGTGCGGTCTCGGCCGCCCACGCGCCGATGAGCTGCCTGGTGAAGGTGATCACGTCGGCTGCGGCGGCGCGGCGGGTGGAGGCATCGACGTCCGTGCCCGGTGCGCCCGACATGAGCTGGTACAGGCCGGGCCGTGACCGGGCGAACTCCAGGTACGCGGCCGCCGCCAAGTGAGGCCCCTGTGCGGCCGGTTGACCGGCCACCGCGGCCCGCATCCGCTCCGCCAACTCGCCGTTGACCCGCTCCAGCAGTGTGTGCAGTACGGCGTCCTTGCTCGGGAAGTGCTGGTAGATCACCGGTGCGCTGTAGCCGATCTCGGCGGCGATCCGTCGGATGGTCACCGCCCGCCAGCCCTCGGCCTCGGCCATCCGGCCCGCTGTCTCCAGGATCTCGGCGAACGTCCGCTGACGTACCTCTTCCCGCTTCCCCACCATGAACCCCTAACGGCGTTAGAAAAGCTAACGCCGTTAGTGTTCTGCGTGTTCCCGAACCTGTCAAGAAGTGAGGCGGCGGGCGAAAACCAGTGGAGCGGCGCCGGTGGCCGCCATTACCGTGCTGCCGAACCACATCGCCGAGGCGAGGACGTGCCGTTGTACACCGTGTGAGACACCCCGAGCGCTGATCTGTCGCGCGTCGCGCCTGCGCGCCGCGCTGCCTTTTGCTGCGGTCTTCTCACTGAAACCGGTGTACCTCTGTGCTCACCCATTGGGTCGTCATGCCCACACGCCTGCCGCTCGTTCTCCGCCGTTGCCACGCCTGCGCGTCCGAGCGCTTCCGGGCCGACGGAAAATTTCGCGTCAACGCACACCACAAACTCATCGACGCCTGGCTCCTCGCGCTCTGCACCGCTTGCGGGGAGACCACGAAGCTCACGGTCTTCGAACGGCGGAACGTCCGCTCCGTACGACCCGAGCTGCTGGACCGCCTGCACGCCAACGACCCCACTCTGGCTGCCGAGTTGCTGCAGGATCCGGTCCTGCGGCGACGTAATCGCGTAGCCGTCGACTGGGGCGGCGCCTGGCGCCTCGACACCGGCGGTTCGGGTCACCTCGACCGCGACGCCATCGACGCCTTCGACGCCACCGATGTCATCGACGTCTCGGTCCGCTTCGCGGCACGGATCCCGGTCCGGCCGGTGCGGCTGATCGCCGAGGGCTGCGGCCTTTCGCGGGCCGGGGTCGAGCGGCTGATCGAGGAGGGGAAGGCCGTCTCGGCGATCCGGCTGAACGGCAAGGTCTCCGGCGACTTCACCTTCATGCTCAAGCGCTGACCGTTCTCGGCGTTCTGCTCTGCCGCGGAGGATGTCGGCCCGCTACGACGAGCGGGTCGGCACCTTCCGCGCCGAATCGGCAGGGTCGCGGGAGAGCAACAGGCGCAGTGTCGACTGGAGTTCGGCCTGCGCCACCCGCGCCGCCTCCTCGGAGTCCTTGGCTTCGACGGCCCGCACCAGATCGGCGTGGGCCCGGTCGCCGTGGTTCGCCTCCTCGGCGCGTACGTCGGTCAGTTCGAGGAGGCTGATCAGACCCTCGCGCAGGGCGGGGGCGAACTCCGCGAAGAGGTCGGTCAGTACGGGGTTGCGGGCCGCCGCCACGACCGCCGCGTGCAGCGTGATGTCGGCGTCGACGAACGCCGCGTCCCCCTCCGCCGCCACGGCCCTGCGCCCCTCCAGCGCCGCCCGCATCGCCGTGATGTCCTCGTCGGTGCGGCGCAGGGCGGCGAGCCTCGCGGCCTGCACCTCGACGAGCATCCGCACCTCGTACACATCGGCGACCGCCGCTCGCCGCAGCCGGGTCGGCCAGTCCTCGACGGCCTCCGTCGCGATGACGAAGACGCCGGAGCCCTGCCGCGGCTGCACGAGGCCCGCGCCGGTCAGGGCGCGGAGGGCCTCGCGGACCGTGGACCGGCCGATGCCGAGTTCCTTGGCGAGGGTCGTCTCGCCGGGCAGCTTGGTGCCGACGGGCCAGGTGCCGCCGGTGATCTGCTCGCGCAGTCGGCTGGCGGCCTGTTCGACGAGGGGGCTGGGGCGTACGGAGTCGAGCGGCATGGTGGGCCTTACGTGTCTGAGGAGTACTCGTCTGAGGGGTACTCGTCCGAGGAGTACTCGTCTGAGGGGTACTCGTCCGAGGAGTACTCGTCTGATGAGTGCTGCCTCTCGACCACTTGTCTGAGGAGTACTTGTCTGAGGACCTGAGGTGTGGCTAGTGTAGCGCCATGATCTTCCGCGGGCTCCTTCTTCTCGGCTGCCGCGGCGGGGCCTGAAGCGACCGGCACCCCGCCGCGGGTGCCGTGCTGCCGGTCTTCCGACCGAGTTCAGGAGCAGAGCCCCCGTGACACGCGCCGCAACCACTCCCACCTACGACTGGAATCAGCAGCGACCCAGTCCCATGCCCCACCACCGCTACCGCCCCTACCAGCAGCGCGTGGAGATCGGCGTCCCCGTCCCCGCCCCCGCCCCCACGCGGAGCTGGCCCGGTGCCCGGATCGAGCGGGCGCCCCTGTGGGTGCCCGTCGATCTGCGGGACGGGAACCAGGCGCTCGCCGAGCCCATGGACACCGAGCGCAAGCGGCGCTTCTTCGACCTCCTCGTGTCCATGGGGTTCAAGGAGATCGAGGTCGGCTATCCGTCGGCGAGCAGGACGGACTTCGAGTTCGTACGCCATCTCGCGGAGCGTGCCGCGCGCGGTGAGCTGCCCGACGATGTGACCGTCGTCGTGTTCACGCCCGCCAGGACCGAGCTGATCGACCGCACCTTCGAGTCGATCGAGGGCCTGCCCCGCGCCGTCGTGCACCTCTACATCCCCACCTCGCCCGTCTGGCGCGACGTCGTCCTCGGCCGGTCGAGGAGCGAGGTGTACGGCGTGGCCGCGGAGGCCGCCGTGCACATGGCGCGGCTCGCCGACGCGCGGCCGCACGCCGACATCCGCTTCCAGTTCGCGCCGGAGACCTTCAACCTCACCGAGCCCGACTACGTGCTCGAAGTCTGCGACGGACTGACCGAGTTGTGGGACGCGAGCCCCGACCGGCCCGTCACGCACAACCTGCCCGCGACCGTCGAGATCGCCACCCCGAACGTGTACGCCGACCAGATCGAGTACATGCACCGGCACCTGGCGCGCCGTGACTCCGTCATCCTCTCCGTCCACCCCCACAACGACCGCGGCACCGGCGTCGCCTGCGCCGAGCTCGCCGTTCTGGCGGGTGCCCAGCGTGTCGAGGGCTGTCTGTTCGGCAACGGCGAGCGGACCGGCAACGTCGACCTGGTGACCCTCGCCCTGAACCTGTACGCGCAGGGCGTCGACCCCATGGTCGACTTCTCCGACATCGACGCCGTCCGCGAGGTCGTCGAGCACTGCAACCGGCTGCCCGTGCACCCCCGCCACCCCTACGCGGGCGACCTCGTGCACACCGCGTTCTCCGGCACCCACCAGGACGCCATCAGCAAGGGGTTCGCGCACCATGCGCGCCGGGCCGCCGAGCTGGGGGTGCCGGAGCGCGAGGCGCCGTGGGACGTTCCGTATCTGCCCATCGACCCCGCCGACATCGGCCGCACCTACGAGGCCGTCATCCGCGTCAACTCCCAGTCGGGCAAGGGCGGCATGGCGTACCTGCTGCAGACCCGGCACGGCCTCGACCTGCCGCAGGCCATGCGCCCCGACTTCTCCCGCGTCGTACAGGAGGCCACCGACGACAGCGGGCAGGAGGCGACGGCGAAGGAGCTGTACGAACTGTTCCGCGCGACGTACGTCGCTCCCGGGCAGGACGGCGAGGTGGCGCTGAGCTCCTGGACCACCGACCGGGCCCCGGACGGCGCGCACCGTTTCGTCTGCACGCTCCAAGTGGGCGAGCGGGCAGGGGACTTCGAGGGTGCGGGCAATGGGCCGCTGTCCGCCTTCGTCGACGCGCTGGCCGCCGCCGGGATCACCGTCGGCATCCTCGACTACGCCGAGCACGCCGTGCCGGAGGGCGGCGGCAGCGAGGCCGAGGCCGCGGCCGTCGCGTACGTGAGGTGCCGGGTCGGCGATGTCGAGCGCTGGGGCGCGGGCCTGGACACGTCCGTCCTGACCGCATCCGTGCAGGCCGTCCTCGCCGCCGTGAACCGCGCGGGGGCCGGACAGTGACCGAGAAAGTGACCGAGAAAGTGACCGAGAAAGTGACCGAGGAAGCGACGGGGGAAGTGACCGAGGAAGCGACCGCGGCAGGGCCGCCGCCCCCGATCCTCCACGCCGACGACGTCACCGTGGTCCGCGACGGACGCCCCATCCTCGAAGAGGTCAGCCTCACCGTCCGCCCCGGCGAGCACTGGGCGCTGCTCGGCGCGAACGGCGCGGGCAAGTCGACGCTGCTCAGCCTCTGCGGCGCCGTCACCCACCCCACGCACGGCACGGTCGAGGTGCTCGGCCGCCGTCTGGGCAGCGTCGACCTGCGCGAGCTGCGGGCGTACGTCGGGCACGTGAACCCGCGCCACCCGCTGCGTTCGCCGCTGCCCGTCCGCGAGGTTGTCCTCACCGGTCTCACCAACAGCGTCGAACCGGTGCCGCGCCGTTGCCCCACGCCCGAGCAGGAGGAGCGGGCCGACCACCTGATCGGACTGCTCGGCCTCGCGCACCGGGCCGACGCGCGGTGGCCCACGCTGTCCCAGGGCGAGCGCGGCCGCACGCTGATCGCGCGCTCGCTGATGCCGAGTCCGCGCCTGGTCCTGCTCGACGAGCCTGCCACCGGGCTCGATCTCGCCGGGCGCGAGCGTCTCCTCGACAGCCTGGACACCCTGCGCGCGGCCCACCCGGAGCTCGCGACGGTTCTGGTCACGCACCACTTGGAGGAGCTGCCCGCCGGTACGACGCACGCGCTGCTCCTGCGCGACGGACGCCTGCTGGCCTCCGGTGCGGTCGGCGACGTACTGACGAGCGACCGGATCAGCAAGTGCTTCGACCACCCCGTGCACCTGGCGCGCACGGACGGCAGGTGGAGCGTGCGCGCCCGCCGCCGGGCCTGAGCACACGGCCCCGGGCCGGAATACGGGAGAAGGGCCCGGCGCACCTGGTGTGCCGGGCCCTTCCCGCGTCGACTACTTGTTCAGGCTCGCCCAGAACTCGTCGAAGGAGAGACGCTTGTCCGCGTTGCTGTCCTTCGCGGCGATCACGGCCTCGGCCACCGCCTCGGTCTGGTAGAAGTCGCCCATCCTGGCCATGGCGCTCTTCCACTCCGCCGCCGTGATGAAGCCGTCGCCGTCCGCGTCGAACTGCTCGAACGTCTTGCGCGCTTCCTCGATGTCCGCCACCGGATCCACCCCTTCTTGGTGCACTACTGACGGGGGTTAGGGTAACGGCCGTTCCGGGACCGGCTGACAAGGCGTACGCCCATGGCCAGCGCTTCCGCCGTGCCCGGGAGATCCGGCCGGTGGCGGGGGCGGAGGTTCCGTTCCTCGCGGGCGTCGTGTCCGAACCGAGATCTTCTTCCGTTTCTTGTGCGCGAACTGAGATCCGGGGCCGCGTCGCGCGCGGGACCGGTGCGGTACAACGTCACCGAGGGGGCCACGAGCCTCCATGTGGGGACGTGGGTACGTGGGGACGGGACGTGGTGGAGATGGCCGGAGGCCCGGCGGGGCAGACGCAGCGGGCGCCGTTCGTGGGCAGGGCCGCTGAACTCGGCCGCCTCGAAGCGCTCCTGGAGAACATGGGTGCGGACGTCGACACCGTCCCAGCCCCAGACACCGTCCCAGCCTCAGACACCGCCCCAGCCCCAGCCCCGGTCCCAGCCCTCGCCACCGTCATCGACGTCGTCGGGGACCCGGGGATCGGCAAGACCAGGCTGCTCGCCGAGTTCGGGGCGCTGGCCCGGGCCCGGGGCGTGACCGTGCTGCGGGGGAGGGCTTCGGAGAGGGTGCGGGAGCATCCGCTGCGGCCGTTCACCGACGCCTTCACCGAGCTGGACCCGCGTGCACGGAGCGCGTTCCCCTCGCTGGCCGGGCTGCCCGCGGCCGTGCGGGGCGACGGGACCGCGGACGCCGCCGGGGACCTCTTCGGCCTGTGCCGGGACACCGCGGAGGCGCTCGGCGGTCTGGGCGGGCGGGGCCTCGTCGTCGTCCTCGACGATCTGCACTGGGCGGACGAGACGACCGTCGAGCTCCTCGACCATCTCGTACGTCACCCCGTGCGCGCCCCCTTCCTGCTGGCCGTCGCCCGGCGCGAGCGGCAGTCCTCGTCCGCGCTGTCCGCCGCTCTCCTGCGGGGGCGCGACTCCGGGGCCGTACTGCGGACCGCGCTCGGCCCGCTCGGCAGGCGGGAGCTGGGCGAGCTGGCAGCGGCGGCCGAGGCGGCAGGGATGGCAGGGGCGGCAGGGATGGCAGGGATGGCAGGGGCGGCAGGGGCGGCGGGACCGGCCGAGGCGGGCGACGGGCGGCTCGTCGCCGGTTCGCCGCGCGAGCGGGCCGCGGAGCTGTACGAGGCGAGCGAGGGAAACCCGCTGTACTTCCTCGCCCTCCTCCGTGGCGACCACGCGGTGCCGCTCCTCGACGAGCTCGCGTCGCTGACCCCGCTGGAGCGCGCCGCCGTGGAGGCCGTCGCGGTGCTGGGCGAGCACGCGAACACCGACCTGATCGCCGCCGTCACCGGAGCCGACCGGGGTGAACTCATCACGGCGCTGCGCGAGTTGCTCCACCGAGACCTGCTCAGGCCGGACCGGCGGGCCCGGTGCCTCGCCCCTCGCCACCCGCTCCTGCGCGCCCGGCTGCGCGACGCCGTCGACCCCTGGCGCCGCCACGAGCTGCACCGCGCGGCCGCCGCCGAACTCACCAGGACCGGCGCACCCCTCGCCGACCGCGCCCACCACGTCGAGGAGTCCCTGTCCCGCTGGGACCCCAAGGCGGCCGCGATCCTCACGGAGGCCGCCGAGCAGGCGGCCGCCACCGCCCCCGCGGTCTGCGCCCGGCTCCTCGGCGCCGTCCTCCGCGTCCTGCCCGAAACGCCCGAACACTGCGACACCCGAAGTGAGTTGATGCTCAGGCGGGCGACCGCACTCGGCATGACCGGTGCCGTCAAGGAGAGCAGGGACCTCCTCCACCGGCTGATCGCGGCACACCGCCCCGACCCGGCGGGCGGGGACGCGCTGCGCACGTCCGCCGTCGTGCAGTGCGCCTTCATGGAGCGTCACCTGGGGCGGTACGCGGCGGCGGGCGCCCTGCTCCGCCGCGAACTCGACCGGCGGCCGGGACCGGCGCCCGCCCAGCGCACCGGCCTCGTCGTCGAGTGGGGCGCCCGCGCCCTGTTCGCCAACCGCTACCCCGAAGTGCGCGACGAGCTGGCGCAGGCCCTGGCCGACGCCCGGGAGCGCGGCGACGAGCTCGGTGTCGCGGAGGTCCTGACGCTGTCCGCGCTGGGGGAGGCGTACGAGGGGGAGATCGCCACGGCACGCGGGCACGCCGCCGAGGCTGCCGCGCTCACCGACGCGACGACCGACGCCGACCTCGCGGGACAGTGCGAGTCCCTGGTGCGCCTTGCGTGGAGCGAGGTGTTCCTCGACGACTGCGCCGCCGCGCTGCGCCACGCCGAACGCGGCGTCGACATATCCCGGCGCACCGGCCGCCCCTTCGCGCTGTCGCAGCTGCTGCTCATCGGCGCGTACGCCCGCCTCACGACGGGACGCGTGGCCGAGGCCCTGGAGTGGGCCGACGAGTCCGTGGCGGTCGCGGGTGCCCTCGGCGGTCGTGAGCTCCTCGGCTTCAGCCGCGGCGTCCGCGCCATGATCCTGATGCAGGCGCGCCCGGCGGGCGACCCGGACGTGCTGGCCGCGGCCGAGGAGGCGGCTGCCACGGTGGGGACGGTGGACGGCTGGTGGGCGACGGTGTCCCGGTGCCTGCTCGCGTACGCGGCCCTGGGCGCCGGTGACCCGTACCGCGTGCGGGACGTCCTGCTGGACGCGGGTGGCGACTGCGATCTTTCCCGGGTGCAGCCCTCGATGCGGCCCAACTTCTTCGAGCTGCTCGTCGCGTCGGCGCTGGCCACCGGGGACGTCATGGACGCGGAGCACTGGGCGGCCCGCGCGCTCGCCGACGCGGACCGGCTCGGCCTGCCCGTCCAGCGGGGCGCGGCGCTGCGCAGCGCCGGTCTTGTCGCGGCGCGGCGCGGCGAACAGGCTGCCGCGGCACGGGCGTTCACCGAGGCGGCGCGCGAGTGCGCGCGGGTCGGGGCGGTGCTGCGGGAGGCGCAGAGCCTGCTGCTCGGGGCGCCCTTCGTGGCCGCCACGGGGGACGGCGCCCGAGCCGCCGCGATGGCTCGCCGGGGGCGCCGCCTCGCCGAGACGGGCGGGGCGCGCCTGCTCCTCGACGTGGCGGCCCGGGCGGCCCGGTCGGACAGGGGACGGCGGGACCAAGGCGGTGCCGGCCAGGAGTACGCGGGGCGGCGCCGGAGGGAAGAGGGCCGGGCGGGCGGAGGCTCCGTCGGCCAGTGGCCCTCCTCCGCGCGGCCCGGCACGCCGACGACCCGGCCACCCGCTCCGCTCGCGGCCCCCGCGCCACACCTCCCGACGCCCGCCTCGACCGCGCCGGGTTCGCCGGCACCGGCGGACCCGTTCGTATCCCTGACGCCGCGTGAGCGTGAGATCTCCTGGCTGGTCGCCGAGGGGCTCACCAACCAGGCCGTGGCCGAACGGCTCTGCCTCAGCACGCGCACGGTCGAGAGCCATGTCGGCCGCATCTACCGCAAGACGGGCGTGGCCTCACGCGCCGCCCTGGCCTCGCTGGTGACGCGCTGTGCCGCCGGACCTGGACCTGGACCCGGGCCCGGACCCGTTCAGTCCTCGTGCGAGTGAGGGCCGGGAGCAGGGGCGTCGGGTTTCCGTAGCGGGGCGGGACCGCCCGCCCCGGCGAGGGCCGCCAACGTGCCGTCGTGATCGGGGCGTTCGCGCACGGCGGTGCTCAGGCGTCGGGCCCGGTCAGTCCTCGTGCGGGTGAGGGTCGGGGCCCGGGGCGGGAGCGTCGGGTTTCCGTAGCGGGGCGGGGCCGTCCGCCCCTGGCGAGGGCCGCCAGCGTGCCGTCGGCATCCGGGCGTTTGCCCACGGCGGTGCTCAGGTGTCGGGCCCGGTCAGTCCTCGTGTGGCTGAGGGGCGGGAGCGTCGGGCTTCCGCAGCGGGGCGCGGGCCGTGCGGCGCAGGGCTGCCCGCCCCGGCGAGGAGGTCGCATTCCTCGGCGAGGGTCGACAACGTGCCGTCGGGATCGGGGCGTTCCCGCACGGAGGCGCTCAGGCGCCGGGCCCGGTCCGCCGCCTCCTCGCGGCGTCCGAGCACGAACGCCAGGCGTGCGGCGAGGAGTTCGACGGGGTGCAGGTCCGCGAGGCCGGGGCCGCCGCAGGCCCGCAATGCCTCGATGGCACGTTCCGCGTGCCCGAGGGCGGTCTCGAAGGCGCGTACGTTGGCGGCGTACTGCTCATGGGTGCCCCGCTCGGCGAGCGGCGGCCCGTCGGCGTGCTCCATCGCCAGGCGGCCCAACTGGACGTGCGTGCGGCCCAGTTCGACCCACAGTTCCGTGCGCTCCGGGTCCTGTTCCGCCTCCTCGGCGCGGCGCCGGTTGGTGGCGAGGGCCTCGGCCATGACCGCATCGGCCGCGGCCGGTCCCTCCGCGGCCAGGGTCTCCCAGGCCCGCGCCCGCAGCGTGCGGACCAGGGCGCCGTGCTCGCCGAGGACGCGCCACAGCTCCTCGGCCCGTTCGTAGGCGCGTGCGGCCTCCGCGCGCAGTCCGGCCAGGCTCAGCGCCTGCGCGGCCTGCTGGGTGAGGGACGCCTCGTACGGCCCGTCGGAGGAGTCTCGCGCGAGGTCGGCGGCGAGGATGAACTGCTCGGCCGCCAGGCGGGGTTCCTCCAGCCGGAGGTAGCTGCGGGCGAGCCAGGTGTGGGCCTGTGTGCGGTCGTCGGCTTCGTGGGCGTCCCCGAGGTCGGGCAGTACGCCCTCCAGGACGGCCGCGGCGTCCTCGTGGCGGCCCGCCTCGCAGTAGAGCCCGCCGAGCCGCAGCCGGGCCAGCGCGCCGAGGTGCGGGCTCCCGCCGGGCAGCTCGGCGAAGCGTGCGGCGTCGATCAGGAGCCGTTCCGCCTGCGGGCCGGTCCCGTCGTCGGAGGGGGGCAGGGACTGGGCGAGGGCCAGGCACAGGCGGGCCCGTTCGGGCGGCGAGAGCCGGTCGACGGCCGCAAAGCGTGACGCTCCGTCAAGGGGGCTTGGCCGCAGGGGAGTCGGTGGCGTCAGCGGTGCCTCGTACGGCCTTGTCCCCAACGGCAGTTCGTCGACGAGGGGCTGTGCGGCCATGCGTGCTCGGGCGCGGTCGGAGACCGCCGTGGT
Organism: Streptomyces sp. NPDC004732; assembly: GCF_040609235.1. Taxonomy (NCBI): domain Bacteria; kingdom Bacillati; phylum Actinomycetota; class Actinomycetes; order Kitasatosporales; family Streptomycetaceae; genus Streptomyces; species Streptomyces sp. NPDC004732. The sequence goes on from NZ_JBEXJR010000005.1 coordinate 375,586, forward strand.
GCCGTTGCGCCGGTCGAAGCGGTCCGCCAGGTCCAGGGTCGTGTCCCGGGCGTGGTCGAGGAGGGTCGCCGCGGTCCACGTGCCGCCCGGCGGCCCCGGCACCGGGCGCTCGCCGTGGCCCGTCTCCACCAGGCGGCGCATCAGCAGCGCGGCGCTCCCCAGCCACTCCAGGTGGTCGAGCGGGTCGCCCGTCTCGGCCCAGCGTCGGCTCTGCTCGGCGAGGATCCGCAGGCCGCGCGGTTCGTTGCCGGTGAGCGCGCAGAACTCGACGTGCAGCCCGATGGCGGGGCCGAACGCCTCGTCGGAGCGCGCCATCCGGTAGCCGCGCAGATGGTGGGCGCGGGCCTCGGCCGTGCGGTCCTCGCGCACCAGGGGCAGCAGGGACCGGGCGAGGGTCTCGTGCGGCTCGCGGTGGCAGCTGTGGGTGCCGCCGAGGACGGGCTCCCACCCCTCCAGGGCCGCCCGGTCGTCGCCGAGGTCCAGCTGGCGCAGGCCCTGCGTCGCGTACTCGCAGGCGAGGCAGTCGGCCATGTCGTCGCGCGCGGCCGCCGTCCACGCGGAGTACGCGCGGGCGGCGCGGGCCGTGTCGCCCAGATGCCGGGCGAGCCTGAACTCGCTGACATGCACGGCCCGTTCGGAGTACCCCGCGGCGCGGTACCGGCGCCGCATCCGGGTCAGCCACTCCTCGGCCTCGGCGAGCGGGACGTCGGGCTGCTGCCGTGCGTCGGTCACCACCCACTTGAACATCCAGTGCACCCGGCGGACGTCGTCCTCGCCGAAGTCCGCCGGGTGCTCGTCGTACAGGCGCAGCAGCCGTGCGAAGGGCTCGAACGTCCTGGCGCACTCGGCACCGAAGCTGTACGAGTGGACGAGGAGGGTCAGCGCCGCCACGAGCAGCGGGCGGTCGCCGGTGGCGGCGGCCTCGTCGGCCAGCGCTTCGGCGCGGGCCCCGCGCGCCCTGCCGTACGGCTCGGCGTCCAGCCTGTGGATGTCGGCCAGGATCTCGTGGCGGGGGCGGGCGTGGAGGTTCCTGATCGCGCCCTGCGGGCCCATGTGGTGTGTTCCTAGTTCGGGACGGTCCGGGTGAGGTGCGGATGCGGCACGGGGAGCAGGTCACGGCTCCACCATGGCCCTGCACACGCACCATGGATGCGCATACATCCTGGTCCACCCTCTCAAAGCCGGGCGGCCCCCGGCATCCGTAGAACTACGCAATCGGCTACGCAAACCAGCCAGGGAGAGGACGGCCGACATCGGCGGCGGCGGTCGGGCAAGCTGGGTGCGACGCACCGACCCTTGGAGCCCTGTTGAACCGCGCCGGCCTGCAACGACGCCGACCCTTCCGCCTCGGCCCCGCGGCCCTCGCCGCCGTCCTGCTCGCGGGCTGCACGACGGGCGGGGCGGGCGGGGAAGCGGCCGGGAACCGGCGGCCCGAGCTCGAGCGGTTCTACGGGCAGGAGCTCACCTGGAAGGCGTGCGGCGACGGGCTGCGTTGCGCGCGCCTGACCGTTCCGCGGGACTACGTGCACCCGGCGAACGGCAAGACGTTCGTCCTGCCGGTGGTGAAGGCGGCCGCCGACGATCCGGACCGGCGCATCGGCTCGCTCGTCTACAACCCCGGCGGCCCGGGAGCCTCCGGTGTGAGCGACCTGAAGGCGGACGGCGGCGACGCCTTCGGCGACGCGGTGCGCGCCCGCTTCGACATCGTCTCCTTCGACCCGAGGGGCGTCGGGGGCAGCAGCCCGGCGGTGAAGTGCGCGGAGACGGACGACGAGGAGACCGACCAAGAAGAGGAAGAGGGGGACGAGGGCCCCGAGCCGATCACCCCTCGCACCGGCCCCGAACGCGCCCGTGCCCTGGCGGACGCCGACGGAGAGGCGGCCGCCTGTGTGCGGAGCAGCCGCGCCGTCCTGCCGCACGTCGGGACCGAGGACGCCGCCCGTGACATGGACGTCCTGCGCGCGGCCCTCGGCGACCGGAAGCTGACCTACCTCGGCTGGTCGTACGGCACGAGCCTCGGGACGTCGTACGCCGAACAGTTCCCGGACCGCGTCCGCGCCCTCGTCCTGGACGGCGGGGTCGACCCGTCCCTGGACTGGCGGCAGCGCGCGCTGAGCCAGGGCACGGGGTTCCGCAGGGCCGTCGACGACTACGCCGAGTACTGCGCGGACATCGTGGGTGACGACTGCCCCGGCTCGACTCCGGAGGAGATCTCGGAGCTGCTCGAAGACCTGTACGAGCAGACGGCCCGCGAGCCGCTGCCGGTCACGGACGAGGACGCGTACGAGGTGGATTCCCGCACGCTCCTGGATGTCGTGACGGCCGCGATGTACAGCCCGGAGGACGACTGGAAGGACCTGTCGAGCGCGTTGGCCGCGGCGGGGGAGGGGGACGGGACGGAGCTCGCCGCGCTGGCGGAGTCCGACGACCCGGCCACGGCGGGCGCGAGCCGCCGGGCCGCACGCGGCGCCCGCTCGGCGGAGAACGACGACGAGGCCATCGTCGCCGTCAGCTGCCTGGACGTACCGCATCCGCGCACCGCGGGCCCCTACTGGAAGGCGCTCGGCGCCGCCGAGAAGCGTGCGGGTGTCTACGGCACATCGAGCGTCGTCGACGAACTCCCCTGCAAGAACTGGCCCGCTGGCACCGCACGCCCGCACCGCGTCGAGGCCGACGGCGTGCCCCCGGTCCTGGTCGTCGGCACCACGGGCGACCCCGCCACCCCGTACGAGGAGGCGCGGAGCCTGGCCCACCAGCTCCCCGGCGGCATGCTCCTCACGTACGACGGCCTCGGCCACACCGCCTACGGCCGCAGCAACGCCTGCGTCGAGGACGCGGTGGACGACTACCTCATCGGCCTGAAGCGGGTCCGCGCCGACACGACCTGCTGAGGCGGGCCGTGAAAAGCTCCGCCGGGGACCCACGGCCCCCGGCGGAGCTCCGGACGGACGGGCTACTTGGCGGCGCAGCCCTCCTTCACCGCGAACTGGGATCCGGGCTCGACGAGCACGTCGCCGTCGGCCGAGTCCGTGATCGTCACGTTGCAGAGCGCCGCGTTGCCGCGGGCCCCGCCGTGGGCGCGCACGCCCGCGCCGTTGTTGGACTTGGAGATCCTGACGTTGTCGATCTTCACGTCGGGTGTGGCGCCGCCGCCCGACTTGAACTGGATGCCGTCGTACGTCGAGTCGTGGATGTCGGTGTCCCGGATGGTGACGCCCGGGATGTTCTGGCCCTGCGCGAAGAGGGTGATGGCGCCGAACTCCTGCTGCTCGCCCCAGAACGCGCCGCCCGTGCGGTACAGGCCGTTGTTGGCGATCAGCGTCTGCCCGGAGAAGGGCAGCGGGTCGTGGTCGGTGGCGAGCATGATGCCGGGGTAGTTCATCGTGTCGGAGACCAGGTTGTTCTCGATCTTGTTGCCGTAGCCGCCGTAGACCGCGATTCCATTGGCGCGCCAGGGGAGTTGGACGGTGTTGCCCGTGAAGGAGTTGTCGTGGCCGATGTCCGTCGACGGGTCCTTCACGTACTTGTTGGCCCATACGGCGAGGGCGTCGTCCCCGGTGTTGCGGAACGAGGAGTTCGACACGGTGGAGTTGCGCGTGCCGTTGGAGAAGTTCACGCCGTCCGCGTAGGTGTTGCGGATGCGCATGCCGCTGAACTCCAGGCCGTCGCCCGGGTTCCACAGGTCGGGGATGTTGCCGTAGTCGCGGCCGACCCAGGCGGCGACGTTGGCGTGCTCGATCCAGACGTTCTTGATCCTGGTGTTCTTGCCGAAGCGGCCGTTGAGGCCGACCCCGCCCTCCTGGCCGCCGTCCCCGCCGCGGATCGTGCCGGAGCCGAAGATGGCGACGTCGGAGATCTGCGTGTTGTCGTCGATGTCGAAGCCGAAGTTGCCCTCGTGCGGATGGTTGATGCCGCCCGCGTCCTGGGGCGGGGTCAGCGTGTAGAGCTGGGAGTGCCACATGCCCGCGCCGCGGATCGTGACGTCACGGATGCCGACCTGGTTGTACGGGCTGCCCGGGTACTTCGGGTCGACGGTGAGGATCTTCTGCTCCTGGCGCCACCGCCCCGCCGGGATCCACACGCACTCGATCTCGCCCTTCTGGTCGGCGGTGACGGCCGCCTGGATGGCCTTCGTGTCGTCCTCGCCGTCGTCGGGCTTCGCGCCGTACTCGGTGATGGAGGTGCACTCGGCGGGCTTCGCGGCGGGCGGCGCGACCTGTTCCAGGTCGACCAGGTCGACGACGTAGAACGCGGCGTCGTCATCGGCGTCGCGCTGCAGCCGGAACTTGGTGCCCTGTGGATACGAGTCCTTCAGGAGGGCGTGCGACTCGTCGAAGAGCCGTCGCGCGTCGCCGCCCGGCCGGTTGGTCAGACCCTCCGGGTCGTCGGTGCTCCCGTACAGCCAGCTGTGCTTGGAGGACAGCGTCACCTTCTGCACGAACGTGCCGTCGGCGTACAGGCTGAGCGTCTTCTCCTGGCCGCCGCCGCCCGGGGCGTCCGGTATGGAGTTGCGTACGACGATGGAGTTGGTGGCGGTCTTCGAGGTGAACTCGACGTGCTGGCCCGTCGAGTCGAGCCGCACCGACTTGCGGCCCGAGGACTCCGTGGCGAAGTTGGTGTGGCCGAAGGGGCGGGTGGACTCCGCCTCCAGGAGCGTGCCCTCGTACGTTCCGTCCTCCGCCTCGTACTCGGTGTACGGCACGTCCGCGCCGCGCTCCGCCGCGGTGGAGCGCGTGGCACCGGTGGCGCCGTTGGCCGTGGCGGGCACGAGTCCCGCCGTCGCCAGGCCGAGGCCGAGGCCGAGCGCCGTGGCGATCAGGCGCCTGCTGCGTGGTGTGCTTCTGGGGCGCTTTGTGGTGCTCATGACATTCCCTTCGGTGGGGGGAGTGGGGGGAGTGGGGATGTGAAGCCGTGGGGGGTGTGCGGTCCGGCTGCGGGCGCTCAGGCGGCCCGCAGCCAGACCGCGGTGTCCTGCGGCAACCGCCCCCGCGGGGACAAGGGACCGCTGGCCAGCAGGAGTTCGGTGTCCGCGGGCAGCGCCGCGTCGTCGGGTCCGAAGTTGACCAGACAGATCAAGGTGGCGCCGTCCCGCCCGGAGGTGCGCGCGAAGGACAGCACCCGCGGCTCGTCCGCGCGCAGTCGGCGCAGCGGTCCCGCCTCGGTGAAGGCACCCCGCAGCCGCAGCGCCGTGCGGTACAGGGAGAGCATCGAGTCCGGCTCGTGGGCCTGGTGCTCGGCCGCGTACCCGGACCAGTCCGGCGGCACCGGCAGCCAGCTCCGCCCCGGCGCGTCGTCCCAGGGCAGCGGCACCCGGCAGCCGTCCCGGCCCGGGTCGATGCCGCCCGACCGCGCGTGCATCGGGTCCTGGATGCGGTCCCGGGGGATCTCCGCCTCGGGCAGCCCCAGCTCCTCGCCCTGGTAGAGGTAGAGCGAGCCGGGCAGCGCCAGGGTGAGCAGGGCCGCGGCCCGCGCCCTGCGGGTGCCGAGCTCCAGGTCGGTGGGGACGCCGAACCGTTTGCGTTCGAAGGCGAAGCCGGTGTCGTCGGCCCGTCCGTAGCGCGTGACCGTGCGGGTCACGTCGTGGTTGGCGAGGACCCAGGTGGCGGGCGCGCCGACCGGGGCGTGCGTGGTGAGCGTCAGGTCGATCGACTCCCACAGCTGCGCCGGGTCCCAGGGCCGGGACAGGAAGTCGAAGTTGAAGGCGGTGTGCAGCTCGTCCGGGCGCAGGTAGCGGGCGAACCGCTCCGCGTCCGGCAGCCAGATCTCGCCGATCAGCGCCGCGCCGTACTCGTCGGCGATCCGCCGCCAGGAGCGGTAGATGTCGTGCAGCTCGGGCCGGTCGTGGAAGGGGTGCGGGCGGTCCCGGTCCATCGAGGGCAGCCCAGCGGCCTTGGCGAGCAGCGCCGCCGAGTCGATGCGCACCCCCGCGGCGCCGCGCTCGAACCAGAAGCGCAGCACGTCCTCGTGCTCCTGACGGACCTTCGGGTGGCTCCAGTTGAGGTCGGGCTGCTCGGGCGCGAAGAGGTGGAGGTACCACTCGCCGTCCTCGGTGCGGGACCACGGCACCCCGCCGAACTCGCCCACCCAGTCGTTGGGCGGCTCCGGCGAGTGGGGCCGGAAGTGGAACAGCTCCCGCTCCGGTGAGCCGGGCCCCGCCGCCAGCGCCGCCTTGAACCATTCGTGCTGGTCGGACACGTGGTTCGGCACGACGTCCACGATGCAGCGCAGGCCGAGCTCCCGGGCCTCGGCGATCAGCTTCTCGGCCTCGCCGAGGCTGCCGAACGCCGGGTCGATGGTGCGGTAGTCGGCGACGTCGTAGCCGCCGTCGGCGAGCGGCGACAGGTACCACGGGGTGAACCACAGGGCGTCCACGCCCAGTTCCGCCAGATAGGGCAGGCGGGCCCGGACACCGGCCAGGTCGCCGGTGCCGTCGCCGTTGCCGTCCGAGAAGGAGCGGACGTACACCTGATAGATGGCAGCGCTGCGCCACCACTCCGTGCTGGGCAAGGGGAGTCCTTTCGTACGTGCTCCGAAGACGTGCTCCGGAGAGCTCAGCCCTTGAGGCTGCCGGCGCCGAGCCCGGCGATGATGTGCCGCTGGAAGACGAGGAACAGGGCGACCAGGGGCAGCGAGGCCATCACGAGCCCCGCCACCAGGCTGTTGAGCGGGGTGTCCTGGGCGACGCGCTGGAGGAAGACGCTCAGCGGTTGCTGTGCCGGGTCGGGCAGCACGAGCAGCGGCCAGAGGAAGTCCTTCCAGGCCGTGACGATGGAGAGGATGGAGACCACGGCGATGATCGGCCGGGCCAGCGGAAGCACCACGCGCCACATCGTCGTCAGCGGCCCCGCGCCGTCCACCTTCGCCGCGTCGAGGAGCTCGTCGGGGATCCGGTCGAAGAAGTTCTTCAGGATGTAGATGTTGAAGGCGTTGGCGGCGGCGGGCAGCCAGATCGCGCTGGGGCTGTTGATCAGGTTCCGGTTGAACAGGGGGACGTCCACGACGGTGAGGTAGACCGGCACGAGGAGCGCGGTGGCGGGCATCATCAGCGTCACGAGCATCAGGCCGAGCACCACGTTCCCGAACCGCGGGCGCAGCTTGGAGAGCGCGTAGGCGGCCGGGATCTGCACCGCGAGCTGCACCAGCCAGGCGCCGCCCGCCAGGACGACCGTGTTGAGGAAGTAGCGGGAGAGGTCCATCTCCCGCCATGCCTTCGTGTAGTTCTCGGGGTGCCAGCTCTCGGGGACGTACGTGGGCGGGTTCTGCGCCAGCTCCGTGGACGACTTCATGGCGCCGGTCGCGGCCCAGTACAGGGGCACGATGAAGGCCACCGTGAACAGGACGAGCGAGAGGGTGAGGACCGACCAGTAGACGAGCCGTCCCTTGCGCGTCCTCAGGACGGCGGGGCGGACGAGTGTGCGCGTCGAGGCGGACATCGGTCACTCCTTGGCGGCGCGGGTGACCCGCAGATAGAGGGCGGAGAAGGCGCCCAGGGCGATCAGGAGCAGCAGGCTCAGTGCGCTTGCGGTGCCGAAGTCGTTGTAGACGAAGGCGTACCGGTAGACGAGGAACATCACGGTCACCGTGGAGTCCTCGGGGCCGCCGCCGGTCATCACGTACGGCTCGGTGAACACCTGCATCGTCGCGACGATCTGGAGCAGCAGCAGGACGAGCAGGACGAACCGGGTCTGCGGGATGGTGACGTGGCGCAGCCGCTGCCAGATGTTGGCGCCGTCCAGCTCCGCCGCCTCGTACAGCTCGCCGGGGATCGTCTGGAGCGCGGCCAGATAGATCAGGGTCGTGGTGCCCATGTTGGCCCAGGTCGAGACGATGACCAGGGAGATCAGGGAGGTGGAGGAGGAGTCCAGCCAGGCAGAGGTCGGCAGGTGCAGCGTGCGGAGGATCTCGTTGAACAGGCCGGGGCCCGGGTCGTAGAACCACTTCCACATCAGCGCCACCACCACCGGCGGCAGCATGACCGGGAGATAGACGAGGACCCGGAAGTACGCCCGCGCGTGCCGGAACTCGTTGAGGAGCACCGCGGTCAGGAACGGCACCGCGAAGCCGAGGACCAGCGCGTACAGGGTGAACAGGCCGGTGTTCTGCCAGGCGGTGAGGAACAGCGGGTCGTTGAACAGCTTCTCGAAGTTGCTGGTGCCGTTCCAGGTGTTGCCGGTGGCGAAGTTGACGCTCTGGAAGCCGAGGAGCACGTTGCGGATGATCGGCCACCACGAGAACAGCGCGAAGATCACGACGGCCGCGCTCAGGAATCCGTACGCCGTCAGGTTCTCGCGCAGTGCGCGGCGGCGGGCCGTCCGTGGCTTGCCGGGTGGTGGGGACGGCGGGGCCGTGGCGGCGCCCTGCCGGGGTGCGGTCTTCAGCGACATGCTCATCAGGAGGCGTCGTAGATCGCGTTGACCTTCTTCTCGGCGTCGTCGAGAAGCGCGTCGATGTCGGCGTCCTTCTTGGTGAGGACGGACTGCATCGCCGAGTCGAGCACCGCGTAGACCTCCTGGGCCCTGGGCGGTTCGATCACGCCGGGCACCTTCGGCGCGGAGTCCATGAACGCCTGGTAGTTGCCGGTCGGCATGTTGGCGTTGTCCTTCTTGACCTTCTCGATCCGGTCGCGGACCGAGCCCTGGAAGACGTCGGGGACGGTGGGCATCGGAATGCCCACCGGGAGCTTGGCGTCGGCGTAGTCGGCGACGTTCTTCTCGATGAGGTCGGGGTTGAGGTAGCGCCACTGGATCCACTTGACGCCCGCCTTGATCTTCGCCGGGGACGCCTTGGGGTTCATCATGTAGCCCTCGCCGCCGAGCAGCGTGGCCTTCGCGTCCGGCGCGGGGGCGAGCGCGTAGTCCTCGTACTTCCCGCCGAACTGCTTGGCGATGACGGTGATGTTGTCGGCGGCCGACACGTACATGCCGAGCTTGCCCGAGCCCATCATCCGCTGGACGTCCTCGACCTGGAGCAGTTGCTTGCTGCCCATCGAGTCGTCCTTCCAGCGCATGTCGTAGAGGTCCTGGAAGGTGGCCTTGCCCTCGGGTGTGTTGAACGCGGCCTTCCACTTGCCGTCGCTCTCCGTCGCGATCCGGCCGCCGCGGGAGTACAGCTCCGCCGTGTAGTGCCAGCCGCCCTGGTTGTTCTTGGAGAAGTCGGCGTAGCCCACGGTGTTGTCGCCGAGTGCGGCGATCTTCTTGGCGGCGCTGCGGACCTCGGCCCAGGTCTTCGGCGCCCGGTCGGGGTCGAGACCGGCCTTCTTGAACAGGGCGCGGTTGTAGACCAGTCCCATCGAGTAGTTCGACGTCGGCAGTCCGTACTGCCGCCCCTCCTCGTCCTGGAAGATCTTCATCAGGGGGTCCTGGAGGTCGCCGCGGTGCGGCATGTCCTTGACGGCGTCCGTGATGTCCGCGGCCTGCTTCTTCTCGATCAGGGACCGGGTGTCGGTGAAGTACACGTAGAAGACGTCCTCGAGCTTGCCGCCCGCGAGCTTCGCGTTGAACGTCTTCGGGTCCATGAAGCCCTCGTGGGGCACGATGTCGATGTCCGGGTTGGCCGTCTCGAACTGCTGCACGTGCTTGTCGTAGAGCTTGCGTTCGAAGGCCTGGGTCTTGGGCGGCTGCCCGTTGACGTCGAGCTTCACCTTGCCGCCGGAATCCGATTCGGCACCGTCGCTGCTGGTGCCGCATGCGGTCAGCGCCACCAGCGCAAGAACGGTCGCGGTGGCGAGCGAGAGTGTTCGGCTGCTCGTGGATGACATCGGGAGACCCCCTCCGGGTCGTGCTGTACGTCCGTGCTGTGGGTGCCGCGTGGTGCGGCGCATACATAACCACCGTCGCAACCAGGTGCGCAATAACTTGTACGAAGATTGCAAAAACTGGATCGCATCACCGAGGCAGGGCGACGCGTGGGGGCTTGAACATCTACGACGCCGTTGAATCGGCCGCTCGCGGTGGCCAGATGGGCGCGAACCTCGGTCGAGCGGGCGGTCACAACATTCGCGTCCGCTGTAGTCAACTCGACAGTTCTCTGCAATTCTCCCACTTCTTCACGCGAGAATCTGCGTGCCCACGAGAGCGAGGGAGTCGCACGAGCCATGAGACCCATCAGAGCCGCACAGGGCGGAGCCCGAAGACCCCACAGGTGGTGGCGGCCCTTCGCCGCCGCCCTCACCGCGGCACTCCTCCTTCTGGGCCTGCCCGCCCTGCCCGCGTCCGCGGCGGGCGGCCCCGACCTGGCCGCGGGCAAGCCCGCCAAGGCGAGCAGCGCCAAGGCGGATTACGGCGCCGCGAAGATCACCGACGGCAACGCGGGTACGTACTGGGAGGGTTCGTCGTCCGACCTGCCGCAGTGGGTACAGGTCGACCTCGGCCGCGCCACCCGCATCGACGAGGTGGTCCTCAAGCTGCCGCCCGCCTGGGAGACCCGCAAGCAGACCCTGTCCGTGCAGGGCAGCCCCGACGGCAGCGGCTTCAGCACCCTCGCCGCGTCCGGGGCCCGCTCCTTCGAACCCGGCTCCGCCAACACGGTGACGATCCGCTTCCCGTCCGCCCAGACCCGTTTCGTCCGGGTGCACATCACCGCCAACACCGGCTGGCCCGCCGCCCAACTCGCCGAACTGCAGGTGCACGGCGCCGCCGACGCCTCCGTGAACCTGGCGCTCGGCAAGACCCTCAAGGCGTCCGGCCACACCCAGACGTACACCGCGGCGAACGCCAACGACGGCAACCGCGACAGCTACTGGGAGAGCGAGAACGGCAAGCTGCCGCAGTGGATCCAGGCCGACCTGGGCTCCTCGGTACGGATCGACGAGGTGGTCCTCCGCCTGCCCGACGGCTGGGGCGACCGCAGCCAGACCCTCAAGATCCAGGGCAGCACGGACGGCTCCGGGTTCACCGACCTGACCGCGTCGAAGGAGTACGCCTTCACCGCGGCCTCCGAACACTCCGCGACCCTCGCCCTCGACACGGTCACCACGCGCTACGTCCGCGTCCTGATCACCGCCAACACCGCGCAGCCCGCGGGCCAGCTGTCCGAGCTGGAGATCTACGGCCCGGCGGGCGGCGACACGCAGGCGCCCACCGCGCCGAAGAACCTCGCCCTCGCCGAGCCGGAGCCGGGCCGGATCAAGCTCGCCTGGGACGCCTCCGACGACGACAAGGGCGTGACCGCGTACGACGTCTACGCCAACGGGGAGCTGCTGACCAGCGTCGCCGGTGACGTGCGCACGTACACCGACACACGGCCCACGAGTGCCACCGTCACCTACTACGTGCGGGCCAGGGACGCCGCGGGCAACGCCTCGGCCAACAGCAACTCCGTCACCCGCAAGGGGGAGTCGGGCGACACGCAGGCGCCGACCGCGCCCGCGAACCTCACCCTCGGCCAGCCGTCCAGCGGTGAGATCAAGCTGACGTGGGGGGCGTCGGACGACAACGTGAAGGTCACGGCGTACGACGTGTACGCGGACGGCAAGCTCCTGAAGTCCGTGGCCGGTGACGTGACGACGTACACCGACACCCGTCCCGCCAACGTCACGGTCTCCTACACGGTGCGGGCCCGCGACGCGGCCGGAAACGTCTCCGCGCACAGCAGCACCGTGACCCGGCCCGGCGGCGGCAACAAGAACCTGGCCGAGGGCAAGCCGATCACGGCCTCGTCGGTGATCCACACCTTCGTCGCCGAGAACGCCAACGACGGGCAGACGTCGACCTACTGGGAGGGCGCCGCGGGCAGTTACCCCAACACCGTGACCGTCAAGCTCGGCGCCAACGCCGACGTCGACGCGGTCGTCGTCAAGCTCAACCCGGACGCCGGGTGGGGTGCGCGCACCCAGAAGGTGGAGGTCCTCGGCCGGGAGCAGAGGGCCGCCGACTTCACCTCGCTGGTGGCGGAGAAGGAGTACTCCTTCAGTCCGTCAGGCAACCAGAACACCGTCACCGTCCCGGTGTCGGCCAAGGTCGCCGACGTGCGCCTGCGGTTCACCGCGAACAGCGGCGCCACGGCCGGGCAGGTCGCCGAGTTCCAGGTCATGGGCGCCCCGGCGGCCAACCCCGACCTGGAGATCACCAAGCTGTCGTACGCGCCGGAGAAGCCGACCGAGACCGACGAGCTCACCCTGACCGCGACCGTGCACAACCGCGGCACCGAGGCCTCGACGGCCACCGACGCCGCCTTCCGCCTCGGCGGCGACAAGGCGGGCACCGCGTCCGTGGGCGCGCTCGGTGCGGGCGAGTCGACGACCGTGAGCGCCAAGACCGGCGCGCGCGATGCGGGGTCGTACCCCTTCAGTGCGGAGGTGGACACCAAGAACGAGGTGATCGAGCAGGACGAGGGCAACAACACCTCCACCAGCGCCAGTCCGCTGGTGGTCAAGCCGGTCGACTCCGCCGACCTGCTGGCCTCTCCGGTGAGCTGGACGCCGTCCGCGCCCTCCAAGGGCAAGGAGGTCACCTTCAGTGTCGCGATCAAGAACCAGGGCACCCAGGCGTCCGCGTCCGGAGCACACGGCATCAAGCTCATCCTTCAGGACGACAAGGGCACCACAGTGAAGACCCTGACCGGCGAGCACAACGGGGTGATCGGCGCGGGGGACACCACGGCACCGGTCAAGCTCGGCACCTGGACCGCGGGCGACGGCCGCTTCTCGATCAGAACGGTCATCGCCGACGACGCCAACGAACTGCCGGTCAAGCGCGCGAACAACACCAGCACCCACTCGCTGTTCGTCGGCCGCGGCGCCGACATGCCCTACGACACCTACGAGGCGGAGGACGGCGTCCTCGCGGGCGGCGCAAGGACCGTCGGCCCCAACCGCACCATCGGCGACCTGGCGGGCGAGGCCTCCGGCCGCAAGGCCGTCACCCTGAACTCGACGGGCGAGTCCGTGGAGTTCACCGCCAAGCAGGACACCAACACCCTGGTCACCCGCTTCTCCATCCCGGACGCCGCGGGCGGCGGAGGCACCCAGGCGACCCTGAACGTGTACGTGGACGGCGTCTTCCGCAAGGCCATCGACCTCACCTCCAAGTACGCCTGGCTGTACGGGGACGAGGCCTCGCCCGGCAACTCGCCGGGAGCGGGTCCGGCCCGGCACATCTACGACGAGGCGCACGTCATGCTCGACGGGACGGTCAAGGCGGGCAGCAGGATCAAGCTGCAGAAGGACAGCGCCAACACCTCCCGCTACGCCATCGACTTCGTCGACCTGGAGCAGGTGGCGGCGAAGGCCAACCCCGACCCCGGCTCGTACGTGGTGCCCGCCGGATTCGGCCACCAGGACGTGCAGAACGCCCTGGACAAGGTCCGCATGGACACCAGCGGAAAGCTGACGGGCGTCTATCTGCCGCCCGGCGACTACGAGACGAGCAACAAGTTCCAGGTCTACGGGAAGGCCGTCCAGGTGGTCGGCGCCGGGCCCTGGTTCACCCGGTTCCACGCACCGAAGTCCCAGGACAACACGGACGTCGGATTCCGTGCCGAGGCGAGCGCCAAGGGCTCGTCCTTCTCGGGCTTCGCCTACTTCGGCAACTACACGTCCCGCATCGACGGACCCGGCAAGGTCTTCGACTTCCAGAACGTCTCCGACATCACCATCGACGACATCTGGAACGAACACATGGTGTGCCTCTACTGGGGCGCCAACACGGACCGCATGACCATCAAGAACTCGCGGATCCGCAACATGTTCGCCGACGGCATCAACATGACCAACGGCAGTACGGACAACCGGGTCGCCAACAACGAGGCGCGGGCCACGGGCGACGACAGCTTCGCCCTCTTCTCGGCCATCGACGCGGGCGGCGCGGACATGAAGGACAACGTCTACGAGAACCTGACCTCGCTCCTGACCTGGCGCGCGGCGGGCTTCGCCGTCTACGGCGGCTACAACAACACCTTCCGCAACAGCCGGATCGCCGACACCCTCGTCTACTCCGGGATCACCATCAGCTCCCTGGACTTCGGCTACCCGATGAACGGCTTCGGGAAGGATCCGACCACCTTCGAGAACATCACGATCGAACGGGCGGGCGGCACCTTCTGGAAGGGCCAGGACTTCCCGGCCATCTGGGCGTTCTCCGCGTCGAAGGTCTTCCAGGGGATCCGGGTGAACAACGTCGACATCGTCGACCCGACGTTCCACGGGGTGATGTTCCAGACCAAGTACACGGGCAGCACTCCCGAGTTCCCGGTGAAGGACACCGTCTTCACGGACGTCTCCATCACCGGCGCGCCCATCGGCATCTACGTCAACGAGCTGCCGGAGGCGGGCCAGGGGCCCGCGGTCGGTGAAGCGACCTTCGTACGGCCCAAGTTGAGCAACAACGGGCAGGACATCAAGAACGACACGTCCACGTTCAAGCTCACCATGCAGCCCTGACCGGCATCTGACCTGCACCTGACCTGTAAGGGAGGCGCACGCGTGCACGGCCGTCCGGATTCCGGGCGGCCGTTTACGTAACTGGCTTGCAGGCCTTGCGCTATTCTTGCGCCCATGACGCGACGACTTGCTCAAGTTGCGAAGAAGGTGGGGGTCAGCGAGGCGACGGTCAGCCGTGTCCTCAACGACAAGCCCGGCGTCTCCGCCGCGACCCGACAGTCCGTGCTGACGGCCCTGGACGTGCTCGGCTACGAACGGCCGACGCAGCTGCGCGGCGAGCGGGCCCGGCTCGTCGGCCTCGTTCTGCCGGAGCTGCAGAACCCGATCTTCCCCGCGTTCGCCGAAGTCATCGGGGGCGCCCTCGCCCAGCAGGGGCTCACCCCCGTGCTCTGCACCCAGACCAGGGGCGGGGTCTCGGAGGCCGACTACGTGGACCTGCTGCTCCAGCAGCACGTCTCCGGCGTGGTCTTCGCGGGCGGCCTCTTCGCGGAGGCCGACGCGCCGCACGACCACTACCGGCGCCTCGCGGAGCGGAACATCCCGGTCGTCCTGATCAACGCGTCGATCGACGGCCTCGACTTCCCCTGCGTGGCGTGCGACGACACCGTCGCCGTCGAGCAGGCCTGGCGCCACCTCGCCTCGCTCGGCCACGAGCGGATCGGCCTGGTGCTCGGCCCGGCCGACCACATGCCCTCGCGCCGCAAGCTGGCGGCCGCCAGGGACATGGCGCGGGCCGCGGGCACGGAGCTGCCCGAGGAGTTCGTGGAGCGGTCGATCTTCTCGCTGGAGGGCGGCCAGGCGGCCGCCGCGCGCCTCATGGAGCGCGGGGTCACCGGCATCGTGTGCGGCAGCGACCCGCTCGCCCTCGGGGCCATCAGGGCGGCCCGCAGGCGGGGGCTCTCCGTCCCCGCCGACGTCTCCGTCGTGGGCTTCGACGACTCGGCCTTCATGACCTGCACCGAGCCGCCCCTGTCGACGGTGCGACAGCCCATCGAGGCGATGGGCCGCGCGGCGGTCGACCTGCTGTGCGCCCAGATCCGGGGCACCCAGACGCACCCCGGCGAGCTCCTCTTCGAGCCGGAACTCGTCGTCCGCGGCTCGACCGCTCAGCCGCTCAGCACTCGATGATGTTGACCGCGAGACCGCCCCGGGCGGTCTCCTTGTACTTGACGCTCATGTCGGCGCCGGTCTCCTTCATGGTCTTGATGACCTTGTCGAGGGAGACCTTGTGGGAGCCGTCGCCGCGCATCGCCATCTTCGCGGCGGTGACGGCCTTGACCGCCGCCATGCCGTTGCGCTCGATGCACGGGATCTGAACGAGTCCGCCGACCGGGTCGCAGGTCAGGCCCAGGTTGTGCTCCATGCCGATCTCGGCGGCGTTCTCGACCTGCTCGGGGGAGCCGCCCAGGACCTCGGCGAGCGCGCCCGCCGCCATCGAGCAGGCGGAGCCGACCTCGCCCTGGCAGCCGACCTCGGCGCCGGAGATCGAGGCGTTCTCCTTGAAGAGCATGCCGATGGCGCCCGCCGCGAGCAGGAAGCGGACCACGCCCTCCTCGTCGGCGCCGGGCACGAAGTTCATGTAGTAGTGCAGGACCGCGGGGATGATGCCCGCCGCGCCGTTCGTCGGGGCGGTCACGACCCGGCCGCCCGCGGCGTTCTCCTCGTTCACCGCCATCGCGTAGAGCGTGATCCACTCCATGGCGCGGGCCTGCGGGTCGCCCTCGGCGCGCAGCTGCCGTGCCGAGTTCGCGGCGCGACGGCGGACCTTCAGACCGCCCGGCAGGATGCCCTCGCGGGACATGCCGCGGGACACGCACGCCTGCATGACGCCCCAGATGTCGAGCAGACCCGAGCGGATCTCGTCCTCGGTGCGCCACGCCTTCTCGTTCTCCAGCATCAGCGCGGAGATGGAAAGACCGGTCTCCTCGGTGAGGCGGAGCAGCTCGTCGCCGGTGCGGAAGGGGTGCCTGAGGACGGTGTCGTCCGGCACGATCGGGTTGTCGCCCGCCACGGCATCTTCGTCGACCACGAAGCCGCCGCCGACGGAGTAGTACGTCTTCTCCAGGACGAGGGCGCCCTCACGGTCGTACGCGAAGATCGTCATGCCGTTGGCGTGGTACGGCAGGGCCTTGCGGCGGTGCAGGACCAGGTCCTCGTCGAAATCGAAGTCGATCTCGTGCATGCCGAGCAGATTGATGCGCCCGCCGCTCTTGATCTCCTCGACGCGGTCGTCGGCGCCCTCCACGTTCACCGTGCGGGGCGACTCGCCCTCCAGGCCGAGCAGGACGGCCTTCGGGGTGCCGTGGCCGTGTCCTGTCGCACCGAGCGAGCCGTAGAGCTCGGCCCGTATCGCCGAGGTGTGGGCCATCAGGCCCTCGTTCTTCAGGCGGCTCGCGAACATGCGGGCAGCGCGCATCGGACCGACCGTGTGGGAGCTGGACGGGCCGATGCCGATCGAGAACAGGTCGAAGACCGAGATGGCCACGGGAACTCCAATGGTGGTTGGTAGACGCCGTTGTCTGCCGGGGTAGTGCAGAAGTACAAGGCGGTGCGGGATCTGGGCGGGACGTGGTGCGGGGCACCCTGCTCACTCTCCAGTGTGCGGGGTGCCCCGATGTTTCGTACGTACGAACAAAAGCGTACAAACAGAGAGTACGGAACTACTTCAGGCCGGGGTACAGGGGGTGCTTGTCGGCCAGAGCGGTCACGCGGGTCTTGAGGGACGCCGCGTCGAAGCCCGGCTTGAGGGCCTCGGCGATGATGTCGGCGACCTCGCGGAAGTCGTCCTCCTGGAAGCCACGGGTGGCGAGCGCGGGCGTGCCGATGCGCAGGCCGGAGGTGACCATCGGGGGGCGCGGGTCGTTCGGGACCGCGTTCCGGTTGACCGTGATGCCGACCTCGTGGAGACGGTCCTCGGCCTGCTGGCCGTCAAGGTCGGAGTTGCGCAGGTCCACCAGGACGAGGTGCACCTCCGTGCCGCCGGACAGGACGTCGACGCCGACGGCCTTCGCGTCGTCCTGCACCAGGCGCTCGGCCAGGATGCGGGCGCCGTCCAGGGTGCGCTGCTGGCGCTCCTTGAAGTCGTCCGTCGCGGCGACCTTGAAGGAGACGGCCTTGGCCGCGATCACGTGCTCCAGCGGGCCGCCCTGGAAGCCGGGGAAGACCGCCGAGTTCAGCTTCTTCGCGAATTCCTTGTCGCGGGCCAGGATGATGCCGCCGCGCGGGCCGCCGAGCGTCTTGTGCGTGGTGGAGGTGACCACGTCCGCGTACGGCACCGGGTTGGGGTGCAGACCCGCGGCGACCAGACCGGCGAAGTGCGCCATGTCGACCCACAGCCTCGCGCCGACCTCGTCGGCGATCCGGCGGAACTCGGCGAAGTCCAGGTGGCGCGGGTAGGCGGACCAGCCCGCGATGATCACCTTGGGGTTGTTCTCCTTGGCCAGGCGCTCGACCTCGGCCATGTCCACCAGACCGGCCTCGTCCACGTGGTAGGCGACCACGTTGAACTGCTTGCCGGAGAAGTTCAGGCGCATGCCGTGGGTGAGGTGGCCGCCGTGCGCCAGGTCCAGGCCGAGGATCGTGTCGCCGGGCTTGGCGATCGCGAAGAGGGCGGCCTGGTTGGCGGAGGCGCCCGAGTGCGGCTGGACGTTGGCGTACTCGGCGCCGAACAGGTCCTTGACCCGGTCGATGGCGATCTGCTCGGTCACGTCCACGTGCTCGCAGCCACCGTAGTAGCGGCGGCCGGGGTAGCCCTCGGCGTACTTGTTGGTGAGGACGGTGCCCTGGGCCTCCATGACCGCGACCGGAGCGAAGTTCTCCGAGGCGATCATTTCGAGGGTGGACTGCTGGCGGTGGAGCTCGGCGTCGACGGCGGCGGCGACGTCCGGGTCCAGCTCGTGGAGGGGGGTGTTGAGAAGCGACATCACACGATCCCTATCGGTATGGGTCAGCCGGCGGTGAAGGCGGTGTACTCATCGGCGGAGAGCAGGTCGTCCGGCTCACCCGAGATGCGCACCTTGAACAGCCAACCGCCCTCGAACGGGGCGGAGTTGACCAGCGAGGGGTCGTCGACGACGTCCTGGTTGGCCGCGACGATCTCGCCGGTCACCGGGGCGTAGAGGTCGCTGACCGACTTGGTCGACTCCAGCTCGCCGCAGGACTCGCCCGCGGTCACCGTGTCGCCGACCTCGGGGAGCTGGGCGAAGACGACGTCACCGAGCGCGTTGGCCGCGTGCTCGGTGATGCCGACCGTCGCCACACCGTCCTCGGTGGCCGACAGCCACTCGTGCTCCTTGCTGTAACGCAGCTGCTGGGGGTTGCTCATGACCTGAATTCTCCTGTACGCGGGTGGGTGCTGCGGAACGGGAAAGATGTGCGGGGGGTCACTTCTGGCGCTTGTAGAACGGCAGCGCCACGACCTCGTAGGGCTCGTGGGTGCCGCGGATGTCCACGCCCACGCCCTCGGTGCCGGGAGCGGCGTGCTCCGCGTCGACGTACGCGATCGCGATCGGCTTGCCCAGCGTCGGGGACGGGGCGCCGGAGGTGACCTCGCCGATCACCTTGCCGTCCGCGACCACCGGGAAACCGGCGCGCGGGACCCGGCGGCCCTCGGCGATCAGGCCGACCAGCTTGCGCGGCGGCGCGGTCTCGGCGCGCTCGGCGGCGGCGGCGAGCGCGGCACGCCCGAGGAAGGTGTCCGACTGGCTGGTCTTCTCGAACTTCACGACCCGGCCGAGGCCCGCGTCGAACGGCGTCAGCTCGGCGGTCAGCTCGTGCCCGTACAGCGGCATGCCCGCCTCCAGGCGCAGCGTGTCGCGGCAGGAGAGACCGGCCGGGACCATGCCGACGGGCGTGCCCGCCTCCATCAGCGCGCCCCACAGCTGCTCCGCGTCGGAGGGGGCGACGAAGAGCTCGAAACCGTCCTCGCCGGTGTAGCCCGTGCGGGCGATGAGGGCGGCGACGCCCGCGACGGTGCCGGGCAGGCCCGCGTAGTACTTCAGGCCGTCCAGGTCCGCGTCGGTGAGCGACTTCAGGATGCCGGGGGACTCGGGGCCCTGGACGGCGAGCAGCGCGTACGCCTCGCGGTCGTCGCGGACCTCGACGTCGAACTTCTCGGCGCGGGCGCTCAGCTCGTCCAGGACGGTCTGGGCGTTGGACGCGTTGGCGACCACCATGTACTCGGGGGCCTCCGGCGCGCCGAGCCGGTAGACGATCAGGTCGTCCAGGATGCCGCCGTCCGCGGCGACGATCATGGTGTAGCGGGCGCGGCCGACGCCGATGGAGCCGATGTTGCCGACCAGCGCGAAGTTCAGGAAGTCCACGGCCTCGGGGCCGCTGACGGTGATCTCGCCCATGTGCGACAGGTCGAAGAGCCCTGCCTTGGTGCGCACGGCGTTGTGCTCGTCGCGCTCGCTGGCGTACCGCAGCGGCATGTCCCAGCCCGCGAAGTCGGTCATGGTCGCGCCGAGCGCGCGATGCACGGCATCTAGGGCGGTCAGACGGGGGGCAGTGCTCATGAAGGGAACTCCCAGGGCATGACGGGCGAGGTCGATCCTCCCCATCTGTCATCGGAACCTGAGAGGTTCGCCGGGAGTGTCTCGCTATCCGAGAAGTCCGGCTTGCACCTTGGGTGGGACCGCCGGGGCGGTCCGCTTTTCAGATGTGCCTCGCCCGCGCGGTACGGGGCCTGAGAGATTCAAGGGAGGGACTTGCTCCTTCGGCGCCCCGGGCCCACAGCACAAGCTGGGTTCCGGAGACTCTCCCGCGCGGATTCAAACGGCCTGTATGGAGTTGGCGGGCACATCATTGCACGCGACTCTGTTCAGGGGGACCCGTGCCCGGCAGCGGGTTCCGTCACTCCGGAGTGCTCTTGTGCCGCATTACCTTCTCTTTACACTTGCGGGGGAAGCAGTACGTGACCGCTATGGGGAGGCCGATCACGGTGCGCAGCAGGACGAGTCTCTATGCCACTTCCACGGGGGTGGCACTGCCCAAGCAGGCTCCTGCCCCGGCCGCGGAGAGCTGCGGTCGGCTGCCCGCCGCCGTCGTCCGCGATCTGCGGCAGCGGGCCGGTCACAGCCCGCACCGCCTCACGTTCGGCGCGGGCGACCTGGTCGTCGTCTCCGGGCTGCCCGGCGGCGGAAAATCGACCCTGATGCGGCAGGCCGTCACGGGCCCGCGCATCGACTCCCAGGACACCCGCGACCGCTGGGCCGACCGGATGCCCCGCCTGCTGCCCTACGCGGTCTACCGCCCCCTGGTCCGCCTCGCGCACTACGCCACGCTGCGCCGCACCCTCCGCTCCGGTGAGAGCGTCGTCGTGCACGACTGCGGCACCCAGACCTGGGTGCGCCGCTGGCTCGCCCGCGAGGCCGCCAGGCGCGGCACGGCCCTGCACCTGCTGATGCTCGACGTCCCGGTGGACACGGCGCTGCGGGGCCAGCACGAGCGCGGCCGCGGCGTCTCGCGGTACGCCTTCGCACGCCACCGCAGGACGGTCGGCCGGCTGGTCGCCGCCACCGAGCGCGGCGACCTGCCGTTCGGCTGCCGCTCGGCCGTGCTGCTCGACCGGGCGGCCGCGCGGGTGCTGCGGGTGATCGCCTTCGACCGCTGAGCCGACCGGCGTTAGGGTTCGAGCCGCAGGCAGAGCGGTCGCGAGCAGGGGTTGGACAGATGGACTTTCCGGCGCAGGCACATGCCCATCCGTACGGCGGATGGCCGGGCAACGAACTGGAGGAGGTCCTTGCGGCCTCACTCGGCGCCCCCGCGTCCGCGGGCGGCCGCATCGTCGAGGTGCTCGGCCGCAGCCACCTCTGGATACCGCTGCCGAGCGGCGGCAGCCCCGAGAGCGGCACCCTGGACCTGCCGACCCTGGAGATCGAGGGCCAGGCGTACGTCCCCGTCTTCACCTCCGAGCAGCAGTTCCGCCAGGCCCTCGGCGACGCGGCCGACCGGATGGGCTGCACCGTGGCGCCCGCCGTCGAGTTCGCCCGCGGCCTCCCCCCGCAGCTGGGCATTGCGCTGAACCCGGACGGCACCGTCGGCGTCCCGCTGCCGCCGCCCGCCGTCGCCGAGCTCTGCCGGACCGGCCGCACCGAGCTCGACGGCCCGAGCACCGGTGGCCGGGTACGGCTGTTCGAGCCGGACTGGCAGGAGGACCCGGTGGACTTCCTGGCCGCCGCTGCACGGGAGTTCGAGGCCGCGGGGGTCGTGCTCACGGCGCGCCGCTGTCTGGCCCATGTGGAGACGGACGACCCGACGCTCTTCGTCGGCGTCGAGCTGTCCACCTGGGACGGCAACGCGCGCGACCTCCCCATGGAGGCGCTGGGCCGCGCCCTGGGGCAGGCCCCGGTCCCATGGCCGGTGAACCTGGTGCTGCTCGACGTGGCGCAGGACCCCGTGGGCGACTGGCTGCGTGCGAAGGTGCGGCCTTTCTACCACCGGATCGCCGCTTAAGCTGGTTCCATTCCTCTGTCTTCCACAGGGTCACCGAGTTCGTCACGAAGGGGCGGTTACGGGTGAGTGCGTCGGGCACGGCCGCGGCCGGGCACATCGAGCAGTTGCTGCGCCAGGTGACGCCGGGGCGTTACGACGCGTACGAGGCACTGCTGCGCGCGCTCGCCACCGACCAGGTGTGGATGCTGCTCTGGCACGGCCAGGCCGGGTCCCCCGACGCCCAGTACGGGAACATGGAGGTCGAGGGCCTCGGCTACGCACCCTGTGTGACCTCCGCCCAGGAGCTGTCCGCCAGTGGCTGGAACCGGAGCTACGAAGTGGTGCGCGGCACCGCCATCGCCCGCACCCTCTACCCCGACCACTACGGCCTCTGGCTCAACCCGCACGCGCCGGGCGGCGGTGTCGGCATCCCCTGGCTGGATCTGCGCCGCATCGCCACGGGCCTCGACGCGCTGCCCGCGGGACCGCTCAGGCTCACCGAGCCGAGCATCGAGATCCCCCAGTTCTACGCCCTGCTGACGCAGAACGCGCACCGCACCCCCGTGGTCCGCTCGCTGCGCCGCGCCTGGGTGCAGCCCGCGCTCGGTGCGCCATATCTGGCCATCGGCCTCGACGTGTACGACACGTCGCCGCCGTCGGTCGACGCGGTGCGCACGATGATGCGGCAGTCCATCCCCGCAGTTCCGGAGGGCCTGCCCGTCTCGACGGTCGCGATGTCGGACGATTACGACCCGGTCGCGATGTGGCTACGAGCCAATGCCAGGCCGTTCTACGACCGTGAGGCCCAGGCGGCCCCGGCGCCCGCGGGCGGCTACGGATACCCCGCGCAGTACTGAGCAGCGCCGACGGACGTGATGTCCGTTGTGGTGCAGGTGGGGCCCTATGGGCCCCTGTGACGCCTTGCAACCCAACTGCCCCGTGTTCGACCCTCGTTCACTCGCGTCCGGATAACGGAACACCTCGATCAGCATCACGGTTGCGCATCCTTTCCCCGTCAAGTCTGGTAACAGATCGCGACGTGGATGAAGACTCCCGCTCCAGGGGCCTCCGCCCCTTCGTACGACGGACTGATCACGTCGCTACAGCGGCAAGTGCGGGCCGGTCACCACCGGTTGAGAGGGGTCCCTGCCACGATGACGGCACCATTGCATGACACACCTGCGGACGCGGACCCGACCCAGGACGTCGCCCCCGCAGTTGATGCAGGGGTGAAAAAGGTCGAGGGTCGGTCCCTCAAGCAGATCGCCTGGACCCGCCTGAAGCGGGACAAGGTCGCCCTGGCCGGCGGCATCACCGTGCTGCTCCTGGTGCTGGTCGCCATCTTCGCGCCCCTGATCGTGAACCTGTTGGGCCACGACCCCAACGGCTTCCACCAGGACAAGCTCGACGAGCTGACGGGTCTGCCCAAGGGCGCGCTCGGCGGTGTGAGCGGCGACTTCCTCTTCGGGGTCGAGCCCAACAAGGGCCGCGACATCTTCAGCCGGATCGTCTTCGGCGCGCGCATCTCGCTCCTGGTGGCGTTCCTCGCGGCCATCGTGGCCGTGGCGCTCGGCACCCTCTTCGGGATCATCGCGGGCTACTTCGGCGGCTGGATCGACGCCGTGATCAGCCGCGTGATGGACGTGCTGCTCTCGTTCCCGCAGCTGCTCTTCATCATCTCGCTGGTCTCCGTGCTCCCCGACGACCTGCTGGGCCTGCAGGGCACCAGCGTGCGCGTGGCCATCCTCGTGCTGGTCATCGGCTTCTTCGGCTGGCCGTACGTCGGCCGCATCGTCCGCGGCCAGACGCTCTCGCTCCGTGAACGCGAGTACGTGGAGGCGGCCC
Organism: Streptomyces sp. NPDC004732; assembly: GCF_040609235.1. Lineage (NCBI taxonomy): Bacteria > Bacillati > Actinomycetota > Actinomycetes > Kitasatosporales > Streptomycetaceae > Streptomyces > Streptomyces sp. NPDC004732. The sequence goes on from NZ_JBEXJR010000005.1 coordinate 399,242, forward strand.
GCAGCCTCGGCGGCGGCAAGCGCCACATCCTGTTCCGCGAACTGCTGCCCAACCTGGTCGCCCCCATCACCGTCTACGCGACGCTGATGATCCCGACCAACATCCTCACGGAGGCGGCCCTGAGCTTCCTCGGCGCCGGTGTGAAGCCGCCGACGGCCTCGTGGGGCGGCATGCTGCGCGACGCGCTCAAGACGTACGAGCACGACCCGATGTTCATGGTTTTCCCGGGCGTCACGATCTTCATCACCGTCCTGGCCTTCAACCTCTTCGGCGACGGGCTGCGTGATGCGCTCGACCCGAAGGGGACGCGCTAGAAGGTCCCAACTGGCTTGCCCCTGCCGCATGTCAGGTGGCTTTAACCATGGTTCTCCGGCAGCACAAGGCCAGGGACCGCGATCTCGGAGGTTACGAGAAAATGCCCACAGGTTCCACGAAACGACGGCTCACCAGCGGTGCGGCCCTCGTCGTCGCGGCGCTGGTGACCACCACGGCGTGCGGCGGCGGTGACGGTGGCGACAGCGACTCGAAGGGTGCCGGCTACAACGCGGCGCTGAACAAGGTCGCCAACCCTTCCAAGAAGAAGGGAGGCACGCTGAAGATGGTCGGCAAGCAGGACCTGGACTCCGCCGACCCGCAGCGCGCCTACTACGGCATGACGTGGGACTTCATGCGCTTCTACACCCGGCAGCTGGTGACCTACGACACCAAGCCGGGCAAGGCGGGCACGAAGCTGGTCCCGGACCTCGCGACCTCCACGGCGAAGATCTCCGACGACGGCAAGACCTACACGTACAAGCTGCGTGACGGCCTTACGTGGGAGGACGGCTCGGCGCTGACCGCCAAGGACATCAAGTACGGCATCGAGCGCGCCTGGGCGACGGACACCATCACCGGTGGTCCCGGCTACATCCGCCAGACGCTCGACCCCAAGGGCAAGTACAAGGGCCCGTACAAGGACAAGGGCGGCCTCGACGCGATCGAGACCCCCGACGACCAGACGATCATCTTCAAGCTGCCCAAGCGCAACGGTGACTTCGAGCAGTTCCTGGCCATGCCCACCGGTTCGCCGGTGAAGGAGGCCAAGGACACGAAGGCCAAGTACACGCAGCGGCCGTTCTCCGCGGGGCCTTACAAGTTCCAGGAGTACAAGTCCAACAAGAAGCTCGTTCTGGTCCGCAACGACAAGTGGAAGAAGTCCTCGGACCCGATCCGCGCCGCGCTGCCCGACAAGATCGACGTGACGTTCTCCGCCAACCAGGAGGAGAACGACAAGAAGCTGATGGAGGGGGACTTCGACCTCGACATCAACGGCACGGGCATGACCCAGTCCGGCCGCGTCAGCGCCGTCACGGACCACCGCGGCAACGTCGACAACATGCACACGTCCTTCGTGCGCTACGTCGCGCTCATCCACAACGCCAAGCCGTTCGACAACGAGCACTGCCGCAAGGCCGTGTTCTACGCGACCGACTTCGCGAGCATTCAGCAGACCCGCGGCGGCAAGGTCGCGGCCGGCGACATCGCCAACAGCACCTTCCCGGTGGCGATCCCCGGCTACAGCAAGTACGACCCGTACGGCGTGCTGAAGCGCAAGGGCAAGCCGGACGTCGCCAAGGCCAAGGACGAGCTGAAGCAGTGCGGCAAGCCGTCCGGCTTCACCACCAAGCTCACCGCCCGCACCAACCAGCCGGGTGAGGTCGACGCCGCCGAGTCGCTGCAGCAGGCGCTCGACAAGGTCGGCATCAAGGTCCAGGTCGACTCGCTCGACGGCGCCGACACCGCCAGCATCACCGGCTCGCCGTCCGTCGTGAAGAAGCGCGGCTACGGCATGACGATGAGCGGCTGGGGCCCGGACTTCCCGTCCGGCCAGGGTTACGCGCAGCCGCTGTTCGACAGCCGCTTCCTGAACCCGACCGGTAACTACAACGAGTCGCAGATCAAGGACAAGAAGGTCGACGCGCTCTTCGACAAGGCGATCGCGGAGACCGACCCGGCCGCGGCCGGCGACATCTACAAGCAGCTCGACAAGAGGATCCTCGACCAGGCCGACTGGATGCCCTTCCTCTACGAGAAGAACATCACCTGGCGCGGGTCGCGGCTGACCAACGCGTACATGTCCGACGGCTACAACGGCCGTTACGACTACGCCTCGCTCGGCGTCGTCAAGTAACACCCGTAGCTGTCACACACTTCCCGTCAGGGAAACAGCAGTTGTAGTTCCACCGCCGCCGAATCCCGCCAGTCCGAAGGGCAGGTGATGGCCCCGGGCGGTGGCCGGGACCCCTCACAAGGGGGTCCCGGCCACCGCCGGGCCGCGCACAGTGCTTGCTTATCTCATCCGGCGCCTGTTCGCCGTAATCATCATGGTGCTGGTCGTACTGCTCGCGACCTTCACCGTCTTCTTCATGCTGCCCAAGTGGGCGGGACAGGACATCGCCGTCCTCTTCGCCGGCAAGGCCACCGGAGCCGAGCAGATCGAAGGCATCCGGACCAAACTGGGACTCGACGATCCTCTGCTCGTCCAGTTCTGGGACTTCATCAAGGGCATCCCGATGGGGCGCGACTACGTCAACGGCAGTGACGTCACGCACTGCCCGGCGCCCTGCTTCGGCTACTCCTTCCGTACCGAGGCGCCCGTCTGGGAGACCCTCAAGGACGCCCTGCCCGTCACCGCCGCGCTCGCCGCCGGTGCCTGTGTCCTGTGGCTCGTCGCGGGTGTCGCCACCGGTGTGATCTCCGCCCTCAAGCGGGGCACGATCTGGGACCGCTCCGCGATGACCATCGCGCTCGGCGGTGTCTCGCTCCCCGTCTTCTTCACCGGCATGATCGCGATGGGCGTCTTCGTCCACCAACTCGGCTGGGTGAAGATCGCGGACAGCCTCAGTACCGACGACTCGATCGACGTCTGGCTACAGACACTGATCCTGCCGTGGATCGTCCTCGCCTTCCTCAACGCGGCGATGTACGCCCGCCTCACCAGAGCGACCATGCTCGAAGTGCTCGGCGAGGACTACATCCGTACCGCCCGCGCCAAGGGCCTCGGCGAGGCCACCGTCATCCGCAAACACGCGCTGCGCTCCGCGATGACCCCGATCCTCACCGTCTTCGGACTCGACCTCGGCGTGCTCATGGGCGGCGCCGTGCTCACCGAGTCCACGTTCAACCTGCCGGGGCTCGGCCTCGAAGCGGTCAGGGCCATCAGCAGCAAGGACCTGCCCGTCATTCTTGGTGTCACGCTGTTCGCGGCGCTCGCGATCGCCATCGCCAACCTCGTCGTCGACCTTCTGTACGCCGTCATCGACCCGCGAGTGAGGCTGGGATGACCGAACTGTCCAAGAGCGGAGCCGCGGTGGGTGAACCCGTCGCCGGTTCGCCCGCTCCCTCCGCCTTCCTCGAGGTGCGCGACCTCAAGGTGCACTTCCCGACCGACGACGGCCTGGTCAAGTCCGTCGACGGGCTCAGCTTCCAGCTGGAGAAGGGCAAGACCCTCGGCATCGTGGGCGAGTCCGGCTCCGGCAAGTCGGTCACCTCGCTCGGCATCCTCGGCCTGCACACCGCGGGTCAGTACGGCGCCCGCAAGGCGCAGATCTCCGGCGAGATCTGGCTGGACGGCACGGAGCTGCTGAGCGCCCCGGCCGACGAGGTGCGCAAGCTGCGCGGCCGCGAGATGGCGATGATCTTCCAGGACCCGCTCTCCGCGCTGCACCCGTACTACTCCATCGGCAAGCAGATCACCGAGGCGTACCGGGTCCACAACAACGTCGACAAGAAGACCGCGCGCAAGCGTGCGATCGACATGCTCGACCGGGTCGGGATCCCGCAGCCCGACAAGCGCGTCGACTCCTACCCGCACGAGTTCTCGGGCGGCATGCGCCAGCGCGCGATGATCGCGATGGCGCTCGTCAACAACCCCGAGCTGCTCATCGCGGACGAGCCGACGACCGCCCTGGACGTGACCGTCCAGGCGCAGATCCTCGACCTCATCCGGGACCTGCAGAAGGAGTTCGGCTCCGCGGTCATCATGATCACGCACGACCTGGGCGTGGTCGCCGAGATGGCGGACGAGCTCCTGGTCATGTACGGCGGCCGGTGCGTCGAGCGCGGCACGGCCGAGAAGGTCTTCTACGAACCCCAGCACCCCTACACCTGGGGCCTGCTGGGCTCGATGCCCCGCATCGACCGCGAGGAGACCGAGCGGCTGATCCCGGTCAAGGGCTCCCCGCCCAGCCTGATCAACCTGCCGAGCGGCTGCGCCTTCAACCCGCGCTGCCCCTACGCGGACATCCCCAAGGACCAGATCACCCGCAGCGAGCGCCCCGAACTGCGCCTGGTGGCCGACGGGCACTACTCCGCCTGCCACATGTCGCAGGACGAGCGCACCCGGATCTGGACCGAAGAGATTGCGCCGAAGCTGTGAACGATGACGTGAAGGGCCAGGAGATGACGATCCCGGCGCAGACGCAGAGCTCGCCCGAGCCGCTGCTCAAGGTCGACGGCCTGGTGAAGCACTTCCCCATCAAGAAGGGGCTGCTCCAGCGCCAGGTGGCGGCGGTCCAGGCGGTGGACGGGCTCAGCTTCGACGTGCGCCCCGGGGAAACCCTCGGCGTGGTCGGCGAGTCCGGCTGCGGCAAGTCGACGATGGGCCGCCTCATCACGCGCCTGCTGGAGCCGACCGGCGGACGCGTCGAGTTCCAGGGCAAGGACATCACGCACCTGGGCACGGGCGGCATGCGTCCGTTCCGCCGCGATGTGCAGATGATCTTCCAGGACCCGTACTCGTCGCTGAACCCCCGGCACACCATCGGCACGATCGTCGGCGCGCCCTTCAAGCTCCAGGGCGTCAAGCCCGAGGGCGGCGTGAAGAAGACCGTGCAGGAGATGCTGGAGCGCGTCGGGCTCAACCCCGAGCACTACAACCGCTATCCGCACGAGTTCTCCGGCGGCCAGCGCCAGCGCATCGGCATCGCGCGGGCCCTCGCGCTCCGTCCGAAGCTGGTCGTGGCGGACGAGCCGGTCTCGGCCCTCGACGTCTCCATCCAGGCCCAGGTGGTCAACCTCCTGGACGACCTGCAGGACGAGCTCGGCCTCACGTACGTGATCATCGCGCACGACCTGTCGGTCATCCGGCACGTCTCGGACCGCATCGCGGTGATGTACCTCGGCAAGATCGTGGAGCTGGCGGACCGCAAGGACCTCTACTCCACGCCGATGCACCCGTACACCAAGGCGCTGCTCTCCGCGGTGCCGGTGCCCGACCCCAAGCGGCGCGGCGTCAAGAGCGAGCGCATCCTGCTCCGCGGTGACGTCCCCTCGCCGATCGACCCGCCCACCGGCTGCCGCTTCCACACGCGGTGCTGGAAGGCGACGGAGATCTGCAAGACGAAGGAGCCGCCGTTGCTCTCGCTGGCCTCCGGGCACCAGGTGGCGTGCCACCACCCGGAGAACGCCGAGGACCAGGCGCCCGAGGACACCAAGCTGCTCTCGGTGGCCAAGGAGGCGATCGAGGTGGTGTCGGTGGTGTCCAAGGCGGAGGAGACCGCCGAGGAGGCGGCCGCGGAAGCGGAAGCCGATGCGGAACCGGAGACCGCCGCGAAGCCCGAGGCCGCCGCGAAGCCGGAGGCCGCCGCGAAGCCGGAAGCCGATGCTTCAAAGGGTGAGGTTTCGAAGGAGAAGGGTCAGAAGTCGACTGACGGATAGGGCAAGTTGACCCGGACGAAGTACGCGTTTCGGGTCATGTACATGCCCTGGCGGGAGAGTGCAGAGTCTGCGTGTCCGATTCAACGGACACCCCATCGGAACGCGTTCGAAGGGAAGACTCATGGCACTCTCCCGTTCGGCACGTCTGGGCGCGCTCGCGACCGCGGCGCTCTCGTTCTGCCTGATCGCCGCGGCCCCCGCGCCCCACCCCGGCTCCGACGGCGTCGGCGACCCGTACTTCCCCCAGCTCGGCAACGGCGGCTTCGACGTACGCCATTACGGTCTCGACGTCGCCTACAACCCCGACACCGACCGCCTCGACGGCCGCACCACCATCACCGCGCGCGCCACCCAGAACCTGTCGTCCTTCGACCTCGACCTGCAGAAGCTGACGGTCACCCGGATCGAAGTGAACGGCAGACGCGCCGAGTTCACGCGGACCGGCGACGAGATCCGCGTCACGCCGCGCGAAGCCCTGGGCAAGAACAAGAACTTCACGGTCACGGTCACCTACGGCGGCGTGCCCGAACCGCTCAGCGGCCCCATCGTCTTCGGCTCCGACTACGGCTGGATGAAGACCGCCGACGGCGTCTTCGTGGCCTGCGAGCCGAACGCCGCGTCCACCTGGTTCCCGTCCAGCGACCACCCCTCCGACAAGGCAACCTTCGACATCCGCATCAAGGCGCCCAAGGGCCTGACCGGGGTCTCCAACGGCCGCCTCGTCGGCACGTACGACAAGGACGGCCAGACCGTCGCCCACTGGCGCGAGTCCACGCCCATGGCGACCTATCTCGCGACCACCACCATCGGCAAGTTCGACGTGAAGAAGGGCACGACCCCGGGCGGGACCCCGATCTACGTCGCCATCGACCCCGTCCTGGAGAACAGCAACAACGTCGACGTGTACGGCGTCACGGCCGAGGTCACCGACTACTGGTCGAAGGTCTTCGGCCCCTACCCCTTCGAGGAGACCGGCGCGATCGTCGACGACATGCCGCAGGCGGGCTTCTCCCTGGAGACCCAGACCAAGCCGGTGTACTCCGCGATCCGCAGCGAGTCGACCATCGCCCACGAGCTCGCCCACCAGTGGTTCGGCGACTCGGTGTCGGTCGAGAAGTGGAACCACATCTGGCTCAACGAGGGCTTCGCGACCTACTCCCAGTGGCTGTGGAGCGAGCACAAGGGCACCCAGACCGCCCACGACGCCTTCCTCGCGGGCTACAACTCGCGCCCCGCCGACTCGGCCTTCTGGCAGATCGTCGTCGGCGACCCGCAGCGCGACACCATGTTCGCCTCCGCCGTCTACCAGCGTGGCGCGATGACGCTCCAGGTGCTCAGGGAGCGCATCGGCGACGAGGACTTCTTCAAGCTCCTCAAGGCCTGGACGAAGCAGCACAGGAACGGGAACGTGACCACCGCCGACTTCGTGCGGCTCGCCGAGAAGATCTCCGGCGAGCAGCTCGACGCGCTCTTCGACACCTGGCTCTTCACGAAGGGGAAGCCGGCGCTTCCTTCGCGGTGATCCGCCAGGCGCCGACCTCGCGGTACGCGGAGTCGTACACCGCCTCTCCGGCGCCGGGCTCCAGCGCGTAGTGCCGCAGGTTGCCGCCCCAGTACCGCAGGATCCGGCCCAGCTCGTCGGCGGCCTGCCCTTCGAACGCCGTCTCGCCCATGTCGATCTCCAACAGGAATCTCATGGCTTCAAGCGTGTCATTGAACTCCTTTGTGAGGCTTTTGGAGCCATGAGGCCCTGCTGGGCGGCCGCCGGACCCCCACAACCCTCAAATCGCGGTGAAGGTCGGAGAGAGGCCGCCGCGGTCACGGGTAAGAATGGCGCGTGCTCCTGGATCTGTTCACGCCCTCCGTCCAGCACTCGCTCGACATCGTGGGGATCTTCGTCTTCGCGATCTCCGGCGCGCTGCTCGCCGTGCGCAAGAACTTCGACGTCTTCGGCATCGCCGTCCTCGCCGAGGTCACCGCGCTGGGCGGAGGGGTCTTCCGTGACCTGGTCATCGGGGCGGTCCCACCGGCCGCCTTCACCGACCTCGGCTACTTCATCACTCCGCTCTTCGCGGCCCTCCTGGTCTTCTTCCTGCACCCGGAGGTGGAGCGCACCCAGCTCGCGGTGAACGTCTTCGACGCGGCGGGCCTCGGCCTGTTCTGTGTGACGGGCACGACCAAGGCGTACGACTACGGGCTCGGCCTCACCGCGTCGGCCACCCTGGGCCTGATGACCGCGGTGGGCGGCGGTGTCCTCCGCGACATCGTCGCCAACGAGGTGCCCTCGCTGGTCCGCTGGGACCGCGACCTGTACGCGGTCCCCGCGATCGTGGGCGCCACGATGGTCGCCCTGTGCATCCACTACGAGCAGCTGACGGCCGTGACCAGCAGCATCGCGGTCGTGACGGCGTTCACCCTGCGGCTGCTCGCGATGCGCTACCACTGGCGGGCGCCACGGGCCTGGAACCGCCGGTCCACGGCGGTGGAGGCGGAGGCGGAGGAGACGCCTTAGGGGTCTGGGGTCCTGGAATCCTGGAGCCGGAAGAAAAAGCTACCGCTCAGTAGTTTCCTGTTGTACGTTGCTGGCATGGCAACGGCAGCATCGGCGGCATCGGCAGCCCCATCTCCGACGGCGGCGCCCGCGAGCATCGGCGACAGCGAGTTCGACCGCGACACCGCGGTGACCCGGCGCGAACCCGGCGTCTACGACACCGAACTGTCCGCAGGCTGGACGATCATCAGCGCCGTCAACGGCGGCTATCTCCTCGCCGTCATCGGCCGCGCCCTCGCCGACGCCCTCCCGCACGCCGACCCCTTCACCGTCTCGGCGCACTACCTCACCGCGTCGAGCCCCGGCCCCGCCGTCATCCGCACGGACGTGGTCCGCGGCGGCCGTTCGCTCTCCACCGGACAGGCCTCGCTCTTCCAGTACGACGAGGAGGGGCGCGAGGTCGAGCGGATCCGCGTGCTCGCCTCGTACGGCGACCTCGACGCGCTCCCCGACGACGTGCGCACCACGGCCACGCCGCCCGCCATCCCGCCGCTCGACCAGTGCTTCGGCGCGCAGGACGCCCCCGACCACCGGCCGGTGCCCGGCAGTTCGGCCATCGCGGACCGCCTCTTCCTCAAGCTCGACCCGGCCACCCTCGGCTGGGCACTCGGGCAGCCGTCCGGCAAGGGCGAGATGCGGGCCTGGTTCGGTCTCGCGGACGGCCGCGACGCGGACCCGCTCTCGCTGCTGCTCGCCGTCGACGCGCTGCCGCCGACCGCCTTCGAGATGGGCCTGACCGGCTGGGTGCCGACCGTGGAGCTGACGGTCCACGTCCGCCACCGCCCGGCCCCCGGCCCGCTGCGCGTCTCGATCACCACCCGCAATCTCGCGGGCGGCTTCCTGGAGGAGGACGCCGAGGTCTGGGACAGCGAGGACCGTCTGGTGGCCCAGTCGCGCCAGCTGGCACGGGCCCGCCTTGGCTGACTAGGTCGTCCGGAGGAAGCGGGTGAGTTCGCCCGCGAGCTCCGCGGGGGCGTCCTCCTGTACGAGGTGTCCCGCGCCCTCGATCAGGCGCAGCTCGGCGCCGGGGACGAGACCCGCCAGCTCCTTGCCCCTGGCCACGGGGATCCAGGGGTCCTCCGTGCCCCAGCAGATCAGGACGGGCAGCTCCAGTTCGCCGTACCGGCCCTGGATCTCGTCGGTGAACCGCTGGTCGTTCTGTGCGATCTGCCGGTAGAAGGCGGCCTGCCCCTCCGTCGTGCACCAGGGCTCCACGAGGCGGTCGAGCACGGCCGGATGCAGTCCGCGCGGGCTCGTCGAGGCGATGTACTCGCGGATCATGGCCCGGTGCAGCGCGGGCGGCAGCTGGGCGTAGACGTCGGCGTTCTCGCCGAGCAGCCGGTACGAGGGGGAGCCCCAGGGGGCGAGCGCCACCGGGTCGACGAGGGCGAGGCGTTCGTAGCGGGCGCCGTGCAGCAGGTGTGCGCGCAGGGAGACGCAGCCGCCGAAGTCGTGGGCCACGACGGCGGGGCGGTCCAGGCCCCAGTGGGCGAGGAGCTCGGTGAGGACCCGGCCCTGCGCGGCGAGCGAGACGTCCTGTCCGGCCCGCATCTCCGAGGCGCCGTACCCCGGCAGGTCCCAGACGTACACGCGGTGTTCGCGGGACAGGGAGCGGGCGATGCCGCGCCAGACGTACGACGAGAACGGCGTGCCGTGGACGAGGACGACGGGCGGGGCGTCGGCCGGTCCCAGGGCGGCCCAGCGCACGTCCCCGGAGGAGCTGGCGAAGGTCTGGTCGAGGACCCAGGAATCCCGTACGGCTGTCATGACCGTAAGGCTAGTAGCTCCTTACGGCTCGCGTCGAGTGTCGGGCGTCGAGTGGTGTCAGTGCTCGTCCCGCTCGTCCTGCCAGTGCATGCGGCCCAGGCCCACCAGGCGCAGCTGTCTGCGGGCGACGTCCGCCACCCGTGCCTCCTCCGCCGTCCCGGGGCCCGCGTCCAGGAAGGACGACGCGGTCATCACCATGTGGTCGACGTACATCCCCGCCAGCATGAGGAGGTCGTCCTCGGTCCACTGCGACGTCGGCGCCTCCTGGGCGAACTGCTCCGCCACCTCCCGCGCGAACAGGTCCAGTTGGGCGCCGATCGCGTCCCGCACCGCCCGCACGCCCCCGTGCCGCTCGCGGGCGATGAAGCGGACGTGGGCGGGGTGGGCGTGGACGTATCCGGCTATCAACTCGACCGTGCCCGCGATGCGCTGCTCGCTGTCGCCGGTCTCCGACGCCAGCATCGCGGCGAGCGTCGTGTGCAGGCTGCCGAGCGTCTCCTCGACCAGGGTCACGCCCAGGTCGGCGGTGTCGCGGAAGTGCCGGTAGAAGGCGGTGGGGGCGACGCCCACGGCGCGGGTGACCTCGCGCAGGCCCAGGCTGCTGAGGCTCTGCTCCTCGAGCAGCTGGAGGGCCGCGTCGAGGAGCGCCTGCCGGGTCTTCTGCTTCTGGGCCTGCCGGATGCCGAGGGTGTGACTCATGCCATGCAGTTAACAACTGTTCTCCGACTTTTGAAAGCCGGAGAGGGAGTAGACTCCAGAGTCAGTGAACAACTGTTACCACAAGCGTTCACCGAATCGAGAGGGATCACATGCTCTTCCTTGTCGCCGCCCTACTGCTGCTGGGTGTCGCCATGGGTTCCGTGGCGCACGCCCCGCTGCCGGTCAGCCTCGTCGCCGCCGTCGTGATCGGTGTGTGGCTCGCGGTCTTCGCGGTGCGTGAGCGCCGCGCCCGGCACCGCTGAGCCACCCCCCTGCGCCGTCGGTCACACCTCCACCTGCCAGGAGTCGCACCATGGAAAGCACCGCAACCCGCCCCCGTCCCCACACCGCTCCCCAGGCCACGGCCCCCGTCCGCGTCGAGGAGACCCGGCCCACCGGGCGGCGGGACACCGACGGCATGGCCGTCGCCTCCTTCGTCCTCGGCCTGCTCGGACTGCTCGTCCTGAACCTCTTCCTCGGGCCCGTCGCGATCGTCCTCGCGGGCATCGCGCTGTGGCGCGGCACCGCCCGCAAGGGCCGCGCACTGCTCGGACTCGGGCTCGGCGTGGCCGACCTCGTCGTCCTCGCCGCGCTCGTCTCGGCGGACAACACCCTGTCGTGGGGTCTCGCAGGCTGATACCACCGGGGCGAAGGGCCCCGCACGACTCGTAGAATCGTGCGCACCATGGCCTACCTCGACCACGCAGCGACCACTCCGATGCTCCCGGAGGCGATCGCGGCGATGACCGCGCAGATCGCCGTCACCGGCAACGCCTCCTCGCTGCACGCGGCGGGGCGCCGGGCGCGACGCACCGTCGAGGAGGCCCGCGAGACACTCGCCGAGTCGCTCGGCGCCCGACCCAGCGAAACCGTCTTCACGTCCGGCGGCACCGAGGCGGACAACCTCGCCGTGAAGGGGCTCTACTGGGCGCGGCGCGATGCGGAACCGGCCCGCACCCGGCTGCTCGCCAGCCCCGTCGAGCACCACGCCGTCCTCGACGCCGTGCACTGGCTCGGCGAGCACGAGGGCGCCACCGTCGAATACCTGCCGGTGGACACGCACGGCCGTGTGCATCCGGAAGCCCTCCGCGAAGCCATCGCGCGCAACCCCGACGACGTCGCCCTGGCCACCGTCATGTGGGCCAACAACGAGATCGGCACCATCCAGCCGATCCGGGAACTGGCCGACGTCGCCCAGGAGTTCGACGTCCCGCTGCACGCCGACGCCGTCCAGGCCTACGGCCAGATCCCCGTCGACTTCGCCGCATCCGGGCTCGCCGCCATGACCGTTTCCAGTCACAAGATCGGCGGGCCCTACGGCATCGGCGCGCTGCTCCTCGGCCGTGAGTACACCCCCGTGCCCGTGCTGCACGGCGGCGGCCAGGAGCGGCACGTGCGCTCGGGGACGCTGGACGTGCCCGCCATCGCGGCGTTCGCCGTCGCGGGGGAGCACGCCGCGGCGCACCGCGAGCAGTTCGCCGCCGAGATCGGCGCACTCCGCGACGACCTGGTCACCGCCGTCCGCGCGGCGGTCCCCGAGGCGATCCTCGGCGGCGACCCGTACCCGGAGGGCCGACTGCCCGCCAACGCGCACTTCACGTTCCCCGGCTGCGAGGGCGACTCCCTGCTGCTGCTCCTCGACGCACAGGGCATCGAGTGCTCCACCGGCTCCGCGTGCACGGCGGGCATCGCCCAGCCCAGCCACGTCCTGCTCGCCACCGGCACCGATCCCGACCTGGCCCGCGGCACCCTGCGCTTCTCGCTCGGCCATACGTCGACGAAGGCGGACGTCGACGCGGTGGCGGCGGCGATCGGCCCGGCGGTGGACCGGGCGCGGACGGCGGGGCTGAGCTAGGTCTTCTTCGTGGGACTCGGGGAGCCCGTGGGCTTCTCGGGTCTCTGCGGCTTGTCCCGTTCCTTCCGGACCAGGCGCATGTACCGGTCCCAGTCCCAGTAGGGCCCCGGGTCCGTGTGGTCCGTGCCGGGCACCTCCACGTGGCCCACGATGTGCTCGCGGTCCACCGGGATGTCGTACCGCCTGCAGATACCGGCGGTGAGCCGCGCCGACGCCGCGTACATCGCGTCGGTGAACGACGACTTCTTGTCGACGAAGCCCTCGTGCTCGATGCCGATGCTGCGTTCGTTGTAGCTCTTGTTGCCCGCGTGGAACGCCACGTCCAGCTCGCGGATCATCTGCGCTATGTGGCCGTCCTTGCGCACCACGTAGTGCGCGGCGGCGCCGTGGGACGGGTCCTTGAAGACGCGCAGCGCCGTCTGGTACCCGCCCTGCACCACGTGTATGACGACGCGGTCGATCTTGTAGTCGTCGGGGCGGTCCGCCCTGCGCCAGTTGTAGTCCGACGCGGCGATCCACTGCACGCCCGGGGCGTCGACCTCGCCCTCCTTGCGCTTCTTGACCACGCCGGGCAGCCGCCACCACAACCGGCCGAGCTCGTCCCTGGCGAGCACGACGGTGCCGGCGGCCGCCGCTGCGCCGCCGATCAGCAGGGTGCGCCGGTCGATGCCCCGGCGCCCCTGCGGCTTCTGCTCAGCTTCCCCCATGTGATCGTCAACGCTTACTCACGGGCGTGCGGTTCCCGTCGCCCCGTACTCTGTTAGAGCTATGACTTTGACCGAGACCCCGCAGCGCCCCCAGCGTCCCCTCCGTGTCCTCGCCGCCATGTCCGGCGGCGTGGACTCCGCCGTCGCCGCCGCCCGCGCGGCCGAAGCCGGGCACGACGTGACGGGAGTGCATCTCGCGCTCTCGGCCAACCCCCAGTCGTTCCGCACGGGCGCGCGGGGCTGTTGCACCATCGAGGACTCGCGCGACGCCCGCCGCGCCGCGGACGTCATCGGCATCCCGTTCTACGTGTGGGACCTCGCCGAGCGGTTCCGTGAGGACGTGGTCGAGGACTTCATCGCCGAGTACGAGGCGGGCCGCACCCCCAACCCGTGCCTGCGCTGCAACGAGAAGATCAAGTTCGCCGCGCTCCTGGACAAGGCCCTCGCCCTCGGCTTCGACGCGGTCGTCACCGGCCACTACGCGCAGGTGATCGTCGACGAGAACGGCACCCGCGAGCTGCACCGCGCCTCCGACATGGCGAAGGACCAGAGCTACGTGCTCGGGGTGCTCGACGACAGGCAGCTCGCCCACGCGATGTTCCCCCTGGGCGACACGGTCACCACCAAGGAGGAGATCCGCGCCGAGGCCGAGCGCCGCGGACTCGCCGTCGCCAAGAAGCCCGACAGCCACGACATCTGCTTCATCGCCGACGGCGACACCCAGGGCTTCCTCGCCTCCCGCCTGGGCAAGGCGGAGGGCGACATCGTGGACGAGTCCGGGGCGGTCCTCGGCAGCCACGAGGGTGCGTTCGGCTACACGATCGGCCAGCGCAAGGGCCTGCGGATCGGCACCCCCGCCCCCGACGGCAAGCCGCGCTACGTCCTGGACATCTCCCCGGTGAACAACACCGTCACGGTCGGCCCCGCCGCCGCCCTGGACGTGACCGGACTGACCGCCATCAAGCCCCGCTGGTGCGGAGCCGCCCCCTCCGGGCCCGGCACGTACACGGCGCAGCTGCGGGCCCACGGCGGCGAGACGGAGGTGACCGCCGAGCTCGTCGACGGCACCCTGAACGTCTCGTTCACCGAGCCCGTGCGCGGCGTCGCCCCCGGCCAGGCGATCGTGCTGTACGACGGCACGCGCGTGGTCGGCTCGGCGACGATCGCGACGACGGACCGCGCCACGGCGGCGGTCTAGGGCCTGTCGCCTTAGCCCCACAGGGAGCCACGCGGCTACGCGACCTGGAGCACGATCTTGCCCTGGGTGCGGCCCAGCTCGCCTTGCGCGTGCGCCTTGGCGGCCTCCTCCAGGGGCAGCACCGTGTTGATCTCGACGCGGAGCTTGCCCTCGTCGACCAGGCGCGCGATCTCAAGGAGGGCAAGACGGTCGGGCTCGACGACCGTCCACCCGGTGTGCACGCCGAGCTCCGCGGCCCGCTCGGGGTCCGGCAGGCCGCCCGGGTCGGGCAGCGTGACCAGGTGGCCGCCGCGCCGCAGCACGGGCAGGGAGCGGTCTCCGTAGGCGCCGCCGACGCCGTCCAGGACCACGTCCACGTCCCGCACGGCTTCGGAGAAGTCCGTCACCGTGTAGTCGATCAGCTCGTCCGCGCCGAGCGAGCGCAGGAAGTCGTGCTTCTCCTCGCGCGCGGTGCCGATGACGTACGCGCCGTGCGCCTTGGCGATCTGCACGGCGAGGTGGCCGACGCCGCCCGCCGCCGCGTGGATCAGCACGCGCTGCCCGGCACGGAGCCCGGCCGTCTCGATCATTCCCTGCCAGGCGGTGAGCGCGGCGAGCGGCAGTGCGGCGGCCTCCTCGTGGCCGATGCCCGCGGGCTTGGGGGCGAAGCGCCGGGCGGGCGCCGCGACGAACTCGGCGTAGCCGCCCGTCTGCTCGGGGAAGCGGGGCATGCCGAACACCGCGTCCCCGGGCTGGTACAGGGTCACCCCGGGGCCGACCTCCTCGACGACGCCCGACACGTCGTACCCGAGGATCGGGGTCTCTCCCCAGCTGCCGAAGGCGCCCTCCGCGCGGATCTCCCAGTCGACGGGGTTGACGCCCGCCGCGTGGACCCGGACCAGGATCTCGGTCAGTCCGGGCTCGGGGCGGTCGACCTCGACCGGGACCAGGTTCTCGGGGGCGCCCCAGGCGCGGGGGGTGACGGCACGCATCTTCCTGGTCATGGTCCTTCTGTTGCAAAAGGGCTGGTGGGACCAAGAGTGCGGCGGAGCGGCCGATCACGGTGCTGGCAGTTTGGCCATCATGTGACAGGATTCGGCCATGGCTTCGAAGAGCAGACGGCACCGGGTGGCAGTCCTCGCCCTGGACGGCGTGTACGCCTTTGAGATGGGCATCCCCCCGCGGATCTTCGGAGCCGCCGAGGACGCCGAGGGGCACCCGCTGTACGACGTCGTCGTCTGCACCGTGGACGGCGGGCCGGTGCGGACCGACGCCGGGTTCCAGGTGATGGCGGCGCACGGCCCGGAGGCGCTGGCCGCGGCGGACACGGTGGTCATCCCGCCCACGGACCGGCTCTGCGGCGGCACCACGGACGGCGTCCTGCCCGAGCCGCTCGCGGCGGCCCTCGCCCGCGTCAGGCCCGGCACGCGATGGGTGTCGTTCTGCACCGCGTCGTACGTCCTCGCGGCCGCCGGGCTGCTCGACGGGCGCCCCGCGACCACGCACTGGAAGGAGGCCGACCACTTCCGGCGCGCCTTCCCCAGGGTCGCCCTCGACGAGAACGTCCTCTTCGTGGACGACGGCGACGTCCTGACGGCGGCGGGCGTCGGTGCGGGCGTGGACCTCTGTCTGCACCTGCTGCGCCGCGACCACGGCAGCGCGGTGGCCCACCGCGCCGCCCGCTTCTGCGTCGTGCCGCCCTGGCGCGAGGGCGGGCAGGCCCAGTACATCGAGCGGCCCGTCCCCGAGCCCACGCTCGCCACGACGGCCGCCACGCGCGTGTGGGCGCTCGAACGGCTCCAGGAACCGCTGCCCCTCGGCGAACTGGCCGCCCACGCGCGCATGAGCCTGCGGACCTTCACCCGCCGCTTCCAGGAAGAGGTCGGCATGCCGCCCGGCCGCTGGCTGACCGCCCAGCGCATCGAACTCGCCCGGCAGCTCCTGGAGTCGAGCGACCTGCCCGTGGACGTGGTCGCCCACCGGTCCGGGTTCGGCACCGGCAACTCCCTGCGCCAGCACATGCGTGCCGTGCTGGGCGTCTCACCGGCGGCCTACCGGCGGACGTTCACGGCTGCGTCGTGACCTCTGCTTCGGTGACCTACGCCTCGGTGACCTCTGCTTCGTAGAAGCAGAAGTGGTCCTTGATCCCGGCCACGGCCGCCTTCGGCTCCGGGTACGCCCACACCGTGTCCGCCGCCCCCGGCAGCGACCAGTAGGAGGCCGTTCCCTTGAAGGGGCAGTACGTGGTGGTCTCCGACGACGTCAGCAGATCCGTGCGGACGTCCTCCGGAGGGAGGTAGTACCGGACCGGGTACCCCGTCTCGCGCAGCAGCAGCGGGCTGCTGCTCTCCGCCACGACCTGCCCGTCGTGCACCACGCGCACGTGGTCGGTGCCCTTCTCGACGGTGATCTGATGCCCGTTGGTCATGTCGTGCCCTCCTCGGCGAGTGCTTTGAGAGTGCCTTCAGGGACGGAACGTACCGTGGGCGCATGAATATCTGCGTCTTTCTCTCCGCCGCCGACCTCGACGACCGCTACACCCGCCCGGCCCGTGAATTCGCCGAACTGCTCGGCAAGGGCGGCCACACGCTGGTGTGGGGCGGCTCCGAGAGCGGTCTGATGAAGGTCGTGGCGGACGGCGTGGACGAGGCCGGAGGGCGGCTCGTGGGCGTCTCCGTCGACTTCCTCGCGGCGAAGGCCAGGCAGGTCTCCGAGCCCAACGAGATGGTGATCGCGCGCGACCTCGCCGAGCGCAAGGCGCTGCTCCTGGAGAAGGCCGACGCGGTCGTGATCATGGTGGGCGGCACCGGCACGCTCGACGAGGCCACCGAGATCCTTGAGCTGAAGAAGCACGGCAAGCAGACCATGCCGGTGGTCCTGCTGAACTCCGAGGGGTTCTACGACGGCCTCAAGGAGCAGTTCCGCCGCATGGAGGACGAGGGCTTCCTGCCCGTCCCACTCACCGACCTGGTCTTTTTCGCGGAGGAGCCCGTGGGCGCGCTGGCCTACCTGGAGGAGTCCGCGGGCACCCAGTGATGCGAGCATGGCGGGTATGGCAACACATGTGATCACCGGGGCGGGCTCCGGCATCGGCGCGGCCGTCGCCCGCCGCCTCCACGCACGCGGCGACGACCTCGTCCTGCACGCGCGGGACGCGGGCCGCGCCAAAGAGCTCGCCGCCCAGTTCCCCGGCGCGAGCACCCTCGTCGGAGACCTCTCCGACCCCGACAAGCTGTCCTGGGCGTTCGGGCACCAGTCGCTGCCCGCGAGCGTGGACTCCCTGCTGCACATCGCGGGCGTCGTCGACCTCGGCCCGGTCGGCGAGCTCACCCCCAAGACCTGGCGGCACCAGCTCAACGTCAACCTCATCGCACCCGCCGAGCTGACCCGCCACTTCCTGCCCCAACTCCGGCTCGCCCAGGGGCACGTGCTCTTCGTCAACTCGGGCGCGGGTCTCAACGCCAGCGCCAACTGGTCCGCGTACGCCGCCTCCAAGCACGGTCTGAAGGCGCTCGCAGACTCGCTGCGCCACGAGGAGCACGGCAACGGCGTCCGCGTCACCACGGTCTACCCCGGCCGCACGGCCAGCGCCATGCAGGTCAAGGTCCACCAGCAGGAGGGCAAGGAGTACGACGCGGCGCGCTTCATCGACCCCGAGTCGGTCGCCACGACGATCGTCATGGCCCTGGACCTGCCGCGCGACGCGGAGGTCAACGACCTGACGGTGCGGCCCGGACGATGAGCGACGCGTTCACCTGGGGCCCGGCCACCGGCGTCGGGTCCATGCCCGGCGGGGACGCCCGCGAGGCCGCCAAGACCGTGACCGGCAGCTTCGAGGGGCCCGAGCAGGGCACGCCGTACCTCGCCGAGCTGCCCGCACGCGGCCCCGGCGCCGACATGATCGGCCGCACCGCTGGGCTCCTCGTCGACCTGTACGCGCGCGTGGAGCCCAGCGGCTGGCGCGTCGGCGACCGCCCGGGGCGCGACACCCGGCGGGCGAAGGCCTGGCTCGGCGAAGACCTCGACGCCCTGGAGGAGTTCACCCAGGGGTACCAGGGCCCGCTGAAGGTCCAGGCCGTCGGCCCCTGGACGCTCGCCGCCGCCCTGGAGCTCAGGAACGGCGAGGCCGCGCTCTCCGACCCCGGCGCCTGCCGCGACCTGGCAGGATCCCTCGCCGAAGGCCTGCGCGAGCACCTCGCCGACGTGCGCCGCAGGGTGCCCGGCGCCCAGGTGGTCCTGCAGCTCGACGAGCCCTCGCTGATCGCCGTGCTGCGCGGGCAGATCAAGACCGCCAGCGAGTACCGCACCCACCGTGCCGTGGACCGGCAGGTCGTCGAGAGCACGCTGCGCGACATCCTCGCCGTCAACGGCGACGGCGCGTCGGTCGTGCATTCGTGCGCGCCCGACGTGCCGTTCGCGCTGCTGCGCCGCGCAGGTGCCGACGCGATCTCCTTCGACTTCTCGCTGCTCACCGAGCGTGACGACGAGACGATCGGTGAGGCGGTCGAGGGGGGCACGAAGCTCTTCGTCGGTGTCGTGCCGGGCGTGGACGGCCGATTGTCAGACCCTGCCGGTAGCGTCATGGGTGTCAGGACGTTGTGGCGCAGGCTGGGGCTGAATCCGGGATCACTCGCGGAGTCGGTCGTGGTCACTCCGTCGTGCGGGCTCGCGGGCGCATCACCCGCGTATGCGCGCGCGGCGCTCGCCCACTGCGTCAGGGCGGCGAGATCGCTCGCAGACAACCCTGAGTAATTGGGTATGACGTAACGGGAGGACGAAACGGTGGCTGTCGAACAGCAAGGCTCTGTGCCCGCCGAGGCACGGGATCAGCATGCCCAGCTGGCCGAGCAGATCGAGGAGCACCGCTTCCGGTATTACGTGAAGGACCAACCGGTCGTCAGCGATGCCGAGTTCGACAAGCTCCTGCGTTCCCTCGAAGCCCTGGAGGAGGCGCACTCCGAGCTCCGGACGCCCGACTCGCCCACCCAGAAGGTCTCCGGTTCGTACGAGACGGAGTTCACCGCCGTAGAGCACCGCGAGCGCATGCTCTCCCTGGACAACGCGTTCGACGACGAGGAGCTGGCCGCCTGGGCCGAGCGCGTCGCCAAGGAGGCAGGCACCCCGGACTTCCACCTCCTGTGCGAGCTGAAGGTGGACGGCCTCGCGGTCAACCTGACGTATGAGGACGGGAAGCTGACCCGCGCCGCCACCAGGGGCGACGGCCGCACCGGCGAGGACATCACGCCGAACGTCCGGACGATCGCGGACATCCCCCAGCGCCTGGAGGGCGACCGGATCCCCGCCCTCGTGGAGATCCGCGGCGAGGTCTTCTTCCCCATGGAGAAGTTCGAGGAGCTGAACGCCCGCCTGGTGGAGGCGGGCGACAAGCCCTTCGCCAACCCGCGGAACGCGGCGGCGGGTTCGCTGCGCCAGAAGGACCCGCGCGTCACCGCGACCCGGCCGCTGCACATGGTGGTGCACGGCATCGGCGCCCGCGAGGGCCTCGACATCGACTGCCTCAGCCACGCCTATGAGCTGCTGCACGAGTGGGGCCTGCCCACCGCCAAGCACAACAAGGTCGTCGAAGGCCTGGACGGCGTGCGCGAATTCATCGCGTACTTCGGAGAGAACCGCCACTCCGTGGAGCACGAGATCGACGGCGTCGTCGTCAAGCTCGACGAGATCCCGCTGCAGGGCCGCCTCGGCTCCACCTCGCGCGCCCCGCGCTGGGCCATCGCCTGGAAGTACGCGCCCGAGGAGGTCAACACCAAGCTCATCAACATCCGCGTCGGCGTCGGCCGCACCGGCCGCGTCACGCCGTATGCGCAGGTGGAGCCCGTCACCGTGGCGGGTTCCGAGGTCGAGTTCGCGACCCTGCACAACCAGGACGTGGTGAAGAAGAAGGGCGTCTTCATCGGGGACACCGTTGTGATCCGCAAGGCGGGCGACGTCATCCCGGAGATCCTCGGCCCCGTCGTGGACCTGCGGGACGGCACCGAGCGGGAGTTCGTGATGCCCGCCGAGTGCCCCGAGTGCGGCACGGCGCTGCGGCCCATGAAGGAGGGCGACATCGACCTCCGCTGCCCCAACGCCCAGTCGTGCCCGGCCCAGTTGCGTGAACGTCTCTTCTACCTCGCGGGCCGCAAGTCCCTGGACATCGAGAACTTCGGGTACGTCGCGGCGGCCGCGCTCACCAAGCCCCTGGAGCCCGCACAGCCGCCGATCCTCGACGAGGGCGACATCTTCGACCTGAAGATCGAGGAACTGCTCCCCATCAAGTCGTACGTCCTGGACCAGGACTCGGGCCTGCCCAAGCGCGACCCCAAGACCGGCGAGGAGAAGGTCGTCACCTTCTTCGCCAACCAGAAGGGCGAGGCGAAGAAGAACTCCCTCGCCATGCTGGAGAACATCGCGGCGGCCAAGGACCGGCCGCTCGCCCGCATCCTCACGGGCCTCTCGATCCGGCACGTCGGCCCGGTGGCGGCCGAGGCGCTGGCCCGTGAGTTCCGTTCCATCGACAGCATCGATCAGGCCACCGAGGAGGAACTGGCCGCTGTGGAGGGCGTCGGCTCGACCATTGCGGCCTCCCTCAAACAGTGGTTCGCCGAGGAGTGGCACCGGGAGATCCTCCGCAAGTGGCGGGAGGCCGGCGTGCGCATGGAGGAGGAGGCGAGCGGCGAGGACGAGGGACCGCGCCCGCTCGCGGGACTCACGGTGGTCGTCACCGGCACGCTGGAGCACCACACCCGGGATGGCGCGAAAGAGGCGTTGCAGAGTCGCGGAGCCAAGGTGACCGGTTCCGTTTCCAAGAAGACGTCCTTCGTCGTCGTCGGCGACAACCCCGGGTCGAAGTACGACAAGGCCATGCAGGTGAAGGTTCCGGTTCTCAACGAGGAAGGCTTCGCTGTCCTGCTCGAACAAGGACCGGACGCGGCGAGGGAAGTTGCGCTTCCGACCGAGGAGTAGCGGTTGAAGGCCACCCGTTCGGCGCATACCAGAGGCATACGGGTGGCCGGGTCGCATTCGGGCAACCGTAGCCGACCGCTGCCCGTGGAAGCCTTCTGCGGCCTACTGTTGAGGTGTGCGCCTGCCGTGCCCCGCTGCGAACGGGGTATCACCTGCTCATCAAGAGCTCGGAAGGGGGCATCCCCTGCTCGGCATGAGTGCGGGAGAACTGCATCTCCTTGCTCGTGCGGAGTGCGGGGACGGATCTTAGGGCGCGGCCGCATCAGGGCCGAGTCCGCATGGCGTGGGCACCGCCGGCTGTGAGAGGGACGGGAATGGAACCGACCGAGAGCGCCGCCCCGGACTCACGGCTGCGCGCGCGCCTGTTGCGCGCGCCGGGAGCCTGGCTGCGCGGCCGCCGAGCCGTGACGAACACCGACTCGGGCAGCATGCCCCAGCCCGCCCCGGGCTCCGGATCCTGCACGCTGAGCACCGCCGTGGAACCACGCGAACGGGCCTGGACCGCCGCTCCGCAGCACGGCACCGACGTCCCCGCCCTCACCGGGACGGGCGCCCCGGCCGCCCAGGACACCCGTGACCCCTGGCCGCTGCTGCCGCTCCTGGTCGTCGCCGGGGCCGCCGTGCTGCTCGGCGCCGGTTTCTTCCAGGCCTTCACCGGCCGCCACGCCCTGTTCCCGACCGGCACCGCGGGCTGGTCCCTCGCCGTCCTCACCGGCCTCATCGTCGGCCACCTCGTCGCGCTCGGCCGCGACCGGTGGTGGGGCGGCACGGGCTCCGGCGGTGCGCTCACCGTCGCCGTCCTCCTTCTCTACGGCTGGGTGCCCGCGGGCATGGTCAGCCTCACCGTCGTCGTCCTCGTCGGCGTCGCGCGCAGGCACCGCTGGCGGCAGGGGCTGCTGCACGGCGCGGTCGACATCCTCGGCATCGGCGCGGGCGCACTCGCCCTGGCCGCCTTCGGCACGGCACCGAGCGCCGAATCCCCCTGGCTCCCCGAGACCTGGGACCTCTACACCGCACCTCAAGTGGCCCTGGTGGCCGTCGCGTATCTCGTCGTCACCCGCGTCCTGCTCTGGTACGTCCACGCGCCGCACACCGGAGCCCTGCCCACGGTCACCCGCACCGCCCTCGTCAGACAGGGCCTCCTCGGCATCGCACTGCTCGGCATCGCCCCGCTGATCTGCGTCGTGGCGATCTCCCTGCCGATCCTGCTGCCCCTCTTCGCGATCCCGCTCGTCGCCCTCGACTCCACCCTCTGGATCGCCCGCGCCCGGGCCGAGGAGCAGCTGCGCGACCCGCTCACCGGGCTGCCCAACCGGCAGTGGCTCCTCGAACGGACCTGGACCGCCCTCGACGACGCCGAGCGGATCGGGGCGCGATCGGCCTTAATGCTGATCGACATGGACCGCTTCCGGTCGGTGAACGACACCCTCGGCCACCTCGCCGGAGACCGCCTGCTGCTCCAGATAGCGGACCGGCTGCGCCTCGCGCTGCCCCGCGGCGCGGAGGCCGCCCGCCTCGGCGGCGACGAGTTCGCCGTCCTGCTGCCGGTCGCCGACTCCACGACGTCGGCCACCCGAGTGGCCCGCCAGCTCGTCGCCGCGCTCGGCTCCCCGCTCGACCTCGACGGCCTGACCCTCGTCCTGGAGGCCAGCGCGGGCCTCGCCGTCTTCCCCGACCACGCACTCGACGCGGAAGGCCTCCTGCGCCGCGCGGACGTCGCGATGTACCAGGCCAAGCGGGACCGCACCGGCGTCGAGGTCTACGAATCCAAGCGCGACTCCAACACCCCCGACCGGCTCGGCCTCCTCGGCGACCTGCGCCGGGCGCTCGACGCGGGCGACGTCGAGCTGCACTACCAGCCCAAGGTCCGCTTCGACGGCCAGGTCGCGGGCCTGGAGGCGCTGGTGCGCTGGGTGCACCCCGAGCGCGGCAAGGTGCCGCCCGACGAGTTCATCGCCATCGCCGAGTCGTCCGGCCTCATGCCGCACCTCACGGAGTACGTCCTGGAGACCGCCCTCGGCCAGGTCGCGAAGTGGCAGGCCCAGGGCCTGAAGGTGCCCGTCGCCGTCAACGTCTCGCCGCGTGACGTCCACACCCCGGGCTTCGCGGGAGCGGTCGCGGCGCGCCTCGCCCGCCACGGAGTCCCCGCCGGGGCCCTGCAGTTGGAGATAACCGAGCACGTCCTCCTGGAGGACCCGCAGCGCGCCGCGGACACGCTGGCCGGGCTCACCGGACACGGCGTCAAGATGTCGCTCGACGACTTCGGCACGGGGTACTCCTCGCTGGTCCACCTGCGCCGCCTCCCGGTCAGCGAGCTGAAGATCGACCGCTCCTTCGTGGCCCGCCTCGCCATCGACAACGAAGACGCGGAGATCGTCCGCTGCACCGTGGACCTCGCCCACTCGCTCGGGCTGCTCGTCGTCGCGGAGGGCGTCGAGGACGACGAGACGTGGGAGCGGCTGCGGGATCTGGGGTGCGACGCGGTCCAGGGCTGGCTCGTCGCGGCGGCGATGCCTGCCGAGGAGACGACGGCGTGGCTGCGGGCGCGAGGCTCGCGCGGCTGGCAGCGTCCCGCCGACCTCGCCGCGGCGCGGGCGGCGGCAGCGCGCGATTCCGGCGCCGCCGAGGCACCGGACCCCGCGGAGCACCCGTCGGGCCAGGCGGTGCAGTAGGGACGCGCCGCCCGCCGTCGGTGGGGGAGCGCCGGTAGTGCACCGTGCGCACGCCCGCATCCCGGGAGCCGCCGTATGGATGACCGTACGGAGCGCGTATGGGTTGTCGGGGCGCTGAACCGCCTTCGTTCATTGTTACGTAATGCACTTTATGGCCCTTTGGTGTTGTCAGACCGACATCATCCGGAGGGCCCAGTCCGTGTCCCGATCGCGTGTGAGCGGCGCCTTGCCGCCGTTGTGGAAACTCCTCGCCCAGTTGCTCACCCTCGTGGTGCTGGCATCGGGGCTCGTCCTGGGCGGTGCGGGATCCGCGGCCGCCGACACCTGGACGGTGGAAGGCGAGGAGAACCCCTCCACCTTCGGCTGCGACCGCCTCTACTACAGCAACTACCGGTCCGGCATGGAGTTCGCCAACGACGCGTCGGGTGACGCCACGATCAACAACACGGTGATCACCAAGCGGAAGACGTCGAGCCCGCCCGACTACTGGTCGACCAGCATGGCGATGGGCAAGGACCCGGACGACACCTCCAAGGTCGCCGCGTTCTACCAGGACTTCTACACGAACAAGATCTACAAGCACGTCTCGGGGACCAGCACCGTCACCGACGAGATCGCGGGCGGGGCCACCCGCACCGCGCCCTCCGGGCACACCTGGGGCGGCATCACGGCCGATCCGCAGAGCGGCACGCTGTACGGCGCGGAGAACGGCGGCACGTAC
The DNA here is from genome assembly GCF_040609235.1 of Streptomyces sp. NPDC004732. Classification (NCBI taxonomy): domain Bacteria; kingdom Bacillati; phylum Actinomycetota; class Actinomycetes; order Kitasatosporales; family Streptomycetaceae; genus Streptomyces; species Streptomyces sp. NPDC004732. The sequence continues at coordinate 424,054 of NZ_JBEXJR010000005.1, forward strand.
AAGAACTTCTTCGCGATGGACCTGGCCACCGGGACGACCACGAACTACTCGAACATCTACGACTGGGCGCCGGCGGGCACCCCGTGGCGCAGCGGCACGCTGGTGCCGGACATGTTCGTGGACAACGGCGGCGGCGTGTACGTGGGCGTCTTCTCCGGCAGCAACACCTACCTCTACCGCATCGACTTCGCGGCCAAGAAGGTGGAGCTCGTCACCAAGATCACCGGGGCGGGCACGGGCAACGGCTTCAACAACTACGGCATGGCCTACTTCAACGGGTCGGTCTACCTCGGCCACTACAACGGCAACCTCTACAAGGTGAACCCCAAGACGGGCGTCTCCGTGGAGGTCGGCGGGCTCGCCCAGGACAACCAGACGGGCCGGATCAAGTCCGAGGGGGGCGGCAGCTGGCCCATCACCGACCTGGCGAGCTGCGCCGTCGCGCCCGATCTGACCAGCAACATCGAGATCGAGAAGAGCGCCGACAAAAAGACCGCGAAGCCGGGCGACACCGTCACGTACACGGTGACCGTCAAGAACTCCGGCGACGGGGCCGCCTCCGGTGTCGAGGTCAACGACGACCTCTCGGGTGTCGTCGACGACGCGACGTACAACAACGACGCCGTGGCCAGGACCGCAGGCGCCAAGACAGCCGCCCAGCCCACCTACAGCACGGCGACGAAGAAGCTGAACTGGAAGGGCGACATCGCGGCGGGAGCCACCGTCACCCTCACCTACTCGGTGAAGGTGGGGAAGCCGCCGAAGGGCGACAAGAAGCTGACGAACTCGGCGGTGTCGGAGAAGAGCAACTGCGGGGCGGACTCCGTCGACGCCACCTGTTCCTCCGAAGTGCCGGTCGCCCAGCTGGACATCAAGAAGACGGCATCCCCGAAGAAGGCCAAGCCGGGCGAGAAGGTCACGTACACGATCACCGTAAGCAACGCGGGCGAGGCCGACTGGAAGGACGCCACGGTCACCGACGACCTGACGGACGTGGTGGACGACGCGCGGTACAACCTCGACGGCAAGGCGACGAAGGCCGACGGCAGCCGGGCCCCCGGCACCGTCTCCTACAGCAGCGCCGACAAGAAGCTGCGGTACGTGGGCACCGTCGCCAAGGGCGCGACCATCACGATCACCTACACGGTCACCGTGGGCGATCCGCCGCCGGGGAACAAGAAGTTGACGAACACCGCCGTGGGCCCGGACGGTTCCAACTGCGCGCCGGGGTCGAAGGATCCGGACTGCGGGACGGTCACCCCGGTCGGCGGGCTCGTCATCAAGAAGACGTCCTCCAAGACGGACGCCAAGCCGGGCGACAAGGTCACCTACACGCTCACGGCGGAGAACGTCGGAGGCGCCGAGATCAAGGACGCCACGCTCACCGACGACCTGACGGGCGTCGTGGACGACGCGACGTACGGCGACGACGCGGTGGCCAGGACGGACGGCGCGAGCACGGCCACGCAGCCGCGCTACAGCGCCGCGACGAAGAAGCTCACCTGGTCCGGTGACATCGCCGCGGGCAAGAAGGTGACCATCACCTACACGGTCACGGTCGGCAAGCCGCCGAAGGGCGACAAGAAGCTGACCAACGCCGTGGTCGGACCGGACGACTCGTCCTGCCCGCCGGGCGGCACGAAGGACGACTGCGGGACGTCCACTCCCGTCGGATCCCTGGAGATCAAGAAGACCGTCAGCAAGGGCGAGGTGAAGCCCGGGGGCCAGGTGACGTACACCGTCACCGTCGAGAACACGGGCGAAGCGGCGTACAAGGACGCCTCGTTCACCGACGACCTGTCCGGTGTGCTCGACGACGCCTCCTGGGACGACGTCGTCACCAAGACCTCGGGCAGCGCCGCCTTCGACGCCGACAAGAAGGCGTTCACCTGGACCGGGGACGTCGCCAAGGGCGCGAAGGTCACCGTCACCTACCGGGTGACGGTCGGCAAGCCCCCGAAGGGCGACAAGAAGCTGGCCAACGCCGTGGTCGGCCCCGACGGGTCCAACTGCCCGCAGGACAGCACCGATCCGGACTGCACGAAGACGACCAAGATCCGCTCCTTGAAGATCAAGAAGACCGCCTCGCCCGCGACCCCGCGGACCGGCGGCAGGATCACGTACACGGTCACCGTCGAGAACACCGGCACCGCCGATTACGACGGCGCCAGCTTCACCGACGACCTGACCGACGTGCTCGACGACGCCACGTGGGACGACAGCGCCACCGCGAACCCCGGCGCGACGGACTTCGACGCGGCGGCGCAGACGCTCACCTGGACCGGTGACCTGGCGGTCGGTGCCAAGGCCACGGTCACCTACACCGTCACGGTGACCAACGCGGGCGACAAGTACCTGCGCAACGTGGTCTCCGGCGACGACTCCAACTGCCCGCCGGACTCCAAGGATCCGGACTGCCGCAAGGTCCTGCCCGAGCCGGGCCTGGAGATCAAGAAGACCTCCTCGGCGAAGACCGCCGAGCCGGGCGACGTGATCACCTACACCGTCACCGTCCACAACAAGAAGACCACCGCGTACGACGGCGCCACCTTCACCGACGACCTGACCGGCGTGCTCGACGACGCCACCTGGAACGACGCCGTCACCAAGACCTCCGGGACGACCGCGTACGACGCCGCGAAGAAGGCGTTCACCTGGACCGGTGACGTGGCAGGGGGCGCGACGGTCACCGTCACCTACAAGGTCACCGTCGGCAAGCCGCCGAAGGGCGACAAGAAGCTGAAGAACACGGTCGTCGGCCCCGACGACTCGACGTGCGAGAAGGACGGCACGAACGGCAACTGCTCCTCCGAGACCCCCGTCGGCGTCCTGGAGATCAAGAAGACCGCGACGCCCGCCGCCGCCAAGCCGGGCCGCACGGTGACCTACACGGTGACCGTGAAGAACACCGGAGAGGCGGACTACGAAGGCGCCGCCTTCACCGACGACCTCAAGGGCGTACTCGACGACGCGACGTGGGACGACGACGTGACCGCCACGTCGGGGACGACGACCTTCGACGAGGCGGGCAAGAAGTTCCGCTGGACCGGCAAGGTGGCCAAGGGCGCGACGGTCACCGTCACGTACAAGGTCACCGTCGGCAAGCCCCCGAAGGGCGACGGCAAGCTGACCAACGCCGTGGTCGGCCCCGACGGCTCCACCTGCCCCGAGGGCTCCACCGACCCCGACTGCCGCAAGGTGACGCCGCTGGCGCGGCTCAAGGCCGAGAAGACCAGCTCGGTCAAGCAGGCGGCCAAGGGCAAGAAGGTCACGTACACCGTCACGGTCAAGAACATCGGCGAGGCCGACTACGACGGGGCCACCCTCACCGACGACCTCAGCGGTGTCCTCGACGACGCCGACTGGAACGACGACGCGACGGCGAGCACGGGCACCGTCGACTTCGACCGGCCGAAGCTCACCTGGACCGGCGATGTCGCCGCGGGGGAGAAGGTCACCGTCACGTACTCGGTCACCGTCCACCTCAAGGGTGACAAGAAGCTCACCAACACCGTCGTCGTGCCCGACTCCAACTGCGCGAAGGGTTCCGACGACCCGGACTGCGAGACCGTGGTGCCGCCCAAGCCCGACCCGCGCGGCAAGCCCCGGCTCGACATCGCCAAGACAGCAACGCCGTCGCCGTCCCCCGCCACCGCGGGCGGCAAGGTCAGCTACACCCTGGTCATCCGCAACACCGGCACCGCCCGCTACACCGGGGCCAAGGTCACCGACGACCTCGGCGGGGTCCTCGACGACGCCACGTACAACCGGGACGCGCGGGCGAGCGGCGGCCGGGTCTCGTTCGCCACGCCCCGTCTGACGTGGACCGGCGACCTGGCGGTCGGCGCCGTCGCGACCGTGCGCTACTCCGTCACCGTGGGCAGCCCGCCCCGCGGCGACAAGCGGCTGCGCAACACGGTCACCGGCGGGGACAAGTCCAACTGCCCGCTTCCGATGCCCGGCCGGTCACTGCGCGCCGGGCGTGCGCCCATCGACCCGGACTGCTCCACCGAGACGCCGGTCCGCGCACTGCTGCTGCGCAAGATCGCCGAGCCCGGCGGCACGGTGCAGCGGGGCGGCAAGGTCGTGTTCGTGATCTCCGCCACCAACACCGGGACGGCCGGGTACGACCGTGCGTCGTTCACCGACGACCTGTCGAAGGTGCTCGACGACGCGGCGTACAACGGTGACGCCCGCGCCACCGCGGGCACCGTCCGCAGGTCCGGCGACCGCCTGGAGTGGAACGGCCCGCTCGGCGCGGGGGAGACGGTGAGGGTCACCTACTCGGTCACCGTCCGCCGCGACGGCAAGGGTGACGGAAAGCTGCGCAACGCGGTCGTCTCCACGACGCCGGGCGGCAACTGCCGTACCGGTGCGGAGCCCGGCTGCCGCGTGACGCCCACGGTGCCGACGCCCCCGCCGCCGGTGCTCCCCGAGACCGGCACCGACCGGCTCTGGGCGTTCGGCGCGATCGCCGCGCTGCTGCTGGGCGGCGGCGGTCTCGTGCTGGCCGCGAGGAGGCGCCGCTGACCCACGCCCGGCCGCGCGCCCCGGGGGCATCGGGGCGGCGGCCGGGATAAGGGTTTCGCGGGCACGGGACGGTGACCCATAGGATTGGGTCACCACCAACACACTCACCCCTGAGGATCGCCGCATGCCTGGCATTACGCGCGAGGAGGTCGCCCACCTCGCCCGCCTTGCACGTCTGGAGCTGAAGGCCGAGGAGCTCGACCACTTCGCCGGACAGCTCGACGACATCATCGGCGCGGTAGCCCGCGTCTCGGAGGTCGCCGACCAAGACGTACCGCCGACCTCGCACCCGCTGCCGCTGACGAACGTCATGCGCGCGGACGAGGTCCGTCCGTCGCTCACCCCCGAGCAGGCGCTCTCGGGCGCTCCGGCCCAGGAGCAGCAGCGTTTCAAGGTGCCGCAGATCCTGGGGGAGGACTAGCCATGACGGACATCATCAAGCTCACCGCGGCCGAGATCGCGTCGAAGATCGCCGCCGGCGACCTCACCGCGGTCGAGGTCACCGAGGCCCACCTGGCCCGCATCGACGCCGTCGACGAGAAGGTGCACGCCTTCCTGCACGTCGACCGCGAGGGCGCCCTCGCGCAGGCCCGCGCCGTCGACGAGAAGCGTGCCCGGGGCGAGAAGCTCGGCCCGCTGGCCGGTGTCCCGGTCGCGCTCAAGGACATCTTCACCACCGAGGGCATCCCGACCACGGTCGGTTCCAAGATCCTCGAGGGCTGGATCCCGCCGTACGACGCGACCGTCACCAAGCGCCTGAAGGCCGCCGACGTCGTCATCCTCGGCAAGACCAACATGGACGAGTTCGCCATGGGGTCCTCCACCGAGAACAGCGCGTACGGCCCCACCGGCAACCCCTGGGACCTGACCCGCATCCCCGGCGGCTCCGGCGGCGGCTCGTCCGCCGCCCTCGCCTCGTACGAGAGCCCCCTCGCCCTCGGCACGGACACCGGCGGCTCGATCCGCCAGCCCGCGGCCGTCACCGGCACGGTCGGCGTCAAGCCGACCTACGGGGGCGTGTCCCGCTACGGCATGGTCGCGTTCAGCAGCAGCCTCGACCAGGGCGGCCCCTGCGCCCGCACCGTGCTCGACGCCGCGCTGCTGCACGAGGTCATCGCCGGTCACGACGAGCTCGACTCGACGTCCATCGACGCCCCGGTCCCGCCGGTCGTCGAGGCCGCGCGCAACGGCTCCGTCCAGGGCATGCGCGTGGGCGTCGTCAAGCAGTTCTCCGGTGAGGGCTACCAGGCCGGTGTCGTCCAGCGCTTCAACGAGTCGGTGGAGCTGCTCAAGCAGCTCGGCGCCGAGGTCGTCGAGCTGGACTGCCCGTCGTTCGACCTGGGCCTTTCGGCGTACTACCTGATCGCGCCCTCCGAGTGCTCCTCGAACCTCGCCCGCTTCGACGCCATGCGCTACGGCCTGCGCGTCGGCGACGACGGCACGAGGTCCGCGGAGGACGTCACCGCGCTGACCCGCGAGGCGGGCTTCGGTGACGAGGTCAAGCGCCGCGTCATCCTCGGTACGTACGCGCTGAGCTCCGGCTACTACGACGCGTACTACGGCAGCGCCCAGAAGGTCCGCACGCTCATCACCCGCGAGTTCGAGGCGGCGTTCGAGCAGGTCGACGTGATCGTCTCGCCGACGACGCCGACCACCGCGTTCCCGATCGGCGAGCGGGCCGACGACCCGATGGCGATGTACCTCGCCGACCTGTGCACCATCCCGACCAACCTGGCGGGCAACGCCGCCATGTCGCTGCCCTGCGGTCTCGCGCCGGAGGACGGCCTGCCCGTCGGACTGCAGATCATCGCCCCCGCCATGAAGGACGACCGCCTGTACAAGGTGGGCGCTGCCGTCGAGGCCGCCTTCGTGGAAAAGTGGGGACACCCGCTGCTTGAGGAGGCACCGTCGCTGTGAGTGCACTGAACAAGGCCAAGGGCTTCAAGAAGTCCAAGACCGGCACGTATCTGTCGATCGGCACCACCGCGTTCGGTGCGGTCAGCGTGCTGAAGCAGGCCAAGAAGGCCCGCTTTGACCACGACACGCTCCGTCTCGTGGATGCCGTCGTCTCCGCTGCCGCCATCGCCACCGGCGTCGCGCTGCTCGTCCGCGAGCTCAAGCGCCTCGGCGACGACGACGTCCTGCTGGGCTGAGAGGGAAAGTTTCACCGTGACTGTCACTTCTGATCTGGTGTCGTACGAGGAAGCCCTCGCGACGTACGACCCCGTCATGGGCCTCGAGGTCCATGTCGAGCTCGGCACCAAGACCAAGATGTTCTGCGGCTGCTCGACCACGCTCAAGCAGGACGCGAACAGCCAGACCTGCCCGACCTGTCTCGGCCTGCCCGGCGCGCTGCCGGTCGTCAACGAGATCGGCGTCGAGTCGGCGATCAAGATCGGCCTCGCGCTGAACTGCGAGATCGCCGAGTGGTGCCGCTTCGCCCGGAAGAACTACTTCTATCCGGACATGCCGAAGAACTTCCAGACCTCCCAGTACGACGAGCCGATCGCCTTCAACGGCTATCTGGACGTCCAGCTGGAGGACGGCGAGGTCTTCCGCGTCGAGGTCGAGCGCGCCCACATGGAGGAGGACACCGGCAAGTCCACGCACGTCGGTGGCGCGACCGGCCGTATCCACGGCGCCTCGCACTCCCTCCTGGACTACAACCGCGCGGGCATCCCGCTCATCGAGATCGTCACCAAGCCGATCGAGGGCGCGGGCGAGCGTGCCCCCGAGGTCGCGAAGGCGTACGTCGCCGAACTGCGCGAGCTCATCAAGGCGCTTGACGTCTCCGAGGCCCGGATGGACAAGGGCCAGATGCGCTGCGACGTGAACCTGTCCCTGCGCCCGCACGGGCGCGAGGAGTTCGGCACGCGTTCGGAGACGAAGAACGTCAACTCGCTCCGTTCCGTGGAGCGTGCGGCGCGCTTCGAGATCCAGCGCCACGCGGCGGTCCTGAACTCCGGCGGCACGATCGTGCAGGAGACCCGGCACTTCCACGAGGAGGACGGCTCCACCACCTCCGGCCGCATCAAGGACAACGCCGAGGACTACCGGTACTTCCCGGAGCCCGACCTCGTCCCCGTTGCCCCGGCCCGTGAGTGGGTCGAGAAGCTGCGGGCCGGGCTGCCCGAGATGCCGCGCGTGCGCCGCAACCGCCTCCGCGAGGAGTGGGGCATCAGCGAGCACGACATGCAGTCGATCCTCAACGCCGGTGCGGTCGAGCCGATCGTCGCCACCATCGAGTCGGGCGCCGACGCGGCGTCGGCCCGCAAGTGGTGGATGGGCGAGCTGGCCCGCAACGCCAACGAGTCGGGCCAGGCCCTCGAGGAGCTCCCGATCACTCCGGCGCACGTCGCCCGGGTGACCGAGCTCGTCTCCTCGGGCGACCTGAACGACAAGCTGGCCCGCCAGGTCATCGAGGGTGTCCTGAAGGGCGAGGGCACGCCGGACGAGGTCGTCGAGAAGCGCGGCCTCAAGGTCGTCTCGGACGAGGGCGCGCTGACGGCCGCCGTCGACGAGGCCATCGCGGGCAACCCCGGTGTCGCGGACAAGATCCGCGGCGGCAAGGTCGCGGCCGCGGGCGCCCTGGTCGGCGCGGTCATGAAGGCCACCCGTGGCCAGGCCGACGCGGCCCGCGTCAAGGAGCTGATCCTGGAGAAGCTGGGCGTCAGCGAAGGCTGAGGTCCGAGGTTCTGCATGCGTGAGTGAAGGGCGGCGCACCCTGCGGGGGCGCCGCCCTTTCGCGCGCCCGGAGACGGTGACCGACGGGTCCGTGACTACGGTTCGTCCTCCCGTGGCGCCCCGAACGGCTCGAAGAACATGTACTCCAGCGGGTCCTGGTCCTTGCGCAGCCAGCAGAAGCCGTCCTCGGCGGGGCGTCCGCCGCGCAGCCACCTGAGCAGCGTCCCGGTGAAGTTCCCCGCCAGGGGCGGGCCTTGTTCCGCGTGCCGTGGATTGACGGCGACGCGCCAGCGGTCGGGGTCGTCGCCCTCGGCGCACCAGCCGATCTGATCGCCGTCGATCGTCGAGGCGACGGGCAGGAATCCGCCGGGCTCGGGCCAGGCGGGCAGCGGGAAGTCCTCGGGAAAGCTCTCGCGCAGGCTGCGGTACCCGTCCAGCATCTCCTCGGTGCTTGCCGCGAGACCGAGCCGGTGGTCGAGGTCGAGCGGGGCGGGCATGTCGAGCCACCAGCTCCAGTTCCCCGCTCCGTACGCCTCCGCGAGCGCCACGAAGTCCGCGGGCAGCCGTGTGCCGAGCCGTTCGAAGAGCGCCTCCCAACTGCCCTTGCCCAGGCGGGGAGCGAGCGGCGGCGGTATCAGCGCGGTGATCGCTGCCAGGCCCTCGCCCTCGGTGAGTGCGGTGTGCTGGCGGGCGTCCACGTACGTACCCCGCGGTGGTGGTGACCACGGCGTGGCTCCGGCCAGCGGCGCCCAGGCGCGCACGGGCACGCCGTCGGGGGCGAGCGCCGACAGGACGTCGAGGAGCGGGACCCCGTACGAAACCCAGGGCTCGGCGCCGCCGACCGCGACGGACGTGGTGAGGAGCACCACCGGCCATGCGTCGGGGTCCTTCGACACCGAGGTGTCCCAGAAGAGGTGCTCGCCGCCCGCCGTCGTGCCGATGGCGAGCAGGCCGCCCTCGTCGGGCAGGAAGCGGCGCCGCTCCTGGGTGAACATGGTCGGCCGGATCGCGGAGTGACGGTGCGTCTCGACCACCCAGGCGCCGTAGTCGTACCGCCCGTCGGGGCTGACGCACGGGGTGTGCAGCCGGACGGACGCGGCGCCTTCGCCCATTTCGACCGGGCCGTACGCCGAAACCAGCGCCTTGTAGTCCTGGGGCAGGGGGACTTCGAGCCATGCCTCCACCGCGGCCCAGTCGACGGCGGGCACGGCGTCGGGCGGCGGGCCGACCAGCTCCGTGAAGGTGGCGATGCGCTCGGTGAGTTCCATGTTCCCGAGGATGGCACCAGCCACCGACAACGCCGCGGCCATGGACTGCCGTGGTGAACTTTTGGACGTTCACCGCGACTTCGTCCCGCAGCCTTCACAAGGAAACCGGGCGTCACTAGCGTCCCCGCCGTACAGGTCAATGGATCAGTCGAGAACCATTGGATGTCGGCCAGGACTACTGGGAGGTCCCACGTGACTCCGGAGATTTCGCGCAGACGCCTGATGGCGATCGGCGGCGGCGCGCTCGGCGTTGCCGCCGCAGGCTCGTTCCTGCCGCCCTCGCTGCAGGAGGCGCTGGCGCACGAGCCGCCGAAGGGCGGCGGTCTCGACACGATCGAGCACGTGGTCATCCTGATGCAGGAGAACCGGTCGTTCGACCACTACTTCGGCTCGCTGCGCGGTGTGCGCGGCTTCGGCGACCGCAACGCGATACGGCTCCCCGGCGGAAAGTCGGTGTTCGAGCAGCCCGACGTCCTGCGCACCGTACTGCCGTTCCCCGTGCGGCAGGCCGCCGAGACGCAGAAGAAGGACCTCCAGTACATCGGCGCGCTCGACCACTCCTGGAGCGGTGGCGCCAAGGCCTGGCACGACGGCTGGATGGACGGCTGGATCACCGCCAAGACGGCGGCCACCATGGCGTATTACACGCGTGAGGACATCCCGCTGCACTACGAACTCGCCGACACCTTCACCGTCTGCGACGCCTACCACTCCTCCATCCACACCTCCACCAGCCCCAACCGCAACCACCTGTGGAGCGGCAAGACCGGGTACGAGCCGAACGGCAAGCGGGCCGTCGGCAACGACGCGTACGACGAGGGCACGCACCCGGGATACGGCTGGGGCACGTACGCCGAGCGCCTGGAGAAGGCGGGCGTGAGCTGGCAGACGTACACCGAGTGGGAGAACTTCACCGACAACCAGATCGAGTTCTTCACCACCTTCAAGGCCATCGCCCGCAAGGCCCTCACCGCCGCGGGCACCGGCCTGACCTACATGGAGGCCTTCTACGCCAAGGTGCGCGACGCCAAGGACGAGGCCGAGCGCACCAAGCTCCTCGCCGACCTGGACAAGGGCGTCGCGACCCTCACCAGGAGCGAGCGTTCGCTCTTCGAGCGCGGTCTGCGGCGCGTGCCCACCGGCAAGCTCGCCGAGGAGTTCGCCAAGGACGTCGCGCGCGGCAAGCTGGCCAAGGTCACCTATCTGGTGCCGTCCGCCCAGGACTCCGAGCACCCCAGCGTCTCCTCGCCGATCCACAGCGCGACCATCGTCTACAAGGTGCTCGACGCCCTCGCCTCCCATCCGGACGTCTGGCGCCGCACCGCCGTCTTCATCAACTACGACGAGAACGACGGCTTCTTCGACCACGTGCCGCCGCCCGTGCCCGGCGGCGACTCCGCCGAGGAGCGGGCGGAGCGCTGGGAGGGGAAGCCGACCGGGCTCGGCGCGCGCGTGCCGATGCTCGTCGTCTCGCCGTGGACCGTCGGCGGCTACGTCTGCTCCGAGGTCTTCGACCACACTTCTGTCGTGCGCTTCCTGGAGAAGTGGACCGGGGTGAAGGAGCCCAACATCAGCGCCTGGCGCCGCAAGGTCACCGGCGATCTCACCGGCGCCTTCGACTTCCGGCGCGGCCACCGGCGGCCCGAGACCGAGCAGCCGGGCGCCATCCCCGCGTTCAGCGGCCGCTGGTCCCCGCAGCCGCCCCTGAAGCAGTCCATGCCGGTCCAGGAACCGGGCACCCGCCGCGCCCGCCCGCTGCCCTACCAGCCCGACGCCGACGTGACGCCCGCCGAGGGCGGCGCGCTCACGGTGCGGCTGCGCAACGGCGGCAGCTCCAGCGCACACTTCGCGCTCTACCCGTACGCGGGCGAGTTCGGCGTCCCGCAGCATCAGGACGTCGTCCGCAAGGGCTCCTGGACCGTGCCGGTGCCGGGGGACGCGTACGCCTTCACGGTCGTCGGGCCGAACGGCTTCCGGCGCGAGTTCGCCGGGGGCAGGGACGGCGGGGGCAAGGACGGCGGGGCGCGGGTCGCCTCCGCGATCAGCCGTCGTGAGATCCACGTCACGCTGGCCAACCGCGGCCGCCGCGACCTCGTCTTCACGGTCAAGCCGCTCGGATATGTGGATGAATCAGACATTCGTTCGCGGACGCGGGTCGTCCGCGTCAAGGCGCGCAGCAGCCGTACGGTCGCCTGGCACACCGCCGACGAGCACGGCTGGTACGACGTCGAGGTGACCGCCGACGGTGACGCCGCCTTCCGGCGGCGGCTCATGGGCCACATCGAGAACGGGCGCGCGAGCGTCTCCGGCTGAGGCCCGGCGTGCGCAGGGTGCGCGAGGGGCTCGTCGTGAGCCCCCGCGCTCCTTGTGCCCTTGTGAGTAAGGCCACGAAAGGGACCAAGGATCTCCAAGGGCTGTCAAGGTGACTGCGGCGCACATGTCGCCACTCATGCGTTCTTTGCGGGCCGTTCAGCAGTCCACTGCCGCTCCCGGTGAAGATCCACGAAATAACCAGGGAGCCCGTCCGTGGCAGCACTCGCCCGGTGGTGCGTCAGACACCGCCTCGTCGTCGTCCTGCTGTGGCTCCTCGCGCTCGGCGGCGCCGCGTCGGCCGCCGCCGTCGCCGGATCCGCGTACTCGAACGACTACGAGGTGCCCGGCACCGAGTCGGGCCGCGCCAACCAGCTCCTGAACGAGAACTTCCACGGCCTCGGCGGCGACAGCGACACCGTCGTCTGGCACACCGGACCCGGCAAATCCGTCCGCGCCGCCGACGTCGAGCAGACGATGTCCGACGCCCTCGACAAGATCGCCGAGCTGCCCGCCGTGGCCTCCGTGGCCGGTCCCTACCAGGACAAGGACACCGGCCGGATCAGCCCGGACAGCCGCACGGCGTACGCCACCGTCATCTTCCGCGAGCAGGCCGACGACATCGACAAGGCCGACGCACAGGCCGTCGTCGACACTGCCAAGGCCGCCGCATCCGACCGGCTGCAGGTGGAGCTCGGTGGCACCGCCATCGGGCTCACCGAGTCCAAGAGCGCCCAGGTCGCCGAGGTCGTCGGCGTGGCCGTCGCCGCCGTCGTCCTCTTCCTCGCCTTCGGCTCGCTCGCCGCGGCCGCCCTGCCCATCGCCACCGCCCTGGTCTCCGTCGGCACCGCGTACGCAGGCATCGTGCTGCTCGGCCATCTGATGACCGTCGCCGACTTCGCACCGATGCTCGGCACCCTCATCGGGCTCGGCGTCGGCATCGACTACGCCCTCTTCATCGTCACCAGGCACCGCAAGGGCCTCAAACGCGGCCTGCCCGTGGCCGTCGCCGCCGAGCGCGCGGTCGCCACCACCGGACGCGCCGTCGTCTTCGCGGGCGCCACCGTCTGCATCGCGCTGCTCGGCATGCTCGTCCTGCGCCTCGGCTTCCTCAACGGCGTCGCCATCGCCGCCTCGCTGACCGTCGTCCTCACCGTCGCCGCGTCCGTGACCCTGCTGCCCGCCCTCCTCGGCCGGATCGGCCCCCGCGCCCTCAGCCGCCGCGAACGCCGCAGGATCGCCGAACACGGGCCCGAACCGGAGCTCCCGACCGGGCTCGCCGCCCGCTGGGCCGTCTTCGTGGAGCGCCACCCCAGGCTGCTCGGCGCCGTCGCGGTCCTCGTCATGGCCGTGCTCGCGCTGCCCACCCTCGGCCTCCACCTGGGCACATCGGACCAGGGCAACAACCCGGCGAAGGCCACCACACGGCAGGCGTACGACCTGCTGGCCGACGGTTTCGGGCCCGGTGTGAACGGCCCCTTGACCCTGGTCAGCGACGTCTACGGGGCAGGCGACCGGCTGGCCCTCGACACCCTCGCCACGACGCTCAGGTCGACCGAAGGCATCGCCTCCGTCAGCCCGGCGACGTACGACGACGGCGGTCGCGCCGCCTTCCTCACCGTCGTCCCCGACTCGGCGCCGCAGTCCGAGGCGACCAGCGATCTCGTCGACCGGCTGCGCGGCGACGTCCTGCCACGGGCCGAGGCGGACAGCTCCCTGGACCTGCACGTCGGCGGCGTCACGGCCAGTTACGACGACTTCGCCGAGGTCATCGTCGGCAAGCTGCCGCTCTTCGTGGGCGTGGTCATCGGGCTCGGCTGCGTCCTGCTCCTGCTGGCCTTCCGGTCCATCGGCATCCCGCTCAAGGCCGCCGCGATGAACGTCGCCGCGGTCGCCTCCGCCTTCGGCATCGTCGTCGCGATCTTCCAGTGGGGCTGGGGGAGTGAACTGCTCGGCCTCGGCAGGGCCGGGCCCATCGAGCCCTTCCTGCCGGTGATCATGGTGTCCGTCCTCTTCGGGCTCTCCATGGACTACCAGGTCTTCCTGGTCAGCCGGATGTACGAGGAGTGGCTGGAGACCGGCGACAACCGGCGGGCCGTCCGCGTCGGGCTCGCCGAGACCAGCCGGGTCATCAACTCCGCCGCCGTGATCATGATCTCGGTCTTCCTCGCCTTCGTCCTCAGCGGCGACCGCGTCATCGCGATGTTCGGCATCGCGCTCGCGGCGGCCGTCGCGCTCGACGCCTTCGTGCTGCGTACGCTGCTGGTGCCGGCCCTGATGCACATGCTCGGCGGCGCCAACTGGTGGCTGCCGCGCCGCCTGGACCGCCTCCTGCCGCGCATCAGCATCGAGCCGCCCGAATGTCGTTCGAATGCGCGCGGCGCACGTGCGAAGATCCCCGGGCAGCGGGACGTTGCCGAAGACGTGAGTGGGCCGAAGGAGCAGGATGTTCGCGATATCGCTGGCCGAGGGCGCTGAGCTGCGGCCGATCGAGCCGTGGCAGGCGCAGGAGTTTCTCGAGCACGTCGAGCGGGCGCGGGAGTACGCGGGGCCGTGGGTGCCCTTCACCGAGACCGTGAAGGACCTCGAAAGCGCGCGCAGGCACCTCCAGGTGTTCGCCGACAAGCAGGCCGCCGACACCGGACGCTTCTACGGCATCTGGCTGGACGGCACGCTCGTCGGCGGAGTCCTCTTCCGGATCTTCGACACCAGCGTGGACGGCTGCGAGATCGGCGTCTGGCTCGAACCGTCCGCCGCCGGGCGCGGCCTCGTCAACAAGGCATCCCGGGTCCTCATCGACTGGGCCGTCGACCAGCGCGGCATGCACCGCGTCGAGTGGCTCGTCTCCTCGCTCAACGACCGCAGCAAGGCGGCCGCCAAACGGCTCGGATTCGTCAAGGACGGCGTGCTGCGGGAGAGCTTCCCCTGGCAGGGGATCCGGCACGACATGGAGGTCTGGTCCGTCCTCGCGCCGGAGTGGCGGGCGGCGCGGGACGCGCGTTAAGAAAGCTCTCAGACTCCGTCCGTACGGTGCGGTGCATGGGTACTAAGACAGATGACGCGGCCGCCGCCAAGGGCGCGGCCGGGACCGGGGCCGAGGCCGACGAAGTGACCGGGGCCGGAACGCCGGACGCGGTCGACGTCACCAAGTCCGACGCGGCCGAGGCCACCGGGCCCAAGGACGCCGAGCCCGAGCGCACCGAGGCCACTTCGGACGCCGAGGCCACCAAGGCCACCGAGGCCGCGGCCGACACGGATGAGGACGAGTCGGATGAGTCGGACGTCGATGCTGACGCTGACGCCGACGCCGCCCCCGTGGCGACCGCCAAGTCCACCGGCGTCGGCCAGGGCGCCGCAGCCGTCGTCTCCGCCGCACTCGGCGTGATCGGCCTCTCCGGCGGCTGGGTCGGCACGATCGCCGGGGCACGCTCCAACATCATGGGGCAGCTGGAGACCAAGCAGTCCGCGAGCGTCTCCGACCAGCTCCAGGCGCTCTACGGCGACTCCTGGCAGGCCACCGCGCTGATCGCGGGCCTCTTCGCGGTCTCCGCGCTCGTCGTCGGCTTCCTCGTGCTGGTCCGGCCCGCGTTCGGCGCCCCCGGCAAGGAGCAGGCGCCGTGGATCAAGTCCGTCGCGTGGGCGGGCTTCGTGCTCGGCGTGATCGGCCTCGTCCTGGCCATCGCCAAATACTCCGACCTGCTGCTCGGACTTCCGTCCGCACCTTCCTGAGCCGCCTGCCCTGCGCATGAGGCAGGAGACGGGACACCTAAGGCAAGGGCGGGGCAGGGGCTAAGGCCCCCGCCCCGCCCTTCGTCGTGCCTAAGGCCCCCCGGCCTCAGGAGATGCGGCACCCGCCCGATGTGGGCGACCCCCCTGGGAGAAGAAAGTGGAGACATCGCAGAGAGCGACACCACCGAAAACCCGAGGGGCACCAGATGTTCGAGTACGAGATGCACCAGATGCGCGCCGCCGAGCTGGCCCGGCAGGCCGACCGCCAGCGTCTGGTGGGGGAGGCCCGCAAGGTCCGCGCCGCCGCCCGCCGATCGGCCCGCGACGAAGCCGAGGGGCCGGTGATCACGCCGCTCCGGAAGATCCGCTTCACGCGGACCGCCTGAGGTGACGAGGCCTGTGCCGGTGTCCGCTCCGCGGATAACGGGTGCCGCACCATCCACGCACTGTGCGATGCTCGCGGCTGTGGAGACCAGGTCCGTCAGCCCGGTGTTCGTCGGCCGCACCGATGAACTGGGTGTACTGAAAGAAGCGCTCGCCCGCGCCACGGGCACCCCGCTCGCAGGAGCCGGGGGCCCCGGCCCGGGCGAGCCGCAGGCGTTGCTGCTCGGCGGCGAGGCAGGGGTCGGAAAGACCCGCCTCGTCGAGGAGTTCACCGCGGCCGCCGAGGAGCGGGGCGCCGTCGTCGCCATCGGCGGCTGCGTCGAGATCGGCGCCGACGGCCTGCCGTTCGCCCCCTTCTCCACCGCGCTGCGCTCGCTGCGCCGCAGGCTCCCCGAGGAACTGGCCGCCGCGGCCGAGGGCCAGGAGGAGGAGCTCGCCAGGCTCCTGCCCGAACTGGCAGGACCAGCCCCGCACGGACACGCCCCCGGCGGCCGGCCCGACGAACAGGGCATGGCCCGCCTCTTCGAGCTCACCGCACGCCTCCTGGAGCGCCTCTCCCGCGACCGCACCGTCGTCGTCGCCCTGGAGGACCTGCACTGGGCCGACGCCTCGACCCGCCACCTCCTCGCCTACCTCTTCCGCACCCTGCGCGGCGGCCGCCTCGTCCTCCTCGCCACCTACCGCGCCGACGACATCCACCGCCGCCACCCACTGCGCCCCCTGCTCGCCGAACTCGACCGGCTGCGCACCGTGCGCCGCGTCGAACTGGGCCGCCTCAGCAAGGACGAGGTCGCCCGCCAAATGGCCGGGATCCTCGCGGCCGAACCCGAACAGTCCCTGGTGGACGACATCTTCGACCGCTCCGACGGCAACGCGTTCTTCGTCGAGGAGCTCGCCGTCGCCTCCTCCCACGGCGGCAGCTGCGCGGGCCTGACGGACTCCCTGCGCGACCTGCTCCTCGTCCGCGTGGAGGAGCTGCCCGAGGACACCCAGCGGGTGGCGCGGATCGTCGCCGAGGGCGGCTCCACCGTCGAGTACGAGCTGCTCGCCGAGGTCGCCGGGCTCGGCGAGGACGACCTGATCGAGGCGCTGCGGGCCGCGGTCGGCGCCAACATCCTGCTCGCCTCCCCGGACGGCGACGGCTACCGCTTCCGGCACTCCCTGGTCCGCGAGGCCGTCAGCGACGACCTGCTGCCCGGCGAGCGCTCCCGCATCAACCGCCGCTTCGCCGAAGCCCTGGAGGCCGACCCCGCGCTCGTCGCCGCCGACCAGCGCGCCGCCCGCCTCGCCACCTACTGGTACTACGCGCACGACGCGGCCAAGGCCCTGCCCGCCGTCCTCCGCGCCTCCGTCGAAGCCCGCCACCGGCACGCCTACAGCGAGCAGCTGCGCCTCCTCGAACGCGCGATGGAGCTGTGGGACGACGCCCCGGACGCGGTCCGCGACGAACTCCGCCCCGCCGACTACGTCGAGGGCTATCCCCCCTGCGGCTGCGACCCCGCCACCACCCCCCTGCACTACCTGGACCTGATGGCCGAGGCCACCGTCGCGGGCCGCCTCTGCGGCGAACGCGACCGCGCCCTGAAAATCACCAAGCGCGCCCTGCGCATCCTCGACGAGGAGAACGACCCGCACCGCTCCGCCTGGTTCTGGATCGCCCGCTCCCGCCTCGTCTCCACCCTCGGCCGCGGCGACGGCTGGGCCGAGATATCCAAGGCCCAGGAACTGATGCGCGGCCTGCCGCCCTCCGAGGTGCATGCCGACGTCCTGGTCTACCGCGCCTCCTGGGGCATGCTCCACGACCCCGGCCCGGAGACCCTGGCCGCCGCCGAACGCGCCGTCGAGTACGCCCGTATGCTCAAGGCCGACACCATCGAGCTCAACGCCCGCCTCACCCGCGGAGCCCTCCTCGTCGAGGCGGGCGACCCCGAGGCCGGTCTTGCCGAGATGTACGAAGTCAGGGACCGCGTCGTCCGCGACGCCCTGGTCACCGACCTGAGCCGGGCCCACATCAACCTCCCTTCCTCCCTCGAAGGCGTAGGCCGCTCCGCCGAGGCCGTGCAGGTCGCCATGGAGGGCATCGAGTTCTGCCGGAAGTACGGCCTCGTCGACACCGAGGGCTGGGTCTGGGCCAACGCCGCCGAGTCACTCATCTCCCTGGGCCGCTGGGACGAGGCGGCCGAAGCCGTCGCGCACACCCAGCGCTGCGTCCAGAGTTCAAAGCCCCGCGTCTCGGCCGCCGAACGCCTGGCCCGCATGGCCCTCTTCCGCGGCGACCACGCCGCCGCCACCCGGCACATGCAGAGCGCCCACCACCACCTCGGCACCCACGACCCCCAGCCCCAGTACCTCCTCGTCCTGCTCCGCATCGCCCTGGGCGTCGCCGCCGCCGAGGGCCGCATCCTGGACGGCCGCGCCGAACTCGAACGCAGCCTCGACACCGGCCTCCCCCTCGGGACCTACAAATACGGCTGGCCCCTGCTGCTCGCCGCCGCCGAGATGGAGGCCGACGCCCGCGGCCTGCCCGCCGCCGAGCCCGGCCGCCCCGCCGCCCTCGCACGGATCCGCGGCGCCGCCAGGTCCCTCAACACCCCCATCCCGCTCTGGCGGGCCTACGACGAATGGACCCGCGCCGAACTCCTGCGCTCCGAGGGCCGCGACACCCCCGCCCAGTGGTCGACCGTGGTCACCGCCCTCGAACCGCTCGACCGCCCCTTCGACCTCGCCCGCGCCCGACTGCGCCTGGCCGAGTCCCTCCTCGCCCCGGACACCACCGACCGCGAGCGCGCCGCCCACCTCCTGCGCCAGGCGGCGGAGGTCGCCGACCGGCTCGGCGCCCGGCCGCTCTCCGACGCGATCACCGGACTCGCCCAGCGCGCCCGCCTCACCCTGAACCCCACCGAGGCGACCCGCGCCCCCGCGGCCCCGGCCGACCCCGCCGAGGCGCTGGGGCTCACCAGCCGGGAACGGGACGTCCTGCGGCTGGTCGCCGTGGGCCGCAGCAACCGGCAGATCGCCGAGGAGCTCTTCATCTCCCCGAAGACGGCGAGCGTCCACGTCTCCAACATCCTCGCCAAACTGTCCGTCACCGGCCGCGGCGAGGCCGCCGCACTCGCCCACCGGCTCCGGCTGTTCCCTGCGACGGGCAGCGAACAGGCGACGGGCAGCACACAGGTCAAGGGCAGCGCGCAGGCGGTGCGCTGACCTGCACGTTTCCGCGTCCCAGCAGGACTTTGGCGGCCTCGATTACGCTGGACTGCGATATCTCGGCTCCTGGGAGGCGCAGTGTTCAACGCGATCGAGGCCCTGTTCGCGCCGGGGCGCAAGCACACCGACGACGAGCAGAAGCGGCTGGAGCTGGCCCGCGTCGACCTCGCCGACGGCGACCCCGGGCGCGGGCCGATAGACCTGACCTCCGGCAAGGTGGTCGTACGCCCACCCGTGCCGTCGCCGCGCGCCGACGAGTCCCCGAGCTCATCCCCGGAGGAGACATCCCGCCCCGGTGAGCCGGACAGCTGACCTACTTCACCCGCACCTCAAGGATCTTGTCGTCCCCCTTCTCCGGTGTGCCCCGAGAGTCCGTCTCATTGGTGACCAGCCACAGCTTGTCGCCGCCCGCCGCGAGCACCGTGCGCAGGCGGCCGTGCTCGCCCTCCAAGAACGCCTGCGGCTCCGGATCGCCCTCCACGCCCCGCACCGGAACGCGCCACAGCCGCTCGCCGCGCAGACCCGCCATCCAGACCGAGCCCTCGGCATAGGCGACACCGCTCGGTGAGGCCTCGGAGGTCTTCCACTGGGCGACCGGATCCCGGAAGCCCTCCTTGCCTTCCTTGCCCTCGACCTCCGGCCAGCCGTAGTTCCCGCCGGGCTTGATTTCGTTCAGCTCGTCCCAGGTGTCCTGGCCGAACTCCGACGCCCACAGCCGCTTCTGCTCGTCCCAGGCCAGGCCCTGCACGTTCCGGTGCCCGTACGAATAGACGGGGGAGTCGCCGAAGGGATTGCCGGGGGCGGGCTCGCCGTCCGGGGTGAGGCGGAGGATCTTGCCGCCCAGGGAGTCCTTGTCCTGCGCGAGGTCCGTGTCCCCTGTTTCCCCCGCGCCCGCGTACAGCATCTTGTCCGGGCCGAAGGCGATCCGGCCGCCGTTGTGGATCATGCCCTTCGGGATGCCCTTGAAGACCGTGTCGGGTGCGCCCAACTGCTCGCCCGAGGGCTTCTTCTCGTCGTACAGCATCCGGGCGATGCGGTTGTCGGACTCCGTCGTGAAGTACGCGTACACGAAGTGGTCCGAGGCGTACGACGGGGAGAGGGCGAGGCCCATCAGGCCGCCCTCGCCGCCGGGGGAGACGCCCGGCACCGAGCCGAGCTCGGTCTTCTTGCCCGTCTTTCCGTCGACCCGGATGATCGTCCCCTCGTCGCGCGAGGACACCAGCAGATCGCCCCCGGGCAGCGGCGCGAGGCCCCAGGGGGATTTGAGGCCCGTGGTGAGGGTGCGGGTGACCTTCGCCGAGCCCTTCTCCGGTGGGGCCTCGGCACCCGCCTTCCCCGTGGCGGACCGGCTCGGCTCGTTCCGCGTCGGCGGGCTCTCGGCGCGGTCCGGCTCATCGCCGCCGCCGGACGAGCACCCGGCCGCGAACACGAGGGCGGCAGCGGCCATCACGGCTGTAACAGCAGGTCGTTGCACGATCAGGATCCCTTCGACGCAGCGCTTCTACTGTTCATACACCGCTCGCGCCCCGCAGGTTCCCGATCCGCTCAGTCCCACGACCCCAGCGCGGGCGGCAGCGCCGCGATCTCCGCCAGGTCCCTCTCGGTGAGCCGGATCGCCGCAGCCCCGGCGTTCTCGACCGCCCACCGCTCCCGCTTGGCCCCGGGAACCGGCACCACGTGCCGCCCCTGCGCGAGGACCCAGGCCAGGGCGGCCTGCGCCGGTGTCGCCCCGTGCCGTTCCGCCACCCTGCGCAACCCCACCACCAGCGGCTGGTTGGCCGCCATCATCTCGGCGGTGAAGCGCGGATGGCGGGCCCGCAGATCATCGGGTTCGAAACCCTGGCCCGGCTTCAGCGTCCCCGTGAGGAAACCATTCCCCAACGGCATCGCCGCGAGCAGTCCGACACCGCGCGCCACGCACCACGGCAGCAGCGTGTCCAGCGCCTCCGGCGACCACACCGACAGCTCGGCCTGCACCGCGCTCACCGGAAACACCTGCTGCACCCGTTCCAGCTGCCGGATGGTCGCGTCATAACGCCCCGGTCCTGTGCGCCCCGGCGCAGGACGCCGCTGAGCGCGCGCCCCCACCGCGCACAACCCCAGCGCCCTCACCTTTCCCGCGGCCACGAGTTCGGCCATCGCGCCCCAGGTCTCCTCGATGGGGATCTCGGGGTCGGCGCGGTGCAGTTGGTAGAGATCGATGGTCTCCGTCTGGAGCCGTCGCAGCGACGCGTCGCAGGCCCGCTTCACATAGCCGGGGCGGCCGTTGGCGACGATGTGCTGCTCGCCCGCCAACAGCCCGCACTTCGTCGACACGAACGCGTCGGAGCGCCGCTCCTTCAAGACCCTGCCGATCAACAGCTCGTTGGTGAAGGGCCCGTACATGTCCGCCGTGTCGAGCAGCATCCCCCCGCCGTCGCCGCCACCCACCGCGTCCAACGCCGCGTGCAGGGTGCGCACCGACGCCTCGCCCCGCTGTCGCGAGCCGGTGTACGCCCAGCTCATCGGCATGCAGCCGAGTCCGACGGCGCCCACTTCGAGCGCCCCCGCGCCGATCGTCCTGCGCTCCACCTGGTCGTACCCTCCCGCTCCTCGTTCGGAGATCATCCAAACTATCCGCTTGCCACAGTGACCTCGACCGTTGCCCTCCCGAGGGCGGCGTACGCCGGTGCGCATTAGCCTCCAGGCCATGACGACTGACGTATGGCTTCCGTTTGAAGCGCACGACATCCCGGGACTGCCCGATGCCGCCGAGGCCGGTCTCACCTACCGTTTCTGGGACGGCGGGCCGGAGTTCCCCGCTGATCCGGCCGACTGTGCCTTCTATGTGGTGCCCTATATGAAAGCCACGGAGATCGCGGTACGTCCCTTGTCCGCGATGGCGTCCGTACGCGTCGTACAGACACTGACCGCGGGCATCGACCACGTGGAACCGGGCATCAAGTTCCTCGCACCCGGCGTGCAGTTGTGCAATGCCCGCGGTGTCCACGAGGTCAGCACCGCCGAGCTCGCGCTCACTCTCGTCCTCGCCTCGCTGCGGGGCGTCCCGCGCTTCGTCGAGGGGCAGCGGCAGGAGGAGTGGAGGTCCGGTTTCTATCCGGCTCTGGCCGACAAGTCCGTGCTCATCGTGGGATACGGATCGATCGGTTCCGCCATCGAGGACCGGCTCACCCCCTTCGAATGCGCGCGGGTGGCGCGCGTCGCGCGCTCTGCCCGTGCCACGGAGCGCGGCCCCGTGCACCCGCTCGTCGACCTGCCCTCCCTGCTGCCTCAGGCGGACGTCGTCATCCTCTCGACACCGCTCACCGAGGCCACGCGCGGACTGGCGGGCGCCGACTTCCTGGCCCGCATGAAGGACGGCGCACTGCTCGTGAACGTGGCCCGCGGGCCCGTGGTCGACACCAAGGCGCTCCTCGCCGAACTGGAGTCCGGCCGCATCACCGCCGCCCTCGACGTGACCGATCCTGAACCGCTGCCCGCAGGTCACCCCCTGTGGCACGCTCCAGGGGCACTTGTCAGCCCGCACGTGGGCGGCTCGTCCTCGGCGTTCCTGCCCCGCGCCAAGCGGTTGCTGGCCGCGCAGCTGACCGAGCACGTCGCCGGACGGCCCCTGGGCAACGTGGTGCTGACAACGGGCAGTTGATCGCCCGAGAGCAGTTTGCGTACGCTCCGCGCCTGCCCGTGCGCTCCCCGTGTCCGCACTCCCGTCCGCAGTCACGGAGCGTAGAGGGGCTATGTCCCTGAGTGACGAGTCTGGTGTATCGTCCCGACAGGGGATGCGCCGTGGACCGTTCGGCGCGGGGATGAGACATCAGACTGCGAGGGGGGCGACGGGCGATGCACGGCCTATGGGTGAACGATCCGACGCGGCGGGACCTCAGTCGGCGACTCCGGCGCACACCGACCCGCAGACGCAGGCAAGCCGGGAGCCGCACGAGCGGCCGTCGCCGCACACCACAGCGCCCCTGTCGGCCCGGTCGGCGCACGGGCCGGGCGGACACGGGGGCGACACGGACCGGGGCGGCCCGGTGAGCGCCCGCGTGACCTCCGCTCCCGTCCTCGGCGGGGGCGTGGCGGCGCTGCCGCCCAGGGTTCCGCTGGTCCGGCGCCCGCTGCCGGGAGGCCGTGGCCTCATCTCCCAGCTGGCACTCCTGCTGGTCTGCGGGGCGTATGCCGCCGGATCGGCGCTCGGCTGGGGATCCGACCGACTGGCCCTGATCATGGGCGACTTCGGACTGAGCTTCGCCGCGGCGGCCGCCGCGGTCTCCTGCTTCCGGTACTCCAGGACCCGACGAAGCCGCTTTCGACCCGCATGGCTGCTCTTCGCGCTCTCCTCCGCGATGGCAGCCGTCGGAAACGGCGTGTGGGGCTGGTACGAGGTCGTGCTCCAGCGTCCCGTGCCCAGCCCGGGCTTCGCCGACCTGTTCTTCCTGTGCTTCGCCCCGCCCGCCATCATCGGCCTGCTCGTGCTCGCCAAGCGCCCGGTGACGAGGGCGGGCTGGGGCTGTCTGGCCCTCGACTCCTGGCTGATCGGGGGCTCGCTCCTCACGCTCTCCTGGAGCCTCGCCCTCGCGCACACCGCGCAGTTCGAGGGGCAGAGCGTCGCGTTCGCCGCGCTGTCGCTCGCGTACCCGCTGCTGGACATCGCGCTGGTCAGCATGGTCCTCGCGCTGCACTTCAGACGATCGTCGGCCAACCGCACCGCGGTGAACACCGCGATCGGCGCGCTGGCCATGACCGTGATGTGCGACGCGCTGTTCACCTCGCCGCTGCTGCACGCCAGTTACCGCTCGGGCCAGATGCTCGACGCCGGCTGGTTCGCGGGCTCGCTGCTCCTTGCGTACGCCCCGTGGGCCGCACCCTGGCACGCGCGCGGCGGGCCCGGAGCGGGTCACCCGCGCGTGCAGTACGACAGCGGGCCCGAGGAGCCGACCCCCGCGACCCGTCCGATCGCCGGATCGCTGGCCGCCCTCACGCCGTATCTGGCCGCCGCCGTCTGCACGTTGGGGATCCTGTACAACGTGCTGAACGGCCGCAGTGTGGACCGCGTAGTGCTCTTCACCGCGGGCACCGTGGTGCTCGCGCTCGTGGTGCGCCAGGGCATCATGCTCCTGGACAACATCACGCTCACCCAGGAGCTGGCCCAGAAGGAGAACCACTTCAGGTCGCTGGTCCAGGGTTCGAGCGACGTCATCATGATCGCCGCGCCGAACGGCATCCTGCACTACGTGAGCCCGGCCGCCTCCGGGGTCTACGGCAGGGATGCCGAAGACCTCGTCGGTTCCGAACTCGCCTCCCTCATGCACCCCGAGGACCTCGGCCGGGTCGTCCACGAGGTCCGCAGGTTCCTCGCCGCCAACCCGGTCGAGGAGCCCACCACCCGCATCGAGTGCCGCTTCAAGTCCGGCGACGGCGACTGGCTGAACGTGGAGTCCACCGTCAACCGCCACCAAGGCGGCCTCATCTTCAACAGCAGGGACGTCACCGAACGGGTCAGGCTCCAGGCGCAGTTGCAGCACAACGCCGAGCACGACCCGCTGACCGACCTGCCGAACCGCGCCCTGTTCACCCGGCGCGTGAGCCAGGCGCTGACCGGCCGCAGGGTGACCGACCGCGGCACGGCGGTGCTCTTCATCGACCTCGACGGCTTCAAGGGCGTCAACGACACCATCGGACACCAGGCCGGTGACGAGCTCCTCATCCAGGCCGCGCGCAGACTCCAGGAGGCGGTGCGTTCGGGCGACACCGCCTCCCGGCTCGGCGGCGATGAGTTCGCGGCTCTCATCGTCGGCGACGGGACCCGGGACCAGGCCGCGAGAGAACAGCACATCTACGAGCTCGCCGACCGGCTGAGAATCACCCTGTCCCAGCCGTACGCCATCGACGGCAACGACGTGCGCGTGGCGGCGTCCATCGGCGTGGCCTTCGCCGAACCGGGCATCGGCGCGGGGGAGCTGCTCCGCAACGCCGACCTCGCGATGTACCGCGCCAAGGCCGCGGGCAAGGGCCGCGTCGAGCTGTACGCACCCCAGATGCAGGCCGACGTCGTCCGCAAGGCGGAGCTCGCGACCCGGCTGCGCGCCGCCCTGCACGACGGCGAGTTCGCGCTGCTCCACCAGCCCGTCGTCTCCCTGGACGACGGCCGGATCACGGCGGTCGCGGCCCAGGCCCGCTGGCGCTCGGCGCAGGGCATCCTCTTCACGCCCGCCGAGTTCCTGCGGGTGTCCGACTCCGGGGAGGGCCAGGACAGCCGCGCGGGCGAGCTCGGCCGCTGGATGTTCGAGGAGGCCGTGGAGCAGGCCGCCGAGCGCGGCCGGACCGGGCACGCCGTGCCCGTCGCCGTCCGGATGAGCGCGCGCCGCCTGCTGGACCGCTCCATGCCGCTGAGCTCCATCGAGGCGCTCCTGACCCGGCACGGACTGCCCTCCGGCGCACTCATCATCGAGCTCGCCGAGACCGACCCCAGGGTCTCCCTGGACGATCTGGAGCGTCGGCTCGCCGCACTGCGCAGGCTCGGCGTGCGCATCGCGCTCGACGGCTTCGGCAGCGGGTACGCGGCGATCACGGCCCTGCGCAGGCTCCCCATCGACGTACTGAAGCTGGACCGCGGCCTCATCGAGGGCGTAGTGGAGTCCGCGAGGCTGCACAAGATCACTTCAGGACTGCTGCGCATCGCGGGCGACCTGGGGCTCGTCTCCGTGGCCGACGGCGTCGACCTGCCCGAGCAGGTGGTGGCCCTGCGCGCGATGGGCTGCACGCACGGGCAGGGGATGGCGTTCGCCGGGCCGCTCGACGAGTACCGGCTGCGCAGGGCGCTCACGCTCGGCGAGTATCCGGTGCCGCACGGCCCGGCCGAGCCGGTGTTCGTCGGCGGCCGTCCCGCGTCGTACGCGGGCGGCTCCGCGGCGGCGTACGGCGGCCCCTCCGGGGCGTTCGCGGGCGGTGCCTCCGCTTATGCGGTCGGGCCTCCGGGGACGTACACAGGCGGTCCCTCCACCTATGCGCGTTCACATAATGAGACCCCCGTCCCACCTACTTGACAGGTACTGCGTGCCGGGGGGAGGGTCAATGCCATGCGCACCCGAATTCTCGTACTTGGAAAGCGCGTCGGCTGAAGCTGGGACTGACCGGTCCGAATACCGGACCCCAGCGACCGCACCCGGCGCGCTCCCCTCGCTTGCCTCACGGCACGAGGGGTTTTTTGTTGCACTGGCACCTGCCAAACCCCCGCAAACACCCCGCAAAAACCCTCAGCTTCGAGAAGAGAATGCCGATGACCGAGCAGGCCACCGGGGCCCACCATCCGCAGCCGCGGCCCCGATCCTCAGGACAGCACTCCGCCCCCGTCGAGCACGTGACGGGTGCGCAGTCCCTCATTCGTTCTCTCGAGGAAGTCGGGGCCGACACGGTGTTCGGCATTCCGGGCGGCGCCATCCTCCCCGCGTACGACCCGATGATGGACTCCACCCGGGTGCGGCACGTCCTGGTCCGGCACGAGCAGGGCGCGGGCCACGCCGCCACCGGTTACGCGCAGGCCACCGGCAAGGTCGGCGTCTGCATGGCGACGAGCGGCCCCGGCGCCACCAACCTGGTCACCCCGATCGCCGACGCCCACATGGACTCCGTCCCGATGGTGGCGATCACCGGCCAGGTGGCCTCCAAGGCCATCGGCACGGACGCCTTCCAGGAGGCGGACATCGTCGGCATCACGATGCCGATCACCAAGCACAACTTCCTGGTCACCAAGGCCGAGGACATCCCGCGGACGATCGCGGAGGCCTTCCACATCGCCTCCACCGGCCGTCCGGGCCCGGTCCTCGTGGACATCGCGAAGGACGCGCTGCAGGCGCAGACGACGTTCTCCTGGCCGCCGCAGCAGGACCTGCCCGGCTACCGCCCGGTGACCAAGCCGCACGCCAAGCAGATCCGCGAGGCCGCCAAGCTCATCACCGCGGCCAAGCGCCCGGTCCTCTACGTCGGCGGCGGCGTCCTGAAAGCCCACGCCACCGCCGAGCTGAAGGTCCTGGCAGAGCTCACCGGAGCGCCCGTCACCACCACACTGATGGCGCTCGGCGCATTCCCCGACAGCCACCCGCTGCACGTGGGAATGCCGGGCATGCACGGTGCGGTCACCGCCGTCACCGCGCTGCAGAAGGCCGACCTGATCGTCGCCCTCGGAGCCCGTTTCGACGACCGCGTCACCGGCAAACTGGACAGCTTCGCCCCGTACGCGAAGATCGTGCACGCCGACATCGACCCGGCCGAGATCGGCAAGAACCGCGTCGCCGACGTGCCGATCGTCGGTGACGCCCGCGAGGTCATCGCCGACCTCGTCCAGGCCGTCCAGGCCGAGCACACCGAGGGCCACACGGGTGACTACGCCGCCTGGTGGACCGACCTCAACCGCTGGCGCGACACCTACCCCCTGGGCTACACCCAGCCCGAGGACGGCTCGCTCTCCCCGCAGCACGTCATCGAGCGGGTCGGGCAGCTCGCCCCGGAGGGCACGATCTTCGCGGCGGGCGTCGGCCAGCACCAGATGTGGGCCGCGCACTTCATCGAGTACGAGAAGCCCGCCACCTGGCTCAACTCCGGCGGCGCGGGAACGATGGGCTACGCGGTCCCGGCCGCGATGGGCGCCAAGGCCGGACGGCCCGACCGCACGGTCTGGGCGATCGACGGCGACGGCTGCTTCCAGATGACCAATCAGGAGCTCACCACCTGCGCCCTGAACAACATCCCGATCAAGGTCGCCATCATCAACAACGGCGCCCTCGGGATGGTCCGCCAGTGGCAGACGCTGTTCTACAACCAGCGCTACTCCAACACCGTGCTGCACAGCGGTCCCGAGGACATCGGCCCCAACAAGGGCACCCGCGTCCCGGACTTCGTGAAGCTGTCGGAGGCCATGGGCTGCGTGGCGCTGCGCTGCGAGCGCCCCGAGGACCTGGACAAGGTCATCGCCGAGGCCAACGCCATCAACGACCGGCCCGTCGTCGTCGACTTCATCGTCCACGAGGACGCCCAGGTCTGGCCGATGGTGGCCGCAGGCACCTCGAACGACGAGGTCATGGCCGCCCGGGGCGTCCGCCCCGACTTCGGCGACAACGAAGACGACTGAGACCGAGAGCGAAAGAGAGACCAAGAGTCATGTCCACCAAGCACACGCTCTCCGTCCTGGTCGAGAACACCCCCGGCATCCTCGCCCGGATCGCCGCACTGTTCTCCCGCCGCGGCTTCAACATCGACTCGCTCGCCGTGGGCGTCACCGAGCACCCCGACATCTCGCGCATCACCATCGTCGTGAACGTCGAGGACCTGCCGCTCGAACAGGTCACGAAGCAGCTCAACAAGCTCGTCAACGTCCTGAAGATCGTCGAACTGGAGCCGGGCGCCGCGGTGGCCCGCGAGCTCGTCCTCGCGAAGGTCCGAGCGGACAACGAGACCCGCTCCCAGATCGTCGAGATCGTCCAGCTGTTCCGCGCCAAGACCGTGGACGTCTCCCCGGAGGCCGTCACCATCGAGGCGACCGGCAGCAGCGACAAGCTGGAGGCCATGCTCAAGATGCTGGAGCCGTTCGGCATCAAGGAGCTCGTCCAGTCCGGCACGATCGCCATCGGCCGGGGCTCCCGCTCCATCACGGACCGCAGCCTGCGGGCCCTCGACCGGACCGCATAGCGACAACCGGCCCGCATAGCGAGACCGGCAGACTTCCCTTCCCCCGCCCGCCGTACGGTGGGACGCAACACCAGCACACATAGGAGATTCCCAGTGGCCGAGCTGTTCTACGACGACGATGCCGACCTGTCCATCATCCAGGGCCGCAAGGTCGCGGTCATCGGTTACGGCAGCCAGGGCCACGCCCACGCGCTGTCGCTCCGTGACTCGGGTGTCGACGTCCGCGTCGGTCTGCACGAGGGCTCCAAGTCCAAGGCGAAGGCCGAGGAGCAGGGCCTGCGCGTGGTCACCCCGTCCGAGGCGGCGGCCGAGGCCGACGTCATCATGATCCTGGTGCCGGACCCGATCCAGGCCCAGGTCTACGAGGAGTCCATCAAGGACAACCTCAAGGACGGCGACGCGCTGTTCTTTGGCCACGGCCTGAACATCCGCTTCGGCTTCATCAAGGCCCCCGAGGGCGTCGACGTCTGCATGGTCGCCCCGAAGGGCCCGGGCCACCTGGTCCGCCGCCAGTACGAGGAGGGCCGCGGCGTTCCGTGTATCGCGGCCGTCGAGCAGGACGCGACCGGCAAGGGCTTCGCGCTGGCGCTCTCGTACGCCAAGGGCATCGGCGGCACGCGTGCGGGCGTCATCAAGACGACCTTCACCGAGGAGACCGAGACCGACCTGTTCGGCGAGCAGGCCGTGCTCTGCGGTGGCACCGCGGCGCTGGTCAAGGCGGGCTTCGAGACGCTGACCGAGGCGGGTTACCAGCCGGAGATCGCGTACTTCGAGTGCCTCCACGAGCTGAAGCTCATCGTCGACCTCATGTACGAGGGCGGCCTGGAGAAGATGCGCTGGTCGATCTCCGAGACCGCCGAGTGGGGCGACTACGTCACCGGCCCGCGCATCATCACGGACGCCACCAAGGCCGAGATGAAGAAGGTCCTCACCGAGATCCAGGACGGCACCTTCGCCAAGAACTGGATGGACGAGTACCACGGCGGTCTGAAGAAGTACAACGAGTACAAGACCCAGGACGAGAACCACCTCCTGGAGACCACGGGCAAGGAGCTGCGCAAGCTCATGAGCTGGGTCAACGACGACGACGCGTAAGTCGGGAGGACAAGGGTCGGGGCAGCTGCCCCGACCCTTGTCCAACGTGTCCAGCCACGGACGAGTGATCCTTCCATCGAGGCGCACGACGACCTCCGCGGCGCCACTACACTTCTGTTCAACATTCGCGTCGGGCCCACAGCGTCGTGCGTCTTCCACGCGGCTAAGCGACTCCGCCTGCGGCCGTCGGGACGGCCGTCCGCAAGGGACTTGTGAGGACTCACGTGAGCACTGCTGCCACCGGCAAACCCGTCGTACTCATCGCTGAAGAGCTGTCGCCCGCCACCGTCGACGCTCTGGGCCCGGACTTCGAGATCCGCCAGTGCAACGGCGGGGACCGTGCCGAGCTGCTGCCCGCGATCGCCGACGTCGACGCGATCCTGGTGCGCTCCGCGACCAAGGTCGACGCCGAGGCCATCGCCGCCGCCAAGAAGCTGAAGGTCGTCGCCCGCGCGGGCGTCGGTCTGGACAACGTCGACGTGTCCGCCGCCACCAAGGCAGGCGTGATGGTCGTGAACGCCCCGACCTCGAACATCGTCACGGCCGCCGAGCTCGCCTGCGGCCTGCTCCTGGCCACCGCGCGCAACATCCCCCAGGCCAACACCGCCCTGAAGAACAGCGAGTGGAAGCGCTCCAAGTACACGGGCGTCGAGCTGGCCGAGAAGACCCTCGGCGTCGTCGGCCTCGGCCGTATCGGTGCCCTCGTCGCCCAGCGCATGAGCGCCTTCGGCATGAAGGTCGTGGCCTACGATCCGTATGTGCAGCCCGCGCGCGCCGCCCAGATGGGTGTGAAGGTGCTGTCCCTCGACGAGCTGCTCGAGGTCTCGGACTTCATCACCGTGCACCTCCCCAAGACGCCGGAGACCCTCGGTCTCATCGGCGACGAGGCGTTGCACAAGGTCAAGCCGACCGTCCGCATCGTGAACGCCGCGCGCGGCGGGATCGTCGACGAGGAGGCGCTGCACTCCGCCCTCAAGGAGGGCCGCGTCGCGGGCGCCGGTCTGGATGTGTACGCGAAGGAGCCCTGCACGGACTCCCCGCTCTTTCAGTTCGACCAGGTCGTCTGCACCCCGCACCTCGGCGCCTCCACGGACGAGGCGCAGGAGAAGGCGGGCATCGCCGTCGCCAAGTCGGTGCGCCTCGCCCTCGCCGGTGAGCTCGTGCCGGACGCGGTGAACGTGCAGGGCGGCGTCATCGCCGAGGACGTCCGTCCCGGCCTGCCGCTCGCCGAGAAGCTCGGCCGGATCTTCACCGCGCTCGCCCAGGAGGTCGCGGCCCGCCTCGACGTCGAGGTGTACGGCGAGATCACCCAGCACGACGTGAAGGTGCTCGAACTGTCCGCGCTGAAGGGCGTGTTCGAGGACGTCGTCGACGAGACCGTGTCGTACGTGAACGCGCCGCTGTTCGCCCAGGAGCGCGGCGTCGAGGTCCGCCTCACCACGAGCTCCGAGTCGCCGGACCACCGCAACGTGGTCACCGTGCGCGGCACGCTCTCCGGCGGCGAGGAGATCGCGGTCTCCGGCACGCTGGCCGGGCCCAAGCACCTCCAGAAGATCGTCTCCATCGGTGAGTACGACGTGGACCTGGCGCTCGCCGACCACATGGTCGTCCTGCGCTACGCCGACCGTCCGGGCGTCGTCGGCACGGTCGGCCGTGTCCTCGGCGAGGCGGGCATCAACATCGCGGGCATGCAGGTCGCTCGTGCTGACGTGGGCGGGGAGGCGCTGGCCGTTCTCACCGTGGACGACACGGTGTCGCAGGCCGTGCTGAACGAGCTCTCCGAGGAGATCGGTGCGGAGTCCGCGCGTGCGGTCGACCTCACCGACTAGTACTCCGCGGCTCCGGTTGCCGTAGATCACCGGCTTCGCCGAGTTCGTCCTCAAACGCCGGACGGGCTTGAACACCAAGCGCCGGACGGGCTGGATACTCCAGCCCGTCCGGCGCTCGTGCGTGTGGGACCCCTACGCCGGCACGCGCTCGGAATCGGCCGCCTCGGGCGCCTCTTCCCGTACCCGCACCCTGCGCAGCGCCACCGCCGCCAGCCCCGCCGCCGCGAGCAGCAGGACCGCTCCCGTCACGGCCGCGGCGTGCATGCCGGTGGTGAAGGCCTCCCTGGCCGTGGCCAGGAGGGCGTCGCCCGTGCGGGTGGGGAGGTGGGAGGCCGTCGCCACCGCGCCCGCCAGGGTCTCGCGGGCCTCGGCCGGAGCCGTGTCCGGGATCCGGTTCTGGTAGATCGTGTTGCCGATGGAGCCGAGCAGCGCCATGCCCATCGCGCCGCCGAACTCCTGCCCCGTCTCCAGGAGCGAGGCCGCCGTGCCCGCCTTCTCCGCCGGGGCCGCGCCGAGCGCCAGGTCGGTGAGTTGCGAGCCGACGATGACCGCGCCGCAGGCCAGCACGCCCGCCCCGGCGAGCACGAGCCAGAGCGATGACGTGCTGGTCAGGGCGAGCAGGCCGAAGCCGCAGGCGGAGACGGCGAAGCCGGTGGCGACGACGTGGGCGCGGTCCATGCCGCGCTGCACGAGCGCCGTGGCGACGGGGGCGGCGAAACCGATGAGGACCGAGGGCAGCAGCGCCCACAGCGCGGCCTCCATCGCGCTCTTGCCGAGCACGGACTGCAGATACTGCGTGGTGAAGTACGCCGAACCCATCATCGCCAGCGAGGAGATGAGGTTCAGCGAGACGGCGGCGCCGAAGGCGCGGCCGCGGCCGCGGAACAGGTCCGGCGAGATCATCGGTGACGCGGCGGTGCGCTGGCGGAGCACGAAGAGGGCGGCGAAGACGAGGCCGACGGCGACGGACGCGACATAGGGGAGTTCGACGCCCTCGGACGGCATCTCCTTGAGGCCCCACACGAGCGGCAGCACGGCGGCCATCGACAGCGGCACGCTCAGCAGGTCGAAGCGGCCGGGGCGCGGGTCCCTGGACTCCGGGATCAGCAGCGGCGCGAGGACCAGGAGCAGCACCATCGCGGGCAGGTTGACCAGGAAGACCGAGCCCCACCAGAAGTATTCGACGAGGACGCCGCTGAGCACCGAGCCGAGGGCGATTCCGGCCACGAGCACGCCCTGCCAGATGCCGATCGCCTTCGCCCGCTGTCCGGCGTCGCGGAACAGGGTGCGCACGAGCGCCAGCGTGGACGGCATCAGGGTCGCGCCGCCGATGCCGAGGACCGCGCGGGCCGCGATGAGGGTTTCCGCGCTGTTCGCGTACGCGGCGACGAGCGATGCGGCGCCGAAGGCGGTGGCGCCGAGCAGGAGCAGCCTGCGGCGGCCGATGCGGTCGCCCACCGAGCCCATCGTCATCAGCAGTCCGGCGAGGACGAAGGCGTAGATGTCGAAGATCCACAGCTGTTGGGTGCCGCTGGGCTTCAGGTCCGCGGTGATCTCCGGGATCGCGAAGTAGAGGACGGAGACGTCCATCGAGACCAGGAGCAGCGGGAGCATCAGGACGGCGAAGGCGGTCCATTCCTTGCGGGTGGCGCGCGGGTTCGTCTGCATGGCGAGGACTGTACGGGCGTCTTATACGGTTGTCTAGTACGGACGTGTAGGACGTGCGTATGGGGTCGGCGTAAGGTGCCTCGCATGGGACACCGTGAAGATCTGCTCGAAGGCGCCAAGCGCTGTCTGCTGGCGAAGGGGTTCGTGCGTACGACGGCCCGCGACATCGTCAAGGAGTCGGGGACGAACCTCGGGTCCATCGGCTACCACTACGGGTCCAAGGACGCGCTGCTGGTGGAGGCGTACATCGCACTCGTCGAGCCGCTGGGGACCGACTTCGAGGGGGTGCGGACCGAAGCGGACGCCGACGAGGGCGGCATGGAGCGCTTCGCGCGGGTGTGGGGCAACATCATCCGCTCGGTGCCCGAGATGCGGCCCATCTGGATGATGACGCTGGAGGTCATCACGCAGGGCGAACGCCTCGCGGGCATCCGGGAGTTGCTGATCGACGCCCAGAAGGAGGGGACCGCCGGTCTCGCGGCGCTGTTCACCGGCATCGAGGAGAGCGAGCTCCCCGAGGACCTCGTGGAGAGCGAGGGCCGCTTCTACACCACGCTCCTCAACGGCCTGATGGTGCAGTGGCTCTTCGACCCGGACTCCGCGACGACCGCCGAGCAACTCACCGAGGGGCTGCGGCGCGTGATGGACCGGGCGGCCAAGAACGGCTGAGGCCGGCCCGCGGTACGGACCGGCCTCAGGGCAGTGGTGGTTACTACCACTTGATGCAGGCGGCGGGGACCCAGCCGCGCTTGTTGCTGCTGTACGGGCCGCCGTACAGCCACTTGTTGCTCTTCTTGCCGCACAGGTTGTACGACCCACCCTTGAAGGACTTGCCGTCGTTGCAGAGGCCGCCCTTCTTCTTCTTGTTCCACTGGCCGACGGCGGTCGCCCCGGTCTTGGCGTGGGTGCGGATCTTTACGGTCTCCTTGGCGGGGACGTTGGTGATGACGCGGGAACAGTCCTTGTTCGACGCGGCGACGGCGGTGCCGCTCGTGGCGACGGTGGTGCCGACGAGCGCGAGGGCGGAGAAGGCGACCGCGGGGGCCAATACCCTGAACTTCATAAGGTGTTCGTTCTCCCATGG
The DNA here is from genome assembly GCF_040609235.1 of Streptomyces sp. NPDC004732. Lineage (NCBI taxonomy): Bacteria > Bacillati > Actinomycetota > Actinomycetes > Kitasatosporales > Streptomycetaceae > Streptomyces > Streptomyces sp. NPDC004732. The sequence goes on from NZ_JBEXJR010000005.1 coordinate 458,520, forward strand.
GTGGGGGGACGGATGTTCGGACGACGAGAACCGTACCGCCCCACGATCATGGCCGTAATCGTTCGTTGCCCGGCCCTTACAGTCGTGACGACTTCAGGACCATGTGCAGCAGCAGCCGGTCCTCGCCGTCGTCCAGATCGAGGCCGGTGAGCTGCTCCACGCGCGACAGCCGGTAGTAGAGCGTCTGGCGGTGGATGCCCAACTCGGCCGCCGCGCGGCCCGCCTGGCCCGCGCAGTCGAGGAACACCTCGGCGGTGCGGGCCAGTTCGCGGTGGGCGGGGGCGAGGAGCTGTCTGCCCACGGGGTCGTGCGCCGCCTCCGGGGGCAGGGTGGTCAGCAGCCGGTAGGGGCCCACGTCCGACCACTGTGCCACCGGGCCGAAGCGCCGCTCGGCGAGCGCCGCGCGCGCCGCCCCCGACGCCTCCCACCAGGCCGCGCCCAGGTCCTCCAGGCCGTGCCGGGCACCCGCGATACCGGCCGCCGCACCCGGCGCCGCGTCCAGCAGGCGCGACGCCGCCGTGTGTGCGGGCGCCAGCGCGTCGGCCGAGCGCAGCCGCACCAGCGCCGCCAGGGACTGCGCGGTCGTGCCCCACGGCACCGTGCACACCGCCGTCGCGCCCGGCACCGTACGGGCCGCCGGGGCGTCGTCCGGGTCCGCGGAGCGCCAGGGGGCCACGCACACCACGGCGTGCAGGCCGTCGCCGCGCGAGCCGAGGGCCGTGCGCAGGGCCGCCACCGCCATGTCGCGCTGCCAGCCGCGCTCGGCCGTCAGGACCGCCCGGAACTCCCGGGTCAGGTCGGCGCCCGCCTGCGCCTCGTCGGCGAGCAGCGCGCCGATCCGGGTGGCCACCTCCATGGCGGCGGTCAGCTGCTGCTCGCTCGGTCCCGGGTCGCCGTCGAGCAGCCACACGTACCCGAGGGCGAAGCCCCGGTGGCGCACGGGCAGGCAGATGCGGCCGCGGTGGACGCCCGCCTCCGGGGTGGGCGGGATGCGGACCGGGGCCGTGGCGCGCGTGATGCCGAAGCTCTCAAACCAGGAGCGGACCTCGGAGGTGGACCGGCGGGTCAGGATCGACCGGGTCCTGACCGGGTCGAGGACGGTCGCGTCGAAGCCGCTGTCGCCCCCGCCGTCGTGCGCGCCGAAGGCGATCAGCTCGAAATCCCGGTTCTCCAGGGTCGCGGGGGCGCCGAGCAGCGCCGAGATCTCATCGACCAGTTCTTGGTAATCGCCCTTCATGACCCCATTCTCGCGCGGCCCTGGACATTCTTCAGACATTTGTCTGAGATCCAGGGCACGGATGCGTGACAGCTGTCGATGGCTCCTGTTCGGGTGGATCCTTAAATTTCACGGTGGTTCTCCGTGCCGTACCGCCGTATTCCCTCCGCATAGGGCTATGTCGGTATGGCCCCCGATTTCGTACACCCGTGGAGGTGCCCCGTGCTGGGTCCCGTGATCCTCGCCGCGTCCCGCAGCGACAAGATGCGCCGTTTCGTCTCGGCGGCCCCCGGCACCAAGCAGGTCGTCGCCCGGTTCATCGCCGGTGAGGGGGTCGACCAGGTCGTCCCGATCGTCGCCGACGCCGCCGACAAGGGCCTGGAGGTCACCCTCGACGTGGTGGGCGAGGACATCACCACCGTCGAGCAGTCCCACGCGGCCCGCGACGCCTACCTGGAGCTCATCGAGCGCCTGAAGGACCTCGGGCTCGGGACCAAGGCCGAGATGTCCGTGAAGCTGTCGATGTTCGGCCAGGCCCTTGAGGGCGGCCACGAGCTCGCGCTGAGCAATGTGCGCCCCGTCGTCGAGGCCGCCGCGGCCATCGGCACCACGGTCACCCTGGACGCCGAGGACCACACCACCCTCGACTCGATGTTCGCCATCCACGAGGAGCTGCGGAAGGACTTCCCGCAGACCGGCTGCGTCATCCAGTCCTACCTCTTCCGCACCGAGGACGACGCCCGCCGCCTGGCCGCCGCGGGCAGCCGCGTACGCATCGTGAAGGGCGCCTACAAGGAGCCCGCCGAGGTCGCGTTCCAGGACAAGGCGGAGATCGACAAGGCGTACGTCCGGATCGTGCGCATCCTGATGGAGGGCGACGGGTACCCGATGATCGGGTCCCACGACCCGCGCCTGATCTCCATCGCGCAGGAGCTCGCGCGGCGCGCGGGGCGCAAACTGGACGAGTACGAATTCCAGATGCTCTACGGCATCCGCAGCGACGAGCACCTGCGGCTCGCCGCGGAGGGCCACCGGATGCGGGTGTACACCGCCTACGGCACCGACTGGTACGGCTACTTCATGCGCCGTCTCGCGGAGAAGCCGGCGAACCTCCTCTTCTTCGGCCGCTCCATCCTCACCAAGGGCTGAGCTCCCTTCCCCCGACCCCCCTTAAGGAGATACGGAACTCATGGACGCTGTGACCCAGGTCCCCGCGCCGGTCAACGAGCCGGTGCACGGCTACGCACCCGGTTCCCCGGAGCGTGCCCGCCTCGAGACCAAGCTCAAGGAACTCTCCGAGAACCCCATCGAGCTGCCGATGACCATCGGCGGCGTCAAGCGCCTCGGTGGCGGCGAGCCCTTCCAGGTCGTGCAGCCGCACAACCACAAGGCCGTCATCGGCACCGGCCGCGGCGCCACCGAGCAGGACGCCCAGGACGCGGTCGACGCCGCCCTGGCCGCCGCCCCCGCGTGGCGCGCGATGTCCTTCGACGACCGTGCCGCGATCATCCTGCGCGCCGCCGAGCTGCTCTCCACGACGTGGCGCGAGACGCTGGCCGCCTCCACGATGCTCGGCCAGTCGAAGACCGCCCAGCAGGCCGAGATCGACACTCCCTGTGAGCTCGTCGACTTCTGGCGCTTCAACGTGAAGTACGCCCGTGACCTGCTCGCCGAGCAGCCCCCGGCGAACTCCACCGGCGTCTGGAACCGTCTGGACCACCGCCCGCTCGAGGGCTTCGTCTACGCGATCACGCCGTTCAACTTCACCGCCATCGCGGGCAACCTGCCGACCGCCCCGGCCCTGATGGGCAACGTGGTCGTGTGGAAGCCGTCCCCGACGCAGACGCACGCCGCCGTGCTGCTCATGCAGCTCCTGGAGGAGGCGGGCCTGCCCAAGGGCGTCATCAACCTCGTCACCGGTGACGGCATCGCGGTCTCCGAGGTCGCCCTGCACCACCGTGACCTCGCGGGCATCCACTTCACCGGCTCGACCCCGACCTTCCAGCACCTGTGGAAGACGGTCGGCGAGAACATCGCGAAGTACCGCACCTACCCGCGCCTGGTCGGCGAGACCGGCGGCAAGGACTTCGTCGTCGCGCACCCGAGCGCCGACCGCGCGATCCTGAAGACCGCGCTGACCCGCGGCTCCTTCGAGTTCCAGGGCCAGAAGTGCTCCGCGACCTCGCGCGCCTACGTCCCGGCCTCCATCTGGAACTCCGGGTTCAAGGAGGAGTTCGCGGCCGAGGTCGACGGCATCAAGATGGGTGACGTCACCGACCTGTCGAACTTCATCGGCGCCGTCATCGACGAGCGCGCGTTCGCCAAGAACAAGGCGGCCATCGACCGCGCCAAGGCCGACGACTCCTGCACGATCGTCGCGGGCGGCACCTACGACGACTCGGTCGGCTACTTCGTGCGCCCGACCGTCGTCGAGTGCACCGACCCGGCCAACGAGGTCTTCTCGACGGAGTACTTCGGCCCGTTCCTCGCCGTGCACGTCTATGAGGACGACAAGTACGACGAGATGCTGACCCAGATGGAGTCGGCGTCGGACTACGCGCTCACCGGCTCGGTCATCTCCGGTGACCGCGCCGCCGCCGCGTACACGATGGAGAAGCTCCGCTACGCCGCGGGCAACTTCTACATCAACGACAAGTCGACCGGCGCCGTCGTCGGCCAGCAGCCCTTCGGCGGCGGCCGCGCCTCCGGCACCAACGACAAGGCCGGTGCCCCGCAGAACCTCCAGCGGTGGACGCTGACCCGCGCCATCAAGGAGACGCTGGTCCCGCCGACCGAGTACGGCTACCCGCACATGGGCTGACGCCCCCCAGGGCCGCACGGCCCTCCTGAACCCCGCCTCCGATCTGGGCCCCACCCCGATCGGAGGCGGTGTCGTTTCCGGGGTCAGCCGAGGGCGTCGACGGCGATGCGGGTGATGTCCTCCGCGATCCGGTCCTCGCCCGGGGTGTCCGGGTCGAGGCGGGTCGTGTAGACGGAGATGACCAGGGGCGCCCGCTTCGGCGGCCAGGCGACGGCGACGTCATTGACCCCGCCGTAAGCAGGGGACCCCGTCTTGTCGCCGACCCGCCACCCCTTCGGGACCCCGGCCCTGATCCGCTTGTCGCCGGTGGTGTTCTCCAGGAGCCAGCGGGTGAGCTGGCCGCGGTCGAGCGGGTGGAGCGCCTTGCCGAGGACGAGCGCCCGCAGGTTCGCCGTCATCGACGCCGGGGTCGTCGTGTCCCGCCGGTCGCCGGGGATGTTGGTGTTGAGGTCGGTCTCCCACCGGTCCAGGCGGGTGCGGGAGTCGCCGATCGAGCGGGCGAACTCAGTGATGCCGGAGGGCCCGCCGATGCGCCGCATCAGCAGATTGGCGGCCGCGTTGTCGCTGTACGTGATGGTCGCGTCGCACAACTCCCTTACGGTCATGCCGGTTTCGAGGTGCATCTCGGTGCGCGGCGAGTGCTCGACGAGGTCGTCGTGCCCGTACCTGATCAGTACGTCGAGCAGCCCCGGCTCCCGCTCCCGCGCCCGGCGCAGGATCGCCGCGGCGGCCAGGACCTTGAACGTCGAGGCGATGGCGAAGCGTTCGTCCGCGCGGTAGGCGACCACGGCGCCGGTCCCGGTGTGCAGGGCGTGCACGCCGATGCGGCCGGGATAGCCGTCTTCGAGGGCGCGCAGGCGGCGCAGGGTCTCGGGGGAGGTGCCGGTGGCGGTAGCCGAGGCGGCGGAGGCCTGTGCGCTCGCGGTGCCGGAGACCGAGAGGAGCACGGGGGTCGCGGCCGCGGTGCCGAGGACCGTTCGACGGGATGCGGATAACGTCATGATCCCGACGGTACCGGCAGCGGGTTCCTGGACGCCGCCGTGATCACCTCGTCCAGGACGTCGCGGGCCCGCAGCAACTCCGCGACCTGGCGGTCGATCCTGGCCCGCTCCTCGGTCAGCTCGTCCACCAGCCAGGGCGTGGCGGAGGCGGAAGGACCGCCGTCCTTGTCCCGCATGCACGGCAGCAGTTGGTAGATCTTCGCGCTGCACAGGCCCGCCGCGAACAGCTCCTGGATGTGGACGACCCGGTCCACCGCGAAGTCCGGGTAGTCGCGGTGACCGCCCGGGGTGCGGTCCGCGTACAGCAGGCCCTGCTCCTCGTAGTAGCGCAGGGACCGCACGCTCACAGCGGTACGCTTCGCCAGCTCGCCGATCCTCATGCCCGTGCTCCTTCGGACTTGAAACTCACACCGGTGTCAGCTTCTACCGTTCCTGCATGACGAACACCGATCTTCTCGCGCCCTATTCCGCAGGCCCCATCGGCCTCCTCGCCAACCGCATGGTGATGGCTCCCATGACCCGCGCCCGCGCCGCGGAGGACGGCACGCCGCTGCCGGTCGTCGCCGACCACTACGCCCAGCGGGCGGGCGCGGGACTCATCGTCACCGAGGGCATCTGGCCCAGCAGCCGTGGCCAGAGCGGCTGGCGCTACCCCGGGCTGCAGACCGCCGCCCACATAGCGGGGTGGCGGCGGGTCACCGATGCCGTGCACGCCGCGGGCGGCACGATCTACGCGCAGCTCATGCACGGCGGCCGCAACGGCCACCCGCTGGCCCGCATCGACGGCGACCTGCCGCTCGCGCCCTCCGCCGTGACCCCGCCCGGCCACGCGCACGGCCCGGACGGCACCAAGCCCGACTACGTCGCGCCGCGCGAGATGACCCGTGACGACATCCGCACGGCGGTCCAGGACTTCGCGGACGCCGCCCGCAACGCCGTCGCGGCCGGGTTCGACGGCGTCGAACTGCACGGCGCCAACAGCTACTTGATCCACCAGTTCCTCGCGGACAACACCAACCTCCGCGACGACGAGTACGGCAGGGGCTCCGTCGCCGACCGCATCCGTTTCGCCGTCGAGGTCGTCCACGCCGTCGCCGACGCCATCGGCGCCGCACGCCTCGGTCTCCGGCTCTCGCCGGGCAACCCGCAGTTCGGCATGGCGGAGGCCGACCCCGGCCCCGTCTACCGCGCGCTGCTCGACGAGATCGACGGGCTCGGCCTCGCCTACCTCCACCTCACCGACAACGACCGCTATCCGGCCCTTGCCGACCTGCGGCCGCGCTGGCACGGCATCCTCATCGGCAACGTCGGCGAGAACGGCGACCCGACGACACGTGAGGCGGGCGAGGCCGTCCTCGCGTCCGGCCTCGCCGACCTCGTGTCGTACGGGCGCGGGTTCATCTCCAACCCCGACCTGCCCGCACGCCTCGCGGTGGGCGCGCCGCTCCAGGAGATCGACGCGGCCCACCTCTACACCAACGGCGCGCGGGGCTACACCGACTACCCTTTCCTGGCGCGGGAGCTGGTGTCCGCTCAGACCTCCACGAGCACCTGATCGAGCGATTTCCGTACGAGGTCGGGGACCCGGCAGTCCGGCGCCGGATACCCCACGGGGATCACCGCGAACGCCTTCTCGTTCTCCGGGCGGCCGAGCACCTGCTGCAGGAACCGCATCGGGCTCGGCGTGTGGATCAGCGCGGCGAGGCCCGACAGGTGCAGGGCGGACAGCAGCATCCCCACCGCGATGCCGACCGATTCGTCGACGTAGTAGTGCTTGTGCTTGGTGCCGTCCTCGCCCAGCCAGTACCGCTGCTGGAAGACGACGATCAGGGCGGGTGCGTCCGTCAGGTGCGGCTTCACCTCGTCCGTGCCGAGGGGGCGCAGGGCCGCGAGCCACTCCTCGCCGAGGCGGCCGTCGTACGAGATCTGCTCCTCGTGCTCGGCGGCCTCACGGATACGGCGGCGGATCTCCGGGTCCTGGACGAGGACGAACGTCCACGGCTGCTGGTGCGCGCCGGACGGTGCCGTCGCCGCGCACGCGATGGCGTCCCGCACGACCTGCGGGGGCACGGGGTCGGAAGCGAACTGGCGCACCGTCCGGCGTTCCTGCATCCGGTCCCTCAACTCGGCTGAGTGCGCAAGGGATTCGGCCGGGGGCATCCGGTCGGGGCGGTACGGGACGGAGCTGTAGGGCTCGCCGTGGATGGGGGTCCACTCTCGCTGCTGCTCGGTGTCATCAGACATGGTCCGATTCTGCTGCGGGGGACGGCGTCCGCGCCATGGTGCAGACCAATTGCGATCAGCTCCAGCCGGTCACGATCAGGGTGAGGCCCGCGGTGAAACCGGCGCCGAGCAGGGCGAGGTACAGGGCGTAGCGGCGCCGCAGGCGGTGGGCGAGGAAGCCGAAGGCGCCGAAGGCGAGGCCGACCGTGAGGGTGCGGGAGCCGCGGGAGAGGGCCGAGTGGGCCAGCCAGTCGGACGGGGCGACGTCGGCGCGGCCCGCCTCGCGTGCATACACCTTGAAGGGGATGCCGTTCCAGGGCTGGTGGCGGACGGCCGCCGCCGATTCGACGGCAAGCTCCTGCCGTACCTCGGCGCGCATCCGGTCCGTCGTCAGCGGGTGCGGCAACTGCACGCCCGCGGCTGCCAGTTGGAGGGCGAGCAGGCCACCGGCCAGGCTGCCAGCGAGCGCCGCGAGCGACAGCTTCAAGGCCCGGCGCGGCACCGCGACGCACGCGATCGCGAGGAACAGCTCCGGCATCAGCGGCCAGCTCAGCGCCTCCGCGCACGACCAGAGGAAGCCGACGAGCAGCCCCCGGCGGGAACCGGCGACCGCGGCGATCCGTTTGCGCGCCGCCGAGTCCGCCAAGGGCTCCTCCGTCGTACGCCGGTGCAGCGCCGCCACCGCGTCGCGGGCCTGCTCCGGGGTGGCCGATGCGGGCAGCGGCGCGCCGACCGCGACGCGGACCAGGGCGGGGCGGAGCCTGCCGTGCTTGGGCAGCAGCCGGTCCGTGCCCGCGATGGCCACCGGCACGACCGGGACGCCCGCGTGCTCCGCGAGGACGAGGGCGCCGCGGTGGAACGACCCCAGCTCCCCGTCCCGCCCACGGGTGCCCTCGGGGAAGAGGACCACGGCGCGGCCCGCGCGCAGCCCGTCGGCCCTGGTCAGGAGGTCGTCCATGCCGCCGCCCGTGCGGCGCACCGGGAAGCCCGCGGCGAGGCGGCTGCAGATCCGGCGCCGCCACGGCGAGGCGAACCAGTAGTCGGCGGCCGCGCCGATCGCGGGGGAGTGCCGGGCGTCCAGCGCGGCAAGCAGGGCGGCGGTGTCCGCGTGCGAGGAGTGGTTGGCGACGACCACGCAGCCGCCGTGCGGCAGGCGGCCGCGGCGTTCCACGCCGCCGGTGAGCGTGAGCAGGGTCCACCACAGGGCGCGGCGGAGGAGCGCTGCCACGGGGCTCCGCCCCGGACCCCGTTCCGCAAACGCCGGAAGGGCTGCATTCGTCGAGCGGAGACTCGCCGTCCTCACAACGTCACCACCATCGTCAGCAACAGCGCCACCAGCAACGAATCGATCCGGTCGAGCAGGCCGCCGAACCCCGGCAGCCAGCTCCCCGCGTCCTTCACGCCCGCCTCGCGCTTGACCATCGACTCCAGGAGGTCGCCGAGGACACAGCCGACGAGCACGGCGGCCCAGAGGACGGGGGTGAACGCGCCGACCGCGGCCAGCGCGGCGGCCGTCGCGGCGGCGGCTCCCGCGACTCCGGCCCAGGTCTTGTTGGGGGAGAGAGGGGACAGCGGGCGGGCGAGCGGACCCTTGCGGCCGAGCGCCGTGCCGCCGCACCACGCGCCCACGTCGCCGAACGCCACCGCGACGCCCACCGCGACCGCCGTGTCACCGAGCAGGACGAGGCCGCTCAGCGAGAGGGGGATCCACAGGAGCCCGAACACCGTGCGGCACGCGCGCGTGAAGCCTCCTCCGGCGTCTCCGGAGAAGAGCGCGACCGCGGCGGCGGCGATCAGGAGCGCACCGGCCGCCCGCAGGTCGAGGGCGCCCGGCGCGGCCCACGCGGCGCCGGGCACGGCCACCGCGGCGCCGCCGAGCACCGCACGCTCACCGCGGGGCAGCGCGGCCATCCGTGCGTACTCGCCGACCGCGATCACCCCGAGCCCGGCCGCGAGCGCGAACGCCCCCGCCCGCCCCACGAAGAACGCCCCGAGGAAGAGGGGCGCGGCAAGCGCCCAGGTCCGCCACCGCTTGCGCAGCTCCGCCCGCATCCGCACCCGCGAGGGCAGCGCCGCGACGGCGACCCCACCCACCCCGAGCACCCCGGCCACGACCGGCACGGCCCGCCCGGCAGCCATCCCCGCTTCCCCCGCAACAAAGGCCACACTCATCGCGCACCGCCCAGCCCGACCGGGCCCTCCGCGCCGTCGAGCTCGCGCCACAGCCGTGCCAGACGCAGGCCCGCCGTCAGTGCGGAGCCCGCCGCGAGCACCGCGAGGACCGGTACCGTCCACCCGGACGCCGCCGCCACCACGACCAGCGCACACCGCTCCGTCTTGCCGACCGGGCCGCCGTTCAGGCGCCCCGCGCCAGCCGCCGCGCCCGCGAGCGACACCCAGGACGGCAGCGTCGCGGCGAGGCCCGCCGTCGCCACCAGCCACAGCGGGGCCAGCGGCAGGAAGCCCGCGAGGACGATCAAGTCGGCCGCCCGGTCGCCCAGTTCGTTGAGGAGCGCGCCCCTGCGCGTCGTGCGGCCGGTGTCACGGGCCAGCGCGCCGTCGAGGTTGGCGAAGGCCAGGCGCGCGGCGAGGAGCAGCGCCACCAGCGGCGCCGAGAACCCGAAGGGCAGCCCGGCGAGTGCGGCGGCGGCGCCCGCCGCGCACACGACGCCCGCCAGCGTGAGGGTGTCGGGCGACACCTCGCGACGGACGAGCGCCGCACGCACGCCGGACAATTTGTCCGCGTACCAGGGCTTGAGAGCGTAGAGGCCGTTCATGGCAGTGACTCTGCCGTCGGCGGGCCGCGGGCAAATCGGGGTGCGTACTCAGATGCGGCCTGAGTACCGTGGGGACGTGAACACCCTGCGCAGAGCGCACACCAGTGATCTGACGGCGGCCGAACTGCGGGCCGCGCGCGCCCTGCTGGACGAGGCGTTCGACGGTGACTTCAGCGACCAGGACTGGGAGCACGGCCTCGGCGGCGTCCACGCCCTCCTGCACGATGCAGCGGGCACCCTGCTCGCGCACGGCTCCGTGGTGCAGCGCAGGCTCCTGCACAACGGCCGCTCCCTGCGCATCGGTTACGTCGAAGCGGTCGCCGTCCGCCCCGACCGGCAGCGGCAGGGCCTCGGCGGGCAGGTGATGGGCGCCCTGGAGCAGGTGGTCGACGGGGCGTACGAGCTGGGGGCACTGTCGGCCTCCGACGAGGGCGCGCGGCTCTACCTCGCGCGCGGCTGGCAGGAGTGGAAGGGCGCGGTCGGCACGCTCGGCCCGACGGGCGTGGTCCACATGCCGGAGGAGGAGCCCCCGCTGCTCTGGGGCGCGGACCTGGATCCGGCGCACGAACTCCTCATCGACTGGCGCGACGGGGACGTGTACTAGCCCCGGTCACCGGCTACTAGTCCTCTGGTTCGCGGTTGCCGCGCGGACGATCATCTTGCCCCGGTTCTCGCCCCGCAGCATCCCCAGGAACGCGTCCACGATCCCGTCGAACCCCTCCACCACGGTCTCGTCCAGCCCGACCCGCCCGCTCTGCAGATGCGGCACCACGAACTCGTACAGCTCCTCCTGCAGTTCGTAGTAGTCGCGCACGAGGAAGCCCTCCATGCGCAGGCTCTTCTCCACGATGTCGGGGAGGTTGCGCAGCGCGTAGGGCGCGCCCGTCGCGTTGTACTGGGCGATCGTGCCGACCCGTACGATCCGTCCGCGGTCGCGCAGTGAGGAGATCGCGGCCTCCAGGTGCTCGCCGCCCACGTTGTCGACGTACAGGTCGATGCCGTCGGGCGCCGCCTTGGCGAGGAGGTCGGCGGCCGGGCCCGCGTGGTAGTCGAAGACCTCGTCGTAGCCGACGTGTTCGGTGAGGTACGCCGCCTTCGCCGCCGTGCCCGCGCTGCCCACGAGGCGTCCCGCGCCCATGAGCCGGGCGAGGCGGCCGGTCGCCGTGCCGACCCCGCCCGCCGCCGCGGAGACGAACAGGTCCTGGCCCTCGCGGAGTTCGGCGATGCGGGTGAGACCGACGTAGGCGGTGAGGCCCGTGCCGCCGAGGATGCTCAGATGCGCGGAGAGCGGGACGCCGTCGAAGCGCGGCAGCCTGCGCACCTCGTCCGGGGTGACCACGGCGTGCGTGCGCCAGCCCTGCCGGTGGCCGACGAGGTCGCCCTCGGCGAGCGCGGGGTCGCGGGACTCGACGACGCGGCCGATGGTGCGGCCCTCCAGCGGGGCGTCGAGCGTGAAGTCGCCGTCCATCATTTCGCGGTGGTAGGGGTCGACGGACCAGTAGAGGCCCTCGACGAGGGCGGTGCCGGGCGTGAGCCGGGGGAGCGGGGACTCCACGAAGGCGAAGTGGGCGGGGGTGGGGAAGCCGTGGGGGCGGGAGGTCTGGTGCACGGTGAGTGCGGTCTCGGTCATGTCCGTGACCGTAGGCAGTAATGCGGCCGCGGGGGAGTGGGCCGCGCTCATGGAACGGTCCGTACCATGAAGATCCCTCATAGAAGCAGGTGAGACCGCTGTCCCGGACGACGCCCGCCGATCTCGCGCCGCACGAGCTCCGCATCCTGGTCGCCGTCGACCAGGAGCGCGGGTTCTCGGCGGCCGCCCAGGCCCTCGGCCTGACCCAGTCCGCGGTCTCGCACTCCATCCGCGGCACGGAGCGCAAGGTCGGCGCCGTGCTCTTCGACCGCGGCAGGAAGGGCGCGACGCCCACACCGGCGGGAGCCGCGGCGGCCGCGCACGCCCGGCGCGTGCTGCGGCTGCTCGACACGCTGGTCGCGGAGGCACGGGGCGCCGCGCGGGCGGCGGGCGGCCGGGGCGACGGAGATGCCGGGGGAGGCGTGACGGGGACGCTGCGCATCGCCGCGTTCCGCAGCGCCGCCCTGTACCTGCTGCCCGCCGCCCTGGGCCGCCTGGCCGCGAGCCACCCCGGGATCAGGCCCGAGGTGCGGGTGGTGCGGGAGCTGGGCGCGGGCACGGCAGGCGAGGTCGCCGAGGGGCGCGCGGACGTCGGGATCGCGACGCTCGGGTCCACCTCGCCGGTGCCCGCCGGGCTCGTCGGCGACGTACTCCTCGAAGAGCCCTACTCGCTGGTGCATCCGGCGGGCCACCCCGACCCGCGTTCGCTGCCGCTGGTGGACTGGCACGAGAACTGCGGCTCGTACACGCGGGAGTGGTGGGGGCGGCAGGACTGGATCCCCTCGGCGACCGTCCTGACCGAGGACGACGGAGCAGTGCTCTCGATGGTGAGCAATGGTCACGGCATGGCGATCATGCCCGCCCTCTCTCTGACCGGAGCACCGGACACAGTCGAGATCACTGATCTCGGAACGGTCCGCCCGACCCGCTCCGTGGGCTACGTCACCACCCCTGAGCTGGCTCATTCGGTAGCCGTCCGGGCCCTGATCCGCGAGCTCAGAGCGTCACGCGCGTGAAGGCCGTCTCAGATAGTAGGAAGTCCGAGTAACTGTGGAGACAGGCGCTCCGTTCTCCTTTAGCTTGGAAGAAGCCGAACGTCTCGCTCGATCAAGCGAATGGCGGTCGTGAGCCGGAGCCGCACGCAGGCGAACCCTGCCGCTCCATTGCTCCCCGCCTCTTCCGGCGTCTCGAATACACCCTTCCCTCAAGGAGTGGATCTCCCATGGCCGAGACGACCGCCCGCCGAGTCCGTCACACCTCCCGCACCAGCGACGCCGAGCGCAGGAACGCGGCCGCCGCCCTCCAGCGAGCCCTCGACCGCAGGGACAACGGCGGCGAAACGGGTCACTGAGTCCCGCGTACGACCTCGAAGTGGTCGATGCGCTCGCCGTTCTCGGCGAGCGCGGAGACCGAGAGCCTGGGGCGCGCCCCGGCCGTCACCTCGACCGCGAGGAACGAGAAGCCGGTGTAGCGCACCCGCGACCACTCCACGGTGTCCGGGTCGGGACGGCGTGACTTCGTCCAGTGGAAGGTCACGATGCCCTCGTGATCGTGGACGTTGCCCTCGTAGCTGTCCCGCACCCCGGGGCCGAATCCGTAGAGGTCCTTGCCCGCGCCGCCCGCGGTGACGTACACGATGCCGTCGCGCGTCGGATCGGTCGACGCGCCGACCGGCACGGGCTTGCCGACCTCGCCGCCCTTGATGGCGTCCGTGCGCTCGTAGACGTGGTTGTGGCCGTTGACGACCAGGTCCACCTGGTGCCTGGTGAACAGCTCGAGCCACGCGTCGCGCACCCCGCCGTCGGAGGCGTGCGTCGACGTGGAGTACATGCAGTGGTGGAAGAAGACCACCACGAAGTCGACGGTGTCGTCCGCGCGCAGTTCGCGCAGGCGCCGGCCGAGCCAGGCGGTCTGCCGCCCGTCCGTGTACCCCTTGTTGGCGGGGATCTCGTACGAGACGTCGTTGGCGTCGAGTGCGACGACGCCGACGTTTCCGTACCGGAAGGAGTAGACGCCCGGCGCCTTCTCCGGGTCGAAGCCGTTCTCGGGGAGCGACCAGCGGGCCCGCTGCCCGCCGTAGCCGTTCGGCGAGTACCAGGCCTCCATGTCGTGGTTGCCGGTGGTCACCATCCACGGCACCGACTTCGCGACGGACTCCGTCTGGGCGAGGAAGGTGTCCCAGACGCGCGCGTCGTAGGTGTCCGACTCCTTGCCGTGCCCGGTGGTGTCCGCGTAGCAGATGTCGCCCGCATGCAGGTGGAACGACGGGTTCTGGCCCAGGATCACCTGGTCGTTGGCGAGCGCGTGGTAGCTGACGCCCTGGTCGCCGAAGGCCGTGAAGACGAACTTCTCCGGCTGGGCGGGCGCGGTCCTGAACGAGCCGATCGTCGCCATCCGCCCGGGCGACGCCGGGTCGAAGCCGTCGTGGCCGACGCCGTAGTAGTACGTCGTGCCGGGCCTGAGGTCGTCGAGCGCTGCGTGCAGGTAGTACTGCTCGACCGCGGGCAGCTTCTTCGACAGCGACGGGGTGTGCAGGTCGCGCACCTCCGCCGCCACTTTCTGACCGAGGTCCCACGGCTCCGTGCCCACGCGTACGTAAGGGGACTTGACCGCGAGCGGGACCTGCCAGGAGATCCGCATCTGGGTCTGCGGGTCGGCGCCGAAGGCGAGGTGCCTGCCGAAGGGGGCCACCAGCCTGCCGTCGACCCGCACCGGCGCGGGCGGCGCGGCCAGGGGGTGTGCCGACGACGTACCCGCCCCGGCGGCGCCCGAAGTGCCGACCGCGCCCGAACTGCCGCCGAGCAGGGCCACCCCGCCGACCGCCCCCGCCGTCGCGAACGAGCCCGCGAGCACCTTGCGGCGGGAGAGCTTCCTGCGCAGGTACTCGTGCTGTTCGGGCATGCTCATCCGGGCCGCGAGCTCCTCCGGAATGCCGACGTTGGGAGTGTCCATGGCAGGAAACTTCCCAGCGGGGCCCAACTCCCGCCGTACGCCGGGATGAACAGCGGCTGTCCACGAGGCGTCTGTCCACGAGGCATCTGTCCACGAGGCGGGTGTCCGCATGACGGACACCGCATGTCATCCCGTGGGACGAAGAGTACGGTGCTTGCATGTCGGCCAGTTCTCGCAGCATCAATCTCGCAGTCATCCCCGGAGACGGCATCGGCCAAGAGGTCGTGGCCCAGGGGCTCAAGGTCCTCAACGCCGTGCTTCCGCAGGATGTGAAGCTCGAGACGGAGGAATTCGACTTCGGCGCCAAGCGGTACCACGCCACCGGTGAGACCCTCACCGACGCCGACGTCGAAGAGCTCAAGCAGCACGACGCGATCCTGCTCGGCGCGATCGGCGACCCCTCGGTCCCGTCCGGCGTCCTGGAGCGCGGCTTCCTGCTGAAGCTCCGCTTCCTCTTCGACCACCACGTCAACCTGCGGCCCTCGAAGCTGCTCCCGGGCGTCGCGACCCCCCTCAAGGGCCAGCCCGAGATCGACTTCATCGTCGTGCGCGAGGGAACCGAGGGCCCCTACACGGGCAACGGCGGCTCGATCCGCACCGGGACCCCGCACGAGGTGGCCACCGAGGTCTCCGTCAACACCGCGTTCGGTGTGGAGCGCGTGGTGCGCGACGCCTTCGCCCGTGCGCAGGCCCGCCCGCGCAAGAAGCTGACGCTGGTCCACAAGAACAACGTCCTCGCGTACGCCGGTCACCTCTGGACCAACGTCTTCAACCAGGTGGCCAAGGAGTTCCCCGAGGTCACCACCGACTACATCCACGTCGACGCCGCGACGATCTACCTCGTCACCGACCCCGGCCGCTTCGACGTGATCGTCACGGACAACCTCTTCGGCGACATCATCACCGACCTCGCCGCCGCCGTCTCCGGCGGCATCGGCGTCGCGGCCTCCGGCAACATCAACCCGAGCCGCGAGTTCCCGTCCATGTTCGAGCCGGTGCACGGCTCGGCCCCGGACATCGCGGGCCAGGGCAAGGCGGACCCGTCGGCGACGGTCCTCTCCGTCGGCCTCCTGCTCCGCCACCTCGGGTACGAGGCCGAGGCCGCGCGCATCGAGGAGGCGGTCTCCGCCGACCTCGCGGAGCGCGGCGAGACGGTCCGCAGCACCGAGCAGATCGGCGACGCGCTCGCCGTACGGGTAGCGCGCTGACCCGGTAGCTCGAAGATCGAACGGAAGCCGCCGGGCCGCGCAGGACAGCCCGGCGGCTTTTCGTATCCGGCCCCCGGGTGTCACGATCGACCCCCGGGCCGCAATCGTGCCGTTTCTCCCTCGGGACCCCGCGAGCGATAATCGAACGAGGGGCCGTGAAAGCAGCAGGGAAACTCGGACGTCCTAGTACTGGACGTTCGCATGTGAGCGCGGTCCGTCACCATCACACGTGAAGGACGAAGTACTCATGACGACGACGCCGACCATCGAGCTCAAGCCCTCCTCGACGCCACTGGCCACCGCCCAGCGCGAGGCGATCCTGGCCGACCCCGGGTTCGGCCGCCACTTCACCGACCACATGGTGACGATCAAGTGGACGGAGGGCCGCGGCTGGCACGACGGGCAGCTCGTGCCGTACGGCCCGCTCTCCCTCGACCCGGCGACGAACGTGCTGCACTACGCGCAGGAGATCTTCGAGGGCCTGAAGGCCTACCGCCAGCCCGACGGCACGGTGGCCACGTTCCGCCCCGATGCCAACGCCCGCCGTTTCCAGTCCTCCGCGCGCCGCCTCGGCATGCCGGAGCTGCCCGTCGAGACGTTCATCGAGGCGTGCGACCTGCTGGTCAAGCAGGACATCGACTGGGTCCCGGCGCACGGCGGCGAGGAGTCCCTCTACCTGCGCCCGTTCATGATCGCCACGGAGGTCGGCCTGGGCGTGAAGCCCGCCAACGAGTACCTCTTCGTCGTCATCGCCTCGCCCGCCGGTGCCTACTTCCCCGGTGGCGTGAAGCCGGTCTCGATCTGGCTCTCCGAGGACCGCGTGCGCGCCGTGCCCGGCGGCATGGGCGACGCCAAGACCGGCGGCAACTACGCCGCGTCGCTGCTCGCGCAGGCCGAGGCCGCGGCGAAGGGCTGCGACCAGGTCGCCTACCTCGACGCCGTGGAGCACAAGTGGGTCGAGGAGCTCGGCGGCATGAACCTGTACTTCGTGTACGGGAACAAGATCGTCACCCCGACCCTGACGGGCTCGCTGCTCGCGGGCGTCACCCGCGACTCGCTCCTCTCCGTCGCCCGTGACCTCGGCTACGAGTCGGAGGAGGCCCGCGTCTCCATCGAGCAGTGGAAGACCGACTCCGAGAACGGCACCCTCACCGAGGTCTTCGCCTGCGGCACGGCCGCCGTCATCACGCCCGTCGGCACGGTCAAGTGCAACGGGGGCGAGTGGCAGCAGAGCGGGGGCCAGCCCGGTGAGGTCACGCTGAAGCTGCGTGAGGCGCTGCTCGACATTCAGCGGGGTAAGGCGAAGGACCAGCACGGCTGGATGCACGAGCTCGGCTGAGGGCTTGGGCGGTGTCCACGGCAGCCCCGCGGTTTGCGCCTGCGGGGCTGTTTCGCTTTTGCTTTCGCTTTTGCTTTCGGGTGCGGGTGCTTTGTGGCTGGGCGCGCAGTTCCCCGCGCCCCTGGACGGCGGCTGCGCCTGCCGCCAGGGTCCCCGTGCCCCCGTGCCCCTGGACGATGGGTGCGGCGCTTGGGTGTCAGGCGGTGGTGAGGGTGAGGCTGCCCGGGGCCGCGGCGCAGGCCGCTCGGACTGCTGACGTCAGGTCGTCGCGTGTGGGGTCGGAGGTTGCCGCCCAGGCCTCCAGGGCCCGGTGGAACGCCGCGACCAGCAGGTCGATCGCCAGTCGTGCCCGCAGATCGCCCCCGCCCGGCAGGTCGAAGCGGCGCTCCGCCACGACGAGCGCCGCCCGGCTCGTGCGGTCGCAGAACGCGAGCCCGTGCGCGTCCATGGACGGCGTCACCGCCGCCAGTCGGCGGGAGAGCAGCACCCGCCCCGTCCACCCCTCCGTGGGCATCCGGTCCAGCGCGGCGAGCAAGGCGTCCCGCAGTACGTCGAACAGCGGCTGACCTGCGTCCGGTTCGATCCGCTCCAGCTCTTCCGTGAACGCCGTCCACAGGTCCTGGGTCGGCGCCATGGCCACGTCTTCCTTACTGGTGAAGGTGCGGAAGAACGTCCGCTTGCTGACGTCCACGGCATCGCACAGCGCGTCGAGCGTGACGCCGTCGAAGCCGCGCTCCGTGAAGAGGTCCAGGGCCGTGTCGACGAGTGCCTGGCGCGTCCGCAGCTTCTTGCGCTCCCGCAGGGGGAGCTGGTCGGGGTCCGTGGAGTCCATGGCGGAAGTGTAGACCGATTCTGCGCCAGGGGGGCGAATGCCCCTTGATGGCTTCTGCCACTCAGTGGCACTATGGCGGCGGCCGCTCGCCACCCCTGGTGTCCCCGGCCTCCCTTTGGCGTACGCAGAAAGGCTCAACTCCCATGCGCGCACTGCTGGTCGACCGTTCCGCTCCCGGAGGGCTGCGCATCGGCGACGCCCCCGCTCCGGCGCCCGCCCCGCACCAGGCCCTGGTCAGGGTGGCCGCCACCTCCCTCAACTACGGCGAGGTCCGCCACGTCCTGGAGGACGCCCCACAGGGTGCGGTGCTCGGGTGGGACGCGGCGGGCGTGGTCGAGCGGGCCGCCGCCGACGGCTCGGGCCCCGCGGCGGGGACCCCGGTGGTGACGCTGGGTGTCGACGGCGGCTGGGCCGAACTCCGCGCGGTCGACACGGAGTGGCTGGGCGCCGTCCCCGAGGGGGTGGACCTGGGGGCCATCAGCACGCTGCCGGTCGCGGGCGCCAGTGCTCTGCGCGCCCTGGACCGGATCGGACCGATCCTCGGCAGGCGCATCCTGGTCACGGGCGCCACCGGTGGCGTCGGGCGGTACGCGGTGCAGCTCGCCCGGCTCGGTGGCGCGGAGGTCGTCGCGGTGACCGGTGACCCCGAGGGGCGGGGCGACGCGCTCAGGGCGCTCGGCGCGCACGAGGTGATCGCCGCGCCCGCGGCGGCCGCGGCGCCGGTGGACGGCGTGGTGGACCAGGTCGGAGGGCGTCAACTCGTCGAGGCGTACGAGCAGTTGGCGCAGCACGGCACGCTCGTGTCCGTCGGACACTCCGGCGGCGACGCCGAACACTTCCCGTACGGGACGCTCTATGGGGACAGGGGCCGCCACGACCGCTCGGTCGTCAGCTTCCACCTGCTCGGCTGCGCCGGTCTCGCCAGGGATCTGACCTGGCTGGCGGGGCAGGTGGCGTCGGGTGCGCTCGACCCCGGCACGTCCTGGCGGGGTCCGTGGGACAGGGCCCAGGAAGCGGCCGACCTGCTGCTCGGCCGCCGCCTGCACGGCAAGGCGATCCTGGACATCGGGTGAATCAGGTGGATCAGGTGGATCAGGTGAATCGTGAAGTGGCTTTGACTGCCTCTACTTGGTGGTGTGCGTGGGGTACACCTGGACGTCGGTGTAGGCGCCCTTGATGTCACCGGCGCCCGCGGGCCACTTGATGTTCACGGTGTGGGTCTCGTTCGGGGGCGTCACCTGGAGCTCGGTCGGCGAGGCGAGGCTCTTGCCGGAGCTGTCGATGTCGTAGGCGAGGTTGAAGACGGCGGCGTCGCCGGGCTTCAGGTTGGTGATGCGGGGCTGGGCCTGGCCGCGCTCGATGGGGTTCGAGGTGTTGTCCTCGTCCTTGATGTCGACGCCCGCGAAGCCCGTCGCCGAGCAGGTGGTCGAACCACGGTTGATCATCGTGACGTTGATGCGGCCGGTGCTCTCGTCGGGCGCGGCGTCCTGGGCGTCGATGGCCAGGTCCTCCGTCTTGCAGAACGTGACCTTGCCGCTGGTCTTCGTCGCGCCCTTCGCGGCGGCGGCGCCCGACCCGGTGTTCTTGGCGGCGTCCGACTTGGTGTCACCGGCCTCGGAGCTGCCGGAGCCCGAGCCGCTCTCCGGCTTCGAGTCGCTGCCCGAGGAGGAGCCCGCGGACGAAGAGGACGAGGAGCCCTTGGCGGACGAGTCGCTGCTGGAGTCGTCGCCGCCACAGGCGGTGAGCGAGAGGGCGGCGGCGAGGCTCAGGGCGGCGAGGGCGGCGGTGCGGGTGTGCTTCATGGTGTTCCCCCAGCGGTAACTCGGTGCGTGCGGTCGGAACTATTTGTATCCCGCACCGAGTTACGGGCCGTCCTCAGCGACGTCTTCGTTCTGTCACAGGCGTCTGTCACAGGGGCAGGGACTCACGGTCCTCACGGTCCACCGGGGCGGTCGCGGCCCGCCGGGGCGCCGCCGCACGGTCGAGCGCCAGATAGCCCGCGCCGCCCACCAGCCCCGACAGCAGGAAGCTGCAGTCGACCCCGCCCGTCAGGGACAGCAGCGGACCCTCGTACGAGGGCAGTGACACGGCGAGCACACCGACCACCGCGCCCAGCGCCCAGGCGGCCGTGGCCCGGAGGTTCCAGCCCGCTCGGTACCAGTAGATGCCGCCCTTGGAGCGGCGGTTGAAGACCTGCAGGGCGTCCGCGTCGTACTCCCCGCGGCAGCGCGCGAGGCCGATGAGGGTGATCACCGCCCACGGGGTGCCGATGGCGGTGAGGAGCAGCACGAAGGACGTCATCGCGTCCTGCGCCTCCCACGCGTAGTGGCCGACGAAGACGCAGACGGTGGCGACGGCGGCGACCGTGTACGTGGCGCGGGTGCGGGAGGCGCGGGGCAGGATCGCGTCCAGGTCGAGGCCCATGGAGTAGAGCATCAGGCCCGCGTTGCCGACTGACCCCGCGGAGGCGGCGAGGAGGAGCGGGACCAGGTACCAGGCGGGGGAGGCGTCGACGAGTCCTCCCGCGTAGTCGAGGGCCGCGCGGGCCGCGTACGCCGTGAACGTGCCGAAGAGCTGGGGGATCAGGAGCCCCGCGAGCAGGCCGAGCCAGGCCGCGCCGAGGACCGCGCGGGAGCCGTGCCGGGCCGGGGAGATGTAGCGGGTGTAGTCGCCGAGGAGGGTGATGAAGGCGATCGGCCCCGACAGGCCCGCCGCGACCAGGGCGAGCAGCCACGTCGGCCAGAACGAGCCGAGCGCATAGCCTCCCGCGCCGGGCAGCGCGGCGGTGGTGAAGTCGGGGGCGTAGGCGATGACGCCGAGGGCGAGCAGCGCCGTCATGCCGACGGCGAGGACGCGGGAGAGGCGCAGCAGGACGCGGTAGCCGTAGACCGCGCCGGTGACGGTGGCCGCCGCGAGCAGGGCGTAGACCAGGGAGTACGAGAGTCCGCCGGTCGGCAGGCCGAGCAGCCGGTGCAGGGTGCCGACCATCACGTCGCCGCCGATCCAGATGGTCAGCGCGGTGTAGCCGAGGGAGAGGAGGAGGCCGACGACCGAGCCGACGAGGCGGCCGCGGACCCCGAACTGGGCGCCGGAGGACGTGGACAGGTTCGTGCCGGTGCGCAGCGAGACCAGGGCGAGCGGCGCCGTCAGCGCCGTGCCGAGCACGGTGCCCGCCACGACCGCGCTCACCGACTCCCACCAGCCGAGGCCGAACGAGACCGGCAGCCAGCCGAAGACGATCACCCCCAGGCAGAGGTTGGAGCCGATGAGGATCGATACGAGATCGCGGGGGCCGCTGGTGCGCTCCCCGTCCGGGATGGTGTCGACTCCGCGCTGTTCTATCGGCATGAGGGTGCCCCTGACGCTCGCTTGGTCCCAATGGTTGCCCCACGTTTGAGCAGCGCTCAATGTGACGCGTTCGACCCCTTGCCGTCAATGCTTCCAGCATGCGGATTTCGTAGTTAGAGTGTTGCTCTAAAGTCTTGTTCCCCCCTGGTGAAGGTGTACGCCATGACCGCTGCCGCCGACGGCTTCCGCATGCCCGCCGAGTGGGCCCCGCACGAGCGCACCTGGATGGCGTGGCCGTGCCCCAACCCGACCTTCGACGACCCCGAGGGCCTCGACGAGTCCCGTCTGGCCTGGGCCGGCGTCGCCCGTGCGGTACGCCGCTTCGAGCCGGTCACCGTGGTCTGCGGGCCCGCGCAGTCCGCGTACGCCAAGGAGCTGCTCGGTCCGGACATCGAGGTGGCCGAGCGGGAGCTCGACGACGCCTGGATGCGGGACATCGGGCCCACCTTCCTCACCGACGGGAAGGGTTCTCTCGCCGCCGTCGACTGGACGTTCAACGGCTGGGGCGCCCAGGAGTGGGCCCGCTGGGACCACGACTCCAAGGTCGGGGCGTACGTCGCCGACCTCGCCGGAGCGCGGACGTACGCGTCGAAGCTGGTCAACGAGGGCGGCGGCCTCCACGTCGACGGCGAGGGCACCGTCCTGCTCACCGAGACCGTGCAGCTCGGCCCCGAGCGCAACCCCGGCTGGACGAAGGAGCAGGTGGAGGCGGAGGTCCACGCCCACCTCGGCACCACCAAGGCGATCTGGCTGCCGCGCGGGCTCACCGCCGACTACCCGGGCCACGGCTTCGGCACCCTCGGCCACGTCGACATCGTCGCCGCCTTCGCCGCGCCCGGCGTCGTCCTCGTCCACACCCAGCGCAACCCCGCACACCCCGACTTCGAGGTCAGCAAGGAGATCGTCGCGGCCCTGAAGGGACAGACGGACGCGCGCGGCCGCACCCTGCGCATCGTCGAGGTGCCCGCCCCGACCGTCCTCAAGGACGACGAGGGCTGGGTCGACTACTCCTACATCAACCACTACCTCTGCAACGGCGGCGTCGTCCTGTGCGCCTTCGGCGACCCGAACGACGAGATCGCGGCGGGCATCTTCCGCGGCCTCTTCCCGGACCGGACCGTGACGCTCGTCGACGCCCGTACGATCTTTGCGGGGGGCGGTGGCATCCACTGCATCACCCAGCAGCAGCCGAAGGCGTGATCAAGGAGTACGGGATGGCCGGTCAGGCCCGCGCGCGGAAGAACGCCCCGCCGCGTGAGGACGTGTTGGCGGCCGCCATGAAGATGATCGCCGAGCGCGGCCTGGAGAAGCTGACCATGGCCGCGATCGGCCGCGAGGTCGGCATGAGTTCCGGCCATCTCCTCTACTACTTCCGCACCAAGGACGAGCTGCTCCTGCGCACCCTGGAGTGGAGCGAGGGCCGCCTCGGCGCCGAGCGCGGCCGTCTCCTGGCCCGGCAGGGCACGGCCCGCGAGCGCCTCGACGCGTACGTCGACCTGTACGTCCCCGACGCCGTCGGCGATCCCCACTGGACGCTCTGGCTGGAGGTCTGGAACCGGTCCCTCAACGCCGACGAGGAGGGCCGCGACCGGCAGGCCGCGATCGAGGGGGCCTGGCACCGCGACCTGGTGGCGCTGCTCGCCGAGGGCGTCTCGCGCGGCGAGTTCGGGGCGATCGACCCCGACCGCTTCGCGTCCCGGCTGCGGGCGCTGCTGGACGGGTTCTCCATCCATGTGGCGATCGGGCTGCGGGGGACCGGGCGGGACCAGGTCCTCACGCACGTAGGGGAGTTCCTGGACACCGCACTCGCCTCGGACTCCTAGTCCCCCGTCCGGGTTGTACGCAGTCCGACTGATTGCCCGTCCCCCTTCTGGTGCGCTTGTATCCCCGTGGGCCCTGGCGTCGGGCCGGGGGAGCGACAGGTCTTTGGGGGAAGCCATGTCCACTGCCAGACGTGTGTCCTTGAGCGCCGTGCTCGTCGCGGCGCTCGGCACCACCGCCTTACCGGCCGCCGCGGCGCAGGCCGCGCCACGCGTCGAGCGCGTGAGCGTCGCGGCCGACGGGACCGAGGCCGACGGCGCGTCGGGCGCCGCGTCCCTCTCCGGGAACGGCCGCTACGTCGCCTTCCGCAGCGACGCGGAGAACCTGACGGAGGGCCATCAGGGCCCCTACGACTACGGATTCGTGCGCGACCTGTGGACCGGCGAGGTCACGCGGCTCAAGAACTCCATGGGCGCCCCCGTCATCAGCGACGACGGGCGGTACGCCGCGCACACCGGCTGGGGCACGCACGGCATCAACGTCTTCCTCACCGACCTGAGCACGGGGGAGCGGAAGCAGATCGACGGCAAGGGCTTCAAGGACAGCTCTGCCCACCCGTCCATCAGCGCCGACGGCCGCCATATCGCCTACAAGCTGCAGCCGCGCCACCCCGGCGACCCCGCCCGCGTCGAGGTCTACGACCGGGAGACGGACACCAGGGAGGTCGTCAGCGAAGGGCCGCCGGACGCGGCCCGCGACATGGTGGACCCGTTCATCAGCGGCGACGGCCGGTACGTCGCCTACACGGACGCGGGCACCGACCAGGTCTGGCTCCGCGACCGCACCACGGGCAGCCTCACCCGCATCGACGACGGCAGCCCGTCCACCGTGGCGCAGGTCAACGGCCGCACGGTGGCGCTGAACTCCCCGTCGGGCGCGTACGTACGCGACCTGCGCACCGGAAAGACCCAGCGCTTCCCGACCGCGACCGCGCAGGCGGTCAGCCCGAACGGACACCAGCTCCTCTACGGAGACAGCCGGCTGAACATCGTTCTCCGCGACCTCCGCAGTGGCCACGAAGTGCGCGTCGGCCACGGCTCGGCAGGTGCGGGCGCGATCGCCCCCAAGGGGCGCGGCATCGTCTACAGCTCCGAGGACACGGACGTGGTGCCCGGCGACACGAACGGTTTCCGCGACGTCTTCGTGCGCCACCCACACTGAGTCAGCTGCCTGGGCCAGCCGCCCGAGCCATCCGCACAGCCGTCACCGACCAGCAGCAAAACGGGGGACTTGACCACCATGTACTGCACCCATCGCAAGCGCATCTCCCTGGCCGTCGCCGCAGGCATCGTCGCGGCCACCGTCACCGCCCTGCCCGCCGCCTTCGCCGCCGACGCGGCCGACGCGCCCCGCACCGAGGGCGTCAGCGTCACCGCCGGGGGCAAGGCCGCGAACGACCGGTCCGCGGGGGCCGTGATCAGCCGCGACGGCCGGTTCGCGGCCTTCGACTCCGAGGCGAGCGACCTCACCGCGGGCGACACGAACGGGGCGCGCGACATCTTCGTACGCAACCTGCGCACCGGAAAGACCGAGCGCATCGCCCTGGCGGGGCGCCAGGCCGGCGGCCCGTCCCTGAGCGCCGACGGCCGCTACGTCGCGTTCGTCTCCAGCCCCGCTGGCTCCTACGCCGACCGCGACGTGCGGCTCTACGACCGCAGGACCAAGAAGACCGAGCGCCTCGACGTCGAGCTGCCCGACGGCTACCCGGGCGACAGCGCGGGCAGCGTCTCCCTGAGCGCGAACGCGCGCTACGCCGTCTTCGACACCGACGGGCCGCGGTTCGACGGCACCGCGGTCTTCCTGCGCGACCGCAAGTCCGGCACCACGGAGAAGGTCAGCCACCCGTACACCGGCGGCGACGGCGAGCGGGACGCCCACTCGGCGACCGTCAGCGACAACGGCAGGTACGTCGTCTACGCCAACTCCTTCGTCAACGGCCCGCGCGGCGACGACTGGAGCGACCTGTGGCTGCGCGACCGCAGGACCGGCAAGCTGTCCCAGGTCGACCGCTCGTACGACGGCTCCAAGACCGAGAAGGAGTCCCTGGAAGCGTCCATCAGCGGCGACGGCGGCACCGTCGTCTTCGAATCCCGGGACACGCACCTCGTGCCCGACGACAACGACGCCGCCTGGAACGTGTTCGTGCACGACGTGGCCTCCGGCCGGAACCAGCGCATCCACGGCACCCAGGGCGGCCCCGGCGAGGCCTACACCCGCTCGCCCGCGATCAGCCGCGACGGCCGCCACCTCACCTACATGTCCGAGCTGACCGAGGCGGGCAGCCAGTACGGCAAGGAGTGGCCCGTCTACCTCCGGGACCTCAAGAACGGCACGACCGCGCTCGTCACCCCCGACACCTCGGGAGGCGCCGCCACGGCGACGGTCGTCCCCGGCGGCATCTCGGCGGACGCCCGCCGGATCGCGTTCTCGTCCAGTGACGCCGGACTGCTGCCCGGCGACACCAACGACGGCGACGACGTCTTCGTACGCCACCTGCGCTGACGCCCGCCACGATGCGGGCGGTGCGACCACGCGCCGCCCGCATCGTGAGACAACGGCCCCGTGCGCGGGCAAAGCGTGGCAAGCTGCCTCCGTGCTCTCGTTCGCCATGATTATTGGCAGCAGGCGCGCCGGTCCGCAGTGACCGCCTCGTATCCATCACGTACGGGCGGACACCGTCGCCTCGACCCGCGCGCAGACCTCTCGCACCCGCGAGGGGTTTTTTCGTTTCCCGGCCCAACTGCAGCCGGACACGGAGCGCGAGGGATCATTGGGGGTGGTGGAGCCGGTCATTCCGGTAGACCGAGATCCGACACAGGAGCCAGATCAGCATGACGGAAACCAGCACACCCGACGATTCCTTCCACGTCTTCGACACCACGCTGCGGGACGGCGCGCAGCGCGAAGGCATCAACCTCACCGTCGCGGACAAGCTGACCATCGCCCGGCACCTGGACGACTTCGGCGTGGGCTTCATCGAGGGCGGCTGGCCCGGCGCCAACCCGCGCGACACCGAGTTCTTCGCGCGGGCCCAGGAGGAGATCACCTTCCGGCACGCCCAGCTCGTCGCCTTCGGCGCCACCCGCCGCGCGGGCGCCAAGGCCGCCGACGACCCGCAGGTCAACGCCCTCCTGGCATCCGGGGCCCCCGTCATCACCCTCGTCGCCAAGGCCCACGACCGGCATGTCGAGCTCGCCCTGCGCACCACCCTCGACGAGAACGTGGAGATGGTCCGCGACACCGTCTCCTACCTCGTCTCGCAGGGCCGCAGGGTCTTCGTCGACTGCGAGCACTTCTTCGACGGCTACCGCGCCAACCCCGAGTACGCCAAGGCGGTCGTGCGGGCCGCCGCCGAGGCCGGTGCCGACGTCGTCATCCTGTGCGACACCAACGGCGGCATGCTGCCCGCCCAGGTCCAGGCCGTCGTCTCCACCGTCGTCGCGGACACCGGCGCCCGGCTCGGCATCCACGCCCAGGACGACACGGGCTGCGCCGTCGCCAACACCCTCGCCGCCGTCGACGCCGGCGCCACCCATGTGCAGTGCACCGCCAACGGCTACGGCGAGCGCGTCGGCAACGCCAACCTCTTCCCCGTCGTCGCCGCCCTGGAGCTCAAGTACGGCAAGCAGGTCCTCCCCGAGGGCTCGCTGCGCGAGATGACCCGCGTCTCGCACGCCATCGCCGAGGTGGTGAACCTGACGCCGTCCACGCACCAGCCGTACGTCGGCGTCTCCGCCTTCGCGCACAAGGCCGGGCTGCACGCCTCCGCGATCAAGGTCGACCCGGACCTCTACCAGCACATCGACCCGGACCTCGTCGGAAACCGCATCCGCATGCTCGTCTCCGACATGGCGGGCCGCGCCTCCATCGAGCTCAAGGGCAAGGAGCTCGGCGTCGACCTCGGCGACGACCGCGACCTGATCGGCCGGGTCGTGGACCGGGTCAAGGAGCGCGAGCTCCAGGGCTACACGTACGAGGCCGCCGACGCCTCCTTCGAGCTGCTGCTCCGCGAGGAGGCGGAGGGCCGGGCCCGCCGCTACTTCCGGGTCGAGTCCTGGCGGGCCATCGTGGAGGACCGCCCCGACGGCACGCACGCCAACGAAGCCACCGTGAAGCTGTGGGCCAAGGGCGAGCGCATCGTCGCCACCGCGGAGGGCAACGGTCCCGTCAACGCCCTCGACCGGGCGCTGCGGGTCGGCCTGGAGCGGATCTACCCGCAGCTCGCCAAGCTGGAGCTCGTGGACTACAAGGTCCGCATCCTGGAGGGCAAGCACGGCACGTCCTCCACCACGCGCGTCCTGATCTCCACGACCGACGGCGTCGGCGAGTGGTCGACGGTCGGCGTCGCGGAGAACGTCATCGCCGCGTCGTGGGACGCCCTGGAGGACGCCTACACCTACGGTCTGCTGCGGGCCGGGGTCGAACCGGTGGAGTAGACCCCCCGCGGGCACCCGCCGAGGGGCCGTCTGGGTTACGTTCGAAGTATGAGGAATCGGACGAAGCGGATCACCGTCGGAGTCTCCGGACTGCTGCTCGCCCTGGGTGCCGTGTCGTTCACGGCGGCGCCCGGGGTCGTCGCGGCATCCGGGACGCAGGACGCCTCCAGCGTGTCGGTGGTGGCCGACGCCTGGAAGAAGAGTCCGGTGTACGTCGATCCCGCGGCGTCGGACCAGCTGTCGGGAGAGCAGGCCGACGCCCTCGCCCAGAAGATCAAGAAGGCCGACAAGCCGGTCTTCGTGGCCGTGCTGCCGGACAACTTCCCGCAGCAGAAACTCTTCCGCCAGCTGCGCACCGAGACCGGCGTGACCGGCGCGTACGCGGTCCGGCTCGGCGAAGGGTTCGACGCGAAGGCCGACCGGTCGGTGCTTTCGCCCAACGCCGTCGACAACCTCGTCTCGCTGGTCCAGGGCGAGGACGCCCCCGCCCAGCTCGACCGCTTCGTCGGCCAGGCCCTCGTACAGGCGGGCGGCAAGGCCCCGAGCTCCTGGGGCGGCGGCGAGGACGACGGCGTCTCGGTGGGCGCCCTCGTCGGGGTCGGGGTGGTCGTCGTGGCGGGTGCCGGGGGCGCGTACGCGATCGTCCGGCGCAAGAAGCGGCGCCACGAGGAGATGCAGCGCGAGTCGCTGCGCAAGCTGTCCGTCGTCGTCGACGAGGACATCACCGCGTTCGGCGAGGAGCTGGACCGCCTCGACTTCCACCCCGCGGAGGCGGGCGCGGACGACGCGATGCGCGCGGACTACGAGCGGGCGCTGGACGCGTACGAGAAGGCGAAGGCGTACATGGCGGCCGCCGAGCGCCCCGAGGACGTGCGGGGCGTCACCCAGGCACTGGAGGACGGCCGCTTTTCGCTGGCCCTGCTCGCCGCGCGCCGGGAAGGCCGCGAGCTGCCGGAGCGGCGGGCCCCCTGCTTCTTCGACCCGCGGCACGGACCGTCGGTCGAGGACGCGACGTGGGCGCCCGCGAACGGCGCGGAACGCTCGGTCCCGGTGTGCGCGGCGGACGCGGCGCGGCTCGCGGACGGCGAGGACCCGATGGTGCGGACCGTGGCCACGGACTCCGGCGAGCGGCGGCCCTACTGGGAGGCAGGACCGGCGTACGGACCGTGGGCGGGCGGGTACTTCGGCGGCGGCATCCTGCCGGGACTCCTGGTCGGCACGATGCTCGGCGGAATGATGTCGAGCCCCGCGTACGCGGCGGACCACGGCTCCGGATACGGGGACTTCAGCGGCGACTACGAGGGCGGCGACTACTCGGGAGCGGACTTCGACTCCTCGGACTTCGGCGGCGGCGACTTCGGTGGCGGCGATTTCGGCGGGGGCGGGGACTTCGGTGGCGGCGGCGACTTCGGGGGCGGGGGCGGGTTCTGAGGAGCCAGGAGCCAGGAGCCAGGAGCCGGGAGCGTCCGACCGCGGACCCCTTGACCGCACTCAGGAGTTGCGAGACGATACGGTTCGTCTTGTTGTTTCGAGTGCGGGGAGTCAGCCATGCGACAGGTCCATGAGCAGTACGTCGATGTCGCGCCGGGGGTCCGGCTGTGGACGGAGCGGCGAGGTGCGCCCGACGCTCCCGCGCTGCTGCTCGTCATGGGAGCCCAGGCCTCCGCGCTCGGCTGGCCCGAGCCGCTGGTCGACGCGCTC
The DNA here is from genome assembly GCF_040609235.1 of Streptomyces sp. NPDC004732. Lineage (NCBI taxonomy): Bacteria > Bacillati > Actinomycetota > Actinomycetes > Kitasatosporales > Streptomycetaceae > Streptomyces > Streptomyces sp. NPDC004732. Next base: position 487,825 of record NZ_JBEXJR010000005.1, read on the forward strand.
GCGGCGCATCACCACGTCATCCGCTACGACCACCGCGACACGGGCCGCTCGGACCGCCCCTTCGACGAGGAGCCCTACGCCGTCACCGACTTGGCGCGGGACGCGGTCGCGGTCCTGGACGGTCTCGGGATCGAGCGGGCGCACGTCGTCGGCCTCTCGCTGGGCGGCATGCTCTCCCAGCTCGTGCTCGCCGACCATCCTGAGCGGGTGCTGAGCGCGACCCTGCTGGGGACGTGCGCGCTGAGTGAGACGCCGTACGTACGGCCGGACGGGGTGAGCGTCCCCGTCGCGGAGCTGCCCGGCATCGCGCCCGAGATCCTGGAGATGTGGGCACGGCCTGTCGAGGACCACGGCCGGGAGGCCGAGCTGGACCGGCGGGTGGAGCACTGGCGTCTGCTGGGCGGCGATCAACTGCCGTTCGACGCGGCGTACTTCAGGGAGCTGGAACGGCGCGTCATCGAGCATGCGGGCAGCTATGCGGAGTCGTCGGCCCATGGTCGCGCCGACAGTTCCGGCATGCTCCGCACGGCCGAACTGGCCGCGAACCGGGTGCCCGTGCTCGTCGTCTCCGCCACCGCGGAGCCCGTCTTCCCGCCTCCGCACCCCCAGCACCTCGCCCAGGTCGTCGCCGGTGCGCGTCTGGTGGAGATCCCGGGCATGGGCCATGCGCTGCCGCCCGCGGTGCACGGGCCTCTGGAGAAGGCGATCCTGGAGCACACGCTGGGGCGGGTGCCGGTCGGGGAGTGACCTACCGCGCCTGGGCGTCGGCCGGGGGAACCGTCACCGGCCACCGTCCCGGATGCCCCGGCGGCAGGGCCAAGTCCCGCCGCACGGCCGCGTAGTAGGCCTGGCGTGCGGCCCGCTGCCGTTCCAGGAGTGCGGCCCACGCCTCGGGGTCGTGGGTGTCCTCCCGCAGGAACCGCTCCATCCTGATCACCAGGAGCACCCACTCCCGCGCCTCGTCGACGACCTCCGGCGCGCCGAGCATGAGCAGCGCCTCCCCCGCGGGGTCCCGGGCGTCGGCGGCCTGAGTGAAGTGCGGGACGGCCTCTTCGGGGGAGAGGGGGTGCGGGTGCGGGTCGTTGCCGAGGTGGGCGGCGACCCGGTAGGTGAGGGTGACGGTCAGCTTCAGGACCCGGGCGTACTCGGTGTAGACGGCGAGCCGCCGCTCCTCCCAGCGGGCGGCCTGCTCCCGACGGAAGCGGATGCGGTCGCCTCGCATGATGGCCACATAGGACCCGAGCGCGCCGACGATCACGCCGATGAGTGCGGGCAGTTGCTGTATGAACTCGGGCACAGGCGGAACGGTAGCGCGCGCGGGTCCTGCGGTCGGGCGGGGTGGCCGTGCGGGGTGGGGTCGAGGTCCGTTCAGGAACCGGCCTTGATCGCGGAGATGTCGAAGTTCAGCTTGATCTTGTCGGAGACGAGCACGCCGCCGGTCTCCAGCGCGGCGTTCCAGGTGAGGCCCCACTCCGAGCGCAGGATCTCCGACTTGCCCTCGAAGCCGACGCGCTCGTTGCCGAACGGGTCCGTGGCCGCGCCGTTGAACTCCAGGTCGATCGTGAGCGGCTTCGTGGTGCCCAGGATCGTCAGGTCACCGGTGACGCGGTAGTCGTCGCCGCCCAGCGCCTCCGTCTTGGTGGAGCGGAAGGTCATCTCCGGGAACTCGTCGGTCTTGAAGAAGTCCGCGCTCTTCAGGTGGCCGTCACGGTCGGCGTTGCCCGTGTCGATGCTCTGCATCTTGACGTCGAGGGAGGCCGTCGAGCCGGACGGTTCGGAGCCGTCCAGGTGCAGCGTGCCCGAGAAGTCGAGGAAGGAGCCCTTGACGTTCGTGACCATGGCGTGGCGCGCGACGAAGCCGATCGTCGTGTGCGAGGGGTCGATCGTGTAGTCGCCGGTCAGCGCGGCGAGGTCCGGGTTGACCGCGGCGGGGGCGGCGGCAGCCGGGGTGGTGTCGGTGTCGTTCTTGCGGCCGAAGAGACCCATGACGTGCTCCTTGGGGGACGAGCTCCGGGGGTGGAGCTGCTGTTGAATGTTCAACGAGATCGAAGGTAACGCGATTCGGTTCAACATTCAACCTCTAGTGCGGCGTGTTGGCCGTGATTACGTGGATTGGCCGAATGTGGCGCCACTTGGCATCGCTTGGCGCCACTCGGTGCCGGGTGGCGTCTCGCGGGTGCCGTGTTGGCGTCATGGGGTGGTGCGCATGCTCTGGCCTGCGAATATGGGTGCGTGGCGCCATGTAGGTGCGGGGTTCTGCGCCACTGAGGCTTGCGATGGCGCCAATGTGGTGCCACTATGGCGTCATGAACCTCACGCAGTACGTCGATCAGCTTCGGCAGGAGCTCGCCGTGGCCGCCGAAGCGGGCGGGGACGAGGCGCGGGCCCTGGCCGAGCGCCTCACCGCCCCGCTGGAGTCGGCCGCCCGGCTCACTCTGCTGAACGCGCTCTCCGCCGCCGCGGACGAGATCACCGCCGACCTCGCACCTGGCTCGGTCGATGTACGACTGCGTGGTGTCGACCCGGAGTTCGTGGTGACACCGCCGCCCGCGGCCGAGCCGTTCGACGCGCAGGCCGAGTACGCGGCACTGATGGCGGCCCGGCCGACACCGCCCCCGCCGCCCGCCGCGCCCGACCTCGCGGACGACGGCGGCACCGCCCGGGTCAACCTCCGCCTTCCCGCCCACGTCAAGGCCCGCGTGGAGGAGGCGGCGAACCGGGACGGCCTCTCGGTCAACGCGTGGCTCGTCCGTGCGGTGTCCGGCGCCGTCGACCAGCCCGAAGGACGGGCGGGCCGGGCGGACACGGCGGGTGCGGCGGGCGGCCGCCGCGAGGCCTGGCACTCCGGGACGGGCTTCACCGGCTGGGTGCGGTAGCGCGCCGGGCTGCGGCCGGGCGGCGCTGACGCCGCCTGACCCGGCACGGGACGACACCTCACGGCCCAGCACCCACTCTTCAGCACCCACTGTCCAGCACTCACTGTTCAGTGCTCACGTTCAGCGCACACGTTCGTCACCTTCCATCAGCCTTCGCCGACCGAGCCCTTGAGGGCTCGGCGAGCCCCTAGGACGGGACAGCCATGCCTTCTTTCGACACCCCGAAGCCCATCAGCGCCACCGTCACCTTCCGGGTCGGCGCACTCCGGATCACGGCCGGGGAGCGTGCGGACACCGTCGTGGACGTACGGCCGAGCAGCGCGACCGTGGAAGCGGACATCAAGGCGGCCGAGCGCACCCGCGTCGAGTTCGCCAACGGCAAGCTGCTGGTCAAGGGGCCCAGGGAGCGCTCCATGTTCGGCAAGGCGCCGTCCATCGACGTGGACATCGCGCTGCCTGCCGGTTCCGAGCTGCACGCCACGACCGTCATGGCGCACATCACCTCCGAAGGAGGGCTCGGTGACTGCGAGTTCAAGACCTCCGCGGGTGACATCCAGATCGAGCGGGCCGCCGCGGCCAAGCTGGTCACGGGCTACGGCGACATCTCGCTGGGGCGTGCGAGCGGTTCGGTCGAGGTCCACACCTCCTCCGGGGAGGTCCGTCTCGGTGAGGTCGAGGGAACGGTCGAGATCAAGAACTCCAACGGCATCACCGCCCTCGGCGACATCCAGGGCGACATCCAGGTGAAGGCCTCCAACGGCTCCGTCACCATCGACCGCGCGGCCGCCGACGTCAGCGTCAAGACGGCCAACGGGGCCGTGCGGGTGGGCGAGGTGGCCCGCGGCGCGACCGTCGTGGAGTCGGCGGCGGGCAAGATCGAGATCGGCATCCGCGAGGGTACGGCCGCGTGGCTCGACGTGCGGACGAAGGCGGGGTCCGTGAGCCAGGCGCTGGAGGAATCGGGGTCCCCGGAGGCGTCGGGAGGTCCCGTCGACACGCTGAAGGTGCATGCGCGCACGGGCATCGGCGACATCAAGATCCACCGAGCCTGACCCTCGCGGGGCTCTGCCTCGCGGGTACCCCCGCCGGTACCCCCGCCGGTACCCCCGCCGGGCCCCCCGCCGGGCCCCCCGCCGGGACCCCCGCCCGGTGGCGCCGCCCCACCAGCCTTCCGCCCCCTCGGGCTCCGCCCACCCTGCAACCTCGCCCTACCGGCCCTACCGGCCCTACCGGCCCTACCGGCCCTACCGGCCCTACCGGCCCTACCGGCCCTACCGGCCCCGCCCGGCCCCGCGGTCCGGCTCGCGCCACGCCGATCCCGCCCTGCGGCCCCCGCCCGGCCCGCGCCTCACCGATCCCGCCCAACGGCTTTGCCTGGTGCCCGGCGGCCTCGGCCCAGCCTGCGCCCCGCTGGCGCCCCGACCGGCCCCCGCCGCCCCACGGCCTCGATCCGGCCCACGCCCCACCCGCCACCGGCAATCCACCCCCGGTCCGCACCTCACCACCGGCGCCCCGCCCCACCAGTGCCCCGCCCCAAGCCCTCGGACCACCCGAGCCGCCCCCGCCCGGCACCCGGCACGTCCCGCCCGGCGCCCAGGCCGCACCCCACCCCTCCGCGAGCCTCAGCAGCTCACGCTCCGCCTCTCCCGCCCGGGCCGCGCCATCCCGCCGCCCCCCGGCTCAAGTTCCACCGAAGTCGCACCTCCCCGGGAGCCCACGGCCCCGCCCCCGCCCTCCAGTTGGCACCTCCAAAGCCCCACCCCCAGGACCAGATTCGAACTGAAGTCCTAATCAACGCTCCACGTCAGAGCCTCACCCCCAACGCCTGACCCCCAACGCCTGACCCCCAACGCCTGACCCCCAACGCCTCACCCCCAAAGAAGGAACGGACATGGCAACGCCCCACCCCGCGCGCCCAGCAGCCATCACCGCAACCAACCTGCGCAAGGCCTACGGCCAGAAGACCGTGCTGGACGGGATCGACCTCAACATCCCGCAAGGCACGATCTTCTCCCTGCTCGGGCCCAACGGCGCAGGCAAGACGACCGCCGTGCAGATCCTCTCCACGCTCATCTCCGCCGACTCGGGCGAGGCACGCGTGGCCGGGCACGACCTGGTGGGCGAACCCGACGCGGTGCGTGCCGCGATCGGTGTCACCGGGCAGTTCTCCGCCGTCGACAACCTCCTCACCGGCGAGGAGAACCTGACGCTCATGGCGGACCTGTACGGCTTCGGGCGCCGTCAGGGGCGGCACCTCGCCGCCGGGCTCATCGAGCGGTTCGACCTCGTCGAGGCGGCAGGGAAGCCCGCGGCGACGTACTCCGGAGGCATGCGCCGCAGGCTCGACATCGCGATGACCCTGGTCGGCAGCCCGCGCGTGATCTTCCTGGACGAGCCGACCACCGGCCTGGACCCGCGCAGTCGGCACGGCATGTGGGAGATCGTCCGTGAGCTCGTCGCCGACGGCGTGACCATCTTCCTGACCACGCAGTATCTGGAGGAGGCGGATCAACTCGCCGACCGCATCGCGGTGTTGAGCGGCGGCAAGCTGGTCGCCGAGGGCACCCCGGGCGAGCTGAAGCGCCTCGTCCCCGGTGGCCACATCCAGCTCCGCTTCGCCGAGCTCGACGGCCTCGACAAGATCGCGCGACTGCTCGGCGTCGGCAGCCGGGACGACGACGCCATGACTCTGCACGTCCCCAGCGACGGCAGCCTGAAGTCCGTCAAGGCGGTGCTCGACCTGGTCGAGGCCAGCGGGACCGAGGTCGAGGGACTCACCATCGACACCCCCGACCTCGACGACGTCTTCTTCGCCGTGACCGGCCGCCCCGACCACCAGAAAGCGACCACCCGATGAGCACTGTCACCGCCACCCCTCCGGCCACGCGGACCCACGTCCCCGCCCCCACCTCCGCGCTGCAGAACTCCCTGACCATGCTGCGTCGCAACCTCAGGCACGCCCACCGCTACCCGGCCATGACGATCAGCCTGGTGAGCATGCCCGTCGCCATGCTGCTGCTCTTCAACTACGTCTTCGGCGGCACGATGTCGGCGGGCATGGGCGACCAGGGGTCCGGCGACTACATCGACTACCTCGTCCCCGGCATCCTGCTGATGGCCGTCGGCTCGGGCGTCCTGCCCACCACGGTCGGCGTCTGCACGGACATGACCGAGGGCATCGTGGCCCGGTTCCGGACCATGCCGATCAACGGCTCGTCGATCCTCACGGGCCGCGCCGTCGGCGCCGTCATCCAGACGATGATCACCATCGTCTTCGTCACCGGTGTCGCCTTCCTCATCGGCTTCCGGTCCGGCGCCGAGCCCGTCGAGTGGATCGCCGCGGCCGGTCTGCTCGCCCTCATGAGCACCGCGCTCACCTGGCTCGCCGTCGCGCTCGGCCAGCTCGTCAAGGCGCCCGAGGCGGCCAGCAGCGTCGCCCTGCCCTTCTCCTTCCTGCTGCCCTTCCTCAGTAGCGTGTTCGTGCCGCTCGACTCGATGCCGGGCTGGCTGCGCCACTTCGCCGAGTGGCAGCCCTACACCGCCTTCACGGAGACCCTGCGCGGGCTGCTGACCGGTGCGGAGATCGGCAAGTTCGGGCCGCTCGCGGTGGGCTGGGGCGTCGCCATCGCCCTGCTCGGCTTCGTCTGGGCGCGCTCGCTGTTCAGGCGGGGCGCCACCCGCTGAGCCCACAGACCTCACAGACCCCACAGACCCCGCGGAGCCACGGGGGTGCCTCGCGGAGGGGGCCGCGCGACGACGACGTCGCGCGGCCCTCAGCTGTTGTGCACCTCGTGCGCCGGTGCCTGCCGAACTCTGCCAGTCTCTGTCCGTCTCTGTCAGAGGTATAGACAGCGCTTTCTTTCCGCTGATACACCCCTGTCGCATGACCCACACCCGTCGCACCTTCCTCGCCGCAACCGCTTTCGGTACGGCCGGAGCCGCCGCCATGCTGAACCTGCCGTTCCAGGCGTACGCCGCCGAGGGCGACGACGAGTTCGCCGTCCTGCGCAAGCGCTGGCTGGAGATCTCCCTCGGCACCGGCTACGACCCCGCCACCGAGCCGTACGCCTCCCGCCTGAAGGAGACCGGCGACCTCGCCCGCACCTTCCGCGCGGCCATGGCCCCGGCCGCCAAGTCCCTCTGGCCCGACGCCCCGTTCGACCCGCCCGCCGGTATCACCCTCAGCCTCAGCAGGCTGTGGACGATGGCACAGGCGTACGTCTGTGAAGGGACGGGCTCGACCGGTGACACCGCTCTCCTCGCCGACGTCCTGCGCGGCTTCGACCACGTCGTCGCCACCGTCTACAACCCCTCCACCACCCGCTACGGCAACTGGTGGGAGTGGCAGATAGGCAGCCCCCGGCTGCTCATGGACATCGTGGCCGCGCTCCACGACGAACTCGGCGCGGACCGCAGGGACAAGGCCTTCGCCGCCGTCGACCACTTCGTCCCCGACTCCGCGATCGGCGACTACACCGGCACCTCGACCGGCGCCAACCGCGTCGACCTGTGCCGTTCCGTCGCCCTGCGCGGCATCCTCGGCAGGGCACCGGCCAAGGTCGCCCTCGCCCGCGACGCGCTCTCACCGGTCTTCCCCTACGTCACCAAGGGCGACGGGCTCTACGCGGACGGCTCCTTCGTACAGCACACCTGGGTCGCCTACTCGGGAACGTACGGCCAGGTCATGCTCGACGGTCTCGGCCGCCTCTTCGCGCTGCTCGCCGGGTCGACCTGGGCCGTCACCGACCCCAAGAAGCAGATCATCCTCGACAGCGTCGAGCGGGCGTACGCGCCGCTGATCCTCGACGGGCTGATGATGGACAGCGTCAACGGCCGCGCCGTCAGCCGCGGTTACCTCAAGGGCGACGACCGCAAGATCATGCGGAGCGACCACTTCCACGGGCAGGGCCTGATCGCCGCCGTGGCGATGCTCGCGGGCGGCGCGAGCGCGGCCGAGCGGGAGCGCTGGCACGGCCGGATCAAGGGCTGGATCGAGCGGGACACCGTCACACCGCTGCTCACCGCCCGGCAGCTGGGCGTCGCCGATCTGGCGCGGCTGCACGCCGTGGCGGACTCCCCGGTGCGGGCGGCGCCCGAGCCGGTCGGGCACCGGCTCTTCGCCGCCATGGACCGCGCCGTGCACCGGCGCCCCGGGTTCGCGGTGAACCTCTCGATGGCCTCGGACCGGATCTCGTACTACGAGTGCGGCAACGGCGAGAACCCGCGCGGCTGGCACACCGGCGCCGGGATGGTCTATTGGTGGGGCGCCGGGGCCCACGGAGACCAGTACACCGACTGGTTCTGGCCGACCGTCGACCCCTACCGGCTGCCGGGCACGACCGTGTCCGCCAAGCGGCTCCCCGACAAGGCCGGTGGCGAGTGGGGCGCCGCCAGGCCCCCGGTGACGTGGGTGGGCGGCACGACCGACGGTGAGTTCGCAGCCGTCGGCCAGCACCTGAAGGGCCTCGGCTCCACGCTCGACGCCCGCAAGTCGTGGTTCTGCGTCGCGGACGCCGTGATCTGTCTGGGTGCCGGGATCACCGCCACCGACGGCACCCCCGTCGAGACGGTCGTCGACAACCGCAACCTGGGCGAGGCCGGTACCGCGGCCTTCACCGTCGAGGACCGTCCGCGCCCCCGCTGGGCCCACCTCGACGGCCACGGCGGATGGCTCTTCCCCGGCGGTACGTCCCAGCTCGCGGCGGTGCGCGAGGACCGCACCGGAGCCTGGTCCGACATCAACACCGGCAGCTCCACCGAGCGGCGGACCAGGCGCTGGCAGACGCTCTGGCTGAAGCACGGGACCGACCCCACGGACGCTACGTACGCCTATGTCCTGATGCCGAACGCCTCGCGCCGCACCCTCCAGGCCCGCGCCGACGACCGCCGCTGGTTGTCGGTCCTCGCCAACTCGGCGGAGGTCCAGGCCGTGGCCGTCGACTCGCTCGGTCTGACCGCGGCCAACTTCTGGCAGGCGGGCGAGGCGGGGCGGCTCGCCGTGACCGCGCCTGCCGGTGTGCTGGTACGGCAGCGGGGGAGAGGGGCTACGGTGCATGTGAGCGAGCCCCCGCGCACTGGAGAATCCTTCGAATTCACCTGGAACCGACCCGTGTCCCGGGTGGTGGGCAAGGACCCCTCGGTCGAGGTGCTCGGCACGGGCCGTTCGCTGCGGCTGCGGATCACGCCGGGGAAGGCCTGCGCGAGCCACCGCTGTGAGGTGACTCTCAGCTGACGGAGGCCTCTCGGGTGTCGCGGTCCCAGGGCTCTTTTGTGGAAACCCCACAGCCGTAGAGGGTCTGAGCCGTCACTTCTTCATGGCTGTGGCGCGCTTCTGTTCGGGGGTGCCAGGAAAACGGCCCGGAGACTGTTCATAGTCGACGGTCCGTTTACCCGGGGGCCCTCCGTAAGGTCGCTACATGACCGTTTTGGACGAGACCGCTTCCTCTGGGGGCGAGCCCACCGACTCGCGCGGCCGCGTGGCCGAGCTGCACGAGATCCGTGCGGAGGCCCTGCGCGGGCCGAGCGAGAAGGCGACCGAGGCCCAGCACGCCAAGGGCAAGCTGACCGCCCGCGAGCGGATCGAGCTGCTCCTCGACCCGGACTCGTTCAACGAGGTCGAGCAGTTGCGTCGGCACCGGGCCACGGGCTTCGGCCTGGAGGCCAAGAAGCCGTACACCGACGGTGTCATCACCGGCTGGGGCACGGTGGAGGGCCGCACGGTCTTCGTCTACGCGCACGACTTCCGGATCTTCGGCGGCGCGCTCGGCGAGGCCCACGCCACCAAGATCCACAAGATCATGGACATGGCCATCGCGGCCGGTGCCCCGCTGGTCTCGCTCAACGACGGCGCGGGCGCCCGCATCCAGGAGGGCGTCTCGGCGCTTGCCGGGTACGGCGGCATCTTCCAGCGCAACACCAAGGCCTCCGGCGTCATCCCGCAGATCAGCGTGATGCTCGGCCCGTGCGCGGGCGGCGCGGCGTACTCGCCCGCCCTCACCGACTTCGTCTTCATGGTCCGCGAGACCTCGCAGATGTTCATCACCGGGCCGGACGTCGTCCGCGCGGTGACCGGTGAGGAGATCACCCAGAACGGCCTCGGCGGCGCCGACGTGCACGCCGAGACCTCGGGCGTCTGCCACTTCGCGTACGACGACGAAGAGACCTGCCTGGCCGAGGTCCGCTACCTGATCTCGATGCTCCCCTCCAACAACCGCGAGAACCCCCCGGCGCACGAGTCGGAGGACCCGGCCGAGCGCCGCTCGGACGTCCTGCTCGACCTGGTCCCCGCGGACGGCAACCGGCCGTACGACATGACCAAGGTCATCGAGGAGCTCGTCGACGACGGCGACTACCTGGAGGTCCACGAGCGCTGGGCGCGCAACATCATCTGCGCCCTGGCCCGCCTGGACGGCAAGGTCGTCGGCATCGTCGCCAACCAGCCGCAGGCCCTGGCCGGTGTCCTGGACATCGAGGCCTCCGAGAAGGCCGCGCGCTTCGTGCAGATGTGCGACGCCTTCAACATCCCCATCCTCACCCTGCTCGACGTCCCCGGCTTCCTGCCCGGCGTCGACCAGGAGCACGGCGGCATCATCCGCCACGGCGCCAAGCTCCTGTACGCGTACTGTAACGCCACCGTCCCGCGGATCTCGCTGATCCTGCGCAAGGCGTACGGCGGCGCGTACATCGTCATGGACAGCCAGTCCATCGGTGCCGACCTCACCTACGCCTGGCCCACCAACGAGATCGCGGTCATGGGTGCCGAAGGCGCCGCGAACGTGATCTTCCGGCGTCAGATCGCGGCCGCGGAGGACCCCGAGGCGATGCGCGCGCGCATGGTCAAGGAGTACAAGGCCGAGCTGATGCACCCCTACTACGCCGCGGAGCGCGGCCTCGTCGACGACGTCATCGACCCGGCCGAGACCCGCGAGGTGCTCATCAAGTCCCTCGCCATGCTCCGCAACAAGCACGCCGACCTGCCCTCGCGCAAGCACGGCAACCCCCCGCAGTAGCCCACAAGGAGAACGCTGCAGATGACTACCCCCGACATTCGCGTCGAGAAGGGCCACGCCGAGCCCGAGGAGGTCGCGGCCATCACCGCGATCCTGCTGGCGCGCGCCGCCGCCCAGCCCGCCGCCCCCGCGCGCCGTGGCCGCGACAAGGCAGGCTGGCGCCGCCTCGAGCGCACCCCGGGCTTCCGCTCCCCGCACAGCTGGCAGGGCTGACGCCCCCATCGTGACCAGGGCCCCGCTCTCCCGGAGGAGAGCGGGGCCCTCGTCGTCGCAGCTCAGGAAGGTGTGCGGGCGGCGGCCGACTCCGCAAGCGGGCGGACCGCGGGATGCCAGGGCCGCTCCCGTGGGCCGCTCAGCACCAGGCGCCGGGCGGCCCGCGGCTCCACCGGCAGCAGCACCAGGTCGGGCGGGACCAGCGGGCGGGAGACCTCCGACAGGACGGTCACACCGATGCCCGCCTGCACCATGCTGATCAGGGTGGCCAGATCCCGTACCCGCTGCGCCGGGGCGAACCGCAGCTCCGCCAGGTCGTGCAGCGCACGGACCCGCTCCTCGCAGCCGCCCGGTGAGATCAGGAAGTCGTCGTCCGCCAGCTCGCGCACGTCGACGACCGGCTCGGCCGCCAGCGGATGGTCGCGGGGGAGCAGCACGCGGTAGCCGTCGACGGCCAGCCGGACGCCGGGGCCCGGCGGCGGATCGATCAGGACGGCGGCGTCGGCCGTGCCGTTCTCCAGCCACCGTTCGACCTCGGCGCTGTCGCCCTCGAAGACCCGCACCGTGACGCGCGGACAGCTCTCCCGCCAGTGCCGCACCAGGCCGGGCAGCAGGCCCTGGCAGACCGTCGGGGTCGACGCGAGCCGCACGGTGCCGGTGACGGTTCCGGCGTCCTCGGCGATCTCCTCCACGGCCCGGACCGCCGACAGCGCACTGCGGGCGTACGGCAGGACCCGCTCCCCGAGCGCCGTCGTCCGCACCGGACCTGACCTGACGAGCAGCGGGGCGGCCAGCTCGCGTTCCAGGGAGGCCACGGCGTGCGACACCGCGGACTGGCTCAGGCCGAGCTCGTCGGCGGCCGCGCTGAAACCGCCCGCGTCGACGACGGCCAGAAACGCCCTGAGCTGCGGGAAGTTCACGGTCATGAGGCGGCCTCATAGGTCTATGACGGCTATGCGTTGGATCAATCGTGCCAGGCCGGGCGAGGGTTGCCCGGTGTCGTCGTACCCGGCGGACAGCCCACGATCCGGAGGAGAGCCATGCCCCACATCAGGGTCACCGTCACCGACCCCCACCTGCCCGCCGACATCGGCAGGGCCCTGGCCGAGGGGCTGACGGGCCTCGCGGTCACCGCGCTCGGCAAGTCTGCCGAGCGGACCATCGTCCACCTCGACCCGGTCCCCGCCGACCGCTACTACGTGGCCGGAAAACCCCTGGCCCACAGCACCCGTGACGTGCATCTGGAGGTCAGTATCACCGCGGGCACCAACAGCGCGGCACAGAAGGCCGCCTTCATCACCGGAGCCGCCGCGTTCCTGGCCGACCTCCTCGGCCCGCTCGCCCGCGGCGGCGTCGCCCTGCACGAACTGCACCCCGAGAGCTACGGCTACCAGGGCGTGACCCAGTTCGAGCATTACCGCGGGGGCGGAAACTGACAGGGGCCCGCACGCCGAAGCGTGCGGGCCCTCAGCCGCGTACCGGAAAAAGGTGGGCGGACCGCTATCGGAGCCGCGCCATCAGCGCGTGCTCGACCAGCGTGATCAGCGCGCTCTTCGCGTCCGCGCGGTGGCGCGCGTCGGTCGTGATGATCGGGGTGTCCGGGCCGATCTGCAGCGCCTCGCGCACCTCGTCGGGCGTGTACGGCTGGTGGCCGTCGAAGCCGTTGAGGGCGATGACGAAGGGCAGCCCGGAGTTCTCGAAGTAGTCGACGGCGGGGAAGCAGTCGGCGAGCCGCCTCGTGTCGACCAGGACGACCGCGCCGATCGCGCCACGGACCAAGTCGTCCCACATGAACCAGAAGCGGTCCTGACCGGGCGTACCGAAGAGGTACAGGATCAGGTCCTGGTCCAGGGTGATGCGGCCGAAGTCCATGGCCACCGTCGTGGTGGTCTTGTCCCCGGTGTGGGTCAGGTCGTCGATGCCCGCGGACGCGGACGTCATGACGGCCTCGGTGCGCAGCGGGTTGATCTCAGAGACCGCCCCGACGAACGTGGTCTTGCCCACGCCGAAGCCGCCCGCCACCACGATTTTCGCGCTGGTGGTGGAGCGGGCTGTTGCTCCGCCGCTAGAGCTTGCGAAGTCCACTGAGCACCCTTTCGAGCAGTGTCACGTCTGGCTGGCCGCCGGCGGTGTCGTCGCCGCCGGGCTGATGGATGGCGACAAGTCCGGCCTCCGCCAGGTCGGCTACGAGGATCCGGGCGACGCCGAGGGGGATGGAGAGGAGCGCCGAGATCTCGGCGACCGACTTGATCTCCCGGCACAAGTTGCAGATGCGCTGATGCTCGGGCAACTGGCCCTGCAACTGGTGCGGTTGTGCGGTGGTGTGCACCAGCGCCTCGATGGCGAGCTGGTAGCGCGGCCTGGTGCGGCCGCCCGTCATGGCGTACGGGCGCACCAGGGGGTTGTTCGCCGACCCCGCGGGCGCCGGTTCAGGGGCGCGCCGTTGGGGTTGCACTGGCTGAATACGGGGTGCTCGCGCCGGGTTGCCCTGGTCGTACGGACGCGGCCCGGGCTGCTGGGGCTGCGAGTACGGCTGGCGGCGGTGGCTCGGAGCGGAGGGGAAGTTGTACCTGTTCGGGCCGCCGTCGTGCTGGCCGCCCTGGCCGTGACCAGGGGACCAGTTCGCCGATGACGAACCGTCTGGGGGTGTTGCCACGTTGCTTCCTCCTCCAACTGTGCCGGGCACCATCACTGTGGAGCCGCGTCCCGAACCTTACGGCCACGAGGCGCGAAAACGCACCGTCTGTCTGTTAGTTGAGAAGGCTCCCCTGGAGCTCCGCGCGCAGGTCCGGAGTGAGAACCGTGCCCGCACGATCGACAAGAAGTGCCATTTCGTACCCAACGAGACCAATGTCCGCATCCGGGTGGGCAAGAACGGCGAGCGAGGAGCCGTCGGAAATGGACATGATGAAGAGAAATCCTCGCTCCATCTCCACAACGGTCTGGGTCACGGAGCCGCCCTCGAAGATCCGGGAGGCCCCGGCGGTCAGCGAGGTCAGGCCCGAGGCGACGGCCGCGAGCTGGTCCGCACGGTCGCGGGGGAAGCCCTCGGACATCGCGAGGAGGAGTCCGTCGGCAGAGACCACCACGGTGTGGGACACCCCGGGGGTGTTGTCCACGAAGTTGGTGATCAACCAGTTCAGGTTCTGCGCCGCCTGGCTCATCGGGCTCACACTAACGCTCCTGGTTGTAGGTGCTATCAGGGCTGAAGCCCTGGCCATTCGTGTCACTTCCTGCAGTGCGTCCCCGCTGGACACCCCGGCGCAGGTTGCTCAGCCTGCCCCGCACGTCCTCGGGGTCGCGGGAGACCTGGGGGCCGCCCTGTGGGGTCTGTTCCGCGGTGCCCTCGACCAGATTGGCCTTGGGCACCCGCCGCGGGAGTCCGGACGGGGTGACCCCGCCCGCCTTCGGCTCCTTGAGGCGCTCGGCTCGCTGCCAGCGCTCGTCGTTGGACGAACGCCAGTCGTCCCGGCCCTCGCTCGCGGCGGGGGAACTCTCGTTCCCGTTCGCACCGGAGGAACCCCTGCGGGGGAGGCCTGCGTCGGTCATGTCGTGGACGACGGACGGCGCCGGTCCCGGCCGGTCGAAGCCTACGCGTTCGGCGTCGGCCGTGTGGCCCGCCTGCGCAGATTCCGCTTCCTGCCCGTACTCCGGCTGGTAGCCGTCGGCGGAGGGCCAGTCGTCCTGACGCGAGCGCTCCGGATAGGAGATCTGCTGGTCCTGGTACCCGGCTGAATCGTCCTGGTAGTACGGCTCGGCCGGGTACTGCCCGGTCTGGTACTGCTCACCCTGGTACGGCTCGGCCGGATACTGCTCGTCGCGGTATCCGTCCTCGGCGTACTGCGCGTCGGTGTACTGCCCGGTGGCGTACTGGTCGTTCTCGTACTGCCCGCCCTGGTCGTACGAGACCTGCTGCTGCTCGTCGTACGCGGGAGCCTGCTGCTGGTAGCCGCCCTGCTGCGGCTCGACCTCGTCGCGGAAGAGCGGACGGTGGTCGCCGGGCTGGTGGGCCTGCGCCTCCAGCGCCGCGCGGCGCTCCTCACGCATCAAGGAGCGGCCGACCGGGTCGAGTTCGGGCTGCGCCTCGGTGCCGTCCCCGTGGTAGCGGGTGTCGTCGAAGCCCAGCTCGGCGGCGGTGCGCAGCGGCTCGGGCGTCAGGGCCTGCTGCTCCGGGATGATCGAGGAGACGGTGAACTCGGGGTCCTGCGAGCCGTGCTCGCCACCGCCACCGTGCGTGATCGCGTCCGGCAGCATGACCAGCGAGGTCGTGCCCGCCTGCTCGCCCGAGGGGCGCAGCTGCACGCGGATGCCGTGCCGGTCGGAGAGCCTGCCGACCACGAAGAGCCCCATGCGCTGCGAGATCGCGGCGTCCACGGTCGGCGGGTTGGCCAGCTTGTGGTTGATGTCCGCGAAGTCCTCGGCGGTGAGGCCGATGCCCTTGTCGTGGATCTCGACCATGACGCGGCCGTCGGGCATCCGGGTCGCGGTGACGCGGACCTTGGTCTGCGGCGAGGAGAACGTGGTGGCGTTCTCCAGGAGCTCGGCGAGCAGGTGCACGAGGTCGGTCACGGCGAGGCCGTGGATCTCGGCCTCCGGAACGCCCGACAGCTCGATGCGCTCGTACTGCTCCACCTCGGAGGAGGCGGCGCGCAACACGTCGACCAGCGGAACCGGCTGGTCCCAGCGGCGGCCCGGCTCCTCGCCGGAGAGCACGAGGAGGTTCTCGCCGTTGCGGCGCATACGGGTCGCCAGGTGGTCCAGGCGGAAGAGCGACTCCAGCTGGTCCGGGTCGGCCTCGTTGTTCTCCAGGTCGGTGATGAGGGTCAGCTGGCCCTCGATCAGGGACTGGTTGCGGCGCGACAGGTTGGTGAAGATCGCGTTGATGTTGCCGCGGAGCAGGGCCTGCTCGGCGGCGAGCCGCACGGCCTCGCGGTGCACCTGGTCGAAGGCGCGGGCGACCTCGCCGATCTCGTCCGTGGTGTTGATCGGGATGGGCTGCACCCGGGTGTCGACCCGGCCCGGGTCGGTGCGCGACAGCTGGTCGACCAGCATCGGCAGGCGCTGCTCGGCGATGCCGAAGGCAGCGGTGCGCAGCTGGCGCATCGCCTTGGACATCTGGCGGGCCATGAGCCCGGCCAGGATGAAGGCGGCGAGCAGCGCGAGCACCACGATGGCGCCCGTGATGTAGGCGTTGCGCTGCGCGGTGGCGGCGATGTCGGACGCCTCGTCCACGGCCTTGTCGGCGAGGTCCGACTCGATGGTGCGGTACGCGTCGAACTTGGCGGAGGTGGTGGCCCACCAGGCCTCGCGGGTGATGCCCTTGCCGGCCAGCTCGACGCGGGCGCTGGGCTGGGTGCTCTCCAGGGTGGCGATGGCGGAGACCATCTTCTCCTGGGAGGGCGGCGGGACGAACGTCTTGCCCTGGGCCTTCGCGGCGGCCGCGGCCTCCTTCGCCTGCTTCTCGCCGGCGGCCGTCAGCTCCTTCTTGGCGTCCTCCAGCTTGGCGACGTCCTCAGGGGTGCCGCCGCCGGTGTACTCCTCGATGGCGATGCGTTCGAGGTAGGCGTACGAGGCGAGCGAGGTGCGCTGCAGCGTCAGCGAGCCGTTGCCGGGGCCCGGCTTGACCAGCAGGTGCGTACCGATGGACCGCTCCAGCGAGAGCGCGGCCTTGGAGAGCGAGATCGCGTAGACGGTGCGCCCGTAGCTGGTGATGTTGCCGGTGCCCAGACCGAGCTCGTTGGCGAACTCCATCAGGGGGTGCTGGATGGCGACGTAGCCCTCTTCGGTCTTCACACCGGGGAGCTTGGTCGTGTACGCGGCCTGACGCAGCGGAACCAGCTTCGGCTCGACCTTGTGGAAGCCGTCGAGCCGACGGTTGAGGCCTTCCTTGTCCGGCATCTTCTCCGAGGCGGCCTTGAACTCGGCGGCGGCCTTGTCGGTGGCCTTGCGGGCCTTGATGACGGTCGGGTCGTTCCGCTTGCCGTTCAGCAGCGGAGCGGCGGTGATGTCGCGCTCCTCGATGAGACGGTTGCCGTAGTTCAGCGACGCCCGCACCAGGCGGGCGGTGTTCTCGGCGTCCTGGGCCTCGCTCCAGGTGTCGATGGAGCCCTTGACCTGGAAACCGCCCATGACCAGGCCCACGAGCACGGGTATGAGCAGGATCGCGTTCAGGCGGGTCGGCACGCGCCAGTTGCGGGGGGACATCCGTCCGCCGGAGGACGCCGGGGGCTCGTTGACCGCCGCGGCGGCACCATCGGCGGGGGACGCCGCTGTGCGCGGCGGCGGGGTGAAGTTGCCCCGCGTGTCCCCCATGGGGGATGCAGCGGGGCTCGGCTTGCTTCGCCTCACTCGACCAACAACCTCTCGGCGGCGGCACTCACGTCGTGCCGCTGTCGTCTCCAAGGCCCGTGCTACTGGGCAGTTCGACGCATTCCAGCACGTCAGGGGCCGCTCTTCCAAACAGTAGGAAGCTCGGCTTCCAAGTGGTGTAAGCCTCAGATAAATCGGTCAAAAAGAGCGAGCCCCGCCAAAAGGCGGGGCTCTTGTGAGCACAGCGACACCAGGTGACCGCGACGCGTGGCGGTCACCGGGCAATTCTCTGTCGAAACGTTATGAACACCCATCGCGGCCGTGTCAAAGGACACAGATCACTCCGTGTGGACTACGGCAACTGCCGTACTGACCTGCCTACTTGAGACGTGCCATAAGTGCGTGCTCGACCAGGGTGATCAAGCCGCTCTTTGCGTCCGCACGGTGTCGCGCATCGGTCGTGATGATCGGCGTACCGTCCCCGATCTGCAGCGCCTCGCGCACCTCGTCGGGCGTGTACGGCTGGTGGCCGTCGAAGCCGTTGAGGGCGATGACGAACGGCAGACCGCTGTTCTCGAAGTAGTCGACGGCGGGGAAGCAGTCGGCGAGACGGCGGGTGTCCACGAGCACCACCGCGCCGATGGCGCCGCGCACGAGGTCGTCCCACATGAACCAGAAGCGGTCCTGACCGGGCGTACCGAAGAGGTACAGGATCAGGTCCTGGTCCAGGGTGATGCGGCCGAAGTCCATGGCGACGGTGGTCGTCGTCTTGTCCCCGGTGTGGGTCAGGTCGTCGATGCCCGCGGACGCGGACGTCATGACGGCCTCGGTGCGCAGCGGGTTGATCTCGGAGACCGCTCCGACGAACGTGGTCTTGCCCACGCCGAAGCCGCCCGCCACCACGATCTTCGCGGAAGTGGTGGAGCGGGTCGCCTCCGAACCGCTAGAGCTTGCGAAGTCCACTGAGCACCCTTTCGAGCAGTGTCACGTCAGGCTGGCCACCGGCGTTCTCGTCGCCGCCGGGCTGGTGGATGGCGACGAGCCCGGCCTCGGCCAGGTCCGCCACGAGGATCCGGGCCACCCCGAGCGGCATCGAAAGCAGCGCCGAGACCTCGGCCACCGACTTGACCTCACGGCACAGGTGGCAGATCCGCTGGTGCTCGGGGAGCAGCCCCATCAGCTGGGCCGGGTCGGCCGTGGTGCTCACCAGCGCCTCGATGGCGAGCTGGTAGCGGGGCCGGGTCCGGCCGCCGGTCATCGCGTAGGGACGCACCAGCGGCTGGTCGCCCTCCATTCCGTACGAGGCGTCGCCGTACGGGTTGTGAGAGGCGGTGGGCGGGGTCATGGATCCTCCGGGCGGGACAGCAGGTCATCTGCGTGTGCCGTCTGACAGAGCCGGTGGGGGCAGTGTGGCGGCCGGACGGTTGGTCAGTACGTTCGGTCGGTGGGGCGGCCGAAGGGGTAAAGCTTCGGAGCGTGCTCCGGGGGCTTAGTGGAGCAGGCTGCCCTGCAGTTCGGCGCGGAGGTCCGGGGTCAGGACGGCGCCCGCGCGGTCGACGAGGAGCGCCATCTCGTACCCGACGAGGCCGATGTCGCACTCGGGGTGTGCGAGCACGGCCAGGGACGAACCGTCGGAGACCGACATGAGGAAGAGGAACCCCCGCTCCATCTCCACCACGGTCTGGGTGACGGCGCCGCCCTCGAAGATCCGGGAGGCCCCGGCGGTGAGGGAGGTCAGCCCGGAGGCGACCGCGGCGAGCTGGTCGGCGCGGTCCCGCGGGAAGCCTTCGGACATCGCCAGAAGCAGGCCGTCGGCGGAGACCACGACCGTGTGGGACACCCCGGGGGTGTTGTCCACGAAGTTGGTGATCAACCAGTTCAGATTCTGTGCCGCCTGGCTCGGACTCAACTAACGCTCCTGCTGGTGAGTGGGGAAACTGCCGGTCTGGCCGGTACCGGCCTGGCGACCCTGCTGGATGCCCCGACGGAGATTCGTCAGCCGGCCGCGTACCTCTTCGGGCGCACGCGAGACCTGCGGACCTGTGCTGTCCTGCTGCTGCTGGGCCGTGCCCGCGACCAGGTTGGCTCGCGGGACGCGACGCGGCAGTCCGGATGTGGTGACGCCGCCCGCGGAGGGCTGCCGGACGCGCTCGGCCTGACGGCCCAGCTCGTCGTTGGGGGAGGTGCGCCAGCCGCCGGGCATCCCGTTGCCGTTGGTGCCGCCGGGGGCGACGGGAGCGGCGGCCGGGTCCTGGCGCTGGGGGCGCGAGGGGAGCGGACGCTGCGGCGGCTCGGGGGCCTGGTGGCGTGCGGGCTCGGGAGCCTGGCGCGGCCCGGCCTCGGGGGCCTGGCCGCCCTGCTGCTCCTGCCGCGCGGGCTGCCGGTGCTGAGGCTCCTGCGGTGCGGGCTGCTGCGGTGCGGGCTGTTGCGGCGCCGCGTGCTGGTTCTGCTGCTGCTGGAACCAGTTGGTCTCCAGCGTGTCGAACAGCGGCGTGCGTCCGTCGCCGGGACCGGCGGGGGGCAGGGGCTCGGGCTCGGCGGGCTGCAGGGGCTGCGCGGGCTGCAGAGGCTGCTGCTGGTTCTGCTGCGCCTGGTTCTGACCCTGACCCTGGTTCTGGCCCTGACCCTGGCCCTGGTTCGGACCCCGGCCCTGGCCCTGGTCC
The DNA here is from genome assembly GCF_040609235.1 of Streptomyces sp. NPDC004732. Lineage (NCBI taxonomy): Bacteria > Bacillati > Actinomycetota > Actinomycetes > Kitasatosporales > Streptomycetaceae > Streptomyces > Streptomyces sp. NPDC004732. The sequence continues at coordinate 507,895 of NZ_JBEXJR010000005.1, forward strand.
GGACCCTGACCCGGCTGCTGCGAGGACGTCTGCGGCTGCTGGGGGATGCCCTGGTTGGGGTCGCCCTGGCTGCGGCGCGGGGCCGGCGGGCGCGGCACGGTGTAGTCGGGGTTCTCCCGACCGCCCTGCTGCGCAAACCCGTTGGCCTGGTCCTGCTGCTGGTTCGGGTTCTGCTGGTTCTGGTTCTGGTGCTGCGGCGCGGCCGGGCGGCCGGGCTGCTGGCCCTGTCGGGGTCCGCCCTGCCCGCCGAAGACGTCCGAGCGGACGAACTGGCCGGTAGAGCCCGTGTCCTGCGGTGCGGAGCTGCCGGGCGGCGGCCCGTCGAAGTCCGGGCGGGCGAACTCCGCGGTGGAGCCAGGGCCCTGCCGGTCGTCCGCACCGGCCACCGAGGGCTGGGGGAACTGACCGGTGGACTCGTGCTCCTCGTGACCCCGCGGGGTGTCGAAGGGCTCGCGCGACACCTGCGGCTGCGCGTTCTCGTCGCTCCAGCTGGGCACGCGCGGCTGCGGGTTGCCCCCGGGCAGCTCGGCACGGGGTCCGCCACGCGGCGGCAGCTGGGGCCTGCGGCCCTGGTCACCGGCGTCGGACGGCGGGTTCATGGCGTTCGTACGCTGCTGGGGAACCGGAGGCTGCTGCGCGTTGCCGCCACGGCCGCCCTGCGGCTGACCGCCCATCGGCTGGTTGCCCTGCTGCTGGTTGCCCTGCGGAGCCATCGGCTGACCGCTCTGCGGACGCTGCTGTCCCGTGTCCCTGGAGGGCAGCGCGGCCCGCGGACCCGAGCCCGCGACCTGCGGACGCGGCGCACCGGCACCGAGCAGCCCGGGACCGCCCTGGCCACCGGCACCGGGCCCGCCGCCGAGCGCGGGACCGCCGCGGCCGGGGCCACCGCCCTGACCGGGACCACCGTTGCCGCCCGGCCCGACACCGCGGCGCGCGGCCGCGGCACCCGCGGCGGCCTGAGCCGCGGCGGGACCGCCGGTCGAGGTGGGCGCACCGGGCTTGCCCGGCATCTTCTTGCCGCCCTGGGCGACGTCGACGGGCAGCATGACCAGCGCGGTCGTACCACCGGAGTCGGACGGGCGGAGCTGGATGCGGATGCCATGGCGCTGCGAAAGACGGCCGACCACGAACAGACCCATGCGGCGCGACACCGAGACGTCCACGGTGGGCGGCGACGCGAGCCGCTCGTTGATCGCCGCGAGGTCTTCCGGCGAGAGGCCGATGCCGGTGTCGTGGATCTCGATCAGCACGCGGCCGTCGGGCAGCGCGTGACCGGTGACCTTGACCTTGGTCTGCGGCGAGGAGAACGACGTCGCGTTCTCGAGCAGCTCGGCGAGGAGGTGCACGAGGTCGTTGACGACGCGTCCCGCGACCTCGGTCGCGGGCACCGAGGAGAGCTCGATGCGCTCGTACTGCTCCACCTCGGACGCGGCGGCACGCAGCACGTCGACCAGCGGGACGGGGCGCGTCCAACGACGGCCCGGCTCCTCACCGGCGAGGACGAGGAGGTTCTCGCCGTTACGGCGCATGCGGGTCGCGAGGTGGTCGAGCTTGAAGAGCGAGGACAGCTGGTCCGGGTCGGCCTCGCGCGACTCCAGCTCGGAGATGAGCGAGAGCTGGCGCTGGATGAGGCCCTGCGAACGGCGCGAGAGGTTGGTGAACATCGCGTTGACGTTGCCTCGCAGGAGGGCCTGCTCGGCGGCGAGGCGGACGGCCTCGCGGTGCACGTCGTCGAAGGCCGCGGCCACCTGGCCGATCTCGTCCCGCGAGTGCACACCCACGGACTCCACCGACGTGTCCACGTCCTGCGGGTCCGACTCCGAGAGCTGCTTGACCAGCTCGGGCAGACGGTCCTGGGCGACCTTCGTCGCGGTGTCCTGGAGGCGGCGCAGCGAGCGGATCATGGACCGGGCCACCACGAACGCGCCGACGAGCGAGACGCCGAGCACGAGCAGGATCAGCGCACCGTTGAGGATGGCCGACTGCTCCGACTCGTTGCGCAGCTCGCGAGCCTTCTGCTCCATCTCGCCGAGCAGCGTCAGCTCGATCTTCGACATCGCGTCGATCTTGGTGGTGTCGTTGTCGATCCAGTCCTTGTAGGACCGCTTGTCCTGGAGCTTGATGCCGCCCTCCTGCTCGAGCACGCGCTTGGCGTACTCGTTGGCGGCCTTGACCGCGGGGTTGCCGCCGTCGATGGGCTTGGTCAGCTCACCGGCGTTGCCCGCGTAGATCTTGCTGAAGGTCTGGAGCTCCGAGCGCTCCTTCTCGTTGGCGCTGAGGCCGAAGGTGCGGTCGGTCTCGGAGATCTTGCCGTAGTCGCTGTCGTTCGCGGGCAGGGCCGCGGCGATGATCGCGCGCTGGACGGACGCGTACTCCTTGGCCGAGGAGAAGGCGGCCAGCGAACGCGTGCGCTGGATCATGTCCGGGTTGCTCGTCGCCTGCGCCATGTCCTGGGAGAGCTTCAGGAGCTGCTCGACCAGCTGGCTGTAGGCCTCGACGGTCTGCGAGGTGGAGCCCTTGTCGGCGAAGGCCTTCTTGCGGACGTCGTTGATGCCCTGGAGCTGCTGGGTGATCTGGACCGCGCTGTGCCGGACGCCGAGAAGGCCCTTCTCGCCGTCGGTGTCGTTGAGGTCCTGGGTGCCCTGCAGGAAGTTGCGGTAGACGCGGTCGGTCTTGTCGCGCGCGCCCTTGACCGTGTAGTCCGTGGCCGTCGCGCCGTGCGCGAGGGGGCCCGCGGACTTGTCGCGCTCCTCCTGGAGCGCGGCGGCGAGCTCGGTGGCCTGCTTGGTCATCTCGGTCAGCAGCTTCATGTTGTCGAGCTGCTGGATCTCGTCCAGGGACGAGTTGATGCGGAGCGCGCCGAGCGAGGTCGCGGTGATCACGGGGAGCGCGAGCAGCGAGACCAGTCGGGTCGAGATGCGCCAGTTGCGCAGGGCTATTCGCGAGCCGGGTCCGGTGGGGGTCTTGGCTCCGGACGAGCCCTTGCCCTTGGCCGGTGCGGCCGTCGAGCCGCTGCCGACGGCGCCTTGACGCGCGGCGCCGGGGCCGCTGTCGCCGGGCGTGCCCGGGCCGGGGTTCTGGGCGTGCTGGGGCGAGGAGCCGCGCTCCGGCTCCGCCGGAGCATCCCCTCGGCCGCGGTCGGCCTGGGGAGACCCCTTGCCATCCCTCTTGAAACGTCCCTGCACTAGCGTCGCAACCTCTGGACCAGGCGTCCTGCCGGGTAACGGCGGGACGGTGTCGGCGTCGTGGGGCGGCAAGCGCCCCATGGGTGGTCGTGAGTGACCGGCGCTTGCTCCCCCTCCCCGCCGCCACTCGGCGCTGCGTTGCGCCCCTGCGCGCCGGTTCGATCCCGCGGCGGTCCCGGGAATTCCAGCACAGTGCCGGATCTCCAACAAGGCCCGTGTGTCACGGCGCGAGCTACGTGACGCGTTGTGAGTGCGGAGTCACGAGACGTAGAAAGTGATCTAGTAAAAAACGGACTCATCCCCACAAAGCTTCTACCGGTGGGGGGTGTCCCAGTCTTCATGATCAGGAGCGGAATGGTGCCTTCAGTGGCGCAATGTCCGTTTCCAACTGGTCGATTCCAGGGCTGAATTGACCCTTTTGTCCGCTAGTTCGTGAGCAAACTCACACGAAGATCATGGCGTCTTCCGGACTTTGGCCGGGAATTGGATGTTTAGCCTGACGCTTTACAGGGATGGCGAATCCGACAAGCCGCGTCCTTCACGGGACGCCACAACCGACAAGGTCCGAACAGCAGATGAAGACTGTGAAGTCGACGATATTCCGCAACATAGCCAACCCGCGCCGCACCACTCTCGCGCACCTCGCGGACGCGGACGAGGTGCAGGCCGCGGCCGAGCGCCCCGAGCATGCCGTCGAACTGCCGACGCAGACCGCCAACCCCAAGCGCACGATCCTGATGGACGCCCCGGAGCAGCCGACCCCCGTAGCGGGTTAATACGGGAGGTCGGCGCCCCTTGCCGCGTTAGCCTGGAGTGTCAGACTCCACCCATTCCAGCAAGGGGCCAAGGCACACGTGCGCATCGCCAGGTTCTCCATCGACGGCAACGTCGCCTTCGGCGCGGTCGAGGGCGAAAGTCCCCCCGGAACGACCGACGGGCTCGTCCTCGACATCATCAAGGGCATCCCGTTCGCGGACTTCGAGCTCTCCGGCACGAAGGTCCCGCTGAGCAAGGTGCGGCTGCTGCCCCCGGTGCTCCCCAACAAGGTCGTGGGCATCGGCCGCAACTACGCGGACCACGCGAAGGAGCTCGGCAACGAGGTCCCCGAGATCCCGGTCGCCTTCTTCAAGCCGTCCACCTCGGTGATCGGCCCCGGCGACGCCATCGCGTACCCCTCCTTCTCGCAGGAGGTGCACTACGAGGCCGAGCTCGCCGTGGTCATCGGCCGCATGTGCCGCGAGGTCCCGCGCGAGCGCGCCCGTGACGTCATCCTCGGCTACACCTGCGCGAACGACGTCACCGCGCGTGACGTGCAGAAGCGCGAGAAGCAGTGGGCCAGGGCCAAGGGCTTCGACAGTTCCTGCCCGCTCGGCCCCTGGGTGGAGACCGACCTCGACCCCTCCGACCTGACCATCCAGTGCACGGTCAACGGCGAACAGCGGCAGCTGGGGCGTACGGCCGAAATGGTCCGCTCCATCGAGGACCTGATCGTGCACGTCTCCGAGGCCATGACGCTGCTCCCCGGCGACGTCATCCTCACGGGCACCCCGGCAGGGGTCGGCCCCCTCAACGTCGGCGACGAGGTCGCCGTCACCATCGAAGGCATCGGCACTCTCACCAACAAGGTGATCAAGCGTGGCTAACGCGACCCCCGTACGCGTACGGTTCTGTCCCTCGCCGACCGGCAACCCCCACGTGGGCCTGGTCCGCACCGCCCTCTTCAACTGGGCCTACGCCCGGCACAACGAGGGCTCCCTGGTCTTCCGCATCGAGGACACCGACGCGGCTCGCGACTCCGAGGAGTCGTACGAGCAGTTGCTCGACTCGATGCGCTGGCTGGGCTTCGACTGGGACGAGGGCCCCGAGGTCGGCGGCCCGCACGCGCCGTACCGCCAGTCGCAGCGCATGGACATCTACAAGGACGTCGCGGCCAAGCTCATCGAGGGTGGCTACGCCTACCCCTGCTACTGCACCACCGAGGAGCTGGACGCCCGCCGCGAGGCCGCCCGCGCCGCGGGCAAGCCGTCCGGCTACGACGGCCACTGCCGCGACCTCACCGCCGAGCAGAAGCAGGCGTACGAGGCCGAGGGCCGCAGCCACATCGTCCGCTTCCGGATGCCGGACGAGGCCACCACCTTCACCGACCTGGTCCGCGGCGAGATCACCGTCCAGGCGGAGAACGTCACCGACTACGGCATCGTGCGCGCCAACGGCGCCCCGCTGTACACGCTGGTCAACCCGGTCGACGACGCCCTGATGGAGATCACCCACGTCCTGCGCGGCGAGGACCTGCTCTCCTCCACGCCCCGCCAGATCGCCCTCTACAAGGCGCTGATCGAGCTGGGCATCGCCAAGGGCATCCCCGAGTTCGGCCACCTCCCGTACGTCATGGGCGAGGGCAACAAGAAGCTGAGCAAGCGCGACCCCCAGGCCTCGCTCAACCTCTACAGGGAGCGCGGTTTCCTCCCGGAGGGCCTGCTCAACTACCTCTCCCTCCTGGGCTGGTCGTTCTCCGCGGACCAGGACGTCTTCTCGATCCCCGACATGGTCGCCAAGTTCGACCTCGCGGACGTGAACGCCAACCCGGCCCGCTTCGACCTGAAGAAGGCCGAGGCGATCAACGCCGACCACATCCGCATGCTGGACGTGAAGGCCTTCGCCGAGGCCTGCGAGCCCTGGCTGCGCGCCCCGCACGCCAACTGGGCCCCCGAGGACTTCGACGAGTCCGCCTGGGCGGCGATCGCCCCGCACGCCCAGACCCGCGTCAAGGTCCTCTCCGAGATCACGGACAACGTCGACTTCCTGTTCCTTTCGGAGCCGGTCTTCGACGAGGCGAGCTGGACGAAGGCCATGAAGGAGGGCTCCGACGCGCTCCTGCGCACGGCCCGCGCCAAGCTGGACGCGGCCGACTGGACCTCCCCCGAGTCCCTCAAGGAGGCCGTCCTGGCCGCAGGCGAGGAGCACGGCCTGAAGCTCGGCAAGGCCCAGGCCCCGGTCCGCGTCGCCGTCACCGGCCGCACGGTCGGCCTGCCCCTCTTCGAGTCCCTGGAGATCCTGGGCAAGGAGAAGGCGCTGTCCCGCATCGACGCGGCCCTGACGAAGCTGACCGCCTAGTCAGACGTACGCGACGCATGTGACGTCCACATGAAGGACCCGGAAGCCCTCACGGCTGCCGGGTCCTTCGCATACCGTCGTAGACATGCCGATCAAAGCCGTGGTCTGGGACATCGACGACACGATCTTCGACTACGCGCGCGCCGACAGCACCGGCATGCACGCGCACCTCACGGCCGAGGGCCTCCTGGAGCAGTACGGCTCCGCGGAGCGCGCGCTCGACCGCTGGCGGGAGCTCACCGAGCACCACTGGGCCCGCTTCGGGGCCGGGGGACTGACCTTCCAGGAGCAGCGCCGCGACCGCGTGCGCGACTTCCTGGACGTCCCTGCGCTCTCCGACGACGACGCCGACGCCTGGTTCGAGCGTTACGTCGGTCACTACGAATCGGCCTGGTCCCTCTTCCCCGACACCGTGCCCACCCTGGACGCCCTTGCCGACGAGTACCGCCACGCGGTCCTGTCCAACTCCGCGCTGTCCGTCCAGGAGCGCAAGCTGACCGTCCTCGGCGTGCGCGACCGCTTCGAGGCCGTGCTGTGCGCCGCCGACCTCGGCGTCTCCAAGCCCGCCGCCGAGGCCTTCCTCGCCGTCTGCGCCCGCCTGGACCTCGCGCCCGCCGAGATCGCCTACGTGGGCGACCAGCCGGAGATCGACGCCAGGGGCGCCAGGGACGCGGGCCTGCTCGGGATCTGGCTCGACCGCAACGGCTCGGCGGGACAAGGTCCGTCGGGCGTGCACCGCATCAAGGAGCTCTCCGAGCTCCCCTCGGTGCTGCGGGCGGATACCCGTTTTGGAGCGCCGTCCACCTTCGGGTAATGTTCTTCCTGCGCCGCCCGAGAGGGCCGAAAGGTCCGGCCGGGAAGCGCAAGTCAAACAAAACCCCGTCAAGGGGTGGCGCTTTGATGGCCTATGGTGTAATTGGCAGCACGACGGTTTCTGGTTCCGTTAGTCTAGGTTCGAGTCCTGGTAGGCCAGCTCGCAGAGCTCATCTGCACCTTGTGGATCTCATCCACAATGCCCCCGTTGTGTAGCGGCCTAGCACGCCGCCCTCTCAAGGCGGTAGCGCCGGTTCGAATCCGGTCGGGGGTACAGATCCTTCCCGCGGGGACAGATCGGGTCGCACCCACTGTCACTGATGCAGGATCGCTAGGGCCCCCGTTGTGTAGCGGCCTAGCACGCCGCCCTCTCAAGGCGGTAGCGCCGGTTCGAATCCGGTCGGGGGTACTGAAGGTACTAGACCTGGTCTAGACCACATTGGGCTATGGTGTAATTGGCAACACGACGGTTTCTGGTTCCGTTGTTCTAGGTTCGAGTCCTGGTAGCCCAGCTGGATCGCGTGACAACACAAGATCCTTGCCCCCGTTGTGTAGCGGCCTAGCACGCCGCCCTCTCAAGGCGGTAGCGCCGGTTCGAATCCGGTCGGGGGTACAAGAACGGCAGAGGGCCTTCCCGTGAGGGAGGGCCCTTTCGTCATGCCTGCGGCGCCTCCGGCTCCTGCCCGTAGCGCCGGTTGGACTCCTCGGCCTGCGCCATGCGGCGCAGGCTCAGCAGGACCGGCTCGTAGAGCACCGTGAGCGCGACCGCCGCCTCCAACTGCTCGTCCGGCGACTCGTACCGCTCGATCAAGTCCAGGTCCGTGTCGGCAAGTTGCCGCCCCGCGCGCGCGTACGGCGCCAAGTCCGCCACGCCGCACGGGTATCCGAGCCGGGCCAGGGTGTCCACGGCGGTCACCAGCATCCGATAGGCGGGCGACTCGGCTCCGTACTCCCGGGCGTTCCGCCAGCCGAGGCGTGCCAGCAGGGCGTCCACCGTGTGGCGCGCCGCCTCCTGGGGCGGGTCGTCCGCGGTGGGCTCCGGGCCGTGCGGCAGTGCCCATACCGCCGTTCCCAGGCGGGAGTTGTGGTCCAGCGAGTCGTCCTCCAGCGCGGTGAGCACCTCCCGCGCCGACGCGATCGGCACCCGGCCCACCTGGACCAGCGCCCGCACGAGCCGGAGCCGCTGCAGATGGGTGTCGTCGTACTCGGCCTGCGTCGCCGTCACGCGGTGGCCCGGCGGGAGCAGTCCCTCGCGCAGGTAGTACTTGATCGTGGCCGTGGGGACCCCGCTGCGCCGGCTCAGTTCCGCCAGTCTCATCGGTTCGTGCCTCCTCTTGCGCTCCTCTTTGGAGAGTGCCACTATCCAAGCATGGATAGCGGAACTATCCAACGTTCGGCCAGAGCTCCGTCAAGGGGGAACCGTCATGAGCAGCAAGCCGATCGAAGGGCGCATGACCGCCGAGGCGGAAGGCGACGTGGTCGTCTTCCACATCGGGATGCGCATCAATGCCTTCCGCGCCGTCCGCAGCTGGTGGCCCGTCTTCATGGCGATGCCCCGCATGCTGAAGGAGCTGTCGCGGGACCGGGAGAGCGGAATGCTGGGCTACCGGCTCCTGTTCGGCGGGGCGCGCCTGGTGTACGTGGTCCAGTACTGGGAGTCGCAGGAGAAGCTGCTGGCGTACTCGACCGCGCCGGACAAGGCCCACCGGCCCGCGTGGGCGGCCTTCAACCGTCGCATCAGGGAGGGCCGGGGCAAGGTCGGCTTCTGGCACGAGACGTTCGTGGTGCGGGCCGGTGCCCATGAGGCGGTGTACGTGAACATGCCGCCGTTCGGCCTGGGCGAGGCCACCGGCGTGATTCCGGTCGGCCGCCGCGGGGACCGGGCCGCAGACCGGCTGAGCAGGGCCTGACGCCCCCGGCGGGTGCCCTGCGGGGCGGTCCGGGGGCGGAAGGGGACAGAAAAGCGCCGGAAGAGGCTGCCGCGGCGTTGAGGCAGCTTCTTCCGGCGCTGTGTGCGTGCGAGGGCGCTTTCGGCGCCGGGGCGTCAGCCGCCGGAGCGGCGCAGGGCCTCGGAGAGGCGTCCGGCGGCGTCGATGACCGCCTGCGCGTGCATGCGGCCGGGGTGGCGGGTCAGGCGCTCGATCGGTCCGGAGACCGAGACGGCGGCGACCACGCGGTTCGAGGGGCCCCGCACCGGCGCGGAGACGGACGCCACGCCCGGCTCGCGCTCGCCGATCGACTGGGCCCAGCCCCTGCGCCGTACGCCCGAAAGGGCCGTGGCCGTGAAGCGGGCGCCCTGGAGGCCGCGGTGCAGGCGCTCCGGCTCCTCCCACGCCATCAGGATCTGGGCCGACGAGCCTGCCTTCATCGTGAGCGTCGAGCCGACGGGGACGGTGTCCCTGAGGCCCGAGAGGCGCTCCGCCGCGGCCACGCAGATGCGCATGTCGCCCTGGCGGCGGTAGAGCTGCGCGCTCTCGCCCGTGACGTCGCGCAGGTGGGTGAGGACCGGGCCCGCCGTGGCGAGCAGGCGGTCCTCGCCCGCCGCCGCCGCGAGCTCCGAGAGGCGGGGGCCGAGAATGAAACGGCCCTGCATGTCCCGGGCCACCATCCGGTGGTGTTCCAGTGCCACGGCCAGTCGGTGGGCCGTGGGTCGTGCGAGCCCGGTGGCCGCGACCAAGCCCGCGAGGGTGGCCGGACCGGACTCCAGAGCGCCCAGGACAAGAGCCGCCTTGTCCAGAACGCCTACGCCGCTAGAGTTGTCCATGCGTCGATACTCCCGTCTCACTCTGTGAAACGCAAGTTCAATTTTCTGCGAGACGCGCCACTCTGTACGAGCGATCCGCGGACCAACGGATCGGCGGTCGACGCGCGGCACGAGGGGTACGCGCGTCGGCGAACGGATTCTCTAGTTGGGCCGGCGAAGCGGCCGGTCGGAGGGAAAGCGATGGGTAGGACACTCGCGGAGAAGGTCTGGGACGACCACGTCGTCCGGCGCGCCGAGGGCGAGCCCGACCTCCTCTTCATCGATCTGCACCTGCTGCACGAGGTGACCAGCCCGCAGGCCTTCGACGGCCTCCGCCAGGCCGGTCGGCCGGTGCGCCGGCTCGACCTCACCATCGCGACCGAGGATCACAACACCCCGACCCTCGACATCGACAAGCCCATCGCCGACCCGGTCTCGCGGGCGCAGCTGGAGACGCTGCGCAAGAACTGCGCCGATTTCGGGGTGCGCCTGCACCCGCTGGGCGACGTCGAGCAGGGCGTCGTCCACGTGGTGGGACCGCAGCTGGGACTGACCCAGCCCGGCACCACGGTGGTCTGCGGCGACTCGCACACCTCCACCCACGGCGCCTTCGGCGCGCTGGCGTTCGGCATCGGCACCTCCCAGGTCGAGCACGTCCTGGCCACCCAGACGCTGCCGATGGCCCGCCCCAAGACCATGGCCATCACCGTCGACGGCGAACTGCCCGACGGCGTCACGGCCAAGGACCTGATCCTCGCCATCATCGCGAAGATCGGCACCGGTGGCGGCCAGGGGTACGTCCTGGAGTACCGCGGCCCGGCCGTCGAGAAGCTCTCGATGGAGGCGCGGATGACCATCTGCAACATGTCCATCGAGGCGGGCGCCCGCGCCGGGATGATCGCCCCGGACCAGACCACCTTCGACTACATCGAGGGCCGCGCCCACGCCCCGCAGGGCGAGGACTGGGACGCCGCGGTGGCGTACTGGAAGACCCTGAAGACCGACGACGACGCCGTTTTCGACGCCGAGGTCTACATCGACGCCGCCTCGCTGGCGCCGTTCGTCACCTGGGGCACCAACCCGGGCCAGGGAGCGCCGCTTTCGGCGAACGTCCCCGACCCGGCTTCGTACGAAGACGCTTCGGAGCGCTTCGCCGCCGAAAAGGCCCTGGAGTACATGGGGTTGACCGCGGGGCAGCCGCTGCGGGACATCAAGGTCGACACCGTCTTCGTAGGCTCGTGCACCAACGGCCGCATCGAGGACCTGCGCGCGGCGGCCTCCATCGTCGAGGGCCGCAAAGTCGCCGACGGCGTACGGATGCTGGTCGTCCCCGGCTCGGTCCGGGTGGCCCTGCAGGCGATGGACGAGGGCCTGGACAAGGTCTTCACCAGTGCAGGCGCCGAATGGCGGCACGCGGGCTGCTCGATGTGTCTGGGCATGAACCCCGACCAACTGGCTCCCGGCGAGCGCTCGGCGTCCACGTCGAACCGCAACTTCGAAGGCAGGCAGGGCAAGGGCGGGCGCACCCACCTGGTGTCCCCGCAGGTCGCCGCCGCCACCGCGGTCACCGGCCACCTCGCCTCGCCCGCCGACCTGTCCGACGCCCCCGTGACCGCCGGAGTCTGAGAACCATGGAAGCATTCACCACGCACACCGGCCGGGCCGTTCCGCTGCGCCGCAGCAACGTCGACACCGACCAGATCATCCCTGCTCACTGGCTCAAGAAGGTCACCAGGGACGGTTTCGAGGACGGGCTCTTCGAGGCCTGGCGCAAGGACCCCGAGTTCGTCCTCAACCGCCCCGAGCGACAGGGCGCCACGGTCCTGGTCGCGGGCCCCGACTTCGGCACCGGATCCTCCCGTGAGCACGCCGTGTGGGCGCTGCAGAACTTCGGGTTCAAGACCGTCATCTCGTCCCGCTTCGCCGACATCTTCCGGGGCAACTCGCTGAAGAACGGCCTGCTCACCGTGGTGCTTGACCAGACGGTCGTGGACGCGCTCTGGGAGCTGACGGAGCGGGATCCGCAGGCCGAAATCACCGTTGACCTGCAGGATCGCCAGGTCCGCGCGGAGGGCGTCACCGCCGACTTCGAGCTCGACGAGAACGCCCGCTGGCGCCTGCTGAACGGCCTGGACGACATCAGCATCACCCTGCAGAACGAGCCGGACATCGCCACGTACGAGTCCGGGCGCCCCTCGTACAAGCCTCGGACCGTGCAGGTCTGACACCTCGCAACACCCTGCAACACCCCGACGTACCCCCAATCGTGAACGGTTGGGGGTACGTCTGTGTGTGGCCGTCCGGGGGTACCGGCTGACCTGAACGGGTGGTCTCAACTCCCTTGTCCAAGAAGGAAGAAGAGGCTGGAAATCCCCTTGTACTCGGCGTGACGGGGTACCCTCAGGAAGGCGGCGGACGGCGGCAGTTACCCCCTGCGGAGGCGACAACTCGCCCCAGATGGCACAATCGGTGCATGGGACGTGACAGCCAACTCGAGCTCTACGGGCTCGTCGCGGACCAACTGAAGGAAGCGCACTCAAGGGTGCGCGCACTGCAAGTCCCGGAGGGCGTACGGATGGCGCTGACCCGGAAGCTGCTGGTCATTACGGCCGCGGCCAAACACGATCTCGCCGATGCGGCAAGGCGTCTGGAGCGATTGATGGCGTCCCTCGATGAAGCAGACGAGGGTCGATTCCCCCAAGACGGCTGAGCAGCAGCCTCAACGGACCTTCGAGGAACTCCGAGATGGGCCACTTCGTTGCGGCACAAGGGTGATTAGCCCGTTTCGTGTTTGATTTGCGGTATATATCTGCCTAACGTGCGAAAAAGCCGGAGTATTTCGCTCCCGGCAATGTCTCCGAAGGGGAAGACGTGAACAAGGCGCAGCTCGTAGAAGCGATTGCCGACAAGGTGGGCGGCCGCCAGCAGGCCGCCGACGCCGTCGACGCGGTCCTGGACGCCGTCGTCCGTGCCGTGGTCAGCGGGGACCGGGTTTCGGTCACCGGCTTCGGCTCGTTCGAGAAGGTCGACCGTCCGGCTCGTTACGCCCGCAACCCCCAGACCGGGGAGCGCGTGCGGGTCAAGAAGACCTCGGTTCCGCGCTTCCGTGCCGGACAGGGCTTCAAGGACCTGGTGAGCGGCTCGAAGAAGCTCCCGAAGAACGACGTCGCGGTCAAGAAGGCGCCCAAGGGCAGCCTGACCGGCGGTGCTTCGGCGACGGTCAAGAAGGCGGCGGCGAAGAAGGCCACGGCCAAGAAGGCCACCGCGAAGAAGGCCACCGCGACGGCGAAGAAGGCCACCGCGAAGAAGACCACCGCCAAGAAGACCACGGCGACGGCCAAGAAGGCAGCGGCGAAGAAGGCCACCGCCAAGAAGACGGCCACGAAGGCGACGGCCAAGAAGGCCGCCCCGGCCGCCAAGAAGGCCACCGCCAAGAAGGCCGCCCCGGCCAAGAAGGCCACGGCCAAGAAGACCGCGCCGGCGAAGAAGGCCACCGCCAAGAAGGCGCCCGCCAAGAAGTCCACGGCGCGCAAGACGACCGCCAAGAAGGCCACGGCCCGCAAGAAGTAAGGGCACGAGGGCACTCACGCGCCGGGCCGGACTCCCACGGGGGAGCCCGGCCCGCGTCGTGCGTACAGGCCTGTCGGAGCGGCCGCAGGGCCGCGGATCAGAACGTCTGCAGGGTCACCAGGGTGATGCGGCGCGCCTCGCCGCCGTCGCCGTCGGCCTCGACCTCGATGCGCACGCGCTGCCCGGGCCGCAGCAGCCGCAGCCCGCCCGCGTCGAACGCGGGGGCCTCGAAGGACACGGGAGTCCCGTCGTCGAGCAGCACACTGCCGCTGCGGGTCTCGGAGTCGTACGTGTACGCGGTCGCCTGCATGGAAGGCAGCGTACTCAGTCGGGGATGAGCAGGCCCGCCGCGACCTCGGCGGTGCGGGGCCCCACACCGAGCGCGAGAGCGGCGCGCAGGTCCTCTCCGGTGTCCACGTCCCTGCGTACGGAATCGACCCCGTCGAGCGAGAGTTCCACGGCGCCGGACGCCGCGTGCCGGGCCCGCGATGCCGTACCGAATGCCGGACGCAATTCCGTTCCCGCCGCCGCGCACAGCAACGTCGTACCGATTCCTTCGGCATCAGGCATGAATGCGCGGGGAAAAGAGGCGGCGCCGTCGAGAGCGCGGGCCAATTCGACCGGGCGCAGCGCGGGCAGATCGGCGTTCAGGGCCGCGACGGGCGCTTGGGGCCGCTCGGCGCGCACGAAGGCCGCGCCGTGCGTCAGAGCGGCATTCAGGCCGCCGCCCGGCTCGTCGGCGACGATTCGGGCGCCCAGTGCGGCGAGCTCGCGCCCCGCGACGGCGTCGCCCGTGACGACCACCACATCGCGCACCCCGGGGCACGCCACCACGGCTGCCACGGTGTCCTGCGCGAACGCCAGGGCGAGGCCGGGGCGGAGACCGTCCCCGGAGGTGGCGGCGAGCCTGCTCTTGGCGCGCGCCAGCGGCTTCAGGGGTATGACCAGGGTCCACTGCACGAGCGCTCCGTCCTTCGCGTCGCGCCCATTGTGACCTGCTGGAGGGCCGGTGCACGGGGTGGCGGGGAAGGGGTGGGCGTACGGTGTTCTCGACAGACAGGCAGCCTGGGGCGACACTTGTGCGGCCGACCAGGTTCATGGAGGAAGGTGTCCGAGTGTCCCGCCGCAGAATCGGCTTCTGGTACCGCCTGGCGGCGGTCATTGCTAAACCGCCGCTGGTGGTTCTGTTCAAGCGGGACTGGCGTGGAATGGAACACATTCCGGCCGACGGAGGATTCATCACGGCGGTGAATCACAACTCTCATATCGACCCGTTCTCCTACGCGCACTACCAGTACAACACCGGACGAGTGCCGCGATTCCTGGCAAAGGACGGCCTTTTCAAGGGCGGCTTTGTCGCCAAGGTGATGAAGGGCACGGGCCAGATCCCGGTCTACCGCGAGACCACGAACGCGCTGGACGCCTTCCGTGCCGCCGTCGACGCCATCGAGCGCGGCGAGTGCGTCGCCTTCTACCCCGAGGGCACCCTCACCAGGGACCCCGACATGTGGCCGATGACGGCCAAGTCCGGTGCCGCGCGGGTCGCCCTGAGGACCCAGTGCCCGGTGATTCCCGTCGCCCAGTGGGGTGCCAACCTCGCGCTGCCGCCGTACAGCAAGAAGCCCACCTTCTTCCCGCGCAAGACCCTCCAGGTGAAGGCGGGACCGCCGGTCGACCTGTCGCGCTTCTACGACAAGGAGCCGACGCCCGAGGTGCTGCGCGAGGTGACCGAGACCATCATGGCCGCGATCACCGAACTCCTGGAGGAGGTCCGGGGCGAGAAGGCCCCCGATACGCCGTACGACCCGCGCAGGGCGCGGCTTGAACAACGACGCAAGGCAGACCGCGGAGCCGTCGGCCCCGCGGAGAGCACCTCGGAGGACAGCAAGTGACGAACCCCGTGAACTCGGCAGGCCCGGTGAAGGCCGCCGTCTTCGGAACGGGCTCCTGGGGTACGGCCTTCGGCATGGTGCTCGCCGACGCGGGCTGCGACGTCACCCTGTGGGGCCGTCGCGCCGAACTCGCCGACGCCGTCAACTCCACGCGGACGAACCCGGACTACCTCCCCGGTGTGCGGCTCCCCGAGAACCTCCGGGCGACCTCCGACCCGGCCGAGGCCGCCGCGGACGCCGACTTCACGGTCCTCGCCGTGCCCTCGCAGACGCTGCGCGGCAACCTCGCCGAGTGGGCGCCGCTGCTGGCCCCAGAGACCGTCCTCGTCTCCCTCATGAAGGGCGTCGAACTGGGCTCCGCCATGCGGATGAGCGAGGTCGTCGAGGACGTCACGAAGGTCCCCGCGGACCGGATCGCCGTCGTCACGGGCCCCAACCTCGCCCGTGAGATCGCCGCCCGGCAGCCCGCCGCCGCCGTGGTCGCCTGCCGGGACGAGGCCGTCGCACAGCGCCTCCAGACCGCCTGCCACACGCCGTACTTCCGCCCGTACACGAACACCGACGTCGTCGGCTGCGAGCTCGGCGGCGCCGTGAAGAACGTCATCGGCCTCGCCGTGGGCATCGCGGACGGCATGGGCCTGGGGGACAACGCCAAGGGATCGCTCATCACGCGCGGCCTCGCCGAGACCACCCGGCTCGGGCTCGCCATGGGCGCGGACCCGCTGACGTTCTCCGGACTCGCGGGCCTGGGCGACCTGGTGGCCACCTGCTCCTCGCCGCTCTCGCGCAACCACACCTTCGGCACCAACCTCGGCAAGGGCATGACCCTGGAGGAGACCATCGCGGTCACCAAGCAGACCGCAGAGGGCGTCAAGTCCTGCGAGTCCGTGCTGGATCTGGCCCGCAGGCACGGCGTCGACATGCCCATCACGGAGACCGTCGTGGGCATCGTGCACGAGGGCACGCCCCCGATGGTCGCCCTCAAGGACCTCATGTCGCGCAGCGCCAAGCCCGAGCGCCGCTGAAGGCACACCTGACTACTTCGGTACCAACGGGTACTCTCAACGCGATATGAGCAGCGAGAACCTCCCCCAGAGCCCTGAGCAGCCGCCCCGCAAGCCGCGCGTGGCCGTCGTGTTCGGCGGCCGCAGCTCGGAGCACGGCATCTCCGTCGTCACGGCAGGCGCCGTGCTGCGCGCCATCGACCGCACCAAGTACGACGTCCTGCCGATCGGCATCACCACGGACGGACGGTGGGCGCTCACCGCCGACGAGCCCGAGCGGATGGCCATTGCCGACCGCAAGATGCCGAGCGTCAGCGAACTCGCCGACTCCGTGGAGGGCGGCGTGGTGCTGCCCCTCGACCCGGGCAACCGCGAGGTCGTCTACAGCGAGCCCGGCTCCGTGCCCAAGGCGCTCGGCGAGGTCGACGTCGTCTTCCCGATGCTGCACGGTCCCTACGGAGAGGACGGCACCCTCCAGGGCCTGCTCGAGCTCTCCGGAGTGCCCTACGTGGGCTCCGGTGTCCTCGCCTCGGCCGTCGGCCAGGACAAGGACTACATGAAGCGGGTGTTCTCCTCCTTCGGGCTGAACGTCGGCCCGTACCTGGTGATCCGCCCGCGTGAGTGGCAGCAGGACGAGGCGGGCGCCCGTCAGCGCATCGCGGAGTTCGCGGGCGAACACGGCTGGCCGCTGTTCATCAAGCCCGCGCGCGCGGGCTCCTCGATCGGCATCACGAAGGTCGACTCCTTCGAAGGCCTCGACGAGGCCATCGCCGAGGCGCAGCACCACGACCCCAAGATCCTGATCGAGGCGCTGCTGCGCGGCCGTGAGATCGAGTGCGGCGTCCTGGAGTTCGAGGACGGCCCGCGCGCGAGCGTCCCGGCCGAGATCCCGCCCGTGCAGTCGCACGACTACTACGACTTCGACGCGAAGTACATCGACTCGGCGCCCGGCATCGTGCCCGCGCCGCTGACGCCCGAGCAGACCGCGGAGATCCAGCGGCTCGCCGTCGAGGCCTTCGAGGCGGCGTCCTGCGAGGGCCTGGTGCGCGCGGACTTCTTCCTCACCGAGGACGGCCGGTTCGTGATCAACGAGATCAACACGATGCCGGGCTTCACGCCCATCTCGATGTACCCGCAGATGTGGGAGAAGAGCGGCGTCAGCTACCCCGAGCTGGTGGACCGCCTCATCCAGGCGGCCCTCACCCGCTCCACGGGCCTGCGCTGACGCCTGCCCGAAGAGCTGCCCCCGTCAGACCTCAGGAGGTCTTGCCGATCCCCACGGGGATCGTCTTCTTGACGGGGGCGGCGAAGTCCGTGAGCGGACCCAGACCGTCCCCCGTCCGCTCCTCGGGCAGCGTCACCTCCACATAGGCGAGGCGCGCCCCGGTGGTGAAGGTGTACGAACCGTCGTCCTGCTTCTCCAGGAGCCAGGCCACGCCGTTCACCTTCACGCCGTTCTTCGGTGCGTAGGAGGGGTCGACCATCTTGGGGGGCCGCGGCACACCGCAGCGCAGTATGATCGCCGGGTCTCCCCACCCCGCGGTCAGCTCGGACTTCGGCCCGGGGTCGGTGCGCCCCAGCCCGTCGACCTTTTCCGGCAGCTGTCCGTGCAGGTCCCGGCAGAGGCCCGCGGCCTTCGCGGCCGGGGAAGGAACCACCACTGACGCCTCGTCGTCCGTAGCTGAACAGGCCGCTGTCGCGATCAACAGGGCGAGGGCGGACATTCCTGTGAGGCAGCGGCGCCGGAGGTGGGGGATGTTCACCGGGCCAGGGTAGACGGGGGCTACAAGTGCACGACCGGGCAGGTCAGAGTTCTGGTGATGCCATCCACCTGCTGGACCTTGGCGACCACCATGCGGCCGAGTTCGTCCACCGTGTCCGCCTGCGCGCGGACGATGACATCGTAGGGTCCGGTCACGTCCTCGGCCTGCATGACTCCCGGGATCTTGCCGATCAGCTCGGCGACGGTCGACGCCTTGCCGACCTCTGTTTGGATCAGGATGTACGCCTGTACCACGGAACCTCCAGGGCGGCCACGAGGATCATGTGGGGGAGAAAGGGACGCCACGGTACCGCGTCGCCGCTTGCCGCGGGGAGACCCGGGTGACCTGTGGCGCGCACATCGTGGTGGACGGACAACAGAAGTTGACGGTCACGTCGACCGTACCGACGACAGAGACGGCTCGCGACCGGGGGCCGGGCAGCTTGAAAGGGCATGGTGAGACTCGGTGAAGGGATCCGTGGGCGAGTTGGGGGAGTTCGGGCTCATCAGAGAGCTCACTTCGCGGCTCACCTCCACGCCGGCCGTACGGCTCGGCCCCGGCGATGACGCCGCGGTCGTGTCCGCTCCGGACCGCAGGGTCGTGGCGAGCACCGACATCCTCCTCGAGGGGCGGCACTTCCGCCGCGACTGGTCCACCGCGTACGACGTGGGCCGCAAGGCCGCGGCGCAGAACCTCGCGGACATCGCGGCCATGGGCGCCGTGCCGACCGCGCTGCTGCTCGGCCTGGTCGTCCCCGCCGAGCTCCCCGCGAGCTGGCCCACCGAGCTGATGGACGGCCTCAGGGACGAGTGTCAGGTCGCGGGCGCGGCCGTCGTGGGCGGCGATGTGGTGCGCGGCGACACGATCACCGTCGCGATCACCGCCCTCGGCGACCTGCGCAACCACGAGCCGGTCACGCGCGCGGGCGCCAAGACCGGCGACGTCGTCGCCGTGACGGGCTGGCTCGGCTGGTCCGCGGCCGGGCACGCCGTGCTCTCCCGCGGCTTCCGCTCGCCGCGCGCCTTCGTGGAGGCCCACCGCAGGCCCGAACCGCCGTACCACGCGGGCCCCGCGGCCGCGGGCCTCGGCGCGACCTCCATGACGGACGTCAGCGACGGCCTCATCGCCGACCTCGGGCACATCGCCGAGTCCAGCAAGGTGCGCATCGACATCCGCTCCGGAGACGTCGACGTGCCCTCGCAGATGAACGACATCGGGCAGGCCGTCGGCGTCGACCCGCTCCAGTGGGTGCTCAACGGCGGCGAGGACCACGCCATCGTGGCGACCTTCCCTGCTGACGTGAAGCTGCCCGCCCGCTGGAAGGTCATCGGGGAGGTCCTCAACCCCTCCGCGCTGCCCCAGGTGACCGTGGACGGCGCCCCGTGGACCAGCAAGGGCTGGGACCACTTCGGGGACAACGGGGACGCCGAGTGACCGCCCCGCCGCGGGTCCTGACCGTCGCCGGATCCGACTCCGGCGGCGGCGCGGGCATCCAGGCCGACCTGAAGACGATGCTCGCCCTCGGCACGCACGGCATGAGCGTCGTCACGGCCGTCACCGCGCAGAACTCCCTGGGCGTGCAGGGCTTCTGGGAGCTTCCCGTGGAGGCGGTGCGGGCCCAGTACCGCAGCGTCGTCGACGACATCGGCGTACAGGCCGTGAAGACCGGCATGCTCGCCTCGGCCGAACTGGTCGAGACGGTCGCCGACTTGCTCGCGGGTACGGACGCGCCCGCGGTCGTCGACCCGGTCGGCGTCTCCAAGCACGGCGATTCGCTGCTCGCGGCGTCCGCGCTGGACTCGGTCCGCACGAAGCTGCTTCCGGCCGCCACGGTCGCGACACCCAACCTCGACGAGGTCGCGCAACTCACCGGCATCGAGGTCGACTCCGAGGACGGCCTGCGGCGCGCGGCGGCCGCCGTCCTCGCGTACGGGCCGAAGTGGGTGCTCATCAAGGGCGGCCACCTCCGCGGCGACGCCGTGGACCTGCTCACCGACGGCTCCGAGGAGCACGTCCTGCGCGCCCCCCGGCACGACAACCGCCATACGCACGGCACGGGCTGCACCCTCGCCAGCGCGATCGCGTCGCAGCTGGCGAAGGGGCAGGCCGTGCCGGAGGCCGTCATGGCGGCCAAGGAGTACGTCACCGGGGCGATCGCCGAGGGGTTCGCGCTCGGCGGCGGGATCGGTCCGGTGGATCACGGCTGGCGGTTCAGGGAGGCGTAGGCCGGTCCCTTGCGGGCGGGCCCCCTCCGGGCCCGCGGATGTCCGGGCCTGTGGAAGGACATACGAAAGAGCCGGTCCCCCCGAAGGGGAACCGGCTCTTTCAGCAACCAGCTAGGTGGCCGCGCTGGCGTCAGCGCGAGACCTTGCCGGCCTTGATGCACGAGGTGCAAGCGTTGAGGCGCTTCGGCGTCCCGCTCACCACGGCACGCACACGCTGGATGTTCGGGTTCCAGCGACGGGGCGTACGGCGGTGCGAGTGCGAGATGTTGTTGCCGAAGCCCGGCCCCTTGCCACAGACGTCGCAGTTGGCAGCCACGGGTCACTCCAAGACTTCAGATGCACTTACGGTTAAACCCGGCATGCCGGGATCAGTGCAATGATCGAAGTGGCGTTGCCAGGAGGAATGGCCCGATGCGTATCGGGCAACCGGAGCAGCATACAACGACTGCTTCGGTACAACGAAACTACCACGGACGGCCCGGCCCCCGCCCCGGTCCCCCCGTTCACCCTGGGTCTACGCTGCGTCCATTCCGGATGGTCAAGGAGGCGAACAGGTGCCGCAGAACCTCGACGCGGTCGCGGTGCGCGCCTGGTGCCGACTGGCTCTGGACGCCCTCGGCAGGGCCCGCGAGGAGATCGACTCCATCAACGTCTATCCGGTCGCCGACGGGGACACCGGGACGAACCTCTATCTGACCGTGGAATCCGCCTCCCAGGCGGTCGACGCCGCGTTCACGGGCCATGAGCCCGCCCTCCCCTCGCTGGCGGAGACGGTGCGCGCGATGGCGCACGGAGCGCTCATAGGGGCCCGCGGGAACTCCGGCACGATCCTGTCGCAGCTGTTGCGGGGGATGGCGCAGGTCATCGGCGGTGAGGGGCAGTCGGGCAGTGAGGCAGATCACGTCGAAGGGCGGGTCCTGGAGCGCGCGCTGCGGCAGGCCGCCGAGTCCGCGTACCAGGCGGTCGCCCACCCCGTCGAAGGCACCGTCCTGACCGTGGCGACCGCGGCGGCCGACGCGGCCACCGGCACCGAAGGCGACTGCGGGGCAGTGGCCAGGGCGGCGTACGAAGGCGCCTGCGCGGCGCTGGACGCGACGCCGGGACAGCTCGCGGTGCTGGGCCGTGCGGGAGTGGTGGATGCCGGTGGCCGGGGGCTCGTGGCGGTTCTGGGGGCGCTGACGGGCGCCCTGTCGGGCGAGACCGTGGTCTCCAAGAGCGCGGCGGCGCACCCGGCGCATCCCAAGGGGTCGGTCCACGCCCACGCGCGCGTGGAGGCCGTCGAGTGCGAGGACGCGCCCGGCGACGAGGGCAGCCCCGCCTTCGAGGTGATCTACCTCCTGGAAGCGGACGATGCGGCCGTCACCCGGCTGCGGGCCCGGCTCGACCGGCTCGGCGACTCGCTCGTCGTGGTCGGCGGCGACGGGCTCTGGAACGTCCACGTCCACGTCGACGACGCGGGAGCGGCCGTCGAGGCCGGTGTGGAGGCGGGCCGCCCCCACCGCATCCGGATCACCCACTTCGGCGCGGACGACGCGCACACCACCGTCCAGCCGCCCCGGGAACGCACCCAACGGGCCATCGTCGCCGTCGTGCCCGGCGAGGGCCTCGCCGGGCTCTACTCCGAGGCCGGGGCGACCACCGTGCCCGCGCGCGTGGGGGAGCCGCCCGCGAGCGGCGAGCTCGTCGACGCGATCCGGCGGGCCCACGCCCGCGAAGTGGTGCTCCTGCCGAACGACGCCGAACTGCGGCACACCGCGGCCGCCGCGGCGGAACAGGCCCGCACGGAAGGCGTACGGGTCGCGCTGATCCCCACCCGCTCCGCCGTCCAGGGCATCGCGGCGCTCGCCGTGCACGAGCCGGACCGCCGCTTCGACGAGGACGTCGTCGCCATGACCTCGGCGGCGGGCGCGACCCGTTACGGCGAACTGGCCGTCGCCGAGCGGCAGTCCTGGACCATGGCGGGCATCTGCCAGGCGGGCGACGTGCTCGGCCTGATCGACGGCGATGTCGCGGTGATCGGCTCCGAGGTGGCCCGTACCGCGGTCTCGGTCCTCGACCGCATGCTGTCGGCGGGCGGCGAGATGGTCACGCTGGTGCTCGGCGAATCCGTGCCCGACACCGTCGCGGAGCACCTGGAGAAGCACGTGCGCGAGGCGTATCTGGCCGTCGACACCGTGGTCTACCGCGGCGGCCGACAGGCTGCGCTGCTGCTGATCGGCGTCGAGTAGTCGCCGCCAGGGCCGGTGGGAGCCGGGGTGCGTTCCGCGGATTCGGGGGACGTGCGCCGGATTGTCAGTGGCGTGGTGTGCAATGGATCTCGTGCCTGCGCTCGAAGAACCCCTGAAGAAAGTGGTCGGCCCCGCCACCGCGAAGGTGATGGCCGAGCACCTCGACCTGCACACGGTCGGCGACCTCCTGCACCACTACCCCCGGCGCTATGCCGAGCGCGGTGAGCTGACCCGCCTCGCCGACCTCCCCCTGGACGAGCACGTCACGGTGGTCGCCCAGGTCGCGAGCGCACGCATCCTGACGTTCAACGGCGGCCGCGGCCAGCGCCTCGAGGTCACGATCACCGACGGCAGCGGCCAGGTCCAGCTCGTCTTCTTCGGCCGCGGCATCCACAAGCCGCACAAGGACCTGCTGCCCGGCACCCGCGCGATGTTCGCGGGCAAGGTGTCGGTCTTCAACCGCAAGATGCAGCTGGCCCACCCGGCGTACGAACCGCTGAAGGCCGAGGGCGACGAGGTGGGCGAGGCCGTCGGTTCCTGGGCGGGCGCCCAGCTGCCGATCTACCCGGCCACCGCCAAGCTGGAGTCCTGGAAGATCGCCAAGTCGGTCGACATGGTCCTGCCCAGCGCCCAGGAGGCCCAGGACCCGCTGCCGCCCGCCCTCCGCGACGGGCGCGGCCTCATCCCGCTCACCGAAGCCCTCCTGAAGATCCACCGGCCGCACTCCAAGGCCGACATCGAGGCCGCCCGCGACCGCCTCAAGTGGGACGAGGCCTTCGTCCTCCAAGTAGCCCTGGCCCGGCGGCGGTACGCGGACGCGCAGCTCCCCGCCGTGGCCCGCAGGCCCAAGGAGGGCGGCCTCCTCGACGCGTTCGACGCCAAGCTGCCCTTCACGCTCACCGAGGGCCAGGAGAAGGTCTCCAAGGAGATCTTCGACGACCTCGCGACCGAGCACCCGATGCACCGCCTCCTCCAAGGAGAGGTCGGTTCGGGCAAGACGATGGTCGCGCTGCGCGCCATGCTCGCCGTGGTGGACGCGGGCGGACAGGCCGCGATGCTCGCGCCCACCGAAGTCCTCGCACAGCAGCACCACCGCTCCATCGTGGAGATGATGGGCGAGCTCGCCGAGGGCGGCATGCTGGGCGGCACCGAGCACGCCACCAAGGTCACGCTGCTCACCGGCTCCATGGGGATGGCCACCCGCAGGCAGGCCCTGCTCGACCTGGTCACCGGAGAGGCCGGGATCGTCATCGGCACCCACGCGCTGATCGAGGACAAGGTCCAGTTCCACGACCTGGGCCTCGTCGTCGTCGACGAGCAGCACCGCTTCGGCGTGGAGCAGCGCGACGCCCTGCGCGGCAAGGGCAAGCAGCCCCCGCACCTCCTGGTCATGACGGCCACGCCGATCCCGCGCACCGTGGCGATGACCGTCTTCGGAGACCTGGAGACATCCGTCCTCGACCAGCTCCCCGCCGGGCGCTCGCCGATCGCCAGCCATGTCGTCCCTGCCGAGGACAAGCCGCACTTCCTGGCCCGCGCGTGGGAGCGCGTCCGCGAGGAGGTGGAGAACGGCCACCAGGCGTACGTGGTGTGCCCCCGCATCGGCGACGACGCCGACGAAGCCGCCGACCCGAAGAAGGCCAAGAAAAAGGCCGAGAAGGCCGAGAAGAAAGCCGAGGAAGAGGCCACCGCCGAGAAGCGGCCCCCGCTCGCCGTCCTCGACGTCGCCGAGCAGCTCGCCCGCGGCCCGCTGAGCGGCCTCAAGGTCGAGGTGCTGCACGGGCGCATGCAGCCGGACGACAAGGACGCCGTGATGCGCCGCTTCGCCGCCGGGGAGACCCAGGTCCTGGTCGCGACGACGGTCATCGAGGTCGGCGTGAACGTGCCGAACGCCACGGCCATGGTGATCATGGACGCGGACCGCTTCGGCGTCTCCCAGCTGCACCAGCTCCGCGGCCGCGTCGGCCGTGGCTCGGCCCCCGGCCTCTGCCTCCTGGTCACCGACATGCCCGAGGCCAGCCCCGCCCGCGGCCGCCTGGGAGCCGTCGCCTCGACGCTCGACGGCTTCGAGCTCTCCCGCATCGACCTGGAGCAGCGCCGCGAGGGCGACGTCCTCGGCCAGGCCCAGTCCGGCGTCCGCTCCAGCCTGCGGATGCTCGCCGTCATCGAGGACGAGGAGATCATCGCCGCCGCCCGCGAGGAGGCGGTCACCGTGGTCGCCGACGACCCCGAGCTGGAGCGGCTGCCCGCGCTGCGCACCGCACTGGACGCGCTGCTCGACGCGGAGCGGGAGCAGTACCTCGACAAGGGCTGACCGGGGTGTACGCCATATCGTGGAGTCAGCCCACCGGTGAGCCCACCGACGTGGCGCACCCCAGCCAGCCAGAAGGAATCAGATGACCCGCGTGATCGCCGGCACGGCCGGCGGACGCCGCCTGGCCGTCCCGCCGGGCAACGGCACCCGCCCCACGTCCGACCGCGCGCGCGAGGGCCTCTTCTCCACCTGGCAGGCCCTCCAGGGCACGCTCGACGGGGCACGCGTCCTCGACCTGTACGCGGGCTCCGGAGCCGTGGGTCTGGAGGCGCTGTCCCGCGGCGCCGCCCACACCCTGCTCGTCGAGGCCGACGCCAGGGCGGCGCGCACCATCCGGGAGAACGTGAAGGCGGTGGCCCTGCCAGGCGCCGACGTACGGGCGGGCAAAGCCGCCCAGATCGTCCAGGGAGGCGCTCCCACCAGCCCGTACGACCTGGTCTTCCTCGACCCGCCGTACGCCGTCACCGATGACGATCTTCGGGAGATCCTCCTCACACTCCGCTCGGAGGGCTGGCTCACGGACGATGCGCTCGTCACCGTTGAACGCAGTACAAGAGGCGGTGTCTTCGGCTGGCCGGAGGGTTTCGAGGCCCTCAGGTCCCGTCGCTACGGCGAAGGGACGTTTTGGTACGGTCGCGCCGCCTCTACGTGCGACGACTCAGTGATCGCGCCATGACCGGACCGGAGAGCGAGGGACTCACGTTGCGCCGCGCCGTCTGTCCGGGGTCATTCGACCCCATCACCAATGGACACCTCGACATCATCGCCCGCGCCTCCAAGCTGTACGACGTGGTGCACGTCGCGGTGATGATCAACCAGTCGAAGAAGGGCCTGTTCGAGATCGAGGAGCGGATCGAAATGATCCGCCAGGTCACCGCCGACTTCGGCAACGTCGAGGTGGAGTCCTTCCACGGCCTCCTCGTCGACTTCTGCAAGCAGCGCGACATCCCGGCCATCGTCAAGGGCCTGCGAGCAGTCAGCGACTTCGACTACGAACTCCAGATGGCCCAGATGAACAACGGCCTCTCCGGCGTCGAGACCCTCTTCGTGCCGACCAACCCCACCTACAGCTTCCTCTCCTCCTCGCTGGTCAAGGAGGTCGCTGCCTGGGGCGGCGACGTCGCGCACCTGCTGCCGCCGCTCGTCCACGAGGCCCTGACCGAACGTCTGGGCAAGAAGTGACCCCGCGGCAGGAGCACTGACAGACCGTCACCCGGTGTCGGGCGGGCGGCCACTGGCCTTACAGTCGTCCCGTCCGTCTCCCAACCAGCTGTAGAGAGTGGCGAGCACACGGTGGACGTGCAGAAGAAGATCGACGAGATCGTCCAGGCGATCGGCAGCGCCCGGTCCATGCCCATGTCGGCCTCGTGCGTGGTCAACCGCGCCGATCTGCTCTCGATGCTCGAAGAGGTGCGCCAGGCCCTGCCGGGCTCCCTCGCCCAGGCCCAGGAGCTCATCGGCGGCCGCGAGCAGCTCGTCGAGCAGGCCCGCCAGGAGGCGGAGCGGATCATCGAGACCGCGCACGCCGAGCGCGGCTCCCTGATCTCCGACACCGAGGTCGCCCGCAACTCCCAGGGCGAGGCCGACCGCATCCTCACGGAGGCCCGGCAGACCGCCGAAGAGGTCCGCGTCGAGGCCGACGACTACGTGGACAGCAAGCTCGCCAACTTCGAGGTCGTCCTCACCAAGACCCTCGGCTCGGTCGGCCGCGGCCGCGAGAAGCTCCTCGGCACCGGACCCGGCCTCGACGAGCAGGGCTACGAGGACGAGGACGCCCCCGAGCGCAGCCACGACCCCGAGACGCTGCGCCGCGACGCCGACGCGTACGTCGACGCCAAGCTCGGTGCCTTCGAGGCGGTCCTCGCCAAGACCCTGGAGGCCGTCGGGCGGGGCCGCCAGACCCTGCACGGCCGGGCCCCCGCCGACGAGCTCGGCGCCCTGGGCGAGGGCGCCGCCGCCCAGGGGCACACCACCGACGCCGAATTCCTGGCGGACCTCGCGGGCCCGTCGGCCGCCGCGGAGTCCGCCCCGCCGCAGCAGCCCGCCCAGGCCCCGCCGCCGATCCCGGCCCAGCAGCCCTACGCGCCGCCGCAGCAGCAGCCCGACCCGTACGGGTACCCCCAGCACGACGGGTACCAGCAGCAGGACCAGTACGCGTACCAGCAGCAGTACGCCCAGCAGGATCCGTACGCGTACCAGCAGCACCAGCAGCACGACCAGTACGGCTATCCGCAGCAGGGCTACGAACAGCCCCAGCAGCCCCAGCAGCCCCGGTACGAGGCGCCCGCCGCGACGCTCGAGGAGACCAGCCTCTTCGACACGACCATGATCAGCGCCGAGCAGCTGCGCCAGTACGAACAGGGGCGCTAACGGACCCGAGGACCGGATTGGGCCGAAAGCGAAAGGTCAAGTATCCTGGCTCTTCGGTCGCGCATACGTCCGCGATCCAGGCTGCCCACCCAAGCCTCAGATTTGAGGCGTCAGTGCGGTGGCCCCCCTTGAACTTCCAGGATTCGAAAGCAGGAAAAGCCCTGAGCACGCGCCTCGACCACCGAAACCCCCTCGTGTTCGACACACACGAGCTGGGGCGGCGTCCTGGTGCCATGCTGCGGCTGACCCGCGAGATCGAAGCGCCCGGTGCGCCGGGCACCTTCGGTATCGAAGGGGTCATCGGAGTGCCGCAGGGCGCCCCGGTCGAGCTGGAGATCCGCCTTGAGTCGGTCATGGAAGGGGTGCTTGTCACAGGCACCGCCCGTGCATCGGCCGAGGGGGAGTGCGTAAGGTGTCTGGAGCCGCTCGAGCTTGAGCTCGACGCGGACTTCCAGGAGATGTTCTCGTACCCTGACGCCGACGACCGGGGCCGCACCGCGGAACCGGCCGACGACGCCGGGGAATCCCCAGAGGACGAGGACAGGCTCTACCTCGAGGACGGCATGTTCGACCTCGAGCCTGTGCTGCGTGATGCGGTGGTGCTCGCACTGCCGATGCAGCCGGTGTGCCAGGACGACTGTCCGGGCCTGTGCTCCCAGTGCGGAGTGCGGCTCGCGGACGACCCGGACCACCACCATGATGCCGTCGACATCCGTTGGGCGGCATTGCAGGGACTCGCTGGCACCATCCAGGACGGCGAGAAGGACGAGATGAGCGGCGCCGAAGCAGATGCGGGCGTCGACGAGAAGCAGGAGAAGTAGCCGTGGCTGTTCCGAAGCGGAAGATGTCGCGCAGCAACACGCGCCACCGCCGGTCGCAGTGGAAGGCTGCGGTCCCCACCCTGGTTTCGTGTGAGCGTTGCCAGGAGCCCAAGCAGCAGCACATCGCGTGCCCGAGCTGCGGCACCTACAACAAGCGCCAGGTCCTCGAGGTCTGAGCGGCTGGTGAGAGGCACCGTGTCTAGCCCCAAGAAGGCGGAAGACGCCAAGAAACTGGCGGAGACAACGGCCTCGTCCCACACGCTTCTGGAAGGGCGGCTCGGGTACAAGCTCGAGTCCGCCCTTCTGGTGCGTGCGCTGACCCACCGTTCGTACGCGTACGAGAACGGCGGTCTGCCGACGAATGAGCGTCTGGAGTTCCTCGGGGACTCGGTGCTCGGTCTCGTCGTCACGGACACGCTGTACCGCACCCACCCCGACCTGCCCGAAGGCCAACTGGCCAAGTTGCGGGCCGCGGTGGTCAATTCGCGTGCGCTGGCGGAGGTCAGCCGTGGCCTCGAACTGGGCTCCTTCATCCGGCTCGGCCGTGGTGAAGAGGGCACGGGAGGCCGGGACAAGGCATCCATCCTCGCCGACACCCTCGAAGCGGTGATCGGCGCGGTCTATCTGGACCAGGGCCTGGACGCCGCGGGTGAGCTGGTGCACCGGCTCTTCGACCCGTTGATCGAAAAGTCCTCGAATCTGGGAGCGGGCCTGGACTGGAAGACCAGTCTCCAGGAGCTCACCGCGACGGAGAGCCTCGGCGTGCCCGAGTATCTCGTCACGGAGAGCGGCCCCGACCACGAGAAGACATTCACTGCTGCCGCCCGCGTCGGAGGCGTCTCGTACGGCACCGGCACCGGCCGCAGCAAGAAGGAAGCGGAGCAGCAGGCCGCAGAGTCCGCGTGGCGTGCGATTCGCGCCGCCGCGGACGAGCGGATCAAGGCGGCCGAGGCCGCCGCTGCCGCACAGTCCGAGGGGACCGCCGACACCCCCTCGGTCTGACCGCCGCCTATCCTTTGATGCCGGTCGTCCCCACTGGGGGCGACCGGCATCGTGCTGTGCCGAAGGAGACCCATGCCCGAGTTGCCCGAAGTCGAAGTCGTCCGGCGCGGTCTGGAGCGCTGGGTCAGTGGGCGCGTCGTCGCCGACGTGGAGGTGCTGCATCCGCGTGCGGTGAGACGGCACGTGGCGGGCGGCGAGGACTTCGGGAGCCGGCTGACGGGGCACCGGATCGGTCTCGTCCAGCGGCGCGGCAAGTACCTGTGGCTGCCGCTCGCCGATTCGGGGCAGTCCGTCCTGGCGCACCTGGGCATGAGCGGCCAGCTCCTGGTGCAGCCCCAGGCGGCGCCGGACGAGAAGCACCTGAGGATCCGGATGCGCTTCGCGGACGTGCAGGGCACCGAGCTCCGCTTCGTCGACCAGCGCACCTTCGGCGGTCTCTCGCTCCACGACAACACCCCGGACGGGCTGCCGGACGTCATCGCGCACATCGCGCGCGACCCGCTCGACACCGTGTTCGACGACGACGCCTTCCACCTCGCGCTGCGCCGTCGGCGTACGACGATCAAGCGGGCGCTGCTCGACCAGTCGCTGATCAGCGGCGTCGGCAACATCTACGCGGACGAGGCGCTGTGGCGCGCGAAGCTGCACTACGAGCGGCCCACCGGGGCGTTCACGCGCCCGCGCACGGCCGAACTCCTCGGCCACGTACGGGACGTGATGAACGCGGCCCTCGCCGTCGGAGGCACCAGCTTCGACAGTCTCTACGTCAACGTGAACGGCGAATCGGGCTACTTCGACCGGTCGTTGGACGCCTACGGCCGGGAGAACGAGCCGTGCCGCCGCTGTGGCGCCGCGATCCGCAGGCGCCCTTGGATGAACAGGTCCAGCTACTTCTGCCCGCGCTGTCAGCGGCCGCCGCGCGCCGCGTCGTAACGCTCCTGGGCCTTCACCACGTCGTCCTGTCGGCCCTCCACGAAGTGGATCAGGGCCAGCAGGCGCTCGGCGACCTCCCGCCCCAGCGGGGTGAGCGCATAGTCCACGCGCGGCGGGTTGGTCGGCTGTGCGTCACGGTGCACCAGGCCGTCGCGCTCCAGCGCGTGCAGGGTCTGGGACAGCATCTTCTCGCTCACGCCGTCGACACGGCGGCGCAGTTCGTTGAAGCGCAGCGTGCCGTCGTGCAGCGCGCCCAGCGTGAGCGCCCCCCAGCGTCCGGTGACGTGCTCCAGCGTGCCCCGCGACGGGCACTGGCGGGAGAACACGTCGTACGCCAGGTCCTTGGATTCCATCTTGACACCATACTCCCGCACAGCGCTTTCGAATAGTTAGCGCCGAGCTCGGGCGGCGGTCTCAGAAGCCGAAGTCCTGCGTCCACCACGGGCCGCCCGGCGCGAAGTGCGCCCCGACGCCGAGGGTCTTGTAGTCGCAGTTGAGGATGTTGGCGCGGTGGCCCGCGCTGTTCATCCAGGCGTCCATCACCGACTGCGCGTTGGCCTGGCCGCGGGCGATGTTCTCGCCGCCCAGGTTCTTGATGCCCGCCTTCTCGGCGCGGTCCCACGGCGTCGCGCCGTCCGGGTCGGTGTGGTCGAAGAAGTCGCGCGCCGCCATGTCGGCGCTGAAGTCACCGGCCAGCGCGGCGAGCCGGTCGTCGGCCCGCAGCGGACGGCAGCCCGCCTTGGCCCGCTCCTGGTTGACGAGCGTGAGCACCGCGGCCTCGGCTGTGCTCTCGTCGCTCTCGCCGGACGACGACGTGGAGCTCGCCGGGGGAGCCTTGGGCTTCTCCTCGGGCGTACGGGACGGGCTCGGCGTCGACTTGCCGTCCTTGTCACCCTTGCCGCCGTTGCCGGGCTTGTCGGCATCCTTCTTCGGCGCGGCGGGCGCCGACGACTTCTCGGACGGCGTCTTCGAAGGCTTCGGGTCGGCCTTGGAGGGAGTGGGCTCCGGCGCGTCGGAGCGGCCGGTGCCGCGGCTCGGCGACGGCTCGCCCCGGTCGGCGCTGTCGCCCTTGCCGCCCTGGGCGTCCACCTCGGTCGGCGCGGCCGCGGACCGCACCTTGCCGGGGTCGCCCCCGCCGCCCAGCTGGTAGTTGTCACTGCCAGGGAGCACGCCCGCGGCGACCGCGACGGCCCCCATCGCGACGGCGGCGGAAACACCGAGCAGGCCCGTGCGCACAGGGGTGGCGGCGCGGCCCTTGCGGCGGTGCGACACGGTCCCCGGGTGCTGCTCAGGGGTGGCGGCGGCCTGTCCAGCGCCGGAGCGTCGGTGGCGTCCCATCTCCTGGCCTTTCGTCCTAAGATCAGCGTGACTCACCCATATGAGTGAGGCTCATCGATTCGCGACTGTACGCGATGGCGCATGGGGACGAAGTGCTCACTGAGCAATTGGCCGGTTAGCGTGCACCCATGAACGAAGACGTACGACTCACCGCCTGGGTGCGCGGACGCGTGCAGGCCGTGGGATTCCGCTGGTTCACGCGGGCCAGGGCGCTGGAGATCGGCGGCCTGAGTGGTTTTGCTCTCAATCTGGAGGACGGCCGCGTGCAGGTCGTCGCCGAGGGGTCCAGGAAAGGCTGTCAGGAGCTGCTCGACTGGCTCCGTGACGGCGACACACCCGGCCGCGTCGACGGAGTCACCGAGATCTGGGACACACCACGTGGCATATACGAGACGTTCGCCATTCGCTGACCCTGACCCGGGCGAACGCGGTGGGACGGGTGCGCCGGGCCGCCGGACGCGTGTCCCAGGCAACTGCCTGAGGCAGAAAAGGCCTGGTGGTTGCCAAGAACCACTTGCCGTGGCAGGCTCCGCAAGTAAGGATGATCTCCACGCCCCCAGGGCCCCGAAGGAGTAGCAGCGCCGCCCGTTTCCGGGCCGCGTGCCCCCGGGTCGCCCGCCAATACGGGGTGTGATCGTGTTGACCGTCAAACTTTTTGGTGAGACTCTGGAAGCCCCGCGCACCTTAGCTGTTTGGCATGTGAGAACGGCCAGCAAGACCAAGCGAAACAAAGAGTGCCAAGCACCGCGGGTGCGATTCCCTCACGACCCACACCGCTTCGGTCGGTCACTCAGTGTGGAGGACCATCCATCATGGCAAAGGCGCTTCTCGGTTACGTCGGCGGCAGCGACCCGCGACTTCTCGCCGAGATGCGACGGCTCCAGCAGCGCGTCCAGGACCTGGAATCCGAGCTCGGCCGGATCCAGGCCGAGAACGACGCGCTCGCGGCTGCCGCTTCTCACGAATCGCTCCTGGAGAGCATCGACGTACCCCAGGCGGAGCCTGCGCTCACCTGACCCCTACCCGATCACGAACACAAGGGCCTCGCTCATGGGCCCGCGGTAAGCACAAGTGGTCAGGCTGTCAGTGTCAGCCGCTTGTCTTCAGATAGGCATCAGATATGCAAGGGACGCTTCGGCGTCCCTTCTTTCTTGCCCCCGCGTACGCTGTCGCCTTTACCGTCTGATGTGCCCTGCACCTTCATGGGTGAAACGGTCGAATCAAAAGGTGCGGCGCGCAGCGCCACCTACAAGGGCGGCGGTGGGAGGCGGGCGGGAGGTAGAGTCCGACGGCGTGCATCTCAAGGCCCTGACCCTGCGCGGCTTCAAGTCCTTCGCGTCGGCGACGACGCTGAAGTTCGAGCCGGGCATCACCTGCGTCGTCGGACCCAACGGCTCCGGCAAGTCCAACGTCGTGGACGCGCTGAGCTGGGTCATGGGCGAGCAGGGCGCCAAATCCCTGCGCGGCGGCAAGATGGAGGACGTCATCTTCGCCGGCACCACCGGGCGGCCCCCGCTCGGCCGCGCCGAGGTCTCGCTCACCATCGACAACTCCGACGGCGCGCTGCCCATCGAGTACGCCGAGGTCACCATCACGCGGATCATGTTCCGCAACGGCGGCAGTGAGTACCAGATCAACGGCGACACCTGCCGCCTCCTCGACATCCAGGAACTGCTCTCCGACTCCGGCATCGGCCGCGAGATGCACGTCATCGTCGGGCAGGGGCAGCTCGACGGGGTGCTGCACGCCGACCCGATGGGGCGGCGCGCGTTCATCGAGGAGGCCGCGGGCGTCCTCAAGCACCGCAAGCGCAAAGAGAAGGCGCTGCGCAAGCTCGACGCGATGCAGGCCAACCTGGCACGCGTCCAGGACCTGACGGACGAGCTGCGACGCCAGCTCAAGCCCCTCGGCCGCCAGGCCGCCGTGGCACGCAGGGCCGCCGTCATCCAGGCCGACCTGCGCGACACCCGCCTGCGACTGCTCGCCGACGACCTGGTGCGCCTGCGCACGGCGCTGAACGCCGAGGTCGCCGACGAAGCCGCGCTGAAGGAGCGCAAGGAGAGCGCCGAGGCCGAGCTGAAGGCCGCCCTGCACCGCGAGGCCCAGCTCGAAGAAGAGGTACGCCGCCTCACGCCACGGCTGCAGCGCGCCCAGCAGACCTGGTACGAGCTGTCGCAGCTGGCCGAGCGGGTGCGCGGCACCGTCTCGCTGGCCGACGCCCGGATCAAGAGCGCCACCGCCGCGCCGCCCGACGAGCGGCGCGGCCGCGACCCCGAGGACCTGGAGCGCGAGGCCGCCCGGATCCGCGAACAGGAGGCCGAGCTCGAAGCCGCGCTGGAGGCCGCCGAACACGCCCTGGACGACACGGTCACCCACCGCTCCGACCTCGAACGCCAACTGGCCGTCGAGGAACGCCGCCTCAAGGACGTGGCACGGGCCATCGCCGACCGGCGCGAAGGGCTCGCCCGGCTGACCGGGCAGGTCAACGCGGCCCGGTCGCGGGCGGCGTCCGCCCAGGCCGAGATCGACCGGCTCGCCGTCGCACGGGACGAGGCCGCCGAGCGCGCGGTCACGGCCCAGGAGGCGTACGAGCAGCTCAAGGCCGAGGTCGACGGGCTCGACGCGGACGACGCCGAGCTCGGCGAGCGGCACGACACGGCGAAGCGGCAGCTCACCGAGGCCGAGGCCGCGCTCACCGCGGCGCGGGAGGAAGCGACCGCCGCCGAGCGCAAGCGGGCCGCGGTCGCCGCCCGGCACGAGGCGCTCGCGCTCGGCCTGCGGCGCAAGGACGGCACGGGCGCGCTGCTCGCCGCCAAGGACCAGCTCACCGGGGTGCTCGGCCCGGCCGCCACCCTGCTCACCGTCGCCCCGGGCCACGAGGTGGCGGTCGCCGCCGCGCTCGGTGCCGCGGCCGACGCCGTCGCCGTGAACGGTCCCGGCACGGCCGCCGAAGCCATCCGGCTGCTGCGCAAGCAGGACGCGGGGCGTGCGGCGCTGCTGCTCGGCGGCGCCTGTGACGATGCACACGGGGCACGCGACGTACGAGACGTACAGCAGGAGCGTCCCGGCGGGCCGCCGTACGTCGCCGATCTCGTGCGGGGACCCGACGAGCTGATGCCCGGTGTGCGGCGGCTGCTGCGCGGGATCGTCGCCGTGGGCACGCTGGAGGACGCCGAGGACCTCATCCACGCGCGCCCCGAGCTGACCGCCGTCACCGCCGAAGGGGATCTGCTCGGGGCGCACTTCGCGCAGGGCGGGTCCGCGGGGGCGCCGAGCCTGCTCGAAGTGCAGGCGTCCGTCGACGAGGCCGCCGAGGAGCTCGAGCGGCTCGCCGCCCAGTGCGAGGAGCTGGCGCAGGCGCAGGAGCGTGCGGGGGAGCGGCGCAAGGAATGCGCGGCGCTCGTCGAGGAGCTGGGGGAGCGGCGCAGGGCCGCCGACCGGGAGAAGTCCTCCGTGGCGCAGCAGTTGGGGGCGCTCGCCGGACAGGCGCGGGGCGCCGCGGGCGAGGCCGAGCGCAGCACCGCCGCCGCGGCCAAGGCGCAGGACGCCCTTGACCAGGCCGTTCAGGACGCCGAGGAGCTCGCAGAGCGGCTCGTCGTCGCCGAGGAGGCGTCTCCCGACGGCGAGGAGGAGCCCGACACTTCCGTGCGCGACCGGCTCGCCGCCGACGGGGCCAACGCCAGGCAGACCGAGATGGAGGCCAGGCTCCAGGCGCGTACGCACGAGGAGCGGGTGAAGGCGCTCGCGGGCCGCGCCGACTCCCTGGACCGGGCCGCCCGCGCCGAACGTGAGGCACGCGCGCGTGCCGAGCAGCGCAGGGCGCGGCTGCGCCACGAGGCCGCGGTCGCCGAGGCCGTCGCGTCCGGCGGGCGTCAGCTGCTCGCCCACGTCGAGGTCTCGCTCGTCCGCGCGGACGAGGAGCGCACCGCCGCCGAGCGGGCCAAGGAGGTGCGGGAGCGGGATCTGCTCGCCGCGCGGGGCCAGGGCCGCGACCTCAAGGCCGAGCTCGACAAATTGACGGATTCAGTCCACCGGGGCGAGGTACTCGGAGCTGAGAAGCGGCTGCGGATCGAGCAGCTGGAGACCAAGGCACTGGAGGAGCTCGGTGTGGAGCCGGCGGGACTCGTGGCCGACTACGGCCCCGATCAGCCCGTGCCGCCCTCGCCCGCCGCCGAGGGCGAGGAGCTGCCGGAGGACCCGCAGCATCCGCGCAACCTGCCGGTGCCGTTCGTCCGGGGAGAGCAGGAGAAGCGGCTCAGGTCAGCCGAACGGGCGTATCAGCAGCTCGGGAAGGTGAACCCGCTGGCCCTTGAGGAGTTCGCGGCGCTGGAGGAACGCCACAAGTTCCTGAGCGAGCAGCTCGAAGACCTGAAGAAGACGCGGACCGACCTCCTCCAGGTGGTGAAGGAGGTGGACGAGCGCGTCGAGCAGGTCTTCACCGAGGCCTACTACGACACGGCCCGGGAGTTCGAGGGTGTCTTCTCGCGGCTGTTCCCCGGCGGTGAGGGACGGCTGATCCTGACGGATCCCGACAATATGCTCGCCACCGGTGTGGACGTCGAGGCCCGGCCGCCCGGCAAGAAGGTCAAGAGGCTCTCGCTGCTCTCCGGCGGCGAGCGGTCGCTGACGGCCGTCGCGCTGCTCGTTTCGATCTTCAAGGCGCGGCCCAGCCCGTTCTATGTGATGGACGAGGTCGAGGCGGCGCTCGACGACACCAACCTGCAGCGGCTCATCCGCATCATGCAGGAGCTGCAGGAGGCCTCGCAGCTCATCGTGATCACGCACCAGAAGCGCACGATGGAGGTCGCGGACGCGCTGTACGGCGTCTCGATGCAGGGCGACGGCGTCTCGAAGGTCATCAGCCAGCGCCTCCGCTAGACCTCCCCTGGGATCCCCCTCAGAGGGGCCCAGCGTCTCCTTTCAAGGCTTCAAGACTTGAACATACGTAGCCTCAGGGTGCCCATAAATTCACAGCAGCCCACCTATTGACTTCGAAACTTGAAGGCATAGTCTCTGCAACGTTGCTTTTACCTTCAGGTGGTGGGCGGCGTGAAGTTGTGCGCCACTTGAAGAGCTCGCCCCCACCCCCGGCAACGCTGCCGGTGGCCCGAGGAGTACACGTGACCAGCACATCGCAGGCGCCTGAGTCCGGAGCCAGAGAGGCTCACCCGGACCATCTCGGCCATGTCATCTTCATTACGGCAGCCGCCGCGATGGGTGGCTTCCTCTTCGGCTACGACAGTTCGGTGATCAACGGCGCCACCGTCGCCATCCAGCACCGTTTCGATGTCGACGCCAACATGCTCGGCTGGATCATCGCCACCGCACTCCTCGGCTGTGCCGTCGGTGCCGCCGTGGCCGGACGCATCGCCGACCGCATCGGCCGCATCCGCTGCATGCAGATCGCCGCCGTCCTCTTCGCGGCCAGCGCCGTCGGCTCGGCCCTGCCGTTCGCCGCCTGGGACCTCACGATGTGGCGCCTCATCGGCGGCATCGGCATCGGCATGGCCTCGGTCATCGGCCCGGCCTACATCGCCGAGGTCGCGCCGCCCGCCTACCGCGGCCGCCTCGCCTCGTTCCAGCAGGCCGCCATCGTCATCGGCATCGCCGTCTCCCAGCTGGTCAACTGGGGCATCCTGAACATGGCCGACGGCGACCAGCGCGGCAAGATCGGGGGCCTCGAGGCCTGGCAGTGGATGCTCGGCGTCATGGTCGTCCCTGCGGTCCTCTACGGCCTGCTGTCCTTCATCATTCCCGAGTCGCCGCGCTTCCTGATCTCGGCGGGACGGCACACCGAGGCGCGCAAGGTGCTCGGCGAGGTCGAGGGCACGGGCATCGACCTGGACGCCCGCGTCACCGAGATCGAACGCGGCATGGACCGGGAGCACAAGCCGTCCTTCAAGGACCTGCTCGGCAAGGTCGGCTTCCTGCCGATCGTCTGGATCGGCATCGGCCTCTCGGTCTTCCAGCAGCTCGTCGGCATCAACGTGATCTTCTACTACTCGAACCAGCTGTGGCAGTCGATCGGCAAGGACCCGAGCAGCTCGTTCCTGTACTCGTTCGAGACGTCGATCGTGAACATCGTCGGTACGGTCATCGCGATGATCTTCGTCGACCGCATCGGCCGCAAGCCCCTCGCCATCATCGGCTCCGCGGGCATGGCCGCGGCCCTGTTCACCATGGCGTGGGCGTTCTCGTACCGGACCGGCTCCGGTGACACCGTCGCGCTGCCGAACGCGCAGGGCCTGACCGCGATCATCGCCGCCAACGCCTTCGTGCTCTTCTTCGCGCTGTCCTGGGGCGTCGTCGTCTGGGTGCTGCTCGGCGAGATCTTCCCGAACCGGATCCGCGCCGCCGCGCTCGGTGTGGCCGCCTCCGCCCAGTGGCTCGCCAACTTCGCGATCACCAAGACCTTCCCGAGCATGTCCGAGTGGTCGCTGACCGGCTCGTACATCATCTACGGCGCCTTCGCCGCGATCTCGATCCCCTTCGTCATGAAGTTCGTCAAGGAGACGAAGGGCAAGGCCCTGGAGGAGATGGGCTAAACCCCGCTGCCCCCCTCCTCTTCAGGAAGCTGCCCCGGCCGAAGGACTCGTGCTCACTTGTCCTTCAGCCGGGGCAGTACGTTTTCGCAGAAGTGATGCAGGCTCCGCCAGCCCTCGTCGATCGGCATACCGCCCGCGAGCGGGTGCAGGATGAGGCTGCCGGTGCCGCTCTTCGCGTATTCGACGCACTGA
The DNA here is from genome assembly GCF_040609235.1 of Streptomyces sp. NPDC004732. NCBI lineage: Bacteria > Bacillati > Actinomycetota > Actinomycetes > Kitasatosporales > Streptomycetaceae > Streptomyces > Streptomyces sp. NPDC004732. Next base: position 545,947 of record NZ_JBEXJR010000005.1, read on the forward strand.
TCGGGCGTCAGGATGCGGTAGACGCCCTCGGCGCGCAGCTCCTCCACCGTGGTGGCCGCCGACTTCACCGCCGAGCGGATGTCCTTGGACTGCCAGGAGGCATAGGTGCGGGCCTCGTGCAGGAAGTGCTCGCCGTGCTTGGCCCAGGTGCGGTCCGGGTCGTCGGCGACGTGCAGCAGCGGAGTCTCGGCGGCGGGCATCATCGTCCAGCCCTCGGTGCCGTGCGCCACGAGCTGTTCCTGGTAGTACGCCTCGATGTCGGGCAGATGGGCGCTCGGGAAGAACGGCAGTCCGAGCCGGGCCGCGCGCCGGGCTGCCGCCTTCGACGAGCCGCCGACGAGCAGCAGCGGATGGGGCCGGGTGAAGGGGCGCGGCGTGATCCGCACCGTGCGGCCGCGGAAGGCGAAGGGCTCGCCCGTCCAGGCCGCAAGCAGCGTCTCCAGGAGCTCGTCCTGGAGCTTGCCGCGACTACTCCAGTCGACGCCTGACTGCTCGTACTCCTCGGGCCGGTAGCCGATCCCTGCGACCGTGACCAGGCGTCCCGCGCTCAGCAGGTCGAGCACGGCGATGTCCTCGGCGAGCCGCAGCGGGTCGTGCAGCGGGCCGATGATCGCGGACACCGTCACCGCGATGCGCCGGGTCGCGCCGAAGACCGCGCCCGCGAACGTGAAGGGCGAGGAGATCCAGTTGTTCTCGGCGCCGTGGTGCTCCTCCGTCTGGATCGTGGAGATGCCGCGGTCGTCCGCGTACGTGGCCATCTCCAGGGCGGCCCGATAGCGCTCGCTCAACGAGGCGGGTGTCGCGGCGGGATCGACGAGGTTGAACCGTACGACTGTGGCGGGCATGGAAACGTCCCCCTTCACCGTGCGTGGGCGGCGAAGGGGGACGGTAGTTGACGCAGTGTCAGATGGGTAGCCCCGTGCGGAAGTCGGCGGACTTCGCGGGGAAGTTGGCGAGGATCAGGCGGAGACCAGCTCGGCCTCTCCGTCGTCCTTGCCCGCGGCCGCGGTCTCGACCAGGGGGGTCTTCGGCAGGACCGCGTACAGCACGGCCGCGATCACGATCGTGGTCAGCCAGCCGAGGCCGTGGCGCCCGATCCAGGACGTGGCGAGCGGGCCGCTGAACCAGTCGACCTTGGTGAAGAGCAGGCCCCCGACGAGGGCGACCGCCCACGCCGTCATGGCCTGCCAGGCGAAGCCTGCCTTGTACCAGTAGGCGCTCGTGCGCGTGGTGTCCATCAGGGCCGTGCCGTCGTACGTCTTGCGGCGCAGCATGTCGATGCCGAAGACGCCGATCCAGGCGGAGAACGCGACCGCGAGCAGGGTGAGGAAGGAGATGAACGAGCCCATGAAGCTCGTCGCCACGTTCATCAGGATGTAGCCGAAGATCAGGCTGATGACCGCGTTCACACTGACCGCCCACGCGCGCGGGACCTTGATGCCGAGCGTCATGGCGGTGAAGCCCGCGGAGTACATCGACATCGAGTTGATCAGCAGCATGCCGATCAGCGCCATCAGCAGGTACGGCACCGCGATCCACATGGGGAGCAGCTCGCCGAGGAAGGAGACCGGGTCCTGCGCCGAAGAGAGCTTCGGGTCGGAGACCGCCATGACGGCGCCCATCAGGACCATCGGGACGACGACGATGCCCGCGCCCCCGATGGCGTGGCCGATCAGCGGCTTGTTCGAGGCGGCGCGCGGGAGGTAGCGGGTGAAGTCCGGGCCGGTGGGGACCCAGCTGATGCCGCCCGCGGCGATCGTGCCGACGCCCGCGACCATCATCGCGGTGGAGCCCGCGGGCTTGTCGAAGACGGCCGACCAGTCGGTCTCCGCGATGAGGTAGACCAGCACGAGCACGCTGAAGGCGCCGAAGGCGTACGTCGACCAGGTGCTGCAGATGTGCAGGATCTTCCGGCCGAGACCGCTGATCAGGAACGTGCAGGAGACGAAGGCGACCAGCGTGACGACGGTCAGCCAGGTGCTGGACTCCACGCCGAAGCAGATGTTCAGGACCGTGATGATCGCGTACGCGCCCGTGACCGCGTTGATCGTCTCCCAGCCCCAGCGGGCCACCCAGATCAGCGCGCCCGGGAAGAGGTTGCCGCGCTGCCCGAACACCGCACGCGAGAGCGTCATGCCCGGCGAGCCGCCGCGCTTGCCCGCGATGGAGATGAGGCCGACCATGCCGTAGCTCAGCAGGGGCGAGACGAGCGCGACGACCAGGACCTGCCAGATGTTCAGGCGGTTGGAGACGATCAGGCCCGCACCCATGGTGAGCAGCAGGACGCTGATGTTGGCCGCTACCCAGGTGGGGAACAGCTCGCGGGTCTTGCCCGTGCGCTCGGCGTCCGGGACGGGCTCAAGGCCGCGCGTCTCGAGGGCGCCTTCGGATTCGGCAGTGGTGCTGCTGCTCATGGGGGTGGGTCCGTGCCTCTCGCTCGGCTCGCAACGTCGCGATCCGTCGGTGGGGGTGATCGCGATGGACTCTACGCGCGTTGATGCGGCGAGCTCCATCGTACTTTAGTCCGAGTAGTGCCCTCCCTAGGCATATGTTCTTTGGAGGAAAACACAAGCTGGGCCTCTCCGGGGGCCATGGCCGATACTGGACGGGTTATGGAAATCGTCATCCTTGCTGTAGTCATCGCCGTGGTCGTGATCGGCGCGCTCGGCGGGCTCGTGATCGGCAGCCGCAAGAAGAAGCAGCTGCCCCCGCAGGCCCCGTCCAGTACGCCCACCATCACCGCCCCTCCCGCCGAACCGAAGGTCGGCGACGAGGCCGAGACGCCGCGCGACGAACCGCGCCGCACGATCGAGGAGGTGGAACTCCCGGGCGCCGAGCCGTCGGCGTCGGCGCCGGTTGTCGAGGAACCGGCCGTCGAAGAGCCGGCCGCACCGGAGATCGAGACCCCGGAGCCCACGGCAGGTCGCCTGGTCCGTCTGCGCTCGCGCCTTTCGCGTTCGCAGAACGCACTCGGCAAGGGGTTGCTCACGCTCCTCTCCCGCGAGCACCTGGACGAGGACACGTGGGAGGAGATCGAGGACACGCTCCTCACCGCCGACGTCGGCGTCGCGCCCACCCAGGAACTGGTCGAGCGCCTCCGCGAGCGCGTCCGCGTGCTCGGCACCCGCACCCCGGACGAACTGCGCAACCTCCTGCGCGAGGAGCTCGTGGCGCTGGTCGGACCGGAATTCGACCGTACGGTCAAGACCGAGTCGGGCCTGGAGACGCCCGGCATCGTGATGGTCGTCGGTGTGAACGGCACCGGCAAGACCACCACCACCGGCAAGCTCGCACGCGTCCTCGTCGCCGACGGCCGCTCGGTCGTCCTCGGCGCCGCGGACACCTTCCGCGCGGCCGCCGCCGACCAGCTGCAGACCTGGGGCGAGCGCGTCGGCGCCCGCACGGTGCGCGGCCCCGAGGGCGGCGACCCGGCGTCGATCGCCTTCGACGCGGTCAAGGAGGGCATCGCGGACGGCGCGGACGTCGTCCTCATCGACACCGCGGGCCGGCTGCACACCAAGACCGGTCTCATGGACGAGCTCGGCAAGGTCAAGCGCGTCGTCGAGAAGCACGCCCCGCTCGACGAGGTGCTGCTCGTCCTCGACGCCACGACCGGACAGAACGGCCTGGTGCAGGCGCGGGTCTTCGCCGAGGTCGTCGACATCACGGGCATCGTCCTCACGAAGCTCGACGGCACCGCCAAGGGCGGCATCGTCGTCGCCGTGCAGCGCGAGCTGGGCGTGCCGGTCAAGCTGATCGGCCTCGGTGAGGGCGCGGACGACCTGGCGCCGTTCGAGCCCGAGGCGTTCGTCGACGCGCTCATCGGGGACTGAGAGTCAGCACTCCTCGTCTGAAGTGATCCGTACGAAGTGATCCGTACGAAGTGAAGGGCCCCCTCGCATGGTGCAGATGCGAGGGGGCCCTTCCGTCCCCCGGACCGGATGGCGCTGTGCGACGGCTCGTGGGCGGGTCGGGGTGGGGCGCTATGCGGGGGAGCGGTGCGCCACGTACGCCAGGGTTCCGAGCAGCAGGCGGGCCTGTGGCGGGTTCGTCGCCGAGTCGAGCTCGGGCGAGCGGAGCCAGTGGACCGGGCCGAGGCCGCCGCGGTCGGACGGGGGTGCGGTGATGTGGGTGCCCTGGCCCAGCCCGTGCAGGTCCAGGGCGGCGTCGTCCCAGCCCATGCGGTAGAGCAGCTGGGGGAGTTCGGCCGCGGCGCCGGGTGCGACGAAGAACTGTGCCCGGCCGTCCGGCGTGACCGCCACCGGCCCCAGGGGGAGGCCCATCCGCTCGAGCCGGACCAGAGCGCGCCGCCCCGCGGCCTCCGCCACCTCGATGACGTCGAAGGTGCGCCCCACCGGCAGCAGGACCGCCGCGCCGGGGAACTCCGCCCAGGCTTTCGCCACTTCGTCGAGCGTGGCGCCCGCCGGGACCTCAGGGGCGAAACCCAGGGGGTGGGCGCCGGGAGTGGCGCAGTCGGCCGCTCCGCACGAGCAGACGCCGTTCAGGGCGCGGGCGCCGGGCACCGCGTCCCATCCCCACAGCCCGGTGTACTCCGCCACCGCGGTGCAGTCCGACGTGCGGCCGCGCCGCCTTGATCCGGCCCGGGGCCTGTCGGTTCCCCGGGTGCCGCCGATCGTGAAGCCCATGCCCCCTCCAACGGGTCGAGCGTGCCGCGGTTACGTGACGGAATCGGATCGTGACCCTCTGTTCCTGACGGCGCTCGGTGGTCCAGCAGGTGGTGCGCCCGGTGTCATGCGCCCCGGCGCGCTCCTCTGCGCCCACTTTCCTTCGTCCTATGTCAAGTGAATCGCTTGTGGCGGCAAGGGAGTTCATTCGAAGGGGTGGCGAATGGTGGCGTTTCCGCGATCGCCCTCGCCGGAGGGGTGATCGTAGGATTACTTTCAGTACACGGCCCTGGAAGTTCGAGCACTCGCGGGTATGCCGGAGGCAAGTCGGTTTCCTGTTCGATGGGTGACGTTCTCCGGACGGACAGCGGCGAGTAGCGGCATTCTGTTAGGGCTAGCCGTGTACAGCGCACAGGTGTCTTGAAGGATGGGGGCGTTCCAATGAGCGGCAATGGCGGAGGCGGCGCGAACGCGGAGAAGCGCCCCAACGAGATGCTCACGTCGTGGTTCGTGCGCAGCGGTTGGTCCAAGGGCGAGCTGGCCCGGCAAGTCAACCGCAGAGCACGGCAGTTGGGTGCACACCACATTTCCACGGACACCTCACGGGTGCGCCGCTGGCTGGACGGCGAGAATCCGCGCGAGCCGATTCCCCGCATCCTTTCGGAGCTGTTCTCCGAGCGGTTCGGCTGCGTCGTCGCCGTCGAGGACCTGGGCCTGCGCGCCGCCCACCGCACGCCCGCGACCTCCGGGGTCGACCTGCCCTGGACCGGGCCGCAGACGGTCGCCCTCATCAGCGAGTTCTCGCGCAGCGACCTGATGCTCGCCCGCCGCGGCTTCCTCGGCACCTCGCTCGCCCTCTCCGCGGGGCCCGCCCTCATCGAGCCCATGCAGCGCTGGCTGGTGCCCTCGCCCGCCACGCCGCGCGAGGACCCCGAGCCCGCCGTGTCGCGCCGCCCGGCCCGGCTCTCCAAGCCGGAGCTGGACCTCCTGGAGTCCACGACGGTGATGTTCCGCCAGTGGGACGCCCAGTGCGGGGGAGGGCTCCGGCGCAAGGCCGTCGTCGGTCAGCTGCACGAAGTGACGGACCTGCTGCAGGAGCCCCAGCCCGAAGCCACCTCCAAGCGCCTCTTCAAGGTCGCGGGCGAACTGGCCGAACTGGCGGGCTGGATGAGCTACGACGTGGGACTCCAGCCCACCGCCCAGAAGTACTTCGTCCTCGCGCTGCACGCCGCGAAGGAAGCGGGCGAGAAGCCCCTCGGGTCGTACATCCTCTCCAGCATGAGCCGTCAGATGATCCACCTGAACCGGCCCGACGACGCGCTCGAACTGATCCACCTCGCGCAGTACGGCAGCCGGGACTGCGCAGGACCGCGCACCCAGGCCATGCTGTATGCGATGGAGGCCCGGGCGTACGCGAGCATGGGCCAGCCCGGCAAGTGCAAGCGGGCCGTGCGGATGGCCGAGGACACCTTCGCCGACGCCGAGGACTTCGGGGAGCCCGAGCCGGACTGGATCCGCTTCTTCTCCGAGGCCGAGCTGAACGGGGAGAACGCCCACTCGTTCCGCGACCTGGCCTATGTGGCGGGCCGCAGCCCGACGTACGCCTCGCTCGCCGAGCCCGTCATGGAGCGAGCCGTGGACCTCTTCCAGAAGGACGTCGAGCACCAGCGTTCGTATGCGCTGAACCTCATCGGCAAAGCCACCGTCCACCTGCTCCAACGCGAGCCCGAGCAGAGCACGGTGCTCGCCGGACAAGCGCTCGACATCGCCAAGAAGGTGCGCTCCGAGCGGGTCAACACCCGTCTGCGCAAGACCGTGGACACCGCCGTTCGGGACTTCGGTGACGTCGCCGAAGTCGTGGGGCTCACCGATCGGCTCGCCATCGAGATGCCGGAGACCGCGGAGGCGGTCTGACGTCCGGCACGACCGGCCCCGGCCGCGGCAGGACCATCCCTAACAGCCCGACTCGGCTCCCCCACGCCAGGTCAGCCGGATGGCCGCCGCGGCCGGTTCTAGTACCGCGCACAGGGGTGATCGGTACACCCCGTGCGACCCGGCAGTTCATGGCCGCGTAACACGCACGACCTCTTCGTCACTGCGGTGAAACACCGAGGGGCCCCCGCCGAAACGGCGCTCGGCCAGTCTCTGGCGCACAACCGGCCCCACAGCGAGGAGACGCCGATGCCCCCAGGCATCACGATCGCCGCAGACGCCCCCGAGCTGTCTGCCGCCAACACCGGCTTCATGCTCATCTGCTCCGCCCTGGTGATGCTCATGACGCCGGGCCTCGCCTTCTTCTACGGAGGCATGGTCCGCGTCAAGAGCACCCTGAACATGCTGATGATGAGCTTCATCAGCCTCGGGATCGTCACCATCCTCTGGGTGCTGTACGGCTTCTCCGTAGCGTTCGGCACCGACCACGGCAGCCTCTTCGGGTGGGAGGGCGACTACATAGGGCTCAGCGGGCTCGGCATCAATCAGCTCTGGGACGGCTACACCATCCCGGTCTACGTCTTCGCCGTTTTCCAGCTGATGTTCGCCGTCATCACGCCCGCACTGATCAGCGGTGCCCTCGCGGACCGCGTGAAGTTCACGGCCTGGGCGCTGTTCATCGCCCTGTGGGCCACGATCGTGTACTTCCCCGTCGCGCACTGGGTGTGGGGCACCGGCGGCTGGGCCTTCGAACTCGGCGTCATCGACTTCGCGGGCGGCACGGCCGTGCACATCAACGCCGGAGCCGCGGCGCTCGGCGTCATCCTCGTCATCGGCAAGCGCGTCGGCTTCAAGAAGGACCCGATGCGACCGCACTCGCTGCCGCTCGTGATGCTCGGCGCGGCCCTGCTGTGGTTCGGCTGGTTCGGCTTCAACGCCGGATCGTGGCTGGGCAACGACGACGGCGTCGGCGCGCTCATGTTCGTCAACACGCAGGTCGCGACCGCCGCCGCCATGCTCGCCTGGCTGCTCTACGAGAAGCTCAGGCACGGCGCGTGCACCACGCTGGGCGCCGCCTCCGGAGCCGTCGCGGGCCTCGTCGCCATCACCCCGTCCGGCGGCTCCTGCTCGCCGCTCGGCGCCATCGCCATCGGCGCCATCGCGGGTGTGCTGTGCGCCATGGCGGTCGGACTCAAGTTCCGGTTCGGGTACGACGACTCCCTCGACGTCGTCGGGGTCCACCTGGTCGGCGGCGTCGCCGGATCGCTCCTCGTCGGCTTCTTCGCCACCGGCGGCGGGCAGTCCAAGGCCCAGGGCCTCCTCTACGGAGGCGGCCTGGATCAGCTGTGGAAGCAGCTCGCCGGTGTCGGAGCCGTCCTCGCGTACTCCCTCGTCGCCTCCGCGGTCCTCGCCTTCCTCATCGACAAGACGATCGGCATGCGGGTCGACGAGGACGACGAGGTCGCGGGCATCGACCAGGTCGAGCACGCGGAGACCGCATACGACTTCAGCGGGGCGGGCGGCGGCACGCTGCCGCGTACGGCGGTGCCCGCGCCGGGCGCGGACGGGGCGCAGGGAACGGCTCAGGGGCAGCGCAACAAGAAGTCGGACAAGAAGGTGGACGCATGAAGCTCATCACCGCGGTCGTCAAGCCGCACCGGCTCGACGAGATCAAGGAAGCGCTGCAGGCCTTCGGCGTCCACGGCCTGACCGTCACCGAAGCCAGCGGATACGGACGCCAGCGCGGCCACACCGAGGTCTACCGGGGCGCCGAGTACACCGTCGATCTCGTACCGAAGATCCGCATCGAGGTCCTGGCCGACGACGACGACGCCGAACAACTCGTCGAGGTCGTGGTGAAGGCCGCCCGCACCGGCAAGATCGGGGACGGCAAGGTCTGGAGCGTCCCGGTCGACACGGCCGTGCGGGTGCGGACCGGGGAGCGCGGCCCCGACGCGCTGTGAGCGGGGCCGGGGGGCCGAGCAGGGTCGACTGAGCAGAACCGAACGGGAGTTGCCGGGTGACGAGTGTGGACGTACGTACTGAAGCGGATGACTCCGGACCCAGCGGCTACGCGGCGGCCCGGCTGCGGCTCCTCCACGAGGAGTCGCGGTCCGGGCCGCCGCGCCGTTCCGCCCTCGCCGAACTGACGGACGACTGGCTGGCCGGACTCTTCGAGGCGGGGGGCGGCTCCGCGGGCGTTCCCCGGGGCGCCGCGCTCGTCGCCGTCGGCGGCTACGGGCGGGGCGAGCTGTCGCCGCGCAGCGACCTGGACCTCCTGCTGCTGCACGACGGGAGCGCCGACCCCAAGGAGCTCGCCGCGCTCGCCGATCGCCTCTGGTACCCCGTGTGGGACCTCGGGCTCGCCCTCGACCACTCCGTGCGCACGCCCGCGGAGGCCCGCAGGACCGCGGGCGATGACCTCAAGGTGCACCTCGGGCTGCTCGACGCCCGCCACCTCGCCGGGGACCTCGGGATGACCGCGGCGCTCCGCACGACCGTGCTCGCCGACTGGCGCAACCAGGCCCCCAAACGCCTGCCCGAGCTGCGCGAGCTCTGCGAGGAACGCGCCGAGCGCCAGGGCGAGCTGAGCCACCTGCTCGAACCCGACCTCAAGGAGGCGCGGGGTGGACTGCGCGACGTGACCGCGCTGCGGGCCGTCGCCGCGTCATGGCTCGCGGACGCGCCCCGCGAGGGACTCGACGAGGCCAGGCGCCGCCTCCTCGACGTGCGGGACGCGCTGCACCTGACGACGGGCCGCGCCACCGACCGGCTCGCCCTCCAGGAACAGGACCAGGTCGCCGCCGAGCTCGGTCTGCTGGACGCCGACACACTGCTGCGCCAGGTGTACGAGGCCGCGCGCGTCGTCTCGTACGCCGGTGACGTCACCTGGCGGGAGGTCGGGCGCGTGCTGCGGGGGCGCGCCGGGCGGCCTCGGCTGCGGGCGATGCTGGGCGGCAGGGGCGCAGACGGCGGTCGGGGTGCCGCGGCCGAGCGGTCGCCGCTGGCCGAGGGGGTCGTGGAGCAGGACGGGGAGGCGGTGCTCGCCCGGGCCGCCAGGCCCGAGCGGGACGCCGTGCTGCCGCTGCGGGCCGCCGCGGCCGCCGCGCAGGCGGACCTCCCGCTCTCCCGGCACGCCGTACGCCGCCTCGCCACCTCGACGCGGCCCCTCGCCACGCCGTGGCCCGCCGAAGCGCGCGAGCAGCTCGTGACGCTGCTCGGGGCGGGGCGGCCGATGGTGCAGGTGTGGGAGGCGCTGGAGGCCGAAGGGCTCGTCACCCGGCTCCTTCCCGACTGGGAGCGGGTGCGGTGCCGTCCGCAGCGCAACGCCGTCCACACCTGGACGGTCGACCGGCACCTGGTCGAGACGGCGGTGCGGGCCTCCGCGCTGACGCGGCGGGTGGGGCGGCCCGACCTGCTGCTCGTGGCCGCGCTGCTGCACGACATCGGGAAGGGGTGGCCCGGCGACCACTCCGCGGCCGGGGAGATCATCGCCCGGGATGTCGCGGCGCGGATCGGCTTCGACGCGGGTGACGTGGCGGTCGTCGCGCGCCTGGTCAGGCACCACCTGCTGCTCGTGGAGACCGCCACGCGGCGCGACCTCGACGACCCCGCGACGCTGCAGGGCGTCGCCGAGGCGGTGGGCTCCGTCGGCACGCTGGAGCTGCTGCACGCGCTGACCGAGGCGGACGCGCTGGCCACCGGGCCCGCGGCCTGGTCGGCGTGGCGGGGGGCGCTCGTCGCCGACCTGGTGAAACGGGTGACGGCCGTGCTGTCCGGTGAGGCGCCGGAGGAGAAGACCACGGAGGACGCGGCGCCGACGGCGGAGCAGGAGAGGCTCGCGGTGGAGGCGTTTCGTACGGGTGGGCCGGTGCTTTCGTTGCGGGCGCGGGTGGAGGGGGGCGAGGGGGCTGACTCGGGGGGCTCGGGGGGCTCGGCGGGGGCGGATCCGGAGCCGCTCGGGGTGGAGCTCGTGGTCGCGGTGCCGGAACGGCCGGGGGTGCTGTCCGCGGTCGCCGGGGTGCTGGCGATGCACCGGCTCGCCGTGCGGACGGCGGAGCTGAGGGAGCTGACGCTGCCGTCCGACCTGGGGAATCCGGCACGGACCAATCCGGCACGGACCAATCCGGCACGGACCTCGGTGCTGTTGCTCAGCTGGCGGGTTGCGGCTGAGTACGGCTCGATGCCGCAGGCGGCGCGGTTGCGGGCCGATCTGGTGCGGGTCCTTGACGGTTCGCTGGACATCGAGGCACGGCTCACCGAACGGGAGGCCGCCTATCCCCGGCGCCGGGGAACGGTCGCGCCCCCGGCCCGGGTGACGGTCGCACCGGCGGGCTCGCGGCTCGCCACGGTGATCGAGGTACGGGCCCAGGACGCACCGGGCCTCCTGCACCGGATCGGGCGGGCGCTGGAGGCGGCGGAGGTGGTGGTGCGGAGTGCGCACGTGTCGACGCTGGGGGCGAACGCGGTGGACGCGTTCTATGTGACGGGGGTGGACGGGGCGCCGTTGGCGGGGGAGGGGGCCGCGGGGGTGGCTCGGGGAGTGGAGGAGGCGCTGCGAGGCTAGTACTGGCGGGGTAGTTGGGTAGCGGGTTAGTTGGGGGCTGGCGTGACGACGGCGGCCCCTAAGGTGTGTCCTCGGGTTCATTCCGGGGCGTTCCCGATGGTGTGGGCCACCGTCCTTGCCGCCGTGGCCGTCGTGGCCGTCGTGGCCGTCGCCCAAGCTCCTCGCCGGTGAGCTGCTGCCCCCGGCCCAGCAGCGGCAGTTGCGCTCCGCGACCCGGACGCTCGCTTCGGCGGACGGCCGACGCGTCATGACCATGAACCGCAACGGCGACCGAGGCGAGCAGCGCCTGGAGGACGAGGCCGTCGAGACGGAGTTCTGCGACCGCTGACCGCCCAGCGCCCCGGGCACCCGCCATCGACAGATACTCTGGAAGGCGACCTGTCCCCCTTCCCCCGACCCGAGGATTCGCGACCGCCGTGTTCGATACTCTCTCCGACCGCCTCGCAGCGACATTCAAGAACCTCCGGGGCAAGGGCCGCCTGTCCGAGGCGGACATCGACGCCACAGCGCGCGAGATCCGCATCGCCCTGCTCGAGGCGGACGTGGCCCTGCCCGTCGTCCGCGCCTTCATCAAGCAGGTCAAGGAGCGCGCGGCCGGTGCCGAGGTCTCCCAGGCCCTCAATCCCGCCCAGCAGGTCATCAAGATCGTCAATGAGGAGCTCATTGGCATTCTGGGTGGTGAGACGCGTCGCCTCCGGTTCGCCAAGACCGCGCCGACCGTCATCATGCTCGCGGGTCTGCAGGGTGCCGGTAAGACGACCCTCGCCGGAAAGCTCGGCCTCTGGCTGAAGGGGCAGGGCCACTCGCCGCTCCTGGTGGCGTGCGACCTGCAGCGCCCCAACGCCGTCAACCAGCTGAGCGTGGTCGCCGAGCGCGCGGGCGTCGGTGTCTATGCGCCGGAGCCGGGCAACGGCGTCGGCAACCCCGTTCAGGTCGCCAAGGACTCCATCGAGTTCGCGCGGACGAAGCAGTACGACATCGTCATCGTCGACACCGCGGGCCGCCTCGGCATCGACCAGGAGCTGATGCAGCAGGCCGCGGACATCCGCGACGCGGTCAGCCCCGACGAGGTCCTCTTCGTCGTCGACGCCATGATCGGTCAGGACGCCGTGAACACGGCGGAGGCCTTCAGGGACGGCGTCGGCTTCGACGGCGTCGTGCTCTCCAAGCTCGACGGCGACGCCCGCGGTGGTGCCGCCCTGTCGATCGCGCAGGTCACCGGCCGCCAGATCATGTTCGCCTCGAACGGCGAGAAGCTGGACGAGTTCGACGCGTTCCACCCGGACCGCATGGCGTCCCGCATCCTCGGCATGGGCGACATGCTCACGCTGATCGAGAAGGCCGAGCAGACCTTCTCGCAGCAAGAGGCCGAGAAGATGGCCTCGAAGCTGGCCTCCAAGAAGGGCCAGGACTTCACCCTCGATGACTTCCTGGCCCAGATGGAGCAGGTCAGGAAGATGGGCAGCATCAGCAAGCTGCTCGGGATGATGCCCGGCATGGGGCAGATCAAGGACCAGATCAACAACCTCGACGAGCGTGACGTCGACCGGACCGCCGCCATCATCAAGTCGATGACGCCCACCGAGCGTCAAGAGCCGACGATCATCAACGGCTCGCGCCGTGCCCGTATCGCCAAGGGCTCCGGTGTCGACGTCAGTGCGGTGAAGAACCTCGTCGAGCGGTTCTTCGAGGCGCGGAAGATGATGTCCCGCATGGCCCAGGGCGGCGGCATGCCGGGTATGCCCGGGATGCCGGGCATGGGTGGTGGTCCCGGCAAGCAGAAGAAGAAGCAGAAGCAGGCCAAGGGCAAGCGGCAGTCGGGCAACCCGATGAAGCGCAAGCAGGAGGAGCAGGAGGCCGCGGCTCGCCGCGAGGCCGCGAACCAGGCGGGCTCCGCCCTCGGGCTGCCGGGCGCGCAGCCTGGCAAGGACTTCGAGTTGCCGGACGAGTTCAAGAAGTTCATGGGCTGAGCTCGGACCTGGTCGTACGCCGCTTGGGGCGCCCCTCTGGTGAGGGGCGCCCCAAGCGTTTTCCGGGAGGTGCTTTCCGGGAGGCGTTTCCTGGAGGTGCCTTCCGAGGGGGAGCGGGTGCCCGGGGCAGGTTTGTGTCGTAACGTCCGGATATGAGCAACCCCGTGCCGCCGGACCGCGCGCCCGACAAGCCGTGGCGCTCCGAGGGCGCGCCCTCGCCCGAGCCCGCACCGCCGCCGAAGAAGAAGATGCCGGGCGGCTGGGGCGGTCTGATCCTGACGGCGCTGATCGTCTACCTCATCGCCAACCTCGTGCTCTCCTTCTTCAACGACGGCGACGAGCCGACCATCTCGTACACGGAGTTCAGCAAGCAGGTCGACTCCGGCAACGTCACGAAGATCTACTCCAAGGGCGACGCGATCCAGGGGCAGCTCAAGAAGGAGCAGTCGAGGCCGGACGGCGAGAAGGGGAAGTACACCAAGTTCACCACCCAGCGACCCGCCTTCGCCGACGACAAGCTCTGGGACGACCTGACCAAACACAAGGTCACCGTCACCGCCGAGCCCGTCGTGCAGGAGCGCAGCTTCCTGTCGAACCTCCTCATCTCCCTTGCCCCGATGCTCCTGCTCGTCGTGCTGTGGATCTTCATCGCACGGCGCATGAGCGCGGGGATGGGCGGCGGGGGCGGCATGCTCGGCCGCAAGACACCGCCCAAGCCGGTCGAACTGGAGCCCGGCGCGCAGCGGACCACCTTCGAGGACGTGGCGGGGATCGACGAGGTCGAGGGCGAGCTCAATGACGTCGTCGACTTCCTGAAGAACCCCGACGTCTATCGAGAGATGGGCGCCAAGATGCCGCGCGGCGTGCTCCTCGCCGGGCCGCCGGGCACCGGCAAGACCCTGCTCGCACGCGCCGTCGCCGGAGAGGCGGGCGTGCCCTTCTTCTCGGCCTCCGCCTCGGAGTTCATCGAGATGATCGTGGGCGTCGGCGCCTCGCGCGTACGGGAGCTCTTCGCCGAGGCCCGCAAGGTCGCGCCGTCGATCATCTTCATCGACGAGATCGACACCATCGGACGCGCCCGGGGCGGCGGCAGCGGCATGGGCGGGCACGACGAGCGCGAGCAGACGCTGAACCAGATCCTCACCGAGATGGATGGTTTCTCGGGCGCGGAGGGCGTGATCGTCCTCGCCGCCACCAACCGGGCCGACATCCTCGACCCCGCCCTCACCAGGCCGGGGCGGTTCGACCGGGTCGTCAACGTCTCGCCGCCCGACCGCGGAGGCCGCGAGGCCATTCTCAAGATCCACACGCGGCCCATCCCGCTCGCCGATGACGTCGACCTCGCCCAGGTCGCCCGTACGACACCGGGCATGACCGGCGCCGAGCTCGCCAACCTCGCCAACGAGGCCGCCCTCATCGCGGTCAAGCGCAAGCAGCGTACGGTCACGCAGTCCGACCTCTCCGAAGCCATGGAGAAGGTGCAGCTCGGCGCCGAGCGCCCGTTGGTGATGCCCGAGGAGGAGCGTCGGCGCACCGCCTATCACGAGAGCGGGCACGCCCTGCTCGGCATGCTCCAGCCCGGCGCCGACCCCGTCCGCAAGATCACGATCGTGCCGCGCGGGCGCGCACTGGGCGTGACGCTCTCGACCCCGGACTCCGACAAATACGCCTACACCGAGGAGTACCTCCGTGGGCGCATCATCGGCGCCCTGGGCGGCATGGCCGCCGAACACGTCGTCTACGGAGTCATCACCACCGGCGCGGAGAACGACCTGGAGCAGGTCACCAACATCGCCCGCGGCATGGTCGCCCGCTGGGGCATGAGCGAGCGGGTCGGCCGACTCTCCGCCCTGCCGAGCGACGCCCAGCAGGCGTACGGTCTCGCGGCCGCCCCGGAGACCCTCGACACGATCGACGGCGAGATGCGGCGCATCGTGGACGAGTGCTACCAGAGCGCCTGCCGACAGCTGCGCGACCACCGTGGCCAACTGGACGCCCTGTCCGCCGCGCTGCTGGAGAACGAGACGCTGGAGGAGGCGGCGGCGTACCGGATCGCGGGCATCACTCGGCTGACCAAGAGCGGCTGACGTGCCACGCCCTTACGGAGAGGACCGGCGTACCCCGCCCCTACGGAGAGGGCCGATACTCCTCCCTACGGGGTACGCGCGATCAAGTACCGGAAGATGTTCGGCATCCACACCGTCCCGTCCCTGCGCCGATGCGGATGCAGCGCCTCCGTCAGCTCCTTGTCGACCTGCGCCTGATCCGTCGCCCGCGCCGCCGCGTCGAACAGCCCTGTCGAGAGCAGCCCGCGTGCCGCGCTCTCCACGTCCGCGTACCCGAAGGGGCATGCGACCCGGCCCGACCCGTCCGGCTTGAGCCCCGCCCGTTCGGCGACCACCTCCAGGTCGTCCCGGAGCGCGGGGCGCCAGCTGCCCGTGTTCCGGAGCGGGTCGGCGAGCTTCGTCGCCACCCTCAGCACGGACGAGGTCGAGCAACGCTCCGGAGGCCCCCAGCCGGCGAGCACCACTGGAGTGCCGTGCCCGGCGAGCGGGGACGCCGCTTCCAGGAGGTCGGACAGCCCTTCGGAGTCACCCGCCATACAGCCGATCGGCTGGAAGGCCGTGATGAGGTTGTACGCGGGCAGGTCCGGGTCCGCCGCGTCCGCGGGGCCGCCCTCCACCAGGCGGGTGCCCGCACGCGCGCGTGCGTCCCCCGTCGCCTCCGGCAGCAGGCGGTCGCGCGCGAGAGCGAGCCGTTCGGGCTGCGACGGGTCGACGCCGGTGACCGCGGCGCCCCGTGAGGCCGCCATCAGCAGAGCGAGTCCGGAACCGCAGCCGAGGCCGAGGAGCCGGGTGCCGTCTCCCACTTCGAGCCGTTCATACACCGCTTCATAGAGCGGGACCAGCATCCGTTCCTGGATTTCCGCCCAGTCACGCGCGCGTGCACACAGGTCCACACGGGGCGCCGCGCCCGCGCGTGGGGAGTGCGACTGCACGAGTGTTGGTGTCATCGAATGCGCCCCAATCAGCCGAGAGTTAGTGCCGTGACGTAATCCAATGGTTCGTCCGCCCCCGTGCCGTGCGCTCGCACTCCCCCCGTATGTCAGAGAACTCCGCATCCGTCGTGGAGTCCAGGGGTTGTGGGCCAATGCTTGCGTTCCACCGTCGTGCGCCCCCTGCGATAAACATGCGCGCTCTCCGCAGGCCCGCCCCTACCATGCGCGCCATGGCCAAGACACCCGTGCTCACGCCCCAGGCGGACGACTTTCCCCGCTGGTACCAGGACCTGATCAACAAGGCCGAGCTGGCCGACAACGGCCCGGTGCGCGGCACCATGGTGATCCGGCCGTACGGCTACGGGCTGTGGGAACGGATGCAGCAGGACATGGACGCCCGCATCAAGGAGACGGGTACGCAGAACGCGTACTTCCCTCTCCTCATCCCGCAGTCGTATCTCACCCGGGAGGCGGAGCACGTCGAAGGCTTCGCCCCGGAACTCGCCGTCGTCACGCACGGCGGCGGCAAGGAGCTGGAGGAGCCGGTCGTCGTCCGCCCCACGTCGGAGACGATCGTCAACGAGTACTTCTCCAAGTGGGTGCAGAGCTACCGCGACCTGCCGCTGCTGATCAACCAGTGGGCCAACGTGGTCCGCTGGGAGATGCGCCCCCGCCTGTTCCTGCGGACGTCGGAGTTCCTCTGGCAGGAGGGCCACACCGCGCACGCGACGTACGAAGAGGCCCGTGACTTCGCCGCCCGCATCCACCGCCACGTCTACGGAGACTTCATGCGAGACGTCCTCGCCATGGACTTCGTGCTGGGCCGCAAGACCGCCAAGGAGCGCTTCGCAGGCGCCATCAACACCCTCACCCTCGAAGGCATGATGGCCGACGGCAAGGCCCTCCAGCTCGGCACCAGCCACGAGCTGGGCCAGAACTTCGCCAAGGCCTTCGACACCCGGTACCTGTCCAAGGACGGCAAGCAGGAACTCGTCTGGCAGACCTCCTGGGGCAGCACGACCCGCATGATCGGCGCACTGGCGATGATGCACGGCGACGACGACGGGCTGCGCGTGCCGCCCCGCCTCGCCCCCGTCCAGGCCGTCGTCCTCGCCATCAAGGCCGACGACGCCGTACTCGCCAAGGTCCACGAGATCGGCGACACCCTGCGGGCCGCCGGCCTCCGCGTCCAGGTCGACGACCGCACGGACACCCCCTTCGGGAGGCGCGCCGTGGACTGGGAGCTCAAGGGCGTCCCCGTACGCGTCGAGGTCGGCCCGCGCGACCTGGAGAACGGCACCGCGATGCTGGTCCGCCGCATCGTGGGCAAGCACGCTCCCGGTGGCAAGGAGCCGGTCGCGATCGACGCCCTCGCCGCCCTGCTGCCCACCGTCCTCGAAGAGGACCAGGCGCTGCTCCTGACCCAGGCCCGCGCCCGCCGGGAGTCCCGCACCTCGGACGTCCGCACGGTCGACGAGGCCGTGGAGGCCACCGCCGACGGCGGCTGGGCGCGCGTCCCGTGGGCCGCCCTCGGCGAAGAAGGCGAGGCCAGGCTGGCCGAGCGCGCCGTGACCGTACGGTGTCTGGTCACGGAGGACGGGGCGGTGCCGGACGCCGATGAGACCCCGGGTAACGTCGCTCTCGTGGCCCGCTCCTACTGAGGACGGTGCCTTCGGTGCCTTCGGTACCGACGCGCTCGATCTCGGCTCGTACGCCTGCCCGAGCCACTCGGGCCCCGGCGTGAAAGATTGCTCTACGCGCCGGGGCGTACGCGCCACTACGTACCGGCTTGGTGCGAGCTGTGAGACTTCTCCGCAGATCAGCGCACCCGCCCTCGTCCGGACGCATCAACGGCAACTGACGGGTACGTGCAAATTATTTGGGATGCCCCGGAATGGAACCCCCAGGGCCCTCGGCTCGTTGTTCACGACGTGAGCACGACACCACCTGTTCTCGCCGCAGAGCTGGCACAGGCGTGGGCCGACATTCAGCGGCACCACCCCGAGCTGCCCGACCTTGCCGCGCCCGAATCCCTGATCGGAGAGTCGTCGTCCGCCTGCGGCGCCGAGCTCTCCTTCGAGCGACTGCTTCATGAGGCAGTCCATGGCATCGCCGCCTCGCGCGGCGTACGCGACACCTCACGTGCCGGCCGTTATCACAACCGCAGATTCCTCGCGATCGCCGAGGAGCTGGGGCTGGACCACCCCGAGGAGCCACACCCGAGCAGTGGCTTCTCGCTGGTCACGCTGAACCCCGAGGCAAAGAAGCGCTATCGCCCGACGATGGACCGACTGCAGCGGGCCCTGAAGGCACACACCGCAGCGACGACGGCGGACACCGCGCGCAGCTTCCGGGGGCCTGCCGCACGGCACGGCTCCTCCGGCGGCGGCGTGCGCGTGAAGGCGGTCTGCGACTGCGGGCGCAACGTCCGCGTCGTTCCTTCCGTGCTCGCCCAGGCGCCGATCATGTGCGGCGGCTGCGGAAAGCCCTTCCGAATCCCGGAAGGGGTCGCAGTGGGCGTGGGCTGAGCTGGAGCGGGGCGCCCGGTGCGGGTGCGGGCGCCCCGCCGACGTATGGCACAATGGCTAGCTGTACTCGACAGTCGCATAGGACCCCTCTCTCCTCCGGCTGACGCGTCCATCGGGCACTCGAGTACCGCAACCCCACGCGGTCATCACCGTTGTGCCCACCCACGTCAAGACCAGGAGACACCACTCCCGTGGCAGTCAAGATCAAGCTGAAGCGTCTGGGCAAGATCCGTTCGCCTCACTACCGCATCGTCGTCGCCGACTCCCGTACCCGCCGTGACGGCCGGGCCATCGAGGAGATCGGTCTGTACCACCCGGTGCAGAACCCCTCGCGCATCGAGGTCAACTCGGAGCGTGCCCAGTACTGGCTGTCCGTCGGCGCCCAGCCGACCGAGCCCGTCATGGCCATCCTGAAGCTCACCGGCGACTGGCAGAAGCACAAGGGCCTGCCGGCCCCGGCGCCGCTGAAGGTTGCCGAGCCCAAGGACAAGCGCGCTGCGTTCGAGGCCTTCACCAAGGGTCTCGAGGGTGACGACGCCAAGGGTGAGGCCATCACCCAGAAGGCCAAGAAGGCTGACAAGAAGGCGGACGAGGCTGACGCCTCGGCCACCGAGTCGACCGAGGCCTGAGCATGCTCGAGGAGGCTCTCGAGCACCTCGTGAAGGGCATCGTCGACAACCCCGACGACGTGCAGGTCGCCTCGCGCAACCTGCGCCGCGGGCGCGTCCTCGAGGTCCGGGTTCACCCCGACGACCTCGGCAAGGTGATCGGCCGTAACGGCCGCACCGCGCGCGCTCTGCGCACCGTCGTGGGCGCAATCGGCGGCCGCGGTGTCCGCGTCGACCTCGTCGACGTGGACCAGGTTCGCTGAACCGGGTTCGCAGAACCACAGCAGCACCGGCTCGGGCCGGGGAGGGCTTCAGGGCCTTCCCCGGCCCGTAGTCGTGGATGAGGAGAAACGCAGTGCAGTTGGTAGTCGCCCGCATCGGCCGTGCCCACGGCATCAAGGGTGAGGTCACCGTCGAGGTCCGCACCGACGAGCCCGAGCTGCGGCTCGGCCCCGGCGCCGTGCTCGCCACCGACCCCGCGGCCACGGGGCCGCTGACCATCGAGACCGGCCGGGTGCACAGCGGCCGCCTCCTCCTGCGCTTCGAGGGCGTGCGCGACCGCACGGGCGCCGAAGCGCTGCGCAACACCCTCCTGATCGCCGAGGTGGACCCGGAAGAGCTCCCTGAGGAAGAGGACGAGTTCTACGACCACCAGCTGATGGACCTCGACGTCGTCACCAAGGACGGCGAGGAGGTCGGCCGGATCACCGAGATCTCGCACCTGCCCTCGCAGGACCTCTTCATCGTGGAGCGGCCCGACGGCAGCGAGGTGATGATCCCCTTCGTCCAGGAGATCGTCGTCGAGATCGACCTGGAGGAGCAGAAGGCCGTCATCGACCCGCCGCCCGGGTTGATCGACGACCGCGCCGAGATCGCGTCCACGCGGGACGAGGCGTAATGCGGCTCGACGTCGTCACGATCTTCCCCGAGTACCTGGACCCCCTGAACGTCTCCCTCGTGGGCAAGGCACGCGCGCGTGGGCAGCTCGACGTCCATGTGCACGACCTCAGGGAGTGGACATACGACCGGCACAACACGGTCGACGACACCCCCTACGGCGGTGGCCCCGGCATGGTCATGAAGACCGACCCCTGGGGTGCGGCCCTCGACGACGTGCTGGCCGACGGGTACGAGAAGGGGGCCCACGGGCCCGTCCTGGTCGTCCCCACGCCCAGCGGCCGCCCCTTCACCCAGGAACTCGCCGTGGAGCTCTCGGAGCGCCCCTGGCTGGTCTTCACGCCCGCGCGCTACGAAGGCATCGACCGCCGCGTCACGGACGAGTACGCGACCCGCATGCCCGTCTACGAGGTCTCCATCGGCGACTACGTCCTCGCGGGCGGGGAAGCCGCCGTCCTGGTCGTCACCGAGGCCGTGGCCCGGCTCCTGCCCGGTGTCCTCGGCAACGCCGAGTCCCACCAGGACGACTCCTTCGCCCCCGGAGCCATGGCCAACCTCCTGGAGGGCCCGGTGTACACCAAGCCTCCCCAGTGGCGCGGGCACGGCATCCCCGACGTCCTCGTCAGCGGGCACCACGGCAAGATCGCGCGCTGGCGGCGGGACGAGGCGCTCCGGCGTACGACCCGCAACAGGCCCGATCTCATTGAGCGTTGTGACCCCAAGGCCTTCGACAAGAAGGACCGCGAGATGCTCTCGATCCTGGGGTGGCGGCCGGGGCCGGACGGCCGATTTGGGCGAGACCCCGAGGCCGTGGAAGAATAGAACGCTGCTGTACGTCCAGCGTGCGCCCCTGCCACAGGGGGAACGACGCCCGCCCGACGCGATCAGCTACCGAAACCTCATCAACACGTACCGCTGATGACCTGTGGCATCAGTGAAGAAAGCAGACGATCATGGCTAACCTGCTCGACTCCGTCGACAGCGCGTCGCTGCGCAGCGACATCCCGGCCTTCCGCCCGGGTGACACCGTCAACGTCCACGTCCGCGTCATCGAGGGCAACCGCTCCCGTGTGCAGCAGTTCAAGGGCGTAGTCATCCGTCGCCAGGGTGCCGGCGTGCGCGAGACCTTCACGGTCCGCAAGGTCTCCTTCTCCGTCGGCGTCGAGCGCACCTTCCCGGTGCACACCCCGATCGTCGAGAAGATCGAGCTCGTCACCCGCGGTGACGTGCGTCGCGCGAAGCTGTACTACCTCCGTGACCTGCGCGGCAAGGCCGCGAAGATCAAGGAGAAGCGCGAGCGCTGAGCTCCCGCACGGGTCCACAGCGGGGCCGGATAGCATCTGGCCCCGATGGACACCGAAGCACACCACACGGAGCGCGACCGCTCCTCCACACCCTCCGATTCCGGAGACGTCCCGCACGTCGCCGAAGCATCCGAGGAGACGGAGGAACGGTCGCGTTCCGTTTTTGCGTCGCTCGTCGACCGGCTGCCCGGGGGCGGGCTCACCCTGACGTTCCTGCTGTGCATCGGGGCCCTGCTCCTGGTCAGTGCCTTCGTGGTGCAGCCCTTCCAGATCCCGAGCGGCTCCATGGAGCCCGCGTTCCGCTCCGGGGACCGGGTACTCGTCAACAAGTTGGCGTACCGTTTCGGTTCCGAGCCACAGCGGGGAGACGCGGTCGTCTTCGACGGACGCGGCTACTTCGGAGAGGCCGACTACATCAAGCGGGTCGTGGGCACAGGGGGAGACCGGGTGGTCTGCTGCGACAAGCGGGGGAGGGTAGAGGTGAACGGCGAGCCGATCGACGAGCCGTACCTGTACCCGGGGGACGTCGCCTCCCGGGTGCCCTTCGACGTCGTCGTCCCCGAGGACAGCCTCTTCCTCCTCGGCGATCACCGCAGCGACTCCCGTGACTCCCGCGACCATCTCGGACAGCCCGGCGGCGGCATGATCCCCGTCGACGCGGTCATCGGCAGGGCCGACTGGATCGCCTGGCCGATCGGCCGGTGGACCTCCCTGGAGCGCCCCGACAGCTACGCGCGCGTGCCCGCACCGGGCGGCGCCCATGGGTAGCCGCGGCCGCACCCGTGGCGCCGGTCACCGGGTCGACACCCGGCTGCCCACGGGATCCCGGCCGACCGATGGCCCCGTCCTGCCGGGCCGGGCCGAGCGGCGCAAGCTCGCGAAGAAGGTCAAGCGGCGCAGACAACGCTCGGCGATCAAGGAGATACCCCTCCTCATAGGCGTGGCGCTGCTGATAGCCCTCGTCCTGAAGACCTTCCTGGTGCAGGCCTTCGTGATCCCCTCGGGGTCCATGGAGCAGACGATCCGGGTCGGTGACCGGGTCCTGGTCGACAAGCTCACCCCCTGGTTCGGATCGAAGCCGGAGCGCGGTGACGTCGTCGTCTTCAAGGACCCCGGCAGCTGGCTGGAAGAGGAACAGGGCAAGAAGAAGGACGACCCGGTGGTCGTCAAGCAGCTCAAGGAAGGCCTGACCCAGATCGGCCTGCTGCCGTCCGACAGCGAACGGGACCTCATCAAGCGGGTGGTCGGCGTCGGCGGCGACACCGTGAAGTGCTGCGACAAGAACGACAAGGTCACCGTCAACGGCGTGCCGCTGGACGAGCCCTACATCAACCCGGGGGACAAGCCCTCCGACTTCGAGTTCCAGGTGAAGGTCCCCGAGGGGCGCCTGTTCATGATGGGCGACCACCGGAGCGACTCGGCCGACTCCCGCTTCCACCGCACCGAGAAGTTCAGCGGCACGATTTCCGAGGACCAGGTGGTGGGGCGCGCCATGGTCATCGCTTGGCCCTTCGGCCACTGGCGCAAGCTGGAAGCACCGGACACATATGCGTCGGTTGCCGACGCGCGTGCGGGATCGGACATCGTCACAGGAGCGTCGCATAGGCTGACCCCTGACGATCGATACGGATTGATCCGGCTCCCGACCCCTGCGGAACTCCCGCTCGTTATGGGAGTGGTGGGCCTGCATCGCATCTGGGGCAGGCGGCGGCACGGACTGAGGAGTGGATGTGGGGGATTTGGCGGTCGGCGCACGATCCGGACACGAGGGGCCCGAAGATCGGCCGGGACGATCCGACGAGCCTGGCGTCGACGCCGTCACGGACGGTACGCCCCCCGGGAGTGACGCCGTGGGCGGCGACGGCGGCGACAGCGGCGCGACGCGCGAGCAGGACCCCGAGCGACCGAAGAAGAAGGCCCGGTCCTTCTGGAAGGAGCTTCCGCTCCTCATCGGCATCGCACTGGTCTTGGCGCTGCTCATCAAGACTTTCCTGGTCCAGGCGTTCTCGATTCCCTCGGACTCGATGCAGAACACGCTGCAGCAGGGCGACCGCGTCCTCGTCGACAAGCTGACGCCGTGGTTCGGTTCCGAGCCCGAGCGCGGCGAAGTCGTCGTCTTCAGGGACCCCGGCCACTGGCTGGACGGCGAGCCCACGCCCGACCCGAACGCGATCCAGCGGGTCCTCGGCTGGGTCGGCCTGATGCCGTCCGCCGACGAGAAGGACCTCATCAAGCGCGTCATCGGCGTCGGTGGCGACACGGTGGAGTGCAAGGGCACCGGCCCGGTGAAGGTCAACGGCAAGGCGCTGAACGAGCCGTACGTGTTCGCGGGCAACACCCCCTGCAGCGTCGACGACCAGGGCGGCCAGTTCAAGGTGACCGTCCCCAAGGGCAAAATCTGGGTCATGGGTGACCACCGGCAGAACTCGCTGGACTCCCGCTACCACCAGAAGCAGCCCGGCGGCGGCGCCGTCCCCGTGGACAACGTCGTGGGACGCGCCATCGTGATCGCCTGGCCGCCCACCCGCTGGGCGACGCTGCCCAAGCCCGACACCTTCGACCAGCCGGGCATCAACGCGCTCTCCAGCGCGGCGCCGGGCGCCCTCGGGCTCGCGGGTGCCGTGCCGCTCGTGCTGTGGCGCAGGCGCCGTCTCACGGTGGCTGCCGCGCGCGCCGCGAGGGTTTCTGGCGGCAGTACCGCCGGGTAGGGTGCCGTCCCAGATCGCCGATCTTCCGCCGTCCGTACGCACGGGCGGCGGGGTCGTCTCCGGAACAGGGGAGCACTGGGATGAGCAGGACACAACGGACGAACGAGGGCCACGGACGGCTCGGCAGCGTGCTGTCGGGCATCGCCGTGGCCCTCGGCTGTGTGCTCTTCCTCGGAGGCTTCGTCTGGGGCGCCTTCCTGTACCAGCCGTACACCGTCCCCACCGGGTCGATGACGCCGACGATCGGCTCGGGCGACCGCGTGCTCGCGCAGCGGATCGACGGCGACGAGGTGCGCCGTGGTGACGTCGTCGTCTTCGAGCAGTCCACCTGGGGCGACCTGCCCATGGTCAAGCGCGTCGTCGGCATAGGCGGCGACCGGATCGCCTGCTGCAAGGACGGCAAGCTGACCGTGAACGGCAAGGAAGTCGCAGAACCGTATCTTCCCGAGGGCAAGGGCGCCGCGGCCACCGGCATCCCCGCCACGACGGTCCCCAAGGGGCGCCTGTTCCTGCTCGGCGACGAGCGCAGCGGTTCGCTGGACTCCAGCGTGCACCTGGGCGACGGGGAGCACGGTTCGGTGCCGCGTGACGCGGTGCAGGCGCGGGTCGACGCGGTGGCCTGGCCGATGGACAAGTTCGGGATGCTGGAGCGGCCCGACGGCTTCGCCGACATGTCGGGCGGCATCTCCGAGCCCGGACCGCTGCGCATGATGGTGATCGCGATCGTGGCGGGCATGGTTCTCGTCCTGGGCGGCGCGGCCTACGGGCCGGTGGCCAAGCGCATGGGCCGTCGGCGGGCCGGCAGCCGTGCGCAGGAGACCGCCGGTGTCGGCTGACCTGCGCAGGGTCGCGCGGGTGATCCTGCTCGACCCGAGCGACCGCATCCTGCTGCTGCACGGCTATGAGCCGGAGGACGCGTCGAACGACTGGTGGTTCACGCCGGGCGGCGGTGTGGAGGGCGACGAGACGCGGGAGCAGGCGGCCCTGCGCGAGCTGCGGGAAGAGACCGGCATCACCGAGGTCGAGCTCGGCCCGGTCCTGTGGCGGCGCGTCTGCTCGTTCCCGTTCGCGGGGCGGCGCTGGGATCAGGACGAGTGGTACTACCTGGCACGTACGTCGCAGACCGCGATCGTCGCCGAGGGCCTCACGGAGCTGGAAAGGCGCAGCGTCGACGGAGCACGTTGGTGGACGTGCCGAGAACTGACCGAGGCTCATGAGACGGTGTATCCGACCAGGCTCGCCGAGCTGCTTCGCAGACTGCTCGACGAGGGGCCCCCGGAAAGGCCCGAGATCCTCGACACGGAAATCGTGTAGGGGCTCGCGGGGCTGACGCACAATAGGGGGACGCACGGCTGAAGGGGAACATGCCATGAGCGCCGAGGACCTCGAGAAGTACGAGACCGAGATGGAGCTGAAGCTCTACCGGGAGTACCGCGATGTCGTCGGGCTGTTCAAATACGTGATCGAGACCGAGCGTCGCTTCTACCTCACCAATGACTACGAGATGCAGGTGCACTCGGTTCAGGGCGAGGTCTTCTTCGAGGTCTCGATGGCGGACGCCTGGGTGTGGGACATGTATCGGCCCGCCCGGTTCGTCAAGCAGGTGCGCGTGCTCACGTTCAAGGACGTGAACATCGAGGAGCTCAACAAGAGCGATCTCGAGCTACCGGGCAGCTGAGCGGCGGCACGGCCCCGGCCCGGCCCGGCCCGGCCCCGGCACGGCACGGCGAAGTTCACTCGCGGGGGTGGCGGAGTTTTCCACAACCGGCGAGTAGTGCACCAAGATCCAATAGGTGCGGGCCGAGCCGTGACCGTGGATGTCGGAGGTGGTGCCGACATGAACGCACGGGGAGCACTCGGCAGGTACGGCGAAGATCTGGCCGCCCGACGGCTGGTCGACGCGGGGATGACGGTCCTGGAGCGCAACTGGCGCGCGGGCCGGACCGGTGAGATCGACATCGTGGCGATGGACGGCGAGGCCCTCGTCGTCTGCGAGGTCAAGACACGCAGAGGGGGCCGGGGCGGCTCCGCTCCCTTCGAGCATCCGATGGCGGCCGTCGGCCGGACCAAAGCGGAGCGGCTGCGCAGGCTCGCCGAGCGCTGGATCGAGGAGCGCGGCGGCCCACCGCCGGGCGGCGTCCGCATCGACCTGGTCGGAGTCCTCGTCCCGCGGCGCGGCGTTCCCGTGGTCGAGCACGCGTGAGGGGTGGCCTGATGGGCTTCGCGCGTACGTGTTCGGTGGCGCTGGTGGGCGTCGAGGGCGTGGTCGTCGAGGTGCAGGCCGATCTGGAGCCCGGGGTCGCGGCATTCACGCTGGTCGGGTTGCCGGACAAGAGCCTCACCGAGAGCCGTGACCGGGTCAGGGCGGCCGTGGTCAATTCCGGTGGCGAGTGGCCGCAGAAGAAGCTCACGGTCGGGCTGAGTCCCGCGTCGGTGCCGAAGGGCGGCAGCGGTTTTGATCTTGCTGTCGCCTGTGCCGTCCTCGGGGCGGCGGAGCGGATCGATCCACGGGTCCTCGCCGACATCGTGATGATCGGCGAGCTCGGACTCGACGGCAGGGTGCGGCCGGTCCTCGGGGTGCTGCCCGCGGTCCTCGCGGCGGCCGACGCGGGGTACGAACAGGTGGTCGTCCCGGAGTGCACGGCCGCGGAGGCCTCGCTCGTGCCGGGCATCTCGGTCCTCGGGGTGCGCAGCCTGCGGCAGCTCATCGCGGTGCTCACCGACGAGCCGGTGCCCGAGGAGGAGCCGGACGAGCCGGGGCGGCCCGATCCGATGCTCGCCGGGCTCTGCGTGCCGGGCACCGGCATCGGCACGGGCCTCGGCGGCGCCATGGACGACGCCCACGCGCTCGATCTGGCCGACGTCGTCGGACAGGCGGCGGCAAGGACTGCCGTCGAAGTGGCCGCCGCGGGCGCGCACCACCTCTTCCTGCAAGGACCACCCGGCGCGGGCAAAACCATGCTCGCGGAGCGCCTCCCGGCCGTCCTGCCCCGGCTGACGCGGGAGGAGTCCCTGGAAGTGACGGCGGTCCACTCGGTGGCGGGCATGCTGCCCCCGGGCAGACCGTTGGTGGACATCGCGCCGTACTGCGCACCCCACCACTCCGCGACCATGCAGTCGCTCGTGGGCGGCGGCAAGGGAATCGCACGGCCGGGCGCGGTGTCGCTCGCTCATCGAGGGGTGCTCTTCCTCGACGAGGCGCCCGAGTTCAGCAGCCGGACCCTGGACTCGCTGCGCCAGCCCCTGGAATCGGGGCACGTGGTGATCGCGCGCAGCGCGGGAGTGGTGCGGCTGCCCGCCAAGTTCCTCATGGTGCTCGCGGCCAACCCCTGCCCCTGCGGTCGGCACACACTGCTGGGCGACGGCTGTGAGTGCCCGGCATCCGTCATCCGCCGCTATCAGGCCCGCCTGTCGGGCCCCCTGCTCGACCGCGTCGACCTGAAGGTGGAGGTGGAGGCAGTCACCCGCTCCGAACTGGCCGGGTTCGGCACACCGGGGGAGTCCACCCGAACGGTCGCCGACCGGGTGCGCGCCGCGCGCGAGAGAGCGGCGGCTCGCCTGGACGGCACCGGATGGCGGACCAACAGCGAGGTCGCGGGACATGCGCTGCGCACCCGCTGGCCCGCGGCGCCCGGCGCGCTTGACGCGGCCGAACTGGACCTGGAGCGCGGATTCCTGACGGCCCGGGGCCTGGACCGCGTCCTGCGGGTGGCCTGGACCGTCGCCGACCTGGCGGGGCACGACAGGCCCCGCGCCCAGGACGTCGCCCTTGCGCTGCAGTTGCGCACGGGGGTCGCCCGGGGCGTGCCGATGGTCATCGGGGCGCCCTCGTGAGCGCCGATCCGCCGTCGGACGAGGAGCGACTCGCCCGCGTCGCGTTGACGCGGGTCCTGGAGCCGGGGGACGCGGTCGGCGGGCGGTGGTTGTGCGAGGTCGGGGCCGGTGAGGTGCTGCGGCGGCTCTCCGGACCGGAGGGCGAGGAGCGGCTGCCGGGGGTGACGGCGCGGCGGTGGGCAGGGCTGCGGGCGCGGGCCGTCGCGGTGCGGCCGGCGCGGGATCTGGAGGCGGCGCGGGACGTCGGGGCGCGGTTCGTGTGCCCGGGGGACGCGGAGTGGCCGGTGACCCTGGACGACCTGGGGGACGCGCGTCCGGTCGGGCTCTGGGTGCGGGGGCGGCCGTCCCTGCGGATGTGGGCCCTGCGGTCGGTGGCCGTCGTCGGCTCACGGGCCTGTTCGGGGTACGGCGCGCACATGGCGGGAAGTCTCGCCGCGGGGCTCGCGGAGCGCGGATGGGTGGTGATCTCCGGAGGGGCGTACGGCGTGGACGGTGCCGCACACCGAGGGGCGCTCGGGGCGGGCGGTGCAACCGTGGCTGTCCTGGCCTGCGGGGTCGACCGGCCCTATCCGCGCGGGCACGCCGGGCTGATCGGGCGGATCGCGGAACAGGGCCTCGTGGTGGGTGAGTTGCCGCCGGGGGACCATCCGACGCCGAGCCGGTTCATCCTGCGGAACAGAGTGATCGCGGCGCTGACCAGGGGAACCGTGGTGGTCGAGGCCGCGTATCGCAGCGGGGCGCTCGCCACGGCGCGCAGTGCCCAGGAGTTGGGGCGCTTCACCATGGGGGTGCCGGGGCCCGCGACCAGCGGCCTGTCGGCCGGGGTGCACGAACTGCTGCGGGGTGCGGGCGTGCTCGTGACCGATGCCGCCGAAGTCGTCGAGCTGGTCGGCGACATGGGGGAGCTCGCCCCGGCCCGGCGGGGGCCCGTGGTGCCGCGTGACCTGCTGGCTTCCGGGGTGCAGCGCGTCCTCGCCGCGCTGCCCGCGCGGGGGCGGGCGGCCGTGCGGGACGTCGCGATGGGCGCGGGGACGACCGAGGACGACGCGGTAGCGCGACTGTACGAACTTCAGTCGTTGGGGTTCGTCGAACGACACGGCGACGGCTGGCAGTTGACACGCCAGGCGATTCTGTCCGTCTTCGCTGGTGGAGGTGAATCGTGACCGAGCGTGTTCCGCCGGACGGATGACCCCCGACGACCTTGGGAAATCGTGGAGTTGGCGCATTAGCGCCGTCACGCAGAGCGACGGCGCCGACGCTCGGAGGGAGGTAGCGGAACGTATCTGCGCACGTGCGATCCCATACTCTTCGCACACTGCGACACTTCAGTCACGCTACGCTCACACAGATTCCGACGCGGACAGGCAACAGACGGACGACCTCATTCACTCCACGCACGCTCTTCACCGCTCCGGCGCGAGCGACTCCGATGATTCCACCGGCTCGCGCGACCTCCCCAGTTCACGGCAGAACGGCTCAAGGCGACGAATGCCCCAGCACACCTCAGGGTCCGATCGGGCAGCGGTTCCCCCCGCCGCCCGTAGCGGCGAGCAGGAGCGGCCCCCCGCGCCCTCGTCGCTGGACGAGTTGTGGCGGTCGTACAAGGACACGGGCGACGGGCGGCTGCGGGAGCAGCTGATCCTGCATTACTCGCCGCTGGTGAAGTACGTCGCGGGCCGGGTGAGCGTGGGGCTGCCGCCCAATGTCGAGCAGGCCGACTTCGTGTCGTCGGGGGTGTTCGGGCTGATCGACGCGATCGAGAAGTTCGACATCGAGCGGTCCATCAAGTTCGAGACCTATGCGATCACGCGCATCCGTGGGGCGATGATCGACGAACTGCGGGCGCTCGACTGGATCCCGCGCTCGGTGCGGCAGAAGGCCCGCAACGTCGAGCGGGCCTACGCCACGCTGGAGGCGCAGCTGAGGCGTACTCCCTCGGAGAGCGAAGTCGCCGCCGAGATGGGGGTCGCGCTGGAGGAACTGCACGCGGTTTTCAGCCAGTTGTCGCTGGCGAACGTGGTGGCGCTGGAAGAGCTGCTGCACGTCGGGGGTGACGGCGGTGACCGGCTCAGTCTGATGGACACGCTCGAGGACCACGCGGCCGACAATCCCGTGGAGGTCGCCGAGGACCGGGAGCTGCGGAGGCTGCTCGCGCGGGCCATCAACACGCTGCCGGAGCGTGAGAAGACCGTCGTCACGCTCTACTACTACGAGGGCCTCACACTCGCCGAGATCGGCAACGTACTTGGTGTGACCGAGAGCCGGGTCAGCCAGATCCACACCAAGTCCGTACTGCAGCTGCGCGCGAAGCTGGCGAGTTTTGGCCGCTGAGTGCGCTGAATCGTCCCTGCCCGGAGGGCGTGAGCGCGGGAGCGGCTCCCGCCCGCGGCGTCCCGTCCGTAAAGTGGAGCTGTGCCAAGGATTCGAGCGGCCTCCGTGGCCGAGCACCGGTCGATGCAACGCGGCGCCCTGCTGGACGCCGCGCGTTCCCTGCTGTCCGAAGGCGGTACGGAGGCGCTGACCTTCCCCGCACTCGCCGAGCGCACCGGGCTCGCCCGGTCCTCCGTGTACGAGTATTTCCGGTCGCGGGCGGCCGTGGTCGAAGAGCTGTGCGAGGTCGACTTCCCCGTCTGGGCGGCGGAGGTCTCGGCGGCGATGGAGTGCGCGGGATCGGCCGAGGGCAAGGTCGAGGCCTATGTGCGGCGGCAGCTGGCCCTGGTCGGGGACCGGCGGCACCGCGCCGTGGTCGCCATCTCCGCGAGCGAGCTCGACGCCGGGGCGCGGGAGAAGATCCGCGCCGCGCACGGCGGCCTCATCGCGATGATCGTCGAGGCGCTAGAGGACCTGGGCCACGAGCAGCCCCGGATGGCCGCGATGCTGCTGCAGGGCATCGTGGACGCCGCCGTGCGGCGCATCGAGCTCGGGGTGGCGGAAAAGCCGGACGCGATCACGGAGGCAGCCGTGGCCATGGCGCTGCGGGGAGTCCGGGGCTGAGCCCTCGCCCGTAGGCGTACAGCCCTCGCTCGTGGACGTACCACTCTCGTCCGTAGGCGTATGGGGGTGGCCGCAGTGGGCCCTGTGTCGGCAGTAGGCGTGAAGGGCCGTGGTGTTGCAGCCATGGGGGCAGGAGCGTCATCGGGTTCAGGTAGGTCTCGGCTCTGCGCAGGCCCCAGTGGAGACAGCTCGTCGGGCAGTGGCCCGTAGGGCGCTCCAGGAAGCCCACCGGGGCGCCCGCCGCGACCTCCGCGCCCTTCTTCACCGTGGCTCGCACCGGTTCGTACGTCGTGCGCAGGGGCGGGTCCCCCGTACCGTCCAGTTCCACCACGACGACGCCCCGGCCCGCCACCGGACCCGCGAACGAGATGCGGCCCGGCGCCACCGCCCGCACCGCGGCGCCCGGCTCGGCGGTCAGGTCCACGCCTCGATGGCCCGCGCCGTACGCGGTCGCCGGAGGGCTCCAGCCGCGGACGACCGGGGGTCGGGTGCCCACCGGCCAGGTCGAGGCCGGGGCCGGGGCCGGGGGCAGAAAGGTCACGAGCAGGGCCGCCAGCGTCGGCAGCAGCAGTTCTGGGCGCATGCGAGAACCGTCCCGTGCCGGGCCCGTCCGCAGGGATCATGGACCGATTCTGTGGACGATCTGCCGGTTGTGGAAAACCCCGTCACCCGTGCAGGGGAAGCGCTGCCACCCGTGCAGGGGAAGCGCCGTCACCCGGGCTGGGGGAGCGCCGCCACCCGGTCGCGGGAAGCGGCTCACCTGGTCAAGGGAAGCGGCGTCACCCGGTACCTCGCGGGTCCCGTACACTTCTTGTGGCGATCCGGGTCACCGGGTCGACTTCGCACGCCCCGACATCTGGCCATGAAAAGCCGGTGTCAGCGCCCCTCGGTCCCTTGTGGCAAGGCGCAACGCGGGCGTCAGGCGCGAGTGCCGTCCGGCACACGCGGCACAACCGAGAAAATCAAGGAGAACGGCCATGGCCGTCGTCACGATGCGGGAGCTGCTGGAAAGCGGCGTCCACTTCGGTCACCAGACCCGTCGTTGGAACCCGAAGATGAAGCGCTTCATCTTCACGGAGCGCAACGGCATCTACATCATCGACCTGCTCCAGTCGCTGTCGTACATCGACCGCGCCTACGAGTTCGTCAAGGAGACCGTTGCCCACGGCGGCACGGTCATGTTCGTCGGCACGAAGAAGCAGGCGCAGGAGGCCATCGCGGAGCAGGCCACCCGCGTCGGCATGCCCTACGTGAACCAGCGCTGGCTGGGCGGCATGCTCACCAACTTCTCGACCGTCTACAAGCGTCTGCAGCGCCTCAAGGAGCTCGAGCAGATCGACTTCGAGGACGTCGCCGCTTCCGGTCTCACCAAGAAGGAGCTTCTCGTGCTCTCGCGCGAGAAGGCCAAGCTGGAGAAGACCCTCGGTGGTATCCGCGAGATGTCCAAGGTGCCCAGCGCCGTCTGGATCGTGGACACCAAGAAGGAGCACATCGCGGTCGGCGAGGCCCGGAAGCTCAACATCCCGGTCGTCGCCATCCTCGACACCAACTGTGACCCCGACGAGGTCGACTACAAGATCCCGGGCAACGACGACGCGATCCGCTCCGTCACCCTGCTCACCCGCGTGATCGCCGACGCCGTCGCCGAGGGCCTCATCGCCCGTTCCGGCGTTGCCACCGGTGACTCGAAGCCGGGCGAGAAGGCCCAGGGCGAGCCGCTGGCCGAGTGGGAGCGCGACCTGCTCGAGGGCGAGAAGAAGGCCGAAGAGCCGAAGGCCGACGAGCCCAAGGCCGAGGAGCCGAAGGCCGCCGAGGCCGAGGCCGAGGTTCAGAAGTCCGCCGAGACGGAGAAGGCTGCCGACGCCGAGGAGGCCGAGGCCCCCGCCGCGGCCGCGGACGCCGAGCAGGCCTGACCTCACAGGTTCGGTAGTTGACGGCGGGGGCCCGATCGGCCCCCGCCGTTCACCCGTAGACCTCCGTAGATCTTTCAGACTTCGAGAGAGAATTTTCGATCATGGCGAACTACACCGCCGCCGACGTCAAGAAGCTCCGTGAGCTCACGGGCGCCGGCATGATGGACTGCAAGAAGGCGCTCGACGAGGCCGAGGGCGACGTCGACAAGGCCGTTGAGGCGCTCCGTATCAAGGGCCAGAAGGGCGTCGCCAAGCGCGAGGGCCGCTCCGCCGAGAACGGTGCCGTCGTCTCCCTCATCGCCGACGACAACACCTCCGGTGTCATCGTCGAGCTGAAGTGCGAGACGGACTTCGTCGCCAAGGGCGAGAAGTTCCAGGCCGTGGCGAACAACCTCGTCGCCCACGTCGCCAAGACCTCCCCGGCCGACCTCGAGGCGCTGCTCGCGTCCGAGATCGAGGCCGGCAAGACCGTCCAGGCGTACGTCGACGAGGCCAACGCCAACCTCGGCGAGAAGATCGTCCTGGACCGCTTCGCGCAGTTCTCCGGCACCTACGTGACCGCGTACATGCACCGCACGATGCCCGACCTGCCCCCGCAGATCGGTGTCCTCGTCGAGCTGGACAAGGCCGACGCCGGCCTGGCCAAGGGCATCGCGCAGCACATCGCCGCCTTCGCGCCGAAGTACCTCACCAAGGAGGACGTGCCGGCCGACGTCGTCGAGTCCGAGCGCCGCGTCGCCGAGGAGACCACTCGCGCCGAGGGCAAGCCCGAGGCCGCGCTCCCGAAGATCGTCGAGGGTCGCGTCAACGGCTTCTTCAAGGAGGCCACCCTCCTCGGTCAGCCGTACGCGCTGGACAACAAGAAGTCGGTCGAGAAGGTTCTCGCCGAGGCCGGTGTCACCCTGAAGCGCTTCTCGCGCATCAAGGTCGGCATCTGAGTCCGTACCGCGATCGACGGTAGACCCAGATAGGGTCGACAGCGGTCGCCCGCGCACGGTCCTCGTGCGCGACGTACGACCGCAGGATCTGACGAGGAGGCCACTGCCGAGCATGGGATGCGAACGACACCCCACCGGCAGTGGCCTTCTTCGTATGTGTGCCGAGTAAGAGAAGCGAGAACCACATGACCACCCAGGCCGACTCGAAGAGTGATGACGGCAAAGTTGCCGGACGCTTCCTGCTGAAGCTCTCCGGCGAGGCGTTCGCCGGTGGGGGAGGCCTCGGGGTCGACCCCGACGTGGTGCACGCCATCGCCCGCGAGATCGCCGCCGTCGTCCGTGACGGCGCCCAGATCGCCATCGTCATCGGCGGAGGCAACTTCTTCCGCGGTGCCGAGCTCCAGCAGCGCGGCATGGACCGGGCCCGCTCCGACTACATGGGCATGCTCGGCACCGTCATGAACTGCCTCGCGCTGCAGGACTTCCTGGAGAAGGAAGGCATCGACTGCCGCGTCCAGACCGCCATCACGATGGGACAGGTCGCGGAGCCGTACATTCCGCTGCGTGCCGTGCGCCACCTGGAGAAGGGCCGCGTGGTCATCTTCGGTGCCGGTATGGGCATGCCGTACTTCTCCACCGACACCACCGCCGCACAGCGCGCCCTGGAGATCGACGCCGAGGCGCTGCTGATGGGCAAGAACGGCGTGGACGGCGTCTATGACTCCGACCCGAAGACCAACCCCGACGCGGTGAAGTTCGACTCCCTCGGCTACGGCGAGGTCATCACGCGCGACCTCAAGGTCGCCGACATGACCGCGATCACGCTGTGCCGGGACAACAAGCTGCCCATCCTGGTCTTCGAGCTGCTCTCCGAGGGCAACATCGCGCGGGCCGTCAAGGGTGAGAAGATCGGCACACTCGTGGGCGACCAGGGAAGCCGGGCCTGACCCCGAAGGACCTGGGCCAGCCTCAAGGAACGTACGCGAGACGGCCCTTGAGGGGATGGACAAAGCCCTGCCGGTCGGACACCGTGCAGGAAAGAGACGCGACGCAGCCGGCCGCCCCGTGCTAGCCGGGCCACTCAAGACACGCAGGAGCAAGTGGTGATCGAAGAGACCCTCCTCGAGGCCGAGGAGAAGATGGAGAAGGCCGTCGTGGTCGCCAAGGAGGACTTCGCCGCGATCCGCACCGGCCGTGCGCACCCGGCGATGTTCAACAAGATCGTGGCTGACTACTACGGCGCGCTGACGCCGATCAACCAGCTGGCCTCGTTCTCGGTGCCCGAGCCGCGGATGGCCGTGGTGACCCCGTTCGACAAGAGCGCGCTGCGCAACATCGAGCAGGCGATCCGGGACTCCGACCTCGGCGTCAACCCGAGCAACGACGGCAACATCATCCGGGTGACCTTCCCCGAGCTTACCCAGGACCGCCGCAAGGAGTACATCAAGGTCGCCAAGACCAAGGCCGAGGACTCCAAGATCTCGATCCGGTCGATCCGTCGCAAGGCCAAGGAGGCCTTCGACAAGGCGATCAAGGACGGCGACGTCGGCGAGGACGAGGGGCGCCGCGCCGAGAAGGAGCTCGACGACACCACCGCGAAGTATGTCGCCCAGGTGGACGAGCTGCTCAAGCACAAGGAAGCCGAGCTGCTCGAAGTCTGAGCCGAGGCTCGAGTCCGAGGAATCAGGGAATCCATCCGTGAACGACTCTTCCTGGGGGGCGCCGCCCAGATCCGGGTATTCGGGGCCGTCCTACCAGGGGCCCGGCCAGGGGGCGACCCCGCCAGGTCCCGCGTACGATGCGCAGGACGCGCTGTTTCCGTCTGAGACGCAGCCCATGCCCATCGTGCCCGACGTACCCGTGAACGGCGGAGACCAGGACGACGACCGGGGGGCCACTCGGATGGGCGGCCCCCTGTTCCGTGACGAGCCTCCGCAGGAGCCCATGCCCAGCGCACCACAGCCGCAGCCCGCCCCGGCAGCACCGCAGAAGAAGAGCGCGGGCCGCGATCTCGGGGCAGCCATAGGAGTCGGTGTAGGACTCGGCGCGGTCATCGTCGCGTCGCTGTTCATCGTGAAGGCCGTCTTCATCGGCGTCATAGCGGTCGCAGTCGTGGTCGGCCTCTGGGAGCTCACCTCCCGCCTGGAGGAGCGCAAGGGCATCAAGGCGCCGCTCGTGCCGCTCGCGGTGGGCGGCGCGGCGATGGTCGTCGCGGGATACGTCCGCGGGGCCGAGGGCGCGTGGGTCGCGATGGCCCTCACCGCGCTCGCCGTCCTGGTCTGGCGCATGACCGAGCCGCCCGAGGGCTATCTCAAGGACGTCACGGCGGGGGTTTTCGCCGCCTTCTACGTTCCTTTCCTCGCCACCTTCGTGGCGCTGATGCTCACCGCGGACGACGGCCCGCAGCGGGTGCTCACCTTCCTGCTCCTGACCGTGGTCAGCGACACCGGTGCGTACGCGATCGGCTGGCGCTTCGGCAAGCACAAGCTGGCCCCGCGCATCAGCCCCGGCAAGACCCGCGAGGGCCTGGTCGGCGCAGTCACCTTCGCGATGGCCGCGGGCGCGCTGTGCCTGCAGTTCCTCATCGACGACGGCGCGTGGTGGCAGGGTCTCGTGATCGGTTTCGCGGTCGCGGCGAGCGCCACGCTCGGCGACCTCGGCGAGTCGATGATCAAGCGTGACCTCGGCATCAAGGACATGGGCACGCTGCTGCCCGGCCACGGCGGCATCATGGACCGCCTGGACTCCCTGCTGCCGACGGCGCCGGTGGTGTGGCTGCTCCTCGTGGCCTTCGTCGGCACCGGCTGATACCTGGTCTGACCTGCGTAGATGTGCGTGAGGGGTCCGTTGTCCACAGGGCGGCGGGCCCCTTGCCGTATGTCTGCGACACTGGAAGGACCATGCCTGTACCCGGAGAACTCACTTTCGTCGCGCCCCGCGGTGCCAAGAAGCCCCCGCGGCACCTCGCCGACCTCACGCCCGCCGAGCGCAAGGAAGCCGTCGCCGCCATCGGCGAGAAGCCGTTCCGTGCCAAGCAGCTCTCGCAGCACTACTTCGCGCGGTATGCGCACGACCCGGCCGAGTGGACCGACATCCCGGCCGGGGCGCGCGAGAAGCTGCGCGAGGCGTTGCTGCCCGATCTGATGTCCGTGGTGCGGCACATCAGCTGTGACGACGACACGACGCGCAAGACGCTGTGGCGGCTCTTCGACGGGACGCTCGTCGAGTCCGTGCTCATGCGGTATCCGGACCGGGTCACCATGTGCATCAGCTCGCAGGCGGGCTGCGGCATGAACTGCCCGTTCTGTGCCACGGGGCAGGCCGGTCTCGACCGGAACCTGTCCACCGGTGAGATTGTGCATCAGATTGTCGACGGCATGCGGGCGCTCCGGGACGGCGAGATTCCTGGTGGGCCTGCCCGGCTGTCGAACATCGTGTTCATGGGCATGGGTGAGCCGCTGGCCAACTACAACCGGGTGGCCGGGGCCATTCGCCGCCTCACCGACCCGGAGCCCGACGGGCTCGGTCTCTCGCAGCGCGGGATCACCGTGTCGACGGTGGGCCTCGTGCCCGCCATCCACCGGTTCTCCGACGAGGGCTTCAAGTGCCGCCTCGCGATCTCGCTGCACGCGCCGGACGACGAGCTGCGCGACACCCTCGTGCCGGTGAACACGCGCTGGCAGGTGCGGGAGGTGCTCGACGCCGGATGGGAGTACGCGGCCAAGTCCGGGCGCCGGCTCTCCATCGAGTACGCGCTGATTCGCGACATCAATGACCAGGCGTGGCGCGGTGACCGGCTCGGGCGGCTGCTCAAGGGCAAGCCGGTGCACGTGAACCTCATTCCGCTGAACCCGACGCCGGGCTCGAAGTGGACGGCCTCGCGGCCCGAGGACGAGAAGGCCTTCGTGGAGGCCATCGCCGCCCATGGTGTGCCGGTCACGATTCGGGACACCCGGGGTCAGGAGATCGACGGGGCGTGCGGCCAGCTCGCCGCTGCCGAGCGGTAGGCGAGCGGCAGGCGAGAGGTAGTCTGGCGGGCGTACGGCTCCGTACGAGTACACACATCTGCATATTCCGACAGGGGAGCGCCACAGCGCTGAGAGTGCGGCACCTTGGACAGGTGGGCCGCAGACCCTCTGAACCTCGCCCAGGTCATTCTGGGTAGGAAGTTCGGGCATCACTCAAGCTGTAGCGCCCTGCCCGCGTGCCGTCGGTGCGCGGGCGGGGCCGCGTCTTCTCCTGGTCACCCAGGAGGAAATTCAGTGAGCACCACCAAGAAGGTCTCGTTCACCGCCGTGGCGGTGGGCATCGGGCTCGTCGCCGTCTCCGCGTGCGGCAGCTCCGACGGCGGGTCGGGGAAGGCCGACTCCAAGAGCGTGACGCTCGTCAGTCACGACTCCTTCAACGTCTCCAAGGACGTGCTGCAGGACTTCGAGAAGCGGTCCGGGTACAAGGTCAAGGTCCTCAAGGACGGTGACGCGGGCGCCGCCGTGAACAAGGCGATCCTCTCCAAGGACAACCCGCAGGGCGATGTCTTCTTCGGGGTCGACAACACGCTGCTGTCCCGGGCGCTCGACAACGGGCTCTTCCAGTCGTACGAGGCCAAGGGCTCGGACAAGATCAAGCCCGCGGTCCGGGCCGACGGGGACAAGCACCGGGTCACGCCCGTCGACAGCGGTGACATCTGCGTCAACTACGACAAGAAGTACTTCGCCGACAAGAAGCTGGCGCCGCCGAAGTCCTTCGAGGACCTGACGAAGCCCGCGTACAAGAACCTGCTTGTCACCGAGAACGCCTCGACCTCCTCTCCCGGCCTCGGCTTCCTGCTCGGCACCGCCGCCAAGTACGGGGACGACGGCTGGGAGAGCTACTGGAAGAAGCTCAAGGCCAACGGCGTCAAGGTCGTCGACGGCTGGGAGCAGGCCTACAACGAGGAGTTCTCCGGGTCCGCGGGCGGCAAGAAGGCCAAGGGCGACCGGCCGCTCGTCGTCTCCTACGCCTCCTCGCCGCCCGTCGAGGTCCTCTACGCCGATCCGCAGCCGAAGCAGGCGCCGACCGGCGTCGCGACCGGCACCTGCTTCCGCCAGGTCGAGTACGCGGGCCTGCTCAGCAACGCAGGGAACGAGAAGGGCGGCAAGGCGCTCCTCGACTTCCTCGCGGGCCAGGAGTTCCAGGAGGACATGCCGCTGAAGATGTTCGTGAACCCGGTGCGTGAGGGCACCAAGCTGCCGAAGCTGTTCACGGAGCACGGCGTGACGGTGGACAAGCCCGAGACGCTGGACCCGAAGAAGATCGCCGACAACCGCGAGCCGTGGATCAAGTCGTGGACCTCGCTCGTACTGAAGTAACCGAAGGAGCCGACGACACGGCCAAGTCCCGCCTTCGTGGCGGGTCCGGTCGCGGGAGCGCGGCGCGGCTCGGCCTGATGGCCGTGCCCGTCGCGTTCTTCGCGCTCTTCTTCGCCTACCCGGTCACGGCGATCGTCGCGCGCGGGCTGCACATCGACGGCGGCTGGCAGTTCGGGCGGATCACGGACGTCCTCGGGCAGTCCGACATCCGGCACGTGCTGTGGTTCACCACCTGGCAGGCGCTCGCGTCGACGGTGCTCACGCTGCTGATCGCGCTCCCCGGCGCGTATGTCTTCGCGCGCTTCGACTTCCCGGGCAAGCGGGTGCTGCGGGCCGTCGTCACCGTTCCTTTCGTGCTCCCGACGGTCGTCGTCGGTACGGCCTTCCTCGCGCTGATCGGGCGGGGCGGGCTCTTCGACGAGCTGTGGGGCGTACGCCTGGACACCACGGTGTGGGCGATCCTGCTCGCGCACGTCTTCTTCAACTACGCGGTCGTCGTACGGACCGTGGGCGGGCTGTGGTCGCAGCTCGACCCGCGGCAGGAGGAGGCCGCGCGGATGCTCGGCGCCTCCCGCTGGAGGTCGTGGCGGACGGTGACGCTGCCCGCGCTCGCACCGGCGGTGGCCGCGGCCGCGCTCATGGTCTTCCTCTTCACCTTCACCTCCTTCGGCGTCGTGCAGATCCTCGGCGGTCCCGCGTACTCGACGCTCGAAGTGGAGATCTACCGGCAGACCGCGCAGCTCCTCGATCTGCCGACGGCCGCCGTCCTGACCCTCGTGCAGTTCGCCGCGGTCGGGCTGATCCTGGCGATCCACGCATGGACGGTGCGGCGGCGCGAGAGCGCGCTGAAGCTCGTCGACGCCTCGGCGGTGGCGCGCAGGCCGCGCGGCGCCGGGCAGTGGACGCTGCTCGGGTTCGTCATGGCGACGATCGCCCTGCTGATCCTGTTGCCGCTCGGTGTGCTGATCCAGCGCTCCTTCGATGGCCCCGACGGGTTCGGGCTCGCGTATTACAGGGAGCTCACCTCGGCGGACGGCGGTGCCTTCCTGGTGCCGCCGATCGAGGCGATCTGGAACTCACTGCAGTACGCGGTCGTGGCCACGGCCATCGCCGTGCTGATCGGGGGGCTCGCGGCCGCCGCCCTCACCCGGCGCGCGGGCCGACTCGTGCGCGGGTTCGACGCGCTGCTCATGCTGCCGCTCGGCGTCTCCGCGGTGACCGTCGGCTTCGGGTTCCTGATCACACTCGACAAGCCGCCGCTGGATCTGCGGGCCTCCTGGATCCTGGTGCCGCTCGCCCAGGCCCTGGTCGGTGTGCCCTTCGTCGTACGCACCATGCTGCCCGTCCTGCGTGCGGTGGACGGGCGGCTGCGTGAGGCGGCG
Source organism: Streptomyces sp. NPDC004732 (assembly GCF_040609235.1). NCBI lineage: Bacteria > Bacillati > Actinomycetota > Actinomycetes > Kitasatosporales > Streptomycetaceae > Streptomyces > Streptomyces sp. NPDC004732. The sequence goes on from NZ_JBEXJR010000005.1 coordinate 586,493, forward strand.
GCCGTGCTCGGGGCGTCGCCGCTGCGGGCGTGGCGCGAGGTCGACCTGCCGATGGTGTGGCGGGCGCTGCTGATCGCCGCCGGGTTCGCCTTCGCCGTCTCGCTCGGCGAGTTCGGGGCGACGGTCTTCATCGCGCGGCCCGACAACCCGACGCTGCCGGTCGCCGTGGCACGGCTGCTCGGCCGCGCGGGTGACCTCAACTACGGCCAGGCGATGGCCCTCTCGACGATTCTCATGGTGGTGTGCGCGGTGTCCCTGCTGCTCCTGGAACGCGTCCGGACCGACCGCACCACGGGGGAGTTCTGATGACGGACGCCTTGCTGAGCCTGCGGGACGCGACGGTGCGTTTCGGGGCGCGGGCCGTGCTCGACGCCGTCGACCTCGATGTCGCCGAGCACGAAATCGTCTGTGTGCTCGGGCCGAGCGGCAGCGGCAAGTCGACGCTGCTGCGGGCGGTCGCCGGGCTGCAGGGGCTCGATGCCGGTCAGGTCCTCCTGGGCGGGCGCGACCAGCGCGGGGTGCCCGCGCACAAGCGGGGCGTCGGCCTGATGTTCCAGGACCACCAGCTCTTCCCGCAGCGCGACGTGGCGGGCAACGTCGCCTTCGGGCTGCGCATGCACGGCGCCTCGCGCGGCGAACAGGCCGACCGGGTCGCCGAGTTGCTGGACCTCGTCGGCCTCCCCAAGGCGCAGCGGCGCGCGGTCGCCTCGCTCTCCGGGGGCGAGCAGCAGCGCGTGGCGCTGGCGCGGGCGCTCGCGCCGCGGCCCCGGCTCCTGATGCTCGACGAGCCCCTCGGCCAGCTCGACCGCTCGCTGCGGGAGCGCCTCGTCGTCGAGCTCAGGGAACTCTTCGACGAGCTGGGCACGACCGTGCTGGCCGTCACGCACGACCAGGGCGAGGCGTTCGCGCTCGCCGACCGCGTCGTCGTCATGCGGGACGGGCGGATCGCCCAGTCCGGCACCCCGCTGGAGGTGTGGCAGCGCCCGGCCGACGAGTTCGTGGCGCGCTTCCTCGGTTTCGACAACGTCGTGCGGGCGGCCGTGGAGGGCGCGGCCGCCGACACGGTGTGGGGCAAGGTCCCCGTCCCCGACGGCGTCCCGGCCGGGCAGCACAAGATCCTGGTGCGGCCTGCCGGGGTGCGGCTCGTGTCCGCCGAGGACGGGCTGCCGTGCGTGGTCACGGCGCGCACCTTCCGCGGCACCCATGTCGCCGTCCATCTGCAGCCGGTGGAGGGGCCGCGCCTGGAGGCGGCGTGCGCGCTGCGCCGGGCGCCGGAGGTCGGGGAGACGGTGGGCGTCGGGTTCGACGCGGAGGACGTGGTGGTGCTCGGCTGAGTGCGGCGGCTCGAACAGCGAGGTGCTAAACGCGGGTGTCATTCAGCCCGTGTCGATCTAGTGTTCGGCCATGACGACACTCGGCCACGAGCGGTACTGCGACGAAGTCGCCCGGCAGCTCGACCTCTTGCGCACCACACTGACCGGGGCCGACCTCTCGGTCACCGTGCCGACCTGCCCCGACTGGACACTGGCCGAGCTCGTGCGGCACATGGGCGGCGCGGTGCGCTGGAGCGAGCGCCTGGTCGCGACGCGTGCCGAGCAGGACATCCCGGAGGAGGACATCCCGGAGTGCGAGGGCCCCGAGGGCCCCGAGCGCGACGATCCGGCCGCCCTGGACGCCTGGCTGGCCCGCACCGCGGAGCTCGGCGCGACGACGTTCCGCACCGCGGGCGCCGACGCCGCCGTCTGGTCGTGGGCCGACGACCGGAGCGCCGCGTTCTGGGCGCGCCGCATGACGCACGAGCTGGCCGTGCACCGCGCCGACGCGGCCATCGCGGCCGGTATCGCGTACGAGGTCGAGCCCGACGTCGCCGCGGACGCGATCGACGAATGGCTGGACCTCGTCGCGCACGCGCAGCGCACCGACCCCGAGGACAGCGCGTCCGAGCTCAGGGGCGCGGGGCGCAGCATCCACCTGCACGCGACCGACGCGCCCGCGGGCCTCGACGCCGAGTGGCTCATCGAGTTCGGCGACGACGGGTTCACCTGGCGGCGCGGCCACGCGAAGGCGACGGTTGCGCTGCGCGGCCCGCTCACGGAGGTGCTGCTCGCCTTCTACCGTCGGCGGCCGCTGGACAGCGGGTACGTGGAGGTCCTGGGGGAGCGGGAGCTGCTGGACTTCTGGCTGGAGCGGGCCTCGTTCGGCTGACCGAGGTCCGGCTGGTCCAGTGCTCCAGCGGCCGCGTCACCTGGGCGCCGACGGCCTGACCAGCCCCAGTTCGTACGCGAGGATCACCGCTTGCGCCCGGTCGCGCAGCCCCATCTTGGTGAAGAGGCGGTTGATGTGCGTCTTCACGGTGTGGTCGGTGATCGTGAGCCGTTGGGCGATCTCCGCGTTCGACAGGCCCTGCGCGATGAGGACGAGCACCTCGGCCTCGCGGGCGGTGAGCCCGTCGACGTCACCCGCGGGGGCCGGGGGCGCGGCGGCCCGCTGACGGGTGAACTCCGCGACCACGCGCCGGGTGATCTCGGGGGAGAGCAGCGCGTCACCGGCCGCCACGACCCGCACCGCGTGCAGGAGTTCGGGGAACGTGGCGTCCTTGAGCAGGAAGCCGGAGGCCCCGGCCGCCAGCGCCTCGTACACGTACTCGTCGAGTCCGAACGTCGTCAGCATCAGCGCCTTCGTCGCGCCTTCGGACGCGGCGAGGATCTCGCGGGCGGCGTCGATGCCGTTCATGTGCGGCATGCGGATGTCGAGGAGGACCAGGTCGGGGCGGTGCTCGGCGGCGAGGCGGACGGCCTGGACGCCGTCCTCGGCCTCGGCGACCACCTGGATGTCGTCCTGGGTGCCCAGCAGGTTGACGAAGCCGGTGCGGACGACGGCCTGGTCGTCGGCGACGAGGGTCCTGATCACCACGGCAGTTCCGCCTCCACCGCGAAGCCGCCGGTCCGGCCCGCGCCCGCGCTGAGGGTGCCGCCGACGAGGGCGGCGCGTTCGCGCATGCCGGTCAGGCCGTGGCCCGTCGGGGAGCTGCCGGGTCCCGGCGGTTCCGGGGGTCCGGGTCCGTCGTCGGTCACGCGGAGCGTCAACCGGTCCTTGCGGTAGCCGAGTTCGACCGTGGCGCGGGCGCCGGGCGCGTGCTTGCGGGCGTTCGTCAGCGACTCCTGCACGATGCGGTACGCGGACAGCTCCCATGCGGCGGCCAGCGGCACGCGCTGCCCGGTCACGCGCAGCTCCGCGCTGCCGCCCACCGCCCGGTGCTGCGCGAGGAGGTCGTCGAGGCGGTCGAGGGTGGGCTGCGGGGAGGTCGCGGCCGCCGTCCCGTCGCGCTGCGGGGTGCGCAGGACGCCGAGGAGGCGGCGCAGCTCCGCCATCGAGTCGCGGGCCGTCCCTGCGATCTGCTGGAAGCCGTCCCTGGCCTGCGGGGTCAGCCCCGGAGTCGTGTACGTCGCGCTCTCCGCCTGCACCGCGATCATCGACACCGAGTGCGAGACGATGTCGTGCAGTTCGCGGGCGATCGCCGCACGCTCCGCCTCGGCGGCCCGACGCCGCTCCACCGCGATCAACTGGGCCTGCGCGAGCGCGCGTTCGTGCCGCGTCTCCTCGCGGGCGCGCACCGCGTCGCCCATACTGACGGCGCCGAGGATCACCGCGGAGAGCCCGAACGCCTCCGCGAAGAGGCCCAGCGAGCCCGCGTTGCCGAGCGCGGGCACGTCGGGCAGCCGGTCGTCCCGCGCCCAGCTCAGGATGTGCCAGAGATTCGCCGCCACGGCGCCGAGCGCGCCGCCCGTCACGAGCAGTGCCGGGTGCAGGACGCGGTGGCGGGCGAGCACGTAACAGCCGATGAGCCCGCTGACCATCACGGCGATGGACAGCGAGGTGTCGGCGCCGAAGCTCAGCAGTCCCGCGGCCACGGTGACCAGGGCGACCGGCGGGAAGGCGCGGCGCCACATCAGGGAGGCGGTGGAGAACAGGATGGCGGTCGCGTTGGTCAGCGAGCCGGGGAACGCCACGAGTTCGGCGGCCGCCCCCACGGTGAGGGCCGCGCCCGTGAGCCACGGGTAGGCGGGGGCGTCGGTCAGCGCGCGCAGGCGCCGACGCAGGGTCGTCGTGCTCATGCCCCTGATTCTTCCGGGCCGCGCGGTGCGGGTGCGTCGGCGTCAGGGTGGAGGCCGGAGCCCGATGTCATGCCACGGGTTGACCTCCGGGTGCGGAGCCTCGTGCGACGCGCCGCGGGCCAGGGGTTCCTAGCGTCGGAGCATGCCCCGCACTTCTTCCCGCACCCTTGTCGTCACCAATGACTTCCCGCCCCGGCAGGGCGGCATCGAGACCTTCGTGGACACGCTCGTACGACGCTTCCCGCCCGGTGCCGCCGTCGTCTACACCTCGGCCGAGCCGGGCGACGGGACGTACGACCGTACGTTCCCCCATCCCGTCGTACGCGACCGGGCGCGCACCCTCCTGCCGACGCGGCGCACGGGGGACCAGGCCGTCGCCCTCGCCCGGCAGTACGGCTGCGACAGCGTCTGGTTCGGTGCTGCCGCGCCGCTCGGGCTGCTCGCCGGGCGGCTGCGGCGGGAGGCGTCGGTGCGCACGGTGGTCGCCACGACGCACGGGCACGAGGTGTGGTGGGCCCGCACGCCGGGCGCCCGTGCGCTGCTCCGGCGGATCGGGGCGGGTGCCGACCGCGTCACGTACCTGGGGGAGAGCACGCGGGGGCCCGTGCGGCGGGCCATGGATCCCGGGGTGCGGTTCGAGCGGCTGGTGCCCGGTGTCGACGCGCGGGCGTTCAGGCCAGGCCTGGACGGGCGGCCGGTGCGCGAGCGGTACGGGCTCGGCGACGGCAGGCCCGTCGTCCTGTGCGCCGCGCGCCTCGTGCCGCGCAAGGGGCAGGACACCCTGATCGAGGCCCTGCCGATGGTGCGCAGGGCCGTCGCCGACGCCACGCTGCTGTTCGTGGGCACGGGCCCGCATGAGGCGCGGCTGCGCGAACTGGCCGCGGAGGAGGGCGTGGCGGACGACGTGGTCTTCGCGGGCGGCCACCCGCACGACGCGATGCCGCACTTCTACGCCGCCGCCGACGCCTTCGCGATGCCGTGCCGCACGCGCAGGCGCGGCCTGGAGGTGGAGGGGCTCGGCATCGTCTTCCTGGAGGCGGCCGCGGCCGGACTGCCGGTCGTGGCGGGCGACTCCGGGGGCGCGCCGGACGCCGTGCTGGACGGCGAGAGCGGTTACGTGGTCGACGGCCGCTCCCCGGCGGCCGTCGCGGACCGCCTCGTACGGCTCCTGCGGGATCGCGCACTCGCCCGCGGGATGGGGGAGAAGGGGCGGGCGTGGGTGTGCGAGGAGTGGGACTGGGGGCGGTCGTACGAGGTGCTTGCGGGGCTGCTGCAGCGGTGCGGACCGACCCCCTGACCCCGGCGGCTCAGCCCGTGCCGGCCGCCGCCCCGAGCCTGCGCAGCGCGTCCGGCGCCTCCGTCACGTCGTCCACCAGCGCGATCCGCGACTCCATCGACCGGCCGCGGGCCAGCGACTGCAGCAGCGGCCACACCGGCAGGTGCTCGGTCCAGTGGGCGCGGTCGACGAGGACCATCGGGGTGGGCTCGCCACGGGACTCGTAGTAGTTGGGGGTCGCGTTGTCGAAGACCTCCTGGACGGTGCCCGCCGCGCCGGGGAGGAAGACGACGCCCGCGTTCGAGCGGGCCAGGAGGCCGTCCTCGCGGGTGGCGTTGGCGAAGTACTTCGCCAGGTGCGAGGCGAACGCGTTCGGCGGCTCGTGGCCGTAGAACCAGGTGGGGATGCCCACCGAGGCGCCGCCGTCCGGCCACCGCTCGCGGACCGCGAAGGCCGCCTGGGCCCAGTCGGTGACCGACGGCGTGAACGACGGGGACTCGGCCAGGAGTTCGAGGGCCTTGTCCAGCATCGGGTCGTCGAAGGGGGCCGCGTAGGCGCCGAGGTTCGCCGCCTCCATCGCGCCGGGGCCGCCGCCCGTCGCGACCGTGAAGCCCGCGCGGGCCAGCGCGCGGCCGAGCCGGGCCGCTCCCGCGTACGCCTCGGTGCCGCGGGCCATCGCATGGCCGCCCATGACGCCGACCACCCGCGACCCGACGAGGAGTTCGTCGAGGGCGTCGGAGATGGAGTCGTCGTGTATGGCGCGCAGCATCGAGGAGAAGACGTCGCCGTCGGCCTTGGTGCGCTGGAACCAGTCGTACGCGTGGGCGTCCGGCGTCGCCTCGTACCCGCCGTCGGCGAGGCCGGTGAACAGGTCGTCGGGGGTGTACAGCAGGCCGCGGTACGGGTTGAACGGCAGTCCGGGGACGGGCGGGAAGACCAGCGCGCCGCCCGCCCGCACCTTCGCCGCCGCGTCCTCCCGCATGGGGCAGCCGAGGAAGACGGCGCCCGCCACGTCGGCCGCGAGGAGGGCGGAGGTGCGCTCCGTCAGGTCGACGGCCTGGACGCGGCACCCCGCGAGGGCGCCGCGGCCGGTCACCTCGTCGAACTCGGAGAGGGTCTCGATCTCACGGTCCTCGCCGGGGAGTTGCGGGGTGGACGCGCGTTCGGGAGTCGGCTGCATCCGCCCATGCTAAGCAGGCCGGATGCCGGGGGCTCGGTCAGCCCTGGACCTCGGACGGGTCCATCCACATGATCTCCCAGGTGTGGCCGTCCAGGTCGTCGAAGCCGCGGCCGTACATCGTTCCGTAGTCCTGGACCTTGCCCGCGGTGCCGCCCGCGGCGATCGCTCTGTCGACGAGCTCGTCGACCTTGTCGCGGCTCTCGGCGCTCAGACAGATCAGCGCCTCGCTGGTCTTGGTGGAGTCCGCGATCTCCTTCTGCGTGAAGTTCGCGTAGTGCTCCTTGCTCAGCATCATGGCGACGATGGTCTCGCTGATCGTCACGCACGCGCATTCGTCGGTCGAGAACTGCGGGTTGATCGTGTAGCCGAGCTCCGTGAAGAACTTCTTCGACGCGGCGACGTCGGACACGGCCAGGTTCACGAAGATCATCTGCTGGTACATGAGTGTCTCTCCCGGTGTGTGTGCGCTGTCAGCGCGTGTGCTTACGGAGGGATAGACATCCGTTCGACTCGGAACTCATCGCTCGTGGCGGACTTTCTTCGGATCTTCCTTCGGATCTTCCTTTTCGCAGTGCTGCCGATGCGCTGTCACGGGGTCAGCGGCACTGCCGCCAGCTGAGCGACGACCCAGGTCAGCGGCCCGAACACGGCGACGAGCGCGCCCGCGCGGAGGGCCGCCGAACCGCGCAGCATCGTCGCGGGCGCCCCGAGCCGCAGCAGCGCGGACGTCGTGTCCGAGCGGGACTGCCGGGCCTCTACGGAGGCCGTGGCCAGGGTCAGCACGGCGCAGCCCGCGACGAGCAGCGCGCCGAGCGTGGTGAGCGGACCGGCCTCGGGGCGCGGACCCGCGTACAGCACGATCGAGGCGTACGCCCCCGACGCCACCGCGCACAGCACGCCGAGCGGACGTCCGATGCGCCGTGCCTCTTCCTGGAGGACACGCCCCGCAAGCAGGCGCACGGCGCCGGGCCGCACCGCCTGGACGACCCGTCCGCAGAGGTACGTGAGTCCGGGGCCCGCGAGGACCAGGCCGAGCGCGGTCAGCGCCCAGCCCGCGAGCACGCCCGCCGGGCTGCCGTCGGCGCTGCCCGGCATGGGGAAGCCGGAGCGCGGACCGCTGCCGGAGCGGCTCGCGTACGTCTCCACGGCGAGGCCCGCCGCGAGCAGCGCGACGCCCCAGGGCAGGCCGCTCGGCGGCGTGGCGGGGGCGCCGGGCTCCGACCCGCCCGTGGACTCGGGGGCGGACTCCGTGCCGGTCGCGGTGCCTTTCTCGGCATTGGCCCTGGTGGCTTTCGAGGCGCCCGGTCGCCGTGGCCGCGGCGGTCGCAGCACGAACGCGCTTGCCGCCGACGCGGCGAGCGGGACCAGGGCGAGCAGGGTGAGTGCGGCGGCGACCGGCAGCGGACGGCGGGCGGCCAGCAGATCGGCCGCCGCCCCGTCGAAGGGGAGCCCCGAGACGTCGCCGCGCAGATGCAGGAAGAAGAGCAGCGCCAGCATGGAGCCGAGGGTGCAGGCCACGGCCGTGGAGATCGCGGCGAGCACCATCAGCCGGACGGGGCCGAGGCCCACCGCGGAGAGGCCGCTGCGGGGCCGGGTGCCGGGGTCGGTACGGGCGACGGCGACGGCGAAGTACACGGTGGCGGCGATCGGCGCGAGACACCACGCGAGCCGCAGCGCGGCCCCCGCTCCGGGGTGCTCCATCGCGTACGCCAGGGTGCAGAGCAGCAGGAAGCCGGTGCCGGCGGACGCGGCGGCGACGAGGAGCCGCCGCAGCTGGACGAGCGGGTGCGCGCCCCGGGCTAGACGGAGAGCGAGCACGCGGCCCGGCCTTCCGTCTGGGCGGAGGCGGTGGCCGTGGTGGCCGTGGTGCCGGTGGTGTTCGTGGCGCCTGCGGTACCTGTGGTGGCTGCGGCGCTCGTCGTGCTCGTGGTGCCCGGCGTACCGGAAGCGCCTGCAGTTGCTGGTGCTGTCACTGTTGCTGTCGCCGTCGATTTCGCTGGCCGGGGAGCGGTCGCCCGAGCCGCGCCGCCGGACGCGTCGGCGCCCCCCGCCGCCCCCGGCAAATGCACCGTGTTCACGCGGCGGCCGTCCAGGAGGGTGACCGTGCGGTCGGCGAGCGTGGCGACTTCCGGGTCGTGTGTGGCGAGGACGACCGTGATGCCGTGGGAGCGGGCCGCCGTCGTCAGCGTGCGGAGCGCGAGCGTGTGGTCGGCGCGGTGCAGGGGGGCGGTGGGCTCGTCGGCGAAGAGCACGGACGGCGTGGTGACCAGCGCGCGGGCGATGGCGACGCGCTGCCGCTCGGACTGGAGGAGCGCGTGCGGGCGCTTACGGGCGCAGCCGCCGATGTCGAGGCGGTCAAGCCACTCCTGGGCGGCGGGCTTGGAGACCCGGTGCGAGGCGCCGCGCAGCATCATCGGCAGGGCGACGTTCTCCCAGGCGGTGAGCTCGGGGACGAGGTGCGGTTCGGGGTCGATCCAGCCGAAGCGGTCGCGGCGCAGCCGTTCGCGTACGAGCGGGCCCATCGTGTGGACGGGGGTGCTGTTGAACCACACCTCGCCCTGCTCGGGGAGCAGCTGGCCGGAGAGGCACTGCAGGAGGGTCGTCTTGCCGCTGCCACGGGGGCCGTTGACGGCGAGGATCTCGCCCTCGCGGACACCGAGCGAGACGCCGGTGAGGGCGGGGGAGCCGTTGTGCGTGACATGCAGGGCGCGTGCCCACAGCACGTCGTTGTCCGGCGGGGCCACCATGGCGTACACCTCGGTTCAGATCAGCTCGAATCCCCCGTACGGGGGAACGAAGGCGGGGCCGATCGGTCACTGGGCACGGTAGGGATTCAGGCGGACTTGCCCGGAAACGACGCGGCCCGGGGGCGCTCGTTCTCACTCGAACGGCGGCCCCCGGGCCGGTGTTGATCACACCTTTGATCAAAAACTGCTACGAACCGATCAGAGCTTCGTCCACGCCTCCGTGAGGACCTGTCGCAGGATGCCCTCGATCTCGTCGAAGGTCTCCTGGTTCGAGATCAGCGGCGGGGCGAGCTGGACGACCGGGTCGCCGCGGTCGTCGGCACGGCAGTACAGGCCGTTCTCGAAGAGCGCCTTGGAGAGGAAGCCGTACAGGACGCGCTCGGTCTCCTCGTCGTTGAACGTCTCCTTGGTGGCCTTGTCCTTCACGAGCTCGATGCCGTAGAAGAAGCCGTTGCCGCGGACGTCGCCGACGATCGGCAGGTCGTGCAGCTTGCGGAGGGTCTGGTAGAACGCGTCCTCGTTGTCGAGGACGTGCTGGTTGAGACCCTCCTTCTCGAAGATGTCGAGGTTGGCGATGCCGACCGCGGCCGAGACGGGGTGGCCGCCGAAGGTGTAGCCGTGCAGGAAGGTGTTCTCGCCCTTGTAGAACGGCTCGGCGATGCGGTCCGAGATGATGCACGCGCCGATCGGGGAGTAGCCCGAGGTCATGCCCTTGGCGCAGGTGATCATGTCCGGGACGTAGCCGAACTTGTCACAGGCGAACATCGTGCCGAGGCGGCCGAAGGCGCAGATGACCTCGTCGGAGACGAGCAGCACGTCGTACTTGTCGCAGATCTCGCGCACGCGCTGGAAGTAGCCGGGCGGGGGCGGGAAGCAGCCGCCCGCGTTCTGCACCGGCTCCAGGAAGACGGCCGCGACCGTCTCCGGGCCCTCGAAGAGGATCTCCTGCTCGATCTGGTCGGCGGCCCAGCGGCCGAAGGCCTCGGGGTCGTCGCCGTGGATCGGAGCGCGGTAGATGTTGGTGTTCGGCACCTTGTGCGCGCCGGGGACCAGCGGCTCGAAGGGGGCCTTGAGGGCGGGCAGACCGGTGATGGACAGGGCGCCCTGCGGGGTGCCGTGGTAGGCGACCGCGCGCGAGATGACCTTGTACTTCGTGTGGTTGCCGGTGAGCTTGTGGTACTGCTTCGCCAGCTTCCACGCGGTCTCGACGGCCTCGCCGCCACCGGTGGTGAAGAAGACCTTGTTGAGGTCGCCCGGCGCGTAGTCGGCCAAACGTTCCGCCAGCTCGACGGCCTTCGGGTGGGCGTAGGACCACACCGGGAAGAAGGCCAGCTCCTGCGCCTGCTTGTAGGCGGTCTCCGCGAGCTCGTGACGGCCGTGGCCCGCGTTGACGACGAAGAGGCCGGACAGGCCGTCCAGGTACTTCTTGCCCTTGTCGTCGTAGATGTAGGTGCCCTCGCCACGCACGATGGTGGGCACGGGTGCGTTCTCGTAGTCCGACATGCGGGTGAAGTGCATCCACAGGTGGTCGTACGCGGTCTGGCTGAGGTCCTTGCTCACGGCTATCGGGTTCCCCACATATAGGTCTGCTTCTTGAGCTTGAGGTAGACGAAGCTCTCGGTGGAGCGCACGCCGGGGAGGGCGCGGATGCGCTTGTTGATGACTTCGAGCAGGTGGTCGTCGTCTTCGCAGACGATCTCCACGAGGAGGTCGTGCGAGCCCGCGGTCATCACCACGTACTCGGCCTCCGGCATGGCGGCCACGGCGTCCGCGACCGGGTCCACATCGCCCTCGACGTCGATGCCGACCATCGCCTGCCTGCGGAAGCCCACGGTGAGCGGGTCCGTGACGGCGACGATCTGCATCACGCCCTGGTCGAGCAGCTTCTGGACGCGCTGGCGCACGGCCGCTTCGGACAGGCCGACGGCCTTGCCGATGGCGGCGTACGGACGGCGTCCGTCCTCCTGGAGCTGTTCGATGATCGCCAGAGATACGGCGTCCACGGGAGGGGTGCCGTTCCCACTGCCGCTTCCGCCAGGGGTTCCGGTGCGGGAGCTGCGAGGGGTGCTGGGGTCTGCGCTGCGACTGGCCACGGCCTCACTGTGCACGACGTCTCGTCACTTCCGCAAGGCTCAATCGATGAAATTCGTTGTCTGGGACTTCAATCCTCACGGATTCCGCAGTTCTGGGCGGCTGGGTATGTTGAAAGCGTCGGTGTAGCGACTAGGGTGGGTGTCTCATCCATTGGACATCTGACTTGGAGGGCCGCGGAAGTGACCACCGAGCTGCGCCGTCTGCGCAACTACATCAACGGAGAATTCCGGGACGCGGCCGACGGACGGACCACCGAGGTCATCAACCCGGCGACCGGCGAGGCGTACGCGACCGCGCCGCTGTCGGCCCAGGCCGACGTGGACGCCGCCATGAAGGCCGCCGCCGACGCGTTCCCCGCCTGGCGCGACCTGACGCCCGCCGAGCGGCAGAAGGCCCTGCTCAAGATCGCGGACGCGTTCGAGGAGCGGGCCGAGGACCTGATCGCCGCCGAGGTCGAGAACACCGGCAAGCCGACCGGGCTCACCCGGTCCGAAGAGATCCCGCCCATGGTCGACCAGATCCGCTTCTTCGCGGGCGCGGCCCGGATGCTCGAAGGCCGCGCCGCGGGCGAGTACATGGAGGGTCTGACCTCCATCATCCGCCGCGAGCCGATCGGCGTCTGCGCGCAGGTCGCGCCGTGGAACTACCCGATGATGATGGCCGTCTGGAAGTTCGCCCCGGCGCTCGCGGCCGGTAACACGGTCGTCCTCAAGCCCTCGGACACGACCCCCGCGTCGACCGTCCTGATGGCCGAGATCATCGGCTCCATCGTGCCGCCCGGTGTCTTCAACGTGGTCACGGGCGACCGCGACACCGGCCGCTCCATGGTCGAGCACCCCACCCCGGCGATGGCCTCCATCACCGGCTCGGTGCGCGCGGGCATGCAGGTCGCCGAGTCCGCCTCCAAGGACCTCAAGCGCGTCCACCTGGAGCTCGGTGGCAAGGCGCCGGTCGTGGTCTTCGAGGACACCGACATCGCCAAGGCCGTCGAGGACATCTCGACCGCGGGCTTCTTCAACGCGGGCCAGGACTGTACGGCCGCCACGCGCGTGCTCGTCCACGAGTCCATCCACGACGACTTCGTGACCGCGCTCGCCAAGGCGGCCGCCGACACGAAGACCGGCCAGCCGGACGACGAGGACGTGCTCTACGGCCCGCTCAACAACGCCAACCAGCTGACGCAGGTCTCCGGCTTCATCGACCGGCTGCCCGCGCACGCCAAGGTCGAGGCGGGCGGCCAGCGGGTCGGCGAGAAGGGCTACTTCTACGCCCCGACCGTCGTCTCGGGCCTCAAGCAGGACGACGAGATCATCCAGAACGAGGTCTTCGGCCCGGTCATCACCGTCCAGTCGTTCACGGACGAGGCGCAGGCCGTCGAGTACGCGAACGGCGTCGAGTACGCCCTCGCCTCCTCCGTCTGGACGAAGGACCACGCGCGCGCGATGCGCATGTCCAAGGTCCTCGACTTCGGCTGCGTCTGGATCAACACGCACATCCCGCTGGTGGCGGAGATGCCGCACGGCGGCTTCAAGAAGTCCGGCTACGGCAAGGACCTCTCGGCGTACGGCTTCGACGACTACACGCGCATCAAGCACGTGATGACGTCCATCGAGGGCTAGTACGGCCTTGGCCCCGGCTGGGGGCCAGTACACCCTTGGCCTGGGCTAATTGGGATGCCCGGCCCCGCCGCCCCCGCGTACCGTTGCGTACGCGGGGGCGGCTCCGTGGTGTGCTTCCTTCTTTCCTTCTCTGCAAAAGATCCGTAGCGCACCCACTCCCCGCCCCCGCCTTTCTCTGCACCACGGGGGTGGGACCTGATGACGACGACGATGACGATGACCGACGACCTCGCGGGGCTGCTGCTGCGCCGTCGGCAGAGCGTGTACGTCCCCGAAGGCACCGGACGGTCCGCCGTGACCGACGCGGGGACCGTCGTCCTCGAAGCCGAACTCGCCGACCGCGGACACCTGCTGACCGCCCCGCTGCGCCGCGCGCTGACCGAGCTGTCCGCCGATGACCTCGCGACGACCGGGCGCAAGCTGCTCGCCGACATCGACGCCCTGATGGGCTCCGACCGGCGCCACACCCCGCTGTTCGCAGGGTTCCCCGCCGAGACGGCCTACCAGCCCGCGTTCGAGCGCTACGCCCTCCTCGTCGCCGAGCACCTCGCCGCCCAGCCGCACCAGCCCTGCATGAACTGCGGGAGCACCAAGGCACGCGTGCGCGCGCTCGACCCCTGCGCCCACCTCCTGTGCGACGACTGCCTCGGCGCGAAGCGGGACGTCTGGTACTGCTGCGACCAGTGCTGCGAGTGGTACGAGTGCCCGATCTGCGACAAGCGCTACGAGACCGACGGCCCCATCGACCCCTGGCTCGACACCGGCGCGGGCCTCGACGGTGACGGCGGCCCCGTCCTGCGCGCCCTGCGCCTCGGCGCCCCCGGCGACGCGGCCGCCGAACTCACCGCGCTGCTCGCCCGCCGCACCCCTCTCGGCCCGCAGGACCACGACGACCTCGTCCTGCTCCTCGGCCACCTGGACCCGGCCGCCGCCGCGCAGTGGCTCCCGGCCGCCATTCCGCTGCGCGAGAGCAAGGCACTCGCGCTCGCGCCGCTCCTCGACCTGCCCGACGTGCGTCCCCTGGTCGAGCGGTACGCGGACACGGCCACCGACGTGCTGCGCATCCTCGTCGTACGGTCCGGGGGCGACCCCGACCTGCTCGAACCGCCGCGGCTGCGCGGCCTTCCGCGCCCGGTGCGCCGTGCGCTCCTCGCCCTGCTCGACGGGTTCGACTTCCCGCGCCTCGCCGAGGACATGGCACGCCACCCGCGCGCGTGGCAGCGGGCCGGTGAAATCCTGCACCCCTTCGAGCAGGCCCACCGCCACGCGCGCGTGGCGCTCGCCTTCGCCGTCCTGCGCGGCACCCGCGTCGGCGACGGCGCGCTGGGCGAGACCCTGCTCGCCGAGGCCGCCCGGCACGACGACGTCAGGATCGCCGGTGACCGGCTGCGCGTCGTCACCTGGCAGGCGCGCGTCGAGGAGGCGCTCGGCCGCTGGGACGTCGAGGCGGCGGTGCGGCTGTTGCGCGAGCGCCCCGGTGAACTCCTGCGCCGTCTCGACCTGCTCCTTGCCCGCTCCGGTTCGGCGACGCTCCCGGACACCGTCGGCGAGGCGCTCGCCGACGCCCTGCCGCACTCCGGCCCCGGCCCGCTGCTCGGTGCGTACGGGCGGATGAAGATCCGCGCCGTGCCGGGGCACCGCCGCGTCTTCTTCCCGCGCGGCCGGGTCACCAAGGCGTACGCGGTCGAGGACCACCGGCCGCCGCTGCCCGTCAGGACCGCGGGGCGCGCCGGTGAGCTGATCGAGGCGGAGGCCGTGCGACGCCTCGCCGAGCGGAAGGGCGAGCGGTACGACGTGGCCGTCCTGGACGCCGCGCTCGCCGACCTGCCCGTGCCCTTCGCCGAGCGGGCGTCGGCCGCCTCGCTGGTCGCCGTGCCGCGCGGCAGCTCCCTGCCCGTGCCCGCGGACAGCGAGAACCTGCGGCTCTTCCTGCACTGGATGCAGTCCAAGGGCACGCGCGTCGACCTCGACCTGTCCGTCGCGCTCTACGACGACCTGTGGCGCTTCATCGGCCTCTGCGACTACACACATCTGGAGTACGCGGGCGGCGCGGCCCGGCACTCCGGGGACCTGACCTCCGCACCCGCCCCGCACGGTGCCACCGAGTACCTGGACCTCGACCTGCCGCGGCTCGCGCACACCGGGGTGCGGTTCGTGGTGCCCGCGGTGTTCTCGTACAACGACGTGCCCTTCGACGAACTCCCCGACGCCTTCACGGGATTCATGGCGGTCCGGGGCAAGGAGCGGGCCGTCTACGACCCGCGCACGGTCCGCCAGCGCTTCGACCTCGCGGGCGACGCGAAGCTGACCGTGCCCATGATCGTCGACCTCCGGGCGCGGCGCGCCTGGTGGACGGACGTCACCCTCGCCACGGCGGGCTCCCACCACGCCGTGGGGCGCTACCGCAAGCAGATCGGCCGGATGGGCAACGACCTGCTCGACACCTTCCAGCCGTGCGGCCGGGCCACGCTGTGGGACCTGGCCTGCTGGACGGCGGCGGCCCGCACCGACGGCGACGTGTACGTGCGCGGCCGCGGCCACGTCCTGTGGGGCTACCGCCGTGCCGAGGACGAGCCGCGCGCCGACTTCGCGCTGCGCATACGGGACGGCTGGGAGCCGGACGCGCTGTGTGCGGAGGCGGAGTTGACGGGCCGGACCGCCCTGCTGGCGCTGCTGCACGGAGAGCTGGCGGGCGTGGCGGGCGCGCAGGACGCCGCGTCCGGCACGGCGTACCGCCTCTACCCCGGGCCGGTCGATGCCGCGCCGCTGGAGCGGATCACGGCGGGCGACCTGGCGGCGTGGCTGGAGCCCGCGTGACGGGGGAGTGATGTGGCGGGCGTGATGTGGCGGGCGTGACGTGCGCCGGGTGATCGACAAGGTGTCGGCTCCACGCGGCGGGGCTCGACGCTGCGTCCATTGCCGCGCCGCCGAGCGGGGGCGCATGCTGCCGGGGTGCGAGCGAACCCCGTAGCTTCTCCCGTGTCCCGCCGTTCCCTGCTGCGCGTCCTGGGCGGCGGTGCGACCCTCGGCGCGCTCGCCGGGTGCGGTGTGCCCGCCGCGTACATCGAGCCGGGAGAGCGGGCCGCGGGCGACCGCTCCCGGCAGGACAAGAAGCTGACCTTCGCCAACTGGCCGCTGTACATCGACACCGATGACGACGACAAGACGAAGCGCCCCTCGCTGGACGCCTTCGAGAAGCGGACCGGGATCGACGTCCGCTACACGGAGGAGATCAACGACAACGACGAGTTCTTCGGCAAGATCAGCCCTTCCCTGATGAACCACCAGGAGACGGGCCGCGACCTCATCGTCATCAGCGACTGGATGTGCGCACGCTTCGTCCGGCTCGGCTGGGTGCAGGAGTTGGACCGCGCGCGCCAGCCCAACGTCGCCAAGTACCTCGACCCGCTGCTGCGTTCGCCGCACTTCGACCCCGGCCGGAAGTACACCGTGCCCTGGCAGTCGGGCATCACCGGCATCGCGTACAACAAGCGCAAGGTCGGCCGCGAGATCAAGCAGGTCTCCGACCTCTGGGCGGACGACCTCAAGGGCCACGTCACCCTCCTCTCCGGCCTCGACGAGGCGTTCGCGCTGCTCCTCCAGGGGGACGGCGTCGACATCACGAAGTGGACGGCCGACGACTTCCACCGGATGTGCGACAAGGTCGAGAAGATGGTCGACAGCCACCACATCCGCCGCTTCACCGGCAACGACTACATCAAGGACCTCTCCAGCGGTGACGTCCTGGCCTGCCAGGCCTACAGCGGCGACGTCATCCAGCTCCAGGCGGACGACCCGGACATCGAGTTCGTCGTCCCCGAGGAGGGCGCCGAGCTCTGGGCCGAGTCCCTGATGGTCCCCAACCTGGCCCGCCACAAGCAGAACGCCGAGCGGCTCATCGACCACTACTACGACCCCGAGGTCGCCGCGGAGCTGGCCGCCTGGGTCAACTACGTCTGCCCCGTCCCGGCCGCCCGCGACGTCCTCGCCTCCGCCAAGGACAAGGAGCGCGCCGCCCTCGCCGAGGACCCGCTGATCTTCCCCGACGACGCGATGCGCAAGCGGCTCGCCATCGCGCGGGACATCACGTCGAAGGAGCGGACGGAGTTCGCGAAGCGGTGGAACGCGCTGGCGGGGCTGTAGGCGGCGTCGAAGGGGTCTGTGACACCACACGAGCGGATGGAGAACGGCCCGTCACGCGTGGTGGCCCCGGGTCACTGGCCGAAGGATTGGCCGAAGCCCTGGCGAGCGCCATCGGTGAGGCCGATCGACGAGGCGGTGTACTCCGTCGCGCCGATGGCGGTGATCCCGCCTTTCGCGGCGGGCAGGATGTCGACGCGGCCGTTGTGGGACTCGTCGTCGCCGCCGGAGCCCACGACGAGGTCGGCGCGGTTGTCGCCGTTCAGGTCGGTCAGCTTCACGGCGGAGCCGAAGAAGTCGTATGAGGAGGGCTTGCCCGGCATGCCCTCGGTGCCCTTGAAGTAGGACGTCGCGCCCTTGCCGGAGACACCGCCCTTGCCGCCGAGGAGGGTGGTCACCTGGCCGGTGTGCTCCAGCTCGCCGAGGCTCTCGACGGAGGAGCCGACGGCGAGGTCCGCGTAGCCGTCGCCGCTGATGTCCCCGACGGAGACCGAGACGCCGAAGTAGTCGTCCGTCTCGCTGGAGTCCGGGACGCCGTCGGTCTCCTGAGTGATCACCTGGACGGGACGGGTCGACTGACCGGTCTTGCCGCCGTAGACGACGCTGACCTGACCGGAGTAGACCGGCTCCTCGTAGGTCCACTCCTTGCCGACGACGATGTCCGCGTGACCGTCCTTGTCGAGGTCGCCGACGGCGACATGGCCGTCGGTGGCGGAACGGTTCACCAGGAGCTTGCCGTCGGCACCGGTCAGGTCGCCGGTGCGGCGCAGGCCATTCTTCGTGCCCCGGTGGAGTTCGATCCGGTCGACGGGGCCCGTGCGCCCCGCGAAGACCTGGATGACGAGATCGGTGATGCCGTCGCCTGTCACATCGCCCGAGTCGAGGGCGGTGTGGACGTACGTCTGACCGTCCTTGAGGCCGAGGCTGATCACGGACTTGGCCTTGCCGGTGGTGCGGCTGATCGGCCCGTACAGCACCTCGCCGCCCCGCCCGGTGCTGTAGTCGCCGGTCGCCAGGTCGGTCTTGCCGTCGCCGTTGAAGTCACCGGCCGCCAGCGACGAGCCCCGGCGGACATCGGGGCCCTTGGGCTGGGTCTGCTTCACGGTCACGGCGCCGTGCTTCGTCAGCCCCTTCTTCCCGCCCCAGACGATGAAGGTCTGACCGGCGTTACGGCGGTAGGTGGTGCCGAAGGTGATGTCCTCACCGCTCGCCGAGATCGCGAGGTCGGTGAAACCGTCGCCGTCGTAGTCGCCCGCGACGGACTGGGAACCGAAGCGGTCATAGCCCTCGGTGATGCCGGGGACGCCCGGGGTGTTCTGCGTGATGACCTGGCGCTTGGCCGCGCGCACACCCGTCTTGGAGCCGTACAGCACCGCCACGGCGCCGCCCTCCGCCTTCTCCCCGGAGTTGCCGTGCTGGTTGACGACGAGGTCCCGGTAGCCGTCGCCGTTGAAGTCGGAGACGGCCTGCGCGGCCTTGGTCGTCTTCACGGCCTGCGCCGGTGCGGCGACGGCGGCGGGCGCGAGGCCACCCACCAGGCATGTGGAGACGACGGCGATGGCGGTGTACAGGGTGCGCTGACGCACGATCTTCTCCCACGGTGGTTGCTGCTGTTGCTTCTGTGACTCGCCGAGGAGACCAGCGACCCGGTCCGGAGGTTGTACGAGACGGCGAAGGGCTTGGAACTCCGCACAGGCCCCGCAGGCGCCATGAGATCATCGGGGCGTTCCAGGCTGAGGGGTTGGCGGTGGCTGACGACGCAATCGACGTGGTGATCGCGGACGACGAGGAGCTGGTCCGGGCCGGGTTCGAGCTGATCCTCGACGCCACTGCGGGCATCCGGGTCGTGGGCGTGGCCAAGGACGGCGTCGAGTGCGTCGAGCTGGCCCGACGGCTCGAGCCGGACGTGGTGCTGGTCGACATCCGCATGCCGCGGCTCGACGGGCTGGAGGTCACCCGCATCCTGGCCGGGGAGCGCACCGGCGCCGCCGCGCCGAACGTGGTCGTCATCACCACCTTCGACCAGGACGACTACGTGCGGGACGCGCTGCGCTTCGGTGCCTGCGGATTCCTGCTCAAGGACGCGTCCCCGATGCTGCTGGTGGAGGCGGTGCGGGCGGCGGCGCGCGGGGACGCGCTGGTGTCACCTGCGGTCACCGTGCGCCTGCTGCGCGGTTTCGAAGGCGGGGAGTCGGGACCGGCGCCCTCGGACGAAGCGCCCGCCGGGCTCAGCGAGCGGGAGCTGGACATCGTGCGGCTGGTGGCCGTGGGCCGGACGAACCAGGAGATCTGCGGCGAGTTGTACCTCTCGCTGTCGACCGTGAAGACGTATCTGGCGCGCATCCAGGCCAAGGTCGCGGCCCGCAACCGGGTGGAGATCGCGGCCTGGGCATGGCAGCACGGGGTCATCGACCCGCGGCGCTGACGTCCGCGGGTACCGACAGGGGAATCGCCGCCTCGACCTGCCATCCGCCGTGCGGGAGCGGTCCTGCGTCGAAGGATCCGTCGAGGGCCTCCACGCGTTCGCGCAGCCCCAGCAGGCCGAAGCCGCCGCGTCCACCGGCCGGGACACCGGTCCGGTGCGGGGGCGCGGTGTTGGTGACGGTCACCCGCAGCCAGTCGTCGTCCGCGTCCAGGCGGACGGTGGCGCGGGCCCCCGCGGCGTGGCGCCGGACATTGGTCAGTGCCTCCTGGACCAGCCGCTCCACGGAGACGTCGACCTCGGGGCCGAGCCGGGCGGTACGGGCCGCCGCCGTGACGTCGAGCCGGGCGATCGCTTCGCCGTCGGAGGAGTGCGCGGAGACCAGGTCGCCCAGTTCGGTGAGGAGATCGCCGGGGCGCAGCGCGGGGTGGTTGTCCTCCCGCAGGACGCGGACCAGGCGGCGCATCGACTCCAGCGTGTCCGAGCCGGACCTGGCGATGGTGCGCAGGATGGGTGCCACCTTCTCCGGAGCGGTGGCCTGGATGGTCAGGGCGGCGTTGGCCTGGACGATGATGCCGCTCATGTGATGGGCGATCAGGTCGTGCAGATCGCGGGCGAGCGCGAGCCGCTCCGTCTGCCGCACGTCGTGCACCGCCCGCTCCCTGCGTACCTCCTGGGACCGGATGGCGCAGCCCACGGCGACGCAGATCGCCAGGGCCACGGTCATGACGTAGCCGCCGCCGACGAAGGCGTCCCACGAGCCGATGCGCAGCGGCAGCACGAGGACCGTGACGGCCAGGGCGAGCGTGCACGCGATCGCCCGGACCGGCCGCCAGGAGGCCGCGGTGGCGCGTACGACGAGGTAGAGAAGCCCGCAGGTCTCCAGCGCGCCCCACCACTGGAGCTCGGCGGCATCGATCAGACACCACACCGTCAGGCCCATGGAGATCGTCACGGCGCCGACGACGCGAGCCACCAGACCGGCCGAGCGCGGCACCCCGAGCGTGATCATTGCGATCAGCGGACCCGTGACGAAAACAGGCAGCCAGCTCGTGGGTGACCGGAACGTGGCAGGGCCCTGGAGCAGGATGGCGATGTCGGCGATCCAGGTGAGGGTGAACGCGGCGACACCGCTGATCGCGATGAGGCTGGTGGCGGCCGGGATGCGCGGGTAGTTCCTGTCCACGGTGATCAGCGTACGAGCGTCGGCCGATCCGGGTGTCGGCCGAATGACCGACAGGCGGGCGCCCGACCGGTCCTCGGGACTGACGCCGCAGGCCATGGCCCCGGGAAACCCTGGTGAACACGGCGCCGCCCTGCCGAAGGGCGGCGGCCGCCCGGCGCGTCCGTCGACACCTGTGCGGTGTGCGGACCGCCCACCGGACCGCCCACCGGTCCGCACGCCGCGTCGCACCGACACACAGAAAGCCACCCCATCCCCTCATGGCCACCTTCCTGCACCGAATCGGCCGGGCCGCCTTCGCGCGGCGCCGGCTCGTCGTCCTCCTATGGGTGCTCGTCCTCGGCGCAACAGGCGCCGCTGCCGCCAGCAGTTCCGGTCCGCAGGACACGGCCGTCACGCTGCCGGGCACCGAAGCACAGCGCGCCAACGACCTGCTGGCGGAGAAGTTCCCGGCCGCGAGCGCGGACGGGGCCTCGGCACGTGTGGTCGTACGGGCCCCTGCCGGGGAGAAGATCAGCAGCGCCGCGAACAGGCAGGCGCTCGAAGACACGCTGACCGGAGCGAAGGAGTCCTCCCCGCGGGTCGCGCAGGTCAGTGACCCCTTCACGGACAAGACCGTCAGCGCGACCGGAACCACCGCCTACGCGCAGGTCACCTACACCGCCAAGGACACCGACCTGACCGACGCCGACCACTCCGGCCTGGACAAGGCACTGGAGTCGGGCCGGGACCACGGGCTGGCCGTCGAGGCGTCCGGCAACGCGCTCGAAGCGCCGGTGGAGAGCCACTCGGCCGAGGTCATCGGGTTCGCCCTGGCCGCGGTCATCCTCTTCATCACCTTCGGCTCCCTGGCCGCGGCCGGTCTGCCCCTGCTCACCGCGCTGCTCGGGGTGGGCGTGACGATGTGCGCCATCACGGCGCTGAGCGGACCGCTGGGCCTCAGCAGCAGCACCTCCGGCCTGGCCACGATGCTGGGTATCGCCGTCGGCATCGACTACGCCCTGTTCATCGTCTCCCGCTACCGCGCCGAGCGCGCCGCGGGCCACGACGCCAGGGAGGCCGCCGCCCGGGCCAACGGCACCGCCGGATCGGCCGTCGTGTTCGCGGGCCTGACCGTGGTGATCGCCCTCGCGGGCCTGGCCGTGGTGAACCTCCCGATCCTGACCACCATGGGTCTCGCCGCCTCCGGCGCCGTCGTCGTCGCCGTACTCGTCGCCGTCACCCTGATCCCCGCGCTGCTCGGCTTCTTCGGTGAGCGTGCGAGGGGCAGGTCGCGCTCGCGCTCCGCGCAGAGGCCGTCCGCTCGCGCCGGGCGCACGGGCCTTGCCCAGCGGTGGATCTCCTACGTGCTGCGCAAGCCGGTGCGGGTCCTGCTGCTCGCGGTGGTCGGCCTCGGCGTGCTCGCCGTGCCCGCCACCAAGCTCGAACTCGGCCTGCCGGACGACGGATCCAAGGCGACGTCGTCCACCCAGCGCAAGGCGTACGACATGCTGTCGGAGTCCTTCGGCCCCGGCTTCAACGGCCCGCTCACGGTGACCGTCGACCACCGGGACGCCGACGCCGCCCACGACGGCGCCGAGGCGATGGGCGCGGCCCTCGCGAAGCTGCCGGACGTGGCCACGGTGACCCCGGCCGCGTTCAACAAGGCGGGCGACACCGCCATCATCACGGTCGTCCCCAAGAGCGCACCGTCGAGCGACGCGACGAAGGACCTCGTCGGCGACATCCGCTCGATGGGCCAGGGCGTCGCGAAGGACACCGGGGCGCGCTCGATGGTGACCGGCACGACGGCGCTGAACATCGACACCTCCGACAAGTTCAGCGCGGCGCTTGTGCCGTATCTGGCGCTCGTCGTCGGCCTTGCGGTCCTCGTGCTGATCCTGGTGTTCCGCTCCGTCCTGGTGCCCCTCAAGGCGGCACTCGGGTTCCTGCTGTCCGTCATGGCGGCACTGGGCGCGCTCGTCGCGGTCTTCCAATGGGGGTGGCTGAAGGACCTGATCGGCCTGGAACAGACAGGACCGGTCATGAGCCTGATGCCGATCCTGCTGGTCGGAATCGTCTTCGGCCTGGCCATGGACTACCAGGTCTTCCTGGTCACGCGGATGCGTGAGGCCCACGTCCACGGCGCTGACGCCCGAACGGCGATCACCCGGGGGTTCCGGCAGAGCTCCATGGTCGTCACCGTCGCGGCACTGATCATGATCACCGTCTTCGCGGGCTTCGTCGGCTCCCACGACCCGATGATGAAGGGGCTCGGCTTCGGACTCGCCGTCGCCGTCGCCTTCGACGCCTTCGTCGTCCGCATGGCGCTCGTTCCGGCCGCCCTTGCCCTCCTCGGCGAGCGCGCGTGGCGCCTGCCGGGGTGGCTCGACCGCATCCTGCCCCATGTGGACATCGAGGGCGAGAAGTTGGCCCCCGCCGAGCCGTCGCAGGCGCCGGGGCTCCACGGTCAGCCGAGCCCGGCAGCGGACCGGGAGCACAGCCGACGGTGACATCGGGTGGGGGCGGCGCCGCGGCATCGCCTCCACCTGGCTCCTCCGGCCGTCCGGTGAGACATAGATCACGCCACGGTGACTTGTTCCCGACCTGTTCGTACCGAGCGTGCATACGCGGGTTTGAATGTCCGGATTCCGCGGTCCCTTATGGCGTGGTCCATGCCGTCCCCCGCTCGGCGCACCCCCGTTCCGGTCACGCTCCGTAGACAATTCCGGAACTCAAGCCACACTTGAGCCCCTGCGTAAACGCATTTACCCAATGATCTCTCGCGCTTAAAGTCCGATGCGGCTCGGAAGGAACGCCCGACGTTCCACATCTCCCTAACCCATCAGCGAGGGATTCTGTGAGCGATGTCAACGGCTATCGGCACGCCCACCGGATCGCCATCGTCGGGTCGGGACCGCGGGGGCTCGCCGTCCTCGAGCGCATCGCGGCGCGGCTCCAGAACTCCTCGAGTCATTCCGGAGTGAAAATCCACCTGATCGACTCGACCGAAGTCGGGTGCGGTCGCATCTGGCGCACCGATCAGGACGAGCTCTACCGGATGAATACCGTCGCCGATGAGGTGACCATGTTCTCAGGGCCCTCGGACAAGGGGCCGGTCCGTCCGGGTGCGGGCCCTTCGCTCGCCGAATGGTGGCGGTCCCGGGATCCGCGGGTGGGAAGCAATGAATACGCTCCCCGCAGGATATACGGCCGCTACCTGCGGTTCGTCCTGGCGGCGATAAAGAAAAACCTGTCGCCCACGGCCTCTTTCGAGGGAATTCAGGACCGTGTCATCGATCTGGACCGGGAATCCGAAGTCTTCCAGGTACGTCTCGAAAGCGGACGGACGGTCCAGGCCGACAGTGTCGTCCTTGCGACCGGGCACGGAGTTCCTCGCCTCAAGGGTGCCGAGCTCGCATTCGAGGAATTCGCCGCCCGAAGAAACGGGATCCAGTACGTCCGGAGCGACTCTCCCGCGGAGATGGACCTCGACGGAATTCCCGCGGGCGCACCGACCGGAGTCATCGGTCTCGGCCTCTCGTCCTACGACGTGATGTTTTCCCTCACCGAGGGGCGCCAGGGAAAGTTCCTGGAGGTCGCGGAGAACGAGTACAGCTACCAGCCCAGCGGTCACGAGCCGCTGATCGTCGCGGGCTCCCGCAGCGGGCTGCCGCTGCCCGGCCGGGGGCGGAACCAGAAGGCGCCCGACTACTCCTACCGGCCCGTTCTGTTCAAGGCCGACGAGATCCTTGAGCGTTCCCAGGGCCGCCCCCTGGACTTCCGGTCGGACGTGGTCCCGAGCGTCCTGGCCGAGATGCACCTGGTGTACTTCTCGACGCTGGTGCGCGAAGGGGCGGGAGCGGAGGGAGTGGCCGGAGAGTCCGCGCGGTCCGCGTTCGTCGAGGCGGTCGAGGAGCAGGGGGCCCGTGACGCCCAGTCGATCAGGGAGGTCGCCGAGGCCTTCGGGATCCGCGCCGAACCCGTCGACTTCTTCGCCCTGGCCCGCCCCTTCGACGGGCGCTCCTACGCGTCGCCGGAGGACTTCACCCACCATGTGCTGGCGTTCATGCGCGAGGACCTCCGGCACGCCGAGGCCGGTAACCGGCTCGATCCGCTCAAGGCCGCGCTCGACGTCCTGAGGGACACGCGCAGCGAGATACGCAAACTGGTGGACTTTTCGGGGCTCACCGCGGAGTCGCACGCGAAAGACTTCCTCGGCTGGTTCGGTCCCCGAAGCTCTCTGCTGTCCTCCGGACCGCCGCGAAGACGCGTTTATCAGTTTCTCGCGCTCCTCGAAGCAGGGATCGTGCGCATCGCCGGTCCCGATACCCGTTTCGGTATGAGCGAATCCGCGGGACGGTTCACCGTCGGATCGTCGGCGGTCGCCGGTTCCGAAGCAGAACTCGATGTCCTCATCGATGCCAGGGTTCCGGGTACGGACCTGGCCCTGGACAGCTCCCGCCTCATGGGCAGCCTCCGCGATCGGGGCATATTGACGGAGCACGTCAACAGCAACGGCGAAAGCGTCTTCCGTACCGGCGGAGTCGCGACGACAGGCTCCCCATTCCACCCGGTGGCGCGTGACGGCTCGGCGCCCGATGGCCTGCACGTGCTCGGCATCCCGACCGAGAACACGCGCTGGTTCACCTTCGTCGGAAGCGGCAGGCCCGGTCCCTGGGCCGAGTTCTTCAGTGATGCGGACGCAATAGCCAGACACATACTCAGCAGAGCAGGGTGAGGCATCGTGGAAAACATAATCATGTCGCCGCTCAAGGTATTGCTCCGCAATACACCGCAAGAATGGGCCGAAGCCACCCAGAACACGGCCCATCTGTTGACGGGCACGGACCGCGACCACCCGCCGGAATGGATCAAGGCGCACTACGGTGAGGCATTCCCCGAGATCGAGTGCTTCCCGAATTACGCGATGAACGACCTGGTCGGGAAGCGGGCCGACCACCTGCTCGCGAACGGCGGATTCAAGCGGGTCATCCCCATGGCGGAGGCCGACGTCCTGCGCGCGGCGGCGCTGCGCGAGCGGCACGGACTGGCCGGTATCCGCCCCGAGGACGCCGTCTATATGCGGGACAAGTTCCTCATGAAGCAGTGCGCGTCCGCGGGCGGTGTGCCGGTGGCCGAGTTCAGGAAGGTCCGCAACGCCTTCGAGCTGCTCGACTTCGCCGACGCGGTCGGCTTCCCCGTCGTACTGAAGCCGATCGCGGGCAAGGGCTCGGCCGATACGTACATCCTCGACTCGGAGGAGGAGCTGGACTCCCTCCTGAGCGAGGGGATCTTCGCCGGGATCGAGCGCGAACCGGACATGCTCGCCGAGTCGTTCGTCCACGGGACGCAGCTGCGCGTCGACGGCTTCTACTCCCAGGGCGTCTGCCGCTTCATGAGCGCGGCCCGGTACATCGGCAGCCACATCGACTTCCTGCACGGCGGGTTCATGGGCAGCACGATGCTCGACGCCCGCAGCGACCTCTCCCGGGAGGCGATCGGATTCACCAGGAACCTCCTGGAGAACGTGCTTCCGTTCGGGCCCGAGGGGCTCTTCCACGTGGAGCTCTGGCAGCGCCCCGATGGCCGGCTCGTCCTCGGGGAGGCCGCACAGCGGCTCGGCGGCGGCTCGATCTTCGAGGAGAACCGGGCCGGGTTCGGGGTCGACTTCAAAATGGCCGCGGTCCGTGCGTTCTGCGGGTTCGAACCGTACGACTGGCCGCTGGCGGAAGCCCTGCAGGAGCGGATCTCGGGGCAGACTACGATCTCCCCGCGGCCCGGGGTCCTGACCAGGGTTCCCGAGTCGGTTCCGTTCGACTGGGTCGTCGACTACACCTGCGCCCCCGCCGGACGCCGCTACCAGGCCATGCGGCACACCAACGGCGAGATCGCGACCTTCCTCGTCACCGGCGAGACCAGCGAGCAGGTCGAGGAGCGGCTGCGCGCCTGCGTCGACTGGTTCTACGCGAACTCGGAGTGGTCCGATGCGTGAGGAAACAGCCGAGGGCGGTGAGGTCGTCCGGCACCTGCTCATGATCGGTGGGGCACGCGAGGTTCCGAGGAACTGCCTCCAGGCCGCTCCGGGGCTCCGGATCACCGTGATCTGCCGCCGGGAGGTCGAGGGCAAGGTCTGGGACAGGGAGAACCTGCACCGGCTGCTGATCC
Organism: Streptomyces sp. NPDC004732; assembly: GCF_040609235.1. Lineage (NCBI taxonomy): Bacteria > Bacillati > Actinomycetota > Actinomycetes > Kitasatosporales > Streptomycetaceae > Streptomyces > Streptomyces sp. NPDC004732. Next base: position 613,416 of record NZ_JBEXJR010000005.1, read on the forward strand.
TCGACCGCGGGGCGAGCCGGGAGGAGTGGCTCGGCATCGTCCGGGCCGTCCACGAGCACGACCGCATCGACGCGATCGTCAATTTCACCGAGTCCGACGCGGACAGGACCGGATACCTCGCCGAGCAGCTGGGGCTGAGGTGCTACTCCGAGCGGACCGCTCACTGGGTCACCGACAAGCACCTCATGCGCGCCCGCCTCGTCGAGACCGGTGTCGATGACACTCCGGCGACCAAGGTCTTCGGAGCCGACGAGCTCGCCAAGGCCGCAGGGAACCTCGGATACCCCGTCATCTGCAAGCCCGCGGGAGGCATCGGGAGCCTGGGCATCAGCAAACTGACGTCTCCCGCGGACGTCTCCAAGGCCTTCACGTGGAGCACGGAGGGGACCGAGGGGCTGGACGCGGACGAGCTCATCGTCGAGCCCTTCCACCAGGGCCGGGAGTTCAGCGTCGAGTGCATCAGCGAGGCGGGCAGGCACTTCGTCGCGGGGATCACCCAGAAGTCCACCGACCAGGAGAGCTTCGTCGAGGTCGGACACCTGGTGCCCGCTCCGCTGCCCGAGGCGGAGGAGGCGGCCGTCGCCGACACCGTGCGCCGGATGCTGGACACGCTGGAGGTGCGGGACGGCGCGACCCACACCGAGGTGATCCTCACCGGGAACGCCGTCCGGATCATCGAGACCCATCTGCGCTACGGCGGCGACCGGATCCCCAACATGCTCGCGGCCGCGACGGGGATCGACATCCAGAAACTCTGGGCCCGGCAGGCGGTCGGCCACTCGATCACCGCGGAGGCCGAGGAGGCGATGCGGCGTCACCGGAGCGGCGAGCACGCGGAGTTCGCGGCGATCCAGTACCGGTGCGCCGACCGCAAGGGCGTGTTCGCCGCGGTCCACGGCATCGAGGACGCGCGGGGGATGCCCGGCGTGGCGGAGGTCGCCACGGTGGCCGGTGTCGGCCAGCGGATCGGCGATCTCACCGGGTCGCTCGCCCGGCTCGCGTTCGCCTGGGCGCTCGGCGCGACGCCGGAGGAGGCGGCGGAGCGTGCGCGGGCGGCCGTGGACTCGCTCACCTTCGACCTCGACGACGAACCGCTCGACGTCGACGACGAACCGTTCCACCTCGACGACGAACCGCTCGACGTCGACGACGAACCGTTCCACCTCGACGACGAACCGCTCGACCGCGACGACGAACCGGGACGCCGCCCGTGATGCTGCAATCCATGTCGGTCAATGTCCGCCTCCTGGGCATCGCCGTCTTCTTCAACCTCCTTGGCCGGGGCGCCTTCATGGCGTCCTCGGCGCTGTACTTCACCAAGTTCGCGGGCGTGACGCCCGGCCAGCTCGGTCTGGGGCTCGCGATCGCGGGCGCCGCAGGGCTGGTCTCCGGCGTCCCGTTCGGGCACCTCGCCGACCGCCGTGGCCAGCGTGACGTGGCCGCCGTGCTCCTGATCCTCAGCTCGCTGGCCGGTGTGTTCTTCCTGGTGGTCGACGGGTTCGTCCAGTTCACCGCGGTCGCCGTCGTGTTCACGTTCATCGAGCGGGGCGCCTACGCGGCGCGGCAGGCGGTGCTCGCCACTCTCACCGCCGGTGAGGACGCGACCCTGGCGAGGGCCCAGATCCGCACGATCGGCAACATGGGCGTCGCGATCGGCAGCGGTATCGCGGGCCTGGCGATCTGGGTCGGCACCGAACCGGCCTACATGGGCGTGATCGGCTTCAACGCCGCGTCGTATCTCATCTGCGGCCTCACCCTCTTCGCGCTGCCCCGCATCGCCGTCGTCCCCGTGCAGCCCGGCGTCGCCAGGCTGCCGGTCCTGCGGGACCGCCGGTACACGGCCGCCACCCTGGTGAACATGATCATGGTGATCCACTTCGCCATGCTCGACATCGGGTTCCCGCTGTGGATCGTGCACCACACCGACGCCCCGAACTGGATGGCCGCGGCGCTGATCCTCTTCAACACCGTGGGCTGCGTGCTGTTCCAGGTGTCCGCGTCGCGCAGGATCGGATCGCTCGAATCGGCGCGGCGGTCGTGGCGGCTGGCCGGTTTCCTGTTCCTCGGCACCTGCATCCTCACCGGCCTGACGGGCGGCCTTTCCGCAGTCGGCGCCAGCGTCCTCCTGCTCGTCGCGGCAGGGCTCCATCTCTATGGAGAGATCATCCAGTCGGCAGCGGGCTGGGTGATCAGCTTCGACCTCGCTCCGCCCGAACAGAACGGCCAGTACCAGGGGCTCTTCACCACGGGATTCGCGTTCTCCCAGATGGTCGCCCCCTTCGTCATATCGACCCTGGTCATCGAGAACGGAACGGTCGGCTGGATCTGTCTCGGCGCGACCTTCGCGCTCGCCGGGGTCGCGATGACCCCGGTGCTGCGCATCGCCGACGGAGCGCCATCGGCCACCCCTCAGCAGAAGGAGACAGCCCGCTCGTGAGTACTCGGCCCCCGGTGGCGGTCGTCGCCACCATCAGCTCCGACGCCCACACCTGGAACCTGGTCTATCTGCAGCTCGTTCTCGAAGAGCGCGGGTGGCAGGTGATCAATCTCGGCTCCTGCACGCCGGTCGACCTCGTGGTCGAGTCCGTCGTCGGTTCGGATGCCGACCTCCTCGTGGTCAGCACCGTCAACGGGCACGGCCTGCTGGAGGTTCCCGCCCTGCTCGACGCCGTCCTCCAGGTGCCGGAGCGGGTCCGCCCGCCGGTCGTCCTCGGCGGCAAGCTGAATACCCAGGGTGAGATCAGCGGCGGCGAAGTGCAGCGCCTGCGCGACATGGGCTTCGCCGACGTGTTCGTCAGAGAGACGGCCGTCGACGCGTTCTGCTCGTACCTGTCCGGCTTCTCCGTCGGTTCCACGGCGACCGCGGCCTAGGGTCGGCGATCGGTATGGCGCGGACGCCGCAGATGCCACAGACGCCGCACACGCCGCATACGCCGCAGACACAGACGTCCGGCTTCGGTGCCTACGTCGCCGAGGCGGCGCGCCGGGACGAGCTGGTGGTCCAGTCCCGCATGGGCTTCGCGAGCCCCGAAGCCATGCGGGCCGGTCTCGATGCGGTCAGGGACGCGGGGCCTCGCGTGGTCGGGACCATCACCCTGGACAGCTTCACGCGTACGGGGCAGTTCCTGCGGGCCGGTCGGGCCATCGCCACGGGGGAGTCGCTCAACGGCTACCCGCTCGTGTCGCACAGCGCGGCGAACAACTCCCTGCTGCTGCGCGGCTTGGACCTGGCCGCCTTCCCCGTCCAGGTCAGGCACGGGTCGCCCAGGCCCCAGGAGATCTTCCGCACCATGCTCAGGTTCGGGCTCACCGTGTCCGAGGGCGGCCCGGTCTCGTACTGCCTGCCCTACAGCAGGGTGCCGCTGCGGGAGTCCATCGACGCCTGGGCCGAGGGGTGCCGGATCCTCGCGGACGGCGGGGAGGATGCCGCGCACCTGGAGACCTTCGGCGGCTGCATGCTGGGACAGCTGTGTCCCCCGGGGCTGCTGGTCGCCCTCAGCGTCCTCGAATGCCTCTTCTTCGCCGAGCACGGCATCCGCAGCGTCTCCCTCAGCTATGCCCAGCAGACGAATCCGCAGCAGGACCGCGACGCGATCCTGGCGCTGCGCACCCTGGCCGGGAAACACCTCGGCGGCATCGACTGGCACGTGGTCCTCTACACCTTCATGGGCGTCTATCCGAAGTCCACGGACGGCGCCACCGCGCTCCTGCGGGGGAGCGCCGAGCTCGCCGCGACCTCCGGCTGTGAGCGGCTCATCGTCAAGACGACGGTCGAATCCCAGCGGATCCCCACCATCGCGGAGAACGTCGCAGCCCTGCGCATCGCCGCGGGCGCCGCCTACGGTGTCCCGCGCTCCCACCCACCGAGAAGCGAAGTCCTCCGCGAGGCCTCGGCCCTGATCGACGCCACGCTCTCCCTGAAGGCCACGGTGGGCGACTCCCTCCACGAGGCCTTCCGTCTCGGCATCCTCGACGTCCCCTACTGCCTCCACCAGGACAACAGGAACCGCACCCGGACCTCGATCGACAGCAACGGCTTCCTCCGGTGGGCGTCCAGCGGCGACATGCCCCTCCCCGTGCAGTCGGCACCCGACGAACCAGGAGGAGCCGCCGACCGCCTCCTCCAGATGCTCTCCTACAACCAGTACCGCTTCGACGCGCTCTAGGGCCTGTCTTCAAACTCCTGTCTGCTCCGCGACGCCTGACACGCGCTCTCGCCGCACCGGGTGAACACCCACGTACGTCCAGTACGAGGGCGTCCACCCGGCACGCCGAGAGCACGCACCAGACGCCGCGAAGCCGCCCTCCGGGCGACGACAGGAGTTTGAAGACAGGCCCTAGGCCCCTAGGCTCTGTCCTGGCGATCTTGGTGCGCTTCCCCGGGGCCTGGCGGCTGGCTCGGGGGACTGCTCCGCCGGTCTCATGGGCGGCGGGGCAGTGCGGGGGGTCAGAGCCCGCCGGTGTACAGCAGTCGGTTTGTGGTGGCGCTCCCGCCGATTCCGGTCAGGGCATCCATGGTGGCTTCTTCCTCGAGCCATTCGTTGATGTCTGCGATGGTGGCGTCGGGGTGAGCGGCGAGGTAGAGGGCGATGGTGCCGGTGACATGCGGGGCGCTCATGGCGGCGCCGGTCATGACGGTGCTGCCACCGCCCAGCTTGGCGGAGGTGATCTCAGCGCCCGGCGCGAAGATGGACACACACAGACCGGTGTAGCCCCCGGCAACCGTGTCGGCCTCGTCGTATCGGGAGGACGTCGCGACGGTGATGACACGTTCGGCGGAGGCGGGGGACTGGGTGCACGCGTTCGGCATATCGCTGAAGGCGGAGATCGCGGGCGTGATGCCCGCGTCGGAGAGTGCGGTGGCGGCTGTGTTGAGGGCCTCGCTCTTGCCCGCGTTGACGGAGATGTTGGCGGCGGCGGGCTTCTTGGCGTTGGCGGCGATCCAGTCGAGGCCGGCGATGACTCCTTCGACGGTGCCCGCACCGGTGCAGTTCAGGACGCGGACACTGACGAGGTTGGCCTTGCGGGCGACGCCGTAGGTCCTGCCCGCGACAGTCCCGGCTCCGTGGGTGCCCTCGCCGTTGCAATCGGCACCGTTCCGCCCGTCGCCGACGGTGTCGGTGCCCGCGGTGGCGCGGCCTTCGAACTCGTCGTGGCCGAAGTCGATGCCGGTGCCGACCATGTAGGCGGTGACACCCGCCCCGTCGCCCTTGACGGTGAACTGGCCGTCGCCGGTGCCGGTGGACTTGTCCCAGTCCCGCTGGTCGATCCGGTCAAGGCCCCAACTGGAGGCCGCCTCCGTGGTGGATCGGGTGGCCGCGCTCACGGACCGCGGGGCGCTCACGACGCCGTCCTCCTCGACGGCCGTCACGCCGGGCAGCGCGCGCACCCGTGCCAGCTGGGTGGCGTCGAGGCGGGCGTAGAAGCCGTTGAGGGCGGTGCGGTAGGTGTGCAGCGGCTCGACGCCGCGGACCTCGGCGGCCGTCGCGGCCGGGTGCACGCCCTTGTCGAGGGTGACGATGTACCGGCCGGGCAGGGCCTCGGCAGCCCTGTGCAGCGGTGCCGGAGCCGCCCGGCCGGACGGCTCGTCGGCTGCCGCGCCGTGTGCGGCGGCCAGGGGTACGAGCAGGACGAGGGCGGCGGACACACAACGCGCGGACAGTCGCACGGGGACTCCGTTCTGTCGGGACCGTCTGCGGGTCGTTCTGCCCTGGATATGACGGTCTCCCGTTCTATCGTCCGTTGGCGCACGGTCCTTGAACGACCGGCGGGCGGTGACGCGCTCGCGATCTGGGCAGTGCCCTGGCGATCAGTTGAGTCGTTGATAGGGCTGTGGGGCATAGGGGTGATCTGACGGATGCTCAGTGGGGGCGGCTTGAGCCGCTTCTGCCGGTGGGCAACGGGAGTTGTGGGCGATGGCGGGATCACCGGCAGGTGGTGAACGGGGTGCCGTACCGGATCCGTACCGGTGTGCAGTGGCGTGACCTCCCGGAACGGTACGGCCCGTGGAAGACGGTTCATGAGCGGCATCGCCGCTGGTCGGCGGACGGAACGTGGGAGCGGCTGCTCCAGCGGGTCCAGGCCGTGGCGGATGCGGCCGGGGACATGGACTGGGACGTGTCGGTGGACTCCACCTCCGTGCGCGCCCACCAGCACGCGGCGGGTGCCCGGCACGCACCGCCGCCCCTCCAAAGGGGGGCTCCGCAGCGGCGGTCAGGAGCGTTCGGATCCGGGCGGAACTGGTCGCCCTGCTGGCGGAGGGGGTGCGGGAGGTGAGGCGCTCGGCCGCTCGCGCGGCGGCTTCACGACCAAGGTCCACCTGAGCGCGGACGGCCGCTGCCGGGTTCTCTCGATCGTCCTGACACCCGGTCAGCGAGCCGACTGCACCCAGTTCGAGGCCGTCATGGAACGGATCCGGTTTCCCGACCCGCTCGTGCGATGCTGCTTCTTGCTGGCGGGACTTCACTTCCCGTACCGCTGCGGGGGCCGTCTCCAGGGCGTGCAGGGTACTGGCTGCCCGGTGCATCCCGGCGGCGTCCTGATGGGCCCGCACGGTGGTGGAGTCAACGCCGACCAGGGACAGGTCCACCGCTCCTTGGCCGACCACTTGGGCGAGCAGGGCGTGGAGCAGGGCGTGGAAGACCCCGGCGTCGCGCCACTGGCGGCAGCGGCCCGCGACGGTGCTTCAGGCGCCGAACTCGGCCGGCATCTCCCGCCACGGCCCGCCGGTCCGAAACCGCCAGAGCACTCCTTCGAACTGCTGCCGCAGCCGCCCCGGGTACGGGCCGTACCGGCCGATCGGCAGGTACGGACCGATGAACTCCCACTCTGCGTCCGTGAGTTGTGCGCGTGTCACGCGGCGCAGCCTCTCCCTGTCCGCTGCGTGCGGGATGCGGCAGGGCGGTCGCGGTTGCCGCATCCCGTGTCGGGGTCAGCTGGGCAGGGTGATGGTGGCTGTGCTGGTGTGGAAGTTGGAGACGCGGGTGTACTGCTGGGTGTTGCGCCCCTCCTGCGAGTCCTCCACGGAGGAGGGGCTGTTCCACCAGTAGCCGCCCGTCTTCTCCGTGTTGCTCGTGAACAGGAAAGCCTCGTAGTCGCCGCCCGGTTCCACCCCGGTGAAGACCTTCTCGAAGCACCAGTAGCCAGAGGGAGCCCTCGTTGCCCTGAACTGCGCGTCGCCCACCATGCGGCCGTGACGCCCCGCCGTGCGCAGGCCGAAGTCGACCTTGAGGCTGGGCACGTACCAGCCGCCGTAGTTCTCCCGGTACCACCATCCAAGGCGCGAGCAGTACTGGGCCCATGCCTCGAAGGTGACGATCAGCCCCAGCTTGCCGTTGTTCATCGTGGCCGGGGTCAGGGAGAACTGGTGCTCCAGCCGGGACCAGTCCCGGGTGCCGTAGGCGGTCAGGAGCTTCCCGCTCACCTTGGTGCCCCGTTTCGCCACGTCCTCCAGGGCCGGCGGCTTGGGCGGGGTCGGCGGCTTGGGCGGCACGTAGCGGTCAACGCCCCGGTGGACCAGCAGCAGGACCTGCCGCTCGTCACCGTCGGGGCCGTCGGTGAACGGCAGCAGGGCCGGGGAGTTGCTGGAGTCATGCCCCTTCAGTGTCACCGGCTCGGACCATCCGGTCTCCGGGGTCCAGGTGCCGTGGCACAGCTTGTTGTCCCGGGAGGGGAAGACGGCGTGGAGTGTGCCGTCGTGAGAGGCCAGGGCGGCGCCACGGCGCGAGAGGTAGGGGCTCGGCCCGCCGTCCTGGCCCTTCGGGCCGGCATCCGCCGCATCGGTCCAGGCGGTGCCGTCGAAGACGGCGTGCCGCAGCGGTCCGTGCGTCACCTCGTGTGCTTCGTTGCCGTAGCTGGCGGCGTATTTGTACCCGGGCTCGGCACGGAAGACGAGGTGGAGCTGACCACCGTGCACGGACAGGGCTACGTTGCCCGGCCAGCCGTACGCCTTCAGGGCCGCGTTGGCGGCCTTGTCGTCGGCCAGCCTGCTGCCCCGCAGGGGAGTGGCGATCTTGTTGCCGTCGGCCCCCGTGACGGGCGCCCATGCACCGTCGGCACCGCGGACCAGGTGCTGGATGTGTGTGCTGCCGGGGTTGACGTAGACCAGGTGCACGGCCCCGTTGAACACCGCCACGCCCGGCGCGAGCGGCATGCCCTTGGCCTCAAAGATCACTGTGGGCGGAGTCCACACCACATAGTCGCCGCTCGTGTCCAGCGACGACTCCCACAGCAAGGTCGCCCAGATATCCCCGCCGGGGAAAATGATGGCTTTGGTGAAGACCATGCGCAGGGTGCCATTGTCGTTGACGAGTGTCGGCGTCTCGATGCTTTCGATGCGACGGCTGGAGGAGTCAGGGGAACTGAGCTGGATCGCTTTCGCCGCCTCGACGGCTTTCCCGTACCGCTCCTTCTGCTCGTCGGTGGCATCCTCGGGCGGCCGCAGCCTGGCCTCCTTCAACACGGCGTGCTGCTCGGGGGAGAAATCCCAGACCATCTGCATGTCGGGGTGCCACTTGCGTGCCGCGTCCAGAGCCCCGGCCGCCGCCGTGACGGCTTCCTGCTGCCGCTCCTTCTCCTCGTCGCCGGCACCCTCGGGCAGAGCCGCCCTGGCCTCCTCCAGTGCCGTGACGAAGGGCAGCGTGGCGGCAGGAGTGAACCAAGTCCACATCACCGGGAGCCGCTTGCGCTGCCCCTGCCGCGCGCCGCGGTGCACGCAGCACAGCGTCCCGTCCACCTCGGCCAGCGCGGGTGCGGCGACGCTCAGGTGTTCGGCGAACGCCGTCCCCTCGCCCCACCCCCGGTCCGCCGTGTAGACCGCCCGCCACAGATTCTGGTCGTCTTCCTGCTGCTCAACCTCGTCCGCCACGTACCCCTCCCAGTGCCATGCCGTGCCCACACCCCAGACGATGCTCAGGTCCGCCCGGAAGGATCACGATCCCAACGAATGCCACGGAAGGTAGTGACCGTGTGACTTTACGTGGAGGGTGGTTGATCGTTCCGTCCGGATTCCACGCATGCATGACCGAAACTCACCGCCCCGCAACACCACGCACAGTCCAGCCGACTACACGGACCCTCACCCCACAGCCAGGCACTCACTGATCGCGACCCAGTACACGCCCTAGGGGCCCTAGCCGGAGCGGCGGCGTCCGCGCAGGGCCTCGCGGAGATGCTCGGCGGCGTCCGCGATCTGCTGCTGCCGGACCTGCAGCTTGTCCGCCACCCTCGACGCGACCTTCCGCCACTTGAACCACGGCGGCAGCTCGCGGAACGGCACGAACGTCAGCGTGTCGTCGACGGCGGTCTCGGCGAAGCCGCGGTGGCCCTCCGCGCGCAGCGCCGCGTACAGCTCCGGGGTCAGCCCGCCGTTGAGCCGCGCCGCATGGCCCGCCGCGGTGTACGCGAACCCCCGCTGGCCGCGGTCCGCCGACCGCATCGCCTTGAGTATCCGCGGCGAGGCCTGGGCCAGCGTGCAGTTGAAGGCGAGCCCGATCGCCGCCGTCCCGATCCGCGGCTCCCCGCGTTCGTACGCGGCGTCCCAGTCGGCCGGGTCGTCGATGCGCAGCAGGCCCTCGCCGCTCTCCCAGTTCCACGTGGACGTCATGACGGACGCCGCTCAGGGAGTGCGCAGGGCGTGCAGGACGTCGACGCGGTTCGTGGTGATCGAGTCGACGCCCGCCTCGATCAGGCGGCGCATCGAGCGGCGGGTGTCCGGGGTCCAGGCCGAGACGAGCAGGCCCTGGCGGTGCACGTGGACCGCGAGGTCGTGGTCGACCAGCGGGAAGCGGTAGTTGAGCCAGCGCGGCTTCACCGCGTCCAGCAGCACGGGGCGGGGCGGGGCCAGGGTCGTCCAGGTCAGCGCGATCTCCGCGGCCGGATCCGCTTCGCGCACGGCGAGCATCGTCCGTCCGCCCGCGCAGTAGTACACCCGCTCCGCCGCGCCGCACTCCGCGACGACCCCGACGACCGCGCGCACGTCCTCGTACGTGGCGCCCGGCAGGTCGAGCATGAGCCGGTGCCCCTCGGTGGCCGCGATCGCCGCCGCGAGCGTGGGGACGCCGCCCTCGGTGAGACCTTCGACCTCGGCGGACGACACGGCGGCGAGCGGCCGTTCGTACCCCCACAGGCGTTCGAGCGTCGGATCGTGCAGCAGGACGGGCACGCCGTCGCTGCTCAGTCGGACGTCGATCTCCACCGCGTCCGCGCCCCGTTCGAACGCGGAGCGCAGGGACGGGATGGTGTTCTCGCGGACGCGGTAGGGATCGCCTCGGTGGGCCACTGCAGTCACGGTGCGCATGGGCCCATTGTGGTCACGGGACAGGGCTTACGGGGCGAGCCACGTCTCCGTGTACGTGTCGATCTCGGCGGCGATCCGCTCCTTGCCCGCCGGGTCCAGGAAGGACGCCTCGACGGCGTTCTTCGCGAGGGCCGCGATGCCGCGCTCGTCGAGGTCGAGGAGCCGGGCCGCGACGGCGTACTCGTTGTTGAGGTCCGTGCCGAACATGGGCGGGTCGTCGGAGTTGATGGTGACGGTCACCCCGGCCGCCACGAACTGCTTGACCGGGTGCTCGTCCAGGGTGCGGACCGCGCGGGTCGCGATGTTCGAGGTCGGGCAGACCTCCAGCGGAATGCCGTTCTCGGCGAGGTGGGCGAGGAGCTTGGGGTCCTGTGCGGAGGTCGTGCCGTGGCCGATGCGCTCGGCGCCGAGGTGGATGAGGGCGTCCCAGACGGTTTCGGGGCCCGTCGTCTCGCCCGCGTGCGGGACCGAGTGCAGGCCCGCCGCGATCGCCCGGTCGAAGTACGGCTTGAACTGCGGGCGCGGCACGCCGATCTCGGGCCCGCCGAGCCCGAAGGAGACCAGGCCCTCGGGGCGCAGGCTGTCGGTGGTCGCGAGCCGCAGCGTCTCCTCGGCCGACTCGAGCCCGGCCTCGCCGGGGATGTCGAAGCACCAGCGCAGTACGGTGCCGAACTCCTTCTCGGCGGCCTTGCGGGCGTCCTCGATGGCGTCCATGAAGGCGCGGTCCTCGATGCCGCGGCGCACGGAGGAGAACGGGGTGATGGTCAGCTCGGCGTAGCGCACGTTCTGCCGCGCCATGTCGCGGGCCACCTCGTAGGTGAGCAGGCGTACGTCGTCCGGGGTGCGGATCAGGTCCACGACGGACAGATAGACCTTGATGAAGTGCGCGAAGTCCGTGAACGTGAAGTAGTCGGCGAGCGCCTCGGGGTCGGTCGGCACCGCGGAGTCGGGGTGCCTGGCGGCCAGCTCGGAGACGATGCGGGGGGAGGCCGAGCCGACGTGGTGCACGTGCAGTTCCGCCTTGGGCAGTCCGGCGATGAAGGCGTGCGTGTCTCTGTCGGTCGTGGCTGCGGTCTGCTGCTCGGTCACGGTTTCCTCCCCAGGAACGGGTTTGATCGGCTGATCGATGGGTCGGGATCATCGTAGGCGGCGGTCGGCGCGGGCAAAGCGGGGGCCGTAGCATGACGGAACGTACGAAAGAGGTGACCCGTCATGTCCGCGAAGTCCGACGACGACGCCGTGCCCGGCGCGGGCGGCGCGGGGGCGCCGGAAGAGCGCGATCCGTGGGCGCCGCCCGCCGAGGATGCGGTGCCGCGGCCGGGGAGTGCGCCCGGGGCCGGGTACGGGTCCGGTGCCATGCCCGGGCCGGTGTCCGGGCCGCCTTCGGTGCACGACCAGTGGACGGTCACGTCGATGCCGGGGGCGGGGCAGGGGCCTGTGCCGTCGCCGCCCGCGCATCCGCACCCGCACCCGCAGGCCGGTGTCGGCAACCCCTTCGCGGCGCCCGGAGAGCCGGTGCCGCCGCCTCCGATCTCGCCGGACGGGCCTGGTCAGGTGCCATACGGGCCGGGTCCGGCGCCGTACGGACAAGGGCAGGTGCCGTACGGACAGGGCCAGGTGCCCTACGGCTATCCGGGCAACGGCTCGCAGGGTTATCCGGGATACCCCGGTCACCCGGGCCACCCGGGGTACCAGGGCGGGCCCGGATACGGCTGGCCCGGCATGCCGATGGCGCCCGCGAACGGCATGGGCGTGACCGCGCTCGTCCTCGGGATCATCGCCGCCGTCGGCTTCTGCATCTGGCCGCTGGCGATCGTCCTCGGCATCCTCGCGGTGATCTTCGGCGCGGTGGGGCGCGGCAAGGCCCGGCGGGGCGAGGCGACCAACGGTGGGCAGGCCCTCGCCGGGGTCATCTGCGGCACGGTCGGACTCGTCCTGAGCGTGGTGCTGCTGGTGCTCCTCATCGTGCTGCCGGACGATGCCACGGACGTGGGTGCGCCGCCGGGCGACCCGGGCCATTCGGCCACGTCGGACGTGACGTCCAAGGCGTAGGGGCCTCGCGCCGTCCCGCGCGGCGCGGACTCAACCCCCGTACGTCGCCTCGGACTCGTCGAGCACGGCGGCGAAGTCCGCGGCCAGCCGGGCCGCGTCCGCCACTTCCAGCGCGGACGTGGTGATGCGCACCGCGGTGGGCGTGGCGATGCGGAACCGCGCCCCCGCGGCCACCCACCACCCCCGCGAGCGCAGCCCGTTGACGACCGCGGACTCGTCCCGCACGGGTACCCAGACGTTCAACCCGCTCGCGCCCCGCGCCGCGATGCCGTGCCGCGCGAGCTCCCGGACGAGTGCTTCGCGCCGCTCCGCATACGCACGCTCGGCCCGGCCCACCACCTCGCGGGCCGCGGGGTCGGTCATCGTCCGCTCGACCGTCTCCTGCAGTACGTGACTGACCCACCCCGAGGTGAGCAGCATCCGCCCCTCGTGTCTGGCCAGCGTGGTGGCGTCGCATGCGAGGGCCGCCCACCGCAGGTCGACGCTCAGGTGCTTGGAGACGGTCCGCACCTGCGCCCAGCGGGGGAGTCCGCCGGTCGCCAGTGAGTGCGGGGCCGCCCCCGCCACCTCCGCGTTGTGGTCGTCCTCGACGACGAGCACGTCCGGATGGCCGCCGAGGACGTCGAGCAGCGCCTCCCGCCGCGCCGCCGTGAAGCGGCCGCCCACCGGGTTCTGCCCCCGCGGGCTGCACACCAGGGCCCTCGCGCCCGCCCGCAGCGCGCCCCGAAGGGCCTCCGGCCTGATGCCCTCGTCGTCCACGGCGACCGGCGCCATGCGGAGCCCCAACGCCGGTACGAGGTCGAGGAGATGGTGGAAGCCCGGGTCCTCCACGGCCACCGTGTCGCCCGGCTTCAGCTCCACCGAGAGCAGCCGGGCCAGGCAGTCCAGCGCTCCGTGCGCGAAGGTCACCCGGCCGTCCGGCACCCCGTCCCGCGCGAACCACTCCCGTGCCACGTCCTCAAGACCCGCGAGGCGCGGCGCCGCACGGTGCGAGCCGCTCACCGGCGCCACCCGGGCAGGTGGCATCAGGACCGGCAGCAGAGCCGAATCGGGGTGTCCGCCCGCCAGGTCGTGCACCCCCTGCGGCGCCCTGGGCGGCCTGCGGGTGCCGACCGCCGGTGCCTGCGCCACGACCGTGCCGCCCCGGCCGCGGGTCACCACGATCCCGCGCTGCCGCAGTTCCTTGTAGGCCGTCGCCACCGTGCCCGCGCTGACCCCCAGCTCGTCGGCGAGCCTGCGCACCGGAGGCAGCGGGGCGCCCGGCGCCAACCCGCCGTCGGCCACCGCCCGTTCGACCGACGCGGTGATGCCCTTGGCGGTCGAGCCACTGATCACATATTGTGCTGCCACGTAATCAATTATGTACCGGTACAAAAATGCGAGTCAAGCCGACGCCGGAAGTCCAGGGGGACGGGTGAGCCTCAGCCGTAAGCGGTCCGCACTGTACGCACGCATACCAGGGGGTGCCGACGGCCGCCGCATGCTCTGGATCGCCCTGATCAACAAGGCGGGGACCGGTCTCTGGATGGGGGCGGCCGCCCTCTACTTCACCCTGGTCACCGGGCTGTCCGTCGCCGAGGTCGGCGTGCTCCTGGGTGTCTCCGGTGCCGTCGGCATCGCGGGCGCGCCGCTCGCGGGCCACCTCGCCGACCGCTTCCCGGTCACCCGCATCATCATCGGCGCCCAACTCCAGCAGGCCGTCGCGCTGTTGGCGCTGCTCACGACGGACAACTTCGCGCTGCTCGTGCTCTACTCGGCCGTCAACAGCCTCGCCGACCGCGGCGCCAACGTCCTCACCAAGCTGTACGCCGCCCGCATCGCGGGTCCGGACCGCACCACGTACCAGGCCGTGCAGCGCACCGTCTCCAACGCGGGCTGGGCACTCGGCGGTCTCGCCGGTGCGCTCGCGCTCGCCGTCGGCACCACCCACGCCTACCAGGCGCTGCTCATCGGCAACGTGGTCAGCTTCGCCGTCGCCGCGGCCCTCACCCTGCGCTGCGCCGAACCGCCCTCACCGTCCCGGCTGGTCACCGACTCCACGGAATCCGCACCGGCGCCCACGACCCCGCCGTCCAACCCCTGGCGCGACCGCTCCTACCTGCTCTTCACGTTGACCGAGACGGCCCTCTTCCTCGACGACGCGGTGCTCCAGGTCGGCATCCCGCTCTGGATCGTCCACGCCACCGACGCCCCGCACGGCCTCGCGCCGCTCCTGATGGTGCTCAACTGCGTGCTGGTCGTCTGCTGCCAGGTCCCGCTGTCCCGGTTCGGCAGCACTCCGGACAAGGCCCGCGGACTCCTCGTCCCCCTCGCGGGCTGCTTCGTCGTCGGCTGCGCCGCCCTCACCGCCTCCACGCTCGGCTCCACCTGGCTTGCCGCCGCCGCCCTCACGGTCGCGGCCGTCGCCCTCACCTTCGCGGAGATACTCCACGCCATCGCCTCCTGGGAGCTCTCCATCGCGCTCGCCCCCGACGATGCCCAAGGTGCCTACCTCGGGGTGCACGGCCTGTCCTCGTCGGCCCAGCGCAGTGGCGGACCGCTCCTGGTCACCGCCGTGATCGCGGCGGGACCACTGGCCTGGCCGGCCCTCGGCGCGGGCGTGATCGTGACGGTGGCGGCGCAGAGCCGTCTCGTACGGAAGCGGCTGATCCGGCAGGGCCCCGCGGCAGGCCACGCCGTGGCAGGCGCCCCCGTCCCCGCCCCCGCGGAGAGCGACGCCGCGACGCCGCGGACCACCTGAGGCGCTCACCGGTCAGATGCGGGACCGCGCCTCCATCAGCGCGAAGCCGAGGAGATTGGGCCCCCGCCACTCCGTGGGGTCGTCCGCCCGGGGGTCGTCGGCCGCCAGGCCGATGCCCCAGATGCGGTCGAGGGGGCTCGCCTCGACCAGGACCCGGCTCCCCGTGCCCAGGAGGAAGTCGCGCAGGGCGGGGTCGGAGGCGAACTTGTGGCGACTGCCGTCGACCACGGTGCCGAAGCGCTCGCGGGTCCATATCGCGTCGTCGAAGTCCCGCACGAGCCGTCCCGCGTTCTTCGCCTCCGCGGGCGTCCGGGCCGCCAGGACCGCCCGCTCCGCGTCCGCGTCGTCGAAGAGGCGGGCCTTCGCGGCCATCATCCAGTGCTCCGCCGTCGCGTACTCCACACCGTCCACCGTGAAGGGCGACGGCCACCACTGGCTCAGGCAGCTCGGGCCGAGCGTGCCGTCCGGCCGCGGGGTGTGGCCCCAGAAACGCAGGTACTTGATCTTTTCGCCCGCGCGCACCGCGTCGACCAGCGCCTCCACCGAGTCGATCTTCGTCATGCACGCGAGTCTGGCACGCACCACTGACATTCCGTCCTGGGTTTTCCAGGACGACTCGACACCTGGTCGACAGATTCCGTCGCGTAACCAAAAGGCAACAACGGAATCACTTGTTGGACTACCACTGCTCTGTCAGGATCGGCACTCAAATCGATCCGGAGCTACGCCGACCCCCGCGGGACGGGGCGGGCGGCGGAGGAGAGCGTCATGCACAACTTCCAGGCGCAGGACCACTTCGCGGACGGTGCTCAGTACATCGCCGGGCGGCTGACCAAGGGAACGTCGGGCCACTCCCACACGGTCGTCGACCCCGCCTCGGGCGATGACGTCTACAGCTACGAGCTGGCCGGAAGCGACGACGTCGACGCCGCCGTCGCCGCGGCCGCCGAGGCGTTCCCCGGCTGGGCGGGCGCCACCCCGGGCGAGCGCTCCGACGCCCTGCACCGCTTCGCGGGCGTCCTGGCGGACCGTGCCGAGGAGTTCGCGCAGGCCGAGTCGTTGCAGTGCGGCAAGCCGATCAAGCTGAGCCGGGAGTTCGACGTCCCCGGGACCGTCGACAACGCCGCCTTCTTCGCGGGCGCGGCCCGGCACCTCCAGGGCCAGTCGGCCGGTGAGTACACCGGTGACCACACCTCGTACGTACGACGTGAGCCCATCGGCGTCGTCGGGTCGATCGCCCCCTGGAACTACCCCCTCCAGATGGCCGCCTGGAAGGTCCTGCCGGCCATCGCCGCAGGCAACACGATCGTCCTCAAGCCCGCCGAGCTCACCCCCTTCACCTCGCTCCTCTTCGCACAGGCCGCCACCGAGGCGGGCATCCCCGACGGCGTCGTCAACATCGTCACGGGGGCGGGCAAGGACGCCGGTGAGCACCTCGTCGGCCACCCCGACGTCGCCATGACGTCCTTCACCGGGTCGACCGGCGTCGGCAAGCGCGTCGCCGAGATCGCGACCGCCAGCGTCAAGCGCCTGCACCTGGAGCTCGGCGGCAAGGCGCCCTTCGTCGTGTTCGACGACGCCGACCTCGACGCCGCCGTGCACGGCGCCGTCGCCGGGGCGCTCATCAACACCGGGCAGGACTGCACGGCCGCCACGCGCGCGTACGTCCAGCGTCCGCTCTACGAAGCCTTCGTGCAGGGCGTCGCCGACCTCATGGACAGCGTGCGGCTCGGCGACCCGTTCGACCCGAGCACCGACCTGGGGCCGCTCATCTCGCACGCGCACCGCGACCGTGTCGCCGGGTTCGTCGACCGGGCCCGTTCCTACGCGCGCGTGGTCACCGGCGGCGAGGCGCTCCAGCACCCCGGCGCGTACTACAAGCCCACCCTCATCGCCGACGCCGCGCAGGACAGCGAGATCGTGCAGTCCGAGATCTTCGGACCCGTGCTCGTCGTCCTGCCCTTCGACAGCGACGACGAGGGCATCCGGCTCGCCAACGACACCCCCTACGGCCTCGCCGCCTCCGCCTGGAGCCGCGACGTGTTCCGCGCCAACCGCGCGACCCGCGAGATCAAGGCGGGCTGTGTGTGGGTCAACGACCACATCCCGATCCTCAGCGAGATGCCGCACGGCGGCTACAAGGCGTCCGGCTACGGAAAGGACATGTCCGCGTACTCCTTCGAGGAGTACACACAGGTGAAGCACGTCATGTTCGACAACACGGCGGAGGTCCGCAAGGACTGGCACCGCACGATCTTCGGGGACCGGTAGTCACGTAGCCACGTCGTCACAGGCCGCACGACCGGCGGCCGCCTTCCTCCCGAAAGGGCAACCACGCGTATGGAGCAGTACGAGCCCGAACCCCTCTCCCCGGCCCGACTGGCCGCCATGCACCGCAGCTTCAGGAACGGCAGGGCCGCACTGACCCGGCGTTCGGTACTGCGCACCGCCACGGGCGGCGCGCTCGCCGTCGGCGGTCTCGGGGCGCTCAGCGCCTGCGGGATCCCCGCGGCGGGCAAGAGCCAGGGCGAGGTCTCGTCCGAGGACCACTCGGCCGGTGAGAAGCGGATCAGCTTCTCCAACTGGACCGAGTACATGGACGTCGACGAGAAGGACGCGAACCGGCGGCCCACCCTGGACGCGTTCACCAAGCGCACCGGGATCCAGGTCAAGTACACCGAGGACATCAACGACAACGTCGAGTTCTTCGGCAAGATCCAGCCGCAGCTCGCGGCGGGACAGGAGACCGGACGCGACCTCATCTGCGTCACGGACTGGCTGGCGGCCCGGCTCATCCGCTTCGGCTGGGTCCAGAGACTGGACCCGGCCAACCTGCCGCACGCGTACGCCCGTCTCTCCGCCCAGTTCCGCACCCCCGACTGGGACCCGGGCCGCTCCTACTCGTATCCCTGGACGGGCATCTCCACCGTCATCGCGTACAACAAGAAGGCGACCGGCGGCAAGGAGATCACCTCGGTCTCGCAACTGCTCGACGACCCGAAACTGAAGGGGCGCGTCGGGTTCCTGTCCGAGATGCGCGACACCGTCGGCATGACGCTCATCGACATGGGCAAGGACCCCGCGGACTTCACCGACGACGACTTCGACGCGGCCATCGCCCGCCTCCAGAAGGCCGTCGACAAGAAGCAGATCCGGCGCTTCACCGGCAACGACTACACGTCCGACCTCGCCAAGGGCGACATCGCGGCCTGCCTCGGCTGGGCCGGTGACATCGTGCAGTTGCAGGCCGACAGCCCCGACGTCGGCTTCCACATCCCCGACCAGGGCTACATCACGTCCACGGACAACCTGCTGGTCCCGAACAAGGCGCGGCACAAGAAGAACGCCGAACGGCTCATCGACTACTACTACGAGCCGGAGCCCGCGGCCCGCCTCGCCGCGTACATCAACTACGTCTGCCCGGTCGACGGGGTACGCGACGCGCTGGCGGAGATCGACAAGGACGCGGCGTCGAATCCGCTGATCATCCCCGACAAGGAGATGAAGGAGAAGTCCCGCGCGTTCCGGTCGCTCACGCCGAAGGAAGAGACCGCGTACGAAGAGAAGTTCGCACGCCTCACCGGGGCCTAGTCCCTCTCGTCATCCCCCTCGACTTCCCCTGGACCCACCATGACCTCTGCTCAAGAAGCTGGCGGCGATGTCCGTCTCGCCGGGATCAGCAAGACCTACGGCTCCTTCACCGCCGTGCGGCCGCTCGACCTCACCGTGCCGCAGGGCTCCTTCTTCGCCCTGCTCGGGGCGTCCGGCTGCGGCAAGACCACCACGCTCCGCATGATCGCGGGCCTGGAGGAACCCAGCTCGGGGACGGTGCACCTCGGCGACCAGGACGTCACCGACCTGCCGCCGTACAAGCGGCCCGTGAACACCGTCTTCCAGTCGTACGCGCTCTTCCCGCACCTGGACATCTTCGAGAACGTCGCCTTCGGACTGCGCCGCCGCGGCATCAAGTCCGTGAAGAACCAGGTCGGCGAGATGCTCGACCTGGTGCAGCTCGGCGAGCACATCCGCAAGAAGCCGCACCAGCTCTCCGGCGGCCAGCAGCAGCGCGTCGCCGTCGCGCGCGCCCTCATCAACCACCCCAAGGTGCTGCTGCTCGACGAGCCGCTCGGCGCCCTCGACCTGAAGCTGCGCCGCCAGATGCAGCTGGAGCTCAAGCGCATCCAGACCGAGGTCGGCATCACCTTCGTGCACGTCACGCACGACCAGGAGGAGGCCATGACCATGGCCGACACCGTGGCCGTGATGAACGGCGGCCGCGTCGAGCAGCTCGGCGCCCCCGCCGACCTGTACGAGAACCCGCGCACCACGTTCGTCGCCAACTTCCTCGGCACGTCCAACTTCATCGAGGCGGACATCCAGGAGGGCGCCGCGCGCAGCGGCGACGAGCTCGTCCTCAAGGCGGGCGACTGCAAGCTGACGCTGCCCACCGCCCGATGTACCGGCCCCACCGGCACCGGCAGCAAGATCCTCGTCGGTGTGCGCCCGGAGAAGATCTCCCTCACCCACGCCGACGACGCGGGCCAGATCCCCGAGGGCCGCAACCGCATCACCGGACGCATCGCCGACAGCAGTTTCATCGGCGTATCGACGCAGTACGTCGTCCGCAGCCCGGTCTGCCCGTCCTTCGAGGTGTACGCGCAGAACATCGAGCGCGACGGCCGCCTCGTCCCCGGCGCCGACGTCGTCCTGCACTGGAACCCCGCGCACACCTTCGGCCTCGATGCCTCCCAGGATGTCGCGGCGGGCGTCGAGAAGGTCGAGGAGGACGCCTCCGCATGACGACCGTGACCGACGCACCACCACCCGCGTCCCCGAAGCCGCCGTCCGCCGCCGAGGACGCGCCCCCGCGCAAGCCCCGCAAACGAGGGCGGCTCGTCCCCTACTGGCTGCTGCTCCCCGGCATCCTCTGGCTCGTCGTCTTCTTCGCGCTGCCGCTCGTCTACCAGGCGTCGACCTCCGTACAGACCGGCTCCCTCGAAGAGGGCTTCAAGGTCACCTGGCACTTCGCCACCTACTGGGACGCGCTCGCCGACTACTGGCCGCAGTTCCTGCGCTCGGTGCTCTACGCGGGCGCCGCCACGGTCCTGTGCCTGCTGCTCGGCTATCCGCTCGCCTACCTCATCGCGTTCCGCGCGGGCCGCTGGCGCAACGTCATCCTGGTCCTGGTCATCGCGCCGTTCTTCACCAGCTTCCTGATCCGTACGCTGGCGTGGAAGACGATCCTCGCCGACGGGGGGCCCGTGGTGGGCGCCCTCAACTCCCTGCACGTCCTGGACGTCACCAGCTGGCTGGGCGTCACGGACGGCGACCGGGTCCTGGCCACGCCCCTCGCGGTGATCTGCGGACTCACCTACAACTTCCTGCCGTTCATGATCCTGCCGCTCTACACCTCGCTGGAGCGCATCGACGGGCGGCTGCACGAGGCCGCGGGCGACCTCTACGCCAGGCCGTCCACCACGTTCCGCAAGGTGACCTTCCCGCTCTCCATGCCGGGCGTCGTCTCCGGAACGCTGCTCACCTTCATTCCGGCGGCCGGTGACTACGTCAACGCGGACCTGCTCGGATCCACCGACACCCGCATGGTCGGAAACGTCATCCAGACGCAGTTCCTGCGCATTCTGGATTACCCGACGGCCGCGGCACTCTCCTTCATCCTCATGGCCGCCATCCTCTTCATGGTGACCTTCTACATCCGCAAGTCGGGGACGGAGGATCTCGTCTGATGGCTGCCTTCTTCCGCTGGCTCCGGCGCAATGTCGTCGTCATAGCGGGCCTGCTGACGCTCGCCTACCTGCTCCTGCCGAACGTCGTCGTCACGGTCTTCTCCTTCAACAAACCGAAGGGCCGCTTCAATTACTCGTGGCAGGAATTCTCGCTCGACGCGTGGAAGGATCCGTGCGGTGTCGCCGACATGTGCGGTTCCCTCTCGCTGAGCCTGCAGATCGCCACCTGGGCGACGATCGGCGCGACCGTGCTCGGCACGATGATCGCCTTCGCGCTCGTGCGCTACCGCTTCCGCGCGCGGGGCGCCATCAACTCGCTGATCTTCCTGCCGATGGCGATGCCCGAGGTCGTCATGGCCGCGTCGCTGCTCACGCTCTTCCTGAACATGGGCGCGCAGCTCGGCTTCTGGACGGTCCTGATCGCCCACATCATGTTCTGCCTCAGCTTCGTGGTGACCGCAGTCAAGGCGCGCGTCATGTCGATGGACCCGCGCCTGGAACAGGCGGCGCAGGACCTCTACGCCGGTCCTGTGCAGACGTTCCTGCGGGTGACCCTGCCGATCGCCGCACCCGGCATCGCGGCGGGCGCGCTGCTCGCTTTCGCGCTCTCCTTCGACGATTTCATCATCACGAATTTCAACGCGGGCTCGACTGTGACCTTCCCCATGTTCGTCTGGGGATCCGCACAGCGGGGCACGCCCGTTCAGATCAATGTGATCGGCACGGCGATGTTCCTCGTCGCCGTCCTTCTCGTACTCTCCGGAATGCTCATCGGAAAGCGCCGCAACAAGCAGGCGTGACAGCGCACCAACTGTTTCTGAAGGAGTGGAAATCATGGCCCCTGGTGCCATGACCCGTTTCACCGAGTCCCTCGCCGACGCCAAGCCGGTGTCCTTCTGGCTCGACGACCCCGGCAGGCCCGCCCCCGAGCCCGCACTGACCGGCGACGAGCGGTGCGACCTGCTCGTCGTCGGCGGCGGGTACAGCGGCCTGTGGACCGCGCTGATCGCCAAGGAGCGCGACCCGCGGCGCGATGTGGTCCTCGTCGAGGGCCGCGAGGCGGGCTGGGCAGCATCCGGCCGCAACGGCGGCTTCTGCGCCGCCTCGCTCACCCACGGCATCGCCAACGGCCTGTCCCGCTGGCCCGGCGAGATCGGGAAGCTGGAGGAGCTCGGCGCCCGCAACCTCGACGAGATCGAGGCGGCCGTCAAGCGCTACTCCATCGACTGCGACTTCGAGCGCACCGGCGAGATCGACGTCGCCACCGAGCCGCACCAGCTGGCCGAACTCCGCGAGATGTACGAGGAGATGGCGGAGCACGGTCTGGCGGAGGGCTCCGAGCTCCTGGACGCGGAGGCGCTGCGCGAGCACGTCGACTCGCCGACCTTCCTCGGCGGGCTCTGGGACCGCGAGGGCGTCGCCATGCTGCACCCGGCGAAGCTGGCGTGGGGCCTGAAGCGGGCCTGCCTGGAGAAGGGCGTACGCATCTACGAGCACACGCCCGCGCTGGAGCTGGCCTCCTCCGGGGCGGGCACGGCGATCCGCACGCCGTACGGCAGGGTCTTCGCCCAGCACGTCGCGCTCGCCACGAACGTCTTCCCCTCGCTGGTCAAGCGCCTGCGCCCGTACACCGTGCCGGTCTACGACTACGCGCTGATGACCGAGCCGCTGACCGACGAGCAGCTGGCGGCGATCGGCTGGAAGAACCGCCAGGGCCTCGGCGACAGCGCCAACCAGTTCCACTACTTCCGGCTCTCCGCCGACAACCGCATCCTGTGGGGCGGCTACGACGCGATCTACCCCTTCGGCGGGAAGGTGCGCGCCGAGTACGACGACCGGCCCGAGACGTACGCGAAGCTCGCCGGGCACTTCTTCACCTGCTTCCCGCAGCTGGAAGGGGTCCGCTTCACGCACGCGTGGGGCGGCGCGATCGACACGTGCTCGCGCTTCTCGGCGTTCTTCGGCACGGCCCACAAGGGCCGCGTCGCGTACGCGGCGGGCTACACGGGCCTCGGCGTCGGGGCCTCCCGGTTCGGCGCCGACGTCATGCTCGACCTGCTCTCGGGCGAGCGGACGGAGCGCACGGAGCTGGAGATGGTGCGGACGAAACCGCTGCCGTTCCCGCCCGAGCCGTTCGCGTGGACCGGTGTCGCGCTGACCAAGTGGTCGCTCGCCAGGTCCGACGCCAACGGCGGCAAGCGGAACCTCTGGCTCAAGACGATGGACAAGCTGGGCCTCGGCTTCGACAGCTGAGGGGCCCGACGCCCGCTGTTCAATTGGCGGCCGAAACCCGCGTAATGGTCGGGCCCGAGGCCTGTCTCCCCCGTGACGTGCATGGTGTCGTACACAGGGAAGGCAGGTCCCGGCATGACTGGCTCGGATGACTCGGGGACGAGGTCGGCGATCGAATGGCTGGTGTCGGTGGCGCCGGATCCGGAAGCGTGCCGCTGGGAGTGGGAGCGCAATCCCCTCGGGGTCGCGCTGCTGCCCGCGGGGCGGCGCTGGGACGTGCTGATCCTCCCCGGTGAGCTCGGATATCCCACGCTCGACGTGCTGACGCGCTGCGTCGACCGCCCCGGCCCCGTGCTCGCCGACTTCGGCGACGAACGCATGGGGTTCTTCGTGCCCGCGGGCACGGTCTCGCGCTGGCTCGGCACGGGCGTGCGCGGCGCGGGGCGCGGCACCTGGGTGGTCGTGCCCTACCCGGGCCGGGCCGCGGGCGGCGTCCGCTGGCTGGTCCCGCCGGACGGCTCGGGGACGCTCACCGACCCGGGGTTCCTCGAACTCGCGATGCACGAGGCGGCCGCGCAACTGGCGGGCGACGGAGAGGAGTGAGCTGCCAAAAACCTTGACAACTTCATTGGTCTGGACCAAGTTATGCGCGACCCGCCCTCCAATCCCCCCATGCCCGGAGGCAGTTGTGGATCGCTCTTTGTTGCCCCGAACCAGCCCCGCGAGCCGTGTGAGACGTGCCGCCGTGGTCGCCGTCGCGGCCTGCGCGCTCGCCGCGTCCGGCCTGCTCGCGACCCATGCGACCGCGTCCCCCGAACCGCGGGCCGCCGCCTCGAATGCCGCGGCCGCGCACAGCCTTGTCGGCTATCTGCACACCAGCTTCGCCAACGGCTCCGGCTACACCCGGCTCGCCGACACCCCCGACAGCTGGGACATCATCGACCTCGCCTTCGGCGAACCGACCTCCGCGACCTCGGGGGACATCCGCTTCGACCTCTGTCCCAAGACGGAGTGCCCGAACGTCGAGACCAAGGACGAGTTCAAGGCCGCGATCAAGGCCAAGCAGGCCGCGGGCAAGAAGGTCCTGATCTCCATCGGCGGCCAGAACGGCCAGGTGCAGCTGAAGACCGCGCAGGCCCGCGACACCTTCGTCGCCTCGGTCTCCAAGATCATCGACGAGTACGGACTCGACGGCCTGGACATCGACTTCGAGGGCCACTCGCTCTCGCTGAACGCCGACGACACCGACTTCAAGAACCCGAAGACCCCGGTGATCGTCAACCTCATCTCCGCGGTGAAGACCCTCAAGGCCAAGTACGGCTCCGGCTTCACGCTCACCATGGCGCCCGAGACCTTCTTCGTGCAGCTCGGCTACCAGTTCTACGGCACCGGGAAATGGGGCGGGCAGGATCCGCGCGCGGGCGCGTACCTCCCGGTCATCCACGCCCTGCGCGACGACCTGACGCTGCTGCACGTCCAGGACTACAACTCCGGCCCGATCATGGGCCTGGACAACCAGTACCACTCCATGGGCGGCGCCGACTTCCACATCGCGATGACCGACATGCTGCTCACCGGCTTCCCCGTGGCGGGCGACAAGAACAACGTCTTCCCGGCGCTGCCGCCCCAGAAGGTCGCCATCGGCATGCCCGCCTCCGTCAACGCGGGCAACGGCCACGTGTCCACGGGAGAGGTCAACAAGGCCCTGGACTGCCTCACCAAGGGCAGCAACTGCGGCTCGTACAAGACCCACGGGACCTGGCCGGACCTGCGCGGCCTGATGACGTGGTCGATCAACTGGGACCGCTTCAACAACGGGGAATTCTCGAAGAACTTCGACGCGTACTTCGGGTGATCAGCACCGTCTCCGGCCGATCACCAGCAGCATCGCCCGCAGCAGCACCGCGGCCAGGTACCAGCTCGCCACCACGTCCAGCGGCCAGTGATAGCCGCGCCGCACCAGCCCGAACCCGATCGCCACGTTCAACAGACAGCATCCGATGACCAGTTCGCGGCGGCCGTAGGCGCCACGGAGCAGCGGCAGCAGGAGCAGGACCGCCGCTCCGTAGGCGACCGCGGCCGTCGCCGCGTGGCCCGAGGGGAAGAAGCCGCCGTCGCCCGCCGTGCCGGGCGGGCCCGGGCGGTCGATCACCGCCTTGAGCGGGGCGACCAGCGCGGGCACCGCGGCCATGGCGACGAGCGCGGCGACCGCGGGCAGCCACCACCGGGACGTACCGCCCTGCCGCGCGCGCCAGGCGGCGTACGCGGCCACCGCGACCAGCACCGGCACGGCCACCGCGATGTTGCCGAGGTCGGCGAGGAACTCCGCGGCGCGGTCCGGCAGACGGCTGCCCGCCAGGGCGCGCCCCGCGCGCTCGTCGGCGCGGCGCAGCGGTCCTCCGGCGACGACCTGCCAGGTCAGGAGCGCGAAGAGGGCCAAGAGGGCGACGCACAGCGAGAGGGTGAGGGCCGGCCGTCGCGGGGCCGGGGATGCAGACATGCGCCACAGCCTGGCAGGGATGATCGCCGACGCGTGCGCCAGGGCGTCGGCGCGCGGCGGAAGGCCCCCGCCGGACGATCCGGCGGGGGCCTTCGGCGACGTGCGTGTGCCCGTCCGTGCCAAACGGTCTCAGTGCCCGTGGTCGCAGCACTTGTTCCGCAGCTGCTTGCCCGTCCGGGCCCACTGCTCGCGCTCCTCCGCCGTCACCTGCACCGCGGGCACGGCCGAGACCAGGTCGCTCACCTCGTACGGCACTCCGCCCCGCATCACCGACACCGTGCGCACCAGCGAGTCGAAGTCGGTGAACGGGTCGCCGTCGATCACCGCCAGGTCGGCGAGCTTGCCCACCTCCAGCGTGCCGAGGTCGCGGTCGAGGCCGAAGATCCGCGCGGGCGCGGAGGTCGCCGTGCGCAGCGCATCGGCGGCCGAGTAGCCGCCGCGCCGCAGGGCGCGCAGACCGATGTGGACGCCCAGGCCGGTCGGGATGCCCGGGGAGTCCGTGCCGAGGGCGATCAGTCCGCCGCCGGTCGAGATCCTGCGGTAGATGCCGGTCTCCCGCGCCAGGGTGGCCAGCTGTGCGTCGGTGGGCGGCTGCTCGGCCAGGCTCCGCACCTGGGCGGTCTCCCACGGAGGCATCAGCCGCGTGACCCGCTCGTCGTCGGCGAGGCCCGGTGCCGCGCCGATCAGGGGAGTGGCCGAGAAGGGCGTCGCGACCAGGTGGAAGTCGCCCGTGGCGGTGTAGATCTCCGTCACGTCCTGGTACGCGAGTTCGCCCGCGGACGTCGCGTGGCCGAACTCGGCGCGCTGGGTGGCCTGCAGATGTGTCGTCAGGTCCTGGCCGAGCTGGATGCCGGGGGAGAGGTTGTGGCTGCCGCAGCGCACGCCCATCTCCTCGTGCGCGAAGCGCGTGGCCTCCTCCATCACCCAGCCCGGGGCCCGGACGTAGGTCTTGACGAAGTCCCAGTCGAGGGCCTTGCCCCGGGACAGGGTCAGCCGCAGGCCCTCGCGGGTCGCGTGGACGCGGTTGTCCCACGCGATGCGCGACCCGTCGAGGACCTCGCTCGCGGTCACGAGCCGGGGACCGGCCAGCTCACCGGCGGCGGTGGCCTCGCGCAGCCTCGCCCCTTCGTAGCCGGAACCGCCCATCGACATGGCGCTCGTGATGCCGTACGAGAGGAAGAGGGCGGACTGGCGGCCGCCGTAGATGCCCGGCTGCGGGTGCATGTGGGTGTCCCACAGGCCGGGGATCACGGTCTGCCCGGAGGCGTCGACGCGGCGTCCTGCCGCCCGCCCGGAGCGGTGCGGTCCGACGGCCGCAACGCGGCCCCCGCGGATGGTCACGTCGACGTTCTCGCGGACGCTGTCGTCGACCCCGGAGCCGTCCCAGAAGCGGCCCGCGTGGATGACGGTGTCCGCGGGCGCGGGGCGCCGGTGGTCGAGCGGCAGCTTGACCGTGCGGACGCTGCCGTCCGCCACGGTGAGGAGCCGGAGGCGGCCCGCGGAGAGATAGAGGACGTGGCGGCCGTCGCCCGACCAGGTGGGGTGGTCGGCGGCCTCGGCGGGGAAGGTGCGGGGCTTGCCGTTCGGGGTGCCGTCGGCGGCCACGGGCAGCAGCCACAGCGCGGATTCGACGACGGCGGCCAGGTGGCGGCCGTCGGGGGACCAGACGGGACCGTTGCTGTTGCGGTCGGAGATGGAGGTGTGCGGCGCCACCGCGTGGGTCCGTGCGGATCCGTCGGCCGTGTCTATCACGCGGATGAGGTTGTAGCCCTCGCGGAACCGCTGGTTGATCCGGTTGCGGAAGCTCACCGCGACATGGCGTCCGTCGGCGGACCAGCTGGGCCTGCCGGACAGCTCGCCGCCGGGCGGGCTGGCGGCAAGCACCTTCTCCTCGCCGGTCCGCAGATCCCGCACCAGCAGATTCGTCGCGAGGTCGAAGCAGGCGAGGCGGTTGCCGTCCGGGGAGAGTGCCGCCTGGATGCGCCCGCCGGACGCGAGCACCGTCTCCTTGCCGGTGGCCAGCTCCCGGCGGCGGACGGCGGGCATGCCGTCGCGGTCGTCGGAGTACAGCAGCGCCTTGCCGTCGGGCGTCCACGCGGCCGCGTAGAGGTACCCGGTCTCCTTGGCCCGCGTCACCCGGCGTGGCGCCCTGCCGCCCGAGACCTCGCCCACCCAGAGGGAGTTGAGGGCCGTGAAGGCGACCTGCTTGCCGTCGGGGGAGAGCACGGGCAGGTCGAAGGCGCGCACGGGGCGGCTCCCGGTGCCGTCCAGGTCGAACGTCTTGAGCCGGTAGTCCGGCCGGTCGAGGGGCAGCGGCGCGGTGAAGGGGATGTCCTTGCGGGTGCCGGGGTCGTCGGGCCGTACGACGGTGAACTGGCCGTCGACCGTGAGGAGCAGCTCCTTGGCGGAGATCCAGCGGGGCGGCGCGGGCTCCACGTCACCGCCCACCGCGACCGCTTCGCCGTCCACGACGAGGGCGCAGGCGGCGTTCGGCGCCGCCGTCGTGCGCAGATACGCCAGGGTGCCGTTCGAGGAGACGGCGGGCACGAAGATCTGGGCGGTGGTGGCGTCGGTGTGCTCCACGGTCACGGCACCGCTGCCGTCGGCGGCCACGGAGGCGATGGTGCGGGCGTCGAGCGCGCCCGACTTCACCGCGGCGCGGACGAAGAGCACCCGCTTCCCGTCCGGCGACCAGACGGGGTCGAAGTCCTCCCACGCGCCGTCCTGCACGGGGCCTGACTGGCCGGGCCGCCCGGTCAGCCGGGTCAGCTCGCCGGTGGCCAGCTCAAGCACCCAGATGCGGAAGGGGGCGCCGGTGACCGGGTCGCCGCCGCGCTCGGAGGAGAACGCGATCCGCTTGCCGTCGGGCGACCAGGCGGGGCCGCGGTCGTCCCAGTCGCCCTCGGTGCGCCGGGTCAGCTCGGAGCCGTCCGGCTTCAGCGTCCAGATGTGGAAGTTGCCCGTGCGGAACGCGCAGACGGCGATCAGGCGGCCGTCGGGCGAGTGCACCGGACGCGTCGGCTCCAGGTCCGCCGGGGTGAGCGGCACGGCGTCGCCGCCCGTGCGCGGCAGGGACCACAGCACGCCCTGCACCTCGGCGATCATCCGGTCGCCCGCGAGGGACGCGGCGCCGTTGGTGGTGGCGGTGAAGCGCAGCCGGGTCGCGGCGGCCGCGGTACCGGCAGCCGGGGCGGCGGCGTGCGCGCTGCCGCTGCCGATGCCGGTGAGCGCACCCGTCGTGGCAGCGGCACCGGCGGCCGTCGTCGTCTGCAGGAAACGGCGGCGCGATATGTAGGGGATGCTCAACTTTTCTCCCGCGAAGGCCTGTTGGTGACGCTGACGGTGAACGGTGAAGCTGACGGTGAGCGGCGACAAGACAGTGCTTCGCGATCTTCACGCAGAGCGCCGGTGGCGAGGAGCGCTGCGCAGGATCACGGCAAAAACGACCTGCCTCGCGCAGGAAGGCGCGTTATACAGGGAGTTGTGAGAGCCCATTCGCCGACCGGCGGCGCAGCCGAGCCGCGCGCGGCGGATCCGGACCTCGACAGCCTTGACCTGCGGATCGTCAGCGCCCTGCAGATCGAGCCGCGGGCCTCGTGGGCGAAGGTCGGCGCCGTGCTCGGGGTGGACGCGGTCACCGTCGCGCGCCGCTGGAACCGGCTGCGGGCGGCGGGCCTCGCCTGGGTGACGGCGTACGAACCGGGGCCCGCCGGGGGCCGCTTGGCGGTCGTCGAGGTGGAGTGCGCGGGCCATCCCCTTGATGTGGCCGACTCGATCGTCGACGACCCGGAGTGCCGGTCGCTCGACCTCACGTCGGGCGGGCGCGATCTGCTGGTCGGTGTCGGCGCTGCCGACGAGGTGGCGCTGGCCGACTACCTCCTGAAGCGGCTCGGCACCGGGCCGCAGATCCGGGCCGTGCGCACCCAGCTCGTCACGTCCTTCGTCCGGGAGGCGGGCGACTGGCGGCTGGGGGAGCTAGCCGCGGACCAGGCGGCGCGGTTCACCGACCAAGGCCTGCGCGAACCGGGCGCCCCCACGGAGCCGACCGCCCTCGACCGCGCGGTGCTCGCGGCCCTGCGCACGGACGGACGCATGCCCGCCACCACCATCGCGGCCCGCACCGGCGTCCCCGTGCGCCGGGCCCGCGACGCCGTGCACCGCCTGCTAATGCACCGGCGGGTGGTGCTGTGGACGGACGTGGCCCGTGCGCGGTGCGGCCGGTCCGTGCAGGCCTGGCTCTTCCTCCAGGTCCCGGCGAGGCGGCTGGCGGGGGCCGCGGCCCGGCTCGCCGGCCTGGACGAGGCCCGGCTGGTGGTGACCACCGTCGGCACGTACAACCTGGCGGTGTGCGTCTGGATGCGGGAGCTCGCGGACGTCACCCGGCTCGAGGCGCAGATCGAGGACGGCCTGGAGGGCGTACGGATCGCGGACCGCTGCATCACGCTGCGGACGGCGAAGCGGGCGGGCAACCTGCTGGACGCGCAGGGACGCAGAACCGGCAGACCGGGCTGACCGGGGAGCCCGTCGGGAGCCGGACATGCCGAAGGGCCAGCACAAGGGGGGGAGTGTGCTGGCCCTTCGGTGGCCGACCGGCCCGGACTGTCCGAGGGGACCTGCTCACGCGGGTCCGTCGGGGGAGTCTCCGAAGCGGTCGTCCGGATCGGGGGTCCGCGCGCCCCGGGGGGTTTGGGGCGGGCGGCCGTCCGATCGGTGAGGAGTTCCGGAGCTGGAAGCTCCGGGTGTGCGCGCAAAGGCACGCCCAGGGCGGGGCTGGGGAGGCTCCGCCGTGGTGTCGCCCGCAGTTCCCTGCGGGCGGGGTGTTTCTCTCATCTGCAGAAACCGTACGGCAGGCGGTGGCGGGCCGACAGACGGATCGGCAACCCGTCATGGGGCCCGCACACCTTCTTCACACGCCCCGACGCTCAGACGCGGGCGAAGGCGCCCTCGATGATGTCCAGGCCCTCGTTCAGCAGGTCCTCGCCGATGACCAGCGGCGGCAGGAAGCGCAGGACGTTGCCGTACGTGCCGCAGGTCAGCACGAGCAGCCCCTCGGCGTGGCAGGCCTTGGCCAGGGCCGCGGTGGCCTCGGGGTTCGGCTCCTTGGTCGTACGGTCCTTGACCAGCTCGATGGCGATCATGGCGCCGCGGCCGCGGATGTCGCCGACGATGTCGAACTTCTCGGCCATGGCGGTGAGGCGGGTCTTCATGACCGACTCGATGTGCTTCGCCTTGGCGTTGAGGTCGAGCTCCTTCATGGTCTCGATGGCGCCGAGCGCACCGGCGCAGGCCACCGGGTTGCCGCCGTAGGTGCCGCCGAGGCCGCCCGAGTGCGGGGCGTCCATGATCTCGGCGCGGCCCGTGACGGCGGCGAGCGGCAGACCGCCCGCGATGCCCTTGGCCGTGGTGATCAGGTCGGGGACGATGCCCTCGTCCTCACAGGCGAACCACTGGCCCGTACGGCAGAAGCCGGACTGGATCTCGTCGGCGACGAAGACGATGCCGTTGTCGTTCGCGTACTTCACGATCTCCGGCAGGAAGCCCTTGGCGGGCTCGATGAAGCCGCCCTCGCCGAGCACCGGCTCGATGATGATCGCGGCGACGTTCTCGGCACCGACCTGCTTGCTGATCATGTCGATGGCCTGCTTGGCGGCCTCGGGCCCGGCGTTCTCCTCGCCCGTGGGCCAGCGGTAGCCGTAGGCCACCGGGACGCGGTAGACCTCGGGCGCGAACGGACCGAAGCCGTGCTTGTACGGCATGTTCTTGGCGGTCAGCGCCATCGTGAGGTTGGTGCGGCCGTGGTAGCCGTGGTCGAAGACGACGACGGCCTGGCGCTTGGTGTGCGCGCGGGCGATCTTGACGGCGTTCTCGACGGCCTCGGCGCCGGAGTTGAAGAGCGCCGACTTCTTCTCGTGGTCACCCGGCGTGAGCTCCGCAAGCGCCTCGGCGACGGCGACGTAGCCCTCGTACGGCGTGACCATGAAACAGGTGTGGGTGAACTGCTCCAGCTGCGCGGCGGCGCGGCGCACGACGGCCTCGGCGGACGCGCCCACGGAGGTCACGGCGATGCCGGAACCGAAGTCGATCAGACGGTTGCCGTCGACGTCCTCGATGATGCCGCCGCCCGCGCGCGCGGCGAACACGGGCAGCACGGAGCCCACGCCACCGGCGACCACGGCGGTACGGCGGGCCTGCAGCTCCTGCGACTTCGGACCGGGGATGGCGGTGACGACGCGGCGCTCCTGCGGAAGGGCAGTCATGAGGGGCTCCTGTTGCTGACGGGGGTGGGGCGACGATACGGACGCTCTACTGCTTTCTTCGCAGGTTAGGGGCGAGGCCATGGGGTGGGCATGCTCCATGGGGGAGTCGTTCGGCGTGGCGGTTGTCCGTGGTGGACATAGCGGAGCGTTCGTCGCGAAGGCGCCCGCCGGGGCCGGATCGCCGCGGGCCCGGGCGCGTATCCGGTGAACTCCCCCTGCGGGGGCACTAGATTGACCCGCGAACCAAGAGAGCGGCAGGCCAGGGGGCAAGAATCGTGGATTCCGACGGCACGCAGGACGCGCAGGGCACCCATGCCACTCCGGTGCCGCGCCCGGCGTCGCCTCCGAACGGGTCCGTGGTGCCTTCGCACGGGTCCATGGCGCCGCCGCCCCGGCCCGCACAGGCCCCCGGGGCGCCGCCGTTGCCCGACGGGGCGGCCTTCCTCGCCTGGCTGCGCGCGCCGCGGCCCGCCGCCCTGCCCGGCATCTGGCGGTTCGCACACAGGCCGCGGCCCGCGCAGGAGCCCGAGACCGTGCCGACCCGGCAGCTGCTGAGCGGGGCGCTGATCTCGTTCCTGGTGGGGTGGCTGCTCTGGTCGCTGCTGTGGAACAACTACCTGGGCGGTTGGTGGGTGCTGCCGATCGAGCTGTTCCTGCCGGACGCCTGGATCTACAGCGGAAACAAGGTCGGCAACGCGTTCGTCTGGTACAGCTATTACACCCTCATCGCGCTCGCCATCATGATCGGCGTCGGCAAGGTCGGCCGCTGGGGCGAGGTCTGGCGCCGCTTCTTCGCCCCTCACCTGCGCCGCCCCGACGCGCCCCCGCCGCCGCCCGCCCCCGAGGAAGACCCCGCCCGCTGGCCGCAGCTGCGGGCCGCGGGCGCGGAGGCCGCCGCCGACCGGCTCGCCGCCGACGCGGGGGCCGGACTGATGCGGGACGTGGACCACGCGAGGATCGCGCGGGCCTGGCGGTCCGTGCGGGCCGGGCGCAGCCCGCTCGCCGTCTTCACCGACGCCGTCCTGCGCGACGGCGCCCGCGCCTGCCCGCACCCCTCGGGGGACCGGGACCTGCCCGCGCGGGCCGCCCGCCACGACCTCGCCACGGCGCAGGTGCGCATCGGGACGACCGCCGACGACCCCCGCAACCCCTACGCCTACCGGAGCACCGGGCTCGCGCTCGGGCCCGAGCTGCTCGGCACCTCGCTGCTCGCCGTCGGCCCCGGCGGCTCCGGCAAGACCGCACGGGTGGTGTGGCCGCTCGCCGAGTCGCTGTGCCTGGGCGCACTCGCCGGGCGGGCGGCCGTGGTGGTCGTCGGGGCCGCGGGCGCGGGGCTCGGGCCCGCGGAGGACTACGACGTGGTGGTGCGGATCGGGCAGCCCGACTCCGTGTACGACCTCGATCTGTACGGCGGCACCAACGACCCCGACGAGGCCGCGGCCGTGCTCGCCGAAGCCCTCGTCGGCGACCTCGTCGACCCCCACCCCAGCGGCGACAGCCGCCGCTCCACGACCTGCCTGGCCCAGCTCCTCGGCCCCTTCCTCGCCGTCCACCGGCGCTTCCCCTCGGTGCCGGAACTGCGCGCCCTGCTCGACGGCTCGCCAGGACCGCTCGGCGCCCTGCGCAAGGCGTTGCAGGCGGCGGGGCAGGACGGGATGATCCGCGAACTCGACGCCCGGGAGCGCCAGCTGGGCCACCCCGGCGACCCCGGCGCGGTCCTCGCCGACCGCATCGCACTCCTCGACCGCCCGGCCTTCGCCCCGTTCTTCGACACCTCGGGCCGCAGCACCCCGTTCTCGCTGCGGGCCCTGGACCATCCCGTACGGGTCCGCATCGACCTCCCCGAGCGCGGGCACGCCGACGCCTCGCGGATCCTGGCCCGCCTCGTCCTCGCCCAGTTCACGGCGACCGCCGCCGGGCGCGAGGACCGCTCGCTCTTCGCCTGCCTGGTCCTGGACGACGCGTCGGGCACGGTCACCCCGGAATCCGTACGCCGCATCCAGCGTCTGCGGTCCGCCAACGCGGGCGTCGTCATGACCTTGCGTACGCTCGACGACGTACCCCGGCCCCTGCGCACACCGCTCCTCGGCGCGATCGGCTGCCGCATGGCGCTCTCCGGCCTCACCCCGTGGGACGGCCAGGACTTCGCGGAGGTCTGGGGCAAGGAGTGGACAGAGGCGCGCGATGTGACCGACCGGCAGATCATCGCCGAGACCCCACTCGGCAAAACCGTGCACATGCTGCGCCGCGTCATCACCGGCAACGCGCCGACCGCCCGAGCCGTCACCGTCCGTCAGGTCGAGCGCGAGCGCTGGTCCGCCTCCGAGCTGGCACACGGGGTGCCGCCGGGGCACGCGGTGCTTTCGCTGACCGATGTACGCGGGGAGCACGCGCCCCCGCTCCTGGTGGACCTGCGCTCCTGAAGCCGCGCGGGCCCGGCCTGAAGCGGTGTGGACGGGGCACTCGGAAATCCCGGCGCGGACGAAAGACGAGATGAACCGCCGGATCACACGTACGTGGTGTTCGGTCTCTGTCGCACCATACGGTGAGGCAGAATCGACACAGGTCGTTCATACGGACCGGCCAAAAGATCCACATCGCGAAGATCCCGTCGCGCCCACCCGCCCCGCCTGCCGCAGACCTGAAGGTCCCATGCCGCCCACGCTCGCCTCGCTCGTCCACCACTCCGCGCTCAAGCTGACCGTGCGCGCGGGCGAGGAACGCCTGGACACCCCGGTGCGCTGGGCGCACGCGAGCGAGCTCGCCGACCCCGTGCCCTACATGGAGGGCGGCGAACTCCTCCTCATCACCGCGCTCAAGCTGGACGCGGAAGACCCGGACGCCATGCGGCGGTACGTGAAGCGGCTGGCCGGTGCCGGAGTCGTCGGGCTTGGCTTCGCCGTCGGCGTGCACTACCCCGACATCCCCAGGGCCCTCCTCGACGCCGCGACCGACGCCGGTCTGCCGCTCATCGAGGTGCCCCGGCGCACCCCGTTCCTCGCCATCAGCAAGGCCGTGTCGGCCGCCATCGCCGCCGAGCAGTACCGCGCGGTGACTGCGGGCTTCGCCGCCCAGCGCGAGCTGACCAAGCAGGCGCTGAGCGACGGCCCCGAAGGGCTGCTGCTCGCGCTCGCCGGACAGGTCGACGGCTGGGCCGCGCTGTACGACGCGTCGGGCGCCGTCGTCGCCGCCGCGCCGGAGTGGGCCAACCGCAGGGCCGCCCGGGTCACCGCCGATGTCGAACGCCTCAGGGAGCGCCCGGCCCCCGCGAGTTCCGTCGTCGCGGGCGCCGAGGACCGCGTGGAGCTGCACTCGCTCGGCACGGGACGCAGGCCGCGCGCCGCGCTCGCCGTCGGCACCGAGTCGACCCTCGGCACCGCCGAGCGGTACGCGGTGCACTCCGCCATCGCCCTGCTCACCCTGACCACCGAGCGCTCCCGCTCCCTGCACGCCGCCGAGCAGCGGATCGGCGCGGCCGTGCTGCGGATGCTGC
Source organism: Streptomyces sp. NPDC004732 (assembly GCF_040609235.1). NCBI lineage: Bacteria > Bacillati > Actinomycetota > Actinomycetes > Kitasatosporales > Streptomycetaceae > Streptomyces > Streptomyces sp. NPDC004732. The sequence goes on from NZ_JBEXJR010000005.1 coordinate 648,731, forward strand.
TCGCGGGGGAGCCCGACCACGCGCGGACCGTCGCGGGCGAGCTGTACGGCGGGCTCCTCGACGCGCCGTTCCGCCTCGTCGTCGCGCAGGTGGCGTCCGCGTCCGCGGCGCGGGTGCGGGCGGGCGCCGAGGGCAACGGCGAGGCTTCCGGCGCGAACGACACCGGACCTGGCACCGCCTCCGCCGCGGTGCTCGCCGCCGTGGCCGACGCCTCCGGCAACGGAGACCCGCTCGCCGGACTCGTCGACGTCGTCGAGGCCGCGGCCGCGCGCTCCGGCGAGGCACTGCTCGTCGTCCCGTACGGGGAACGGCTCGTGCTGCTCGTCGTGGACCGGGGCGCGGGAGCGCGGGCCTGCGCGGAGTATGCGGCGGCGCTGGAGGCGGGGCGCGGCACCACGGGCCGCGACGCCGCCGCTTCCGGCGAGGAGGGCGAGCTGGTGATGGGCCTTTCCGCACCGGCCGGACCCATCGCCGCGGCCACCGCGTACAAGCAGGCCGAACAGGCGCTGTCCGTCGCCCGACGCCGCGGCCGCGCTCTGGTCGAGCACGAGGAGCTGGCCGCGGGGTCCGTCCTGCCGCTGCTCGCGGACGACGCGGTGCGGGCGTTCGCGGACGGTCTGCTGCGGGCGCTGCACGAGCACGACGCGACCGGCCGCGGGGATCTCGTCGCCTCCCTGCGGGCCTGGCTCTCCCGCCACGGCCAGTGGGACGCGGCGGCGGCGGACCTCGGCGTCCACCGGCACACCCTGCGGTACCGCATGCGCAGGGTCGAGGAGATCCTCGGCCGCTCCCTGGACGACCCGGACGTCCGCATGGAGCTGTGGCTGTCCCTGAAGGCGACATCGACGGGATCGGACTGACGCCCCGGTAAGCGGAACGCCCCGTAAGGGGCGCGGGGAACTGCGCGATCAGCCCCCACCGCCCCGCGGGCAGAGAGCGATTCCCCCAGGCCACACGCCGAGGGGCCACCACACATACAAAGCGGCGCAAGGCCCCCGGCCAGCACTCCGCGTCGGATAAACGTCAGCGGCTGCCGCTGCCCCTACGGTGAGGGACGTACCCCCAGACACACCACCGCGGAAGGGCCGGGAATCGACATGACTTCCATCCACGCCTTCTGGCTCGCCGGTCGCCAGACCACCGGCGAGACCACCTTCGACGTCACCTCGCCCTGGGACGGACGGGTCGTCGGCAAGGCCGCCGTACCGACCGACGCCCAGGTCGAGGAGGCCGTCGCCGCCGCGTACGCCGTGCGCGACGAGTTCGCCGCTACCCCGGCCCACGTCCGCGCCGCCGCCCTCACCCACGTGTCGAACCGCCTGGTCGAGCGCACCGAGGAGATCGCCCAGCTGATCTCCGCCGAGAACGGCAAGCCGATCAAGTGGGCCCGTGGCGAGCTCGGCCGCGCGATCTCCGTCTTCCGGTTCGCCGCGGAGGAGGCCCGCCGCTTCAACGGCGGCGAGGCCCAGCGTCTGGACACCGACGCGGGCGGCCAGGGCCGCCTCGCCCTGACCCGCCGCTTCCCCAAGGGCGTCGTCCTCGGCATCGCGCCGTTCAACTTCCCGCTGAACCTCTGCGCGCACAAGATCGCCCCGGCCATCGCCGTCGGCGCGCCGATCATCCTCAAGCCCGCCCCGGCCACCCCGCTCTCCGGCCTGATCCTCGGCGAGCTGCTCGCCGAGACCGAGCTGCCCGCCGGTTCGTGGAGCATCCTGCCGGTCGCCAACGACAAGATGCCCGCCCTGGTCCAGGACGAGCGGATGCCGGTCATCTCCTTCACGGGTTCCGAGAAGGTCGGCTACGCGATCATGGACTCGGTGCCGCGCAAGCACTGCACCCTGGAGCTCGGCGGCAACGGCGCGGCCGTCGTCCTCGGCGACTACTCCTCCGACGAGGACCTCGACTGGGCCGCCTCGCGCATCGCCACGTTCTCCAACTACCAGGGCGGCCAGTCCTGCATCTCCGTGCAGCGGGTCATCGCGGACGCCGCCGTGTACGACCGGCTCGTGCCGCGCGTGATCAAGGCCGTCGAGGCCCAGGTCACCGGTGACCCGTCCGACCCGGCGACCGAGGTCGGCCCGCTGGTCAACGAGGACGCCGCCAAGCGCGTGGAGTCCTGGGTCGACGAGGCCGCGAAGGCGGGCGCCAAGGTCCTCACCGGCGGCAAGCGCGACGGTGCCGCGTACGCGCCGACCGTGCTCGCCGAGGTGCCCGCCGACGTCACCATCGCCTACGAGGAGGTCTTCGGACCGGTCCTCACCCTGAAGAAGGTGGACGGCGAGGCCGAGGCGTTCGACGCGGTCAACGACTCCAAGTACGGCCTCCAGGCGGGCGTCTTCACGCACGACCTGCAGACCGCCTTCCGCGCGCACCGCGCCCTGGAGGTCGGTGGCGTGGTCATCGGCGACGCCCCGTCCTACCGCGCCGACCAGATGCCGTACGGCGGCGTGAAGCAGTCCGGTGTGGGCCGCGAGGGCGTCCGCTTCGCGATGGACGACTACACCTACGAGCGCGTCATGGTCCTGACGGGCCTCGCCCTGTAGGACCTGTAGGACCTGTAGAACCCGCGCCACAAAGGCGGACGGCCGGAGCCCACTGTGCGGGGGCTCCGGCCGTCGTGCTGTGTGCCGTGCGTCAGACGATGCGCTCCTGCGCGTCGAACTGGTCGACCGGCTCGTTGGTGCAGGCCGCCACCGGGCCGCCGAGCACGTTGCCGCCCACGCCCTGGGGCGCGGGGACGGCGCAGCGCAGGTCCACGTTGACGAACGAGGCGCCGTAGCTGTTCAGGATGCCGCCCGTGTCGCCGCCGATCGCCACGTCGCCGTTCTCGGTGGCGAACTCCGAGGCGTCGGCCGCGGCCACGCCCGCACCGCCGACGGTCGCGGCGGCGGCCGCCGCCATGAGCGCGGCACCGGTCAGAACTTTCCGGATCATCTTTGCTCCATAAGGAAAGAGGAGTTCACACTTCATTCAGTCGGGCAGTCGGGGAAATTCCCGAACTCGAAGCGCGGAGTCAATGCCGGGCCCTGATTGACGGTCGGGATTTCCGTCCCGAATTGTCGGCAGGGCGGAATCCCCGGCGCCGGATCAGAGGATGCGCTCGGGGGCGTCGAACTGGTCGACCGGCGCGTTGTTGCAGGTCGTGACCGGGCCGCCGAGGACGTTGCCGCCCACGCCCTGGGCCGCGGGGACGGCGCAGCGCAGGTCGACGTCGACGAACGGGGCGCCGTAGGCGTTGGCCACGCCGCCCGTGTCGCCTGCGATGGCGACGTCGCCGTTGTCGGTGGCGAACTCCGAGGAGCCGGTGCCCGTCCCGCTGACCGTCTCGCCGTAGGCGACCCGGGCAGCCTTGTTCATGTCGTGCGCGCTGCTGGTCGTGTTCTCGGCCTCGGGGCCACTCGTCGTCGCCGAGGCCACACCGGCGGCACTCACGGTCGCGGCGGTGGCGGCGGTCGCGAGCGCGGCGCCGGCCAGAACCTTCCGAATCATCGTTGCTCCAATTTCAGTGGGGGGTGACGGCTGCATTCTGCACAGCGGCTCTGTTGTGGCGGGGCTTTATGAATGAAGGGTCGTCCGCATTCACGCATTCAGTCCATTAATTGCCCTGCATTTCCCCGCCCGCCCCGGTGTCCGGGTGATCAGGTGCGGCCGGATGCTGCGCGAGGGCTGGTGGGGCCGCCCCGAATCGGGTACATACGATCGAGTAGCACCGGTCGGTAACGGGCCGGGCCGGTGGCCCCGACACGCGGCGAGGTGAACCTCATGTCCGCAACATCCCCCGCTCCCGAGCACCGGGCGAAGGTCTCCGAACGAGAGGCCAGGCAGGTGGCCGAGGCCGCCCGCGAGCAGGACTGGCGCAAGCCCAGCTTCGCCAAGGAGCTCTTCCTCGGCCGATTCCGCCTCGACCTCGTGCACCCGCACCCGATGCCGCCCGACGAGGACGCCCAGCGCGGCGAGGAGTTCCTCGCCAAGCTCCGCGACTTCTGCGAGACGAAGATCGACTCGGCTCGCATCGAGCGCGAGGCGAAGATCCCCGACGAGGTGCTCATCGGCCTCAAGGAGCTCGGCGCCCTCGGCATGAAGATCGATACGAAGTACGGCGGGCTCGGCCTCACGCAGGTCTACTACAACAAGGCCCTCGCCCTGGTCGGCTCCGCGAACCCCGCGATCGGCGCGCTGCTCTCCGCGCACCAGTCGATCGGCGTGCCGCAGCCCCTGAAGATCTTCGGCACCCAGGAGCAGAAGGACGCCTTCCTGCCCCGCTGCGCCCGCACCGACATCACCGCGTTCCTGCTCACCGAGCCCGACGTCGGCTCGGACCCGGCACGCCTGGCCACCATGGCGGTGCCCGACGGCGACGATTACGTCCTGGACGGCGTGAAGCTGTGGACCACCAACGGCGTCGTCGCGGACCTGCTCGTCGTCATGGCGCGGGTGCCGAAGTCCGAGGGCCACAAGGGCGGCATCACCGCGTTCGTCGTCGAGGCCGCGGCCGAGGGCGTCACCGTCGAGAACCGCAACGCGTTCATGGGCCTGCGCGGCCTGGAGAACGGCGTGACCCGCTTCCACCGGGTCCGCGTCCCCGCGGCCAACCGCATCGGCCCGGAGGGCGCGGGCCTCAAGATCGCCCTCACCACCCTCAACACCGGGCGGCTCTCCCTGCCCGCCATGTGCGTCGGCGCGGGCAAGTGGTGCCTGAAGATCGCCCGCGAGTGGTCGGCCGCGCGGGAGCAGTGGGGCAAGCCCGTCGCGTACCACGAGGCGGTCGGCTCGAAGATCTCCTTCATCGCGGCGACGACCTTCGCGCTGGAGGCCGTCCTCGACCTCTCCTCGCAGATGGCCGACGAGGACCGCAACGACATCCGCATCGAGGCCGCCCTCGCCAAGCTGTACGGCTCCGAGATGGCCTGTCTGATGGCCGACGAGCTCGTCCAGATCCGCGGCGGCCGCGGCTTCGAGACCGCCGAGTCCCTCGCGGCCCGCGGCGAACGCGCCGTCCCCGCCGAGCAGATCCTGCGGGACCTGCGGATCAACCGCATCTTCGAGGGCTCCACCGAGATCATGCACCTGCTGATCGCCCGCGAGGCCGTGGACGCCCACCTGAAGGTCGCGGGCGACCTCATCGACCCCGACAAGTCCCTGTCCGACAAGGCGAAGGCGGGTGCGAAGGCGGGCGGCTTCTACGCCCGCTGGCTGCCGAAGCTGGTGGCGGGCCCGGGCCAACTCCCGCGCTCGTACGCCGAGTTCCACCCGACGGGCCACGCCGACCTCTCCGGCCATCTGCGCTACGTCGAGCGCGGCGCCCGCAAGCTGGCCCGCTCGACCTTCTACGCCATGTCCCGCTGGCAGGGGAAGATGGAGACCAAGCAGGGCTTCCTCGGCCGGATCGTCGACATCGGCGCCGAGCTGTTCGCGATGAGCGCGGCGTGCGTGCGCGCCGAACTCCTGCGCACCACCGAGGAGTACGGCCGCGAGGCCTACCAACTGGCCGACGTCTTCTGCCGCCAGTCCCGCATCCGGGTCGACGAGCTCTTCGACCGGCTCTGGACCAACACCGACGAGCTGGACCGCAAGGTGGTCAAGGGCGTCCTGTCGGGGACGTACACCTGGCTCGAAGCGGGGGTCGTCGACCCCTCGGGCGACGGCCCGTGGATCGCGGACACCGCGCTGCCCGAGACGCCCCTGCCCGATGTCCGCAGGGTGATCAAGGAGGGGTGAGGGCCCGGCCCGACCCGTAGGGGAAATCGTTTGGAGCGGGATCCGGGCACTCCTACTGTGGCCCGGTGAAGACCCAGGTGATCGTCCTCAATGGTGGCTCCAGCTCGGGGAAGTCCGGGATCGTGCGGTGCCTGCAGTCGGTCCTGCCGGGGCCGTGGCTGGCCTTCGGGGCGGATACGTTCGTCGGTGCGCTGCCCGCGTCCATGCAGGCGTCGGATGCCGGGATCGAGTTCGCCGCGGACGGCACGGTGAGCGTCGGGCCGGAGTTCCGGGCCCTGGAGGCGGCCTGGATCGAGGGGGTCGCCGCGATGGCCCGCGCGGGCGCCCGGATCGTCGTCGACGAGATCTTCCTCGGCGGCGCGGGCTCGCAGCACCGCTGGCAGCAGGCCCTGGGCGGGCTGCCGGTGCTGTGGGTCGGCGTCCGGTGCGACGGCGAGATCGCGGCGGCCCGCGAGATCGCACGGGGCGACCGGGCCGTCGGCATGGCCGCGTCCCAGGCCGAGACGGTCCACCGCGGCATGGTCTACGACGTGGAGATCGACACCGCCCGCACCGAGTCGATGGAGTGCGCGCGGACCATCGCCGCGCACGTCGGGTGAGCGAATCCGCTGCGTGAGCGACGCTGCCGAGTGAGTGACACCGCCCCTTTCACCCGTTCTTTTCGCGCGCTCCGCATTCCGCCCCGCCCGTAACCGGTCTGCTTGCTGCCGCGATGTGGCCCCGCCCACAATGAGCGGACCGGCCGGCGAGGCAGGGAGGGGATCACCGTGTCCGTCCTCAAACTGGAACACCTCACCGGCAAGATCATGCGAGCGGGCGAAGGCAGAATGCTGCGTCGGCTCGAACGCGTCAGGGCTCAGGTCAACTCCATAGAGGGCGAGATCGAGCGGCTTTCGGACGCCGAACTCCGCGCCCTCACCGACGAGTACAAAGAGCGTTACGCCGACGGAGAGAGCCTCGACGATCTCCTCCCCGAGGCCTTCGCGACCGTCCGCGAGACGGCCCGGCGCATCCTCGGCATGCGCCACTTCGATGTCCAGGTGATGGGCGGCGCGGCACTCCACCTCGGCAACATCGCCGAAATGCAGACGGGGGAGGGAAAAACCCTCGCGGCCACGCTGCCCGCGTATCTGAACGCCCTGGCGGGCGACGGAGTCCACCTCGTCACGGTCAACGACTATCTGGCCGAGCGCGACGCCCGGTGGATGGGCCGCGTCTACGGATTCCTCGGGCTGACCGTCGGCGTCATCAAGGCCGATATGAGCCCGGACGACCGCCGTGCCGCCTACGCCTGCGACATCACGTACGGCACGAACAACGAATTCGGCTTCGACTACCTGCGCGACAACATGGCCTGGTCGAAGGGGGAGCTGGTGCAGCGCGGGCACCACTACGCGATCGTCGACGAGGCGGACTCCATCCTCATCGACGAGGCCCGCACCCCCCTGATCATCTCGGGCCCGGCCGACCAGCCCACGCACTGGTACGGATTCTTCGCCGACGCCGTCCGCGGAATGCGGGGCATCGCGATCCAGGAGGAGAAGTTCACGGCACCGCAGCGCAAGGTCGAACTGGCGGAACTGCGCGCCGCTTACGACTACGAGTACGACCCGAAGAAGCGCACCGTGGCCGTACTGGACAACGGCGTGGAATTCCTGGAGGACCAGCTGGGCATCGACAACTTCTACGACTCCGCCAACACCTCCCTCATAGGCCAGCTGCACAATGCGCTCAAGGCGAAGGAGCACTTCAAGAAGGACAAGGACTACGTCGTCACCGACGGAGAAGTCCTGATCGTCGACGAGCACACCGGGCGCATCCTCGCCGGACGCCGCTACAACGAAGGCGTCCACCAGGCCATCGAGGCCAAGGAGGGCGTGGAGATCAAGGACGAGAACCAGACGCTCGCCACGATCACCCTGCAGAATTTCTTCCGCCTCTACGGAAAACTCTCCGGAATGACCGGCACGGCCATGACAGAGGCCGCCGAGTTCCACCAGATCTACAAACTCCACGTCGTGCCCATCCCCACCAACAAGCCGATGGTCCGCGCCGACAGGCCCGACGTCATCTACCGCGACGAGTCCGTGAAATTCGACGCGGTCGTCGCCGACATCATCGAAAGGCACCGCACGGGCCAGCCGATCCTCGTCGGCACGGTGTCCGTGGCGAAGTCCGAGCACCTCTCCGCCCTGCTCACCGAGCGCGGCATCCGGCACGAGGTGCTCAACGCCAAGAACCACCTGAGCGAGGCGCAGATCGTCGCGCAGGCGGGCCGCAGGGGCGCCGTCACCGTCGCCACGAACATGGCGGGCCGCGGCACCGACATCATGCTCGGCGGCAACCCCGAGGCCATGGCGGAGGCCGAGCTCAGAACGGAAGGACGGGCCCCGGAGGACGACCCGGACCGGTACCGCGAGGCCCTGGAGCGCATCGGGGCCGCGGCCGCCGCCGAGCACGACGAGATCACCGGCCTCGGCGGCCTCTACGTCCTCGGCACCGAGCGCCACGAGTCGCGCCGCATCGACAACCAGCTGCGCGGCCGCTCGGGCCGCCAGGGCGACCCCGGCCAGTCCCGCTTCTACCTCTCGCTGGGCGACGACCTGATGCGGCTGTTCCGCGCCGAACTGGTCGAACGCGTCATGCTCATGGCGAACGTCCCGGACGACGTGCCCATCGAGAACAAGATGGTGACCCGCGCCATCGCCTCCGCACAGTCCCAGGTCGAGCAGCAGCACTTCGAGACCCGCAAGAACGTCCTCAAGTACGACGAGGTCCTCAACCGCCAGCGCGGCCTCATCTACCAGGAGCGCCGCCGCGTCCTGGAGGGCGAGGACCTCCGCGAGCAGATCCACCACTTCATGGCCGACACCCTCGACGCGTACGTGGCAGCGGAGACCGCCGACGGCTTCGCCGAGGAGTGGGACCTGGAACGGCTCTGGACCGCCTGCCGCCTGCTCTACCCCGCACGCGTCACCACCGAGGACCTAGACCGGGAGGCGGGCACCCGCTCCGACGTCACCGCCGAACTGATCATCGAGGCCCTGACCGACGACATGAGCGCCCGCTACGAGGAACGCGAGCGCGCACTCGGCGCTGACGTCATGCGCGAACTGGAGCGCCGCGTGGTGCTCTCCGTCCTGGACCGGAAGTGGCGCGAGCACCTGTACGAGATGGACTACCTCCAGGAGGGCATCTGGATGCGGTCCTACCTGGGCAGGGACCCCCTGTTCGAGTTCCAGCGCGAGGGCTTCGACCTGTTCACCGCGATGATGGACGCCATCAAGGAGGAGTCCGTCGGCTACCTCTTCAACCTGGACGTCCGCGCCGAGAGCCTGGAGGCCCGCCAGCCCAGCGGCCAACTCCGCTTCAGCGCGCCGACGATGGACACCGCGGAGGGCGTCCTGGAGGGCGACTTCGACCCCCGCGACAAGAAGCAGTGACCCCGATCGGGCACGCCCTGTCGGGCCGGACGCAGGATGCGGCCACAATAGGGGGATGAGCGACAGCCCATCCCCCCTCGCCGACCCGCACCTCGTCTTCGACCCCGTGACGGGGAACGGACCGCGGGACATCGTGATCCTCGGCTCCACGGGTTCGATCGGCACCCAGGCCATCGACCTCGTCCAGCGCAACCCCGACCGCTTCCGCGTCACGGCGCTCTCCGCCGCGGGCGGCCGCGTCGGCCTCCTCGCCGAGCAGGCGCGTCAGCTGCGGGTCGGGACGGTCGCGGTCGCCGACGAGAAGGCCGTACCGGCGCTGCGCGAGGCCCTCCAGGGGCAGTACGCCGCGGGGGAACCGCTCCCCGAGATCCTGGCGGGACCCGACGCCGCGGCCCAGCTCGCCGCGTCCGACTGCCACACGGTCCTCAACGGGATCACCGGCTCCATCGGCCTCGCCCCGACGCTCGCCGCGCTCGAAGCGGGCCGCACCCTCGCGCTGGCCAACAAGGAATCCCTCATCGTCGGCGGCCCCCTGGTCAAGGCGATCGCCAAGCCCGGCCAGATCATCCCGGTCGACTCCGAGCACGCGGCGCTCTTCCAGGCGCTGGCCGCAGGCACCCGCGCGGACGTACGCAAGCTGGTCGTCACCGCCTCAGGCGGCCCCTTCCGGGGACGTACGAAGGCCGATCTCGCGCACGTCACCCCCGAGGACGCCCTTGCGCACCCGACCTGGGCCATGGGCCCGGTGATCACCGTCAACTCCGCGACGCTGGTCAACAAGGGTCTGGAGGTCATCGAGGCCCACCTGCTCTACGACATCCCCTTCGACCGCATCGAGGTCGTCGTCCACCCGCAGTCGTACGTCCACTCCATGGTGGAGTTCACCGACGGCTCGACCCTCGCCCAGGCCACCCCGCCCGACATGGGCGGCCCGATCGGCATCGGCATCGGCTGGCCCGAGCGCATCCCGGACGCCGCCCCGGCCTTCGACTGGACGAAGGCGTCGAGCTGGGAGTTCTTCCCCCTCGACAACGACGCGTTCCCGTCGGTCGGGCTCGCCCGGCACGTCGGGGAGCTCGCGGGCACGGCCCCGGCAGTGTTCAATGCCGCCAACGAGGAATGCGTGGACGCGTTCCTGAAGGGCGCGCTGCCCTTCAACGGCATCATGGAGACTGTGACGAGGACCGTGGAGGACCACGAGAAGCACGGCGTCGCTGTCACCGGTGGGTCGGGAACCTCCCTGACCGTTGCCGACGTCCTCGAAGCGGAGACCTGGGCGCGTGCTCGGGCACGCGAACTGGCAGCAAAGACGACCGCGGAGGCCCGTGCATGACGACACTGATGATGATCCTCGGGATAGTCGTCTTCGTGATCGGGCTGCTCTTCTCGATCGCCTGGCACGAGCTGGGGCACCTGTCGACCGCCAAGATGTTCGGCATCCGCGTGCCGCAGTACATGGTGGGCTTCGGACCGACCCTCTTCTCACGGAAGAAGGGCGACACCGAGTACGGCGTCAAGGCCATCCCGCTCGGCGGCTACATCCGCATGATCGGCATGTTCCCGCCCGGCGCCGACGGCCGCATCGAGGCACGGTCGACGTCCCCCTGGCGCGGCATGATCGAGGACGCCCGCTCGGCGGCCTTCGAAGAGCTCCAGCCCGGCGACGAGAGCCGCCTCTTCTACACGCGCAAGCCCTGGAAGCGCGTGATCGTGATGTTCGCCGGGCCGTTCATGAACCTGATCCTGGCCGTGGCGATCTTCCTCGGCGTGATGATGACGTTCGGCATCAGCAGCCAGACGACCCAGGTCGGCAAGGTCTCCGACTGCGTCATCCAGCAGAGCGAGAACCGCGCGAAGTGCGAGAAGGGCGACAAGGCCGCGCCCGCCAAGGCGGCCGGCCTGAAGCCCGGTGACAAGATCGTCGGCTTCCAGGGGAAGTCCGTCGACGACTGGTCCGCGCTCCAGTCCAAGATCCGCGAGACCATCGGCCCGGCCACGATCACGGTCGAGCGCGACGGCAAGCGGCTGGACCTGCACGCGACCCTGATCAAGAACCAGGTCACCAAGACCGACGGCGACGGGGCCTACGTGGAGGGCAAGTACGTCTCCGCGGGCTTCCTCGGCTTCACCCCCGCCACCGGCATCGTGCAGCAGTCCTTCGGCGACTCCGTCGACCGCATGGGCGACATGATGGAGAACGGCGTCGAGTCGATCATCGCCCTGCCGTCCAAGATCCCCGATCTGTGGAACGCGGCGTTCGGTGACGGCGAGCGCAAGCAGGACTCCCCGATGGGCGTCGTCGGCGCGGCCCGGGTGGGCGGCGACGTGTTCACCCTGGACATCCCGCCGGAGAACCAGATCGCGATGATGCTGTTCCTCATCGCGGGCTTCAACCTCTCGCTGTTCCTCTTCAACATGCTGCCGCTGCTCCCGCTCGACGGCGGCCACATCGCGGGCGCCCTGTGGGAGTCCGTGCGCCGCAACGCGGCGAAGGTCCTGCGCCGCCCCGACCCGGGCCCGTTCGACGTCGCGAAGCTGATGCCGGTCGCCTACGTGGTGGCGGGCATCTTCATCTGCTTCACGATCCTGGTGCTCATCGCGGACGTGGTGAACCCCGTCAGAATCTCGTGATGAATCTCCTGATTACGGGAAGTTTGCGGTGGCCCGGCACCTTGTGTGACGGGCCGCCCACCATTGGGTGGACTTCCGGGCGTGATGTGCCCGGGCCCTGCGGGGTGCCGTAATCTCGAATCCGGAGCCCGCCGATCTCGGGACCCAGACGCACACTTAGTGATCCGTACTCTGTGATCCACACTCTTGGGGATGCTCGCCAGATGACTGCCGTATCGCTCGGAATCCCGTCCGTTCCGACCAAGCTCGCCGACCGAAGGGTCAGCCGCAAGATCCAGGTCGGCACGGTGGCCGTGGGCGGGGACGCTCCGGTCTCGGTCCAGTCGATGACGACGACGCGCACGTCCGACATCGGCGCCACGCTGCAGCAGATCGCGGAGCTGACCGCTTCCGGCTGTCAGATCGTGCGCGTCGCCTGCCCCACGCAGGACGACGCGGACGCGCTCGCCACGATCGCGCGCAAGTCGCAGATCCCGGTGATCGCCGACATCCACTTCCAGCCGAAGTACGTGTTCGCGGCGATCGACGCGGGCTGTGCGGCGGTCCGGGTCAACCCGGGCAACATCAAGCAGTTCGACGACAAGGTCAAGGAGATCGCGCGCGCCGCCAAGGACGCGGGCACGCCGATCCGCATCGGGGTCAACGCGGGCTCCCTGGACGCCCGCCTGCTCAAGAAGTACGGCAAGGCGACCCCCGAGGCCCTCGTCGAGTCGGCCCTCTGGGAGGCGTCCCTCTTCGAGGAGCACGGCTTCCAGGACATCAAGATCTCGGTCAAGCACAACGACCCGGTCGTCATGGTCAACGCCTACCGCCAGCTCGCCGCCCAGAGCGACTACCCCCTGCACCTCGGCGTGACCGAGGCGGGCCCCGCCTTCCAGGGCACGATCAAGTCGGCCGTGGCATTCGGCGCCCTGCTCGCCGAGGGCATCGGCGACACGATCCGCGTCTCCCTCTCCGCGCCGCCCGTGGAGGAGATCAAGGTCGGCATCCAGATCCTCGAATCCCTCAACCTCCGCCAGCGCCGCCTGGAGATCGTCTCCTGCCCGTCCTGCGGCCGCGCCCAGGTCGACGTCTACAAGCTGGCCGAAGAGGTCACCGCGGGCCTCGAAGGCATGGAGGTCCCCCTCCGCGTCGCCGTCATGGGCTGCGTCGTGAACGGCCCGGGCGAGGCCCGTGAGGCCGACCTCGGCGTCGCCTCCGGCAACGGCAAGGGCCAGATCTTCGTCAAGGGCGAGGTCATCAAGACCGTCCCCGAGTCCAAGATCGTGGAGACCCTCATCGACGAGGCGATGAAGATCGCCGAGCAGATGGAGAAGGACGGCGTGGAGTCGGGCGAGCCGACGATCTCGGTCGCGGGCTGACCGACACGTCTCCGGGTGCCCCGCGGCTCACAGAGCCGCGGGGCACCCGCATGTCCGGCCCACGGGGCCCAGCCCCGAGCCTTGGCTCCGAACGCCGGGGCCACACCCACCCACCCGCCCCTACTCCGACCCGACGTCGCGGGGCAAACGGGTGGGCGGGTGGGAGCAACGCCGCGAAGCGGCGAAAAGACGCCCGCCCCCACCGGGGAACACCCGCCACACAGCCAGGACTCCCACGGACAAAAGGCACCCCCCGCACAAGGCGCCCCCGCCAGGTACAGTGCGGAGATCAGCAGACCGTATGGTGAGGCCCCCGCACGTGTTGACTCAGACCACCACCAGGGTCCTCGAACCGAGTGACCTCGACGCCGCGCTCGCCGTGCTCGACCGCGAGCCGGTCGCGAACGCCTTCGTGACCGCCCGCGTCCAGGTGGCGGGCCTCGACCCCTGGCGCCTCGGCGGCGAGATGTGGGGCTGGTACGAGGACGGCATGCTGGCCTCGCTCTGCTACGCGGGCGCCAACCTCGTCCCCATCTGCGCCACCCCGCGAGCCGTCCGAGGCTTCGCCGACCGTGCCCGCAGGTCCGGCCGCCGCTGCTCGTCCATCGTCGGCCCCGTCGAGTCCACCGCCCAGCTGTGGCGGCTCCTTGAGCCCTCCTGGGGCCCCGCCCGCGAGGTCCGCGCCCAGCAGCCCCTGATGGTCACCGACCGGCTCCCGGACGACATCGTCCCCGACCCGTACGTCCGTCGTGTCCGCAAGGACGAGATGGAGACGATCATGCCCGCGTGCGTGGCGATGTTCACCGAGGAGGTCGGCGTCTCGCCGATGGCGGGCGACGGCGGCCTCCTCTACCAGGCCCGTGTCGCCGAACTCGTCGGTTCCGGACGCTCCTTCGCCCGCCTCGACCGGGACGGCAAGGTCGTCTTCAAGGCGGAGATCGGCGCCGCCACCCCACAGGCGTGCCAGATCCAGGGCGTCTGGGTGGCTCCCGAGTACCGCGGCCGCGGCCTCGCCGCCCCCGGCATGGCGGCCGTCCTGCGCTACGCACTCGCGGACGTCGCTCCCGTGGCAAGCCTGTACGTCAACGACTTCAACACCGCGGCCAGGGCGGCCTACCGAAGGGTGGGCTTCCAGGAGGTCGGCGCCTTCATGAGCGTCCTGTTCTGAACGCGGGCATCGCGAAGTAGGGTCGCCCCATGACAGACGATGTCGTGATCGCGCCGCTCGACCTCGCCGCGCGCGTGGACGACGCACTGCGGGTCCAGGCCCACGCCTTCGGACTGAGCGAGGACGAAGTGGCCGTCCGGCGGCAGATCGTCCTGCGACACCTCACCTACCCGGGCGCCCGCGCGTTCGGCGCGATCACCCCGGACGACCGGCTCGTCGGCTTCGTCTACGGCATGCCCAACAGCCGGGGCCACTGGTGGTCGACGGTCGTCGAGCCGTACCTGCGCAGCCAGAACCTGGACGGCTGGCTGGACGACTCCTTCGTCATCACCGAGCTGCACGTGCACCCGGGCCACCAGAACCGCGGCATCGGACGCGCCCTCATCACGACCATCACCGAAGGCGTCCCCGAGCCCCGCTCGATCCTCTCCGCGATCGACGTCGAAAGCCCGGCCCGCGGCCTGTACCGCTCCCTCGGATACGCGGACCTGGCCCGCCGCGTCCTGTTCCCCAGCGCCGCCAAGCCGTACGCAGTGATGGGCGCCCCGCTGCCCCTGCCGAAACGGTCCTGAGCCGTAACCGATTTCCGCCCGCCCCCGGCCCCCGGCTAACCTCCTGCACACCAACCTTTTGCAGCAGGAGTTCACCATGGCCCAGGTCCAGCGCATGTCCCGACTGATGGCGAAGACCTTGCGCGACGACCCGGCGGACGCCGAGGTACTGAGCCACAAACTCCTCGTCCGCGCGGGCTACGTGCGCCGCACCGCCGCCGGTGTCTGGTCCTGGCTGCCGCTGGGCAAGAAGGTCCTCGCCAACGTCGAGCGCGTCGTGCGCGAGGAAATGGACGCCATGGGCGCCCAGGAGGTCTCGCTGCCCGCCCTGCTGCCCCGTGAGCCGTACGAGGCGACCGGCCGCTGGACCGAGTACGGCGCGGAGCTCTTCCGGCTCAACGACCGCAAGGGCGGCGACTACCTCCTCGGCCCCACCCACGAGGAGATCTTCACCCTCCTGGTCAAGGACCAGTGCACGTCCTACAAGGACCTGCCGGTGACCCTCTACCAGATCCAGACGAAGTACCGCGACGAGGCCCGCCCCCGCGCGGGCATCCTGCGCGGCCGCGAGTTCCTGATGAAGGACTCGTACTCCTTCGACCTGGAGGACGAGGGCCTCGCCCAGTCCTACGCGATGCACCGCGCCGCGTACCAGAAGATCTTCCAGCGCCTCGGCCTGGACTACCGCATCTGCGCCGCCACCGCCGGTGCCATGGGCGGCTCGAAGTCCGAGGAGTTCCTCGCCCCGGCCGCCGCCGGTGAGGACACCTTCGCGGACTGCCCGAGCTGCGACTACGCGGCGAACACCGAGGCGGTCTCCTTCGCCCTGAAGCCGGTGGACGCCGCCGACGTGCCCGCCGCCGAGGACATCCCCACCCCGGACACCCCGACCATCGAGACGCTCGCCGCGCACCTCGGCGTCGAGGCCTCCGCGACGCTCAAGAACCTCCTCGTGAAGGTCGACGGCGAGATCGTCGCCGTCGGCGTCCCCGGCGACCGCGAGGTCGACCTGGGCAAGGTCGAGGCCCACTTCGCCCCGGCCGCCGTCGAGCTGGTCACGGCCGCGGACTTCGAGGGCCGCGACGACCTCGTGCGCGGCTACGTAGGCCCGCAGGGCCTGGAGAAGGTCCAGTACGTCGCCGACCCGCGCGTCGCCCCCGGCACCGCCTGGATCACCGGCGCCAACAAGGACGGCGTGCACGCCAAGAACGTCGTCGCGGGCCGTGACTTCGAGGTCGACACCTACGTCGACGTGGTGGTCGTCCAGGAGGGCGACCCGTGCCCGAACTGCGGCACCGGCCTCAAGCTGGACCGCGCCATCGAGATCGGCCACATCTTCCAGCTCGGCCGCAAGTACGCCGACGCCTTCCAGCTCGACGTCCTCGGCAAGGAGGGCAAGCCGGTCCGCGTGACCATGGGCTCGTACGGCATCGGCGTCTCGCGCGCCGTCGCCGCCCTCGCCGAGCAGCACGCCGACGACAAGGGCCTGATCTGGCCCGAGGAGATCGCCCCGGCCGACGTCCACGTCGTCGCGGCGGGCAAGGCCCTGCAGACCGAGCTGGCCCTTGAGGTCTCCGACAAGCTGGCCGCCGCCGGTGTCCGCGTCCTGGTCGACGACCGTCCCGGCGTCTCCCCGGGCGTGAAGTTCACCGACTCCGAGCTGATGGGCGTGCCGAAGATCCTGGTCGCGGGCCGCCGCGCCGCCGACGGCGTCGTCGAGCTCAAGGACCGCCGCACGGGCGAGCGCGAGGAGCTCCCGGTCGACGAGGCGATCGCCCGCCTCACGGCCTAGTCAGCGCCCCGAAGGGGCGCGGGGAACTGCGCGACCAGCCACATGCGGTCCGCAGTTCCCCGCGACCCGTCAGAGCCAGCCCGCGAACTCCAGCAGCAGCTCCGCGTCCTGCGGCCGCCCCACCCGCAGCGCCCGGACGCCCGACTCGACCGCCCGGAACAGCGTCCAGCCCCGCAGCCGCTCCTGCTCGACCTCCAGGGACTCCGCCAGCTTCTTCACGCGTCGCCGCGTGATCGAGGCGCCCGACGGCGAGGCGATCAGGTCCTCCACCCGGTCGCGGACCAGCCGCGCCAGGTCGAAGGCGGGCTCACCGACCACCGGGTCGGGCCCGACCGCGAGCCATGGCAGCCGGTCCCCGGCGAGGACCTTGCTCTGCCGGAACGTGCCGTGCAGCAGCCGGGGCTGCACGCTCGCCGCCAACAGCTCGTCCCGGGCCGCGAGCGCCGCGTCGACCAGCGGCGCGACCTCCGCGTCCGCCGCGGCGGAGGCCCGCATCGCGTCGGCCTGCCGCCCCGTCCGCTCGGCGACCGTCTCGAACCGGTGCCCGGCGGGCGGCTCCACCCACAGCCTGCGCAGCGTCCCCGCCGCCTCGAGGAGCGCCTTGGCCTCGGGCAGCGACCGCACGGACACATCACGGTGCAGTCGTTCCATGAGCAGCGCCCCGTCGGAGAGCTCGGGGTCGAGCAGCCGTGCGGCGCCGAGGCCGTTCCAGTGGGCGAGCGCGGCCCGCTCGCTCTCCGGACGCGACCGGGGCGGCACGAGCTTCAGCACCGCGGGAGTGTCGTCGGCCCGCCGCACCAGCAGCACGAGGCTGCTGCGGCCACCGGGCACATGCACCCGATCGACGGTCAACTCGCGTAGAGCGACGGACTGTTCGACTGCCTCGGGCAGCTTTTCCAGCCAGTCGTCGCCGTCCTGCGCCGTCTCGCCGAGTGCTGTGACGAGGCGCCGCGGCGGTTCGAAAGCCATGCGCGAGTTGTTCCCTTCCTGAGCGCGTTACGCCTTGGGTGTGGCCGCTGCGGACGACGGTGTCGACCGCTCGGCGAGCCCAGGGAAGGCTACGCTCCCGCCCCGCCACCGTGCCGCACGGACCGCCGCCTCCCGCAACGCCCGGGCCGCGGTGCCGCGCCGGGTGCCCGAGGTGGCGCGGACGAGATCGGAGTAGACGCCCGCGACCCGGTCCTCCAGCTCCGTGGCGAGCCGGACGGCCGCCGCGGAGTCCGGCACCGGGAAGGGCAGGGAGTACGCCGCGTCCGCGGACTGCGGCTCGCCGCCGAGGTCGCGCACCGCGCGCTGCAGCTCGTCGCGCCGGGCGCGGTGCGCGTCGTACGCCGTGCGGGCCTCGGCCCTGCGCTTGTCGCCGATCCGGCCGCCGACGACCCCGTAGCCGTACACGGCGGCGTGCTCGGCGCCGAGGGCGGACTGCAGGGCCTTCAGCTCTGCGTCCTTCGAGGCCTTTGAGGTCTCCCGCGAACCCGACCCCTGCGTGTGCGTGTCGCTCACTTGTGGTCCTCCGTCTCCGTCAGCAGATAGGCGTGGGCCGCGCCCGCCGCGGCCACGGAGGCGAGCAGCCTGCCCTCCTCGGCCGGGGCGTCGACCAGGGCGTCGCCCCGCCGGTCGGCCAGCTTGCGCTCGGCATCGGCGAGCTCGCGCAGGGCCTTCTTGGGCTCGGAGGCCACGGAGGGCGACGGCGCTGTGGGGGCAGCCGCGGACGCAGAGGGGGACGGGGAGGGCGCGGCGGAGCCCGTGGCGCGGTTGCCGGGGTCGGCCTCGAACGCCTCCGCATGCTGCGCCACCTCGGCCCGCAGCGGCTTGAGGCGCTCGGCGAGCGAGGGGTGCGCCGCGGCCACGGCGTCGTACTGCCGGAGGAGTTTCCTGCTGTCCTTCGCCGCCGTGGCGCGCAGCCGCCGGGTGGCGGAAGGACGCTCGTCGGCGTCGGAGTCGGCGGAGTCCGTGCAGCCCGCGAGCAGCGCCGCCGACGCGACACCGGCGGCCCCGGTGAGCAGACTCCTTCGGCGCGGTCCCGGACGGGAGCGCGGGGCGGTGAGATACGACGGCACGGCAGACGTCCTCGGAAGGAAGGCCAAAAGGCGCGAGCGAGAAGGGTGTGGAAGGGAACGCAAAGGAACAGAAGGGGAGATCGATGGGCGCGGGCCCGGTGATCACCGTACCTTCGGACCGCCCCGGCACCCGCTAGCGGCTCGGAACGGAGCGCCGCATCGTCCCGTTCGTGGGCGGCAACACCCCTTCGGACCGGATACCCTTTGACCTGACACGCAGACTTGCAACGCACCCACAACAGCACACGCGGCCGAGGAGTCACCCGGATGAGCACCACCCAGAGCGAGAGGCTGCGGCAACTACTGGAACCGCTCGTCACCTCGCAGGACCTGGATCTCGAAGAGATCGAAGTGGCCTCCGTCGGGCGCAAGCGGGTGCTGAGAGTCGTCATCGACTCCGAGGACGGCGTGGACCTGGACGCGATCGCGGAAGTGAGCCGCGTGCTCTCCGCGAAGCTCGACGAGACGGACGCCATGGGCGCGGGGGAGTACGACCTGGAGGTCGGATCCCCCGGCGCCGAGCGGGCCCTCACCGAGCACCGGCACTACGTGCGAGCCGTGGACCGTCAGGTGAAGTTCCAGCTGACCGAGGGCGGCGAGCTGACCGCCCGCATCCTCACCGTGGACGACGAAGGCCTCGACCTCGAAGTGCCCGGCGTGAAGGGCCGCAAGGCCACGTCCCGCCGTCTCGCCTTCGACGAGATCGACAAGGCGCGTGTGCAGGTCGAGTTCAACCGCAAGGACAAGAAGGAAGAGGAGGCGTAGCCGTGGACATCGACATGAGTGCCCTGCGGGGTCTGGTCCGGGAGAAGGAGATCTCCCTCGACCTCCTCATCGAGGCGATCGAGTCGGCCCTCCTCATCGCCTACCACCGCACCGACGGCAGCTTCCGCCGCGCTCGCGTGAAGCTGGACCGCGAGAGCGGCCATGTGACGGTGTGGGCGACGGAGGACCCGGCCGACCTCGAAGAGGGCCAGGAGGCCAAGGAGTTCGACGACACCCCGTCCGACTTCGGCCGCATCGCCGCGACCACCGCGAAGCAGGTCATCCTGCAGCGGCTGCGCGACGCCGAGGACGACGCGACGCTCGGTGAGTACGCGGGGCGCGAGGGCGACATCGTCACCGGTGTGGTCCAGCAGGGCCGCGACCCGAAGAACGTGCTGGTCGACATCGGCAAGCTGGAGGCCATCCTGCCGGTGCAGGAGCAGGTGCCCGGCGAGCAGTACCCCCACGGGCTGCGCCTGCGCAGTTACGTGGTCCGGGTGGCCAAGGGTGTCCGCGGCCCGTCCGTGACGCTGTCGCGCACCCACCCGAACCTGGTGAAGAAGCTCTTCGCGCTGGAGGTCCCGGAGATCGCCGACGGTTCCGTCGAGATCTCGGCCATCGCCCGCGAGGCCGGTCACCGCACCAAGATCGCGGTCCGCTCGACGCGCTCGGGGCTCAACGCCAAGGGTGCCTGCATCGGCCCCATGGGCAGCCGTGTGCGCAACGTCATGGGCGAGCTCAACGGCGAGAAGATCGACATCGTGGACTGGTCCGACGACCCGGCCGAGATGGTCGCCCACGCGCTCTCCCCGGCCCGCGTCAGCAAGGTCGAGGTCGTCGACCTCGGCGCCCGCTCGGCCCGCGTGACCGTGCCGGACTACCAGCTGTCGCTTGCGATCGGCAAGGAGGGGCAGAACGCCCGCCTGGCCGCGCGCCTCACGGGCTGGCGGATCGACATCAGGCCCGACACCGAGCAGCCCGGCGACGAGCGCGACCAGTAGCGGGACCGGCGGCGGAGCCGTCCCGGGGAATAAATTCCGGGCGGTCACCGCTTGGATCACGACAGTATGTGGCGAGTAGCCGTTCGATTCTTGCCCCAAAGGGGTGAGGTCGGTGCGGGGAGGTAGACTTAAGCGTGTCTGGCCGGACGCATGCCCGCGCATGCCCTGAGCGCACCTGTGTGGGGTGCCGGGAGCGAGCGGCCAAGAGCGATCTGCTGCGCATCGTGGCGAAAGAGGGCGCCTGCGTCCCCGATCCAAGCGGTACGCTGCCCGGCCGGGGTGCGTATGTACACCCCGCCCTGGTCTGTCTAGACCTGGCGGTCCGCCGCCGGGCGTTCCCGAGGGCCTTCCGAGCCCAGGGACCGCTCGACACGGAGGCGTTGCGCCGGGCGGTCAAGACAGTTGCCCAGTAGGCAACACCGAAAGACGTGGGCGCACGGAACCCCGTGTGGCCCTGGTACCCCGCGAGTTGGAAGTAGGTCGAGATTGCGATGAGCACTCGATGAGCACGCGATGAGTACGCCCATGAAGTAGCGACGGTCCGGCGTAACCCGGACCTAAAAGGAGCGAAGTGGCTAAGGTCCGGGTATACGAGCTCGCCAAGGAGTTCGGCGTAGAGAGCAAGGTCGTCATGGCCAAGCTCCAAGAACTCGGTGAATTCGTACGTTCGGCGTCCTCGACGATCGAGGCGCCGGTAGTACGCAAACTGACTGACGCATTGAACCAGGGCGGTGGCAACGGCAAGTCCGCCGCCAAGCCCGGCGCGCCGCGCAAGCAGGCCGCCCCCAAGCCGGCGAGCCCCGCGGCTCCGGCGTCCCCCTCTCCCGCGCAGGCCGCCCGTCCGGGTCCGGCTGCGCCGAAGCCGCCGGCGCCCAAGCCCGCACCGGCCTCGCCGGCCCCGGCCGCCCCGGAGTTCACCGCTCCGCCGGCCGCGCCTGCGGCACCCGCGGCTCCTGCCGCCCCGTCCGGCCCGCGCCCCGGCGCCCGTCCGGGCCCCGGCGCCCCGAAGCCCGGTGGCCGTCCGGCCCCCGGTCAGGGTCAGGGCCAGGGTCAGGGCCGTGGTGACCGCGGCGACCGCGGTGACCGCGGTGACCGTCAGGGTGCTCCGCGCCCCGGCGGCCAGGGTGGCGCTCCGCGTCCCGGCGGCGCCCGTCCCTCGGGTCCGCGCCCGGGCAACAACCCCTTCACCTCTGGTGGCTCCACCGGCATGGCGCGCCCGCAGGCGCCCCGTCCGGGCGGTGCCCCGCGCCCCGGCGGCCAGGGTGGCCCCGGTGGCGCCCCGCGCCCGCAGGGCGGTCAGGGCGGCCCCGGTGGCGCTCCCCGTCCGCAGGGTCAGGGCGGCGCCCGTCCGACCCCGGGCGGCATGCCCCGCCCGCAGGGCGGCGCTCCGCGTCCCGGCGGCGGTCCCGCCGGTAACCGTCCGAACCCGGGCATGATGCCGCAGCGTCCCGCCGCGGGTCCGCGTCCCGGCGGTGGCCCCGGCGGCGGTCGTGGTCCCGGCGGCGGCGGTCGCCCGGGCGGCGGCGGTGGCGGTCGTCCCGGTGGCGGCGGCTTCGCGGGTCGTCCCGGTGGCGGTGGCGGCGGCTTCGCCGGCCGTCCCGGCGGTCCGGGTGGCGGCGGTGCCGGTCGTCCCGGTGGCGGCGGCGGCTTCGGTGGCCGTCCCGGCTTCGGTGGACGTCCCGGTGGCCCCGGTGCCCGTGGTGGCACGCAGGGTGCGTTCGGCCGTCCCGGCGGGCCCGCCCGTCGTGGTCGCAAGTCGAAGCGGCAGAGGCGCCAGGAGTACGAGGCCATGCAGGCCCCGTCGGTGGGCGGCGTCATGCTGCCTCGCGGCAACGGACAGATCGTCCGCCTGTCGCGCGGTGCCTCGCTGACCGACTTCGCGGAGAAGATCAACGCGAACCCGGCCTCGCTGGTCGGCGTGATGATGAACCTCGGCGAGATGGTCACCGCCACGCAGTCCGTCTCCGACGAGACGCTGAAGCTCCTCGCGGACGAGATGAACTTCGTCCTCGAGATCGTCAGCCCGGAGGAGGAGGACCGCGAGCTCCTCGAGTCGTTCTCCATCGAGTTCGGCGAGGACGAGGGCGGCGAGGAAATGCTCGTCTCCCGTCCGCCGGTCGTGACCGTCATGGGTCACGTCGACCACGGTAAGACCCGACTTCTGGACGCGATCCGCAAGACGAACGTCGTTGCGGGCGAGGCCGGCGGTATTACGCAGCACATCGGTGCGTACCAGGTCGCCACCGAGGTCAACGGTGAAGAGCGCGCCATCACCTTCATCGACACCCCCGGTCACGAGGCGTTCACCGCCATGCGTGCCCGTGGTGCGAAGTCCACCGACATCGCGATCCTCGTGGTCGCGGCGAACGACGGTGTGATGCCGCAGACGATCGAGGCGCTGAACCACGCCAAGGCGGCCGACGTGCCGATCGTGGTCGCGGTCAACAAGATCGACGTCGAGGGTGCCGACCCGACCAAGGTGCGCGGTCAGCTCACCGAGTTCGGTCTGGTGGCCGAGGAGTACGGCGGCGACACGATGTTCGTCGACATCTCCGCGCGCCAGGGCCAGAACATCGAGCAGCTGCTCGAGGCCGTGGTCCTGACCGCGGACGCCTCGCTCGACCTGCGGGCCAACCCGGAGCAGGACGCGCAGGGCATCGCGATCGAGGCCCACCTCGACAAGGGCCGCGGCGCCGTCGCGACCGTCCTCGTTCAGCGCGGTACCCTCCGCGTCGGCGACACGATGGTCGCCGGTGACGCGTACGGCCGAGTCCGCGCGATGCTCGACGACAAGGGCGAGAACGTGGAGGAGGCGACCCCGTCGACTCCGGTCCTCGTGCTCGGTCTCACCAACGTGCCGGGCGCGGGCGACAACTTCCTGGTCGTCGACGAGGACCGTACGGCCCGTCAGATCGCCGAGAAGCGTGCCGCCCGTGAGCGCAACGCCGCGTTCGCCAAGCGCACCCGCCGGGTGTCCCTCGAGGACCTCGACCAGGTGCTCAAGGCGGGTCTGGTCCAGGACCTCAACATCATCATCAAGGGTGATGCGTCCGGTTCCGTCGAGGCCCTGGAGAGCTCGCTGCTCCAGCTCGACGTCGGCGAAGAGGTGGACATCCGCGTCCTGCACCGCGGTGTGGGTGCGGTCACCGAGTCCGACATCGACCTGGCGATGGGCTCCGACGCCATCGTCATCGGCTTCAACGTCCGTGCGGCCGGCCGTGCCGCGCAGATGGCGGAGCGCGAGGGCGTCGACGTCCGCTACTACTCGGTGATCTACCAGGCCATCGAGGAGATCGAGGCGGCCCTCAAGGGCATGCTCAAGCCGGAGTACGAGGAGGTCGAGCTCGGCACCGCGGAGATCCGCGAGGTCTTCCGCTCGTCCAAGCTCGGCAACATCGCCGGTGTGCTCATCCGCTCCGGCGAGGTCAAGCGCAACACCAAGGCCCGCCTGCTGCGCGATGGCAAGGTCATCGCGGAGAACCTCAACATCGAGGGTCTGCGCCGCTTCAAGGACGACGTCACCGAGATCCGCGAAGGCTTCGAGGGCGGTATCAACCTCGGAAACTTCAACGACATCAAGATCGACGACGTCGTTGCCACGTACGAGATGCGCGAGAAGCCGCGCGGCTGATCAGTTCACTGATCTGATCCGCTCGGTTCAGTGTCGGGGCCGGTCGACGGGGAAAATTCCGTCGATCGGCCCCGGCCGTTCCGTGTACGGTTCTTGTGTCCCTGCCAAGCGGTTGGCGGGGCCTCGAACCCGTACCGGCGGGACATCCGGACACACATGTATGTGGGGACTCTGTCCTTCGATCTGCTCCTCGGCGACGTACATTCGCTGAAGGAGAAACGCTCCGTCGTCCGTCCGATCGTCGCCGAGCTCCAGCGCAAATACGCGGTGAGCGCGGCGGAAGTGGGCGGTCAGAACCTGCACCAGCGGGCCGAGATCGGCCTCGCGGTGGTGTCCGGTGACGCGGGCCACCTCCATGACGTACTGGACCGGTGCGAGCGCCTCGTCGCCGCCCGGCCCGAAGTGGAGCTGCTGTCGGTGCGACGGCGGCTGCACGGCGACGATGATTGAACACAGCAAGACAAGCCCAGGGAATGCCCGGGGATAAGGGAGACGGAGCAGTGGCCGACAACGCGCGGGCGAAAAGGCTGGCGGACCTCATTCGAGAGGTGGTTGCTCAGAAGCTGCAGCGCGGGATCAAGGACCCGCGGCTCGGAACGCACGTGACGATCACGGACACCCGGGTGACCGGTGACCTGCGGGAGGCCACGGTCTTCTACACGGTCTACGGCGACGACGAGGACCGTGCGGCAGCCGCCGCGGGCCTGGAGAGCGCCAAGGGCGTGCTCCGGTCGGCGGTCGGCCAGGCCGCGGGCGTGAAGTTCACGCCGACCCTGGCCTTCGTCGCGGACGCCCTGCCTGACAACGCGCGGGCCATCGAGGACCTGCTCGACAAGGCACGGCTGTCCGACGCCAAGGTGCGGGAGGTCTCGGCAGGCGCCGATTTCGCCGGTGACGCCGACCCGTACCGCAAGCCCGAGGACGAAGAAGCAGACGAGACGGACGGCGACGCCCGCGCATGAGCCAGAGCAGCACCACAACGCCGGACGGCCTTGTCATCGTCGACAAGCCGTCCGGCTTCACTTCGCACGACGTGGTGGCCAAGATGCGCGGGATCGCCAAGACCCGCCGCGTCGGGCACGCGGGCACCCTGGACCCCATGGCGACGGGCGTCCTCGTGCTCGGTGTCGAACGCGCCACCAAGCTCCTCGGTCACCTCGCGCTGACCGAGAAGGAGTACCTGGGCACCATCCGCCTCGGGCAGAACACGCTGACCGACGACGCCGAGGGCGAGATCACCTCGTCGGCCGACGCCTCGAAGGTCACCCGTGCGGCCATAGACGCGGGCATCGCCAAGCTGTCCGGCGACATCATGCAGGTGCCGTCGAAGGTCAGCGCCATCAAGATCGACGGCAAGCGGTCGTACGCCCGCGCCCGCAAGGGCGAGGACTTCGAGATCCCGGCCAGGCCCGTGAAGATCTCCGCCTTCACGGTGTACGACGTCCGTGACGCCGTCGCCGAGGACGGCACGCCCGTGCTCGACCTGGTCGTCTCGGTCGTCTGCTCCTCGGGGACGTACATCAGGGCCATCGCCCGCGACCTCGGCGCCGACCTGGGCGTCGGCGGTCATCTGACCGCGCTGCGCCGCACCCGCGTCGGCCCCTACAAGCTGGACGCGGCAAAGACCCTCGACCAGCTCCAGGAGGAGCTGACCGTGATGCCCGTGGCCGAGGCCGCGGGCCGGGCCTTCCCGCGCTGGGACGTGGACGAGAAGCGGGGCAGGCTGCTGCTCAACGGCGTCCGGATCGACATGCCCGATGAGTACGCGGGCGTGGGCGCCGTCGCCGTCTTCGACGCCGAGGGCCGCTTCCTGGTCCTGGCGGAGGAGTCGCGGGGCAAGGCCAAGAGCCTGGCCGTCTTTGCCTGACACGCCCTCTTCGGGCGGCATGTAGTGAAGCGGCGGACCGAGGTCCGCCGCTTCACGATTCCCCCCTCTAGAGGTCTATCCACCGACACGCGCTCATTCACCCCTTCGGGCAGGCGCTCGGAGTGAACCGAGGGGTCGGAAGGGGGCGCGTTCGTGTTGCCTCCTGTCCTGCTGATCACCGTCGACCTACGGTCGGAGTAACGGGGCACGGCGGGGAGGTTCGAGCATGGCGGGACGCGGCCGGGACGGCTTCTCGGTTCCGGCGCCTGAGCTGTCCCTGGTGCGGGTCTGCGATCTCGCCGGGCGGCCGCGGGGCACGGGGTTCGCCGCCGACGATCACGGCACGGTCATCACCAGCCATGAGGCGGTCGACGGGCTCGCCAGGATCGTCCTGCACGCGCCGGGCGAACGCACCTGCGTGGTGCCGGCCGAGGCCGTGGTGCCGCTGCCGGGCACCGATCTCGCACTCGTCCGCACCGAAGGCCTCGGGCTGCGGCCCCTCCCCGTCTCCGCGCGGGGCTCCGTGGCGACCGGCACCTATGTGCGGATCGCCGCCCGCGGCTGGCGCGAGGCACGGGTCCTCGGCACCTCGGCGGTCACCTACACGGCCACGGACCGCTTCCATCTGGTCGGCGCCGCCCTGGAGCTCGCCATCGGCACGGACGGCGCCGACGCGCTGCGGCTCGGCGGCGGTGCCGCGGGCGGTCCTGTCGTGGATGCCTCGACCGGCGCCGTCCTGGCCGTCCTCGGCACCGCCCTGCTGCCCCAGAGCCCCGAGCCCGCCGCGCCGGACCAGGACGTCTGCGCGCACCGCCCGGCGGGCTTCGCGGTGTCGCTGCGGGACGCGGCCGCCGCCGACCCGGGCGGGCCCCTCGCCGAGCTCGTCGCGCGCAACGCGGCGACCGTGCCCGCGTACGGCGATGACCTCAACCTCGCGGGCGCGCTCCACCTCACCGCCACCTCGGCGGGCTCCGACGGCCCGCTCGCACCGCCCCACGAACCGGTCGAACGGCCCGATACGGCAAGGGAGTTCGCAGCCTTCGCGACCGGCACCGCGCAGGTGCTCGGACTCGTCGGCGACCCCGGCACCGGACGCACCACGGAACTGGCCGCGCTCGCCGCACGACGGGCCAGGGGCGCCGAGCCCGCCCCCACCCTCTGGCTGCGCGGCGCCGACCTGCGGGGCACGGACGCATCCGTGGCCGACGCGGTGGAACGGGCGCTCGACCGCGCAGGACGCATCCTCACGGCCTCCGAAGGGGAGCCGGTGGACCAGTCGGGGGACCGGGGCCTCGGCGACCTCTCCGCAGGCCGGGTGGCCCGGCTCGTGCGGGACGCGGGGCGGCCGCTGCTCCTCCTGCTCGACGGGCCCGAGGAGATGCCGACCGTGCTCTCCCACCGCCTCGCACAGTGGAGCGGCGGCACGGCCCGGTGGCTGCGGGACACGGGCGCGCGGCTCGTCGTCGCCTGCCGCGCGGAGTACTGGGAGCAGGCCGGAGCCCACTTCGATGAGGCGTCGCTGCACACGGCGGCCGACGGCGCCGAGCTCCCCGGCTGCGTACGCATCGGGGATCTGCCGGAGCCGCAGGCGCGCAGGGCCCGCGCGAGGTACGGCATCCCGGACGGCGCGCTGGCCGCCGCGGACGAGCGGCACCCGCTGGCTATGCGGCTGCTCTCCGAGGTGCGGGGCGCCCTGCCGGACGACCCGCCGCCGGGCACCCCGGGCCGCGAGGAGATCTTCGGCGCCTATCTGGACCTGCTGTGCCTGCGGATCGCGGTGCGGCTCGCGGCGGCGAACGGACTGCGCGGGAGCGCCGTGCGCCGCCTCGCCGCGGCGGTGTCGGGGCAGGTCCACGAAGCGGCGCGGCGCTGCCTCGGGCCCGGCCAGGGGGAGCTGGACAGGGCCTCCTTCGAAGCGGTCTTCCCGTGGGGAGCGCTGCCGGGCAAGGGCGGCGCAAAGGGGCTCGGCTGTACGGGATGGGCGTCGGCGGTGCTCACGGAAGGGCTGCTCGTGCCCGCGGGGGCGGGATACCGCTTCGCGCACGAGGAAGTGGCCGACTGGATCCAGGGGACGCACCTGGACGTGGACGGCGCCCTGACGGCACTGGTCCACCGGCACCGGGGCACGGGCCGGGACCCGGCGGTCCCGGCCCAGCGGCGACACCGGAAGGCCCCCGCTCCCGCCCGCCCGCTGCCGGTGCCCCGGCACCGCATCGGCCCGGTGATCCAGGCACTGCTGTTGCTGGGCAGGCAGCGGGGCGCGGCGGAACTGGCGTCGCGGCTGGTCGAGCTCACGGACGCGCTGGTGGAGCTCGGCCGCGGGGGAGAGGGCGGCGGCGCCGATGGGGCGGACGGGGCGGGCGAGTGCGGAGATGCCGCGTGGTGGGCCGCCCACCTGCTCGGGGAGGTGCTGCTGCGGGTGCCCGACGCGACGCCCTACCTCGCGGTGCTCGAACCGCTCGCCGAGCGGGGCGAGTTCGGGACCGCCTTCTGGCTGCGCCTGCCGCTGGGCGAGGCCGACCGGTTCGCGCTGCTGCGGCGGCTCGTCGTGCACGACGCACCACCGGGGGCCCCGGACCGCCGCCTGGACGCCGTCGCCGAACTCCTCCGCGCCGACCCCGCGGTCGTACAGCCGCATCTCGCGCGGTGGTTCACCGACGAGCGGCCGCTGGACGCGGCCCCCGACGCCACCGTCGCCTCCGCCGCGCAGGCGCTGCTCCACACCCACCGGCACCGCGCCATCGACAACCTCACCGAGGCCCTGGTCGACTGCGGACACGCCCGCGCCGACGAGCTGCTCGCCGCGCTCGCCGAGGAGGAGCCCGCTGCCGTGTGCCGTGCGGTGGACCGCTGGGCCCGTGACGAGCGCCCGGCCCGACGCGTCGCGGCCGCCGCCTACGGCCTGCGGGCCGCCCCGCACGTCACCACCGGCGCCGCCCGCGAGCTCCTGCGGTGCGCGGCCCGCACACTCCTCGCCCGCCCCGCCGACGACACCCTGCACGGCGCCGCGCTCGCCCTCCTCGTCCGCGACCCGCAGACCCGCGCCCGGCATCTGCCGCACGCCCTGCAGCGCTTCACCGCCGGAGACCCCCAGCTGCCCGCGAGCGCCCTCGCCGCCGCCCTGACCACCCACCCCGACCCCGTCCTCGACGCCTTCCGCACCCGGCTGCACGCGCCGGACCAGGCCGCCGACGCCATCCTGTGCTGCCTCGCCGACGTGACCACGCCCGCCCTCGCGCGCCGCGTCGCCACCCTCGTCCACGACCTCGTGGAGGCCCGCCCCGAAGCGGCCGCCCCCGCCGTCGCGTACATCGACCGCCGCCTCGAACACGGCCCCGACGTGCGCCCCGTCCTCTTCCCGCTGGTGGCCGGACTCCTGCACAGCAGGCACGTACAGGTACGCACGGCCCTCGCCCCCGTGCTCGCCGCGCCCGGCACCACCGCTTCCCGCACCCTGCGCGGCGAGCTCCTCGACGTACTGCTCAGCCAGGAGCGGGACTCCGCCGTCCTGGAGAGCGTCCTGCGGGCGGTGGCGCTCGGCGTGGCGGAGTGCGGCGAGGACCGCTCCCGCGAGCGCGTCCACCGCACCGGACTGCTGCTCGTCCGCACCCCGGAGGGCGCGAACTGCTTCGACCGGCGCCTGGTCGAACTGGCCCGTGGCCGTGCGGGCTTCGCCGCGCTCGTCACCGGCTGGATGGACGCCGCCCCGCAGGACTGGGCCGCTCTGGTCGGCCCGAGCGCCCGCCGGGTGATCGAGAACCTCGCGGGCGGTGTCCGCGTCCCGGCCTAGGAGAGTGACCCCCGCCACTCCCTCCGGTGCGAGCCGCGAGGTGTCGGCATGGCAGTCTTAGTCCTGCGCAATCGGCAATGGGAACGTACAGATGTACGTGACGTATACGGGTTCGGCGAGGAGCAAAGAAGTGCAGCGCTGGCGTGGCTTGGAGGACATCCCCCAGGACTGGGGGCGCAGCGTCGTCACCATCGGTTCCTACGACGGCGTACACCGCGGGCACCAGCTGATCATCGGGCGTGCCGTGGAGCACGCGCGTGAGCTCGGCGTGCCCGCCGTGGTCGTCACCTTCGACCCGCACCCCAGCGAGGTCGTGCGCCCCGGCAGCCACCCGCCGCTGCTCGCCCCGCACCACCGGCGCGCCGAGCTGATGGCGGAGCTGGGTGTGGACGCGCTCCTGATCCTCCCCTTCACCACCGAGTTCTCGAAGCTGTCGCCCGCCGAGTTCGTGGTCAAGGTCCTCGTCGACAAGCTGCACGCGCGCGTGGTCGTCGAGGGCCCCAACTTCCGCTTCGGCCACAAGGCCGCGGGGAACGTCGACTTCCTGGCCGAGCTCGGCGGTACGTACGACTACGAAGTCGACGTCATCGACCTCTACGTGAGCGGCGAGGCGGGTGGCGGCGAGCCGTTCTCCTCCACCCTGACCCGGCGCCTGATCGCCGAGGGCGACGTCACCGGAGCGGCGGAGATCCTCGGCCGCCCGCACCGTGTCGAGGGCGTCGTGGTGCGCGGCGCCCAGCGCGGGCGCGAGCTGGGTTTCCCCACGGCCAATGTGGAGACGCTGCCCCACACGGCCGTCCCCGCCGACGGCGTCTATGCCGGATGGCTGCACGTCGAGGGCGAGGCGATGCCCGCGGCGATCTCGGTCGGCACGAACCCGCAGTTCGACGGGACCGAGCGGACGGTCGAGGCGTACGCGATCGACCGCGTCGGCCTCGACCTGTACGGGCTGCACGTGGCCGTGGACTTCCTGGCCTTCGTGCGCGGCCAGGCCAAGTTCGACTCGATCGACGCGCTGCTCGTTGCCATGGCGGACGACGTGAAGCAGTGCCGCGAACTGGTCGAGGCGGCGCGGAACGCGTAGGCGCCGCCCATCCGGAGGCCTCGGCTTCTGCTGTCAGGACGCCGACTCCCGGAGCGCCTCCACCTCCGCGATGCTCTCCGTGCGGGAGCGGTCCGGGTCCTCGCGCGCCAGCTGTTGGTACAGGGCCAGCGCGGCATCGCACGCCTCTCGGGCCGCTGCCGGACGGTTCAGGGCGATGAGGGTTCCGGCGTGGTACTCGTGGGCCGCTGCGAGGTTCTCCCTCAGCTCGTCCCTCAGCTCCTCGGGCAGGCCGGTCAGGAGGGCGACGGCTTCGGCGGCCGCCTGTTCCTCGTCCTTCGGTCGCTTGGCCGCGGACATGAACCGGGCCTGATTGACCAGGGCGTCCAGCAGGCCGAGAAAGTCCGCCGGGTTCTCGTGGTGGACGGTGCGGAACACCTGTGCGGCCTTGATGTTCACCCGGTAGGCGACCGATGCGCGCGACGCATGGGTCAAGGACCGGCTCTGCATGAGGAAGGCCCCTCCGAGCAGCGGGAGATGCTGTCGCCCGTCCTCGACCACGAGTCTGCGCGCCAGGCCGGTGGCCTCGTCCGCCGCTTCCAGTGCCTGTGACGGCGAACCGGCCTGCAGACTCAGGTCGGCCAGTCTGAGCAGCGTGCGCACGAGTCGCACCCTCGACCGTGGCTGCCCGGAGCGTGCGAGCTGCCGTCTGATCGACGCGTCTTCCCGTACGTCTTCCAGCGCACCGACGAGATCGCCGAGGTCGATGAAGACCCGCGCCCTGTTGTTCAACGTCGAGGCGAGTTCCTCCAAGTACGCGTCCGGATGGTCCTGCGCGGCCGTCCGGCGGACGCTCAGGGATTCGTCGGCGGCCGCCATCGCTTCGGTGAGGTCACCGGCCTCATGGAGGCGCAACGTGAGCGTATTGAGCGACCTGGCCAGATCGGGTAACAACGTGGCGTTGTGTGCGGCGAGTTCGCGTCGTGTGTGGACCGAACTACGGGCGGCCGCCAGCGCGGCCTCGTCGTCGCCCGTCTCCGCGAGGTACTGGGAGAGATTGTTCAGCACCGCGCCCAGCCCGTCCGGCGCGAACGACTGGTCCTTGCCGCCTGCCACCTGCAACGTCACGAACTGCGCGACGCTCAGCCGCCCCTCGCGCACCGCCTCCGCCACCCGCCCGAGACTCCCCAGCGCTGCCGCTCGGTCGTGCAGCAGCAGCCCCCGGACCAGTGAATCGCCGACGCCTCCGGTGTCGAGCAGTCGCAGCCCGGTCGTCGCCGCCTCCAGTGCCTCCTCGTAACGGTGGGCCGCGAGCTGCCGTCCGGCCAGATTGTGCAGAGCGCCCGCCCGCAGCCGTTGCGGGTCGGCGGCCGTCGGCTCGGGCTCGACCTGCAGGAGCTTCTCGTGCAAGCGGACGCTCCATGACGACAGCGCGCGCGTAAGGGGCGGGATCCTGGCCGCCAGATCCAGCAGCCGGTCCGGCGGCAGCAGCTCCTCCACGAGGATCCGGTCGAGCGCCGCGATCAGGATCGCGGGTTCCGCGCTGCGTGTCCCCGCCACCACGAGCAGGGACGACAGGCGTGCCGGGTGGGAGCGGACGGCGGTGCGCAGGACGTCCGCCAGGGGCTCGGACCCGGTCTGCGCCGCGGCCCGGCTCAGGACGAGGAGTGCGTTCACCGTCTCCCGTCCGTCGAGCACCGGCAGCAGACGCAGAAAGATCTCCGGCTCGGCGGCCACCCGCCTGCCCACGAGGAACTCACCCAGGGGATCGGGCTGCAGGGGGCCCCACTGCCACGACGTGCCGCCGTCGGCGGAGTCGGGGCGGGGGTAGAGCTCGTGGAGCCAGTCCGCCACCGCCCGCCGCACCGACTCCGGGTGGTCGCCGACGCGCGGCACCCGGGCGAGCATCGCGTGGGCGCGCGAACCCGGCACCGGGCCCACCAGCGTGGCCGTGACCACCGCGTTGCGCAGCGCGGCGTCACCGAGCACACCGATCGGGGCGCGACGCGAGGTCTCCCGCCAGTACGCCGACTCGTGGTCGAGGAGCGCCTCCTGGGCGTGCCGTACCGGGACTTGGGCGCTCGGCGCCAGCACGCTCGCGAGGGCCGCCATGTGGATGTCGAGGACGGTCCGGTGCGGGCGCGGGGGCATCCCGGGCCGCTCGGGAGGCGCGCCGCCCGGCGTCTGGGCCGACAGCGCGAGCCCCAGTGCCGCGGCGCCCCTCGTCAGGTCCTCCACCGCCGTACGGAAGATCTCGTCCTCGGCCACGCCCAGCGACGCCGTGTCCAGGATCGACCAGCGCCGGGCTTGCGCCGTCGTGTCGGCCGCCTCCGCCCCGCCGAGAGAGCGCAGCTCCTCCCACCACTGGCCGACGGCTCGTGCGACGAGCAGCACCCTGACCGGGGCCCCGCTCATCCGCCGCCCCAGGTGCTGGAGGAGTTTTCCCACCTCTTCCACCCGGCTCTCCGCGTAGTCGATCACGAGGAGGACGGGGGCCGTCGCACCGGCGAGCAGGCGGTGCTGGTCGAGTCCGCTGCCCCGCCTCAGGTGCACCACCGCGTACCGGTGCGCGGCGAGCCGGTGGCCGAGCTCGCGGGCGAGGCGGCTCTTTCCGGCGCCGCCGGCCCCGGTGAGGAGCGCCATCGACAGGTCGTCGTGCGCGGTGCTCCATGCCACCATGTCGCCGAGGAGTTCATGGCGTCCGGTGAACCGTACGGTCTCCGCTCTGGGGTGGAGCAGTGTGGCGGCGGACCGCGGCACGAGCGGTTCGACGGATTCGGTGTGGTCGGCGAACTCGGCGGGTTCGAGGTGGATGGTCGCCCCCGTGTGCAGGCGCACCAGTTCGCGGAATTCTTCGTCGGCGAAGAGGACGTAGCTGGGGACTGCCTCGATCCTGCTGTGCTGCCAGCCCGGCAGGTCGGCGACGGCGACACCCACCAGCGTGCCCGCACACCACACGGCGCCGCCCGACAGGCCCGCCCAGGGCGAGACTCGCGCGGATCCGAGCGGGGGAGTGCCGGTCAGGCTCAGGACGTAGCGGTCGGACTCGACGGCCTCCATGGGGTCGAGCACGCCGACGAACGACGTCGATCCCAGGTTTCCCGCACGCCCCGAATGACCCGTGTACCCCCGGATCCACACGTCCGCCGGGTCCTGCGTCACCAATCTGCCCCAGCGCACGGGGGCGAGGTCGCTCGTCAGGTCCTGCTCGGCCAGCAACAGGGCGGTGTCGTAGGGCCCGTCGGAGCGCGACCAGACCACTCGGCAGGGGACGGGTCCGCTCCCGGGCACCTGCACCGTCGCGTCCGCGCGGCCCCCCAGGACGTGCTGCGCGGTGAGGACGAGGCGTGGTGCGAGCAGATGACCCGACCCCTGTCCCGCCGCCCGCACCACGGCGGTCCGGTGTCTTTCCTGCATGTCGGGCGGCTGCTTCTCAGCGCCCGAAGGAGGGTTCAAGGCTGCCGGTCTCCGGCGGATCCTCGTTGCTGATCAGCAGCGGGTTGCCGGTTCGGTCCTTCGGGGTGAGGACGAGCTTCACGTGGTGCACGTCCTCCTTCGCGAGCCGTCCGGAGGCGCCCGCCGATACCACCGTGCTCAGCACCCGCCCGAGGCCCACCTTGGCGGT
This sequence comes from Streptomyces sp. NPDC004732, assembly GCF_040609235.1. Lineage (NCBI taxonomy): Bacteria > Bacillati > Actinomycetota > Actinomycetes > Kitasatosporales > Streptomycetaceae > Streptomyces > Streptomyces sp. NPDC004732. The sequence goes on from NZ_JBEXJR010000005.1 coordinate 683,176, forward strand.
GGCCTCCCTGGTGAGAGTGACCGCGAACTCCAGCTCGATGGGGCCGACTTCGAACTGCACGTTGCTGCCGACGCCCGCGACGGCCGCTTCCAGCAGCTCGTCCCGGAGCGCCTGCACGGCCTCGCCGACCCCGATGGGCTCACTCATCTTTCCCCCAACTCCTCGCCACGCGTGTGCAGTCGGCACACTTTACGGTGCCGGCGTCGCTCGTGAGGGTGCGGCGAGGAAGCCGCCGTACCGGGCCCGAGTGCGGGCCGTGGCGCACGCCCGCGCGGTCCTCGGCCCGTTTCCGTGGCGCGCTAGCGCGCCCGCGCCCAGTGGCAGGCGACCTGTGTCCCGCTCCCGCCGGACAGTACGGCCAGATCCTCGCCGCGGCAGCGGTCCGCCACCCCCGCCCGCTCCGCCTCGCCGGAGGCGAGTACCTGGCACCGGGCGTGGAACCGGCAGCCGCCGGGGATGCGGGACGGGTCCGGGGGCTCACCCGTGAGGACGACGGGATCGCCGGGCGCCTCGGGCAGGACCGACAACAGCGCCTGTGTGTAGGGATGCTGAGGCGACGTCAGCACCTCCTCGACCGTGCCCGTCTCCACGATCCGGCCCAGGTACATCACCGCGACGCGGTCCGCGATGTTCCAGGCGAGGCCCAGGTCGTGCGTCACCACCAGCGCGGAGAGGCCCAGTTCGTCACGGAGCCGGAGCAGGAGCGCGAGGATCTCGCCGCGCACGGAGGCGTCGAGGGAGGCCACCGGCTCGTCGGCGACGATGAGTTCGGGTTCGAGGACCAGCGCGCCCGCGATGACCACGCGCTGGCGCTGGCCGCCCGACAGCTCGTGCGGATAGCGCAGGAAGAAGCGCTCCGGCGGGCGCAGACCGGCCCGGGAGAGGGCCCCGGCGACCGCTTCCCGCTCGTCACCCGCGTACCCGTGGATGCGCAGCCCCTCCGCCACGGCGTCGTACACCGTGTGCCGCGGGTTGAGCGACCCGCTGGGGTCCTGGAGGACCAGCTGGACCCGCTTGCGGTACGCCTTGAGGGCGCGGCCCGAGTAGTCCAGCGGCTTGCCGCCGAACGTGACCTTGCCCGACGTCGGCGGCACCAGGCCGAGCAGCGAACGGGCCAGCGTCGTCTTGCCGCAGCCCGACTCGCCGACCAGGGCGACGATCTCCCCGCCCTTGATGTCGAGGTCGACGCCGTCCACCGCGCGTGCGGTCGGTCCGCCGCGGCGGCCGGGGAAGGCGATGTGCAGGCCGTCGGCGGTCAGCAGCGCGCCATCGGTTCCCGGCGCGGTCGTGCCTGGTTCCTGCGTGGTCATGCGCGGTTCCTCTTCGCGGGGGCTCTCGGTCACGGGGTGCGCTCCGCCGTCACGGGCGCCGACGTGGGCTGCGCGGGCAGCGGCGCGCCCGCGTGGACGCAGGCCGCGCGGTGGTGCGGTCCCGCGTCCCGCAGGGCCTGGTCCTCCGTGGTGCAGGAGTCGAGGGCGACCGGGCAGCGGAGGTGGAACGTACAGCCCGTGGGGAGCGCGGACGGGTCGGGCGGATCGCCCGGCAGACCGCGCGGGGCGAACCGCGACGTGATGTCGCCGATGCGCGGGAAGGCCGCCGACAGGGCCTTTCCGTACGGGTGCCGGGCGTTCTCGTAGACCTCGGAGGCCGGGCCCTCCTCGACGACGCGGCCCGCGTACATCACGGCGAGCCGGTCGCAGGTGTCGGAGAGCACCGCCAGGTCGTGGCTGATCATCATCAGGCCGAGGTCCTGCTCGGCCACCAACTGCTCGATCAGACGCAGGATCTGGGCCTGGATCATCACGTCGAGCGCGGTGGTCGGCTCGTCGGCGATGATCAGCCGCGGGTCGCAGGCGAGCGCCATCGCGATCATCACGCGCTGGCGCTGGCCGCCGGACAGCTCGTGCGGATAGGCCTCCGCGCGGGCGGCGGGCAGCCCCACGTGTTCGAGGAGCTCGCCGACCTTGGTCTTCGCGCCCGCCTGCGTCGCCTTCTTGTGCAGCAGGATCGGCTCGGCGATCTGGTCGCCGATGCGGTGCACGGCGTTCAGCGAGTGCATCGCGCCCTGGAAGACGATCGAGGCACCGGCCCAGCGCACCGCGCGGACCCGCCCCCACTTCATGGTGAGGATGTCCTCGCCGTCCAGCAGGATCTCACCGGACACCTTGGTGCCCGCGGGAAGCAGCCGCAGCAGGGCGAGCGCGAGCGTGGACTTGCCGCAGCCGGACTCGCCCGCCACGCCCAGCTTCTGGCCCGCGTCGACGTGGAGGTTCACACCGCGGACCGCGGCGGCCCCGTTGGCGTACGTCACTTCGAGTTCGCGTACGTCGAGCAGGCGCTGCGGGCTCGCTTGGGTCGTGTCGGCCGACGGGGTGTCGTCGGTCAACTGGGTCTTGTCGGTCAACGGGAGGCCCCCAGCCTGGGGTTGAGCACGGATTCCACGGCACGGCCGCACAGGGTGAACGCCAGGGCGACGACCGCGATGGCGAGACCGGGCGGGGCGAGGTACCACCAGTGCCCGGCGCTGACCGCGCCCGCCTCGCGTGCGTCCTGCAGCAGGCCGCCCCACGAGACGTTCGTCGGATCGCCGAGACCGAGGAAGGCGAGGGTGGCCTCGGTGAGGATGGCGCTGGAGATGACCAGTGTGGTCTGCGCGAGGACGAGCGGCATGACGTTGGGCAGGACGTGCCGGGCCATGATGTGGCCGTGGCCGCCGCCGAGGGCCTGCGCCCGCTCGATGTAGGGGCGCGACTCCACGGCGAGGGTCTGGGCCCTGACCAGGCGTGCCGTGGTCGGCCAGGTCGTCACGCCGATCGCCAGGATGATCGTCCAGACCGTGCCGGACATCACCGCGGCGAGCGCGATGGCGAGCACGAGCGTCGGCATCACCAGGAACCAGTCGGTGATGCGCATGATCACGGTGGCGTACCAGCCCTTGAAGTGCCCCGCAGTGATCCCGACGAGCGTGCCGATGGCCACCGAGAGCACGGCGGCGAGCAGCCCCACGGTCAGCGACATGCGCGCGCCCCACACGAGCAGGCCCAGCAGGTCGCGCCCGAACTGGTCGGTTCCCAGCGGGAATTCCCCGCTCGGCGACTCCATCGGCTTGCCCGGCGCCGCGGTCACGCTCTGCGCGTCGGAGCCGACGAGCAGCGGCGCGAAGACCGCGGCCAGGGTGATCAGGACGAGCACGGCGAGGCCGACTAGCCCGGCGCGGTGCGTGCGGTACTCGCGCCAGAAGCGCACGGCGGAGTGCCTGCGCCTGGTCCAGGCGAGTGACCGCGCGCTCTTGGCGGCGGGCGGTGCCGGGGTGGCCGACGTCGGATCGGTCGGTGCGGATTCGGTCGTCATCGGCCCACCCGGGGATCGAGCAGCGGATAGATCACGTCGGCCAGGGTGTTCATCAGGATCACCGCGACGGAGAAGACGAAGAACAGCCCCTGCACCAGCGGCAGGTCGGGCACGCTCAGCGCCTGGTAGAAGAGCCCGCCGAGGCCCGGCCAGGAGAACACGGTCTCGACGAGGATGGCGCCCGCCACGACCGTGCCGAGGTTGACGAACATCAGCGTGACGGTCGGCAGCAGCGCGTTGGGCACGGCGTGCCGACGCCGTACGAGATCGTCCCTGAGCCCTTTCGCCCGCGCGGTCGTCAGATAGTCGCTGCCCATCTCGTCCAGGAGCGAGGACCGCATCACGAGCAGGGTCTGCGCATACCCGACGGCGACCAGGGTGATGACGGGAAGCACCATGTGGTGCGCGACGTCGACGACGTACGCGAAGCCGGTCTCGCCCCCGGACTCCAGGCCACCGGTCGGGAACATCCCGGGGATCGGCCCGATGCCCACCGAGAAGGTGATGATCAGCAGCAGCCCCAGCCAGAACGACGGCACGGAGTACAGCGTCAGGGCGAGCCCGGTGTTGAGGCGGTCGCCGAGCTTGCCGTTGCGCCAGGCCGTGCGCGTGCCGAGCCAGATGCCGATGAGCGTGTAGAGGACGTACGCCGTTCCGGTGAGCAGGAGCGTCGCGGGGAGCGCCTCCGTGATCTTGTCCATCACGGGGGCGTGGAACTGGTACGACGTGCCGAAGTCGCCGCTCAGGACATTGCCGGTGTAGTCCCAGAACTGGGCCATGACCGACTTGTCGAGGCCGAACTCCTTGCGCATCGCGGCGAGTTGCTCCGCCGAGACGCGCTTGCCGCCCGTCATCTGCTTGACGGGGTCGCCGGGGATCAGCCGGAACAGGAAGAAGCTGGTGACGAGCACGGCGAACAGCGACACGACCGCGCCGCCGATCTTGCCCGCCACATAGAGGAGGTAGGCGCGGGTGTTGCGGGCCCGGAGCCCGCGGGCCGACGCCGCCCCGGCCGGAGCCGGGTCGCCGTCGGCCCCGGGGCCCTGGGGGCCCTCGGTGTCGAGCAGTGCGGGATTGCTGTCAGCGGTCATGCGTTACTCGCGGTCCTCTGCGGTAGAACGGCGGCGCAGGGCGAACAGGACTCCGCCGCCCACGAGCACCACCGCGGCAGCGGCGATACCGATGATGACACCGGTCGAGCTGCCGTCCTTGGAGGAACTCTTCCCATCCGCGGGCACGGCCGACCACCAGCTCCAATATCCGTCCTGGCCGTAGATGTTGCCCGCGGCCGTCGGCATGGTGGTGATGGACTTGATCTGGTCGGTGCGGTAGGCCTCGACGGCGTTCGGGTACAGGAGGACGTTCATGTACCCGGAGTCGTACAGCCAGGACTCCATCTGCTTCACGACGTCGGCACGCTTGCCCTGGTCGTACTCGGCGAGCTGCTTGTCGTACAGGCTGTCGAACTTCTTGTCGCAGATGAAGTTGTCCGTGGCCGCGCTCTCCTTGGCCTTCACCGGCAGTGCGGAGCAGGTGTGGATGCCGAGCACGAAGTCGGGGTCGGGGTTGACGGACCACCCGTCGAAGGCGAGGTCGTACTCGCCCGCGTACCAGGGCACGGAGACGTCGTCCAGACAGTTGACCTTGAGCCCGATGCCCAGGTCCCCCCACCACTCCTTCAGATACTTCCCCACGGCCTTGTCGTTGGGGTCGGTGGCGTGGCAGAGGATGCGGAAGTCGAGAGGCTTCCCGTCCTTCCCGACCCGCTTGCCGTCACTGTTCTTCTTGTAGCCCGCCTCGTCGAGGAGCGCGGCGGCGCGCTTCGGGTCGTACTTCATCTCCTGGTCCGCGGACGGCTTCCAGGCGTACTCGGAGAAGCGCGGCGGAATGTATCCCGCGCCCTCGACGGCGTGGCCCTGGAAGACCTTGTCGACGAGCGCCTCACGGTTCACGGAGAGGAAGAGCGCCTGGCGGACCTTCTTGTCCAGGAGCGCCGGATGCCCGTCGCCGAACTTCTTGCCGTCGAGGGTCTTGGCGCCCGGGTTGGTGGCAAGGGCGAAGAAGCGCCGCCCCGGCCCCTCGTTCACCTTGATGTTGTCCTCGTTCTTGAGGGACGCGGCCTGCGCGGGAGTGAGCGCGGGCTGCCCGGCCACGAACGAGACCTCGCCCTTCCTGAGGGCGGAGACGGCGGCGTCCTGGTCCTTGTACGTCTTGAAGACCAGCTCGTCGAACTTGGCGGAACCGCGCCAGAAGTCCTTGTTGGCCTTCAACTTCACGTACTGGTCGACCTTGTAGTCCGTCAGGACGAACGGGCCGTTGCCGACGACGGGCATCTTGTCGTTGTTGAACTTCGAGATGTCGTCGACCTTCTCCCAGACGTGCTTGGGAACGATCGGCACATCGAGGGCGGCCATGGTGGCCTGCGGCTTCTTCAGCTCGATGACCAGCTTGGTGGGGCTGGGCGCGGTCACCTTCTTGAAGTTGGTGACGAAGTTCGAGTTCGCGGTGGCGGTGCCCTCCTTGGACATCACCTTGTTGAACGTCCACGCCGCGTCCTCGGCGGTCGCCTGCTCGCCGTCCGACCACTTGGAGTCGCCCCGGATGGTGTACGTCCAGGTCAGCTTGTCGGCGGAAGGCTCCCACTTGGTGGCGAACCCCGGGATCGCCTTGTTGTCCTTCGGGTCGTAGTTCGTCAGGTACTCGTACGTCAACCGGTGGATGCTGGTGCTGAGCAGCCGCTGGGCGAGGAACGGGCTGAGCGAGTCGACGCTCTGCGCCACGGCGACGGTGAGGACCTTCTTGCCGTCATCGGCCTTGGCCTGTGCCTGCTGCGGGGCCAGGTTGAGCGGTGTGGCGAGACCGGCCGTCAGAGTGAACGCGGCGGCCCCACCGGCGAGCACGAGCCGCAGTCGGCCGCGGGGTCGGGGACGGGGGCGGTGCGGTGCTGCGTGCGGTGCTGCGTGCGGTGCTGCTGTCCGGGGTACTGCTGATCTGCCGTGCTGATCTTGTGTGTCCATGGGTCGGTGACCTCGCGTCATCGCTCGCGCAGGGATGGCTGGTTGCACATTGGTTGCACGTTTGGTTGCACGTTGGTTGATCAAGGAACGTCAGCTGGTTGCTGTGTGTTTACCAGCGCCGGTCTGCGCGCGTCAACGGCGTGTGAACCCCATGTGGCCTGCGGAAATAACGAGTTGACCGGGATCTGGTCCGCATTGGTCAAGACCACTGACGCATGGCTGGTGAGGGGGTGACGGCGGGGGGAGGGGGGACTTGACCTGGCGGTTGGGTGAGGGTGGTTCGGCTGTCGGGGGGGGAGTGGTGGTTCGGCTGTTGTGGGGGGTGGTGTGGGTGCGGTCGTTGCGCTTGCTGTTCCTGCGGGTGCGGGTGCGGGTGCGGGTGCGGGTGTCGAGGTCGCCCCCGCTGTGGGCAGGCGTTCCGCACGGCGGAACGGGTGGGCACAGCCCACGGTGCCGGGCGCGGCGAACGGGGGCGTGAACGCCGGTGGGCCCGCACCGGGGAACGGTGCGGGCCCACTTGGCTGCTGTCGGCAGCTATTGCTACTGCTAGCGCTACTGCTGCGGGGGCGGCGGCTGCTGGAACGGCGCGCCGGGCTGGAACGGTGCCCCGGGCTGAGCGGGCGGGGGCGCTTGCCCGTCCTGGGGCTGGGGCGGCCGCGGCTGCTGGGGCGGCTGACCCTGCTGCGGCGGCTGCGTCTGCCACCCCTGCGGGGCACCCGGCTGCTGCGGGTAGGGCTGCTGACCGTGCTGGGGCTGCTGTGGCGGCTGCGGCTGCTGCGGCGGTTGAGGCTGCTGAGGAGCGTACGGCTGCGGCTGCGGCTGCCCCGGAGCGTACGGCTGCGCCGGGGGCTGAGGCACCTGCTGCCCCGGCATCGGCGGAGCCAGATGCGGCGGCGGATTCCCGTCCGACGTCCACAGCCCCTGCTGCTGCTGAGCCCGCGAGAAGTCCTCGGCGACCATCGCGGAGAGGTTGAAGTAGGCCTCCCGGACCTTCGGCCGCATCATGTCGAGGTCGACCTCCGCGCCCGCGGCGAGGTGCTCGTCGAAGGGGATGACGACAACGCCCCGGCACCGCGTCTCGAAGTGCGACACGATGTCGTCGACCTTGATCATCTTGCCGGTCTCGCGCACACCGGAGATGACGGTGATGGACCGCGAGACGAGGTCGGCGTACCCGTGCGCGGACAGCCAGTCCAGCGTCGTCGAGGCGCTGCTCGCACCGTCCACGGACGGCGTGGAGATGATGATCAGCTGATCGGCGAGGTCGAGGACCCCTCGCATGGCGCTGTACAGCAGCCCCGTACCGGAGTCGGTCAGGATGATCGGGTACTGCTTCCCGAGTACGTCGATCGCGCGCCGGTAGTCCTCGTCGTTGAACGTGGTCGACACGGCCGGGTCGACGTCGTTGGCGATGATCTCGAGCCCGGACGGCGCCTGCGAGGTGAAGCGGCGGATGTCCATGTACGAGTTGATGTACGGGATCGCCTGGACGAGGTCACGAATGGTGGCCCCGGTCTCGCGCCGCACGCGTCGGCCGAGCGTACCGGCGTCGGGGTTGGCGTCGATCGCGAGGATCTTGTCCTGGCGCTCGGTGGCGAGGGTGGAGCCCAGCGCGGTGGTGGTGGTCGTCTTGCCGACGCCACCCTTCAGGCTGATGACGGCGATCCGGTAGCAGGAGAGCACCGGCGTCCGGATGAGTTCCAGCTTGCGCTGCCGCTCGGCTTCTTCCTTCTTGCCGCCGAGCTTGAACCGCGAACCGCCCGCGGGCCGACTGCTCTTGGCCTTCTGCTTGTTGTTGCGCAGCAGCCGGTCGGAGGAGAGCTCGACGGCGGCGGTGTAACCGAGCGGGGCCCCGGGGTTCGTACGTTCCCGCTGATCGTGCTGCACGGCCTGCGGCCAGGCGGCGCCGGTGCGGGGGTCGATGGGCCCTTGCGCCTGCTGCGCCTGCGGATCCTGGGGCTGGGGCTGGGGCTGCTGAGGTGCCTGCGGCTGCTGCTGGGGGGCGTACTGCTGGGGTGCCTGGGGCTGCGGGGCCGGGGGCTGAGGTGCCTGAGGCTGCGGGGCCTGAGGCTGCTGGTGCGGAAGGGGCTGCGCGCCCGGAACCGCCTGCTGCCCAGGAGCCTGCGGCTGCCCGGGGAACGGCTGCCCCGGTTGCCCGGGCTGAATCGGTTGCCCTGGCTGAACGTGCTGGCCAGGCTGCCCCGGCTGAACCGGCTGCTGACTCTGGGGCGCGGGCGCCTGCGGGAACCCGTACCCACTGCCCTGGCCGGGCGCTTCAGGGGCGACCGGAGCGGGAGCGGAGTTCTGCGGGGGCGGGGCCGGTGCGAAGGGTGCGCCAGGGGTGGCGGGGGCGGACTGCGGGAACCCGTAGCCGCCCTGGGACGGCTCCGGAGCGGCAGGCGCGGGTGCGGCCGGTGCCGTGTTCTGGGCGGGCGGGGCCGGTGTGAACGGTGCGCCGGGGGCGGCGGGCGTGGACGCCTGCGGGAACCCGTAGCCACCTTGCGACGGCTCCGGTGCGGAGTTCTGCGCGGGCGGGGCGGGAGCGAAGGGGGCGCCGGGGGCGGCAGGCGCGGGCGCCTGCGGGAACCCGTAGCCACCCTGCGACGGCTCCGGCGTCGGGTTCTGGGCGGGCGGGGTCGGTGCGAACGGCCCGCCGGGGGCGGCGGGGGCGGACTGCGGGAATCCGTAGCCACCCTGCGACGGCTCCGGCGCTGTGTTCTGCGCGGGCGGCGCGGGGGCGAACGGCGCGCCAGGGGCGGCCGGGGCGGGCGGAGCCGTGGGCGTCGACGCGGGCCAGGCGCCCGGCGCGGGCTGCGGAGCCTGCGGCTGACCCGGCGGGGTCTGCGCCTGCGCGGGCTCGGGCGCCGTGGGCTGCACCGGCTGCTGCTGCGCGGGAGGCGCAGTCGGCGTAGGCACGGGCCACTGCGGCGCGGAGGCCGGAGCCGCGGGCTGGAACGCGGGCGGCAACGGCGGCAGCACGTCCTGCGGCGAGGGCGGCGGGGGCCACGGGGACGGCGCCGAGTCCTGCACGGCGTCGTCAGCCGCGGCGGCCACGGCATCCTGCGGCGCGGATTCCTCGGAGCCGGACGAACCGACTTCCTCGGTTACGGAGACGGAGTCATCGTCAGCGTCCGTACCGCTGTCCAGGCCCTGCTGGGCGGCAGACTGCTCACCGTCGTCCGAGTCCCGGTCCTCATCGGGTTCGTCCACGCCACGGAGCCCCGTTTCCTCCCCGGCGTCATCACCATCACCATCACTCGATGGCGCCTCCGCGGCATCGGCCGCGACGGCCCGCTCCTCGATCTCCCGCTTCAGGGCGCGGGCGGAGAACCGCATGGTGGCGCCGCTCTCAAGATCACCACTGCCGAGACTCTCGGCGACGGGCTCGACGACCGGCCGCTCAGCGGGAGAGACACCCTCGTCCTCGCCCTTTTCCTCTTCCTTGTCCTCGGCGCGACCCCGAGCCTCCGCGAGGGCGTCCACCTCGTTCTTCGGCACGACACCGGTCACGTGCACGGAAGCGGCAGGCCCGGCAAGGGCCCCGCTCCAGTCGGAGACCCCACCACCGGAAGCCACCGGCGGCACGATGGAAGGCACGAAGGGAGCGGCGGGAGCACCCCCGGCGCCCGTCTCCTCCGCGTCATCCACATTGTCTTCATTGCCTGCGTCGTCCGCCGCGTCCACGGAATCCGAGGCGGCAGGCTGGAACCCACTCCCCACGGGCAACTTCGGCACCGCACCCGGAACACCCGCCGAAGGCGGACCCAAAGGCAGCGGCGGAGGCGGCGGAGCGGAGAAGGACGGCATGGCGGGCGGCGGCGCGGCAGCGGCGGCGGCCGGAGCATCCGAACCGGAACCCGCTCCGGTGGAATCCGCCGAACCGGAACCCGATCCCGTGGAATCTGCCGAACCAGAATCCACCGGAGCGGAAACGGGCGGAACAGGCGGCGTGGGCGCGGAGGCGGGCGGCGTGGAGACCGGCGGCGTAGAGACAGGCGGCGTGGAAACGGGCGGCGCCGAAGGCGTCTCACCCGCAGTGCCCGAAGCGTTCTGCGTGTACCAGGCGGGCGGGGCGTAGTCGATGGTGAACTCGCCCGTCGTCTCGGCAGCGGACTCCGCGTCGGACTGATCATCGACGGGTGAGTCCCAGCCCCCGCGGATCTCGTCCCGATCGCTGTTCACAATGCCTCCTGATGTGGTCGAGCACCCTCGTGCCGTGGTGGGGGGCGACCGTTCCTGTCGTCCGATCCGCCTGGCTCTCCCCGTAGAGGGACGCGCACGACCCGCTCGAGGGTTCTGGCGTCGCGCCCTGTCCCAGCCTAATCACCAAAACCACGAGCACGGCAGGGCAGTCCACCCCACCAATGCTGTCCGTTGCGTCACGCCCCACCCGGGAGCGTTCCACGTACATCAAACCGTGACGGACAAATCACCCAACGGCCGACACCACACCCCGAATTACTCAATGCCCAGGGCCGTCAGTCCATCCGTCGAGCGGTACCCAACAATCCGGTCTCGGCATCGGTGGCCTGCGTCATCACGTACTGCCGGTCCCGATCGGCGCACCACAGGGTCACCCCGTCCGCCAGCGTCGGCAGCGAATCCACATCCCCGCCCGGCAGCCCGAGCAGCCGCCCGATCTGCGCCGCTTCGTCCGGCGACACCCGCTGCACGCCCACCAGCCGCGCCTGCCGTACGAGCCGCGGCGCGACGGGACTCAGATAGGGCAGCACCGTCAGCACGGACTGCCAGGGCGCGGAGGCGACCCGCCCCCGAGGAGGCCGCATCCCGCAGTCCCGCACGACGAGCACCGGACTCCCCGCGGAGGCCCCCTGCGGCGGCACCCGCCCCACGTCGTGCACGGCCATCCCGCTCTGCCCGACCCCGAGCGCCTGCACCAACTGCGCCCACGCCCCGGCCCGCCCGGTCTCCACCGCAACGCGCGCCCCGGTCGCGGCGGCCCGTAAGGCGATGACCTGCGCTGTCCACAGCCCGCCGATGAAGACCATGTCGTACGGAGTGGGCCGGTTGACGCCGAGCACGGCAGGACTGCCGTCGGCGTCGACGCCTATGACGACGCCGTCGTCCCCGATGGGGAGGTCGAGCTCGGGCAGTGACTCCAGGGGAAGCGCATGCCGGGGGTGCCGCGGCCCGATCAGCCCGAACCCCGAACGGATCCGCTGCCGGGCGCGAACCGCCATCGAAGGATCAGGTTCCCCGGATCGCGCGGGCGCCCCGGGCGCGGGTGCAGGCGCAGGCCCGGTCCCAGCCCCCGGCACAGGTCCAAGTGCGGTCATCAGCGCGTGCCCCCGAGCGGCAGAGTGGCAAGAGTTCCGGGCAGCTGTTCACGGTCGAGCCGCACGAGGCCGATCCTCGCCTGTCGCGCAACGTGCTCCAACGCACGTCGTGCGGAGACGAGTTCGGCGTCACCGCGCCCCGTCACGCGCATGTGCCCGCACAGCGACACCTCCCGGCGGTCGTCGCGCCGCAGCGTCAGGCTGAACGTGGTCGCCAGCGCCGGTACCGCGGTGAGCGAGGCCACGAGCTGCGGGAGGGGCTGACCCGCGGAACCACCGAGCTGCGGCCAGCGCCGCACCCAGTACGTCGTGTGCCTGCGGTTGTCGCAGCGCCACGACCGCGCCGTTTCCTCGGTCCGGCGCTCAGGCGCGTCGACACGCCCCGCCTGGGCCGTGACCAGGGGATTGGCGCCCGCGGATGTGGCGATGGCGGACGTCAGCTCCTCCTCGTTGAGCACCGTGACCCGGAAACCCGCCCCCGTCAGCCGACTTGCCAGCTGATCGACGGCTCGCACCACACACTTCTGGGCGCCGAGCAGCCCTCCTCCGCGTGCCGTCACGGCCTCCGGGCAGAGCTCCGGGTCGAGCTTGAGGGCGATCCAGGTGATCCGTACCGCAGGGGTCCCGGTCTGCGCCTGCAAGGGCGCGTAGTTGCCGACGGCGACCGAATCCTGCGGCAGGTGCAGCGCGGGTGCGGGCTGAGTGTGCAGCACGACCTGCGCGGACTCCAGCTGGATGCCGTCGACTTCGAGCGCGTCCGCCACGAGCCGCAAGGGCAGAGGGCGTTGGCGCCGGTCGGCTCGCAACGAGGTCGCCTCCGACTCCACTTGGAGCACGACGGTCACGAAGGTGCCGTCCCCGACGATGCCCACGGAGCGGCGGTCCTTGTCGCCGTAGGCGTAGGTCCGCAACGCGGGATCACACTCGACGGCCGGTGCGAGCCCCGGTTCGGTGCCGGGACGCACCGCGGTGCTCGCGGCTCGCCTCTGCCGTGTGCGCAACGCCCTTGCCGTGCCCAGCCAGTCGGGCAGGGAGCGCCCCCGTCGGCGTACGAGCGCCAGAAGAAGCAGTGCCGTGGACACCAGGAGGGCCGGGAGCGCGAGGAGTTGGTCGACGGCCCAGGCGGCGAGGAGCAGGGCGGCGGCGACCTCGACGAGAATGAGCTGTTGCAGCCGGAACGAACCGTACTGCTGTGCCCGCAAGCGGAGTTGAACGGATGCGGGGCCACGACCGGCGGACGCGCCCGGCCCCTCCGGTCCGGCCGGGGAGCCGTGGGGTCCGGAAGGCTGGGTGCGCACACGTGCCCGCGGTCTGTTCCGCGTACCCGCAGCCATCACTCCATACCCCCCGAATCCGGCGAATCCCCTTGATGAGCAGGGGGCTTGAGCGTCTCGGTGCCCTACCCCCTGCGCACGCCCGACTACTCACCCTGCATAGTAGGGGCCGGGTCTTGCAATGGAGGAATGGGGTTCGCTGATTCGCGCCCCGACTTGCGGTGGGGGAGAAGCAGGCGCTCATGGCATCACGGCGGGACGAGCTCAACGCGTACACCTTCGCGAAGAAGCGGACGTTGGCGGCATTTCTCCAGCCCTCCCCGACGGGGTCCGAAGAGGGCGCGCCGCGTCCACTGCGCGCCTTCCTGCCGAGCGTGATCATGGGCGTCCTGGTCCTGGCCGTGTTCGGCGCGTGGGGGATGTTCCAGCCCAAGGCGCCGCCGGGATGGGACGCGCCGGGCACCCGCGTCATCGTGGGCAAGGATTCGACGACGCGGTACGTCGTGCTCAAGACCGGCAAGAAGTCGCGCCTGCACCCCGTCCTGAACCTGGCCTCTGCGCGCCTGCTGATGAACGGCGCCGACTACAAGGTCATTCAGGTCAGCGACGGCATCCTCGACGCGGGCGAGCCGCCGCGGGGCCCCATCATCGGCATTCCCTACGCTCCCGACCGCCTCCCTTCGTCCGACGAGGCGGGCAGGCCCAAGCGCTGGGCCGTGTGCGAGCAGCCGGGTTCCGGCGGCCGCACGGCACAGGAGGCGACGTTCGTCCTCGCCGACCGGGAGGCCGACAAGATGGACGGCTCGCGGCGACTCGACACGGGCGAAGTCCTGTACGTGAAGACGCGCACGGGAGCACGCCACCTCGTGGACGCGGCAGGGGTGTCCTACGAGGTCGAGGGCGATGAGGGAGACCTCCTGGCGGACGCGCTCGTCGGCCCGACGAGGAAGCCGCAACTGGTGACCAAGGAGTGGCTTGCCACGCTGCACCGAGGCAGCCCGATCCGTTTCCCGCAGCTGCCTGCGAGCGTGGGGGACCCGGCCGACGCCTCGGATCAGCTGTCGGCCGAGGAGAACCGGGTCGGCATGGTCCTGAAGGCGGAGACCGGCGAGGGCGTCAAGCACTTCGTGGTGTTGCCCGGCAAGGTCCAGCCGATCACCGAATTCACCGCCTGGCTCCTGACCAACTCACGGCAGACGGGGGAACTGAACATGGACGGCGAGGCCCGCACCGTGGGCCTCCAGGACTTCGAGTCCGCCGACGGCACCTTCGACGGAGAGGCCGCGAAGTGGCCCCGGCACCGCACCGTTCAGGTCAACAGCGGGACGAGCGGCACCGGTCGGGACACGGTGTGCAGCGTGCTGCGGAACGTGGATGACGAAGGCGGTACGACGCTGAGCACGTGGGCGGGCACGAAGTACCCCGCCGACATCGGCGCAGGTGGCACGAGCACACACGTAACCCCCGGAACCGGCCTGCTCTACACCCAGGTCCGTGGCACGCAGACAGAGACCGGGTCCCTCTTCCTCGTGACGGACACGGGTCTGCGGTACGCCGTGCAGGCCAACGGCGACAGCGACAGCGAGAAGTCCGACATCGGATCGGACGGCAAGCAGAAGACGACCGACGGCAGCCCCGAACCGAGTGAGGCCCAGGTCAAGCTCGGCTACAAGAACGTCCGGCCCGCCAAGGTCCCCCTGCCCTGGTCCGACTTCCTCGCCAAGGGCCCCCGCCTCGACACCAACAGCGCCCGACAGCCCCAGGGCTCCTGACCCTGCTTGCCCCTGATGCCACCGACGGAGAGGACAGAGGTAGCGGTGCCGCCGACGAAGAGAGCCCTGCTGGCCGGGGCTGCCGCGGTCGCAGCCATGAGCACGGCCACGCCCGTGGCGGCTGCCGACGACGCCGGTACCCGCCCGCACGCACACGTGCGACTGGCCGGGAACGGCGCGTGCCAGACCCCCGCCGAGCAGATCAAGGGCCGCCCCTGGCCGCTCCAGCGGGTGCTGCTCGATGAGCTGTGGCAGGACGGGAAGAAGGGCAGGGGCATCCGGGTAGCGGTGATCGACACCGGGGTGGACGACAAGAACCCGCAGCTCGCAGGCGCAGTCAATGCCCGTGCGGGGCGCGACTACCTGACGAAGGGCAAGGGCGCGGACCCCACCAAGGACGAGGTCGGTCACGGCACGAAGGTCGCGGGCATCATCGCGGCCCGGCCGCACAAAGGGACGGGCTTCGTAGGCATCGCACCGGCCTCGACCATCATTCCGATCCGGCAGAACGACGCCGACAACAGCGGTGACTCCGACTCGATGGCGAAGGCCATCGACCACGCGGTCGCCGAGGGTGCCGACGTCATCAACATCTCCCAGGACACGACGAAACCCCTGTCGCGCACATCGGCCCTGGCCAAGGCGGTACGTGATGCCCTCGACGCCAAGGTCGTGGTGGTCGCCTCCGCCGGAAACGACGGTCTTGACGGCAAGGTGAAGGACACCTACCCGGCAGCCTTCGACGGCGTCCTCGCGGTCGCGTCCTCCGACCGCAACAACGAACGAGCGGCCTTCTCCCAGCCCGGGGACTTCGTCGACGTCGCGGCTCCCGGCGTGGACATCGTGTCCACCGTCCCCGGAGGGGGCCAGTGCACGGACAACGGCACGAGCTTCTCGGCGCCCTTCGTCGCGGGCGTGGCCGCTCTCCTCAAGTCCCGGCACCCGGACTGGAGTCCGGCCCAGATCGCCACCCGGATCGAGCAGACAGCGGAGCGTTCCATCAACGGCCATGACAACTACGTCGGCTGGGGCGTGATCGACCCCGTACGAGCCGTCACCACCTCCGACAGCACCTCACCTGCGACGTCGCCGACCCCGGACCCCGGGGTGTCGAAGGCCCCGCCACCGGACACGGCGGCCTTCTCGCTCGCCGAGACCTCTCAGGAGCGGGCCGAGCGGTACGCGACGTACGCAGTCGGCATCACCGTGGTCGTGGTGGCGGTGATCGCGGGCGCGGCGGCAGCCCTGCGCGAGGCCCGCAGGAGAAGGGACCTGAACAGAAGAGGTGTCTGAAATCCGCGGATTCACTCCAGCGGCGTGCGGCAGGTGTCGTGGCTGATTCTCGGCGCCGATATCGCATTCGGGGTCACAACTGACCCTTAACGCATGCTAGTTGAGTAACCCAAATGACTAGAGTGACCTACAGCATCACGAGTTGATGCTGCACGGGGGCGGCGCAGCGTCGCGAATCGCGTGTCGGTACATGCGAGACCTGGCGCGACCCTTGCCCGCCGGAGCCGGGAGGCTCGGCACAGATCCGAACAGAACAGCGGGTACCGCCGCTGTCCGCACACGAGGAGGGCAAGCGCGATGAGCGTTGATTACAGCAATGACGATCTCACCAAGCTGGCGGAAAGGATCCGCAACTTTCACATGGACGTGAGCAAGCGCGTCACGTCACTGAACACGGTTGTGGACATGATTCAGGCCGGTTGGAAGGGCGCGGCCGGCAAGGAATTCGACACCCTTCAGCGAGGTGTGAACCAGCACCTGAAGAAGCTCCAGGACAACCTCGTCGACCTCGAAGACGTGATGCGCATGAGCGTCAAGGGCTTCGACAGCCACGAGCAGGAGCGGATCGCACAGATCCGCAAGGTGGACAACTCGTACGAGGTGCCGAGCAAGATCGTCGACCACGCCTGAGACGCTGCGACCGAAAGTCAGGGAGTACCGAGATGTCTGACAACTTCGACCGCACAGCGGTCAATTACGACACCGTCACTACGGCGGCCACCGATGTGCGCAACACCGCCAGGCACATGGATGAGGGGCTGGAGACCCTCATGCGTGAGGTAGCGCGCGTGGCTGAGACTTGGGACGGCGAGGCCAAGACCGCGTACAGCGACATTCAGCGGCAGAGCGAGGCGGAGATGAACGCGATGGTGCTGAAGTTGCAGCGCATCGCCCGTCTGCTGGACGAGTCCGTCGTCGGATACAGCGACACGGACAAGGGCAACGCCGCGCGCTTCCGCATGCTGAGCTGAGGCGTGCCCGGCCAGTGACGCACTTGTGGGTCGGGGCGTGCGAACTGCCCCGACCCACACACTCACACCTCTCCCAGCAGGCGTACCGAACTCACCCGACAGAGTCGGTCCCGTCCGCCGGCAGACCACCGTTCCGTGGCGTCGGCTCCAGGTCGAACTCCCCGTCCCGGGCCCCGAGCACGAAGGCCTGCCACTCGGCCGCGGTGTACCGCAGCACGGTCTCGGGATCCAACGACGACCGCATCGCCACGGCTCCTTCGGGCAGATAAGCGATCTCGACGCGCTCCTCGGCCGTCTCTGTGCCGGGCGCGCTGTGCCACTCGACGCCGGAGATATCAAGCGCGTAGAGCTCGTCCTTCTCCCGCTCCTTACGCGCCCTGACGTCCTCGTCCTGTCCCTCGCCCATGACGAACCGGCCCCTTCCCGACGTACGAAACCACTGGTGGCTCAGCCTACTTGGCGAGGTGGGGGCCGGGAGTGGAGTCACTTGGGGTCGTTGGGCAGGCTAACGCTCATTTGGTGTACTCCCTCAGGACTTGTCCGAGTGCCGGGACCGTTTGGTGCATCCGCCGCAGCGAGAGCAGCGCAGTCATGTGCCCTGTGGGGGGTGCGCCGACGCCAGAGGTCGAGGGGACGGGTACTTGACAGTATTCGAGCACCCCAGGCGCGGGGTGAGTCTTTTCGCCGAGGAGATCAGCATCCTGGCATGAGCGCGTTGGCTCATCCGAAAGGCATCCCAAGCCGTGAAGCGCAGGAGGGTTCCTTGGACTGCGGCCTCGGGGCGTGCGCCGTCGGAAGCCCCCATTTGGCACGCAACCCACAAGGTCCCGGCATTGGCAGGCGAGTCCCCTGCCACATACCGGACGGCTTCACTGAGAGTCAGAGGCCTGCCCGGGACCCCGTCTGATTTTGCCCAGGTCACTGTGGCACCAAGACGCAAAAGGCCGCTCTTTCTGTCTCGAAGTGCGCACATATAGTGAGGGGGAACGGACTCTGCGGGGTACAACTTGCGCAGCAATCGGGCCACGGCGGAAGCTTCGAGAGAAGGAGCAGTAATGGTTTGCGGCCACAGCGGAGATTCACGGGCTTCAGCAATGATCTGCCCGTCGACTATGCCGGCACATGCCTGACTGATCTCGTTGCGGGCCGTCGGTGATGACGACTTCTCCGTTTGGCTGGCCGTTTCATTATTCGTGCAGGCGGTCGCCAACACGACGGCGATGCACGTAAATATGATCACCTTCACAGTGGCGGGAGATCGAAAGGCAGAATGATGCATGGTGTTCCCGACCTCCTCGGATGTGCTTCCTTTTCACGGCTTCTAGTGAACTTTGCATCCGGTCAGCAAGTCGGCGGACTATGATTCAATCTTCGGCGGCCCGCTTGGAGGCACGAAAGACTCTTGGCAGCCGGTCTGCATCTGTGCTTCGTACAGCATTTTCACGGCCACATCAGCCAAGTCTCTCCGGTGCTGGTCATCGTTTCCTTTCGCGGCACCTGTAGCAGTTGCTACCACAGACAGATACGGGCGCTTCATTTTCTGAGTATGACTGGATCCCTCGGAATATGGTTTACACGCACTGTAGATCGCTGCGGCATTGTCCCAGACGAGCGCCTCGGTGCCCGATTTGAATCGAGAAGCATCCGAGATGCTACCGACCTGTTCGTGACTCGCCAGTGACGAAAGCCATTCTTGCCGAGTTCCGTCGCGCATGTCGGCAGTCATAACAATCGTGGCAGTCTCGGTGGAATTTCTGCAATTTAGTTTCAGGGATTTATTAGTGGCCTTTCGAGACCAATCTGCCTTAAATGAGGAATCAGGGGAAATGAGCCGTTCGAGGGGGGCCAGATCTCCGGAGAAGATGTCCTCGAGGCATGTCTCTGAAGCCTTTAGGCTCCGAGGTGGATCGTCCGTGGTGTCACGGATAAGAAATGCGGAGACAATTCCGACTCCGCCCGCGAGGGCTAGAACGAGAAGGAGTGTGCGCCGCCTGCTCAACCATTCCATGTTATGCTCTTTCGGTCTTTTGGCATAATTAGGCCTTCCCCCTCTGTTCCCTGTACTCCTTCATGACATCATGGGCGTAACCGCTACCTGTGAAATGGCCGTCGCGAATGGATCGCTCGACTTGAGCTTCCTTCAGATCTGAGGGGTGTGCCTTATCTGAAATTTCCGCAGCATCCTGGGTTGCTTGCAGTGTTGAATTTTTGTGATCCTCCCATTTTTCTCCGGCTTGGTAAAGTGCGCTGTCAGAGCTGTCGCGAGGTTCACCGAAGAGCTTATCGATCATTTGGCCGCTGATGTCATCCAAAGCCACAGCAGCCAGGGCGCCGCCAACGGGCGATGTTGCAGCGCCCACTCCAGCCCCGATGCCTATCGTTGCGAAGCTTTTGGTCCACGTCTTCCACTCGTCTTTGTTGGCGTTAAATGCTGCGTCACCTTCGGCTGATTTTTGGATGTCAGAGTCTGCGCGAGCCAAGCCGACGATTCCCTGTACCTCCGAGTTCCTGGATGAGATCTCCTCCAAGGTCTCGAGGGGTGGCAGGCCGGAGTCGCCGGGATTCGCGTAGTGATAGTTGATGAGGTTGCTGGAGTACAAGGTTTGTCCAGCATTGATAGCCTTGTATCCGTCCGGAGTCTGCCCGAGCTCATACATGTAGCGAGTAATGTCGTTCTCGGAGAATTTTGCCTGGGCACCGCTTATCGGATAGAGCTGCCCAAGCGTGTCGCCGCCGGCGGATCCTCCGGAAAGAGCATGATGGACGTCCGGCATGTACTCGGCCGTCATCTGCCCGAGACTCCGTTCCATGCCTTCATGAAGCTTGAAGTCATCGTCAGGGTCAGCAACCCCATGAACGATCTTCGTCATGATTTGTGCTTGCTCCTTGGTGTGCGGGGGCATATCCGCGCTGGGTCCTGTGTCGTATGCGTGTCCGGTCGTTGCCGACTCAAATGCGTGCGACAGGGACCGGTATCCCGCTGATCCGTCCGTGCCGCTATCGGTGGTGCCGTCCGAGGGCCACTCTCGCTCGTTGGCGAGGTAGTCAAAATTCTCATTCGATGACAAGAATTCTGTGGACGCTTTAGGGTTATGCCCGAGAGCCTCCATGAACCCGGTCATTGGGTCCTGGCCGCGGTCATCTTTTTCGCCGAAGTTCAGGTCCGCTGTCGAGTTCCTGGTCCAGTGATCAGATGGTGAGAACGGCTCCTCATTGAACCTCTTGTCGTCCTCTCTGAGAGCATTCCCGTACTTCTGGAGGAAATCAGTGTCGTAAGACCCCTCGCGCATCAGATTACTCATTACCTGAAAACCAAATGGATCACCAGCGTGATCGCTTCCGATCCTTCTCCCGCCAAGGTCGATCATCTGCTTCTCCCACCTCTGCATACCAACCGAGTCCGATTGTGTTGCGGAGGCGAGTGTTCTAGACAAGTTGTCCTGAAGGGACTTCAGCTGGTCCAGCCGAGCCGCACTGTGCTCGTAGGGGATTCGGGTGTTCCCCTCCTTCTTAGGGTCGGCCATCTCCGCCCAGAACTGCAAAGTCCCCTTGGCGCCAAGTCCGGTAGTGAACCGTTCATTGAAAAAGGGGTCACCTTCATATTTAGACAGAAGCTTATTCATGCGCTCGATCTGGCTGGTCTTCAAATCGTCACCAAGACGGGCGAGCTCAACCATCTCCTTGGCGTCTTGTTGTGCCGTCTTGCGCTCCTCTTTCGCCTCCTTGATGGTAGATGCCATTTCGGTATTGAAACCGCGCTGCCTGCCGTTGGCATCAAAAGTGAGCGCCCAGTGCAAGGCGTCGTCCGCGGCCTCAGCGCTTTCGAGGGCGGCTTCGATACGGTCATTGCAGCTATGAACCGTCTCAATATACGCCTTGTTGATTGACGGCGCACTCACGGAGGCGGGAGGGGCACAGTAGACGGTTCCCTGAGAATTTATATGCAGATTCTCGTCGTCTCGTACGTAATCCTGGACCAGCTTCAGATCCTTCTTGGCATTCCTGAATGCGTCCAGCGCGCTGTTCAGCAGATCGTAGACGTCTCTGGCCTCGTCGGATGCTGCCTTCATTTGTGCATCGACTACAGGAAACTTTTCGAGCGCGGCATGTGCAGCTTCACCCTTCCATTCCGACTCGCGCAATCCCTGAGTCACTGTTCTATCGAATGATCCGGCAATCGTGTTGAGCTGCTCGGGGAGGTTTCGCCACTTGTCGACGGCATCAGAGAGTGTGGAGAAGTCCGCTTTGATCAATTGATGAAAAGTGAGCGCCATGTTAGCTCCCATTTCCCTCTTGATGTAGTTTCTTCGTTTCCCTCAAGCGCTTTTGTTCCTCTGCTCTGAAAGATACGGCGGAGGTTCGCAGATTATTGATAACGCCGTTTTCCAGGAGGCCATCCATGTGTCTCATCTGGCGTCGCCACCGCTTCTGGAAGGTGGCTATGGCTGCATCGGACTTGAAGCCTTTGAGCTCCACTTTCTCGGTTGCACCCATCACCTTGTTGTCCGAGTCCCTGAAATTCCCGCGTACGATTTCTGCCTTCCTGGCCCGCTCTTCTAGGACGCTGGAGGAGACATTTAGCTGGTCCTTCGATCCGCCCCGATCGTCGTACCCGCCAGTCCCGTTGAGTTCCAGGGGGGACTTCTCAGATGCTTGCGCCAGAACTTTTTTCCACTCGTCTTCAAAGGCCATTGCTACTTCTCCGGTGGGGGAGCTTGAACGGATACTTTCATCGCTGAACTGGTCGCTTTCGGGTTGTTGCCGATAATGACGTCAGCCTTGGCCATGTTCCTGAAGGACCTCGGAGGTCGCCTTGGCCCCACGTCGCTGCGTCCTCCACGATGAGCTGCACACCACCACAGGTCCCCGGGGTAAGTCTTTCTGCGGGCGTTAGTCGACCATCACGGCCTGCGGTCGGAGTGAGCCTGGTTGTCGTACACAGGGCTGGCGAGCGGAAACTGATGGTGGGTACGACGGCGTCGGGAACGTGTCACTGCGACGGCAGTGCCTGTTCCAAGGGCCACGACTGCCCCGACGCCGGAGAGGATCCAGGTCATGTTGCCATCGTCCTCCGTGGCCGGGACTTTGGCGGCTGTCTCGTCGGCTTGGTCGGCTCCTTCGGAGGAGCTGGTGCCCTCAGGTGCTTTCGGAGAGGGTGACTTGGCTGCCGCTGCGAGGTCCGGGAGCGGGTACTCGTCGGCAGGCCCCGGATCGCCCGGGTTCTTGAGCGCGATGCGAGGGCGTACCGCGCCATAGCCGACCGAGTCGTCCCGGCTCCAGCCGTCGTCATTGCCCTGCATCGTGTTGATCATGACCCGTAGGACCTGGTTGTTCGTCCAGTTGGGGTGCTTGGACCAGATGAGGGCGGCGGAGGCGGAGGCGAGGGCCGTGCTGGCGCTGGTCCCGCTACCGCTGCACACCTTGGTGCCGCCGGTGCACGCGTTCCAGATGTCATCCCCGGGCGCCACCATGTCGACCTGAGGGCCCCACTGTGATTCCTTGGTCCTCTTGATCTTGCGGTCGATCGCGCCGACTCCGACCACGCCAGGAGTCGCCGCCGGGTACATCAGTGGGTTGCCCTTGGCAGCGTCATTGCCGACACCAGCAAAGATCAGCTTCCCTTTGCTGAGTGCGTACTTGACCGCAGCCGTCAGTTCAGGAGTGTCAACGTTCTTGAAGCCACGATGGTTGGCAGCCGCCATGGAAACGTTCAGGATCTGAGCCTGTGAATCTGCGGCGTAGCGAATGGCCTTCGCCATGTCACGGGAGTAACCCGACAGCTGTGTCCCCTGGCGGGAGCGCTCGGTCCCGTAGGACATCCTGATGGGCAAGATCTTGGTGTCCGGAGCCAGGCCGAACGAACCCGCTGTGCCGCCTCGAGCGCCTGTTCCCGCGATGAGGGCCGCTGTACCGGTGCCGTGGTTGGCGTCGTCCGTGTGCTCATCGCCCGCAAGACTGGAGAAGTCCTTCCCGTCCAACACCTGACCACGCAGGTCGGCGATCGTTCCATCGACTCCGGAATCGATGACTGCGACGGTGATCCCACGACCGGTGCTGGTCTTCCACATTTCATCGGCACGCATGGCGTCAAGGTGCCACTGGCGGGCGCGAACACTGTCGGCGTGCGCGGGAGCCGCCACGACGCTCGTCATGAGGAATCCCAGTGCCGCTGCCAGAGCGACCCTGGAGAGTGCGATGCTCTTCCGGCTGATGGGCATCTGTGTTCCTTGTCAGGTCAGTCGACGACTGGCGGGACGATACGACGCTGGTCGGGTTGCCAGGTCTCTTCCTCTTCGGAGAGGTAGTTCGGCCTGTCACGCCGATCCTCGTCGCGGGAGGAACTCTTTTGTGTGTTGGAGGGCACCGGAGCTGGGCGTCCCGCCGCGGCCGAGCGCGACGGCTCACCTGAGGTGGATCCGCGTACGAGCCCCGTGCCCCCCGGAGTGAAGGGACGCCCGCCCACTCGGCCAGGCTGAGGAAGCTGCCTGCCGACCGTGCCGCCCGCCTCTCCCGTGAGGCGTCGGCCTCCGATCGGGGCCGTACGGGCGGGGCCCGTCCCACCGGCTCCGGGTCCGGCCCCCGTACCCATGCCCATGGAGGGACGACCCTGCATGTGGTCACCGCCGAACACGTTGCTGCGAGGGATACCCGGCGTCGGGCGCCCTGAGTTGGGCAGGACCGGACGGCCGCCGATGACGCCGGGATCCCGGGGGAGGCGGTTGCCCAGGCCGTTGGTGGGGCCTGTCAGGCCTGGAACGGCCGGTGGCCGCACTCCTGGAGTGGGACGGTTCGGCAGTGGCGCGCTGGGCCCCGGGTTGCTCAGGCTCGGATTGAACGGAGGCGGCGCGGTGCCCAGGGCGGGAGGCGTTGTGCCTTCAGGGCGGACGGTGGGAGGGCCAAGGGCCGGCGGGCCATCCGGAACGTGCGGGGCCTGGGGAAGTGTCACGCGGTCGATCCCCATGGAGGCGGGCTCAGGGGAGTGCGGACGAGCAGGAGGCGGCGCGGATACGGGATTGTTCTCCGGAATGCCGCCAGGGACCGGATGATGGCCGACTGGAGCGGGACCGCCGCCGGAAGCGGGGCTGCCTCCGCCAGGGCCTCCCCCTGCGACGGATGGCCCGGAAGTCGCGGCACCGCCGGAATGATCACTTCCCGAACCCGGTACTGCTTCATAGTTCTGGGGCCGCACCCACTCATGGGGATTCTCCGCATGGCTCGCCGGCGGCGCAAACGTAGGCGGCGTCACCCCATTAACCTGCTGCGCAGACTGCTGATACGTCTGCGCCAGCTTCCGCATCCGCTGCACCGCCTCCGCCTGCGCCGCCTCGATCCGCCCCTGCGCCGCCGTCGCGTCCGCCTTGGAGTCGCGGGTGACCTTGCCGGCGTCGGGATCGTTGCGGGCCTTCTGGGCGGCGTCCATGTTCTTGTTGGCGGTGCGCAGGTCGGCCTTCGCCTGGGTCGTGTCCGAGGCAGGCGGCATCGATGCCTTCGCCTCGGCGATCGCCTGGGCGACCACGCCCATCCAGCGCGACGCGACCTCGCTGTACTCCCCGAGGTACAGCGTGGCGCTGGCCGACTGCGTGCCCCACGCGCGGAAGGCGTCGCCGCCCTCGCCCTGCCAGTGCAGGCCCTTCGTGTACGTCATGAGGTCGTCGCCGATCTTGGTGATCGTCGACGCGGCCTTGGACAACTTCCCCGCGAGCTGGGAGGCACCCTCCGAACTCGCGGACTCCAGCAGTGCGAGCAGCTGCTCGTGCGTCATGGACTCGAAGTCCGTGTGAGCGAGCTTCGGCGTACCGCCCTTGGATCCCTCAGCCATGTCCTTGTGCCCCCGTTCCCCGTCCCCGTCCCCGTCCCCGTCCTCTTCCCCGTCTCCGCACCCGTGCCCGTCTCTGTTCGGTCGTCACAGAGCCGTGTCCTTGTCCGTCGCCTTCGGGCCGGGGCCATCGGAACCGGAACGGGAGCCAGGTCCCTGTGTGTACGGATCCCGGTCCGGGTCGTAGTACTTCTCCGCCTCCGCGTTGATCGCCTTCATCCGCGCGCGGATGTCGTCCTCGAGGTTGTCGTAGCCCACCCGCGACGCATGGACGGCAAGTCCCAGGCCCTCGATCTGGGCCCCCAACGCCTTCGAGAGCTTCTCCAGCTCGTCGTGCACGGTCGCGTACGAGTCGTAGAGGTACTGCGCCTCTTTGAAGTCCCCCGAACCCAGCTGCGCTCGTGACAGCCGGTCGGCGCCGACCCTGCCCGGCGCCGCCTCCGACCCCTCGAGCTCAATGAGCAAGTTGTCTACGCGCTTTTTGAAGCCCTTCATGGCACTTGCCTGGACGTCCAGTGCCATTTGGGGGTTTACGCCGTAAAGGTTGTCGAACGACTTGTCCGTGTTCGGCGCTCCGCCGTTGCCCCCGCCCGAACTCGCCACGCCTGCCTCCCCGTTCAGTCATGTATCCAGCACGCACTCTAGTAGTGGTCCGGTAGCCGCCCCACTTGAATCAGGGCAGTGCCGCGCTTTCGTGACACGAAAGTTCCGCGCCCCTGCGGCATGGGGCGTGCGCGGACATTTCCGAGGATGTCGCCTTCGCTCGGATCGCCCGACAACAGCACGCCTTGGGCGCCCAGTTCCTTCACGCGCTGCATGAAGGCCTCGTACATCGAGCGCGAGGCGCCGGCGGAGCTCCGGGCGATGATGAACTTGACGCCCACGTCCCGGGCGAAGGGCAGGTGATCGACCAACACGCTCAGCGGATTGGTCGAGTTGGTCGCCACCAGTTCGTAGTCGTCGATGATCACGAACAGTTCCGGACCGTTCCACCAGCTTCGATCACGCAGCTGCTGCGGAGTGATGTCGGGCTTGGGCGACCGCTTCTCCATGAACGTGGCAATGGCGTTCATGTGGACGTCCATTGCCGATGCCATCGGGGCGTATTCCAGCAGGTGGTCCGGCGACACCGCCTCCAGCATGGTGCGCCTGTAGTCACCGACCACGATGCGCGCCTGCGCGGGTGTGTACCTCTCCGCGATTTGTTTAGCGATCAAACGAAGCAGATTCGTCTTGCCCGATTCGCTTTCGCCGAAGACCAGGAAGAATGGATCTGTCTCGAAATCGACGAAGACCGGTTCCAGGTTCGTCTCGTCGATACCGATCGCGACGCCGTGCTGCGGGAACTCGAAACCCTTCGGGAGCTGATCGGCCGGGAGCTTGCGCGGCAGCAGCCGCACCGTCGGGGCCGCGGGCCCGTGCCAGTTGCCCTTCACCGTTTCGACCAACCGGGCCGTCGCATCGGACAGGTTCGCCGGATCGGGTGACGAGTCGACGCGCGGCATCGCCGTCATGAAGTGCAGCTTCTGCGGGACCTGGCCGCGGCCCGGCACCCCGGCGGGCACGTTCATGGCGACCTTGCGGTCGAACTCCGAGTCCATGACATCACCGAGGCGCAGCTCCAGGCGGCCGAGCATCTGGTCCTTGAGCGCTGCCCGTACTTCCATGTAGCGCGAAGCGGAGACGACGACGTGCACGCCGTAACCGAGGCCACGACCGGCGATGTCGTTGACGACGCCCTCGAGCATGTCGTAGTCGTTCTTGAAGCTTCCCCACCCGTCGATGACGAGGAAGACGTCACCCCAGGCCTCGCCGGGAAGCTGCCCCGCGGCGCGCTGCCGCCGATACGTGGTGATCGAGTCGATGCCGTTGGCGCGGAAGAAGTCCTCGCGACGGTTCAGGACACCGGCGACCTCTGCCACCGCACGCCGTACCCGCTCCGGATCGAGTCGGGAAGCCACCCCTCCCACGTGCGGGAGATCCGCAACCGAGGCCAGCCCGCCACCGCCGAAGTCCAGGCAGTAGAACTGCACTTCGTGGGCGGTGTGGGTCAGCGCGAACGACGTGACCAGCGTGCGCAGCAGCGTCGACTTTCCCGATTGGGGGCCACCGACCACCACCATGTTTCCGGCCGCGCCCGAGAAGTCGCTGTAGAGCACTTCACGCTTCTGCTCGAAGGGCTTGTCGACCAGGCCCAGAGGGACGGTCAGGCCTCCGGAGCGTGTGTAGCCGTCGGCGTGCAGGCCCCGCTCCGGGGACACCACGAGCTGCGGGAGGATCTGGTCCAGCGTGGGAGCCTCGTCCAGCGGCGGCAGCCACACCTGGTGCGCGGGCACGCCCTGTCCTTCGAGGCGGCGCACCACGACATCGAGCACGGTATCGGCCAGCGCGTCGTCCTCCCTGCGCGAGGGCGTGCCGAGCTGTCCGGCGTCCGGGGTCGTGTACGTCGCTGCCACCGGAGCCGCCGTGAAGAGTGCGGGCCTGCGCTCGATGGGCAGTTGGGTCGATGCCGGGTCCGCGCCACCCGCGCGGTACACCCCGGAGACGTACGCCGCCTTGAAGCGGGTCATCTCATCCGTGCCGAACTTCAGGTAGCCGGAACCCGGCACGGACGGCAGGTGGTACGCGTCCGGAACGCCCAGCGCCGTACGCGACTCGGAGGCGGAGAAGGTGCGGAGTCCGACGCGGTACGACAGGTACGTGTCGAGCCCGCGCAGCTTGCCCTCTTCGAGGCGCTGTGAAGCGAGCAGCAGGTGCACACCCAGGGACCGGCCGATGCGGCCGATCTGGATGAACATGTCGATGAAGTCCGGCTTGGCCGTGAGCAGTTCACTGAACTCGTCGATCACCAGGACGAGTGAGGCCAAGGGGGCCAGCGGTGCACCCGCGGCGCGCGCCTTCTCGTAGTCGTGCATGTTCGCGTAGTTGCCCGCCGAGCGCAGCAGCTCCTGACGGCGCTGCAGTTCGCCACGGATCGCGTCGCCCATGCGGTCCACGAGCGTGAGGTCGTCGGAGAGGTTCGTGATGACCGCCGCGACGTGCGGCATGTCCGACATACCGGCGAACGTCGCGCCGCCCTTGAAGTCGGCGAGGACGAAGTTCAGGGTCTCGGAGGAGTGGGTCACGGCCAGGCCGAGGACCAGTGTGCGCAACAGCTCGGACTTGCCCGAACCCGTGGCGCCCACGCACAGTCCGTGCGGGCCCATGCCCTCCTGGGCCGCCTCCTTGAGGTCCAGCATGACCGGCTGGCCGTCCTCGCCCACCCCGATGGGGACGCGGAGCCGCTCCGCCGTCGAACGGGGCCGCCACGTGCGGCTGACGTCCACCGAACCCGCGTCCCCCAGATTCAGCAGATCGGTGAAGTCAAGGTTGGCGAGGAGCGGCTCGTCGTCATCGCCCCCGCCCATGCGCAGCGGCGCCAGCTGGCGTGCCAGCGCCTCCGCGGCAGGCAGCGACAGCGTGTCCGGCAAGCCTTCGTAGGCCACGCCGCCGGTCGACTCCAGGAGGAGCTTGCCGGGGCGGGCCACGACAGAGAGGCCTCCGCGCGGCTCGTCCAGTTCCCCTGTGACCACCTCGATGATCGTCACGCCCTGCAGGCCTTCCGGCGCGGCGAAGGCGGACGTCGGCGGCACCATGCCGCCGTCGAGCACCACCACGAGGTGCGGCTGGTCGAGCACGGGCTGTCCGTCACGGCTGAAGCGCGGTCGGCCGTCGAGGCGGTCGGTGAGGAGCTGTTCCAGATCGCCGAGGTCGTCGCCGAAGAGCCGCCTCGCGCCGGCGCCGTCGACCTGGCCCGGCAACTGGCAGTGGGGCAGCCACTTCGTCCAGTCCCACCGCCCGACGGCACCGGGGGCCGCGACCACCGCGATCACCAGGTCCTCGGGCCCGTGCAGCGTGGCCAGTTGGGCGACCAGCGAGCGTGCCGTGCCCTGCGCGGACTCGGGCTCTCCGGAGACCGTCAAGTGGTAGAAGGCGCGCATGGAGACCGCGACCGGCAGTCCGTCCAGCGAGCTGTGCACGGCGAGGAACTGCTGCATGGCCCCCGCGGCCAGCGGCTCCAACTCGTCGACCGGCGCCGTCTCCGGCGCCACCAGGGGAGTGGACAGCTGCTGCGGGCCCAGGCCCACCCGCGCCTGGCCGAAGTCCCGGTCACCGATGCGGCGTTCCCACACCCGGCTGCCCTCGGCGACCACCGACCACAACTGCTCCGGGGCGGGGTGCAGATAGAGCTGGGCGTCGCGCTGCTTCAGGGCGGTGCGACGCACCGTACGACGGGTCTGTGCAAGGTACTTGAGGTAGTCGCGGCGCACGTCCGCCATTTGCCCCTGCGTACCGCGCCGGTATCTGACGATCTGGGCCACGACCATCGAGACCGTCGACACCAGCATCACGACGCCCATGATCCGCATGAAGGGATGGGCGTTGGGCGACGCGAAGAAGAAGACCACCGACGAGCCCATGCCGAGCGTCGGCAGGACCTGCATCAGCACGCCCTCCTGCTGTCCGCGAGGGAGCTCGGGCGGAGGCGCCAATTGCAGCTCATCACTGGGCACTTCGGGCGGCAGGGAGCGCGGCGGGCGCTTGATGACGATCTGACTCACCGGAGCATCAATCCCCCCTATGCGGACGGAAAGTTCCGTACCGCTGCTTCGTCGATGCGGTCTCCCTCCGCACCATGGTGATCCTATGTGCAGGCACTGACAGGGCGTAGCGGTAGGGTGACGCACGCACGGTGCGCAACCGCGAATCAGGGGGTTATTCAAGGTGAGTTCGCCCGCAGCGACCGGTTTCTGCAGGGTCACTGTCGTCGCGCCCGACAGCCGTATCGATGTGGCTCTGCCCGAGGACATCGCGGTGGCCGACATCTATCCGGAAGTTCTCCGGCTGACTCGCCAGACCCAGCCGGTCGGCACGCCGACCGGCTACAACCTCGTACGCCAGAACGGCACCGTCCTGGAGGGCGCCCGCACTCTCTCCGCCCAGCGCGTCCTCGACGGCGAGGTGCTCAGTCTGCGGCCCTTCGCCATGTCGCTGCCGCCCGCCGTGTACGACGACGTCGCGGACGCGGTCGCGTCCGCCGTGGTCCGGGACCGCAGGCTGTGGAGGGACGCGCTGCTGCGCGGCGCCGGTCTGACCGGAAGCTTCCTGGTCCTCCTCCTGATGGCCTTCGTGCTCTGGTTCGCCGATCCCGTGCGCCACGACATGAGCAGCCTGCCGGGCATCCTCGCGGGCGGCATGGGCCTGCTCCTCATAGCCTTCGCAGGCGTCCGCGTGCGCGTCTACGAGGACCGTGCCGTCGGCGCGGTCCTCGGTCTCGCCGCCCTGCCGCTCCTCCTCGTCGCCGGATCGGGAATCATCGCCCCGGACGCGGGGCAAGGACCGGGCCGACTGCAGTTCCTGCTCGGCTGCGTCGCCGTGCTCGTGGCATCGGTGCTGCTCGTCGTGGTCTCTCCCGGCAGTGACGCACCCTTCGTGGCCGCCACGTTCCTGGCCGCTGCGGGCACGCTGGCGACCTTCGCCGCGATCCTCACCGAAGCCACGGCGACGGAGGCCGCCGCGGTCACCGCCCCGGTGACCATCGCCCTCGTCGCGTTCCTCCCGGGGCTGTCCTCCCGGTTCGCCAGGCTGCCCATCGGCTACGCCTCGCCGCGGAGCTCCGTACAGGAGGACTTCGACGCCGACCTGAACGCGACCGTCGACCCCGGCCCCCTCGACGCGGCCCGGATCGCGGCCCAGGCTCGGCGCGGCCACGAGCTGCTGCTCGGCCTGGTCGCAGGGTCGGCCTCCGTCGTCGTGGGCTCGGCCGTCGTCCTCGGCTTCTCGGGGAACGTCTGGGGGCAGCTCCTGGCACTCGCCGCGGGCCTGGCGATCCTGCTCCGCGCCCGGCTCTTCCGCTACACCTCGCAGGTCGTGTGTGCGCTCGTCGCAGGCATCGCCGCCATCGCCCTGCTGCTCATCGGCCTGGCGCTGAACCCGCCCGGCGACGCCGTGCGCGAGCTGCTCCTCCACGACGACCGCGGCCCCCTGGACCTGCGCGCGGTCTGGCTCACCGCCGCCATCGCACTGGGCTGCGCCCTGCTGACGGCCATCTCGTTGATCATTCCGGCGAAGGGGCTCTCCCCCTTCTGGGGCCGCCTCCTCGACCTCACGGAATCGGCGATACTGCTGTCCCTGGTCCCGCTGAGCCTCGCCGTACTGGACGTCTATGACGCGGCCCGCTCCCTGACCAGCTGAGCGGGGCCGCCGCGGCCGGGCCAAACCCCCCACAAGCGGACTGGTACCCTGTGAAACGACCGTCTGTATGCGCACCTCCGAATCCCCAGGGATCCGGACCCCGGGCCCACCAGGACCCGGACCCGCGCCGGACGGCTCATCCCCGCCTCCCGAGTCACGGAAGCTTCCCTGAGATTGAGACCAGGGGCACTCGGAGGCACTCGAAGACATCACGAGGAGTACGCGTGTCGCTCGACGCCGCTACGAAGAAGCAGATCATGACCGAGTTCGGCCAGAAGGAGGGCGACACCGGCTCCCCCGAGGTTCAGGTCGCGATGCTCTCTCGCCGTATCTCGGACCTGACCGAGCACCTCAAGACCCACAAGCACGACCACCACTCCCGTCGTGGTCTGCTGATCCTGGTCGGCCAGCGTCGCCGCCTGCTGCAGTACCTGGCCAAGAAGGACATCCAGCGTTTCCGTACGCTGGTCGAGCGCCTGGGCATCCGCCGCGGTGCGGCCGGCGCCAAGTAAGACCGAGTAAGACCGAGTAAGACATGGTGAAGGGAGCGGTTCCCACTCGAGGCACTCGAAGGGGGCCGCTCCCTTTGCTGTACATGCGCGGTGCCGCCGACACTTTGTAGTCTGGTGACACACGCGCGTCCCCGAGGGCGGGAAAGCCTCCGGGGCGCGAGAACGAAAACCCCCACGAGGGAGAGGCGCACCAGCCGCCGCCGGTCCTCGGTAGTGGCCCCCGGGAGACATCCCCGGGTGCTTCGATCGAAGACCGGCCCGCACACACGGCGCGCTTCTCCGCACCGTCCCGGTCCACGCACGACGCATGGACGCAGATGCACGGGACACCGCCCCGGTCCACACGGGACCTAGGGCGAGACGACGAAACGTAGACACGTAGGAGAACAGTGGAGAACGAGACCCACTACGCCGAGGCTGTTATCGACAACGGCACGTTCGGCACCCGCACCATCCGCTTCGAGACGGGTCGCCTGGCCAAGCAGGCCGCCGGCTCCGCCGTGGCGTACCTGGACGACGACACCATGGTGCTGTCGGCCACCACCGCTTCCAAGCGGCCCAAGGACCAGCTCGACTTCTTCCCCCTCACGGTGGACGTCGAGGAGCGGCAGTACGCCGCCGGCAAGATCCCCGGTTCGTTCTTCCGTCGTGAGGGTCGCCCCTCCGAGGACGCGATCCTGACCTGCCGCCTGATCGACCGCCCGCTGCGTCCTTCCTTCCGGAAGGGCCTGCGCAACGAGATCCAGATCGTCGAGACGATCATGGCGCTCAACCCCGACCACCTGTACGACGTGGTCGCGATCAACGCCGCCTCCTGCTCCACGCAGCTGGCCGGCCTGCCCTTCTCGGGCCCGATCGGCGGCACGCGCGTGGCGCTCATCAAGGGCCAGTGGGTCGCCTTCCCGACGCACACCGAGCTCGAGGACGCCGTCTTCGACATGGTCGTCGCCGGTCGCGTCCTCGAGGACGGCGACGTCGCGATCATGATGGTCGAGGCCGAGGCCACCGAGAAGACCATCCAGCTGGTGAAGGACGGCGCCGAGGCCCCGACCGAAGAGGTCGTCGCCGCCGGTCTGGAAGCCGCGAAGCCCTTCATCAAGGCCCTCTGCAAGGCCCAGTCGGACCTCGCCGCGAAGGCCGCGAAGCCGACCGGCGACTTCCCGGTCTTCCTGGACTACGAGGACGACGTCCTCGAGGCCCTGACCGCCGCGGTCAAGACCGAGCTCGCCCAGGCGCTCACCATCGCCGGCAAGCAGGAGCGCGACGCCGAGCTGGACCGCGTCAAGGAGATCGCCGGCGAGAAGCTGCTCCCGCAGTTCGAGGGCCGCGAGAAGGAGATCTCCGGTGCCTACCGCGCGCTGACCAAGAAGCTGGTCCGCGAGCGCGTCATCAAGGACAAGGTCCGCATCGACGGCCGTGGCGTCACGGACATCCGTACGCTGGCCGCCGAGGTCGAGGCCATCCCGCGCGTGCACGGCTCGGCGCTGTTCGAGCGTGGCGAGACCCAGATCCTGGGCGTCACCACCCTCAACATGCTCCGCATGGAGCAGCAGCTCGACACCCTCTCCCCGGTGACGCGCAAGCGCTACATGCACAACTACAACTTCCCGCCGTACTCGGTCGGCGAGACCGGCCGCGTCGGTTCGCCGAAGCGCCGCGAGATCGGTCACGGCGCGCTCGCCGAGCGTGCGATCGTGCCCGTGCTCCCCTCGCGCGAGGACTTCCCGTACGCGATCCGTCAGGTCTCCGAGGCCCTCGGTTCCAACGGCTCGACGTCCATGGGCTCTGTCTGCGCCTCCACGATGTCGCTGCTGAACGCCGGTGTGCCGCTGAAGGCCGCCGTCGCCGGTATCGCCATGGGTCTGATCTCCCAGGAGATCGACGGCCAGACGCACTACGTCGCCCTCACCGACATCCTCGGTGCGGAGGACGCGTTCGGTGACATGGACTTCAAGGTCGCCGGTACGAAGCAGTTCGTGACCGCGCTCCAGCTCGACACCAAGCTCGACGGCATCCCCGCCTCGGTCCTGGCCGCTGCGCTGAAGCAGGCCCGCGACGCGCGTCTGCACATCCTCGACGTGATGAACGAGGCGATCGACGTTCCGGACGAGATGTCCCCGAACGCGCCGCGCATCATCACCGTCAAGATCCCGGTGGACAAGATCGGTGAGGTCATCGGCCCCAAGGGCAAGATGATCAACCAGATCCAGGAGGACACCGGCGCCGACATCACGATCGAGGACGACGGCACCATCTACATCGGTGCCGCCGACGGTCCGGCCGCCGAGGCCGCCCGCGCCACGATCAACGGCATCGCCAACCCGACCATGCCGGAGGTCGGCGAGCGCTACCTGGGCACCGTCGTGAAGACGACGACCTTCGGTGCGTTCGTGTCCCTGCTCCCGGGCAAGGACGGTCTGCTGCACATCTCGCAGATCCGCAAGCTCGCCGGCGGCAAGCGCGTGGAGAACGTCGAGGACGTCCTCGGTGTGGGCCAGAAGGTCCAGGTCGAGATCGCCGAGATCGACTCCCGCGGCAAGCTCTCCCTCATCCCGGTTGTCGAGGGTGAAGAGGACGACGACAAGAAGGACGACACCGACAAGTGACGTCGCGTAGCACCACGACGACGGCCCGCACCTCTTCGGAGGCGCGGGCCGTCGCCCGTACCCAAACCCTGATCAAGGGCGAGAACGGCATCGGAACCGTCCGCAGGACGACCCTCCCCGGCGGCCTGCGCGTCGTCACGGAGACCCTGCCCTCCGTACGCTCGGCCACCTTCGGCATCTGGGCCAACGTCGGCTCCCGCGACGAGACGCCCTCCCTGAACGGCGCCACGCACTACCTGGAGCACCTCCTCTTCAAGGGCACCAAGAAGCGCAGTGCCCTGGACATCTCCGCCGCGCTCGACGCGGTCGGCGGCGAGATGAACGCCTTCACGGCGAAGGAGTACACGTGCTATTACGCGCGCGTGCTCGACACCGACCTGCCCCTCGCGATCGACGTCGTCTGCGACATGCTGACGGGTTCCCTCATCCTCCAGGAGGACGTCGACGCCGAGCGTGGCGTCATCCTCGAAGAGATCGCGATGACCGAGGACGACCCGGGCGACTGCGTGCACGACCTGTTCGCGCACACGATGCTCGGCGACACCCCCCTCGGCCGCCCGGTCCTCGGCACCGAGGACACGATCAACGCCCTCAACGCGGACCGCATCCGCCGCTTCTACAAGAAGCACTACGACCCGACCCACCTCGTGGTCGCCGCCGCGGGCAACGTGGACCACAACAAGGTCGTACGCCAGGTCCGCGCCGCCTTCGAGAAGGCGGGCGCGCTCCGGCACACGGACGCGACCCCGATGATCCCGCGCCAGGGCTCCCGCACCCTGCGGACCTCGGGCCGCGTCGAGGTCATCAACCGCAAGACCGAGCAGGCCCACGTCATCCTCGGCATGCCGGGCCTGGCCCGCTCCGACGACCGCCGCTGGGCCCTGGGCGTGCTGAACACGGCACTGGGCGGTGGCATGTCGTCCCGCCTCTTCCAGGAGGTACGGGAGAAGCGCGGCCTGGCCTACAGCGTGTACTCGTACACGTCGGGCTTCGCGGACACCGGCCTCTTCGGTGTGTACGCGGGCTGCCGCCCCAGCCAGGTGCACGACGTCCTGAAGATCTGCCGCGACGAGCTCGACCAGGTCGCGGAGCACGGTCTGACGGACGACGAGATCGGCCGCGCCATCGGCCAGCTCGCGGGCTCCACCGTCCTCGGCCTGGAGGACACCGGCGCCCTGATGAACCGCATCGGCAAGAGCGAGCTCTGCTGGGGCGAGCACATGTCGGTCGACGACATGCTGGCCAGGATCTCCGCGGTCACCCCCGACGAGGTGCGCGAAGTGGCCCGCGACGTGCTCGGCCACCGCCCGTCCCTGTCGGCCATCGGCCCGCTCAAGGACAAGCAGGCGGCCCGCCTCCACGAAGCGGTCGCCTAGACCGCCCGAGGGCCCAACTCCCTTAAGGAATGAAGGACATGAGCAAGCTGCGCGTGGCGGTCATCGGCGCCAGGGGCCGCATCGGCTCCGAGGCCGTGAAGGCCGTCGAGGCCGCCGAGGACATGGAACTGGTCGCCGCCCTCGGCCGCGGCGACAAGCTGGAGTCGCTGGCGGAGACCGGCGCCCAGGTCGCGGTCGAGCTGACCAACCCCGACTCGGTGATGGACAACCTCGGCTTCTGCGTACGGCACGGCATCCACGCGGTCGTCGGCACGACGGGCTGGACGGACGAGCGTCTCGCGCAGCTGCGCACGTCGCTGGCCGCGTCTCCGGAGACGGGCGTGCTCATCGCCCCGAACTTCTCCATCGGGGCCGTCCTGACGATGAAGTTCGCGCAGATCGCGGCGCCGTACTTCGAGTCCGTCGAGGTCGTCGAGCTGCACCACCCGAACAAGGCGGACGCCCCCAGCGGCACCGCCACGCGCACCGCCCAGCTCATCGCCGAGGCCCGCAGGGCAGCGGGCAGCGCCCCGCAGCCCGACGCCACGTCGACGGCCCTGGACGGCGCCCGCGGCGCGGACGTCGACGGGGTGCCGGTGCACTCCGTGCGCCTGCGCGGCCTGCTGGCCCACCAGGAGGTCCTGCTCGGCGGCGAGGGCGAGACCCTGACCGTGCGCCACGACTCGCTGCACCACAGCAGCTTCATGCCGGGCATCCTGCTCGGCGCTCGCCGCGTGGTGAGCACTCCGGGCCTCACGTTCGGCCTGGAACACTTCCTGGATCTCGGCTGACCCGAGAGCTGAGAGACATGCGCGCAAAGATCACTTACGCCGTCACGGCTGCCGTCCTGGTCGTCTACTTCGTCCTGGTCGGCAGCCGCGGCGTGCTCCTGATAAAGCACGGCACCGTACTCACCGTCACCTTCGGCGTCGCGGTGCTCATCCTGCCGTTCATCGGCATCTGGTTCCTCTGGAAGAACACCCAGTTCGTCCAGCGCGCCAACCGCCTCGCGGCCGAGCTGGAGGCCGAAGGCGGCCTTCCGGTGGACGAGTTGAAGCGGACTCCGGCGGGCCGCATCGACCGCGACTCGGCGGACGAGGTCTTCGCCCGCCGCAAGGCCGAGACCGAGGACGCGCCGGACGACTGGCGCTGCTGGTTCCGGCTGGCCGTCGCCTATCACGACGCCAGGGACACGCCCCGCGCGCGGAAGGCCATGCAGCGGGCCATCGCCCTGCACGCGGGCCGACCGGTGAACGTCTAGCGGGGGAGCGGGCAGATCAGGCGGTGGGCCGGTACTCGTCGGCCCACACCTCGATGGAGTCGGCCGCGCGGTTGAACGCCTCGTGCCGCGCCAGGAAGTCAGCGTTCCGGTCGGTCAGGAGCGGCTGCTGCGCCCCGGCCGACTGCTGATCACGGCGTACGAGAACGAGCGCCTGCCCCTGCACCGTGCGGGGGAGCCCCAGCCAGCGCACCGGCTGCTGCGCGGTCCGTACGGCGGAGATCTGTGCCCACGCGACCGTCTGCGTCGTCAGGAAACCGACCCTGCGCAGCCCGTGGGCGCTCACCCAGGTGCCCATGCGCAGCAGCCGGAGGGCGCTCACGATGATGAGGCCGGCGAGCCCCGCGCAGATGGCGGCGCCCGCGAGAGAGTCCGCGAACGCGATGATCACGGCCGCGAAGAGGACGAACGAGGCGAGCAGCAGCAGGAGTGCGCCCGCACCCACGCGCCAGGGCCCCGGCCGGTAGGGCCGACGCCAGTGATCGCGGTCGTCGAAAGGCAGCGCGGCGTCGTCCGCCGCGTCGTCGAAGGCGCGGTCCGCGGTCAGGAAGGGCAGGGGCACGGGCTGATCCTCACTCAATCCACACATGGGCTGTGCCCGGTGAGGCTATCGAGCCGTGCTCCCTGCTACCACCCTTGGGGGTCCGGACGAGTCAGTGCCGGACGATGGGGGTCGGCGCCGGTCAGCGGCCTTCGGACGCTTCCGACTGCTGGTTGTGCGCGGGTGACTGATCGGCCGACATCGCGGGCATCCCGAAGAGCAGGGATCCCACCAGACCGGCCACGACGGTCAGACCGATGAGCGTGCGGCCCATGATCTGACTGGCCGACGCACGCTCGCGCGGCGGGGGAGTGACGTTACTGCGGAACTTGTCGGCTTCGGCGATGAAGGCGAACGGGACGGGCTCTCGCCGACGGAACATGGGGCGCGCTTCTCCTCACGGGTCTCGAACCGAGCTCTGTGAACTCTGTTACTTGGATAGACGCGCGAATCGCCCAAAAGGTGCCCTGTTTCGGCAAATTAGTCGAAGAATGTCGTGGCGGGTCACCGAACGGCCGATTGTCAGTGCCTGGCCATAGAGTGGGCGCCGCCCCGAGTGATGCACATGGAAGGACCCCCGCTTGTGAGCGAGACCCCCACCGAAGACCTCAAGCCCAGCTTCCGCAGCGAGGTCACCGTCGAGCTGGTGAAGCACGCCGCCACCGACTCCGACGTCCTGTGGGCCGCCCGAGTCTCCACGGCGGGCGAGCAGTCCCTCGAAGAGCTCCAGAAGGACCCGGAGCGCTCCAAGGGCCTGATCAACTACCTGATGCGGGACCGCCACGGCAGCCCCTTCGAGCACAACTCGATGACCTTCTTCATCAGCGCCCCCATCTTCGTCTTCCGCGAGTTCATGCGGCACCGCGTCGGCTGGTCGTACAACGAGGAATCGGGTCGGTACAGGGAGCTCCAGCCGGTCTTCTACGTCCCCGACGCCTCCCGCAAGCTCGTCCAGGAAGGCCGCCCCGGGAAGTACGTCTT
This sequence comes from Streptomyces sp. NPDC004732, assembly GCF_040609235.1. Lineage (NCBI taxonomy): Bacteria > Bacillati > Actinomycetota > Actinomycetes > Kitasatosporales > Streptomycetaceae > Streptomyces > Streptomyces sp. NPDC004732. The sequence continues at coordinate 721,496 of NZ_JBEXJR010000005.1, forward strand.
CGTCGAGGGCAGCCAGGCCCAGCAGGAGCTCACGGGCCGCGTCATGGAGGACTCCTACCGCCAGGCGTACGAGGCGTATCAGGAGATGCTCGCCGCAGGCGTTGCCCGCGAGGTCGCCCGCGCGGTGCTCCCCGTCGGCCTCTTCTCCTCGATGTACGCGACGTGCAACGCGCGTTCGCTGATGCACTTCCTCGGTCTGCGCACGCAGCACGAGCTCGCCAAGGTCCCGTCCTTCCCGCAGCGGGAGATCGAGATGGTCGGCGAGAAGATGGAGCAGCAGTGGGCCGAGCTGATGCCTCTCACCCATGCGGCCTTCAACAAGAACGGACGTGTGGCGCCGTAAGGCACTGATGTGCGGATGCACCGAGTGAAGTGTCCGGATTGCGACACTTCGTGAAGTTCATCTAGCCTGATCAAACGGACCCGGCACTGCTTGAACCCCCGAGCAGGCAGTGCCGGGCTCCACACTTGTCAGGTCCGCACACATCCCCCGAGGGGCGACCCCGCGCTGAGCAGCGAGTAGCGTGTTACCCATGGCTCCGACCTCCACTCCGCAGACCCCCTTCGGGAGGGTCCTCACCGCCATGGTCACGCCCTTCAAGGCGGATGGCGCACTTGACCTCGACGGCGCGCAGCAGCTCGCCGCCCACCTGGTGGACGCAGGCAATGACGGCCTGGTCATCAACGGCACCACCGGTGAGTCCCCGACCGTCGGTGACGCGGAGAAAAACGAGCTCGTACGAGCCGTACTGGACGCAGTCGGAGACCGCGCCCACATCGTCGCGGGCGTCGGCACGAACGACACCCGCCACAGCATCGAGCTCGCCCGCGCCGCCGAGCAGGCAGGCGCCCACGGCCTCCTGACCGTCACGCCGTACTACAACAAGCCCCCGCAAGAGGGCCTCTTCCGGCACTTCACCGCCATCGCCGACAGCACCGAGCTGCCGGTCATGCTGTACGACATCCCGGGCCGCAGCGGCGTGCCGATCAACACGGAAACGATCGTCAGGCTCGCCGAGCACCCCCGGATCGTCGCCAACAAGGACGCCAAGGGCGACCTCGGCCGCGCCAGCTGGGCCATCGCCCGCTCGGACCTCGCCTGGTACTCCGGCGACGACATGCTGAACCTCCCCCTCCTGTCCGTCGGCGCCTGCGGATTCGTCTCCGTCGTCGGCCACGTCGTCACCCCGGAGCTGCGCGCCATGCTCGAGGCACACCTCTCGGGTGACGTGCAGAAGGCCACGGAGATCCACCAGAAGCTGCTCCCGGTCTTCACCGGCATGTTCCGCACCCAGGGCGTGATCACGACCAAGGCGGCACTGGCCCTCCAGGGACGCCCCGCGGGCCCGCTGCGCCTCCCGATGGTGGAACTGTCACCCGACGAGACGGCCCAGCTCAAGATCGATCTCGCGGCCGGCGGGGTACAGCTGTAACCACAGACTTCACAACTGAATAAGCGAAAAACCGCGGGCGCGTCGCAAGCCGACCGCAGCCCGCACCCCACACAACAACTGCTACTGCACGAACGTCATACGCGCCACGTGCCCTGGAGGTACGTGGCGCGCGTGGTGAGGAGAGTCTTTTGAGTCATCCGCATCCTGAACTCGGCGCCCCGCCGAAGCTCCCGAAGGGCGGCCTGCGGGTCACCCCGCTCGGCGGCCTCGGTGAGATCGGCCGCAACATGACCGTCTTCGAGTACAACGGTCGCCTGCTGATCGTCGACTGCGGAGTGCTCTTCCCCGAGGAGGAGCAGCCCGGAATCGACCTGATCCTGCCGGACTTCACGTCCATCAGGGACCGCCTCGACGACATCGAGGGCATCGTGCTCACGCACGGGCACGAGGACCACATCGGTGGTGTCCCGTACCTTCTGCGCGAGAAGCCGGACATCCCGCTGATCGGCTCCAAGCTGACCCTCGCGCTGATCGAGGCGAAGCTCCAGGAGCACCGGATCCGTCCGTACACGCTCGAGGTCGTCGAGGGCGACCGCGAGCACCTCGGCCCGTTCGACTGCGAGTTCGTCGCGGTCAACCACTCCATCCCGGACGCCCTGGCCGTCGCCGTCCGCACCCCCGCGGGCATGGTCGTCGCCACCGGCGACTTCAAGATGGACCAGCTCCCGATGGACGGTCGCCTGACGGACCTGCACGCGTTCGCGCGGCTGAGCGAGGAGGGCATCGACCTCCTTCTCTCCGACTCGACGAACGCCGAGGTGCCGGGCTTCGTCCCGCCCGAGCGCGACATCTCGAACGTGATCCGCGGTGTCTTCGCCGGTGCCCAGAAGCGCATCATCGTGGCGAGCTTCGCCAGCCATGTGCACCGCATCCAGCAGATCCTGGACGCCGCCCACGAGTACGGCCGCCGGGTCGCCTTCGTCGGCCGCTCGATGGTCCGGAACATGGGCATCGCCCGTGACCTGGGCTATCTCCGCGTCCCGCCGGGCCTGGTCGTCGACGTCAAGACGCTCGACGACCTGCCCGACAGCGAGGTCGTCCTGGTCTGCACGGGCTCCCAGGGCGAGCCCATGGCCGCGCTGTCCCGCATGGCCAATCGCGATCACCAGATCCGGATCGTCCAGGGCGACACGGTGATCCTGGCGTCGTCCCTCATCCCCGGCAACGAGAACGCGGTCTACCGCGTGATCAACGGCCTGACCCGCTGGGGTGCGAACGTCGTCCACAAGGGCAACGCCAAGGTGCACGTCTCGGGCCACGCGTCCGCGGGCGAGCTCCTGTACTTCTACAACATCTGCAAGCCCAAGAACCTGATGCCGGTCCACGGCGAATGGCGCCACCTGCGCGCCAACGCGGAGCTGGGCGCCCTCACCGGCGTCCCGCACGACCGCATCGTGATCGCCGAGGACGGCGTCGTCGTCGACCTCGTCGAGGGCAAGGCGAAGATCGTCGGCAAGGTCCAGGCGGGATACGTCTATGTGGACGGCCTCTCCGTGGGCGATGTCGGCGAGCCCGCACTGAAGGACCGCAAGATCCTCGGCGACGAGGGCATCATCTCGGTCTTCGTGGTGGTGGACTCCAGCACCGGCAAGATCACCAGCGGCCCGACCATCCAGGCCCGCGGCTCCGGCATCGACGACTCGGCGTTCAATGCCGTCATGCCCCGGATCCAGGAAGTCCTGGACAAGTCGGCCCAGGACGGCGTCGTCGAACCCCACCAGCTGCAGCAGCTCATCCGCCGCACGCTGGGCAAATGGGTCTCGGACAACTACCGCCGACGGCCGATGATCCTGCCCGTGGTCGTCGAGGTCTGACCCTCTCGACTGCGTGAGCTCCGGAGCGGGGCGCCTCGATTTGCATCGGGGCGCCCCGCTCCGTTAGGTTTACGGCTCCGCCAGCGAGGGAAGCCCGGCGCACTCAGGTGCCCAGGGACGACCCGAGCGGGGCGGGAATTCCGACTCAGAACTTCTGATAAAGTCGGAACCGCCGGAAAGGGAAACGCGAAAGCCGAAAGGCCGGAGCGAGAACCGGAAAGGCACCGAGGAAGTCGGACACGAAAGAGTCTGATAGAGTCGGAAACGCAAGAACAAAGAACAAAAGAAACACCGAAGGGAAGCGCCCGGAGGAAAGCCCCAGAAAATATTCTGTGGGTGAGTACAAAGGAAGCGTCCGTTCCTTGAGAACTCAACAGCGTGCCAAAAGTCAACGCCAGATATGTTGATACCCCGACTCACTTCGGTGAG
>NZ_JBEXJR010000006.1:0-615730 GCF_040609235.1 Streptomyces sp. NPDC004732
AGATCTGGAAGCCCGGTAACGGGTGGAGGTGACTGGTACTAATAGGCCGAGGGCTTGTCCTCAGTTGCTCGCGTCCACTGTGTTGGTTCTGAAACAACGAACAGTTGTGTCGGCTGAACAGCGTCACTAATTAATTGAAAAGTGTGCTTGTTCGCTGCCCTGTTTGAGATCCTGCGTATCCGCGGGATATTTCATAGGGTTTCGGTGGTCATAGCGCGAGGGAAACGCCCGGTTACATTCCGAACCCGGAAGCTAAGCCTCACAGCGCCGATGGTACTGCAGGGGGGACCCTGTGGGAGAGTAGGTCGCCGCCGAACAATCTTTGGAGGACCCCTGGTCCCAGCGTCCACGCTGGGACCAGGGGTCCTTTTGTTTTTGTCGAAGCGCGCCGGCACCCCGGCTGCGCGAGAATGACTGCGGTACCGAAGACTAGGAGTCACCGATGTCCCCCAACTCTCCCGACGAGCGACCGGAGCGCGACGAGCGCCGCCGGGACAGTGGTGACCGGGGCGGATACCGCGGAGCGGCTCCCCGACGGGACAACGACCGCGGCGGCGACCGCGGTGACCGCGGTGGGTTCCGCCGTGACGACCGTCGTGATGACAACCGACGCGACGACAACCGTGGCGGTGGCTACCGGGGTCGCGATGACCGCCGTGACGACAACCGCGGCGGCGACCGGGACCGCGGCGGTCGGCCCCCGTTCCGTCGTGACGATCGGCCGAGTGGCCCTCGTCGTGATGACAATCGCGGTGGCGGTGGCTTCCGGCGCGATGACAACCGCGGTGGTGGCGACCGGCCTGCGTTCCGTCGTGACGATCGCCGGGATGACCGTCGTGACGGTGACCGGGGCGACCGTGGTGGCTTCCGGCGTGATGACAACCGTGGCGGCGGCGGTGGCGGTGGCTACCGTGGGCGCGACGACCGGCCGAGCGGGCCTCGTCGTGATGACAACCGCGGTGGCGGTGGCTTCCGCCGCGATGACAACCGTGGTGGCGGTGACCGGCCCGGTTTCCGTCGTGATGACAACCGTGGCGGTGGCGACCGGCCTCCGTTCCGTCGCGACGACCGCCGTGACGACCGCCGTGATGACCGGCGCGACGACCGCGGCGGCTTCCGCCGCGACGACAACCGTGGCGGTGCCGGTGACCGGCTTCCGTTCCGTCGTGACGATCGCCGCGATGACCGTCGTGACGGTGACCGGGGCGACCGTGGTGGCTTCCGGCGTGATGACAACCGTGGCGGCGGCGGTGGCGGTGGCTACCGTGGGCGCGACGACCGGCCGAGCGGGCCTCGTCGTGATGACAACCGCGGTGGCGGTGGCTTCCGCCGCGACGACAACCGTGGCGGCGGCGGGTTCCGGCGTGACGACAACCGTGGTGGCGGTGACCGGCCCGGCTTCCGCCGTGACGACAACCGTGGCGGTGGCGACCGGCCTCCGTTCCGTCGCGACGACCGCCGTGATGACCGGCGCGACGACCGACGCGACGACCGCGGCGGCTTCCGCCGCGACGACCGCTCGTTCGACCGTCGGGATGACCGGCGTGACGACCGCGGCGACCGTGGTGGGTTCCGGCGTGATGACAACCGTGGCGGCGGTGGCGGCTACCGCGGGCGCGATGACCGAGGGCGTGACGACCGTGGCGGGCGGCCCGGTGGCGGCGGCGGGTTCCGTGGGCGCGACGACCGGCGTGACGACCGGCGTGACGGGGACCGCGGTGGGTACCGCGGCGGGCGTGACGACCGGGACCGTGACCGCGAGCCCATCCGGCGGCTGCCGATCCCCGAGGACGTCACGGGCTACGAGATCGACAAGGACGTACAGCAGGAGCTGCAGAGCCTTCCCAAGGGGCTCGCTGAGGACGTCGCCAGGAACCTGGTGATGGTCGCGAAGCTCATCGACGAGGACCCCGAGCAGGCCTACGCCTACTCGCGGATCGCCCTGCGGCTGGCCTCCAGGGTCGCCGCCGTGCGCGAGGCCGCGGGCTTCGCCGCGTACGCGAACCAGAAGTACAGCGAGGCGCTCGCCGAGTTCCGGGCCGCGCGGCGGATGACCGGCACCGTCGAGCTGTGGCCCGTCATGGCGGACTGCGAGCGCGGGCTCGGCAGGCCCGAGAAGGCGCTGGAGATGGCCGGTGCGCCCGAGGTGCACAAGCTCGACAAGGCGGGGCAGGTCGAGATGCGGCTCGTCGCCGCCGGGGCCCGCCGCGATCTGGACCAGATCGACGCCGCCATCGTCACCCTGCAGAGCCCCGAGCTGGCGTCGAACTCCGTGCAGCCCTGGACGGCCCGACTGCGGTACGCGTACGCCGACGCGCTGCTCGTCGCGGGACGCGAGGACGAGGCACGCGAGTGGTTCGCCAAGGCCGTCGAGTCCGACAAGGACGGCACCACCGACGCGTCGGACCGGCTTGCCGAGCTGGAAGGCGTCGAGTTCGTCGACGCCATGGACGACGAGGGAGAGGGCGAAGGCTCCGCGGAGCCGATCGCCCCCGCCGCCGAGGACGACGACGTCGAGGACGACGACGCCGACAGCCTCGACAAGGACTGACACGCGAAAAGAAAAAGGGCGGGCCCCCTCGGGGGACCCGCCCTTTTTGCGTAGGCCTCAGAAGGTCAGGCCTCAGAAGGTCAGGTCCCGCAGGACCAGGCCCGTCGCAGGCTTCGGGCCGAACGACGTGGACTTCCGGGGCATCGTGACGCCCTGCACCGCGAGGTCGCGGACGACCTCTTCCCGTACCGGATGCATCAGGACCGCCGTGCCGCCGTCGCGCTCCGCCTTCTCGACCGTCGCCGCCGTGTCGTGGATGTACGCGATGTGGTCCGGGGTGTCCGGGATCTGCCACACGTGGTCGAGCAGGGTGGAGTGCAGGACCGTCGCGTCCAGGGTGCGCCAGGCCTCGGGGTGGTCGTTCGGGACCGTGCGGGCGAGGAGGGCCTGGGACGGGCGGTCGACGAGGTGGAAGGCGCCGTCGCCCGCGAGGACGAAGGCGTTCGTGCTCGCCGCTGCCTCGGCCAGGGCCTCGAGGGCGTGGTCGAGGGAGCCGTCGACGGTCCGTATGCGGAAGGAGTTCCCGAGGGCGGCGAGGGCGTCCGCCACCGGCAGCCGGTGCAGGTAGCGGTGGATGGCGCGGACGCGCAGCGGGTAGCGGAGGGTGTCCACGAGGAGCACCAGGCCGTAGTCCCAGGCGCTCGGTGAGGGGTGCTCGGCGCGCAGGCGCAGGTTGGTCGCCCAGCGGTGGTGGCCGTCCGCGATCAGGGCCTGGTGGCGGGCGAGGTCCGACTGGATCTCGGCGATCTCCGCGGGGTCCGTCACGGACCACAGGCGGTGGTGGAAGCCGTCCTCCGTGGTCGTCGAGAGGAGGGGCTCGCGCCGGGCGATGCGTTCGACCACGGCCGTCGCGCCGCTGGGCTCGTGCTCGCCGTCGGAGTCGCTGCGGTAGGTCAGGAGCAGCGGCTCCAGGTTGGCGGAGGTGGCCTGCATGAGGGCGGCGCGGTCCTCGACGACATGGGGCATGACGCCTTCATGGGGGAGGACGATTCCGTCCGCGGCCTCCGAGAGGCGGAGCGCGCCGATGACGCCGCGCTGCAGCATGTCGCTGTCCTGCTGTTCGTAGACGTACAGGCTGGGCTCGGCGTCGGGGGCGAGGACGCCCTCGCCGAGCCAGGTGTGGAGCGTGTCGGCGGCCTGTTGGTTGCGGGCCGCCGGGGTGGTGGCCTGGGGGAGGATCAGCCGGACGATGTTGTGCGGGTCGGCGGATTCCAGGTGGAGCAGGCCGTCCGGCCGTACGACCACGTCGTACGGCGGTGAGGTCACCGCGGCGAGACTTCCGACCCGTTCGGGGACATAGCGCACACCCCGGAACGGGATCAGGTCGAGGCCGCTGACGTCGTTGTCACCCGCTGTGTTCATTAGGGCATCGTATGTGTGTCAGTGGCATAAGCGATGATCGGGGGAGTGGGATCGAGCGAGGAGCGATGCGTAATGAGCCAGGCCGCGAGCCGGAGTACAGATGCCCGTGTCAGGACCTGCCCGGACGGCAGCGAACGGGCGCTGAGTGAGGTCTACGACACAGCTCTTCTCGACCTCGACGGGGTGGTCTTTGCGGGCGGGCACGCCATTGCGCACGCAATCGACTCGCTGGGCACCGCGCGGGACGGCGGTATGCACTTGGCGTACGTCACGAACAACGCGCTGCGGACGCCGGACGCGGTGGCGGAGCATCTGACGGAGCTGGGGATCGCGACCGAAGGGCCGGACGTGATCACGTCGGCGCAGGCCGCGGCCCGGCTGGTGAGCGAGCACGTGCCGCAGGGCGCGCGGGTGCTGGTGATCGGCGGTGAGGGGCTGCGGGTCGCGCTGAGGGAGCGGGGTCTTGAGCCGGTGGAGTCGGCCGACGACGATCCGGCTGCTGTGGTGCAGGGGTACGGGGGCCCGGACATGGCGTGGGGGCGCTTCGCGGAGGCCTGTTTCGCCATCGCGCGCGGGGTGCCGTGGTTCGCGTCGAACACGGACCTGACGATCCCCAGCGCCCGGGGCATCGCGCCCGGCAACGGCGCCGCGGTCGAGGTCGTCCGGATCGCGACGGGCGCCGAGCCCCAGGTCGCGGGCAAGCCGCTGCCCCCGATGCACCGGGAGACGATCCTGCGGACCGGCGCGGAGCGGCCGCTCGTGGTCGGCGACCGGCTGGACACGGACATCGAGGGTGCGTTCAACGGAGAGGTGGACTCGCTGCTCGTGCTGACCGGCGTGACGGACGGCGCGCAGCTGCTCGCCGCGCCTCCCGAGCACCGGCCGACGTACGTGGACGCGGATCTGCGCGGCATGCTCACCGGTCAGCCGGAGGTCGCCCCGGTGGAGGGCGGGTTCCGCTGCGGAGGCTGGACCGCTTCGGTGCGCGGCGAGGAGCTTGTGCTCGACGGTGACGGCGAGGCCATGGACGGGCTGCGGGCGCTGTGCGCGGCGGCCTGGACGGAGGCGGGCGACGGGGTGTGCGCGTCGGACGCGGGGAAGGCGCTGTCCCGGCTGGGGTTGTGAGGCCGGAGGGGGAGAGGGGCCGGAGGGGGAGAGGGGGGCGTTTGGGCCGGGGTGCCGCTCAGGCGCTTTCGCCGGAGTCGATCAGCTGGTCCGTCGTCGTTCCCCTGCGCCAGTAGCCCGAGAACGACACCTTCTTGCGGTCGTATGCGCGGTCGCGGACGAGGTGGCGTCGGACGGCCTTGACGGTCGCGGACTCGCCTGCGATCCACGCGTAGGGGCTGCCTTCGGGGAGGTCCGTGCCGCGGATCGCGTCCGCGGTGGTGCCCGTCCGGGTCAGCCAGTGGATCTCCGCGTCGGCCTTGGTGGGCAGGTCCTGGCGGTCGGCGAGGTCGTGGACCTCGATCCAGACGCGGGTCGGCAGGCCCGGTGGGAGCGTCTCGAGGATGTTCGCGACGGCGGGCAGCGCCGACTCGTCGGCGGCCAGGAGCAGCCAGTCGGTGTCGTCGGGGAGGCGGAAGTCGTACGCGGAGTTCTCCTCGTCGACCGGGCCGAGGACGCCGATGCGGGAGCCCGGCCGTGCGGTCCGCGCCCAGCTGGTCGCCGGGCCGTCGGAGGGCGACGGGGCGGGGCCGTGGACGGCGAAGTCGATGATCAGCTCGTCCGGGTCGCGGCGCAGTTCACGGGTCGTGTACGTGCGCATGATGCCGCGTACGGAGGGGTCGAGGCCGCACCACGCGGCGTACCAGTCGAGGGTGTCCCCGGAGGTGTCCGGCATGACGGGGCTGTCCTGGCCGGGGTGCGGCAGAAAGATCTTGACGCGCTGGTCGAGTCCCGCGGTCGCCATGCGGGGCAGGTCGGCGCCGCCGAAGGTCACGCGGATCATGGCGGGGGTGACGTGCTCGGTGCGTACGACCTCGACGTCGAAGAACTGGTACGGGGAGTCTGTCATCGCTTGAGCCTCTTCGACTTCTCGACGGCGGCGGCGAGCCGCTCCAGGACGGGTGCGTAACCGGCGTAGCTGTAGCGCTCCTCCATCGGCCAGGGGATGGTCTGGTCGGCCTTGACGGCCGGGAGTTTGTTCCAGGTGCCCTTCTGCGCGAGCTCCTTGGCGGGCAGCGCGGACGAACGGTTGTCGATCATGATGAGGTCGGCGTGGTACTTGTCGGCGTTCTCCCAGCCGAGGAACTCCCAGAAGCCCCACTCGTCGCTCTTCTTGCCCTCGACGAACTCGATGCCGAGGTCCTTGAAGTAGTTGAGGTCGCAGTAGGAGTCGGGGACGGCGACGTACATCTGGTCGGTGGTGCCCGTCATCGCCATGACCTTGAGGCCCCGGTTGGCCGCCGCGGCCTTGCGCAGCATCCGTTCGGCCCGGTGGAAGCGGGCCTTGGCGGCGCGCACCCGTTCGGTCTCCAGGTCCGCGCCGAGGGAGGCGGCCAGTTCGGTGTAGCGCTTCAGCGGCTCCTTCAGGGAGGCGCGGGCGACGCTGATGCCGACGGTGGGGGCAAGCGAGGCGATCTTCTCGGTGCTCTCCTCGGGCACGTACCAGAGGGCGGGCGCCGGGAACATGTTGCTGATCAGCAGGTCGGGTTCGAGGGCCGCGTACTTCTCGATGTTGAACTGGCCCCACTCGGTGCCGAGGCTGGTGAGCTCGGCGAGGTCGAGGTCGCCTGCCTGGGGGTTCGGCTTGCCGCCGACGGGCTCGGAGGGGCCGAAGACGCCCTTGCACTCGATGCCGTAGTCGTGCAGGGCGGCCGCCGTGCTGATGAAGGCGACGATGTTCTTAGGGTGCTCCTCGGCCGTGGCGGTCTTGCCGCGGTCGTCCTTGAACTTCCAGGACCCGGCGCCCCCGCCTCCCGAGCCGTTCCTGCCGGTCGCGGAGGAGTCGCCGTCCCCGCACGCGGTGAGCAGGGCGCCGAGGCCGAGGGCGCCGCCCGCGAGGAGTACGCGGCGGCGGTTCGGGGCAGGCGAGGGGGAGCGCCGGGCTGCGTGCATGGGTGGTGCTTCTCTCGTCGAAGTCCAGTGCGAGGGTAGGCTAACCTAACCAGGTGTTGGTCGACAGTCCCCCAGAACCCCGCGCGGAGACCGCCGCCGCGCCCCCCGGCCGCCGTGCGATACGCAGCGTCGGGCTGCTCGTCTCCGTGGCCGTGCTGCTGCTCGTGTTCCTCGCGAGCATCGCGGTCGGCTCCAAATCGATGTCCATGGACCAGGTCTGGCACGGGCTGTTCCAGGACACCGGGACGTACGGGGACGTCGTGGTCGGTGAGCGGCTCGCTCGCAGCCTGCTCGGGGCGCTCGCCGGTGTCGCGCTCGGCCTCTCCGGCGCCGTGCTCCAGGCGCTCACCCGCAACCCGCTGGCCGACCCCGGGCTGCTCGGCATCAACCTCGGCGCATCGGCCGCCGTGGTCAGCGCGATCAGCTTCTTCGGCGTCACCTCACTGAGCGGCTACGTGTGGTTCGCCTTCACCGGCGCGCTCCTCGTCGGCGTGCTGCTCTACTTCCTCGGCGGATCGCGCGGGGCGACCCCGGTGCGGCTCGCGCTGGCCGGTACCGCGCTCAGTGCGGCGCTCTACGGCTATCTGCAGGCCGTCATGATCATGGACGGTGCCGCGCTCAACAAGATGCGCTTCTGGACGGTGGGCTCGCTGGCCTCCGCCAACATGGACACCATCAAGCAGGTGCTGCCCTTCCTCGCGATCGGCGCCGTGCTCGCCCTCTTCCTGGGCAGGCCCCTGAACGCGATGGCCATGGGCGAGGACACCGCCCGCGCGCTCGGCGCCCACCTCACGCGCACCCGCATCCTGTCCATGGCGGCGGCGACCCTGCTGTGCGGGGCCGCGACCGCCGCCTGCGGGCCGATCGTGTTCATCGGCCTGATGGTGCCGCACATCGTGCGCTCCTTCACCGGGCCCGACATGCGCTGGATCCTGCCGTACGCGGCCGTCCTCTCGCCGGTCCTGCTGCTCGGCGCGGACGTCGTCGGGCGGATCGTGGCCCGGCCCGCGGAGCTCCAGGTCGGCATCGTGACCGCGGTCATCGGAGCGCCGGTCTTCATCTTCCTCGTACGTCGGCGCAAGGTGGCCCAGCTGTGAAGGCGATACGCACCCGGGGCGGCCTCTCCGTCCGGCTCGACGTCCGCACGACGGTGGTCGTCACCCTGCTCGTGGTCGCCGCCCTCGTCTCGGGCGTCGTCCTGATCGGCACCGGCGACTTCGACATCCCGGCCGCCGACGTCGTCCGCACCCTGTTCGGCAACGGCGACGCCGGGCAGGAGTTCATCATCAACGACCTGCGCCTGCCGCGGGTCCTCGTCGGGCTCCTGGTGGGCGCGGCCCTCGGGCTCGGCGGCGCGCTGTTCCAGTCCATCGCACGCAATCCGCTGGGCAGCCCGGACGTGCTCGGCCTCGGGCAGGGGGCGACCGCCGGGGCGCTCACCATGATCGTCCTGTTCAAGGGCAGCGCGGTCGAGGTCGCGGGCGGCGCGCTCGTCGGCGGCCTCGTCACCGGCCTCGCCATCTATCTGCTCGCCTGGAAGCGCGGCGTGCACGGCTACCGCCTCATCCTGGTCGGCATCGGCGTCTCCGCGTTCATCACCGCCATCAACGGCTATCTGCTGACCAAGGCGGACTTCGTCGACGCCGCCCGTTCCGTGGTCTGGATGACCGGCTCCCTCAACGGCCGCGACTGGGCACAGGTCTGGCCGCTGCTCGTGCTCTGCGCCGTCCTCGTACCGCTCGTGCTCGTGTACGGGCGTCCGCTGCGGATGCTGGAGATGGGCGACGACGTCGCGAACTCGCTCGGCGTACGCGTCGAACGCACCCGGTTCGTGCTCCTCGGCGCCTCCGTGCTGCTCACCGCGGCCGCCACCGCCGCCGCGGGCCCGGTCAGCTTCGTCGCGCTCACCGCGCCGCAGCTGGCGCGCCGCCTCACCCGCTCGCCAGGACCCAACCTGATGCCCGCCATGTTCATGGGCGCCACGCTGCTGATCGTCGCGGACTGGGCCTCGCAGCGGGCCTTCGGCGCCGACCAGCTGCCCGTCGGCGTCGTCACCGGCGTGCTCGGCGGCGTCTATCTGCTGTGGCTGCTCGTCACCCAGCGCAAGGCGGGACGGATATGAAGCCCCGCCGCGAACCCGTACCACCCCACGACCAGGAGCGTGCTGCTGTGAACCGGCTCATCGCCGACGACGTCACCCTCGGCTATGACCAGCGCGTCATCGCGGAGAAGCTGTCCGTCGAGATCCCCGACAACTCCTTCACCGTGATCGTGGGCCCCAACGCCTGCGGCAAGTCCACGCTGCTGCGCGCCCTGTCCCGGATGCTCAAGCCGTCCACCGGCCGGGTGCTGCTCGACGGGAACGTCATCCAGTCGATGTCGGCGAAGAAGGTCGCAAAGACGCTCGGCCTGCTCCCGCAGTCCTCCATCGCGCCCGACGGCATCACCGTCGGCGACCTGGTCGCCCGCGGCCGCTACCCCCACCAGGGGCTGCTGCGGCAGTGGTCACAGGACGACGAGCGGATCGTGGACGAGTCCATGGCCGCGACCGGCGTGCGCGAGCTCGCCGAGCGGTTCGTCGACGAGCTCTCCGGCGGCCAGCGCCAGCGCGTCTGGATCGCCATGGCGCTCGCCCAGCAGACGCCGCTGCTGCTCCTCGACGAGCCGACGACCTTCCTCGACATCCAGCACCAGCTCGACGTCCTGGACCTGTGCGCCGAGCTCCACGAGGAGCAGGGCCGCACGCTCGTCGCCGTCCTGCACGACCTGAACCACGCCGCCCGCTACGCCACGCACCTCATCGCGCTGCGCGACGGCGCCGTCCTCGCCGAGGGCCCGCCGTCCGAGATCGTCACGGCGGAGCTGGTGAAGGAGGCGTTCGGCATCGACTGCCAGATCATCGAGGACCCCGAGACGGGGACCCCGCTGGTGATACCTGCCGCCCGTGCGGGTCGCAGGGCACCGGTCAAAGCAGCGACCTGAGCCGCAGCAGGTCCCGGAAGCCCGCCTCCAGCTTCACCCGGCCCGAGGCCCAGGCCTTCGCGAAGTTGAGCTCGCCGTCCACCATCGAGAGCAGGTCGTCCCCGGTCATCGCGAGGCGGATCTCCGCCTTCTCGCGCGGCGGCCCCGGGTGGCTGTCGAGCACCGTGATCCGGCCGTTCTCGAGGCGGCCGGTGAAGGTGACGTCGAGATCGGTGATGCGGCAGCTCAGCGAGCGGTTCAGGGCAGCGGCACCGCGCACGTCGCCGTCGGCCGACGCGAGGTTGTCGGAGAGTTTGTCGAGTGCTGTGCGGCACTCCGCCATGGTCGCCATCGTGATCGACCGTACCCCAGGCCTTCGCGGTAGCGTCGTGCCATGAACGACTCTCACGCGGGCCCCGGAGAGGGGGAGGCGGCGGAGCCGGAGCGTCAGGTCCAGGACGAGCCGTCGTACGACCCCGCCGCCCCCGCGCCCCTCGGCGTCGAGCGCACCCCTACAGGCAACGCCGAGGTGGATGCCTGTCTCGCCCGGATCGGCGACGCGGACCACCTCGCCACGGACGGCCACATCGAGGTGTACGAGGATGTACACCGGGGCCTGCGCGACGCACTGACCGCGCTCGACGCGCGCCCCGGCCCGCCGGCGCCCACCGCGGCACCGGCATCCCCATCTTCGTACGACAGGAGCTGAACCGAACGTGGCAGGAGTGGCACGACGCCGCCTCGACGCCGAGCTCGTCCGCAGGAAGCTCGCGCGCTCGCGCGAGCACGCGAGCCAGCTGATCGCCGCAGGCCGGGTCGCGGTCGGCAAGACCGTCGCGACCAAGGCCGCGACGCAGGTCGAGACGGCCGCCGCGATCGTGGTGACGCAGGACGACAGCGACCCCGACTACGTCTCGCGCGGCGGGCACAAGCTCGCGGGCGCCCTCGCCGCCTTCGTGCCGCAGGGCCTGGTCGTCGAGGGCCGCCGCGCGCTGGACGCGGGCGCGTCCACCGGCGGCTTCACCGACGTGCTGCTGCGCGCGGGCACCGCGCACGTCGTCGCCGTCGACGTCGGCTACGGCCAGCTCGCCTGGTCGCTGCAGAGCGACGACCGGGTCACTGTGAAGGACCGTACGAACGTACGTGAGTTGACGCTCGAAGCGATCGACGGGATCCCCGTCGACGTGGTCGTCGGCGACCTCTCCTTCATCCCGCTGGGCCTGGTGCTGCCCGCCCTGGTGCGGTGCGCGGCACCCGACGCGGACCTCGTCCTCATGGTCAAGCCGCAGTTCGAAGTCGGCAAGGAGCGGCTCGGCACCGGCGGCGTGGTGCGCAGCACCGAACTGCGGGCGGACGCCGTGCGCGGCGTGGCACGTCAGGCGTGGGGGCTGGGCCTCGGCGTGCGCGGGGTGACCGCGAGCCCGCTGCCAGGGCCTTCAGGGAATGTCGAGTACTTTCTGTGGCTGCGCGCCGGGGCTCCCGAACTGGACCCGGCGGACGTTGACCGTGCCGTGGCGGAGGGGCCCCGTTGACCCAGACCCGAGTGACCCAGACCCGAGCTCGTACCGTCTTCCTGCTCGCGCACACCGGACGGCCCGCGGCCATCCGCAGCGCCGAACTCGTCGTCCAGGGGCTGCTGCGCAGCGGTCTCGGCGTGCGGGTCCTGGAGGCGGAGGCGGTGGACCTGCCGCTGCCCGCCGAGGTCGAGACGGTCAAGGAGGCCACGGCCGACTGCATCGACGACTGCGAGCTGATCGTCGTCCTCGGCGGTGACGGAACGCTGCTGCGGGGCGCCGAGTTCGCGCGGGCCTCCGGAGTGCCGATGCTCGGGGTGAACCTCGGGCGCGTGGGCTTCCTCGCGGAGGCCGAGCGGGACGACCTCGACAAGGTGGTCGACCGGGTGGTCACCAAGGCGTACGAGGTCGAGGAGCGCATGACGATCGACGTCGTCGTGCACCGCAACGGCGACGTCATGCACCGCGACTGGGCGCTGAACGAGGCCGCCGTGCAGAAGGTGTCGCCCGAGCGGATGCTCGAGGTCGTCCTGGAGATCGACGGGCGGCCCGTCACCGGCTTCGGCTGCGACGGCATCGTCTGCGCGACTCCGACCGGTTCGACGGCGTACGCGTTCTCGGCGGGCGGGCCCGTGGTGTGGCCGGAGGTCGAGGCGCTGCTCATGGTCCCGATCAGCGCACACGCCCTCTTCGCGAAGCCCCTGGTGACCTCGCCGGACTCGGTGCTCGCCGTCGAGGTCCAGCCGCACACTCCGCACGGGGTGCTGTGGTGCGACGGGCGCCGGACGATGGAGCTGCCCTCGGGGGCGCGGGTCGAGGTGCGCAGGGGAGAGGTGCCGGTGCGGCTCGCGCGGCTGCATCATGCGTCGTTCACGGATCGACTTGTCGCTAAATTTGCGTTGCCGGTTTCGGGGTGGCGGGGGGCTCCGCAGTAGCGCTCCGCTGGGGTTGGCGGTGCGGGGTTCCGGTGCGGGGTTCCGGTGCGGGTTGGTGGGGGCTGGTTGCGCAGTTCCCCGCGCCCCTGAGGGGGTTGCCACTGCACTTCCGGTGCGGGTTGTGTGTGGCTGGTCGCGCAGTTCCTCGCGCCCCTGAGGGGGTGGCCGCCGGGCTTCCTGTGCGGGTTGTGAGTGGCTTGGCGCGCAGTTCCTCGCGCCCCTGGTGGGGGATCTCGTGCGGTTTTTACGTGGTGCTCAGTACGGAGATCGCTCGTCGTCGCATTGCTGCGCGTACCGGGATGCCCGTTGCCAGGAGGGTCAGGAGCAGGGTGGCTGTTGCTACTGCTGTCGGGACCGGCCACGGGAGGTACGGGAGTGCGGAGCCGAAGGCTGTGCTGAGGATGGGGGCCAGCGTGCCGAGGGCGATCGCGGTGCCCAGGAGGAGCGCTGTTCCGGCGACCACCACGGCCTCCCACGCCGCCATCGCCCCCACCTGCGCCCGTCGGCTGCCGACGACCCGGAGCAGTGCCACGTCACGGCGGCGTTCGAAGGAGATCATGGCGAGCGTGTTCGCGGCGGCGATGGCGGCGAAGCCCGCGTACAGTCCCGTGCCCACGTAGTCGAGCCAGACCTCGCCCGTGCTGCCCGCCGAACCGGTGCGGTGCTCGGCCGTCGTGTGCATGCCGATCTTGGTGAGGCCGAAGCCCACGACCAGGACCAGCGGGACGACCGCGGCGGAGAAACGGCGGGGCTGCGAGCGGACGTTGAGCATCGCCAGGCGTGCGCTGGGGCCGAACCGGCCGACGACCGCGGAGACCAGCCGGGCCGCGGGGCCGACGAGGCGCGGACCGAGCAGGCCCGCGCCCGCGCAGAAGAGGATGAGGACGAGGAACGCGCCCTCGCCCGCCTCGTCCGCGGGCTGCTTCGACAGAAGCACCGAGACGACGCAGGCCCCCGCCACCGCGAGCACGCCGAGCGGCGCCCGCAGCAGGCCGAGCCCGCGGCGGCCCGTGGCGGCCTCGCTGAGGGCGCGGGCCGGGCGGAGCAGGGAGAACCGCAGTGCGGAGAGCAGCGCGGCGACCGTCGTCGTCACCACGGCCACGCCGAGGCAGACCGGCAGTGCGAGCCAGCTGAAACGGAAGGCGGCCTCGGCGGGGAGCAGGCCGTGGTCGACCATGCCCGCGTGCCACCAGCGGGCGCCGAAGCCGCCGAGCACGAAGCCGACGAGCGCCGCGGGGATCGAGGCGGCGAGGGCCTGGACCGCCACCGCGCGGCGGATCTGACGGGGCTTGGCGCCGATGGAACGCACCATCGCCAGTTCGCGGTGCTGCTGCGCGACCGCCGTGCCCATGGTCGACACGACGACGAATATCGACATGTAGATGGATCCGATCAGCAGGACGACCGCCATGTCGCCCACGCCGTTCTCCGTGATCTGTCTGCGGGCCGCGGGGGAGAGCCCGGCACGGTCGGCGCTCGTCGTGCCGAGCATCATCGTCGACGCACTCACCACGGTCGCCGCGAAGAGCGCGGCCACCGCCGTCCCCACGAATGCCGGGCGGTGCGCGCGCAGGGCCGCCCGGGCCAGTCCTGTTGTCATGTGGATCATGGTCTCGCCGGGTGCGGGGCCGGGACCATGTGGAGAACCGGTGGATCTTGCGGGGGATAGCCCCACCTCCGTGGCCTGCCCCGGGGCCCCACCCCGGCGGGTGACAGCGGCATCGGGTGCGCCGCTTCGACCTGCGCCTTCACGGAAGGGTCCCAGGGCCCGTCGCACACCGGCCCGCTGACCTCGTAAGGTCTTGTCCGTGTTGGAGGAGATGCGGATACGGTCGCTCGGAGTCATCGACGACGCGGTCGTCGAGCTGTCACCGGGCTTCACCGCCGTGACGGGTGAGACCGGTGCGGGCAAGACGATGGTGGTCACGAGCCTGGGCCTGCTGCTCGGCGGACGCGCCGATCCCGCCCTGGTGCGGATCGGCGCGAAGTCGGCGGTGGTGGAGGGGCGCATTGCCGTGCCCCCCGGTGCCTCGGCCGTCGTGCGTGCGGAGGAGGCGGGGGCCGAACTCGACGACGGGGCGCTGCTCATCAGCCGTACGGTCTCGGCGGAGGGGCGCTCACGGGCACACCTCGGCGGCCGCTCCGTGCCCGTCGGCCTGCTGTCGGAGCTCGCCGACGACCTCGTCGCGGTGCACGGCCAGACCGACCAGCAGGGCCTGCTCAAACCGGCCCGGCAGCGCGGCGCCCTCGACCGGTACGCGGGCGACGCCGTCGCCGCGCCGCTGGCCAAGTACACGGCCGCGTACCGCAGACTGCGGGCCGTCACGACCGAGGTCGAGGAGATCACCACGCGCGCGCGGGAGCGTGCCCAGGAAGCGGATCTGCTGCGCTTCGGCCTCGAAGAGATCTCGGGGGTCGAACCGCGGGCGGGCGAGGACACCGAACTCGCGGCCGAGGCCGAGCGGCTCGGTCACGCGGAGGCCCTCGCCTCCGCCGCCACCTCCGCGCATTCGGCGCTCGCGGGCAACCCCGAGGACCCGGAGGTCGTCGACGCCTCGACGCTGGTCGCGGGCGCCTCACGGGCCCTTGAGTCCGTACGTTCCCACGACCCCGCCCTGTCCGCCCTCGCCGACCGCCTCGGCGAGATCGGGATCCTCCTTGGCGACGTGGCGGGCGAGCTCGCCGGGTACGCCGACGACCTGGACGCCGATCCGCTGCGGCTCGCCGCGGTCGAGGAGCGCAGGGCCGCGCTGACGCAGCTCACCCGGAAGTACGGCGCGGACATCGACGCCGTACTCGCCTGGGCGGAGGAGGGCGCGGCGCGGCTGACGGATCTTGAGGGCGACGACGACCGTCTTGAGGAGCTGACCGCCGAGCGGGACGCCCTGCGCGCCGAACTCGCCGGGCTCGCCCAGGCGCTGACCGACGCGCGCCAGGAGGCGGCCTCGCGGTTCGCCGCGGCCGTCACCGAAGAGCTGGCCTCGCTGGCGATGCCCCACGCGCGCGTGTCGATCGCCATCAGCGCCACGGAGGTCCCGGAGGGGTCCGACGGCGTGGAGGTCGGTGGCCGCACCGTCGCGTACGGGCCCGCGGGCGTCGACGAGGTGGAGCTGCTGCTCGCCCCGCACCCGGGCGCACCGCCCCGGCCCATCGCCAAGGGTGCGTCGGGCGGTGAGCTGTCGCGCGTGATGCTCGCCGTCGAGGTGGTCTTCGCGGGCACGGACCCCGTACCGACGTATCTCTTCGACGAGGTCGACGCGGGGGTCGGCGGCAAGGCGGCGGTCGAGATCGGCCGACGCCTCGCACGGCTCGCCAAGTCGGCACAGGTCGTGGTCGTGACGCACCTTCCGCAGGTCGCTGCCTTTGCCGACCGTCAGCTGCTCGTCGAGAAGACCAACGACGGCATGGTGACGCGCTCCGGGGTGCAGGTCCTGGAGGGCGAGGACAGGGTGCGGGAGCTGTCGCGCATGCTGGCGGGCCAGGAGGACTCCGAGACGGCCCGGGCCCATGCGGAGGAGCTGTTGGCGACGGCGCGGGGCGACGGGTAGCTCCCGGGGTCGTGCCGGTGCCGGTGCCGGGGCCGCGGTCGTAAGGTGACCGGATGATCGAACGTAAGTCCGGGCGGCGGCTCGGCGCGCTGCTCGCCGCCGCCGGTGTCACCTGCGCGGGCACCGCCGCGCTGCGTTCCCTCGCGCCCGGTGGGGCCGACCGGTGGACGCGGAAGAACTACGCGGGGAAGAGCGTCGACCTGTACGCAGGGCCCGCTGCTGCGGTCGGTGCGGCGGCGGGTGTCGCGGCGCTGCCCGCCAGGCCGCGGGCGGCCGCCGCGCTGGCCGTGCTCGCCGCCGGTGCCTGCGGGGCGTACGACGACATGGTGGGGGCGGGAGACCCGCGCCGTGGGTTCCGTGCGCACATCGGGGCGTTGCGGAGCGGAGAGGTCACCAGCGGCGCCGTGAAGCTGTTCGGGATCTCCGCCGCGGGGCTCGCCGCCGGTGCCCTGCTCGAGGAACGGCCCGTGGACAAGGTCCTCGCGGGTGTGGTGATCGCGGGCACCGCCCACGTCGTGAACCTCGTGGACGTGCGTCCGGGGCGGGCCGGTGCGGCCGTGCTCGCGCTGGGCGCGCCGGGGCTGCTGCGCAAGGGGCCCGGCGGGGTGGTCGCCGCCGCGTCGATGGGGGCCGCGGCCGCCGTCCTCCCCGACGACTTCGGCGAGCGCGCGATGCTCGGTGACGCGGGCGCGCACGCCCTGGGCGCGGCCCTCGGCACGGCCGTCGTCGCGGGCAACGGCCGCGCGGGGCTTGCCGCACACGCGGCGGCGCTGGTGGCCGTGGCGGTGTACGGGGACAAAAGGGGTGGATCGTGATCGTCGCGCGGGGTTAGTGTCGGACGGTTCGGCGGGGGGCAGGGCCGGTCCGGGGCTAGGGGAAGAGTGCGTGGTCGTGTTCGCGTGCGCGCGGTGCGATGCCGTGCTCACCGGGCCCGTCGAGCGGGTCGCGTTGCCCGTACGGGCCCATCAGACGTACGGACACGACCTGCTCCCCGCACTCATGGAGCCCGGCACGTACGCCGTCGAACCGGAGCCGTTCTGGCTGCCCTGGCGGCCCTGGGGCGAGGTCGGGGCCGACGAGGCGGCGGAGCGTGGCGTGTTCGCGCCCGTGCACGGGCTGTCCTTCGGGCCGCCGGGCGCGGTCGTCGTCGCGCCGGGCGACACCCGCGGCACCGTCCTGATCCCCGAGCGGTGCGACGGCTACTGCATCGGGCTCGACGGTCGGGACGGCCCGAACCTCGCCTGTGCGCGGTGCGCGAGCCCGGTGGCGACCCGCATCGACGACTGTTCGTTCTGGCAGACGGTGTGGCTCGTCCCGGACGCCGTCCGGCGCGTCCCCGAGGACGGCCCTGCCTCCGGGCACCCGGCGGCCGATTGGGAGGCGCTCGCGCGGGAACACCAGGGGGCGCCACCGGTCGAGCCGTGCGGGGCGTGGGACGCGCGGTGGGAGGCGGCGGTCGGCGCGGCGCTGGCCCATCTGCTGGCGGCCTCGGCGGGCGCGCCGGTGGCTCTGCCCGACGGGATCCTCACGGCTACGTTCGGCCGTGCGTTCGACGCGCTGCTCCCGGCGGGGCCCGCGGCGCGGCGGGTGGTGGTGGCCGGTCCCGGTCTGCCGTCGGTGGCCGGGGACACCGACATCGCCCTGGTGCCGCGGCACCCGAGGACCGGCGAGGTGTGGCAGCCGTCGGACACCACGGCCGCGGTCGTGCCGCTCGAAGCCGACGTATGGCTGCATGTGGCCTTCCCCCGTGAGCAGTTGCCGGTTCCGGCGACGGGCGGGCTGCCCGACGGGGTCTACCGCGACGATCCGCTGCCGCTGCGCCCGATGCGGCTGTTCGCACCCGACCGGCGGATCTTCCTCCGTACGCTGGCCAGGCTGCCCGCCGTCCGTGAACCCTGGCTGCGCGCGGTGTACGACCGAGTGCAGGACGCTCCGTTCACGCGGCCGTTCTAGGGGCGAGGCGCCGCAAGCACCTTGGGCCCCGTACGTACCGAAACTCCCACATCTCTCCCCCGTGTGGGTGATCCCGTCCACGGAGTTGCCCCGCCAATTACGGAAGTGACCTTTCGGCAGTGCCGGAACGCCCGTGCGTACTGGCATCCTTGGCGCAGCATCTGCCCGAGTACAGTCCGAGCACCCACCGACGCAGACCCAGGAGCCCCCGCCACGTGAGCCACGTGAGCAGCCACTTGCCGCACGGACGGACGCCGCTGCACACCGTGCAAGTCCTCGGAGGTGGCAGCGCGGGCAGCAGCGCGCACGTCAGATCCCTTGCCGCGGGCCTCGCCGCCCGGGGTGTGCGGGTCACCGTGTGCGCCCCCGACGAGGCCGCCCGCGCCTACGACTTCGCGGGTGCCGGTGCCCGGCACGTCCCCGTGCCCCGCAGCGGCGACCCCGCCTCCGTGGCCGCCCTCCGCGCCGCCTGCGCCGATGCGGACCTCGTGCACGCGCACGGACTGCACGCCGCCCTCCGCGCCTCCGTCGCCCTCACCGGGCGCCGCGTCCCCCTCGTCGTCACCTGGCACACCCGCGCGCAGGCGGACGGCGCCCGGGCCCGTGTGCTGCGCCTCCTGGAGCGGCGCGTCGCCAGGGCCGCGGCCGTGGTCCTCGGCACCTCGTCCGATCTGGTCGACCGGGCCCGCGGCAGGGGTGCTCGCGACGCACGCCTCGCGGCCGTCGCGCTGCCCGCACCGCGCCGCACGGAGGCCGCCGAGGAACCCGACGGCCTCCTCCACAAGGCCCGTGCCGAAGTCGGCGCCGTGGACCGCCCGTTGATCATCGCCGTGGGCGCACTCGAACGGAACGGCGGCTACGACGTCCTGCTGAACGCCACGCGCGCGTGGCGGCACCTGGACCCGCTGCCGCTCCTCGTCATCGCGGGGGAGGGGCCCGAACGGGCCGCCCTGCAGCGCCGCATCGAGGACGAGCAGCTGCCCGCCCGTCTCGTCGGGCGGCGCGACGACGTCCCCGAACTCCTCGCGGCGGCCGACCTCGCGGTGCTGCCCAGCAGCTGGGAGTCCCGCTCCGTGCTCGCCCAGGAGGCGCTGCACGCGCGCGTGCCGCTCGTGGCGACCGCGGTCGGCGGCATCCCCGAGCTCGTCGGCGACGCGGCCGAACTCGTCGAGTACGGCGACGCGGAGGCCCTCTCCACCGCCGTCGTACGACTCCTCGCCGACCCGGTCCGCCGGGCGGAGCTCAAGGACCGGGGCGAGGCCCAGGCCGCCACGTGGCCGACCGAAGACGAAACGGTCACCCAAGTCCTCAGCATCTACGACGAGCTGACCCGGCCCCTCCCGTACGCCTGAGGCCCGTACGCCTGAGGCCCGTACGCCTGAGGCCTGTGCGCTTGCGGCCGCTACGCCACGTGCCTGCGCGCCCGCAGCGCCAGGCTCAGCGCGAGGACCGTCTGCGGGTCGTCGAGATCCGTGCCGAGGAGTTCGCTGATCCTGGCGAGGCGGTTGTACAGGGTCTGGCGGTTCAGGTGCAGCTCGCGCGCCGTCTCCGCCTTGCGCCCCGCATGCGCCAGATAGGTCTGCAGCGTCGGCAGCAGCGGCGGCTTCGAGCGCTGGTCGTGGGCGCGCAGCGGGCCGATCGCGCGGTCCACGAACGCCGCGAGGACCCCGTCCTCGTCATGGCGGTGCAGCCGCCACAGCAGCAGGTCGATGTCGAGCCGCCGCGCGTCGTACCAGGGCCGGTCGGAGAGGCCCTGCGCGGCCGTCGCCGTCTCCGCCGCGTGCCGCAGCCCCGCCGACGCCGCCGCCCAGCCACCGGCGACCCCGACCACCACGACCGGCGGCTGCGCCCCCGGCCGCTGCATCCCGGCCCGCTCGACACCGGCCCGCAGTGCGGCGGCGACCCGGTCGGCCACCGCGGTCCGCTCGGTCTCCGACCGCAGCCCGAGCAGCAGCGGCACGCGCCCCTCCACGGGACGTACGCCCAACAGCGCGGGCACCCCCACGGACGCCAGCTCCTCCGCGACGGCCCGCGCGAGGACCGCCCAGCCGCCGCCGGTCGGCAGCCCGTCCGCGAGCCGCATCACCACCGGGAGCAGCGGGCTGTCGGCCGGGACCGGCTTGAAGCCGAGGACGCGGGCCTGCGCCGGGGCGTCCTCGGCGGCGATGCGCCCCTCCGCGAGGTCGGTGAGGAAGTCGCCGCGTCCGCGCGCGGCGAGCTCCTCCTCCTGGCGGGCCTGCATCAGCACCACCGCGAGGCTGCCCGCCGCCCGTTCCGCCGCGATGCGGTGCACCGGCAGCGGCGCCGACTCCACGGCGAGCAGGACGAGCCTGGCCCGCACCGAGCCCGCGCCCGGACCGCCGCCTGGCACATCGACGATGACCGCGCTCGCGGGCGGGGCCTGCCGGTCGACGGTGCTCCCCCGCAGTCCTTCCCACACCTGCAGCGGGTCCGCGCACTCGGTGCCCGCCCCGGCGGCGTACAGGAGCTGGCCGTCCGCCGTCTCCAGGAACACCGGGTTGCCGCTGAACTCCGCGAGGATGCCGAGGACCTGCGGCGTGCCGCCCCCGCCGAGCAGCGCCTCCGTGCAGCGCCTGTGCACCTCCTCGGCCTGCTGGAGGAGCGCGTAGTGGCCGTTGACGATCTCGGTGTGCACTTCCTCGGTGACCGTCACGAACGGCACCTCGCGGTGCAGCTGCACCAGCGGAAGCCCGGCGGACCGCGCCGTCTCCACGATCGCCGCGGGCAGCCGGGTGAAGCGCGGCCCCAGCTCGACGACGAGCGCCGCGATGCCCCGCTCGGCGAGGTTGCGCACGAAGGCGCGCTGCTCGGCGGGGCGGGAGCCGAGCCCGAGGCCGGTGGTGAGCAGCAGCTCGCCGCCCTTGAGCAGCGAGGCGATGTTGGGCACCTCGCCCGCGTGCACCCACCGCACGGTCCGCTGCAGCCGCTCCGCGCCCGCGACGACCTCGGGGAGCCCGCCGCGCAGCCCCGGAAGTTCCAGCGCGCGCTGCACGGTGATGCCGCCCTGAGTGCCCTGACTGTCCATGGCGCGGACGCTACCGGGGCACACCTTCGGGGAACATCTCCGGACGATCACGGGGGTGGCCACCGGCGACGGCGGCCCGGCAACTCGTGGCCTGCGCGCGGAAATTGCACGCACCCCCCGTCACCTGTGACGTACGCCACAGGTGACGGGGGGTGCTGGAGGCGTCAGCCCCCGTACGCCCCCGAAGCCGTCAGCCGCAGCGCCGTGTCGATCAGCGGCACGTGGCTGAACGCCTGCGGGAAGTTGCCGACCTGCCGCTGGAGGCGCGGGTCCCACTCCTCGGCGAGCAGCCCCAGGTCGTTGCGGAGGCCGAGGAGCTTCTCGAAGAGCTTGCGGGCCTCGTCGACCCGGCCGATCATCGCGAGGTCGTCGGCCATCCAGAACGAGCAGGCCAGGAACGCCCCCTCGTCGCCCTCCAGGCCGTCCACGCCCTCGTCGTCGCCGGACGTCGGATAGCGCAGGATGAAGCCGTCCGAGGTCGAGAGCTCCCGCTGGATCGCCTCGATCGTGCCGATGACGCGCTTGTCGTCCGGCGGCAGGAAGCCCATCTGCGGAATCAGCAGCAGCGAGGCGTCCAGCTCCTTCGAGCCGTACGACTGCGTGAACGTGTTCCGCTCCTTGTCGTAGCCCTTCTCGCAGACGTCCCGGTGGATGTCGTCGCGCAGCCCGCGCCACTTCTCCAGCGGTCCGTCCGCGTCGCCGGACTCGATGAGCTTGATGGTGCGGTCCACGGCGACCCATGCCATCACCTTGGAGTGCACGAAGTGGCGGCGCGGGCCGCGCACCTCCCAGATGCCCTCGTCCGGCTCGTCCCAGTGGTCCTCGAGGTAGCGGATCAGCTTGAGCTGCAGGAGCGAGGCGTAGTCGTTGCGGGCCAGGCCCGTCATGTGGGCCAGGTGCAGGGCCTCGGTCACCTCGCCGTACACATCGAGCTGCAGCTGGCCCGCCGCGCCGTTGCCCGCCCGCACCGGCTGCGAGTTCTCGTACCCCGGCAGCCAGTCGAGCTCCGTCTCGCCGAGCTCGCGCTCGCCCGCGATGCCGTACATGATCTGCAGGTTCTCCGGGTCGCCGGCGACCGCGCGGAGCAGCCATTCGCGCCATGCGCGGGCCTCCTCGCGGTAGCCGGTGCGCAGCAGCGAGGAGAGCGTGATCGCCGCGTCGCGCAGCCACGTGAAGCGGTAGTCCCAGTTGCGCGAGCCGCCGATGTCCTCGGGCAGCGAGGTGGTGGGCGCGGCGACGATCCCGCCGGTCGGCGCGTAGGTGAGCGCCTTGAGCGTGATCAGCGAGCGGACCACGGCTTCCCGGTAGGGGCCGTGGTACGTGCAGTGCTCGACCCACTCCCGCCAGAAGTCCTCCGTGGCGGTGAGCGCGTTCTCGGGCTCCGGCAGCGCGGGCTGGTCCTTGTGCGAGGGCTGCCAGGAGATGGTGAACGCGATCCGCTCACCCGGCGAGACCGTGAAGTCGGAGTAGGTGGTGAGGTCCTTGCCGTAGGTCTCGGCGCCGGTGTCCAGCCACACCGAGTCGGGGCCCGCCACGGCCACCGTGCGTCCGTCGACCTTGTGCACCCAGGGCACCACACGGCCATAGCTGAAACGCATCCGCAGTGCCGAGCGCATCGGCACCCGGCCGCTGACGCCCTCGACGATCCGCACCAGCTGCGGCGCGTCGGTGTCGCGCGGAGGCATGAAATCGATCACGCGGACCGTGCCGCGCGTCGTGTCCCACTCGGATTCGAGCACCAGGGAATCGCCGCGATAGGTGCGGCGCGCGGCACTGGGTGGCTGCGTGTCCGGGTTGTGTGCGGGCCCCAGACGCCAGAAGCCGTGCTCCTCTGTGCCCAGCAGGCCGGCGAAAACGGCGTGGGAATCGAAGCGGGGCAGGCACAGCCAGTCCACTGTGCCGTCCCGGCAGACCAGGGCTGCGGTCTGCATGTCTCCGATGAGTGCGTAATCCTCGATGCGCCCGGCCACGTCTATCTCCAGTCGAACGGCCACGTTCGCCCCGCGGGGCGCTTACAGGTCAGCGGTCAAGTGATCGTCGACGAGCGCTTGTTCCGGGTGCAAGGCGGGATGGTGCCGTGTGCCGGAGGGGCTCGGCAGCGATTGTCCGAGCAGGATACGACGCACCCTAGTGATCTGCGCGCCCCTCCTGGCAACGAGGCTCGGCCGAACGGGTGAGCGGCAGGTGAGAGGGGGTGCGGCGGGGGAAAATGGGGGCGTGCGGGTCTCGTGACCGAGATGTGTGCGCCCGATGGCGGAGTGTGGTCGGGCGCGGGCTCCCTCCGTCGCTGATACCCTGGTAGCCCGTGAGCCGGTGGTCATAGAACCCCCGAACCGCAGCGACGGCACCTCTCCCGACCCCCTGGTGAGAGCGCCGGTACGCACCCTCCAGACCGCGACCACGGGAGCCCCCTCTTGGCCATGCAGCCCAAATCCACGACGACCAAGCACATCTTCGTCACCGGGGGTGTCGCCTCTTCCCTCGGCAAGGGTCTGACTGCCTCCAGCCTGGGTGCGCTCCTCAAGGCGCGCGGCCTGCGCGTCACGATGCAGAAGCTCGACCCGTATCTGAACGTCGACCCGGGCACGATGAACCCCTTCCAGCACGGCGAGGTGTTCGTCACCAACGACGGCGCCGAGACCGACCTGGACATCGGCCACTACGAGCGCTTCCTCGACGTCGACCTCGACGGCTCGGCGAACGTGACCACCGGCCAGGTCTACTCGCAGGTGATCGCCAAGGAGCGCCGCGGTGAGTACCTGGGCGACACCGTCCAGGTCATCCCGCACATCACCAACGAGATCAAGCACCGCATCCGCCGCATGGCGACCGACGACGTCGACGTCGTGATCACGGAGGTCGGCGGCACGGTCGGCGACATCGAGTCGCTGCCGTTCCTGGAGACCGTCCGCCAGGTCCGCCACGAGGTCGGCCGCGACAACGTCTTCGTCGTGCACATCTCGCTGCTGCCCTACATCGGCCCCTCCGGCGAGCTGAAGACCAAGCCGACCCAGCACTCGGTCGCCGCCCTGCGCAACATCGGTATCCAGCCGGACGCCATCGTCCTGCGCGCCGACCGCGAGGTGCCGACCGCCATCAAGCGCAAGATCTCGCTGATGTGCGACGTCGACGAGGCCGCCGTGGTGGCCGCCATCGACGCCAAGTCGATCTACGACATCCCGAAGGTCCTGCACACCGAGGGCCTCGACGCCTACGTCGTGCGCAAGCTCGACCTGCCGTTCCGCGACGTCGACTGGACGCAGTGGGACGACCTGCTCGACCGCGTGCACAACCCGAAGCACGAGGTCACGGTCGCGCTCGTCGGCAAGTACATCGACCTGCCCGACGCCTACCTCTCGATCACCGAGGCCATGCGCGCCGGCGGCTTCGCCAACAAGGCCCGCGTCAAGGTCAAGTGGGTCACCTCGGACGACTGCAAGACCCCGGCCGGTGCCAAGAAGCAGCTCGCCGACTGCGACGCGATCCTGATCCCCGGCGGCTTCGGCGACCGCGGTGTCTCCGGCAAGGTCGGCGCGATCCAGTACGCCCGCGAGAACAAGGTGCCGCTGCTCGGCATCTGCCTCGGCCTGCAGTGCATCGTCATCGAGGCCGCCCGCAACCTCGCGGACATCCCCGACGCGAACTCCACGGAGTTCGACGCGGCCACCGGCCACCCGGTGATCTCCACCATGGCGGAGCAGCTCGACATCGTCGCGGGCGAGGGCGACATGGGCGGCACGATGCGCCTGGGCATGTACCCCGCCAAGCTCGCCGAGGGCTCCATCGTGCGCGAGGTGTACGAGGGCAAGGAGTACGTCGAGGAGCGCCACCGTCACCGCTACGAGGTGAACAACGCCTACCGCGCCGACCTGGAGAAGAAGGCCGGAATCCAGTTCTCCGGCACCTCCCCGGACGGCAAGCTCGTCGAGTACGTCGAGTACCCGCGCGACGTCCACCCCTACCTGGTCGCCACGCAGGCGCACCCGGAGCTGCGGTCCCGTCCGACCCGCCCGCACCCGCTCTTCGCGGGCCTCGTGAAGGCCGCCGTCGAGCGCCAGCAGGGCGAGCACAAGTCCGGCGGCAAGTCGGGCAAGTAACACCAGGCGATACGGTTGCCGGGGTGCGTGCCTTCGAGGCGCGCACTCCGGTTTCTTTTTGTACGTGTGGGAGGACAGGGCGACATGACGATCAAGGACACCGCCGAGGAGTGGCAGGTCACGGCGACGGAAACCCCCTTCGTCGGGAACAAGACCTCCGTCCGCACCGACGACGTGGTCATGCCCGACGGGTCGGTCGTCCGCCGCGACTACCAGGTCCACCCCGGCTCGGTGGCCGTCCTCGCGCTCGACGACACGGGCCGCGTCCTGGTCATCCGCCAGTACCGCCACCCGGTCCGCCACAAGCTCTGGGAGATCCCCGCGGGGCTCCTCGACATCCCCGGCGAGAACCCCCTGCACGCCGCCCAGCGCGAGCTCTACGAAGAGGCGCACGTCAAGGCCGAGGACTGGCGCGTTCTCACCGACGTGTACACCACCCCCGGTGGCTGCGACGAAGCCGTGCGGATCTTCCTGGCCCGCGATCTGGCCGAGGCCGAGGGGGAGCGCTTCGAGGTCTCCGAGGAGGAGTCCGACATGGAGCTCGCCCGGGTGCCCCTCGACGAGCTCGTACGCGGTGTGCTCGCCGGTGAGCTGCACAACAACTGCCTGGTCGTGGGTGCCCTTTCGCTGCACGCGGCCCTGCACGGCGACGGTCTGGACGCGCTGCGCCCGGCCGAGGCGCCCTGGCCCGCCCGGCCCTTCGAGGCATAGCCCCGATCCCGCCGGGGAGTACTCCCGATATGACGATCCACTGATCCGATCGGGCGACTTGTGCGCGCCGTGCGGCCGGAAGCGCGGCAGGGCCTGAACTAGGCTCTGAAAGCGTCCCGCCCGGAGTTCCGGGCGGGTTCGTGCGCAGGCGGACGGGAGCGTGGCCCGTGACGGATCAGGCGGTCGACACGGACGGTGCGGCGGCGGGTGGCGCCGTGCCACCGCCCGCGAGTGCCCTGGAGTCGACGGGGGCTCAGTTCGTCGGCAGACGCCGGGAGTTGAAGGATCTCCGCGCGGACATCGACCGGGCGGGGCTCGACACCCTCGCGGGCCGCAAGGCACCCCGCGCGCGCGTGCTGCTCGTCGCGGGCCGACCCGGCTCGGGCCGCACCTCGCTCGCCGAGGAACTGGCCCGGCAGCTCGCGGGCGACTACCCGGACGGCGTGCTGCGGGCCCGCCTCACCGACCCCGACGGCAGCCGGGTGCCCACGGACCGCACCGCCAGGGAACTCCTCGACGCCCTGGGCGTGCCCGCACCCCCCGGAGCGTCCGAGGACGACCTCACCGACATCCTCAGGGACGCGCTCTCCGGCCGCAGGGCCCTGCTCCTCCTCGACGACGCGACGGACGCCGAGCAGGTCGACCCGCTGCTTCCCGACACCCCCGACTGCCTGGTCGTCGCGGTCGCCGAGGGCCCGCTCACCGGCATCCCCGACGTGCGGCCCTGCACGCTCGGCGGCCTGGACAAACCGGCCGCCGTCGAGCTCCTCGCGCGCGCCGCGGGGCCCGTCCGCATCACCGTGGACCCGCGCTCCGCGGAGTCCCTCGTCGAGGCGTGCTCGGCACATCCGGCGGCGCTCGTCCTCGCCGGGGG
The DNA here is from genome assembly GCF_040609235.1 of Streptomyces sp. NPDC004732. Taxonomy (NCBI): domain Bacteria; kingdom Bacillati; phylum Actinomycetota; class Actinomycetes; order Kitasatosporales; family Streptomycetaceae; genus Streptomyces; species Streptomyces sp. NPDC004732. The sequence continues at coordinate 26,610 of NZ_JBEXJR010000006.1, forward strand.
CTGGCTCAAGGAGCGGCCCAAGGCCGCCGTCGCCGATCTGGCCAAGCAGGTGCACGACATGCCTCAGGAGGGCTCGGCCCTCGCCCGTGTCTTCGCTCACACCTACGCATCGCTGCCCGCGCCCGCGGCCCGGATACTGCGTTTCCTCTCCCTCGCCCCGGCCGGTCACGTCGACCCGCACACCGCCTCCGCGCTCGCGGGCTGCTCGGTCTCCGCGGCCAGGACCACGCTCGACGACTTCGTCGGCCTCGGGCTCGTGCGGGCCGTCGCCTCCCCGCTGCCGCAGTACGAGGTGCCCGGCTGCCTGGTGCCGCTGCTGCGGGCCCGCACCGAGAGCCAGGACCGCCCGGCCGAGATCCAGCTGGCCCGCGCCCGGATGCTGGAGCGGACCGTGCGCCTGCTGCAGTCCTGCCGGGCGATCACGGAGCCGGACGCCTCCGCCGCCCGCAAGAAGCTCGCGGGGCTGCCGCGCGCGCTGCGCTTCCCCGGCCCGCGAGCGGCCGCCGAGTGGCTGCGGATCCGGCAGCCCGCGCTGCTCGCCGCCACGCGGCTCGCGGTGGCCGACGGGGAGCTCGACACCCTCGCGCGGCGCCTGATGGCCGCCCTGGCCAGGGCCCTGGTGGCGCACCGCGGCACGGAGGACGCGGCTCCCGAGCTGTACGGCATCCATCAGCTGGTCCTGGACGTGGCCGAGCGGCGGAAGCTGCCGCGCGAGCAGGCCGCGGCGCTGCTGAACCTGGCGGATCTGGACGCGCAGACCGGACGTACCGAGGATGCGCTGGCCCGCTATCGGGCGGCGCTGGACGCGGCGCGGGCGGCGGCCGATCCGTACGCCACCGGACGCGCGATGGAATCCGTCGGCGGCGCACATCAGGAGCTGGGGGACTGGTCGCGGGCCTCCGACTGGTTCGGCAGGGCACTGGCCCAGCGCCTGGCCCGGGACGAGCGCGCGGACGCCGCCCGCCTCTACGGCCGGATCGGCGCGGTGCACACCTATGCGGGGCGCTACGGAGAGGCGCTGCGCAACTGGAGTTCGGCGGTCACCGGCTATCGCAAGACGGGCGATGTGGCCGCCCAGGCGCGGGCGTTGAGCGAGATGGCCCGTGTGCAGGAGTACGCGGGTCGGCCCGAGGAGTCGCTGCGCACCTGCCAGGAGGCCGTCGAGCTGGCCAGGCACGCGAAGGACGTCCGGCTGCAGGCGGCGCTGCAGCTCCGGCTCGCGGACACCCTGGAGCGGCTCGGCGACCCCGCGGCCGCCAGGCTGCACCGGGGTGCGGCCGAGCGCATGCTGGGAGAAGAGCTTCCGGCGGCCGCGAGGCTTGAAACAAACGGTGGAGCAGCACCTTCCGCCTACGAAATCCGTAGTGCTTCCACAGAAGATTGAAGTATTGAAAGGCTAGACAGCGAGAAATCCTTCATTAGACTGGCTCCGCCGCGTACCTCTGCGGTGTCTTCCGCTGCGCCCCCACGCGTACCGGTATGCGTTGCATTGCCCGAGAAATCCCCTGAGCCAAGGACCGTGATCGACGATGAAGGTCGGCATCCCCCGCGAGGTCAAGAACAACGAGTTCCGGGTGGCCATCACCCCCGCCGGAGTGCACGAGCTGGTGCGCCACGGCCATGAGGTCGTCATCGAGCGGAACGCCGGCGTCGGCTCCTCGATCACGGACGCCGAGTACGTCTCGGCGGGCGCCAAGATCCTGGACACCGCCGATGAGGTCTGGGCCACCGCGGACCTGCTCCTGAAGGTCAAGGAGCCCATCGCGGAGGAGTACCACCGCCTCCGCAAGGACCAGACCCTCTTCACCTACCTGCACCTGGCCGCGTCCAAGGAGTGCACGGACGCGCTCCTGGAGTCGGGCACCACCGCCATCGCGTACGAGACGGTCGAGACCGCGAACCGCGCGCTCCCGCTGCTCGCCCCGATGTCCGAGGTCGCGGGCCGTCTGGCCCCGCAGGTCGGCGCCTACCACCTGATGGCCGCCAACGGCGGCCGCGGCGTCCTGCCGGGCGGTGTCCCCGGCGTGGCCGCGGGCAAGGCCGTCGTCATCGGCGGCGGCGTCTCCGGCTGGAACGCCGCGCAGATCGCCATCGGCATGGGCTTCCACGTGACCCTGCTCGACAAGGACATCAACAAGCTCAAGGAAGCCGACAAGATCTTCGGCACGAAGATCCAGACCGTCGTCTCCAACGCCTTCGAGCTGGAGAAGGCCTGCCTCGAGGCCGACCTCGTCATCGGTGCCGTCCTCATCCCCGGCGCCAAGGCCCCGAAGCTGGTCACCAACGAGCTCGTCTCGCGGATGAAGCCCGGAAGTGTCCTTGTCGACATCGCGATCGACCAGGGCGGCTGCTTCGAGGACTCGCACGCGACCACGCACGCCGAGCCGACCTTCCCGGTCCACAACTCGGTCTTCTACTGCGTCGCCAACATGCCCGGCGCGGTGCCGAACACGTCGACGTACGCGCTGACCAACGCGACGATGCCGTACATCGTCGAGCTGGCGAACCGCGGCTGGGTCGAGGCCCTGCGCCGCGACCCGGCGCTTGCCCTGGGTCTCAACACCCATGACGGCAAGGTCGTTTACAAGGAGGTCGCCGAGGCCCACGGTCTTGAGCACCTCGAGCTGGAGTCGCTCCTCGGCTGACCGAGGTGACCGACTCCGGTCGGTCTCCGACACTTTCGGCGCTGTCGTCAACGAAAGTCGTCAATCTCACGCCCGCGGCCGGACCTTGAGAGGGGTCCGGCCGTATGCGTATCAGTGTGGACACGCTCAACTGGCCTTGAACGTAACCCTTTAACCGTTTCGCCCACCCCCAAAACGCAACGATGACGAGCCGTGCGCCCTTGACACAAGGGTGTTCCATTGCCGACACATCAGGCCGGGTCCGGCGGATTGTGTTGCTGCGGAGCGGTGACACGCCATAGAGTCGCCAACCGTCGGCATGGTGCCACGCTGACCTATCGAGAAATTTCCTGGTCACCAAGGAGGTAAGACGACTTGTGAATGAGTCGACATTTGCTCCCGGGGGTGGTCAACCAGGAACGTCTGTGCGGGACCAGGGTCCCGAGGGGCTCGAAGCCGTCGGCTCGGTCGCTGTCCGCACCTTCGAAGCCCGGCAGGGCCCCCAGCCGACACAGTCAGCACCCCAGAGCATGGATGGCCATCACGTGAACGCCATGGCCGGCGACCGGAGTGGCGATAACACCCACACCCACCTCGCCGACTACGAGGAACTGCCCCAGGGGCACTTCTACGACCCCGATGCCGAGTACGAGCCCGATCCGGAGTACGCGGCCACGCTCGCGCCGGACGCCGCCCGTCAGCGCCGCGAGCGCATCGGCCCGACGGGACGCCCGCTGCCGTACTTCCCGATCCCGGGCCCGCTGACCGACCACGGTCCCGCGAAGATCATCGCGATGTGCAACCAGAAGGGCGGCGTCGGCAAGACGACGTCGACCATCAACCTGGGCGCGGCCCTCGCGGAGTACGGACGCCGGGTCCTGCTCGTCGACTTCGACCCGCAGGGCGCCCTCTCCGTGGGCCTCGGGGTCAACCCGATGGAGCTGGACCTGACGGTCTACAACCTCCTCATGGAGCGCGGCATGTCCGCGGACGAGGTGCTCCTGAAGACCGCGGTCCCGAACATGGACCTGCTGCCCAGCAACATCGACTTGTCGGCCGCCGAAGTGCAGCTGGTGAGCGAGGTCGCGCGCGAGTCCACCCTGCAGCGGGCGCTCAAGCCGCTGATGCAGGACTACGACTACATCGTGATCGACTGTCAGCCCTCGCTCGGCCTGCTCACCGTGAACGCCCTGACGGCGGCTCACAAGGTGATCGTGCCGCTCGAGTGCGAGTTCTTCGCGCTGCGCGGCGTGGCCCTGCTGACGGAGACCATCGAGAAGGTCCAGGAGCGGCTCAACCCCGACCTGGAGCTCGACGGCATCCTCGCGACCATGTACGACTCCCGCACGGTGCACAGCCGTGAGGTGCTCGCGCGCGTGGTCGAGGCCTTCGACGACCACGTCTACCACACGGTCATCGGGCGTACGGTCCGCTTCCCGGAGACCACGGTCGCCGGTGAGCCGATCACCACGTACGCCTCCAACTCGGTCGGCGCGGCCGCCTATCGCCAGCTCGCCAGGGAGGTGCTCGCCCGGTGTCACGCCGAGTGAGTCTGCCCGGGGCCGACGAACTGTTCCGTACGACCGGGGGCATGGCGCTGCAGTCGTCGTCGCCGCGACGCCAGGCGAACGGCGAGGCGAAGGTGCCCGCTCCGGCGGGCGAGAGCGACGAGACGGCGGCCGAGGACGCGGCTCAGGGCGACGGTGAGCCCGCCGAACACGCGGCATCGGACGCGGAGTCGGGCGACGGGTCGCGTGCCAGGGCGGCTGCCGCCGAGGCCGACAAGGGCGCCGGACGGCGCTCGGGACCGGCGCAGGAAGGTTCGGCCGCCCAGGGCGGCAAGTCCGGCGGCTCGTCGACCGCGCAGGCGCGGCGGCGGGCGCGGGCGGCCAACCGTCGGCCCAGCGGGCGCGAGCGGCACGACGAGAAGATCACCGTGTACGTCTCCGCCGAGGAGCTGATGGACCTCGAGCACGCGCGGCTCGTGCTCCGCGGTGAGCACGGGCTCGCGGTCGACCGCGGGCGGATCGTGCGGGAGGCGGTCGCGGTCGTCCTCGCCGATCTGGAGTCCCGCGGGGACGCGAGCATCCTCGTACGACGATTGCGCGGGCGGTAGGGGTAGCGTTTCAGGCCTCATGGCCTCGAACAGTGAATCCGCTCCGCCCCCGCCCTCCCGTCGCCGCATCCTGGGCCGTGGGCCCGGCGCGGCGCCCGCGGAGCGGGCAGCGGTGGCGGAGCCCGCGGCGCCGGAGCCCCCGACCGAGCCCGTCGAGCCCACGGAACCCGCAGAGCACGCAGAGCCCGACGACGGGCGGTTCAAGGTCCGGCTCGCGAACTTCGAGGGGCCCTTCGATCTGCTGCTCCAGCTGATCTCGAAGCACAAGCTGGACGTCACCGAGGTCGCGCTCTCCAAGGTGACCGACGAGTTCATGGCCCACATCCGGGCCATGGGAGCCGACTGGGACCTGGACCAGACGACCGAGTTCCTGGTCGTCGCCGCCACCCTGCTCGACCTCAAGGCGGCGCGGCTGCTGCCCACCGCCGAGGTCGAGGACGAGGCGGACCTGGCGCTCCTCGAGGCGCGGGACCTGCTGTTCGCACGGCTCCTGCAGTACCGCGCGTACAAACACGTCGCGGACATCTTCAGCGGGCGGCTCGACGAGGAGGCGCGGCGCTATCCGCGGACCGTGGGCCTCGAACCGCACCACGCCGAGCTGCTCCCGGAAGTCGTCATCAGCATCGGGGCGGAAGGATTCGCCAAGCTCGCCGTGAAGGCGATGCAGCCCCGCGCGAAGCCGCAGGTGTACGTCGAACACATCCATGCTCCGCTGGTCTCCGTGCAGGAGCAGGCCGGGCTCATGGTCGCCCGGCTCCGGGAGCAGGGGGAGGCCAGCTTCCGGCTGCTCGTGGCGGACGCGGGGGACACCCTCACCGTCGTCGCCCGCTTCCTCGCCCTGCTCGAGCTCTACCGCGAGAAGGCCGTCGCCCTGGACCAGGAGGACCCCCTGGGCGAGCTGATGGTGCGGTGGACCGGCGGGGACAGTGCCGCGGAGCCGACGGTGACCGACGAGTTCGACCGGGCCCCCGAGCCCGTGGAGGAGAAGGCGTGAGCGTACAGAGCCCGGTCGGGGAGCTTGCCGGTGCCGTGGCCGATCTCGAGCTGCGGCCCGCCCTCGAGGCCGTCCTGATGGTGGTGGACGAGCCCGCCACCGAGGAGCACCTCGCGAAGATCCTGCAGCGGCCGCGGCGCGCCGTCGCCGACGCGCTGCGGGAGCTCGCCGACGAGTACACCGTGCAGAAGCGGGGCTTCGAGCTGCGGCTCGTGGCCGGTGGGTGGCGGTTCTACACGCGGCCCGAGTACGCCGCGGCCGTGGAGGGCTTCGTCCTCGACGGACAGCAGGCGCGGCTCACCCAGGCGGCCCTGGAGACCCTCGCCGTCGTCGCGTACCGCCAGCCGGTCAGCCGTTCCAGGGTCTCCGCGGTGCGCGGGGTGAACTGTGACGGGGTGATGCGCACGCTCCTCCAGAGGGGTCTGGTGGAGGAGGCGGGCGCGGAACCCGAAACAGGTGCGATCCTGTACAGGACGACGAACTACTTCCTGGAGCGGATGGGCCTGCGTGGCCTGGACGAGCTCCCGGAGCTCGCGCCCTTCCTCCCCGAGGCGGACGCGATCGAAGGAGAGACGCAGGAAGGTGTTCCGTCGTTCGACCCGGACGCACCCGATGCGCCGGGTTACGAGGGCACAGCCGACTAGACGGAACTTTTGATGCGAAGCAGCAGCGGCAGGAACAGCAGCGGAAACAACGGCGGGAGCCGTGGTGGCAACAGCGGCGGCCGCGGCAACAGCGGCGGCGGCCGGGGAAGTGGCGGCGGCGGTCGCGGCAACTTCCGGGGCGCCGGTAACAACCGTGACGACAGGCAGGGCAGGGACGACCGGCAGGGCCGGGACGACCGGCCGAGCCGCCCGAGCAAGCCGCGCCCCGAGGAGCGTCGCTACGACGTGGGCCCCGGCGGCACCAACGCAGGACCGAAGTCCGGTCGTGGCAACGCCGCGCGCGGTGGCGCCAAGGGCGGTCCCAAGCAGAGCCAGCAGCGCGGCGGCCGGTCGGAGCCGGCCCGCTCCCGTGAGTACGAGGCCCGTGCCGAGGAGCGCAACCGCGACCGGTACGCGGGCAAGCCCAAGGTGAGCCCGCCGAAGACCTTCCCGGGCGCCGAGCAGGAGGGCGAGCGTCTGCAGAAGGTGCTCGCGCGCGCGGGCTACGGCTCGCGCCGTTCCTGCGAGGAGCTGGTCGAGCAGGCCCGTGTCGAGGTCAACGGCGAGATCGTCCTCGAGCAGGGCATGCGCGTGGACCCCGAGAAGGACGAGATCAAGGTCGACGGCCTGACCGTGGCCACCCAGTCGTACCAGTTCTTCTCCCTGAACAAGCCCTCCGGCGTCGTCTCCACCATGGAGGACACCGAGGGCCGTCAGTGCCTGGGCGACTACGTGACCAACCGCGAGACGCGGCTCTTCCACGTGGGGCGGCTCGACACCGAGACCGAGGGTGTCATCCTGCTCACCAACCACGGCGAGCTGGCGCACCGACTGACCCACCCCAAGTACGGCGTGAAGAAGGTCTACCTCGCGCACATCGTGGGCCCCATCCCGCGTGACCTGGGCAAGCAGCTCAAGGACGGCATCCAGCTGGAGGACGGGTACGCCAAGGCGGACCACTTCCGCGTCGTCGAGCAGACCGGCAAGAACTACCTGGTCGAGGTCACCCTCCACGAGGGCCGCAAGCACATCGTGCGGCGCATGCTCGCCGAGGCGGGCTTCCCCTGCGACAAGCTGGTGCGGGTGGCCTTCGGGCCGATCACCCTGGGCGACCAGAAGTCCGGCTGGCTGCGGCGGCTGTCCAACACGGAGGTCGGGATGCTGATGCAGGAAGTCGACTTGTAGGCCGGCAGGTCTGCGGGAACCGCTTGTGCCGCCCACCCCCCTCTCTTTATAGTCAACGGGACTATAAAGAGAGGGGGGTGGTGGTGCATGCAGGGGTATGACAAGCACGCCTTCGAGCCGTTCGCCGTCACCGTGGACCTGGCCGTGTTCACCGTCCGCGACGGCGCGCTGCACGTCCTGCTCGTCGAGCGCGGCCAGGAGCCGCATGCCGGGCGCTGGGCCCTGCCGGGAGGCTTCGTGCTCCCCGAGGAGTCGGCCGAGGCCGCCGCCGGGCGGGAGCTCGCCGAGGAGACCGGGATCGCCGACGTCGGGCGGCTGCACCTGGAGCAGGTGCGCACCTACAGCGACCCGGACCGCGATCCGCGCATGCGGGTCGTCTCCGTCGCGTTCGCGGCGCTCGTCCCCGATCTGCCGGAGGCGCGCGGCGGGGGCGACGCGGCCCGCGCGGCCTGGCTGCCCTACAGCCCGGCGACCTACCGTCCGCTCGCCTTCGACCACGACCGGATCCTCGCCGACGCCCACGACCGGGTCGGCGCCAAGCTCGAGTACACCGGGCTCGCCACGGCCTTCTGCGCGCCCGAGTTCACGCTCGGCGAGCTGCGCCAGGTCTACGAGGCGGTGTGGGGCGCCGAGCTCGACCCCGCCAACTTCCGCCGCAAGGTGGTCGGCACCGCAGGGCTCGTGGAGGCCGTGCCCGGCGCCGCGCGGCTGACCGGCGGACGCGGCAAGCCCGCGGCCCTCTTCCGGGCGGGCACCGCCACCGCGCTGCACCCGCCCCTGCTCCGCCCCGCTCCGGAAGGACAGCCCTCATGAAGCGTGCCGCCACCGGATCCCTCGTGGGCCTCGCCCTCGGGGACGCACTCGGCTTCCCGACCGAGTTCAACGACGTGCCCTCGATCCTCGCGAAGTGCGGGCCCTGGCGGGAGATGGCGCTGCCCCGGCCCGCGTACATCACCGACGACACCCAGATGACGCTCGCGCTGAGCCGCGGCCTGCGCACCGCCATGGACCGCGGACTGCTCGGACCCAAGCGGCTCGAGCGGCCGCTGCGCGAGGAGTTCGTGGCGTGGTACCAGTCGCCGGAGAACAACCGCGCGCCCGGCAACACCTGCCTCAAGGCCTGCTACCTCCTCAAGACCGGCAAGCCCTGGGAGGAGGCGAGCCAGGTGCACTCCAAGGGCTGCGGCGCCAACATGCGCGTGGCGCCGATCGGGCTCGTGCCCGGACTGGGCGACGAACAGCGGGCGGGCGCCGCCCAGCTGCAGTCCGCCCTCACCCACGGCCACCCGACGGCGCTCGCCGCCTCCGACCTCACCGCCCACGCCGTGCGGCTGCTCGCCGAGGGCGCGGAGCCGACGGGACTCGTCGGGCTGCTGCGCTCGTACGCGTACGAGAACCGGGAGACGTACCACGAGCGCTGGCTCGGCGAGCTGTGGCGGCGGGGCGGGGACGCGTCGCCGCAGGCGTTCATCGCGCGCGGCTGGGACGAGTGCCTCGGGGTGCTCGAGCGGCTCCGTGACGCGCTGCGCACGCCCTCGCCCGAGACCGACCCCTGCCTGGCGACCGGCGAGGGCTGGATCGCCGAGGAGGCCTTCGCCACCGGGCTGCTCTGCTTCCTGATGTTCGTCGACGAACCGGTCACCGCGCTGCGCAGGGCCGCCTGCACGTCGGGGGACTCGGACTCGATCGCCTGTCTCACGGGCGCCTTCGCGGGGGCGCACCTCGGCGCGGACGCCTGGCCCGCGGAGTGGGTCGAGCAGGTCGAACACAGGGTCGAGCTCCAGGAGTTCGGGGCGCTCTGGGAGGCTTGAGCCATGACTGTGCACCTGGGCCCCGGCCTGGACATCGACCTCACCTCCGTCGTCGCCGAGCAGGCCGACCCGCTGCTCTTCGCGACGGTCTCCGGGGCGCATCTGTACGGCTTTCCCTCGCGCGACTCGGACGTCGACCTGCGAGGCGTGCACCTGCTGCCCGTGACCGATCTGGTCGGGCTGCGGGAGCCGGAGGAGACGCGGTCCAGGATGTGGGACCGGGACGGCGTCGAGATGGACCTCGTCACGCACGACCTGCGCAAGTTCGTCCGGCTGATGCTGCGGCACAACGGATACGTCCTGGAGCAGCTGCTCTCCCCGCTGGTCGTGCACACCACCGGCGCGCACGCGGAGCTCCTCGCGCTCGCGCCGGACGTGCTCACCAGCCACCACGCCCACCACTACCGGGGGTTCGCCAACACCCAGTGGCGGCTCTTCGAGAAGAACGGCGAGCTCAAGCCGCTGCTCTACACCTTCCGCGTGCTGCTCACCGGCATCCACCTGATGCGCAGCGGCGCCGTGGTCGCCCATCTGCCCACGCTCGTCCAGGAGGAGGCGGCCGCTCCGGCCTACCTGCCGGAGCTCGTCGCCGCCAAGGCCGAAGCCGAGCACGGCGGCGCCACCGTGGACCACGCGCGCGTGGCCGCCGACGTGGAGCGGCTGCACGCCGTCCTCGACGAGGCGCAGGCGGACTCAGCCCTGCCCGGTAGCCACTCGGCGTACGACGCCCTGCACGACCTCGTCGTGCGCGTGCGGCTCAAGGGAACCGAGGGCTGACGCCCGGCGCGTGCGGAACAGGAAGTCCTCGATCCGCTCCCGGTCGGGCTCGGCCGGGAGCGGGCTGTGCGCGGCCGCGCTCCGCGACTCGGCGGCGAGCCGGTTCATCCAGGACTCGACCTCCGGCCAGGAGAGCTCGCCCCGCTTCACCGCGAGGAGCGGCTCGCGCTGCTCGCCGACGTCGATCGTCAGCTCGCCGGTGCGCAGCAGGTCGCGGCAGGACATCAGGAGCCGCAGCAGGTGCATGGCGTGCTTCCAGCGCGGGGCGCCGTGCGTGCGGACGTCGGCGTCGAGCTTCTTGCGCTGGCCCAGCGCGTAGCGGGCGAAGGTGTCGTGGGCCTGGCGGGAGAGGAAGGCATCGCGGAGCGCGAGGAGCTCGCGGCCGGTGTCCGTGAGGTGCTCCACGAGCGGGGAGTGCAGACACTCCAGGACGTTCGGGTTGGCGCGCAGCGCGAGCTCGCAGAACCGCTCCAGCTCCCAGCCGAACTGTTCGTCGGCGGGACCTTCCACGTGCGTCGGGGGCTTCTCGAAGCGCCAGAACAGCGGTGTGGGGGCCAGGAAGACGCCCCTGCGGTCGGTGTCGCTGCCGTCCGTGGCCAGGCCGAAGGCGCGCGAACCCATCACGCAGGAGTAGACGGTGTGGTCGCGTACCAGGTCCTGAGGGTGCATGGAGGGGAGCGTACGGCCCGGGGTCAGCCCAGGGTGATCGAATTTCCGGTGACCGTGATCTTCTCCGGGGGCAGCGGGCGCGGAGCGGGTCCGTCCGCCACCGACGCGTCGGCCACCCGGTACTTGCTGCCGTGGCACGGGCAGTTGATCGTGCCGTCCGCCACCTCCGCGACGATGCAGCCCGAATGGGTGCAGACCGCCGAGAAGGCCTTGAAGGTGCCGCTCTCCGGCTGCGTCACGACGACCTTCTTGTCCTTGACGACCTTGCCGCCGCCCACCGGGACCTCGGAGGTCTTCGCCAGCTCCGGGCCCGCGGGCTCCTCGTCGCCCGCGGGCTCCTTCGATGCGGGCGTGCTGCCGTCCGACGCGGGGGACTCCGGCGGCTGGGGCTCCGCCCCCTCGTCGCCGTACTTGGTGCACCCCGCCGCGAGCGCCACCGCGCCCACCGCGAGGACCGCCCGCCGCGGCGTGCCCCCGCTCCCGCCCCCGCTCATGCCGTCACCCCGAACGTACGGAAGAACCACAGCGCCGACGACAGCCAGATGCCCGTCAGCGCGGCGAAGACCAGGCCCGCGACCACGGGGAGCAGCCAGCCCGGCAGCCGCTCCGTGCGCAGGAGCAGCATCTTGGCGCTGAACGCCCCGTAGAAGAAGCAGCCGAGCAGCGAGTGCCACAGCACGCGCGTGGAGTACGTCTGGTAGCCGAGCGCGTAGAGGCAGTGCACCGCCACGGGGACGGAGACCAGGAACGCGATCCGGCCCGCCCAGCGGTGCAGCGCCGCCGACCAGGAGGGTCCAGGGACCCGCCCGTACAGCATCAGCGCCGACACGACCTGGAGCAGCGCGAAGGCGAACGCCGTCGTGGCGAGCCAGGCCTTGACCGCGCTCGTGCTGCTGAACCCGGCCAGGTTGAAGGCGGTGCCCGCCGGGTCGTGGGCCTTGCCGTACGCACCGAGGCCGACGGCCACGGCCGCGGCGACCAGCGCGGGCAGCAGATAGCGGGCGGCGCCCGGCCTGCGGTGGCCTGTCGCGCCCGGGGGCACGGGGAATCCGCCCTGGGTGGGGGCGCTCGGGTCGACGCTCATGCGGGTCTCCCTTCACGGCGGTACGGGACGCTAGGGCGTCACGGGAGTGGCGGTGACGACGTCGCCGTCGACCCGGACGGCGCCGGTTTCGGGGTCGAGCCGCGGGGCCTGCGCGGGCCTGCCGTCGCGCTTGAGGATGCCGACCTGCCTGCCGTCGGGCAGGACGATCCAGCCGCCGTCGACCTTCGCGCCGCGCACCTCGGTCGTGGCGCGGTACAGCCCCGAGGGCTTGACGGCCTTGTCGGCGGTGAACTTCCGGGTCGCTTTGTCGACGTCGACGGTGCCGCGGACCTTCTTGCCGGTGATCTGTCCTTCGAGCTTCGCGCCGTGCTTGCCGGTCAGGCGCATCGAGCCGTCGTCCTTGACGTTCCCCTTGAGCCAGGACTCCGTGTCGCGGCCGTCGCAGTAGTAGGCGATGGCCTTGCTGTCGCGCACCGAGATGGAGACCGCGGAGGTGTCGTCGTCGGTGCGGCCCGCGTACTCGGCCTTCGGCGGCGGCTTCTCGGCCGGTGACCGCGTCGGCTTCGCGGAGGGTTTCGGCGTGCCTTTCGGTGTGCCCTTCGGAGTGCCCTTCGTGGGGGAGGACGCCGCGGTGTCGGGTGCGTCCCCGCCGTACGACGAACTGCCGGTCTCCGTCGTCGCGTTGAGCGACAGCATGAACAGGGCGAGCAGCAGCCCGGTCAGAAGGGTGAGGAGCGGACCTGAGCGTTTCATACGAGCCTCCCCCGAGGCGCGGCACCTGCCGACCCTCCATGCAAGCGGATCCGCGGCCCTCTCGTCCAGGGTTGAACGACCCCCAATCGGCCCAAGTGGCGACAGAGGGCGATTCGGGCGACATTGGCATGGTCCGAGGGCCGCGGCCGGGTACGGCGCGGGCCCGGCTCTCCACGCGAAAGGCAGGACCATGGCGGGCAACGATCTGGGCAGCCTTCTCGGCGGTCTCCTGGGCGGCGGCCAGCAGGGCGGCGGTTCGTCCGGCGGTGGTGCCAACATCCTCGGCGCGCTGCTCGGCGCCCTGATGAGCAAGGGCGGCGCGGGCGGCGGCAACCCGCTGTCCGGCCTCCTGGAGGGGCTGAACAAGGCCGGACTCGCCGATCAGTCCCAGTCCTGGGTCGGCGCCGGAGAGAACAAGGAGGTGACCGGCGCGCAGCTGCAGCAGGCACTGCCCGATGACACCCTCCGCCAAGTCGCCGAGGAGGCCGGAGTCTCCCCTGAGCAGGCCGCGAACGAGATCGCTCAGGTGCTGCCGCAGGCCGTCGACAAGCTGACCCCCGAGGGCCAGGTGCCCTCCGGGTCGCTCGAGGACCTGATCAGGCAGCAGCAGCTCTGACCCACCCCGGTATGGTGCGCGGCGCCCGTCTCGGCAGACGGGCGCCGCGCACTCCTGTGCCGCACGCTGGATAGGCTTGACGCTCATCCACGGCGTACGCGGGACAACGCGAGACAAGAGGGCAGTGACGTGGCGGTACGAGCGGTCCGGGGCGCCGTCCAGCTGGAGCGGGACGAGGCCGGGCACATGGGCGAGCAGGTCAGTGCGCTGCTCACCGCCGTCCTCGAACGCAACGGGCTGACGCAGGACGACCTGATCAGCATCTGGTTCACGGCCACGCCCGACCTGCACTCCGACTTCCCCGCGGCCGCCGCCCGCGGACTCGGCATCGTCGACGTACCGCTGATCTGCGCGCAGGAGCTGGACATCGAGGGCGCCCTGCCCCGGGTCGTCCGCGTCCTCGCGCACATCGACACCGACCGGGCCCGCTCCGAGATCACGCATGTGTACCTCGGCGCCGCGGCCGCACTCCGCAAGGACATCGCCCAGTGAGAACCGCCCTCGTCATCGGCACCGGCCTGATCGGCACCTCCGCGGCCCTGGCACTCGCCTCCCGCGGCGTCACCGTCCACCTCGACGACCACGACCCGGGACAGGCCCGCACCGCCGCCGCACTCGGCGCGGGCACGGACGAGGCGCCCGAGGGCATCGTCGACCTGTGCGTCGTCGCCGTGCCGCCCGCACACGTCGCCACCACGCTGGCCGACGTGATGGGCCGCGGGGTCGCGCGCGCCTACCTCGACGTGGCGAGCGTCAAGGGCGGCCCGCGCCGCGACCTCGAGGCGCTCGGCCTCGACCTGACCCCGTACATCGGCACGCACCCCATGTCGGGGCGCGAGCGCAGCGGCCCGCTCGCCGCCACCGCCGACCTCTTCGAGGGCAGGCCCTGGGTGCTCACCCCGACCCGGGACACCGACACCGAGGTGCTCAACCTCGCCCTGGAGCTCGTCGCCCTCTGCCGGGCCGTGCCCGTCGTCATGGACGCCGACGCCCACGACCGCGCGGTCGCCCTCGTCTCGCACATGCCGCACCTGGTCTCCAGCATGGTCGCGGCCCGCCTGGAGCACGCCGAGGAGTCCGCGGTACGGCTGTGCGGCCAGGGCATACGCGACGTCACGCGGATCGCCGCCTCCGACCCGCGGATGTGGATCGACATCCTCTCGGCCAACCCGGGACCGGTCGCCGACCTGCTCGCGGACGTCGCAGCCGACCTCGACGAGACGGTGGCGGCGCTGCGCGCCCTGCAGTCCGCCGACGGCGCGAAGCGGACCGAGGGCGCCGCCGGCGTCGAGAAGGTGCTGCGGCGTGGCAACGCGGGGCAGGTCAGGGTGCCGGGCAAGCACGGCGCAGCCCCGGCCGCGTACGAGGTCGTCGCGGTGCTCATCAGCGACCAGCCGGGTCAGCTGGCCCGCATCTTCGCCGACGCGGACAGCGCGGGCGTCAACATCGAGGACGTGCGCATCGAGCACGCGACCGGGCAGCAGGCGGGCCTGGTGCAGCTGATGGTCGAGCCGAAGTACGTGCCGGTGCTGACGGCGGCGCTGCGGGAGCGGGGCTGGTCGATCCGGCAGTAGCGGGCCCGCGAAGGGGCTGTCGGGGCAGGGCGTGCGAGCCAGTAACCTTGTGCGGGGCGCATTCGCGCCCCGCTTCCCTGGCCCGCGTACAGCGAAAGGTGCCCACAGCCCCGTGGAAACAGCCGAAACCGCCGCCCCGGCAGCCGTGATCGTCGCCATCGACGGACCGTCCGGCACGGGCAAGTCGAGCACCTCGAAGGCTGTCGCCGCCCAGCTCGGCCTCAGCTACCTGGACACCGGTGCCCAGTACCGGGCCATCACCTGGTGGATGGTGCACAACGGCATCGATCTCACCGACCCGACCGCCATCGCCGCCGTCGCGGGCAAGCCGGAGATCATCTCCGGCACCGACCCGGCCGCCCCGACCATCACGGTCGACGGCACGGACGTGGCGGGCCCGATCCGCACCACCGACGTCACCTCCAAGGTCAGCGCCGTCAGCGCCGTCCCCGAGGTGCGCACCCGCATCACCGAGCTGCAGCGCTCCATCGCGGTCTCGGCCGAGAAGGGCATCGTCGTCGAGGGCCGGGACATCGGCACGACCGTGCTGCCCGACGCCGACCTGAAGATCTTCCTCACCGCGTCGCCCGAGGCGCGCGCCGCCCGCCGCTCCGGCGAGCTCAAGGGCGCCGACGTCAAGGCGACCCAGGAAGCCCTGATCAAGCGGGACGCGGCCGACTCGAGCCGCAAGACGTCCCCCCTGGCCAAGGCGGGCGACGCCGTCGAGGTCGACACCACCGAGCTCACGCTCCAGCAGGTCATCGAGTGCGTCGTCACCCTCGTCGAGGAGAAGCGGGCAGCGAAGTGAGCGGGGCTCCCGCCGAGCGGGCGGCTTCCGAGCGGGGCGCCGAGGTCGGCCGCAGGATCGGCGTCGGCCTCATGTACGGCCTGTGGAAGCCGCGCGTGCTCGGTGCCTGGCGGGTGCCCGCGACCGGCCCCGTGATCCTGGCCGTCAACCACTCGCACAACGTCGACGGCCCGATGGTCATGGGTGTCGCACCCCGGCCCACGCACTTCCTGATCAAGAAGGAAGCGTTCATCGGGCCGCTCGGGCCCTTCCTGCACGGGATCGGCCAGCTGAAGGTGGACCGCTCGGTCGCCGACCGCACGGCCATCACCCGGGCGGTCGGCGTCCTGGAGCAGGGCGGCGTCCTCGGCATCTTCCCGGAGGGCACCCGGGGAGAGGGCGACTTCGCGTCGCTGCGGGCCGGGCTCGCGTACTTCGCGGTGCGGGCCGGCGCCCCGATCGTGCCGGTCGCGGTGCTGGGAAGCACCGAGCGTCCTGGACGGTTGATAAAGCAGCTGCCCCCGCTCCGCAGCCGGGTCGACGTCGTCTTCGGCGACCCCTTCGAGGCGGGCGACGGCAGCGGGCGGCGCACGCGCAAGGCGCTCGACGAGGCGACCGTGCGCATCCAGAGCAACCTCACCGCCCACCTGGAAAACGCCAGGCGCCTGACCGGGCGCTGAGCGAGACTTATCAAGTAGTGCCCCGACCCGATACGCAGGCCGGTGCACCGATCACCACGATGAACGACGAGGTACGGACTTCATGAACGACCAGATCCAGCCCGAGGGCGACGGCTTCGCCGAGCACGACCACGGGGCGCTCGGCGACGCCGAGTACGCACAGTTCATGGAGCTCGCCGCCGAAGAGGGCTTCGACATCGAGGACGTCGAGGGCGCCATCGAGGAGGCGGGCCACGGCCCGCTGCCCGTCCTCGCCGTCATCGGCCGCCCCAATGTCGGCAAGTCGACTCTGGTGAACCGCATCATCGGCCGCCGCGAGGCCGTCGTGGAGGACCGCCCCGGGGTGACCCGCGACCGCGTCACCTATGAGGCCGAGTGGTCGGGCCGCCGCTTCAAGCTCGTCGACACCGGCGGCTGGGAGCAGGACGTGCTCGGCATCGACGCCTCCGTCGCCGCCCAGGCGGAGTACGCGATCGAGGCCGCGGACGCCGTGGTCTTCGTCGTCGACGCCACGGTCGGCGCCACCGACACCGACGAGGCCGTCGTGCGCCTGCTCCGCAAGGCGGGCAAGCCCGTCGTGCTCTGCGCCAACAAGGTCGACGGCCCGTCCGGCGAGGCCGACGCCACCGCCCTGTGGTCCCTCGGCCTCGGCGAGCCGCACCCCATCTCCGCGCTGCACGGCCGCGGCACCGGCGACATGCTGGACGCCGTCCTGGAGGCGCTGCCCGACGCCCCCGCGCAGACCTTCGGCGCGGGCATCGGCGGGCCGCGCCGCATCGCGCTGATCGGCCGTCCGAACGTCGGCAAGTCCTCGCTGCTCAACAAGGTGGCCAACGAGGACCGCGTGGTCGTCAACGAGCTGGCGGGCACCACCCGCGACCCGGTCGACGAGCTCATCGAGCTGGGCGGCGTGACCTGGAAGTTCGTCGACACGGCGGGCATCCGCAAGCGCGTCCACCTCCAGCAGGGCGCGGACTACTACGCCTCGCTGCGCACCGCCGCCGCCGTCGAGAAGGCGGAGGTCGCGGTGATCCTCATCGACTCCTCCGAGTCCATCTCGGTCCAGGACCAGCGCATCGTGACGATGGCCGTCGAGGCGGGCCGCGCGATCGTCGTCGCGTACAACAAGTGGGACACCCTCGACGAGGAGCGCCGCTACTACCTGGAGCGGGAGATCGAGACGGAGCTCGCCCAGGTGGCCTGGGCCCCGCGCGTCAACGTGTCGGCGACCACCGGGCGCCACATGGAGAAGCTGGTCCCGGCGATCGAGACGGCCCTGGAGGGCTGGGAGACGCGCGTGCCGACCGGGCGTCTGAACGCGTTCCTCGGCGAGATCGTCGCCTCCCACCCGCACCCGGTCCGCGGCGGCAAGCAGCCCCGCATCCTCTTCGGCACGCAGGCGGGCACCAAGCCGCCGCGGTTCGTCTTCTTCGCCTCCGGCTTCATCGAGGCGGGCTACCGCCGCTTCCTCGAGCGCCGCCTGCGCGAGGAGTTCGGCTTCGAGGGCACGCCGATCCACGTCTCGGTGCGGGTGCGCGAGAAGCGCGGCCGCAAGAAGTAGGACCGCCCGCGGGCGCCTTCGTACGCAAGCCGAATGCCCGGCCCCCCGTCGTGGGGAGGCCGGGCATTCGGCTGTCCTGGCGGGCGCGCTCAGCGCCCGCCGCGCGAGCCGGGCGGCAGGGCCGCGGGGAACTGGTGGTGGCCCGTGGCGTGGTGCTCGTACTGCCCGTAGCGGGACACGTGGAACTGCCCGTAGCGGGGGTCGTGCCGCCCGTCGACGCGGTGCTGGATGCCGTACGGCCCCGGACCGAAGGCGGTGAATCCCAGGTCCTCCTCGCCGCTCCGGTCGCCCGGCAGGGCCCTGAAGGCCCTGAGGTACTCCGAGTACAGCGCGTCGTAGATGGGTGTGGCCGAGTGGCTGCCCGTCGAGTCCTGCGCGGTGCGCATGGACGGGATGGGGCTCTGGTACGCCGGCCGGTGGCGGGGGGAGGGGTCGTATGGATGCACGTATGTGCCAACGAAACGGGCGCCGTGCGGATGCGGGGGCCGCGCCGCTTTCCCCGTCCGGCAGGAGTGTGACCGGCGCATTCGGGGTCCGGGGCGGCCCTCGCCGACCAGCGGCCGCTCAGGTCCCGGCGAGCGGCAGCGAGCTCGCGACGAGGCGGCCGTGGGTCGCCGCCTTGTCCAGCGCGTCCCGCAGCATGTCCTCGCGCGGCTGCCGTCCGATGGAGCCGACGGGGGCCGCGAAGAGCAGCACGGTCTGGGTCTTGTTGGCCGCGGTCCGCCAGTCCTCGGTGACCTGGAGCGGGTGGTGCGCCTGCCACCAGGCGACGGGGGAGCTGCCGGTGGCGCCGGGCTGCAGGATGGCGTGCAGCTGGCCCATGGCGAGCAGCACCGACCAGCCGGGCAGCGCGGGCGGCACGGAGTCGAGCGAGGTGACGGGCATGAAGCCCTGCTCGATCAGGAGCGGCAGGAACTCGTCGCCGCCGCCGCTCTGGGCGGCGCCGGGGCGGGCGATGGCCCCGGTCGGCTCGACGACCAGGGCGGGGCGCAGCTCGCCCTCGATCAGGACGAGACCGCTGGTCACGCCGAGCACGGCCTGGCTCGGCGCGTCGGACGACGCGGAGCCGTCGTCGCCGGTGATCGAACGGACGGCGCCCTGCAGCTGCTCCTCGGAGACCGTGACGATCTGGGAGGGCAGGCAGGTGGCGTGGGCGAAGGCGAGCACGGCCGTCTCGTCGCCGACGAACAGGACGGTGCTGGTGCGCTCCTGTTCCGCGTCGCCCGGGGTGCGGCAGGACGTGCAGTCGTAGCTGCCCGGGGTGTTGTCTCCGGCGAGCAGCCGGTCGGCTTCTTCGTCGCCGATCTCGGCGCGTACGTCGTCGCTGACGTCCAGCATGCGCGGCACGGGTGGCTCCTCGGGATCGTCATCTGGGGTGCATGGGGAGGTTGTGGCGGGCCGGACGGTGTCCGGCTCTTAAGACTCAACGGCGGATCAGTGGCGCAGGTCACGCACGAAGACGAACGGAATCGAACCATCCGCAGCGGAGGGTGAATCGGGCGGCGGAATCTGTCACTCCGCGCCAACAAGTGCTGAGTGCACGGAGGTTGGAGTGGTGAGCTGAGTCACAGATCACTGAGGGGCGCGGTCACTAAATCCGGATATCGGCGAATGAAGTGGGTGGCCGAAACTCGCCGATACCGCGGGTAACGCCCAACTGGCCTGGAATGACAAGGACTTGGTTGATACGGGACGGGAGGACTTCTAGATTCCACCGCCGTGTGCAGCGAGCACCGCTCGGGTACGTCCGCCGGTCGCACCAGCCAGCTCAAGCACCGACACCGGCGGGCGGGGCCGGACGGACCCCAGGCGCCGGATGCGTGAGGGGCCCGTACGGCCAGGGGGAGCCCGGGTCCTGCGAGAGGGAAATTCATGTCCGCACGTCCCAGGAACACGCGCACCATGGCAGTGATCGGAGGGGCCGCACTCCTGGCCCCGCTCGGCCTGCTTGCCGCGACCGGCCAGGCCGGTGCCGCGGACAGCGGAGTGTGGGACCGCATCGCACGGTGCGAGAGCGGCGGAAACTGGCAGATCAACTCGGGCAACGGCTACTACGGCGGACTGCAGTTCTCCGCCGGTACGTGGCGTGCGTACGGCGGTGGGGCCTATGCGCCGACCGCCGACAGGGCGTCGAAGGCGCAGCAGATCGCCGTCGCCGCCAAGGTGCAGCGAGCGCAGGGGTGGGGCGCGTGGCCCAGCTGTTCGGCGCGGGCCGGTGCGTACGGCGGCGCGCCGTCCGCCGCGGCGCCGGTGCCGAAGGCCGTGAAGCCCGCGCCCAGGGCGGCGAAGCCCGCACCCAAGGCGGTCGGGCAGCGGCCCGGCGCCACCGCGTACCGCTCCGACCGGGGCGCCTCGCGCGGCGCTCCCGGCAACTACACCGTCCGGCAGGGCGACACCCTCAGCCGCATCGCGGCCCGGCACGGAACCAGCTGGCAGCGGGTGTACGCGGCCAATCAGCGGGTCATCGGCGGTGACCCGGACGTGATCGTGCCGGGGCAGCGGCTGAGCGTCTGATCCGATCGTCCGACCGGGTGGGGGTCGGCTCCGCGGCGGCGCGGCACGCCACGGGCCCGCCGCGGAGCCGCCTAGCGTGACCCGATGCACCCGAAGTCGATCAAGCGTGTCCGGTCCGTATCGCTGGGGTCTCTGGTCGTCGGCGCGGTCCTCGCGGCGGTGGCGCTGCCGTCGGGCACCGCGTCCGCGGCTCCGCCGCAGCCGTCGGGCACCGTTTCCAGGCCGTACGACTGCTCCTTGGACAAGGGGCCGTGGCACTGCCTCGCCGAGTGCGAGAGCAATGGCCGATGGCAGACGAACACGGGCAACGGCTTCTACGGAGGACTGCAGTTCTGGCAGCCCACCTGGGAGGAGCACGGCGGGCTCAAGTACGCGCCGCGCGCCGATCTCGCCACCCGGGAGGAGCAGATCAAGGTCGCCGAGAGGGTGTTGCGCACCCAGGGCTGGGGCGCCTGGCCCGTCTGCTCCAAGGAAGTGCGCATCGAGCGGTTCGACCGCCGCGTCCACAAGGTGAAGCCGGGGGAGACGCTCAGCTCGATCGCGCGCCGCTACGACGTGAAGGGAGGCTGGCAGGCCCTGTACAAGGCCAACCGCGACAAGGTCGGGAGCCGCCCCGAACGGCTCGGCGTCGGCACGCTCCTCGTCATCCCGGGGCGTACCGCGACCGGCCAGACCCGAGCTCTCCCGGCTCTCCGCTGAACACGACCGCGCCCCGGCGCAGTTCGTGCACGACCGCCGTCCGGCCCGCGCCCTCCCGCAGGCCGGGCGGCAGCCGCTGTTCGGCCAGGACCACACAGGCGTCGAGCCCGGCGAGGAGTGCGTAGGTCCGTGCCGCGACGGCGGGTGACATGCCCTGGGTCGGCTCATCCGCGAGGATGATCCCGGCGTCCGACAGCAGGGCCCTGGAGAGGGCCAGCATGCGCTGCTCGCCTCCCGAGAGGGTGCCCGCGCAGCGGTGCAGCAGGGGGCGCAGCTCGGGGTAGGCGTCCAGCGCGCGTGCGCAGTCGCCCGCGGTGTGTGCGAGGCCCAGGTTCTCCGCGACGGTGAGGGAGGGGAATACCGCACCGCGGTCCGGTACGAAACAGAGGCCGTCCGCGGCCCGTTCATGGGCCGGACGGCGCGTGATGTCCCGCCCGTCGCGGACGACCGAGCCCGCGGAGAGGGGGACCGTGCCTGCCAGGGCGCGCAGGGCCGTGGTCCGCCCGGCGCCGTTGCGGCCGAGGAGGACGGTGAGGGCGGTGGCGGGGGCTGCCAGCGTGATGCCGTGCAGGGCCTCCAGGGGGCCGTAGTGGACGCGGGCGCCGCGCAGTTCGATGCCGTGCACTCAGGGGGCCCCTTCCAGCACCTGGCCCGCGGGGCCTGTCGTCACGATGCGGCCCGCCGCCATCACGTGCACGGTGTCGGCGAGGCCCGCGACCAGGTCGAGGTCGTGCTCGACGACGAGGAGCGCCATGCCGTCGGCCGCGAGGGCATGCAACAGCGCGGCGAGCGCCGCCACTTCGGACGCGTCCAGGCCCGCGGCAGGCTCGTCCAGGAGGAGGGTGTGGGGGCCGCCCGCGAGGGCTCTCGCCAGTTCCGTGCGTCTGAGGGTGCCGGTGGAGAGGCCGGTCGCGGGCCGGGCGCGAAGGGCCGTCAGATCCAGGAGCCGGAGAGCCCGGGCGGCGGCGTCCCGGGTGTTCCCTCTTCCTCTTCTTCTTCCTCCTCCTCTTCCTCCCTGTTCCGCTCCCACCCGGACGTTCTCCGCGACCGTCAGCGACGGAAAGACCGCCAGTTGCTGGAAGGTGCGGGCCGTGCCGGTACGGGTGCGGGCGTGCGCGGGCAGCGCGGTGATGTCCCTGGAGCCGAGGGTGATGCGCCCGGCGGAGGGGCGGAGGGTGCCTGCCAGACAGTGGAAGAGGGTGCTCTTGCCCGCGCCGTTGGGGCCCACCACGGCGGTGATGCGGCCCGGGAGGACGCTGAGGCTCACGCCGTCCAGGGCGGTGAAGCCGCCGTAGGCGAGGGTGATGTGGTGGGCGGTGAGGGTGGGGTGGGGCTTTCTTGGTTCGGCTTGCCCGGTGCGGGGCCTGGCCGGTGGGGGAGCCACCCGCCGGGGCGGTGGCGGACCGTGCACGAGGCCGACTCCGCCCGTGATCGCCAGGGACGCGCGGGCCCTCTCGCCCGCGGCGGTGAGGCGCGGGGTGCGGCGGAGTCTGCGGGTGGCGGCGCGCAGCGCGTCGTACGGGCCGCCGGGGAAGCGGCCGATCAGGACCGCGAGGAGACCGATCACGGCGGCCGCCACACCGCCGCGCGTTCCCGCGTCCAGGCCGACCAGGAGGGCCGCCGCGGCCAGGGCGCCGAGGACGCTGTCCGAGCCGAGGACCACGATCGCGGCGAACCACAGCAGACCGCGGACGGGGTCGTACGCCCCCGTGTCGAACGCCCGTTGACCCAGCGCGAGCATGCCGCCGCCGAGTGCCGCGAGCGCCGCCCCGGTGACGAACGCGCCGAGTTTGAGCGCCGGGACCGGCACCCCCGCCGCCGCCGCGCCCGCCTCGTGGTCCCGCAGCGCCGCGAGCGCCCGCCCCGTACGGCCCCGGCGCAACGCCGTGACCAGGACCGACGCCCCGGCCAGCAGGACGAGTTCGAGTACGTAGTACGCGCGGTCGCCCGAGAAGCCCGCGGGGCGGTCCAGGGTCAGGCCCGACGTCGCGTACGGCTGGGTGAAGACGAAGCGGCTGACGCCCACGCCGACCGCGAACGTCGCGAGCGCCAGGGCCAGGCCGTGGCGGCTGATCGCGGGCCAGCCGGTGAGCAGTCCCAGGGGTGCGACGAGGAGGACCGCCACGGCCAGGGCGGGGAGGTGCGGGAGTTCGGGGAGGCCGGGGAAACGGCCTGCCGCGATGAGGGCCGTGAAGAGGGCGCCGAGGCCCGCGTACGCCGCCTGGCCGAGCGAGATCTGGCCGCCCCGGCCCGTGACGATCACCAGCGAGAGCAGGATCACCGCGAGGGCAGGGACCTGGACCGCGGTCGTCAGGTCCGGGCCCGCGAAGCCGAGCGGCAGGAGGAAGAGCACCGCCGCCACGATCCAGGCGCCCGAAGGCGTCGGGACGCGGGCCGTCGCGGTGCGGGGCAGCGCGTCCTTGGTGCCGACGCCCGGCAGGATCAGCGCCGCGACCAGCAGGGCGATCACGAAGAGGTTCGCGCTCGCGGTCTGCAGGAGCTGCTCGGTCCGGCCCCCGGGGTGCAGGCGCGTCAGCTGGCTCTGTGCCACGCCAAGGCCGAGGGCGACCGCCACGGCGACGGGCAGGCTCCGCATCCCGGCCACCACGGCCACCGCCACCACTTCCATGACCAGCAGCGGCATGCCGTACGGATCGAGACGTACGAAGGGGGCGAGCAGGACGCCCGTGAGGCCCGCGGTGAACGAACCGAAGGCCCAGCCCGCCGCGGCCACCCGGTCCGCGTCGATGCCGGAGAGCACGGCGAGGCCGCGGTTGTCGACGACCGCGCGCAGCTCGCCGCCGAAGCGGGTCCAGCGGGTCAGCGCGGCCACCGCGAGCGCGAGGGCGACGGCCGCGCCCAGCTGGGCCCAGGGGTCGGCGGAGAGCAGCTCGGGCGCGTCGTCACGGGCGCCCGGGCCCCAGAGGAGGGCCGCCCCGCCGACGAGCAGGACGAACAGGCCGATCGAGGCGACCAGGGTCTGCGCCGGATCGCCCCCGGAGCCGGTCCCCTGGGCGGACCCCCACCCGCGCACCGCCAGCGGACGGAAGACCGCGCGGTCGAGGAGCAGGCCGATGCCGGGCGCGACCAGGAGCAGGGTGACCGCAGCGGCCAGGGGGAGCGGCCAGTGCCACTCGACCGTCAGCTGGCGCAGGACGTAGGCGCAGAGCATGGCGATCGCGCCGTGGGCGAAGTTGAGGACGCCGGTCGCGCGGTACGTGACGATCAGTCCGATGCCGGTGAGGGCGGCCGCGCTGCCGACCGAGAGCCCGGCCAGCGTGAGGTCGTAGCTCAGGGACGCCACCGGGTCAGTGCTCCGGGGCCGACGTGGGGCCGGACGGCGGACCGTCGGGTTCCGGGGGGCGCCGTGGTTCGCAGATGGGGCAGGGGGCGAGGGCCTGGGCCGACAGGACCGTGGCGTCGGCGGGGACCGCCTCCGGTTTCCCCGCGACCAGCGGGCAGTCCGCGCGGTGCCAGAGCGTTCCGCCGGGGACCATGAGGGGCGTGCCGCCGCCCGCCGCGGGGCCCTGGGCCCGCTCCCCGGCCGCCACGGGCTCCGTCGCCACCAGCAGTCCGTACAGCTCCTCGACGCGCGCCGCCGCCAGGACGCTCCTGCCGTGGGTGAGCAGCAGCGCGCCCGTGACGATCAGCGCGGCGCCCGGCACCGTGCAGGACGCGAGGTAGGGCAGCTGCCGCTCGGCGAACCGTTCCCCGGAGATGCCGTACCAGCCGATGACGCAGAGCACCGCGCCCGCGGCGAGCGACGCGAAGGCGGCCCACAGCATGGGGTGCACGGCGCGCAGGCGTGCGGAGCCGGACGCACCGGCCGTCCGAGCTGTCCGATCCGCCCGCATCGAGGCCCCCTGGGACACGTCGTCGGTCACATCAGTAACGTCGGTGGGCTGTCCATGTCAGCCGATGGATTGCACTATGCCTTCTGGAAGCTGACCCTGAAAGCTCCGGGCCCGCACGGCCCGGACCGATACCCGGTGGTGAGCCAGATGGTTCTCGGGAGCAGCCCAAGGCGGGGGACGTACCACGGGCGGGGCAGGGCGCGGAGCGCGGCGCTGGCGGCCGCCGCGGTCCTGCTGATCGGACCGGCCGTCGCGGCCTGCGGCGACGACAGCGGAGGCGGGGACGGAGCCACGCCGCCCGAGCCGTCCATGGAGAAGACCACGGACCCGGCAGAGAAGGACGGCTCCGCATCCGCGTCCGCCCCCGCCGACCCGGCGGCCGCGAAGAAAGAGGTCACGGAGAACTGGGAGAAGTTCTTCGACCCGAAGACGTCGCTGAAGGAGAAGGAGACCGTCCTGGAGAACGGCGCCGGGATGCGCGACGTTCTGGAGAGCTTCAGCGGTGACAAGCGGGGCCAGCAGGTCGCGGCGGACGTGACGAAGGTCGAGTTCGGCTCGGCGACGGAGGCCGACGTGACGTACGCGCTGACCCTGAAGGGCGCCACCGCGCTGCCCGACGCCTCGGGCACGTCCGTCAACGAGGACGACACCTGGAAGGTCTCCGTCAAGACCCTCTGCGCCCTGGTGAAGCTGAGCGGAAATGCGTCGCCCGGTCCGGGCTGCTGAAACGCTGCTCGTCGTCGCGGCCCTGATGGCGGGCGCCGCCTGCGGGAGCCGCCTGCCCGAGAGCGACTTCGAGCGGCGTGGCACGGCGTCTGCCCCCGCGGGGGGAGCGCCGGTCAGGGTCGGCATCATCACCAGCGCGACCAGTCCGGTCGGCGGGGCCGCGTTCACCGGGCCGCGCGACGGGGCCCGCGCCTATTTCGACCGGCTGAACGCGCACGGCGGCATCGGGGGCCGCAAGGTCGAGGTGCGCACCTGCGACGACGGCGGCAGCGGCGTCGGCAACAACGACTGCGTGCGCAAGCTCGTCGAGGAGCAGAAGGTCGTCGCGCTCGTCGCCACGGCCTCCCTGGACTACGCGGGCGCGGCCCGTGTCTCGCGCGTGGGCGTGCCCGACATCGGGGGACAGCCCATCGGCCCGGCGTACGACACGTACCCGCATCTCTACGGGATCTACGGCAGCCTCGCCCCGCGCAACGGCACGCCGGGCTGGGACGGCAAGCTGTACGGCGGGACCGAGGTCTACCGCTACTTCAAACGGGAGCAGGGCGCGCGGACCGCGGCCGTCGTCTCCTACAACCAGGCCGCGTCCGCCGCGTACGCACGGCTCGTCACCCGGGGCCTCAAGGCCGAGGGCTACAAGGTGGTCACCGAACAGGTCGACTTCGCCCTGCCCAACTTCCGGGCCGCCGCGGCCGACCTCAAGGAGCAGGGCGCCGACCTGGTCTTCGACGCGATGGACACCCACGGCAACGCCCGGCTGTGCGAGGCGATGGACGACGTCGGCGCGAAGGTCACCGCCAAGGTCACCAACGTGCAGAACTGGACCTCGACCGTCGGCGACGACTACAAGGACGCGCCCCGCTGCCGCAACGCCCTGTGGGCCACCGGGTCGAGCAGGAACTACGAGGACACCGATCACCCGGCCGTACGCGAGTTTCGCGCGGCCCTGCGCGGCAAGGCGCTCTCCCAGTGGGAACTGGAGGGCTGGGCCGCCGCCATGTGGTTCACCGACGCCGCGAAGTCCTGCCTGAGCGGCAGCGGCGGGGAGGTCACGCGCGCGTGCGTGGACCGCTTCATGGGGCGGGGCGAGCCGTACTCCGCGCGGGGGCTGCTGGTGCCCGTGACGTTCGAGCGGCGGCCGGAGCCGCCGGGGACGCGCCGGACGTGTGTGTCCGTTGCACGCTGGCGGGACGGTGACGGCTGGGTCACTCAAGGGGGCGACATGAACGACAACTGCTTCGTCGTCCCTCAGCTCGCCTACCAGCCTTGATGCACGCCATCGCAAAAAGGTTCCCATCCTTGGCTACCGATCACGCATCCGTTCGGGAACAGGATGGTGAGGAAACCCAACCCTTGGCCAGGAATCCCCGTCTAACCCTGCGGTAGGCGGACGAGGGGGACTGTCCGCAAGGAAGCGCGGAATACGGGGACGCATGCACATCTCTTTCCTTATTCACAACGCGTACGGAATCGGAGGGACGATCCGGACGACGTACAACCTGGCGAACACGCTGGCCCAGCAGCATGATGTCGAGGTTGTATCCGTCTTCCGGCACCGCGACGAGCCTGTCTTCGCGCCTGACCAGCGCGTCCGACTGCGCCACCTCGTCGACCTGCGCAAGGGCACCGCCGGGTACGAGGGCGAAGACCCCGAGCACCTGCGCCCCGCCCGTACGTTCCCCAGCGCCGAAGGACGCTACGAGCAGTACAGCGCCCTCACCGACCGGCGCATCGCCGACCACCTCACCGGGACCGACGCGGACGTCGTCATCGGCACCCGGCCCGGGCTCAACGTGCACCTCGCCCGCCAGACCGCGCGCGGCCCGCTGCGCGTCGGCCAGGAGCACCTCACGCTCGACAGCCACAGCAAGGAACTCCGCCGCCAGCTGCGCAGCGTCTACCCGCGCCTCGACGTCCTGACCACGACGACCGAGGCCGACGCCCGCGCGTACACCCGCAAGATGCGGCTGCCCGGCGTACACGTCCAAGCCGTGCCTAACCCCGTGCCCGCACCCGGCATCGAGCCCGCCGACGGCTCCCACAAGTGGGTCGTGGCGGCGGGCAGGCTCGCCCCGGTCAAGCGGTACGACCTGCTGATCAGGGCCTTCGACAAGGTGCGGCGCGAGCGCCCCGACTGGCGGCTGCGGATCTACGGCGGCGGCAAGCAGAAGGACAAGCTGCGCGCCCTGATCGACGAGCTCGGCCTGTACAACCACGTCTTCCTGATGGGCCCCGCCCACCCGATCGAGCCCGAGTGGGCCAAGGGCTCCATCGCCGCCGTCACCTCCAGCCTGGAGTCCTTCGGCATGACGATCGTCGAGGCGATGCGCTGCGGACTGCCCGTGGTCGCCACCGACTGCCCGCACGGACCCGGCGAAATCATCGACAACGGTGTCGACGGGCGGCTCGTCGAGGTGGGCAACGCCGACGCCATCGCGGGCGGGCTGCTCGAACTGATCAACAACGACTCGCTCCGGCAGCGGATGGCGGGCGCGGCGCTCCAGGACTCCGAGCGCTTCGACCCGGAACGCATCGCCGAGCGCTACGACGACATGTTCACCGGGATGCTCGCCCGGGGCAGCTCGCTCGGGGGCCGGATGCGCGGCTCCCTGCACCGCACACGAGGCGCGCTGCTCGGGGGCGCGTACGCCGTGCGGGATCTCGGCCGCGCACAGACGAAGGGATCGACCGCATGACGGCCTTGGCCACCTCGCAGGCGTCGCACGCCGGAGACGACCAGGAGGCGTCGGAGGCGCCACGTGCCGACTGCATCGCGGACTCCGCCGGGGGACTCACGTTCGACGTCACGGACCCCAGCGAGCCGGGCACGGAGGAGGTGGCCCACCTCCTGCTGCGCCTGCGCGACGCCGACGCCGACTCCGCCGAGGACGTCGTGCGGCTGCCGCTCACCCCGTCAGGTGACGGACGGCTGCGGGCCGCGCTGCCCAGCAGCGTCGAGCTCGCCGAGGGCCGCTGGAACGCGTACGCGCAGGTCGCGGGCGGTGAGCCGCGGCGCCTGATGCCGGGCGTGAACGACCTGCGCTCGCTGGTCGACCGCGCGCCGAGCGGCAGCCGCGGCCATGTCGCGGTGCGCATCCCGTACGCGACGAAGCAGGGCAACCTCTCGGTGCGCAGCTGGCGGCGCGCGCCGCACGCGGAGACCGGCGAGCTGGAGATCACCGGCACCGCCATGACCGTGCAGGGCCGGGTGTACGGCACCGCGCTCACCGACGCCGCGTACGTCGAGGCGGTCCGGCGCGACGAGCCGGAGCGCGTCCTGCGGGTCGACATCACCGCCGAGGGACCGGCGTTCTCCTTCGCGCTGCGGTACGGCCCGCTCGCCGACAGCGGGGCGGGCCCCTGGGACCTGTGGCTGCTGCCTGCCGGTGAGAGCGGTCCGCGGGTGCGCCTCGCCCGGCTCCTGGACGACGTCCCGGACAAGAAGGCGATCTTCACGTATCCGGTCGTGCCGTGCGCGACGGAGGAGCACGGCACGCTGGAGGCGGGCCCGTACTACACGCTCGACAACGACCTGTCCGTGCGGGTCCGCGAGACGACGCGGTAACGCCCCGTCCGGCTGACACCGAGGACAGCGGCTGTCCTCGATCACCGGCACAATCACGTCCATGTTGGAGACCTCGGCACGACTGCTCCGCCTGCTCTCCCTGCTGCAGGCCCACCGCGACTGGTCCGGCGCGGACCTCGCCGACCGGCTCGGCGTCACCCCGCGCACGGTCCGTCGCGACGTGGACCGGCTGCGCGAGCTCGGCTACCCCGTGAACGCCAGCCCCGGCACCGGTGGCGGCTACCAGCTCGGCGCGGGGGCCGAACTGCCGCCGCTGCTCCTGGACGACGACGAGGCGGTCGCGGTCGCCGTCGGGCTGCGGACCGCCGCCGGGCAGGGCATCGAGGGCATCGGCGAGACCTCGGTCCGCGCGCTCTCCAAGCTCGAACAGGTGCTGCCGAACCGGCTGCGCCGCCGCGTCGGCGCCCTGAACGCGTTCACCGTGCCGATGCTGCGCGCCCCGCAGCCACAGGGCGTCGACCCGGCGGTCCTCACCGAACTCGCCGACCTCTGCAGGGACTCGGAGCGCCTCCGCTTCGACTACCGCGACCACGAGGGCAGTGCGACCCGCAGGGCGGTGGAGCCGCACCGCCTGGTCTGCACCGAGCGCCGCTGGTACCTCGTGGCCTGGGACCTCGACCGCGAGGACTGGCGTACGTTCCGCGCGGACCGCGTCGAACCGAGGCCGCCGCACGGCCCGCGCTTCACCCCGCGC
The DNA here is from genome assembly GCF_040609235.1 of Streptomyces sp. NPDC004732. Classification (NCBI taxonomy): domain Bacteria; kingdom Bacillati; phylum Actinomycetota; class Actinomycetes; order Kitasatosporales; family Streptomycetaceae; genus Streptomyces; species Streptomyces sp. NPDC004732. Next base: position 56,519 of record NZ_JBEXJR010000006.1, read on the forward strand.
ACCCCACCGGCCGACGACCTCGCCGCCTACGTCCAGCAGGGCGTCTCCACGCGCGCGTACGCCGCACAAGCGGTGGTCAGGCTCTTCGTGCCGATGGCGGAGGCGGCCCAGCGGATCGCGCCCGCCGACGGCACCCTGGAGGCCGAGACCGCGGAGACCTGCCTGCTGCGCACGGGCGCGACGAGCCTGGACGTGATGGTCTTCCACGTGCTGTTCATGGGCATGGAGTTCGAGGTCGTCGAGCCCGCCGGACTCACCGAACGGATCGCGGCGTCCAGGGACCTGCTCAGCCGGGCCCTGGACCGGGGTGCTCCGTCTGCGGATCCTCCGGCGCCTGCTCCGGCTCCTGAGCCGCGTACGCCGCGTACTCGGGATGGTGCAGATCGAACGCCGGGGACTCCGAGCGGATCCGGGGCAGCGTGACGAAGTTGTGCCGCGGGGGCGGGCACGAGGTCGCCCACTCCAGGGAGCGGCCGAAGCCCCAGGGGTCGTCGACCTCGACCTTCTTGCCGTACTTCGCGGTTCTCCAGACGTTGTAGAGGAACGGCAGCGTGGAGAGGCCGAGCAGGAACGCCCCGATGGACGAGATGGTGTTGAGCACCGTGAAGCCGTCCGCCGCCAGGTAGTCGGCGTACCGCCGCGGCATGCCCTCGGCGCCCAGCCAGTGCTGGACGAGGAACGTCGTGTGGAAGCCCACGAAGAGCGTCCAGAAGTGCATCTTCCCGAGCCGTTCGTCGAGCATCTTGCCGGTCAGCTTCGGCCACCAGAAGTAGAAGCCGCCGAAGGTCGCGAAGACGACGGTGCCGAACACGACGTAGTGGAAGTGCGCGACGACGAAGTACGTGTCGGTGACGTGGAAGTCGATGGGCGGCGAGGCGAGCAGGACGCCGGTGAGGCCGCCGAAGAGGAAGCTCACCAGGAAGCCGACCGCCCACAGCATGGGCGTCTCGAAGGACAGCGAGCCCTTGAGCATCGTGCCCGTCCAGTTGAAGAACTTCACGCCCGTGGGGACGGCGATGAGGAAGGACATGAAGGAGAAGAACGGCAGCAGGACCGCGCCGGTGGCGAACATGTGGTGCGCCCAGACGACCACCGAGAGACCGGTGATGGCCGTCGTCGCGCCGACCAGCGGCAGATAGCCGAAGATCGGCTTCCGGCTGAAGACGGGGATGATCTCCGTGATGATGCCGAAGAACGGCAGCGCGATGATGTAGACCTCGGGATGCCCGAAGAACCAGAAGAGGTGCTGCCAGAGCAGCGCGCCGCCGTTCTCCGGGGCGAAGACGAGCGAGCCGAACTGCCGGTCCGCCTCCAGGACGAGCAGCGCGGCGGCGAGCACGGGGAACGCGATCAGCACCAGGATCGACGTGAAGAGCACGTTCCAGGTGAAGATGGGCATGCGGAACATCGTCATGCCGGGCGCCCGCATCCCGATGATGGTGGTCAGGAAGTTCACCGAGCCGAGGATCGTGCCGAAGCCGGAGAGCGCGAGCCCCATGATCCACAGGTCGGCGCCGACGCCGGGCGACCGCTCCATGCTGTTGAGCGGGGCGTACGCGAACCAGCCGAACGCGGCGGGCCCGCTCGGCACCAGGAGCGAGCCGAGGACCATCAGGCCGCCGAAGAGGAACAGCCAGTACGAGAGCATGTTCAGCCGCGGGAAGGCGACGTCGGGCGAGCCGATCTGCAGCGGCATGATCTCGTTGGCGAACCCCGCGAACGTGGGCGTCGCGAAGAGCAGCAGCATGATCGTGCCGTGGATGGTGAAGGCCTGGTTGAACTCCTCGTTGCTCATCAGCTGCAGCCCGGGACGGGCCAGTTCGGCCCGCATCAGCAGGGCGAGGACCCCGGCGAACAGGAAGAAGACGAACGACGTGATCAGGTAGAGGTGACCGATCTTCTTGTGGTCCGTGGTGGTCAGCCAGTCCACGATGATCCGGCCGGGGCGCCGATCCCGCACCGGTCGTTCGGCCGCCCGTGCCGTTTCGGTCCCCATCGCCCGCCCCTTCGCCCTCGCGTCCCGGGCCCGCCCGAAGCCTGTTCGAAGCCCACCCATGATGCTCGCGTCGCCCCGGCTCCGACAGGGGGCGTGCCGGAATGGCGAATTCCCCCACGCTTCGTCACCTCCCGCGCGACGGCCGGGATTCGGAAATGCGGGGGGTCCCCTTAAAGAGTCGCGATCCTATTCGGACCAGTATTTTCCGGGAGTGGGGAAGAACCCTTCCGAGTGACGTGAGGACACCCGTGAATTACGTCGGTACAAGTACGGAACCGCCCGTACGTGTGATGGAGTTCGACCGAAACGCACGTCGTGATCCTGTGACAAAAGCGTGACCGGAGAGGTACCGGTGACCCATGGTGTACGCCTCCCGGCCTTCCCCGCCGGGGCCGTGCCGCCTAACGTGGCGGGCATGGCACCTATCCCGACCCCTCCCGCAGAACCCCAGGACAGCCCGGACGGTTACGTCGGCCTGCAGGCCGACGGCGCCGAGCGACAGGCGCGCGAGCGCGGCTGGTCCACCGTCAGGTCGTTGCAGCCGGGCGCGATGATCACGATGGAGTACCTCGCGGGGCGGCTCAACTTCGAGGTCAAGGACGGCGTGGTGGCGCGCTGCTGGAAGGGCTGAGGCGCGCCCCTGCCGTACAGCAGAAGGCCCCGGTTCCGACACGGAACCGGGGCCTTCGCGGTGCGGGGGATGGGCTGTGCGTACCGGCCCCCGCCGCTCGTGGGTCAGCCGCCCGCCACCGGGCGGGCCGACGGGGTGCCGCGCGACACGCGGTCGGGGTGCGGCGGGCGGCGGCTGCCCGCCGGGGTGACCGGGGTCCGCTCGGAGCGGGCCGTGTGCGGTCCGGGCGCCAGGTAGGCCGAGGGGCGTGCGCCGCGGGCGGCCGCGACCGGCTCGCGCGACGGCGCGTCCCCGTCGGGGGCGGAGCGCTGCGGGACCATTGCGGCGGCGCCGACCGGCGAGGGCTCCGGCACCGTGATGATGCCGGTGCGGCGGGCCCGCCAGGCCTCGCGGACGCTGAAGATCACGGCTTCGACCCGGGCGATCAGCGACTCGCACCAGGGCAGCGCGAGCAGGATGAGCAGGCCCGCGGCCCAGCCGAGGAAGACGTCGCTCAGCCAGTGCGTACCGAGGTAGACGGTGGTGAGGCCGACGCTCAGCGAGACCACTGCGGACAGGGCCGACAGATAGCGGCGGGTCCGTGGGGTGGAGGCGAGGTAGGCCAGGATTCCCCAGGTCACGACGGCGTTGGCGGTGTGGCCTGAAGGGAATATATCGCCGCCGAGCCACATCTCGTTCGAGCCGATGGCGGTCGCGTAGTGCGGGCCGAGGCGGCCCATGCCGATCTTGGCGGCGCCCACGGTGATGTTGAGCAGGAGGAGGGCGGCGCCGAACATGAGGAGCGGGCGCAGCGTGTGCTGCCGCCAGGAGCGCCAGCCGAGCCAGGCCGCGACCATCACGGCCGTGGGGCCGCGCTGGCCGAGCACGACCCAGTAGTCCAGGAAGGCGTGGATCTCCGGCCACTGCTGGTAGGGCCGGAAGAACATGACCTGCCAGTCGAACCGCACCAGCCACGAGGTGACGAGCACGGCGACGACGATGGCCAGGTAGAAGGCCAGGGTCGCGCTGAAGAGCACGACCCTGTGCCGGCTCATCCTCGGCACATCGAGGTGGGCCGGTCGTTCCGGCTCACGGTCCAGCCGGGCGAAGACCCGGTCAAGACGGGTGAGGTTTCGTTCGGTACGCACCCAATCGACGTTACAGCGAGTGAGTGCGGCACTAGGCCGAATCAGTGGCTTTGTGATGACGATGTGATGTGGGATTGATCTCAGGACGGGGTTTATTCCCGAGTTTTGTTTATTCCGCACCGACCGCCTTACGCAATTGGTTGATCATTTCCGGCGCAGTTTTATACCCCTTATGAATTCGTTCACCGGGTCCTGGTGCGGAATTTCCCGTTCGATCACCGAAGGGCATGGAAATGATCATGACGGGATCAGGGCGGGCCCGAGCCGTGCAGCCAGAACGCCCCGTAGACCGCGCTCGCCACGGCCACCACCCCGAGGACCGCCGCCGACCTGGACGTACGCAGCCGGGCGAGCGCCACCGCGACCGGCAGCAGCAGCGGGAAGGCGGGCATCAGGAGCCGCGGCTTCGAGCCGAAGTAACCGGCCGCACAGAGGGCGAGCACGACGACGATCCCGCAGTAGACGAGCAGCGGCAGGGGCTGCTTGCGGCGTACGCACAGGACGTACAGCCAGACGACCAGGCCGACACCGACGATGAGGCCGAGGCCCGCGAGGGCGCCGGGGACCGAGGTGAACTTCTCCCCGATGAAGCGCACGAAGGCATAGCCGAAGTCGAAGCCGTTGCCCCAGCCCGCCTGCACGTCGAGATAGCCGAAGAGGCCGCCGCCGGTGCGGTGGCCGACCCAGAGCACATAAGCCGCGGCGCCCAGCGGGGCCAGGACCACGCCGAGGAGCATGCGCAGGTCCGTCCGCCGCTCCCGGTACATCTGCACGGCCGCCGCCGCCCAGATCGCGGCGACCACCGCCGCGCCCACCGGCCGGGTCAGCCCCGCGAAGGAGGCGAGCACGCCCGCCGTCACCCAGCGCCCCCTGAGCACCGCGTACAGCGACCAGGCGGCGAGCGCGGTGAACAGGGACTCGCTGTACGCCATCGACTGCACGATGCCGACCGGCAGCACCGCCCACAGCGCGGCCGCGCAGATCCCGGCCCGGCGCCCGTAGAGACGGTCGGCGATCGCGAAGATCCCGGCGGCGGCGAAGAGCGACGCGAGCCAGCTCACCACCAGACCCGCGTCGGCGTACGACAGGGGGCTGACCGCCGAGACGAGCCGCTCCAGCCAGGGCAGCAGCGGGAAGAACGCGAGGTTCGAGTGGACGCTGCCGTCCGGGAGCGTCACTTCCCAGCCGTATCCGTGCTCGGCGACGCGGGTGTACCAGAGCGAGTCCCAGCGGGCGGTCAGCAGCGTGTGCGGGCTCTTGCCCGCCGCCGCGCCCCAGACCGCGAGCACGGCGACGCCCAGCGCACGCACCCCGGCGTACACGAGGAGCGCCGGCGCCGCGCGGCGGAGCGCATGGCCCGCCGGGGGTGGCGAAAGACGTTGATCAAGATCGGTCACGAGCCCGATTATCGGCCGTAGGGGGAACCGGGCGCCGCCGTGGGGCGTGGTCGAAGGTCAGGGGCGTGGCGCACGCCACATCACATCCGTACAACCGTGAGAGGTCCGCCACGCGTCACGGGCGAGGTCTCGCGTACTCTGACGGCTCACTCGCCTTGTCCGTGGAGCCGGAGCAGGGAGTTCACATCCCGCAGGCCGCCGATGCGAGGGACCACTGGGAGGTACGCACATGTCCGGGACGACCACGGCCGCAGCACCGCAGGGCCGTCGGGGATCCGGGGCCGGTGCCGGGGCCAACCGCTGGGTCGTGCTCGTCGTCCTCTGCGTCAGCCTGCTGCTCGTCGCCGTCGACGCCACCGTGCTGCACGTCGCGGTGCCCGCGGTCACCGAGGACCTGAAGCCCGGCGCCATGGAACTGCTGTGGATCGTCGACATCTATCCACTGGTCTGCGCCGCACTCCTCATCCTCTTCGGCACGCTCGGCGACCGCGTCGGCCGCAGACGCGTCCTCCTCCTCGGATACGCCCTCTTCGGCGTCGCCTCGGCGATCGCGGCCCTCGCGGACAACGCGCAGGTGCTCATCGCGGCCCGCGCCCTGCTCGGCGTCGGCGGCGCGATGATCATGCCCGCGACCCTGTCGATCCTGCGCCAGGTCTTCCCCGACCGGCGTGAGCGGGCCGTCGCCATCGGCCTCTGGAGCGCGGTGGCCGCGGTGGGCGCGGCGGTCGGGCCGCTGCTCGGCGGGTTCCTCCTGGAGCACTTCTGGTGGGGCTCGGTCTTCCTGATAAACATCCCGCTGATGCTGATCAGCCTGCCCATCGGCCGCTGGCTGCTGCCCGAGTCGACCGGTGACAGGAACGGGCCGTGGGACGTGGTCGGCGCGCTGATGGCCGCGGCCGGGCTCTTCGGCCTCGTCCTCGCGGTGAAGCGGCTCGGCAGCGGGGAGGACCCGCTCGGCCTCACGACCCTGCTCGCCCTCGGCGGCGGTGGCGCCCTGCTCGTCGGCTTCGTGCGCAGACAGCGGCGGCGCACGCACCCGCTGGTCGACCTGTCGATGTTCGCGCGGCCCGCGTTCAGCACGTCGGTCGGCTGCATCGTCCTCGCGATGCTCGCCCTCGTGGGGCTCGAGCTGATCGCCGCGCAGTACCTCCAGCTGGTGCTCGGCCTCTCCCCGCTGGAGACGGGGCTGCGGCTGCTGCCCCTCACCATCGCCGCGATGGCCGCGGGCCTCGCGGGTTCGAAGATGCTCAGCCGCCTGGGGCCGCGCGCGATGGTCTGCGCGGGCTTCTGCCTGACCGCGTTCGCCGTGGTGCTGCTCACCGGCATGGGCGGCCACGCCAACGACGTGCTGCTCCTCATCGGCTTCGTACTGCTCGGCTTCGGCCTGGAGACCACGCTCTTCGGTGCGTACGAGTCGATGCTGAGCGAGGCGCCGCTGTCCCAGGCGGGCGGTGCGGCGGCGATCGGCGAGACCTCCTACCAGCTGGGTGCGGGCATCGGCATCGCGCTGCTCGGCAGCGTCATGAACGCGGCGTACGCGCCGGGGCTCTCCTCGGTACACGGGGTGTCGGCGGCGGACAGCGCCGCGGCGGGGCACTCGCTCGGCGAGGCGTACGAGGTCGCTTCGCGGGTCGGGGGCGGGGCGGGGGAGGCGCTGCGTAGTGCGGCGCGGGACTCCTTTGTGCATGGGCTGCATGTGACTCTGCTCGTCAGCGCGGGGCTGTTGCTGCTCGGGGCGGTCGCGGCGTTGAAGCTGCCGCGGGGGATGGAGTGTGGGGCGCCTGCGTCTGCGCCTGCGGCGCGGGCTGAGCAGGGGGTGCCTGCGCCTCGTGACCCTGCGCGGGTCGGTGCCGGGTCGTCCGTGGACGTCTGACCCCCTCGGGTGCGGGTTGTCTGTGGCTGGTCGCGCAGTTCCCCGCGCCCCTGACGGGGCCCTGGTGGGGGTCGGCGTGCTCTGGACGTGGGGGACACTGCGTCGTAACGTCAGCGCGAGCCGTAGCTAACTACCACTGCTAGTTTTGTGTCGCCGGAGGCCCGCATGTCCGCAAGTGCCCGCACCCCTCTGCCGCCCTTCGACCCCGCCGACCCCCTCGGCATCGACGACCTCCTCGACCCCGAGGACCTCGCGATCCGTGACACCGTCCGCACCTGGGCGACCGACCGGGTCCTGCCGCACATCGCCGACTGGTACGAGAAGGGCGAGCTGCCCGGCATCCGGGAGCTGGCCCGCGAGCTCGGCTCCATCGGAGCGCTCGGGATGTCCCTGGTGGGCTACGGCTGCGCGGGGGCGAGTGCCGTGCAGTACGGGCTCGCCTGTCTGGAGCTGGAGGCCGCCGACTCCGGGATCCGCTCCCTCGTCTCCGTGCAGGGCTCCCTCGCCATGTACGGCATCTGGAAGTTCGGCTCCGAGGAGCAGAAGCAGCGGTGGCTGCCGGGCATGGCCGCCGGGGAGATCATCGGGTGCTTCGGCCTGACCGAACCCGACCACGGCTCCGACCCGGCGTCCATGCGGACGCACGCCAAGAAGGACGGGACGGACTGGGTCCTCACCGGCCGCAAGATGTGGATCACGAACGGCTCGGTGGCCGGGGTCGCCGTCGTCTGGGCGCAGACCGACGAAGGCATCAGGGGATTCGTCGTTCCGACCGACGCACCGGGATTCTCGGCGCCCGAGATCAAGCACAAGTGGTCGCTGCGCGCGAGCGTCACCAGCGAGCTGGTCCTCGACGAGGTGCGGCTGCCCGCGGACGCCGTGCTGCCCGAGGTCGTCGGCCTCAAGGGCCCGCTGAGCTGTCTCTCGCACGCCCGCTACGGCATCGTCTGGGGGGCCATGGGCGCGGCCCGCTCCTCCTTCGAGGCGGCCGTCGACTACGCGCGCAGCCGCGAGCAGTTCGGCCGGCCCATCGGCGGCTTCCAGCTCACCCAGGCCAAGATCGCCGACATGGCGGTCGAGCTGCACAAGGGCATCCTGCTCGCCCACCACCTCGGGCGGCGGCTTGACGCGGGCAAGCTGCGTCCCGAGCAGATCAGCTTCGGCAAGCTCAACAACGCCCGCGAGGCGATCGAGATCTGCCGCACGGCCAGGACCATCCTGGGCGCCAACGGGATCTCGCTGGAGTACCCCGTCATGCGGCACGCGACGAACCTCGAGTCCGTGCTCACCTACGAGGGCACGTCCGAGATGCATCAGCTGGTGTTGGGCAAGGCGCTCACCGGTCTCGATGCCTTCCGGTGAGCGGCCCTGCCCCTAGCTCTGGTTGAAGAAGCCGTCCGCCGCGCGGCTTCCGGCCTCGCCGTTGACGATCTGCGTGTCGGCGGGCGTCAGCAGGAAGACCCGCGTGGCCACGCGCTCGATCGAACCGCGCAGGCCGAAGGTGAGGCCTGCCGCGAAGTCGACCACGCGCTTGGCGTCGGTGGGCTCCATGGCCGTGAGGTTCATGATGACCGGGACGCCGTCCCGGAAGAGCTCACCGATGCGGCGCGCGTCCCGGAAGCTGTCCGGGGTCACGGTCCCGATCCGGTGTTCCTGATCCGGGGCAGGCTCGCTCGCCACCCGCACGCGCGGGTCCGTGACCCAGGCCTCCGGCTGGTCGGGTCCCTCAGTCCGGTCGTCTTCGTAGCCGTCGTCGTAGTAACGCTCGTCGTTGTTGTCGTCGACGAGGCCAAGCCAGGCACTCGCCTTGCGCACCGATCCCATGGACGCCTCCTCTCGCAGCGGTTTCCCTGAATTCCGCATCCCTATCGTCGTCCATGATGCGGATGATGCGCCAAGTGGATAGTCGCCGCGCGGGGTTTTCGTGACGGTACTGGTGCAGAGTCAACACGCTGATGTGCGGTGCGCTCCAAGGGTCGTGCTGTGTACGGCTGCTGACAGTGAGTGAAATATGATTCTTCACGGCGTATGGGTGACGGTCGGTGCGTACGGGTGAACGGGACCCTCGCTACGATGCCGGGGTTGATCACATACGGGCCTCTCGGGGGAGTCGTCTTGTTCGGAATCGTCAGGCCCTGCAGCCATCGCCTCGGCGAAGGGCTCAAGACCCAGTGGATGGCGCACCTGTGCGGGCTCTGCCTCGCACTGCGCGGTGACCACGGGCAGTTCGCACGCGTCGTCACCAACTACGACGGCCTCATCATCTCGGTTCTGACGGAGGCTCAGGCCGAGCGGTCGTCCGGGTGGCGGCGCACCGCGGGGCCCTGCCCGCTGCGCGGGATGCGGACCGCCTCCGTGGCCCAGGGGGAGGGTGCGCGGCTCGCCGCCGCCGTCTCGCTGGTGCTCGCGTCGGCCAAGGTCCGTGACCATGTCGTCGACGGGGACGGGATCCTGGCGCGCAGGCCGGTGGCCGTCGCCGCCCGGCGCGTGGCCAGGAACTGGGACAAGGCGGGCGCGCGGACCGGCGCCGATGTGGGCTTCGACACGGCGGTCCTGGTCGACGCCGTCGAACGGCAGGCCGGAATCGAGTCCTTGGCGGGCCCCGGCACCTCGCTGCTCGCGGTCACCGAGCCGACGGAGACCGCGACCGCCGCGGCCTTCGCGCACACCGCCGTGCTCGCCGGGCGACCGGGCAACGCGGCGCCGCTCGCCGAGGCCGGCCGCCTCTTCGGCAGGCTCGCGCACCTGCTCGACGCCGTGGAGGACAAGGAAGCTGACGCCGCGTCGGGCGCGTGGAACCCGCTCACCGCGACCGGCACCTCACCGGCCGAGGCGCGGCGTCTTGCCGACGACGCGTTGCACGGCATCCGGCTCGCACTGCGCGACGCCGAGTTCACCGACGGCAAGCTGGCGCACCTGCTGCTCGCGCACGAGCTGGGCAGGTCGATCGACCGGGCCTTCGGCACCGACGCGTGCGGGCACGCGCATGAGGTGACGGCGCATCAGGGCGGTTCCTTCGGGCCGCCGCAGGGTGGTGGCCCGTACGGTGCTCCGCCGCAGGGCGGGGCTTACGGGGGCGGCAATCCGTATGGGGACGGCAATCCGTACGGGGGCGGCAATCCGTACGGCGGCGGGGCCCCTGGTGGTCCCGGAGGGCCGGTCGGCCCCGGAGGGCCCGGTGGCTTCGGCGGTGGGCCCGCCTTCGAGCCGCAGCCCCCGAAGCCCGGCAAGCGCGGCTTCTGGGCGGGGTGTGCCGTCGCCATCGGGCTCTGCTGCACCTGCAAGATGTGCTGCGCCGACCACTACGAAGGCCCCTGGTCCCGCAAGAAGCGCGAGGGCTGCTGCAACAACTGCGACTGCGACTGTGGCTGCTGCGGCATCTGCGAGTGCTGCTCCTGCTGCGACTGCGGGCTCTAGCCGGGGCGCGTGACCGACCGTCAGCTCTTGATCTCGGGGGGTGAGATCTGCGACTTCTCGATCGCGGAGCCCTGCGTCCCCCACTTCTTCAGGATGCGGTCGTACGTGCTGTCCTTGATCAGCCGGTCGACCGCGGCCCGGAACGCGGGCGCCAGCTTCGTGTCCTTCTTGAAGGCGAAGCCGACGTCGAGCCGCCGGTACTCGCCGAGGAACTTCAGGCCTTCCTGCTGCTTCACGGCGTAGCGCAGGCCGTTGATGGTGGACATCACCACATCGGCGCGGCCCTGCTGCAGCGCGGCCCAGATCGCGCCCTGCTCGGCGTACGTCTTCACGCTGTAGGGCTTCTTGCCCGCGTCCTCGCAGACGTGCTTGTTGTCCTCCAGCGTGACCTCGAAGGTGGTGCCCGCGCCCGTCGCCACGTTCAGGCCGCACAGCTGCTCGAAATCGGTGACCTTCTTCAGGTCGCTGTCCTTGCGGACGGCGAATCCCTGGCCGTCGTTGATGTACGTGACGAAGTCGATGGTCTTCCGGCGTTCGTCGGTCACGCCGAAGTTGCCCGTGCCCAGGTCGTACTTGCCGCTGCCCAGGGCGGGCAGGATCGCCTCGAAGCTCGCGGCCTCCCGCTTCAGCTTGAGGCCGAGGGTCTTGGCGACGGCGTCCGCGAAGTCGATGTCCTGGCCGACGATCGTCCTGCCGTCCTCCAGGTAGAGCGCTCCGGGCGGGGTGCCGCCGACGGAGGAGGCGATGGAGAGCGAGCCCCGGTCGCGTACGTCCGCGGGCAGCAGCTTCGCCGCGGCTTCGTCCTTCCGGACCGACGAGACCACGTCCGCGGTCGGGATCTCGGCGCTCTTGCCCGCGGGGGCGGCCCCGCCCGTGGTGTCCGCGGCGTCGCCCGAGCCGCAGCCGGTCAGTACGAGGGCGGCCGCGGTGATCAGGGCGAAGGCCGCCGGGATGCGGCGGGAATGCGGGGGCTTGCTCATGGTGTGACGGTCTCCAGCTCGGCAGGGCAGGGCAGGGCAGGGCGGGGTAGGGCAGGGTGCAGCGGACGTACGAGGGGAGGGGTGCCGTGCGCCCATGAGGCAGGGGCGGCGGCGTACGCGTGTGAAGGCGGGAGCGACGGCGTGCGGGTGCACGGACGTCGTGTGTGCGGAGAGCGCAGGGTGCCGACCCGGACAGGGCGAGCGGGCTCAGCGGACGCGGAGCGGGCTCAGGGGTGCGTGAAGCGCAGGGGGTCGGCTCAGAGAGACATCAACAAGACGCCGACCACACTCGACCGAAGTCGATGTGGGAGCGCGTGACCAGCCACTGCTGCGGATGCATGGGCCAAGTGGAACAGGCATCCGTTTCCGCGTCAACTGCCGTGAGACGTAGGGCTCACATCCTGGACAGCCTTGACAGCGCGTGTGCGGCGCACCGTAATCTCAAAGCGGATCGTGCTGAGGGGCTCGGTCCGTGTGAAGGCATCACCCGTGTTCGATCTTCTGTATCCACGGAGCCTTCCGCATGTCTTCCGAGACCCTCGCCAAAGTGGCAACTGCCCCCGAGCCCCGGGATCCTCCCGAGCTCCCCGACACGCCCCGCATCGTGCCCCGCCCCCGCGCGGGACAGTGGACAGCGGCTGTCGCCGTCCTGGTCCTGCTCGCGCTGGTCGCCAACTCCGTCGTACGCAATGAGGCGTTCCAGTGGGACGTCGTCGGCGACTACTTCACCTCGGCGTCCGTGCTGCGCGGGCTCGGCCTCACGCTCTGGCTGACCGCCCTCGTCATGGTGCTCGGCTTCGCCCTCGGCACGCTCCTCGCCATGGGCAGGCTCTCCGCCAACCCCGTGCTGCGGGCGGTGAGCTGGGGATACGTCTGGTTCTTCAGGTCGATGCCGATCCTGGTGCAGCTGCTCTTCTGGTTCAACATCGGGGCGCTGTACCCGCAGTTGTTCGGCGTGAAGACGGTGAACCTGCTCGGCCCTGTCACCATCGCCGTCATCGGGCTGACCCTCCACGAGGCCGCCTACGCCGCCGAAGTGGTGCGCGGCGGAATCCTCTCCGTCGGCCGCGGGCAGACCGAGGCCGCGCAGTCGCTGGGCCTCGGGCGGTGGCGCAGATGGCGGCGGATCATCCTGCCGCAGGCGATGCGGTCCATCGTGCCGCCCGCCGGGAACATGCTGATCGGCACCCTCAAGGGCACCTCGATCGTCTCCGTCATCGCCGTGCAGGACCTGCTCTACTCCGTGCAGCTCGTCTACCACCGCACCTACCAGGTCATCCCGCTGCTCATGGTCGCCACCATCTGGTACGTCGTGGTCACCTCGGTGCTCAGCGTCGGCCAGTACTACGTCGAGCGGCACTATGCGCGGGGTTCGGAGCGTGCCCGGTGAGGCGCTCTCTGGTGATCGTGGGCGCGGGCCCGCGCGGCACCGGCATCCTGGAGCGCCTCGCCGCGAACGCCCCCGAGCTGTACGACGGACCGGGGCTCGACATCCACCTCGTCGACCCCTACCCGCCGGGCGGCGGCCGCATCTGGCGCCACGACCAGTCGCCGCTGCTCTGGATGAACTCGCAGGCCCAGGACGTCACGATGTTCACCGACGCCACGGTGGAGGTGGCGGGCCCCGTCCTGCCGGGCCCCGCCCTGCACGAGTGGACCGGCCACGACGGACGGTCCTTCCTGGGCCGCCGTGAACAGAGCGCGTATATGCGCTGGGTGTACGAGAAGGCCGTGGCCGCCCTGCCGGAGGGCGTCGTCGTCCACCATCACCGGCGCAGGGCGCTGCGCGTCACCGGCGCGCACAGCTCCCGCCAGGAGGTGACCGTCGAGGGCCTCGACAAGCCCCTCGCCGCCGACCTCGTCATCCTGGCCATGGGTCACCTGGACGCCGAACTGGACGCAGAGCAGGCCGAGCTGGCCGCCTTTGCGGAGCGGTCCGGGCTCGTGCATCTGCCGCCCGACTTCACCGCCGACAGCGATCTGTCCCGGCTCGCGCCCGGCGCACCCGTCATCGTGCGCGGCTTCGGCCTGGCCTTCGTCGACCTGATGGTGCTGCTCACCGAGGGCCGCGGCGGACGGTACGAAGGGGACACGTACCACCCGTCGGGCCGCGAGCCCGTCCTGTACGTCGGCTCGCGGCGCGGCGTCCCCTACCACTCGAAGATCGGCTACGACTGGGCGGGCGAACGGCCGCCGCTGCCCCGCTACTTGGGGCCGGACGAGATCGACGGACTCCTCGCGAGGCCCGGCGGGTTCGACTTCCGGCGGGACGTCTGGCCGCTCGTCGAGAAGGAGCTCGGCTTCGCCCACTACCACCGCCTGTTCACCGCGCACCCCGAGCGCACCAGGACCGCATGGACGGACTTCGACGAGAAGTACGCCGCCTGCGACCCCGGCAGCCCCGAACTGGACGCCCTCGTCGCCTCCGCCGTGCCCGACCCCGCCGACCGGCTCGACCTCACGGCACTCGACCACCCCCTGGCCGGGGTGCGCCACACCTCGTACGCGGCGCTGCAGGACGGGCTGCGCGGCCACATCGCCGACGACCTCGCGCGCCGCCACGACCCCGCGCACAGCCCCGACCTCGCCGTCTTCCTCGGACTGCTCTCCGTGTACGGGCAGTTGGTGCGGCTCGGCGACGTGGGGACGTGGTGGCACGGCTTCTTCAGCTACCTCGCGTCCGGGCCGCCAGGACCCCGGCTGAGGCAGCTGCTCGCCCTCTCCCGCGCCGGAGTCGTGCGGTTCCTCGGCGCGGACGTCCAGGTCACCGCCGAGGACGGGGTGTTCCGCGCGCACAGTCCCACCCTGCCCGGACAGGTCACCGAGGCCCGCGCGCTCGTCGAGGCGCGGCTGCCGCAGCCCACCCTCGCCCGCACCCGCGACCCGCTGCTGCGCGCCCTGCACGCCGAGGGCGCCGCGTCGACCGCCGCGGGGCTCCTCGCCGTCGACCCGGCCGACGGACGGGTGCTCGACCGAGCGGGCGTGCCGCATCCGCGCCGCTTCGCGCTCGGCCCGCACACCGACGCGCGCGGCGCGGGCGCGTTCACCCGGCCGCGCACCAACAGCCCCACCTTCCGGCAGAACGACGCCACCGCACGCGCCGTACTCGACTTCCTGCGCACCGCCACGACCCGAGGAACCCGACGAACCCATGCCCCTGTCCAGTGAAGCCCCCAGCGCCGACCCCATGGTCGAAGTCCGCTCCGTGCACAAGTCCTTCGGCTCCCTGCCGGTGCTGAAGGGGGTCGACCTGCGGGTCGGCAGGGGAGAGGTCACCGTCGTCCTCGGCCCGTCCGGATCCGGCAAGTCCACCCTCCTGCGCACCATCAACCACCTGGAGAAGGTCGACGCGGGACAGGTCTCCGTGGACGGCTCCCTCATCGGATACCGGCGCTCCGGCGACAAGCTGTACGAGCTGCCCGAACGCGATGTGCTCAAGCAGCGCACCCGGATCGGCTTCGTCTTCCAGAACTTCAACCTCTTCCCGCACCTGACCGTGCTGGAGAACATCGTCGAGGCGCCTGTCTCCGCGCTCAAGCGGCCGCGTGCCGCCGCGGAGCGGGCCGCCCGCGAGCTCCTGGCGCGGGTCGGCCTCGCCGACAAGGCCGACGTCCACCCCGAGCGGCTCTCCGGCGGACAGCAGCAGCGCGTCGCCATCGCCCGCGCGCTCGCCCTGGAGCCGAAGCTGCTCCTGTTCGACGAGCCGACCTCGGCCCTCGACCCCGAACTGGTCGGCGAGGTCCTCGACGTCATCAAGGACCTCGCCAGGCAGGGCACCACGATGATCGTCGTCACCCATGAGATCGGCTTCGCCCGCGAGGTGGCGGACACCGTCGTCTTCATGGACGACGGCCGCGTCGTCGAACAGGGCGCCCCCGCCGACGTACTCGACAGGCCGCGCCACGACCGCACGCGCGCCTTCCTCTCCAAGGTCCTCTAGGAGCCTTCGCATGACTGCCTCGCACCCCACCCAGGACGCGGTGACCGGCCGCGGCCCGCTCCATCTCGCCGTCGCCATCGACAGGCCCGACGCCCCCGACGCCTACACGGCCGACGCCTACGCCGAGTCGGCGCTGCTCGCCGAGCGCGGGGCGCTGGACTTCGTGACGCTCGGGGACTCCTTCGCGCGCTCCGGGCCCGACGCGCTCGCCGTGACCGCACGGATCGCGCCCCGCACCGGACGCATCGGCCTCGTGCCGACCGTCACGACCACGCACACCGAGCCGTTCCACGTGCAGGCAGCCGTGGCCACCCTCGACTGGGTCAGCCACGGGCGGGCCGGCTGGGCGCTCGACGTGTCGGCGACCGAGGCCGAGGCCCGGCTCTTCGGGCGGCGCCGCGCCGCGCCGCGCGAGGAGCTCTGGCAGGAGGCCGGTGAGGTCGCCGAAGCCGCCGCCCGGCTGTGGGACAGCTGGGAGGACGACGCGGAGATACGGGACGTGGCGACCGGCCGCTTCATCGACCGGGACAAGCTGCACTACGCCGACTTCGAGGGCCGCTCCTTCTCGGTGCGCGGGCCCTCCATCGTGCCGCGGCCACCGCAGGGCCACCCGGTGCGGGTCGTCGACGCGACCGCGCCGCAGGCCCGCGAGACCGCGGCCCGGCACGCGGACGTCGCCCTCGTGCGCGCCGCGTCCGCCGAACGGGCCGCTGCCGCCCGGGCCGAACTGCGCGGCCTGGCCGCCCGGTTCGGCCGCGACCCGCGGACGCTCCTCGTGTTCGCCGCCCTCGACGTCGACCTCGGCGGCGGCGAACACGCCGCGGAGCCGGGGCACGGCGGCGGACCGCTGCCCACCGCGGAGGGGCCCGCCTACCGCGGCGGGCCCGTCGACCTGGCGGAGCTGATCGCCGACTGGCACCGCGCGGGCGCCGTCGACGGCTTCCACCTCACGCCCGCCGAGCCCCGCCGTGACCTGGAGCGGCTCGTCAACGGCACCGTCGCGCTGCTCCAGCACCGCGGCCTGTTCCGCACCTTCTATCCGGGCAGCACGCTCCGCGAACACCTGGGGCTCGCCCGGCCCGTCAACCGATACGCCGCACTCACGGGGGAGTCCGCATGACACAGCGACCCAAGCAGGTGCACCTGGCCGCCCACTTCCCCGGGGTCAACAGCACCACCGTCTGGTCCGACCCCAGGTCCCGCTCGCACATCGACTTCTCGTCCTTCGCGTCGCTCGCCCGCACCGCCGAGCGCGGCCTCTTCGACTTCTTCTTCCTCGCCGAAGGGCTGCGGCTGCGCGAGCACAAGGGGCGGATCCACGACCTGGACGTCGTCGGGCGGCCCGAGTCGCTCACCGTCCTGACCGCGCTCGCCGCCGTCACCGAGCGGCTCGGCCTCGCCGGCACCGTCAACGCCACCTTCAACGAACCCTTCGAGCTGGCCCGCAGGTTCGCCTCGCTCGACCACCTGAGCGCGGGCCGCGCCGCCTGGAACGTGGTCACCACCTCGGACGCCTTCACCGGCGAGAACTTCCGGCGCGGCGGCTACCTCGACCGCGCCGACCGCTACACCCGCGCCGCCGAGTTCCTGGCGACGGCACGCGAACTGTGGGACTCCTGGTCGCCGGAGGGCAGGCCGCGGCCCTTCGCGCACCGGGGGCGGCACTTCTCGATCGAGGGCGAGTTCCCCGTGCGGCGCTCCCCGCAGGGACACCCCGTCGTGATCCAGGCGGGCGATTCGCCGGAGGGGCGGGAGTTCGCCGCGTCCGCCGCCGACGTGATCTTCACGCGGCACGGCACGCCGGAGGCAGGACGGGAGTTCTACGCCGATGTGAAGGGCCGCCTCGCGAAGTACGGGCGCTCCGCCGACGACCTGAAGATCATGCCCGGGGTCACCGTCGTCCTCGGCGACACCGCCGCCGAGGCGCAGGAGAAGGCCGCCGGGATCCGCCGCGCGCAGATCTCCCCGCAGAACGCGATCCTCGCCCTGGAACAGGTCTGGGGCGTCGACCTCTCCGCGTACGACCCGGACGGGCCGCTGCCCGACATCGACCCGGACCCGGAGTCGCAGCTCGTCCAGGGCCGGGTGAAGATCGGCGACCCCCTCGCCGTCGCCGACAAGTGGCGGGCCCTGTCCGAGGCCAAGGGGCTCTCCATCCGCCAGACCGTCATCGAGACCACGGCCCGGCAGTCCTACATCGGCACCCCGGACCAGGTCGCCGCCGATCTGACGGAGTCCGTGCGCACCGACGCCGCCGACGGCTTCATCCTCGTGCCGCACCTCACCCCCGGAGGGCTCGACGAGTTCGTCGACAAGGTGGTGCCGCTGCTCCAGGAGCGCGGCGTGCACCGCACGGATTACGAGGGCACGACACTCCGTTCCCACCTCGGGCTGCGCGAGCCCGTATGGAAGGGTTGATCACTATGACGGACGCCGCACAGGACTGGAAGCACTGGCACGAGCAGCGGACGGAGACGGTGTCGGCCCCCTACGGGCCGCTCGCCCTCACCGGCACGCACTGGCTCGCCGACTATCCGGAGGGACACCTTCCCGGCATCCCCGGGCACTGGGTGGAGACGCCCGACGCGGTCGTTCTGGCCGCGCGCCCCGACGACGGCATCACCGTGGACGGGCAGCCCCTGACCGGAGAGGTCCGGCTCGGTGCCGACAGCGGTCCGGTCACCGACGCCCGGGTCGCGCTCGCCGGGCGGCGGCTCGTCGTCTTCCGGCGCGAGGGCCTCTGGGCGGTGCGCGACTTCGACCCGGACGCCGCCGCGCGCCGCGTCTTCCGGGGCATCGACGCCACCGCGTACGACGCCCGGTGGGCCGTGCCGGGGCGCTTCACCCCGTACGACGAGGACCGCACCGTCACGGTCGGCAACGCGGACGGCAAGGAGCGCGGGCTCGGACTCGGCGGTGAACTCTCCTTCCGGCTCGGGGGAGTCGAGCACACCCTCCAGGTGAGCGTCGAGGGCGACGGATCGCTGTGGGCGGTCTTCGCGGACGCCTCGAGCGGGCTCTCCAGCCACCGCTTCCGCTTCCTGCGGCCCGCCGCGCCCGACGCCGACGGCCGCACCACCGTCGACTTCAACCGCGCGCTGCTGCCCCCGTGCGCCTTCGCCGACCACTTCATCTGCCCCTTCCCGCCGCCCGGCAACACCCTGCTCAGCGAGATCGCGGCGGGCGAGCGGAACCTTCGCGACAGCTGAGACGTCAGAGCACTCGAACGGGTGCCGGCGCACCCGGAGAAGTGACGCGAGCCCCGGTGGCGTACGAGAGGTACGACCCACCGGGGCTGGCCGACATGTATCGGTCGACGGCCGAAAGGCGCCCTTGTGCGGCTCGTCCCCGCCCCTCAATACTCCCGAGCAGCGCTTGTCAGGAGCACGGCGTATCCGGAATCCGGGCTGTCTCTTTGGCTGCGCCTCACGGGTCCTCAACCCACAAGGACCCACTGACTTCCCTCGGGAGGAACAAACGTGAGGATCAAGCGCACCACTTCCCGCAGTGGCATATCGAGACACACCCGCCTCTTGGCCGTGGC
Source organism: Streptomyces sp. NPDC004732 (assembly GCF_040609235.1). Taxonomy (NCBI): domain Bacteria; kingdom Bacillati; phylum Actinomycetota; class Actinomycetes; order Kitasatosporales; family Streptomycetaceae; genus Streptomyces; species Streptomyces sp. NPDC004732. The sequence goes on from NZ_JBEXJR010000006.1 coordinate 75,424, forward strand.
CACCGGACTCGTGGCCGCCGGAGCGCTGGCCGTGCCCGCCGCCACCGCACAGGACGGCGCGGCGGCCTTCAGCGCGGCACAGCTGGAACAGGCCAGCGACGCCCTCCTCGGTGCCGATGTCGCGGGCACCGCCTGGGGCGTCGACCCGAAGACCGACCAAGTCGTCGTGACCGCCGACAGCACGGTCTCCAAGGCCGAGATCGCCGAGCTCAAGGACGCGGCAGGGCCCAATGCCGACGCACTGAAGATCGAGCGCACACCGGGCACGTTCCAGAAGTACATCTCCGGCGGCGACGCCATCTACGCGAGCAGCTGGCGCTGTTCGCTCGGCTTCAACGTGCGCAACGGCAGCACCTACTACTTCCTGACCGCAGGGCACTGCACCGACGGGGCGACCACCTGGTGGTCCAACTCGGCGAAGACCACCGTGCTCGGCACCACGTCGGGCTCCAGCTTCCCGACCAACGACTACGGCATCGTGAAGTACACGAACACCTCCGTCACCAAGTCCGGCACCGTGGGCAGCCAGGACATCACCCGCGCCGCCGACGCCACCGTCGGGCAGAACGTCACCCGGCGCGGCTCCACGACCGGCACGCACAGCGGCCGCGTCACCGCGCTGAACCAGACCGTGAACTACGGCGGGGGCGACGTCGTCTACGGCATGATCAAGACCACGGTCTGCGCCGAGCCCGGCGACAGCGGCGGCCCGCTGTACTCGGGCTCCACGGCCCTCGGTCTGACCTCCGGCGGCAGCGGCAACTGCTCGTCGGGCGGCACGACGTTCTTCCAGCCGGTCACCGAGGCGCTGCGCGCGTACAACGTCAGCGTCTACTGACAGCGGCCACTGATACGGCGGTTGCCGTCGAAGCTTCCACCGCCACAGGCCCCCGTCCGGACACCGGGCGGGGGCTCGCTCTTGCCCGGGGGGCGAGCTACCTTCGAAGAGAGCGCGCAACACGCCCAATTCGGACCCTGGGGGGCCGGCATGGTCGAGGAGCTGGTGGCGGTGGGGGTGACCCTCGGGTCGCTCGGAGTGGTCTACGCGATGGCGGCGGCGCGCGTCATCAAACAGTACGAACGCGGTGTGGTGCTGCGGCTCGGAAAGCTCCAACGCAACGTGCGCGGACCGGGGTTCACCATGATCGTGCCCATGGTGGACCGGCTCAACAGGGTCAACATGCAGATCGTGACGATGCCGGTGCCCGCCCAGGACGGCATCACGCGTGACAACGTCACGGTGCGCGTCGACGCCGTCATCTACTTCAAGGTCGTGGACGCCGCCGAGGCGGTCGTGGAGGTGGAGGACTACCGCTTCGCGGTCTCGCAGATGGCGCAGACGTCGCTGCGCTCCATCATCGGCAAGAGCAATCTGGACGACCTGCTGTCCAACCGCGAGAAGCTCAACCAGGGCCTGGAGCTGATGATCGACTCCCCGGCGATCGGATGGGGCGTGCAGATCGACCGCGTCGAGATCAAGGACGTGTCGCTGCCCGAGACCATGAAGCGGTCCATGGCCCGCCAGGCCGAGGCCGACCGCGAGCGGCGCGCCCGCGTCATCAACGCCGACGCCGAACTGCAGGCCTCCAAGAAGCTCGCCGAGGCCGCCCACGAGATGTCCGAGGAGCCCGCGGCCCTCCAACTCCGGCTCCTGCAGACCGTGGTGGCCGTCGCCGCCGAGAAGAACTCCACCCTCGTCCTGCCCTTCCCCGTGGAGCTCCTCCGCTTCCTGGAGCGGGCCCAGCAGGCCGTGCCGCAGCAGCCGCAGGAACAGCCGCAGCCGCAACGGTCGCAGGCGGGGGGAAATCACGCGGAGGCGCCGTCCGTGGCGCGCGCGGAGCCCGTGAAGCTGCCGGATTCCGGAGCGCGGGACGCGGAAGTCGGAGAGCTGGGGCCATCCGGAGGATCGAGATCCGGACAGGACTAGACCTTACAGGCTGGCGATCGGTCCTTGCGCGGGGTGTTTGCAGCGGGAACCGACGTGGCGTGACCTGGCTCACTCGACTCGCGGGGGGCGCACGGGCGTTGTCGTTCGCGCGACCTGAAGTAGACCTTGTGTGCTACCGGAATGCATCGGGATAGTTAGCCGGGCCAACTTGGCATGGACGCGGCTACTTCAGCGTGGCAACTCCGTGCCGCGTAAGCCTCGCGGTCCGTCAGGCCCCCACGCCGGACGGGTCGATCCCCCCACAGGAGGTCGTGAGCTTTGAAGCACCGACGCATACCCAAGCGGCGTGCCGCCGTGGCAGGCGCGGGCATCGCCGCGCTGGTCGCCGCGGGAGTCACCTTCCAGACTGCGAACGCGAGCGAGAACTCCCCCACCCCCACCCCCGACACCCTGTCCGTGGCGAAGGCCGGAAAGCTCGCCTCGTCCCTGGGCAAGGACCTCGGCGCGGACGCCGCGGGCACGTACTACGACGCGAAGGCCAAGACCCTCGTCGTGAACGTGCTGAACGAGAGCGCGGCGGATGCCGTCGAGTCGGCGGGCGGCAAGGCCAGAATCGTCGAGAACTCCCTCGCCGAGCTGAAGAGCGCCCGCGCGACGCTCGACGACAAGGCGGCCGTGCCCGGCACCTCGTGGGCGATGGACCCGGCCACCAACAAGGTCGTCGTGACGGCCGACCGCACGGTCAAGGGCGCGAAGCTCGACAAGGTCGACTCGATCGTGAAGAGCCTCGGCGGCAAGGTCGAACTGAAGCACAGCAAGGGTGAGTACAAGCCCTTCATCGCCGGTGGCGACGCGATCTGGGGGAGCGGTTCGCGCTGCTCGCTCGGCTTCAACGTCGTCAAGGGCGGCCAGCCGTACTTCCTGACGGCCGGGCACTGCGGCAACGCGGTCAAGAGCTGGTCGGACTCGCAGGGCGGCCAGGAGATCGGCGCCACCGAGGAGTCCAGCTTCCCGGGCAACGACTACGCCATCGTCAAGTACACGGCCGACACCGCGCACCCGAGCGAGGTGAACCTCTACGGCGGCACCCAGGCGATCAGCAAGGCCGGGGACGCCACGGTCGGCCAGAAGGTGCAGCGCAGCGGCAGCACCACCCAGGTCCACGACGGTGACGTCACCGCGCTCGACGCCACGGTCAACTACCAGGAGGGCCAGGTCGACGGTCTGATCCAGACCACGGTCTGCGCCGAGCCCGGCGACAGCGGCGGCGCACTCTTCGCCGACGACACCGCGCTCGGTCTCACCTCGGGCGGCAGCGGCGACTGCTCCGGTGGTGGCGAGACCTTCTTCCAGCCGGTTCCGGAGGCCCTTTCGGCCTACGGCGCGGAAATCGGCTGAGCCTGCGGGACGCTTGGAGCCCCGCCCCCGCAAATGTGGGGGCGGGGCTTTTTTCGGATTCCTTGTGAAAACTTTCACAAGAGCGCAAGGGTCCAAAGTCCCTTGATCTTCATGCAGGTCAGATCTGGTTTCTGGGAGGGATCAGATTCCCAGAAAGGACCTTCTGCCCAGAGGATGGGGCCCTTTTCGGCGTCTTTTGCGGGGCGTACAGGTGTGGAATTGGAGGCGTAGCGAAAAGGTCTCAACGAAGGAGTGCCCGCCATGCAGGCCAAGGAGATGGTGGACGGACTGGTCGAGAGGGCGCTCGCGGCGCTCGACAGGTTCGCGGCGTACGACCAGGAGCAGGTCGACCACATCGTCAAGAAGGCCTCCCTCGCCGCGCTGAGCCAGCACGGCGAGCTGGCGCGGCAGGCGGTCGAGGAGACCGGCCGAGGCCTCTTCGAGGACAAGGCCGTCAAGAACCTCTTCGCCTGCGAGCACGTCGTCAACTCGCTGCGCGGCCTGAAGACCGCGGGCGTCGTCTCCCGCGACGAACTGAACGGCGTCACCGAGATCGCCGAACCGGTGGGCGTCGTCTGCGCGATGACCCCGGTGACCAACCCGACCTCCACCACGATCTTCAAGGCGCTCATCGCCCTCAAGACCCGCAACCCGATCGTCTTCGCCTTCCACCCGAGCGCCCAGCGCTGCTCCGCCGAGGCCGCGCGGATCGTGCGGGACGCGGCGGTCGAGGCGGGCGCGCCCGAGGACTGCGTGCAGTGGGTCGAGGAGCCCTCGATGGAGGCCACCGGCCTCCTCATGCACCACGAGGGCATCTCCACGATCCTCGCCACCGGCGGCAACGCGATGGTGAAGGCCGCCTACTCCTGCGGCAAGCCCGCGCTCGGCGTCGGCGCGGGGAACGTGCCCGCGTACGTCACCCGGAGCGGCAAGCTGCGGCGAGCCGTGCACGACATCGTGCTCTCCAAGGCCTTCGACAACGGCATGATCTGCGCCTCCGAGCAGGCCGCCATCCTCGATGCGGAGATCTACGACGAGGGGCTCGCGGAGTTCGAACGGCTCGGTGCGTACGTCGTCACGGCGGCCGAGAAGACCAAGCTGGAGGAGTTCGTCTTCGGCACGACCGCCTTCGCCAACAACTGCTCGGGCGCCAAGCTGAATGCGGCCGTCGTCGGCAGGTCCCCGCAGTGGATCGCCGAACAGGCCGGGTTCGAGGTCCCCGAGGGCACGTCGGTCATCGTGGCCGAGTGCGCCGAGGTCGGCGAGGGCGAGCCGCTCACCCGCGAGAAGCTCTCCCCGGTCCTCGCCCTCCTGAAGGCCGACACCACCGAGCACGGTCTCGAACTGGCCGCCCGGATGGTCGAGTTCCACGGACTCGGGCACAGCGCCGCCATCCACACCGAGGACGAGGAGCTCGCCGAGGAGTTCGGCAGGCGCGTCAAGGCGGTCCGCGTCATCGTCAACGCGCCCTCCACCTTCGGCGGCATCGGCGACGTCTACAACTCCTTCCTGCCCTCACTCACCCTCGGCTGCGGCTCGTACGGACACAACTCGGTGTCGAACAACGTCTCCGCGGTCAACCTGGTCAACATCAAGCGGATCGGACGGCGCAACAACAACATGCAGTGGTTCAAGGTCCCGCCGAAGATCTACTTCGAGCGCAACGCGCTGCGCTACCTCGGTGAGATGGACGGCATCAAGCGGGTCTCGATCGTCACCGACAGGACCATGTCGAAGCTCGGCTTCGTCGCCCGCGTGACCGACATCCTCGCGGCCCGTCCGGACGCCGTCACCGTCCAGGTCATCGACAACGTGGAACCCAACCCGGAGCTCTCGACGGTGCGGGCGGGCGCCGCGCTGATGCGGGACTTCGGACCGGACACGATCATCGCCCTCGGCGGTGGCTCGCCGATGGACGCGGCCAAGATCATGTGGCTCATGTACGAGCACCCGGAGGTCGAGTTCGCGGACACCAAGGAGAAGTTCTTCGACATCCGCAAGCGGGCGTTCAAGTTCCCGGGGCTGGGGGAGAAGGCGCAGCTGGTGGCCGTCCCGACCACGTCGGGCACCGGCTCGGAGGTCACCCCGTTCGCGGTCATCTCCGACCCGGAGGCCGCGCAGAAGTACCCCCTCGCCGACTACGCGCTCACCCCGAACGTCGCGATCGTCGACCCCGTCCTGCCGATGCGGCTCCCGGCGACCGTCACCGCCGACTCCGGTTTCGACGCGCTGACCCACGCCACCGAGGCGTACGTCTCGGCGTACGCGAACGACTACACCGACGGGCTCTGCCTCCAGGCGATCAAGCTCATCTTCGGGAACCTGGAGCGGTGCGTCGTGAACGGGGCCGAGGACCCCGAGGCGCGCGAAAAGATGCACAACGCCTCGACCGTCGCGGGCATGGCCTTCGCCAACGCCTTCCTCGGCCTGGTGCACGCCATGGCGCACACCCTCGGCAACACGTTCCACGTCGCCCACGGCCGCACCAACGCGCTGCTCCTGCCGCACGTCATCCGGCACAACGGCACGGTGTCCGGCAAGGCGACGCCCTGGCCGAAGGCCGAGGTCTACCGGGCGCCGGAGCGCTTCCAGGAGATCGCCCGGATGCTGGGCCTCCCGGCCGCGACCCCCGAGGAGGGCGTCGAGTCCTACGCCCGCGCGGTCGAGGAACTGCGCGCCAAGTGCGGGATTCCCGCGTCCTTCGCCGAGGAGGGCGTCGACGAGGAGGCCTTCCTCGCGGCGCTGCCGCAGCAGGCGATGAACGCGTACGCGGATCAGTGTGCGCCCGCCAACCCCCGTATGCCGATGATCGACGAGATGCAGCAGCTCATGCGGCAGGCGTATTACGGGGACGGGGAAGGGGCCTGATCCCGGTTGCCGTCTGCGGGGCCGCTGTGGCTTGTCGCGCAGTTCCCCGCGCCCTTGATGAAGCGCCCCTTAAGGGGGCGCTTCATCGTTTCGGCCAGTACCACAGGGGCTCGTCCAGGAAGCTTTCTCGGCCTGCTACTTCCGTTTGGCCCGACTCCTTCGTCAGCTCTATGGAGTTGACGTCGACCCGGTGGCGGGCCGCACCCTTGGCCACCGCCTCGGCGAGGGGGCGGGCATGGGTCACCAGGACGACTTGCGTGTCCTTCGTCGCCGTCACGATCAGGTCGGCCAGCGGGCGCAGGAGGTCCGGGTGCAGGCTCGTCTCCGGCTCGTTCAGGACGAGCAGCGCGGGCGGCCGCGGGGTGAGCAGGGCGGCGGTCCACAGCAGATAGCGCAGCGTGCCGTCGGACAGCTCTGCGGGGCCCAGCGGGCGCAGCAGCCCGCGCTGGTGCAGCTGGAGCTCGAACCGGCCGCCGTTGTCGACGACGCGGACCTGGCTGCCGGGGAAGGCGTCGTCCACCGCGTCGTCCAGCGCCGCGTCGTCGCCGGTCTCGCGGATGGTCTGCAGGGCGGCGGCCAGGTCCGCGCCGTCGTGGGCGAGGACCGGGGTGCGGGTGCCGATCCGGGCGGCGCGTGCGGGCGCCTCGGCGTCGGTGCGCACGTGGTCGTAGAACCGCCAGGAGCGGATCAGCTCGCGCAGCCGCAGCAGGTCGGGTGCCAGCTGCGGGTCGGCGAACTCGCTCAGCATGCTGTCGTACGGACGGATGCCCTGGGCGCGGTGCCAGCCGCCGTCGGCCGTGCGGGTGCGCACCGCGGGGCCCGCGCGGTCGCAGAGCAGTGCCGCGGGCCGCAGGACGGGGCCCGCCCAGGTGGACTCGCGCTTGATCTCGGGGTCGAGCTGGAAGAGGGACGGCGCGCCGTGCGGGCCCGAACCGCTGGACTGGGGGAGGCCGAAGTCCACCGCGTACCCGAACTCGTCGCCCGCGAAGCCGAGCTTCAACCCGGTGGGCTCGGCCTTCCGCTCGCCCGCCCAGAGCGCGGACGGCAGGCCGCCCTCACGGGCCAGGGCCGCGACCGCGCCGCCCGTGGCGGAGTCGGCGAGCAGCCGCAGGGAGCGGTACAGGCTGGACTTGCCCGTGCCGTTCGCCCCGGTGATCACGTTCAGCCGGTCCAGCGGGACGATCAGTTTGCGCAGGGAGCGGTAGTTCTCGACGGCGAGTGTGCGGATCATGCGTCTCAGCCTCGCACCCGGGTCTGACAATGCCCTTCGCGACGGGATCCGCGCACGTCATCCGAGGTGGCTGCCGCCCTGGCCGTAGCTGGTGCCGCTGAGGTCGATCGAGCCGTTGTGCGCCGTCCTGCGCCGGGCGGACAGGGCGAGGGTGACGGCGACGCCGAGGACCGCCCAGGCGGAGAGGACCAGGAGCGGCCGGGTGACCGAGTTCCCCTCGAAGTACGCGATGGAGCGGGCCACCCAGGTGCCCGCGCCCGGCGGCAGCCAGGGCCCGATCGCCTCCCAGAAGGGCGGCAGCATCGGCAGCGGGAAGGCGCCGCCCGCGCTCGGGTTGCCCGCGACGACGATGAGCAGGACGGCCAGGCCGATGCCCACGATGCCGGTGAGCGACTGCAGGGCGAGCGTGATCGCGCCGACCCCGAAGATCACCAGGGCGCCGAGGCCCCACAGGCCCAGGACGCTGCCGGGCAGGGCGCCGAGGATCGGCCCGATGATGATCGCGCCGCCGAGCCCGCCGACGATCGAGTAGAGCGCCATGGTGCCGAGTCTGATGACCGCGCGCGGCACGTTGGAGGCCCGGGAGCCCGCGCTGATCGCGAGGATCGACGCGCACAGATAGCCGCCGACGCACCAGCCGACGATCAGGTAGAAGGACGAGAGCCCGTTGAAGTCCTGGTCCGATGCGGGGGCCACGTCGACGGTCTTCACGGTGCGCTTCTCGGCCGCGTCGACGTCGGTGGTGAGCGTGGTGAGGGTCCTGGAGAGGGCGGTGCCGCCGCCGGACGCGACCAGGAGGGTGTCGGTCGTGCCGCGCGGGTCGACGAGCAGGGCGCCGTCGATGTCGCGGTTCATGATCTGGTGGCGGGCCGCGGCCTCGTCCTTGAGGACGCGCGGGTCGAGCGGGTCGCCGGGGAGCTTCTTCAGCCGGTCGGCGGTCTGCTCGGCCGCGGGCCCGGGGGCGACGACCCCGAAGGGCACGTCCGTCGGTTTCGGGTTGTGCAGGGCCCCTACGTAGGAGGCGATGAACAGCAGCTGCAGGGCGAGTACGCCGATGACGAGCAGGGCTGCTCGCGGGGTGACGGCGTTCTTCAATTCGTCGGCGAACCTCATGGGTCCACGCTCCGGTGTGCGGGGCGTCTGCGCAGGTGGGATGGGCCGAACGGACGACGTGACGGGTGGCTGGAACAGGCCTTGCGAGTGAATCGAACGTATGTGTCGTACGTAAGTTCGAAACTGGTCTATGGTGGAGGCGGGGGATGTGAGATCGGATCGGTTCAGGGCTTCAGGAGGTGCGTGTGCTCGGGTTCACGCATCTGCACACCGTCTCCGGATTCTCCCTGCGGTACGGCGCCTCGCACCCGGAGCGGCTCGCCGAGCGCGCCGCCGAGCGGGGCATGGACGCCCTCGCGCTCACCGACCGGGACACCCTCGCGGGCACCGTCCGGTTCGCCAAGGCCGCCGCCAAGGCGGGCGTGCGGCCGCTGTTCGGGACCGAGCTCGCGGTGGGCGAGCCCGCCCCGGCCAGGGGCGAGCGGCGCCGGGCCCCCGTGCGCGGCGGTGCCTTCATCGACGAGTCGACCCCGCGCGTCACCTTCCTCGCCAGGGACGGCGCCACCGGCTGGGCCACGCTCTGCCGCCTGGTCACCGCCGCGCACCGCGCCGGCGAGGGCGGTCCCGTCCTGCCCTGGCAGGAGAACCACGGCGATGGCCTGACCGTGCTGCTCGGCCCCGCGTCCGACGTGGGACGCGCGCTCGCCGCGGGCCGCCCCGACCGGGCCGCCCGCCTCCTCGCCCCCTGGCGCGAGCGGTACGGCGACGCGCTGCGCCTGGAGTCCGTCTGGCACGGCCGCGAGGGCACGGGCCCCGGCTCCCTGCGCCTGGCCGCGCGCACCGTCGGCTTCGCCGCCGAGCAGGGCGTGCGCCCCGTCCTGAGCAACGCCGTGCGCTACGCGGACCCCGGCCAGGGCCCCGTCGCCGACGTCCTCGACGCCGCCCGCCGTCTCGTCCCCGTCGACCCGACCAAGGAACTCGACAGCGGCGAGCGGTGGCTGAAGGGCGCGGACGACATGCTGGGCGTCGCCGAACGCGTCGTCGAGGCCGCGGGCTTCCGCCGCGACACCGCCCACCGCCTCGTCGAACAGACCAGGGCGGCCGCCGCCGAGTGCCTCGTCGACCCCGAGGACGACATCGGCATCGGCTCCGTACGCTTCCCCGAACCGCACCTCGTCGGCGCGGGGCGCCGCACCGCGCAGCGGGTCCTCGCCTCGCGGGCCGCGGCGGGCATGGTGCTGCGCGGCTACGACTCCCGGCGCGCGTACTGGGAGCGGATGCACCACGAGCTGGACATCATCGACCACCACGGCTACGCCTCCTACTTCCTGACGGTGGCCCAGGTCGTCGACGACGTGCGCGACCTGGGCATCCGGGTCGCGGCGCGCGGCTCGGGCGCCGGGTCCCTGGTCAACCACCTCATCGGCATCGCGCACGCCGACCCCGTCGAGCACGGGCTGCTCATGGAGCGGTTCCTGTCCAAGCGGCGGCACGTCCTGCCGGACATCGACATCGACGTGGAGTCGGCCCGCCGTCTGGAGGTCTACCGCGCGATCATCGGCCGCTTCGGGACCGAGCGGGTCGCGACGGTCGCCATGCCCGAGACCTACCGGGTCCGCCATGCCGTGCGCGACGTGGGCGCCGCCCTGTCCATGGACCCGGCCGACATCGACCGGATCGCCAAGGCCTTCCCGCACATCCGCGCCCGTGATGCCCGCTCCGCCATGGCGGAACTGCCCGAACTGCGGCAGATAGCGGAGGAGTTGGGCGACCGCGGCCGTCTGTGGGACCTCGTCGAGGCGCTGGACGCGCTGCCGCGCGGTGTCGCCATGCACCCGTGCGGGGTGCTGCTCTCCGACGCCTCGCTGCTCGCCCGCACCCCCGTGGTGCCGACCAGCGGCGAGGGCCTGCCCATGTCGCAGTTCGACAAGGACGACGTCGAGGACCTCGGCCTGCTCAAGCTGGACGTGCTCGGCGTGCGGATGCAGTCGGCGATGGCGCACGCGGTGACGGAGGTCGAGCGGGCCACGGGCGCCGCCGTGGACCTCGACGACCCGCGCCAGGTGCCGCCGGGCGACCCGGCGACGTACCGACTCATCAAGTCCGCCGAGACGCTGGGGTGTTTCCAGATCGAGTCGCCGGGCCAGCGGGACCTGGTCGGGCGGCTGCAGCCCGCGACCTTCCACGACCTGGTGGTCGACATCTCGCTGTTCCGGCCGGGTCCCGTCGCCGCCGACATGGTGCGGCCCTTCATCGAGGCCAGGCACGGCCGCGCGCCCGTCCGCTACCCGCACCCCGACCTCACGGAACCGCTGAAGGAGACGTACGGCGTCGTCGTCTTCCACGAGCAGATCATCGAGATCGTGGACATCATGACCGGCTGCGGGCGCGACGAGGCGGACCGGGTGCGGCGCGGGCTCTCCGACCCCGAGTCGCAGGGCCGGATCCGCTTCTGGTTCGCACAGCACGCGGCGGCCAGGGGGTACGACGCGGAGACCATCGGCCGTACCTGGGGGATCGTCGAGGCCTTCGGCTCGTACGGCTTCTGCAAGGCGCACGCGGTCGCCTTCGCCGTGCCGACGTACCAGTCGGCGTGGCTGAAGGCCCATCACCCGGCCGCGTTCTACGCCGGGTTGCTCACGCACGACCCCGGGATGTACCCGAAGCGGCTGCTGCTCGCGGACGCGCGGCGGCGGGGGGTGCCGATCCTGCCCCTGGACGTGAACCGGTCCGCGGTCGCTCACCGTATCGAACTGGTGTCCGGTTCCGAGGGGGCTCCGGACCGGTGGGGGCTGCGGCTCGCGCTCTGTGACGTGCACGGCATCAGCGAGGCCGAGGCCGCCCGGATCGCCGACGGGCAGCCCTACGCCTCCCTCGTCGACTTCTGGGAGCGCGCCAGGCCCGCCAAGCCGGTCGCGCAGCGGCTCGCGCAGGTCGGCGCGCTCGACGCGTTCGGCGCCAACCGCCGCGACCTGCAGCTCCACCTGGCCGAGCTGCGGCGCGGCGCGCGGGGTGCGGCAGGCGCCCAACTGCCGCTGGCGGGCGGCCGGCGGACGGCGCCCGCGGGCCTGCCCGACCTGGACGACGCGGAGCGGCTCAGCGCCGAACTGGGCGTCCTCGGCATGGACTCCTCGCGCCACCTCATGGGCGACCACCGGGCCTTCCTGGCGGAGTTGGGCGTGTTCAGCGCCCGGCGCCTGCGCGAGGCCGAGCATGGCGCGACCGTCCTGGTCGCGGGTGCCAAGGCCGCCACCCAGACCCCGCCGGTCCGCTCCGGGAAGCGCGTCATCTTCACCACCCTCGACGACGGCACGGGCCTGGTGGACCTGGCCTTCTTCGACGACGCCCACGAGCGGTGCGCGCACACCGTCTTCCACTCCTGGCTGCTGCTCGTACGCGGTGTGGTGCAGCGCCGCGGACCGCGCAGCCTCAGCGTGGTGGGCGCGGCGGCCTGGAATCTGGCGGAGCTGGTGGAGGTGCGCGCGGAGGGCGGCCTCGACGCGGTGGCGCAGCGCTTGGCGGAGCCGGTTCAGGAGTCGGAGTCGGAGTCGGAGTCGGAGTCGGAGTCGGTCCCGGAACCGGCCTCGGAACCGGCCTCGGCCTCGGCCTCGGCGGGAGGGCGGCGCATCCGGATGGCCACGGGGTACGAGATGCACCCCTGGGCGGACCTCCGCCCGGCGGGCGAGGGGCCCGCGGGTGGCGGCAGGAAGTTGTGGCACCAGAGTCCGGGGAGCGCGGGATGAACGACGGGGAGCGCGGGGTGGGCAACGGCACCACCACCCTCTACGTACGCTTCCTGCTGCCTCCGATGTACGAAGCCGCCCTGCCCCAACTCCTCGCCCTGCTGGGTGAGTTCACACCGCAGGTCGAGGCGCTCCCGCCCGACGCCGCCCTCGTCGACGTGCGTGGCGCGCGGCGGTACTTCGGCCGGAGCGCCGTCGACCTCGCCGCACTGGTCCGGGTGCGGGCGCTCGCGCTGTACGGGGTGGAGTGCGCGGTCGGCGCAGGACCCGGGCCGATGCTGGCGCGGATGGCCGCGCGCGGCGCCGCCCCCGGCGTGACCCGCTCGGTGCCCGAAGGGGCGGACGGCGTACGGGAGTTCCTCGCCGAACGGCCGGTCGGCGAGCTGCCGGGCATCGGCCGCGCCACCGCCCGCACCCTCTGCGAGTACGGCCTCGACTCCCTCGGGAAGGTCGGCGCCGCACCCCTGGCCACCCTGCAGCGGCTCGTCGGCGCCCGCGCGGGCCGCGAGCTGAGCGAGAAGGCGCGGGGCGTCGACCGCGCCCGGGTCGTGCCGAACGCCGCCGCCCGCTCGCTCTCCGTCGAGCGCCCCTTCCCCCGCGACGAGCTGGACCCCTTCCGGCACCGCCGCGCGCTGCTCTCCGGCGCCGAGGAGCTGGGCGCGAGGATGCGCGGCGAGGATCAGGTGTGCCGCACGCTGGCCCTCACCGTGCGGTACGCGGACCGCACGGGATACTCGACGATCACCCGCTCCCGGACCCTGCCCGAGCCGACCGCCCACTCCACGGCGCTGACCACGGCCGCGTACCGCATGTACGAGGCGCTGGGCCTGCAGCGGGCCCGGGTGCGCGCCGTCTCCCTGCGCGCCGAGGGGATCGGCCCCGCCGAACGCGCCGCGCACCAGCTGTCGTTCGATCCGGCGGACGAGAAGGCCCGCCGGATCGAGGAGGTGGCCGACCGGGCGCGGGAGAAGTTCGGCCCGGGCGCGATCGTGCCGGGAACGCTGGCGGCGTGATGCGGGGGTGCGTGACGCGGGGCTGCGTGATGCGGCGTGGCGTGACCCGGGGTGGCGTGATGCGGCATAGCGTGACCAGGCGCGGAGCGACCGCGCCAGTGATCGCTGGAACTTTTACCGACGCGTAACTTCACTCCTGCACTACTCGCGCGTAGCTTGTCGTGCACGCAACATCTGGTGATCCGGATCACGGCACTGCATTCCGCCATCGCAACTCCCTTGAGCCGCAAGGAGATCACACGATGCTGCCCTGGAGACGAGCGCTGCGTGCGCTCGCCGCCGCCCTGCTCGTCACGGGCGCGGTCACCCTCACCCCCGCCGCAACGGCCGCGGCCGACACGGCGCCTGGCTCGACGGCGTCGGCGGCGACGGCGTCGTCGTCGAGAGGCTGGAACGACTACGACTGCAAGCCGTCCGCCGCGCACCCCCGCCCGGTCGTCCTCGTGCACGGCACGTTCGGCAACTCGGTCGACAACTGGCTCGTCCTCGCGCCCTACCTGGTCAAGCGCGGCTACTGCGTCTACTCCCTGGACTACGGCCAGCTGCCGGGCGTCCCGTTCTTCAACGGGCTCGGCCCCATCGACAAGTCCGCCGAACAGCTCGACGCCTTCGTCGACAAGGTGCTCGCCTCGACGGGCGCGAAGAAGGCGGACCTCGTCGGACACTCGCAGGGCGGCATGATGCCGCGCCAGTACCTCAAGTTCCTCGGCGGCGCCGCCAAGGTGAACGCCCTGATCGGCCTCGCCCCCGACAACCACGGCACGACCCTGCTCGGTCTCACCAAGCTGCTGCCGTACTTCCCCGGCATCGAGGACCTGCTGACCACGAAGACCCCGGGCCTCGCCGACCAGATCGCCGGATCGCCCTTCCTCACCAAGCTCAACGAGGGCGGCGACACGGTGCCCGGCGTGCGCTACACCGTCATCTCCACCAAGTACGACGAGGTGGTGACCCCGTACCGCACCCAGTTCCTGAACGGTCCCAACGTCCACAACGTCACCGTCCAGGACCTCTGCCCCGTCGACCTGTCGGAGCACGTCGCGATCGGCATCCTGGACCGCGTCGCCCACCACGAGGTGGCGAACGCGCTGGATCCGGAGCACGCGACGCCGACGACCTGCCTGTCCTGACGCGAGGCACGCGAAAGGCCGCCGCCCTCCCCGACCGGGGAGCGGCGGCGGCCCATCAGGCGGTTCAGCGGCCGTGGCGTCCGGCGGCCCGGCGGCGGGCCGTGGCGAACATCGCCGCGGCGCCGACGGCGAGAGCGGCGGCGCCGCCCATCGCGATGTACGGCGTGTTGCTGTCGCCGCCGGTCTCGGCGAGGTTGTCGTTCGCCGTGGTCACCGGCTTCTCGGCGCCGCCGTTCACCTCGGGCTGGTTGTCGCCGGCCGCCTCGTCCGCGGCCGGAGCGGCCCCGGTGGCCTCGGCGCCCGTCTTGGCGTCGGTGTCCCCGTGGCCGTGGTGCTCTACGGAGGACTTGTCGGCGCCCGCCGCGATGTCCTTGTCGGTGGGGGCGGACGCGGCCGGAGCGGGGGCGGCAGCGCCCGAACCGCCGCTGTCCTTGCCGAAGACGACGTCGGAGCAGGTGTAGAAGGCCTCGGGGGAATCCGAGCGCTGCCAGATCGAGTAGATCAGGTGGCGGCCCTCCCTGGCGGGGATCTTTCCGTCGAAGACGTAGTCGCCGTTCTCCATCTTCGGGTCGGTGACCTTGACGAAGGGCTTCTCCTCCAGGTCCGACCACTTCAGGGGCTTCGACGGGTCGTACGACTCCTTGGTGACGAACAGCTCGAAGGAACCCTTGTGCGGGGCGGTGCCCTTGTAGCGGAACGTGTGGTTGCCCGCGGCGAGCTTGCTGGACGGCCAGTCGGCGCGCGGCAGGTCCAGGCCCTGGTACTTGTCGTTCCCGGCGCTGCACAGCTTGCCGTCGGGGATGATCTCCTTCGACTTGCCTGCGGCGTTGGCGATGTTCACGCCGTTCCAGTCGTAGAAGGCCTGCGCGCCGCTGGCCGCGACGGCTGCCTTGCAGGCGGCCGACTTGGGCGACTCCGGGCCCTCCTGGAAGCAGGCGGAGACCCGGCTGACCGGGTCCGTCATCGAGCCGTGCGCGGCGGCGGGCGTGACCGAAAGGGCGGTCAGGGCGAGCGGCACGACACCGACGGCGGCGAGGCTTGCGACCTTGCGGCGTGCAGACATGGCGGTTCTCCTCAAACGGCGGTTCAGGGGGGACACGGGGCGGTGGCGAACGGGCGGCACGGCCCCCCGATCACCAGCGGCACCGACGGTTCGTCACCGCCCCGGCGACCAGAAAACTAGCCCCTGAAATCCGCGAAATCCCCTGCTGAGGGCGGGGGATGGTGATCCTTATGGTCGCTTTAAGGGAGGGCTAACCGGGGGCTCAGACTGGGGTGCGCGGAGTCCCTGTTTGACCAGTACGTGAGCTACGGGTCAGTCCGTGGGGGTCCGTAGAGATCCGGTACGGGTCGCCTTGTGTGGCTCCCCGTTTGGCTCCCTGGAGGGGTGTCGGCTAGCCCTCGAACGCGTCTTGCCCCCCCCCGAGGCTTCGCCTTACCGAGAGACTGCTCAGTACCGCTGGCCAGACGCAGGCCTACGGAGGACACTAAACTTGTGCCTGGTCGACTGCCGTGCAGTACGCGGCCACCCCGTAAAGAGCCGGTGACAGCCCTGGCCCCTCCCTGCGATCGGCCGAGGGCGGGGCTTCTTTGTATTGGGTGAACGGTGCCCTGGCCAGCAAGGCCCCTCCACAAGGAAGGGCTGGACGTTACATACGAAGAGCACCTCCGGCAGGGCTCGAACCTGCGGCCGAGCGCTTCGAAGAGACTGGCTTGCTTCAGCCTCAACGGTGCTTTGACCTGGGGTTTATCCCGTACACGGGCACTTTGATCGCTCTTTTCTTGGTTGGGAGCCTTTGTGCCCTGGAATCTGAAATCATGCTGTGATGACGCTACTCCTCACATGTCTAACGCAAAATTTCGCTGTTCAAACGTCCGACCGTCGACTGACCAGACTCAATGGAGAAATTGCCGAAGAGGCGGCAAATAAGGCCACGCTTGTCGGGAACTACATGTCCTACGCCTATACAGGGCTTGCGGCATGCGCTATTAGGAAGCCAACTGATGAGCTCCTCCTCGAATCTATGGGGCAACAAGGGAATCCTGTGCAGCTCATGGAAGGCCTAGCCGAGAAGGCGGCTAAAGGGATCAGGAATCTTCCACTAGGCGTCCCGCCGAGCAAGCGAAGAATTGTCAGACGCACTTCATTTGTAGGCTGCGGGTTCGTCGGTTTGCGCAACCCTGAGCCGTTCGGGAGATCGGCTTCACATGACGAACTGCACCCTCTGTTGGTCGTCGTTAGTAACGCTCAGGGAATCGACGAAGTGTGGCGACCGGAGGCTGACTGGGAATTCACTGTCAGTCAAAAGTGGCTATCAACGGATTCACCATTCCTCCTGCATGTAGCCGGTCAACCGCTGCGAGACGAGGAGCGCAAGTCTCTGGAGAGGGAACTAAGAAGAGTTTTGAAGAGGCAGATTCACCCGGAATCCGTAGCCCGCCTACTTACGAGAACGGTGCGCGCCGTGTCCGCACGCAACATCACGGTAGGCCCTAATGTGATGAGCCTAATCACTAGGCGTGCGGATGTGTTTTCAACTGACATATCGCCAGGGAGCGGCTTCTTCCCCGTAAGTGATGGTGGCAGATCGGAATCCGGGTTCTTTCGCTTCGATAAAAGTGGCGATCACTCGGCTCGGTGGATTTACGCTCCAGTCGACGCTACAGCAAATTCCTTCTACGGGCCAAATATCGCATACCCAGGACAGGTTATGATGAAAGGTATCTTCTTCGGACGCGAAGAAGATGTCCCACCAGGTATTGTTGATGCGTAGTCGCAACAGATGCTTGAATTCAAGTGGACCCGAATCATGCACGGTCTGCGACCTGCTATTTCGCGCAGGTGGGTACTAGTCGCTGGCTTTGCTCAAGTCGGACCAATCGAGCCGTTGTCTGGCGGGGTGGGCGCGCCACCAGGATTCCTTTCCGCTTCATCCCCTTCGGAGCTCGGCGAGGGGATTTGGAGCTGGGGAAGGGCAGATGAAAGAACATTCGACTCTAATTCTCCCGAGACTACAGCCTGGATTAATACGTCATTGGCTTCGCGGGCCTTTTGTTGCCCCCGCGCAATAAGGAACCAGGCGCAGGGGATGAGGAGGAGGATCGCGAGGCTGCTCCTAGCTGCAACGGTGCTTGCGAGTATCGATAGGCTGAAGCCGACGTTTACTCTAAGATCCGCTTCGGCGGCGGCGCGATCGTAGGTGCCGTAAAGATCTATGTTCCTAGCCTGCAGGCGGATTGCCAGCTGGTCCAGTTCATCGCCAAATCTCCCCATGGCCGAGTTGAGATCTACCGTCCTCCCTCCCTTTTGTCTAATGTGGATGGCTAGGTCAATCAGGGCTGAGCGTGAGGCGCGCCTGCCCCACTCGGGTCGCCGTACAGCGGTGAATGATTCATTCGGAATCAGGAGTGAGTGCAACTCTGCGGAGCCTCTCATTGTTTCTGGCATCTCCGTCCACATTAGCATTTTTGGGTCTTCGATTTGACCTGCCAAAGGGTTTCCAAGGAGTCTCTGATGAAAGCTCCATCGCCACTCTGAGAATGCGAACCAATGGACTATGGAACGGGCTCGGATTTCAAATAGACAGCCGATTAGGTAGGCGGCAAAGCTTGCGCCAGCAAGGGTAGCTGTAGTGCCAATCAAGGAGGTGAGTTGATAGACGCTTTTCCACGCACCCTGAGCACTACCCCTTGCTGGAACTTGCTCAGATAAGCCGATCCAGAGGGAGATCAGTAAAATGTATCCAGCGGCTAGTGGGGCGCGAATTTCTCGGATTCCTGGCAGTAGGTTTGCGAGCATGCAGATTATTTTGCATCGGAGTGAGGGCCGCTCGGGTGGGTTCAAGGGAACTGAGCTCCATTGATACGGGAGCAGTGAAGCGGCGGTGGTAGCCCTGGATGGCGCAGTGCGGACGGCTCAGCGGCGGTCTCTCTTGTCATGGGACCGTGGGACCCTTGGCGGGGGAGCGATGTAGCCATGCGAGAGGAGCCGAGGTGCCAGAGGCCAGCCCGCGCGGAACCTACCTGGTCATTGCGGAGGCACTGCGTAACGACATTGCAGAGGGGGACGGCACTGGAGCTCTACCGTCAGAGGCTGACCTCGTGAACTCGCACGGCGTCTCTCGCAACACGATCCGCCGTGCCCTCAAGGTCCTTGAAGCCGACGGTGTGGTTGAGTCTGCTCCCGGTATCGGTTGGCGAGTTGCCCGCAGCGGCGATCGACGGTCGCTCGCGGAGCGGATGACCGACATCATCGACGAAGAATCACTGTCTGTGGGGGACCCATACCCGTCCGAAGCGAAGCTGTGCGAGCGTTTCGGTGCCTCTCGTACCGCTGTGCGCCGTGTCCTTGCCCAGATGGAGGGAAATGGCCTGCTCGCTACCGTCCACGGCAAGGGGCGGACCGTGCGGGCCCTCCCAACTCCCAACCTTCGGCCGTAGCCTTGGCCGCCATGGGACTGACTGAGTGGGCGTACTCGCTCTCCGAATCGCTGCTGTCCGATCCGCTTCCGCGCCGGTGGGCGCACTCGCTGGGGGTCGCCGAGCGTGCTCGCACCTTGGCCCCGATCGTTCGCGAGGATGCCGAGCTGCTGGAAGCCGCGGCGATACTGCACGACATCGGGTACTCGCCGGCCATCGCTACTACCGGCTTTCATCCTTTGGACGGGGCGCGGTTCCTTCGAGACCAGGAGAAGGCAGACGACCGGGTGGTTCGGCTCGTTGCTCACCACTCCTGTGCCCTGCTCGAAGCTGAGGAGCGAGGGCTGAGGGGCGAGCTAGAGGCAGAGTTCGAGCTTGAGCGCCCGGAATTGGTCGACGCTCTGCTGTACTGCGACATGACGACGACGCCCGACGGGACACAGACCACGTCGACTGAGCGGCTGGGCGAGATCGTGCAGCGGTACGGTCCGGACACCATCGTCGGGCGGTTCATTCAGCGTGCGACTCCCGACATCCATGCAGCAGCGAAGCGTGTCGAGCGCCGATTGGCGCAGGTCTCTGGCGGCGATTAGCCGATGTACGGTTCCTGCCGCGATTCATCGAGTCCGTGGCGGATCCTCAGCATCATCGACGGGTGAATGTCCAGTCCACTGAGGTCCGTTGGGCAAATCCAGCGGACCTCTTTCGATTCGCTGCTCGTGCGCAGGGAACCGCTAACGGGATGAGCGCGGAAGCAGATGGAGAACTGCTGGCGGACCTCTCCGTCGTCGTACGCCAGCACGTGTTCTGGGTCGGTGTAGAGCCCTGTGATGCCGTCCACCACGACGTCAATGCCGGTCTCTTCTGCGACCTCACGGACGACGGTGTCACCGATTCGCTCCCCGATATCGTGCCCGCCGCCGGGCAGAGCCCACAGGCCGTTGTCCGTCCTGTGGATGAGCAGCAATCGCCCCGCGTCGTCCAGGACGACCGCTGTGACCGAGGGCACCACCGAGTTCGCCTGAGGCGCGTTCGGGTCGCGGAAGTAGTCGACTCGGCTCATCAGGCAGCGCCTTCCCAATCGGCAGGTGACGAGATCGGACGAGCCGATTCCCAGACCTTCTCAACGCTCTCAGCGTAGGCGTCGAAGAGTTCACCGCCAGGCACGCGTCGCAGGTGCAGCACGGGAGCCATGTAGGCGCCGACGCCGTAGAGGTGGCCGTTCGCCAGCATCTCGTCATCGGCCCGGTAGATGGAGTTGTAGAGGGTCGTACCGTGCAGCCGGAACTCCACTCCAGGCAGGCCGAAGAGCGGGCCGTAGTTGATGAGGGCGTTCCGGATTTTGCCTGCCATCGTCGCACCGATTCCTTCGTCGCCGCCGCGCACGGCCACGGCCGGTGAGGTGGGCTCTCCCAGCATGAATCGGATGGGTACTCCGGCCGCGGACTTCTCCTTCACGATGCGATGGAACGTCGCGTCTTCCGTGAGCCAGAACCCCGAGTACACCAGCAAGTCAAAGTGACGGGTCGCCTTGGAGTAGAGGCTCGTCCAGAGGGTTTGCATCACGACGGACCGGTGCGGATAGAGCCTCACCAGCTCCGCGTTGCCGGATGCCGTCACCTCTGCTGATGTGCGTTCGTCCGGCCATAGGTACGAGACTTCGCACTTCAACAGCGAGGCGGTCGCGTACTGGTAGCGCCGGTATGGCTTGCGCTCGGGCTCGTTGATCCAGCGCTCGACTGTCTTCGCGGCGACCCCGAGGCGTGCCGCGACCTCATCGAACGTCAGCCCCAAGTCCACTATCGCGCCGCGCAGCCGCTCGTTTGCCACGTCAACCTCCCTCTACTTGGGACGACTTGGTACGACTTCACGCTAGCCAAGAACGACCCAGGTCGTACATGCGCGGAGTCGAGTGTCGCCCCCGCCGCGGCCAGTCTGTAGGTGCATCGAGAGCGAAGAGCTCGCTGAACTCCAACAGCCGAAGGGCTTGACGGGGCGAACTCTTCTCCTCAAGATGAGGAACACGTACTACATGTTCCTCATGCAGTGCCCGGACAGCAAGGCCCGGATTCCGCACTGCGAAGAACTCAACAGGGTGCCGACTCAGCCGTCTGAACGCGGGCGGTCGATGAGTGCGGGTCATCATTCCGACCACCCATGTCGGACCGGATGACCTGCCCGGATCCGCTCTCCGGAGCGGTGACTGGCATTGCGTGATCTGACTGCGCAGAACCTTCCGCGGGCCGTACAGGTCCGCGCTGAGCACCAGTGCTCACGGTCCCCGACACCGGCGCCGTACATGGCGCTCTGTGCCGGGCGTCCGTGGCCGCTCGTGCAGTTCGACGAGAGGTCATCACACAACGGCGCGCGGCCCCGGGTGGCTAGACCCGGAGCCGCTGTTTGGGCCGTTCCCGTCCCATCTGATGTCAGAGGAGTGCGACCCATGAAGTGCATCGTTGCTGGTCATACTGCCGTTACCGCGAAGGAGTTCGCGGAGCTGGCGTTGGGCTTCGCCGAGCATGCGGCGGGGTTTGACACGGAACTGTTCACTGGCGAAGCCGGGGAGTCTGCGGAGGACAGGGCGGCGCGGCTGGCGGTGGCTCGCGACGTGGTCAAGGAGCTGGGGGAGGTCGACCCGGTGGCCGCGGCTTACGCCCGTGCCTTGCTGAGGGCGAGCGACCTGCCTGCCCGCGCGCCGCGGCCCCGGCGGGCGCGCAGGGCGCCGGGGCGGCGGACGGGCGTTTGCGGTACGCCGCGGATGGCGGTTGCGGCATGAGTGCCGCAACTCGGGTCGAGGCACGGCCGACGGGCGTCGAAGCCGCGTCGACGCGCGTCAACGTGGACGGTGCGATCACGGCGGTTGCCGGGGTGCTCACGGTGGTGCTCACCGCGGCGGCGTTCTGGCTGTCCTACGAGCACTTGCAGGAGGTGGCCGCGCAGCACGGCATGGCGGACGCGGTGGCCCGCTCCTGGGCCTGGCCCGCGACCGTGGATCTGTTCATCGTCATCGGCGAGCTCCTGATCCTGCGTGCCTCGCTGGCTCATCGGGTGGACTGGTGGGCCATTGGCCTGGTCACCGCCGGGGATGGTGCCTCCATCGCGTTGAACGTGGCGGGGGTCGGGCAGGACGCCGACGCCCTGAACTACGTGGTGGCTGCGGTGCCTCCGGTGGCTGCGTTGCTGGCGTTCGGTGCGCTGATGCGGCAGGTGCACGCCTACCTTGCCCGCCATGCGATGACGGGCGTCGACGCTCCGCCGCCGGGTGTCGAAGCGTCGTTGACGCCCGTCACGGTGAGCGTCGACCGCCCCGCCCCCGCTGCGCCTGCCGAGGCTGCTGTGGTGCCGGAACTGCCCGCGCCCGTCACCGTTGATCCGGTACCCGTCGTGGTGTCGTCGACGGCCGTCGACCTGTGTCCGCCGGTGCTCTACCCGAACCGGGTGGATCAGTTGGTGCGGGCCCTGTACGGCACGGACTTCACGCAGCCGAGCACGGCCCGCATGACGCACGCGATGGCCATGGTGGGGCTGGGCACGTCGGAGTCGACGGCCCGCACGGCACGTGGCCGGGTCAAGGCGCGTGAGCCGTACCTGGCTGACTTCCCCGCCGCCATCGCCAGTTGAGCCGGGGGAGACGGTCATGTCGCTCGCGTACACCGACTGTTTCGACCCTTGCGGCGCCCGCTACGGAGTCCCCACCTTCCCCTGGCGGATGGCCCCCGAGGGTCTGGCCACTCGGCGTCAGCTTCGCGAGAGAGGGCTGCGGCCGGGCGGTCAGCCGGTAGCCGCGCAGGTGATGCTGCGCCACCGCGGTCGCAAGGGCGGGGCGATGGTCGCCTACCTGTACCGCGTCGACTGTGCTGCCACGGTCCGTCCGATGACCTCCCGCAAATGGGGTGCGCTCGCGCTGGCGATGCTGGCTCGCCGCACCTGCCCCGTCTGCGGCGTGGTCTACAGCTACTGCCTGCCCACCTCGCTCGGCATGTGCGTTCTGTGTGCCGACGCCGACCGGCATGGCGCCGCGTGAACCGCAGGCGGCAAGAGATTGCAGCCACCCGCGCCCGTCACAGCTCTGAGCACCAACCCCCGTTCCTGCGCAGCACCCGGATACCCCCACGCCCGGCCTGATCTGGCGTTCTTGAAAGGAGAAGACCACCGTGAGCACATCTTCGTCCGGCCCGGAGTGGTCCGGCGACATGCTGAACAAACCCGAGATGGTGGAGGCGTTCGCCACGCAGTTGCGCGGGGTGCTGAAGGCCCAGGCCGCCTACGTCTCCGATATTCGCAGCGATGCGGAGGCGATGTGGAGGCAGAACCGCCCCGAGGGCTACCGCACCTTTGAAGCCTGGTGGCGGCACCGCTGGGTGTGCTCGCCGTTCGGGGAGATCCAGGAGCACCTGGAGCAGGCGGCTGCCCTGACCTTCGCGTTGGAGGCCCGCTACCGGCGGGGCCGCCATGAGATCCCGGCCGCGCGCCGGGCGGCGGCGCTGGAGAAGAAGCAGGCCAGGCAGACGCCGCAGGTCGGCGCCGGTGACGGGGCGGTGCCGCCCAAGCCGGTCCAGGCGCCGACCGCCGGACCTGCCGGAAGCGGGGACTTCCTGGATCTGGTGAACCAGGAGCGATCGGCGTGAGCGGAAACGGAATGACCCCCGAGGGCCTGAAGCGGCTGAAGAACCTGGCGACCTTCTGGAACCCGCGCCTGGAGGCCGCGACGAATGACGCGGAGTTGGCCAAGGTCTGCTTCGACCGGGCCAAGGCTGCCGCCCGCCGCGCCCAGAAGTCGGGCGACATCAAGGCCATGCACGAGCTCGCGCAGGAGATCGCGAACTGGGCTGCGGGCAAGGAGCGGGCTGAGGCCCAGCGTGACGCCGCGTGATGCACATGTTCATCTTCACCGCCCAATCCCCGGGGTTCCGGGGGCCCAAGGCGCGGCGCGCGTACGCGCGCCGCGCGAGGATGCCCGATTCGGTGACGTTCTGTCAACCCTCAGAAAGGAGTGTCCGTGACCACCGACGACCGGGACGGCACCCTTCTGCCGTTCCCTCACGTCCACCTCCCTCCGTCGGCCGACGCCGGGGCCTGGGCCCCTCCTGGGCCCGATGTCGATGACGCCACTGGCCTGACGATCCCCACGGCCGCGCCGGTGGGTTCTTGGCCGGAGCTCCCGGACGTGTCTGGCATGGCCCCGCCCTACCGCATGACGGTCGCTGGGGTACCGGAGGCGGAATCTGGCGATGACGGTGAGCAGGAGGCAGGGGCGTTCGTCCCGCCGCCTCCTGCCGACCCGGACAAGCCGGGGCTGCGGGATGCGGTCGTGATGGGCATGGCCGTGCTCGCGGCCGTGGGGGTCGCGTGCGCTCAGGGCATGTGGCATGCCGCCCAGGGAGTGAAGGCCAATGCCGAGCAGCGCCGGGCGCTGGCGGACAAGGCCCGCCTGGCGGCCGACAAGGCCGCGGAGAAGCGCCTCCAGTCCGGCCCCGAGTATGGCAAGGCTCTCAAGGCGAACAACGGCCGGGCAGGCAGCGGACCACCCGCCGGGGGCGGCAAGGCACCTGGGGCGGGCGGGAGTTCGCGGACTCCTGCCTCCCTGCGCCCCGGCGGCGGGAAGGGCCCGGGGAAGCCCGCTGACAGCCGCGCAGGCAATACGGGCCCCAAGGCGCCCGGCGGGCCCCGGCAGAGTCCCAGCGCGCCGCAGAAAACCCCGGACAGCAGCCGGAAGGGCAAAGACCCTTCCGGGAAGGAGCGTGCAGGCCCGAAGCCCGGCGCCGACCGGTCCGCGAAGGACCGCAGCAGCAAGCCGAAGGACCCCCGGAGCCCGAAGGATCTCAAAGGCTCCAAGGGCGCCTCCGACAGCAAGTCGGCCAAGGACGGGAAGTCCTCCAAAGCCGCTGACACGAAGACCGCCAAGGACACGAAGTCCGCGAAGGACTCCAAGGCGGCCGACGCCAAGTCCGCGAAGGGCGCCAAGGAGCCAAAGGCGGCCAGCGACGCGAAGGACGGGAGCAAGGGTAAGGTCCCGAAAGCGCCTGAGGGGATCTCCCCGTGGAAGGACAAGCCCACCAACAAACCCCAGGCCAAGGACTCCAAGAACCCCAAGGAGTCCGCGGCGAAGAAGCCGGACGCGAAGCCCGGCAAGCCAGACCTGACCAAGGAGCCGAAGAAGCCCGGGGCCAAGAAGAGCGAGAAGGACACGCCGGTACCGCCGCGGCCGACGACTCCGCCTCGGCCGTTGTACGACCCGGACCGCAAGATCCCCGGCCCGCACAAGCCGGATACCGATCTGCCCTGGAAGACCGGACCCAAGACCGGTCCGACAAACCGCGGTCGTGGGAACCGGGGCAAGGGCGGGGACGCGGACGGAGCCACCGCAGGGGTAGACCCGGCGGCGGATGCGCCAGCAGCCGAGCAGGGCCGGTACGGGCGTGCCTGGGAGGGACCTGACGATCCCTCTGACTACGCCTTCGGGGAGACACCGCCGGGTGGGGGCATGCCGGGCTTCGGGGGGATGCAGCCGCCCCCGGGGGCCTCCCGGGACCACAGCGTGACGCTGGAACGGGACGATCCGCCGCCCTCCGATCCGCCAGCCCCGGCTGCCATCGGCCAGAGCCCTCCGGCCCTGCCCGCCGCCGCGTCGGCGCCGCAGGAGGCCGGTGCGACACCGCCGGGGCCCGCGACTTCGGCCGTACCCCCGCAGAGAGGAGCCCGGTTCGTGAGCGCACCGGTGAAGTCCACGCAGTACCAGGACGCGGAACTGACCATCCACGACGTCATCGACGCCGACGCCGACATGGCGCAGGAGATCACCGACGGGGTGGACGAGGCCCGCGCCGCGGCTGAGGGCTGCGAACGGCTGATGACGAAGCTCGAAGCCCTGCACGCCAAGGTCGTTGAGCTGAAGGTGCCTGGCGTGCTGCAGGGCATGGTCGTCCGGCTGATGGAGAAGACCGACACGGTCAAGGCGAAGGCGCAGGCCATTGCCGACGCCCTGCCGCGGGCCTCCGAGGCCATCAGTACCGCGGGCAGCAACGCAGAGGCCATCCACAAGCCGCTGGCCGATGCGGCCCGCGACATGGGCCACACCCGCCCGGCTGAGCGCGACTACCACAACGAGTAGGAGAAGACCGTGGGCGAAGCACTGGAGAAGGCCGGTAGCGCCGCGGGCGCGGCCATCGCGGCCACCGGCGCGGTGCTGGCGGAAGGCGTGCGGTACGGCGTCGTCATCGCCCAGCTCACCGCCGCCGGAGTGCGATTGCGGGGCATGAGCGAACAGGTCCGCGCGACCTACCGGTACGTGGAGGGCTGCTCGACCTCGGTCGACCGGCTCGCCGACCAGATGGCAGAACTGGACGTCGACTCCGACACCGTCACCGAGCACCACGAGGCCGCGGGCGTCATGCGGTCCGTGCTGGAGGACGCGGAGGCGATGGCGGCCGCGACCGAGGACTTGTCGGCCCTCTTCGACGAGGCCGCCGCCGGGCACGAGGGCGACTACGGGCCGGTGGCGGACACGGCCAACAACATGCCCGTACCCATGGCGCAGGCGGAGTTCTACAGCAACCGCTGACCTACCCCTCCCCGACGCAGCGGCGGCCCGATACGGGCGCCGCTGCGTCGTTCCCAAGTCCCGGGCGCCCGGGAGAAGGACGGCCCGCATGATGCTTTCCGCCGACCGTATGGAGCGGCTGCGCGCCCAGCTCGGCACCGCGCGCCGACACATCGACACCGCCCGCAGCCGCGTGGGCCGGGTAGCCACGGCCGCGGGCGCTGCCGCCGCGACCACCGGCCTGTTCACCCCGGACCTCCTGGGCGAATCGCTGCTCGCCACCGCGGCCGCCACCGGAACGGGCCTGCTGTTCCTGCCCACCCACCGCGCTGCCAGGTACACGGAGGTCAAGGAGCACCACCAGTTCCACAATGGGTCGAGCACGATCACCCGCAGGGAGCCCAGCCACCAGGCCCGCACCACCGCCCTGCTCTACACGGCTCCGGGGGCGAGCCTGACCGGGCTCCTGCTGGCCGAGCAGCTCGTGCCCGGCATCCACTGGGGTGAAGTCCTGGCCGTGTCCCTGTGGTCGGCCGGTATCTGGTGGCTGCGCCCGGCGCGCACGGCCCGCCACATGCTCGTCCCGCCCCCGCCCACGAAGCAGACCAGCGACCTGGCGGTGACCGACCAGCCCCACAGCCACCCGGTCGCCCGGTGGTGGGCGGAGAACGCGGCCACCGAGGAGGGCGCCGCACCCGGCACCGTTCTGCAGGACATCGAGCAGACCGGCGAGCAGGCCATGCGTGCGGTCATCCACTCCATCACCCCGGGCGAGCCGGTCCCGGACATCTCCCTCAAGCGCCTGTCCGCGCTCATGGACGTGCCCGTGGAACTCATCAACATCGGCCCCGCCCCCGGCCGTGGCGCCTCCGTGCAGCTCCTCACCGTCGGCAAGGCCGACGAACAGGAGCCGGACGCCGCGACCGTATGGGCCGAGCGCATCGCGCCGCTCGCCATGCCCGAAGCCACCCTCACCGCCATCAACTTCGGCTCCATGACCAGGAAGGAAGTCGACGCATGACCACCGCTACGCCTGTTCCCGCCCTCCCGGATGACCGGATCGTAGAACTCATGCTGACGGTCCCGCTGGGCAAGGTCATCCGCTACGACCAGGCCGCTCTGGCATCCGCTCTCAACATCACCGACCCGGGCCGGATCGTCGTGGAAACCGACGGCTCCCGGCACGCGATCGTCACGATCTACCCCTCCAACCCACTCGCCACGATGCCGCCGCCCTCACCAAGCGACATGCTCATGGACCGGTACGGACGGATCGTGGTCGGCCGCTACCACAACGGCCGCCCCGCCCACCGGCGCCTGTACGACCCGCGCACCGGCTCCGCGCAGCGCGCGCTCAACTTCGGTACGACCGGCTCAGGCAAGTCCCGCACGGTCCAGTACACGCTGGCCTGCGAGAAGCGCAATCGCATCGTCACGTGGCACGGCGACCTTAAGGGTGGCCAGTCCGCCCCCGAGGCCGACGGCAACGTCGACTGGTTCGCCACCTCCCAGGAGGAGGTGATCCTGATGCTCCGCTCCGCGGTGGCCGTCGCCACCCAGGCCCGCCAGCCCCGCTACCGGGCGATGGGCCGCAACGCCTTCCTGATCGGCGACCCGGACCCGCTGCTGTCCGTGCGCATCGACGAGGCCAACCGGCTCCTGGAGAAGGGCGCCCCCTACCGAGAAGAGGCCACCTACCTCGTCAAGGAACTGGGCCGCACCGGGCGCTCCGTCGGAGTGGGGGAGGAACTGGACGCCCAGGCGAGCCACTTGGAGGAGCTGGGGGGCTCGGACACGCTGCGTGCCATGCTCAAGGAAGGCGAAGTCACCCTGCTGCGCTGGTCGTCGTCGATGATGCGCCAGCTGGTCGCGGACGGGCTGCTGCCCGCCGGAGTCCAGCTCATGCCGATCCCCAAGACCCTCAAACCCCGCACGCTGCGAAGCCAGTTCGCCCCGGACACGGAAGAGGACGAGGACTTCTGCGACACCCAGGGCACCGCGTATCTGCTGTCCGGACCCCACCCGATGTCGATGATGCGGCACTTCCGGATCGGCTCCATCACCCCCACCCCGGGCCTGGACCCGGAGATCCTCGCTCTGTACGGGCCCGGGGACCCCGAGCGCTTGGAGGAGGACTCCCTGGAGGCCGCGGGCGAGGCCTACGCCGTACGCGGCACCTCGGCCATGTGGGCGCTGTGTCAGGTCGTGAAGGACGAGCAGGCCAGGCAGACCGCCAAGGCCCAGGCGGCCAGCGGCGGACGCAGTGCGAAGCTCCTGGAGGACCGCATCCGCGTCGTCCTGGCCGCAGACGAGGAGCCCATGACCGCCGACGCCGTCACCGCGGCCGTGAACGCCGACGGCGGTAAGCCGGTGAAGGTTGGCTCGGTCCGCAACCGGCTCGGCATGCTCGCCGACGCCGAAGAAGTCGAGCGCGTCGGACATGGCCTGTACGCGCTGGTCCGCTGACCCGTCGCGGGCAGTGCATCTAGTCGCTGTCAGTGCCGCTCGTCATCCTGTCCGGCATGGACTTCGACTTCGTTTGCTGGTCGTGCGGTGCGGACTGCTCCGTCTACGGGAAACCGGTCGGCTTCTGGACCGAGCGCTACCAACTCCCGGCCGAGTGGGAGTGCTGGAACTGCGACGCCATCAACATCACACCGGACGATGACGACTGACCTGCCCACAACCGCATACGCCGAAGGCCCCGGAGAGCAAGTGTCCGGGGCCTTCGCCTTCCCCAGACGACTCCTCACGGAAGGGAGCACCCCGCCGTGCCCCAACCTCCAGACCTCACGTCGCTGAGCGAATCGGACGCCGCGGCCGAGGCCCGACGGATCATCGAAGAGGCCTACCGGCCCGAACCGGCGCCCACGGCCACCTCCTACCGCGACACTTCACCGCTCCCGCCCCACGGCAGCACACCCCCGGTCCCGCAGCCCGACCACCGGATCGTCCCGCCCTGGGCCGCGGGCACCGCCGTGGTCGCCGTTGGCGTCGGTGCCGGTTTCGTCGGCCTCGGCTGCGGCATCTGGCTCGCCTGCCAGGGCTTCGCCGCCGTGACCCTGTCCAGCGTGCTGTTCGTGACGCTGCCCATCGCCGCCGTCGCATCCGTCGTTGCCGCTGTCGGCTCCGCGATCCGGTCCGCCAAGGCCGCCAACACCGAAACCCACCACCACTACGAAGGTCCCGTCCACCAAGAGCACTACACCGTCACCACGCACACGCGCGGGTTCGCACGCACCCGCCTGCACTGAATGAACCGACCAGCCCCACACCTGCGCCACCTCAACCTGGAGGTTTCACCGTGCTGTTAGGCAAGCGCGACCACATCCGATACGAGATCAGCATCACTCCCGTCGACCCGATTCGGGCCCGGCGCCCCGCCTGGCTCTGGTTTGTGATCATCCCGCTCCTCCTGGCCGTGGCCGCCCTGATTGGGCAGCGCGACGACAGCGGCAACACCACCCCGCGGCCCGAGCGCACACAGATCACCGACACCCGTACCCACGGTCAGGAGTAGCGCCATGGCCTGCCGCGACTGCACCGGACACCACACCGTCAGCCTGAACACCTACCCGGCTGGCAACCCCCGAGCCTCCCTCGTGGCCGCCCACCGTGCCACCCAGGCACGCACGGAGGCGCCCGGCCCGGTCCACATCCACTACGACGCGATCACCGACACCTTCGCCGTCATCCGCACCGGGCCCCAGGAGCACTGACATGGACACCGACTGGATCAATCCCGAGCAGGCATACGCCGCAGCCCCGAACATCCTTCGGGAAATCGGCTGGACCGCCCGCACTGCACGGGACCCGGACCTGGACGCTACGGACCGGGAGTACTGGCTCCGCAAGGCTGCCGTACTGGACCGCATCGCCCTGACCGACGAGGCCGTCGGCATCCACGGCGACGCCGCCGAAGTGGCCGACGCGTCCGCCCAGTACCTGATGGACCTCGATCGCGTGCCCGCGACCTGCGACCCGCGCCACTACGTCCGGCGCGAGTACGCCGCGTGGGCCAAGAGCCAGTAGCTACGCCAAGGGCGGCCCCCGCATCTCGCCAAAGAACTGGGGCCGCCCTTGTCCACCCATCATCTACAGACCTGATGGAGGTCTCCAGCATGACCCAAACCATCGACCTTCGGCGAGCCCCCTTAGGGCGTAGCGACCGTGGTGGCCACGCGGGAGCTCCCGCGCCGGGTATCCCGTGGCCGGGGATGCGCTTCTACCTGACCACCCACAAACGGCACTGGCTGCGGATGACGAAGGTGCCACTGTTCTTGAAGGCCCAGCACTTCGACCGCGCGGTCAAGTGGGATGAAGCCCGGGGTCCTTACGCCATCGACAGCGGAGGCTTCACCGAACTGCAGCGCAAGGGCGCCTGGCTGCGCACCCCGCGCCAGTACGTGGACAGCCTGCGCCGGATCTGGGAGCACGTGGGCCCCTACGACTGGGCCGCCCCACAGGACTGGATGTGCGAGGACGCCATCATCAACGGCGGCTCCTTCGGCGGCCAGCACTTCGTCGGCACCCACCTGAGCGTGCGTGAACACCAGCGCCGCACCGTGCAGAACTTCCTGGAACTGCGCTCCCTGGCCCCCGACCTGCGCATCGCCCCCGTCCTCCAAGGCGACCGCGTAGAGGCCTATGAGGACTGCCTGGAGATGTACGACCGGGCCGGGGTCGACCTCCGGGCAGAGTCGATCGTGGGTCTGGGCTCGGTCTGCCGCCTGCAGTCCACCAAGCAGGGCGCCGCCATCGTCACCGCGATGGCCGCCCACGGGCTGCGCCTGCACGGCTTCGGGTTCAAGATCCTGGGCCTGGAGCGCGTCGGCCACCTGCTGGCCTCCGCTGACTCCGCCGCCTGGAGCTCCCACGCGCGCCGCCGCCCGCCACTGCCGGGCCATCCCCACAAGAACTGTGCCAACTGCCTGCCCTACGCCCTGAAGTGGCGCAAGCGGGTCATCAACGCCATCTCCACCCACCGCCAGATGCTCCTCACCGACCGGAGCGCCGCATGAACGACCACCAGCACACCGCTCAATCCCTGGCCGCCTCCGGTGTGCCAGTCCTGCCGCTGCGCGCCGGAAAGATGCCGTTCGGCAACTGCCGCCGCTGCGCGGACAACGCATGCGGCGGCCGACCGAACATGAAGAGCCCCGGGCCGTGCGCCTGCCCGGCCCCGTGCCACGCCTGGGCCGCCGCCACCACCGACCCGGATGTCATCAGCTCCGGTATCTGGCGCAGGGCGTGGCTGTGCGCGAGCGCGGTCGCCTACCACCCGGGCGGGGCCGGGCTGACGGTCGTGGACCTGGACGACGCCGACGCCATCGCGTGGGCCCGCCAAAGCCTGCCCGCCACTCAGACCGTGTCCACCACCCGGGGCGAGCACTGGCTCTACCTCGGACGGATGCAGTCCGCCAACGCCGTGCGGCCCGGCGTCGACATCAAGTCGACCATGGCCTACGCCCGGTGGCTCGGGTTCGGCACCGGCACCATCACCGTCCTGCCGGACACCGTCCGCGCGCTCGCCGTGAAGCCAGCCCTGGCCCGGCCCGTGCCCGACCCCGCTGCCGCTCCTGCTCCGCGCGGAGGCGGTGCCTGCCCGCACCGCACGCCCGCCTACCTGGCCCGCGGCCTCACGATGGCGGAGCAGGCCATCACCGAGGCCACCAGCGGTGTGCACGCCACCGTCTACCGCACCTTCCTGGCGGTGCTCTCCACCCACGGCCGGTGCGGCTGCCTCACCGACGCACACGTCGTGCGCCTGTTCACCGCCGCGCAGGCCAAGGGCGAAACGCCCCGACACTGCGCGGACGCGTGGGCCAACGCCCGCTACACGTTGGAGCTGTGAGCGTGTCCGACGACGAGAAGGACCCGGCCCGCAAGGTCATCACCGACTACGCGCAGGCCCATTTCCGGTACTTCCGCACGGTCGACGGCACCGTGTACGCCCAGCGCACCGGCCACCCCGTGGCCCGCCCCATCCGCTCCCAGGGCACCACCGGGAGCCACCGCCAAGAACTCATGGTCGGCCTCTTCCGTGACGAGGTCGGCGTCTTCACCGGAACCGCCCTCAAGGAGGCGTTGGACTTGATCGAAGCACTCGCGCTCACCGAGCAGGTACAGCCCACGCACATCCGCGTCGCCCCCGGCTTCGACGGCGCCACCTGGCTCGACCTGGGCCGCGACGACGGACAGTCCGTGCGCATCCACTCCACCGGCTGGGACATCCGCATCCCCGGCCCCGAAGAGGTCTGCTGGCGGCGCACCCAGCTCACCGGCGAACTCCCCCTCCCCACCCGGGACACGAACGGCAAGGGCCTGGATCAGCTGCTGCGGCTGTGCAACTTCGCCGACGCCCCCACCGAGTGCCTGGCCGTCGCCTGGCTCATCGGCTGCCTGGAACCGTCCGTCCCGGTCCCGGCGCCGTTCCTGACCGGCCCGCAGGGCGCGGGCAAGTCGACCGCCGGGCGGATGCTCATCCGCATCATCGAGGGGATGAGCAGCGACCTGCGGCGCCCCCCGAAGGACGAAGAGAACATGATCACGGCCGTGGCGGCCGGATGGATCACCGCTCTGGACAACCTCTCGCACCTGGCCCCGGACCTGTCGGACCTGATGTGCTGCGTCATCACGGGCGCCGAGAGCATCAAGCGCGCGCTGTTCACCGACGGCGACGTCGTCCGCTCCCGCTACCGCCGCCCGGTGCTGCTCACCGGCATCGACGTCGGCATCATCCGCCCCGACCTCGCCGAACGCCTCCTCACCCTGCGCCTGGAGCGCCCCCGGGTGCGGCGCACCGAAGCAGAGCTGTGGGCGGAGTACGCCGAAATCCTGCCCACCGTCCTCGGCTCCCTGCTCGACCTGACCGTCAAGGTCCGCGCGGCCGAAGCGGAAACCCCCACCGACCTGCGCATGGCCGACTTCGCGCACCTGTGCGCCCAGCTGGATGCGGCCATGAGCTTCGGCACCCTGGCCGCCTACCGGGCCAGCCTGGACGACCTGAACGACGACGTCATCGAAGGCGACCTGCTCGCGCAGACCGTCCTGCAGCACGCCGCCGAACTCGCCCCCGGCGAAGAGGTACGGATGACGTCGGCCGAGTGGCTGCACTGCCTCACCGCCCTCTACAGCGGCGAGGACTGCCGCCCCCTGCCCAAGGGCTGGCCCACCACCGGCAAGGTGCTCTCCGACCGGCTCCGGCGCATCCAGCCCACCCTGGCCTCCCGCGGCGTCCTGGTCGAGTGGGGCCGCACCCGCGCCGCCCGCTACATCGAGCTCAGCCGCCAGCCCCCGCCCCCGCCGCACGCACAGCAGATCGCGTTCTGACCGCGCGCAGGCGGACAAGCAAGAGGAGCACACCCCCCGCCGGGTGTGCTCCTCTTGCTGTTCGGCGGCTCCGCCGCCCTGCAAAGGTCGCGCCGCGAAGCGGCCCGCTCTTCAAGTTCTGAGGGGCGACGTAGAACCACAGAAACCACCCCGTCTTTTTCCTAAGTAGGGAAGATCTGCGTCACCGCGTCATCACGGCCCGACAGAGGGCCACTGACCTGCACAGACAACGGTGACGCAGACGGCGAATCCTGCGTCACCCCCGCGTCACCCGCGTCACCCGCGTGACGAGAGCCCGTGTCACTGATGACGCAGGGCCCATCCTGCTGCGTCACCCAAACCCGCAGGTCAGAAGCCTGATTGACGCAGGTGACGTGATGACGCAGAAATCCGCACCTAGGACAGACACGGGCCCACGGGCTCATCTCTCGAAGGCAAGAAAAGTACCGCCGAGGAGGCTCCTTGATGAGTGCCACCGCTGTACCTGTCGCCAGGCTCCTCTACACCCCGGAGGAGACAGCCGAGGCTCTCGCTATTGGCCGTTCACTGATCTACGAGGAAATCCGCCTTGGGCGGCTCCAGACGGTCCGGATCGGTCGACGCCGACTTGTTCCGCCCGAGTACGCCACGGAGTACGTCGAGCTGCTCAAACGAGAAGCGCAAGCAGCCGCATAGCAGTTAGGGCAAGACCCCAGGCAGGGCCCGCCCCGGTGGGCCCTGCCTGGCCGCATGGGAAGGCAGGAGCGGATGACCGAGGATTCCGAGGGGCGACGCAGGGCGGGCCATGGCGAAGACTCGATTTACTGGGACAAGTCCAAGGCTCGCTACGTGGGAGCTGTTTCCCTCGGGCACACACCAGCAGGCAAGCGCATCCGGCCCAAGGTGTCTGGCAAGACCAAGACTGAAGTGCGGCGCAAGCTGAGGGAGTTGAAGAAGGAGCTTGAGGCAGGTCGAAAGACGCCAGCTAACTACACGGTCTCCCAGGCCGTGAAGGACTGGTTCCGCCAGGGGCTCAAAGGGCGTGAGGTCAGCAGCATCGAGACCTATAGGAGTCTTTCCAGAACCCACATCGAGCCGGACCTGGGCTATGCCAAGTTGCGTGAGCTTGAGGCGGACGACCTGGACGAATGGCTTGAGGAGAAGGCGGACGTACTGTCCACACAGTCTCTGAAGATGGTTCATTCGGTACTGCGGCGCTCCATCAGCCACGCACAGCGCAGAGGGAAAGCCACGCGCAATGTCGCCGAGTGGGTTGAGGTCCCCGAGGGGCGACCCGGTCGGCCGAGCAAGTCCCTCTCCCTTGAGCAGGCCGAGGCGGTTCTCCAATCCATGATGGGGACGTGGATTCACGTGTACGTGGTCCTCTCCCTCCTGGTGGGAGTTCGCACTGAGGAGGCCCGTCCGCTCACCTGGACGCACGTGCACACGGCGCCGAACGATGGCACTAAGCCGCACGTGGATGTCTGGAGGTCCGTGCGCCGCGGCGGTGACACGAAGACCCGAAAGAGCCGCCGCTCACTCGCCATGCCGCGGCACGTCGTACCGGTGCTGAACGCTCACCGAGCACGGCAGCAGGCAGAGTGCAAAGCGGCTGGAGGCGAGTGGGACTCCAACGGCCTGGTGTTTCCTTCTGTGGTGGGGGAGCGGCGGACTGCGCTGGACGTCCGGCGCAACTTTCGGCGGTTGCTCAAGGAGGCGGGGTTCGAGAATCCAAGGGACTGGACCCCGCGCGAGCTACGTACCAGCTTCGTGTCCCTGCTCTCCGACCACGGGCTGCGAATCGAAGTCATCTCGCGGCTGGTTGGGCACCGGGGGAGTGCGACCACGGAACGGGTGTACCGGAAGCAACTTCGCCCGGTGATTACGGAGGGCGCGGAGGTGATGGATGAGATCTTTGAGGGAGAGCCCCCTGAGGGGGCTGGGGCGCACGAGCCGATCTAGTCCACGGTCGTGGCTCCCTGTCTGGCTCCCCAGACCTCTTTCCCTGAGCCGCAAAGGCTGGTTGACCTGCTGTGATGTGCTACCGCGGTGCTTACGGTCGCTTTAAGGGAGGGCTAACCGAGGGCTCAGACTGGGTCCTCGGACGCCCCTGTTTGACCGCTACATGAGCTACGGGCGGATCCGTGCGATCCCGAAGGGATCCGTGCCACGCCATACCACGCATACCTCCCGCGCGTCCGGCGATTGGCCTGACCGGGGCGCCAATACGCCAGGGTTCGCTACCCCCGGCACTTCGCCACCTGGGAGTTCTCCTTTTCGCGCCACCCAGACGCCAGGGTTAGCAAGATCATTCGCCACCGGCAAAAGCCGCAAATTGCCGAATGGGGTGGTCGTAGCGGCTTGATGCATGCCGTGACATGGGGTTATCTCGTCCAGGAGCGCCCGCGCAGGCCCGCGGCCGGGGCGCCGAATGCTCCTTGCGCACGTACAAGGGCCTGACTCCGGGAATGCAGCCCGGAGCCAGGCCCGTGCGCGGGGCGGGTGAGTCCGGCCGAGCATCCGTCGGCCGGGCTCGCTCATCCGCCCGACCAGCCGTCCGGCTCACACCTCATGCGTCACATGAAGCGCTCGACGCACCCCGCGATGGCGGTGACAGCCGTGAGGGACAGCGCCGCTAATTGCACCCACTCGTACCGGGGGCGCCTGCGGCACCTGCCCTTCCGCCTAGATCCGTCCATCGTGTCCGGCTCCTGTCTCTCTGCGTACCCAACCGAGTTGGGCCCCGCCCCGACCGGGCGGGCGTTCCGGGAGAGACATCGCCGGTCCTCTCGAACCTACCGGCGCGCCAGGTGCCCGCTCGACCCAGCGCCACCATTCGCCAGGGATCGCCAGGCTCAACCAGGGGGAGAGCCAGGCGAATGCGCGCCGGGGCGGATCACCCCACCCACCGGTACCGCCGCTCCGGCCGCCCCGTCCCGCCGTAGCGAAGCGTCACCTCGGCGCGGCGCGTGTCCGCGAAGAACTCCAGGTAGCGGCGGGCGCTCACGCGGGACAGGGAGCCCGCCTCCGCGCACTCCGATGCCGAGAGGCCGGACGGGTGGTTGCGCAGGGTCTGTTCCACCAGGTCCGCCGTGTGGGCCGCGAGGCCCTTCGGGAGTTCCCGGGAGCCCGGCGGGCGGGTGCCGAAGAGCTGGTCCACGTCCTCCTGGCGTGCCTCGTCGAGGCCGTCGAGGCGGGCCCGCAACGCCGCCACGTGCCGCAACTGCTCGTGCAGCGCCGTCCGGTTGAACGGTTTGATGAGGTAGTGCAGGGCGCCCGCCCGCAGCGCCGCCCGCACCACCTCCGCGTCCCGCGCCGCCGTGATGAACAGGGCGTCCACCGGCCGCCGCGCCGGATCGCGCTCCTCGGCCGCCCGCAGCTCGCGCAGCACCGCGATGCCGTCCATGTCGGGCAGATACACGTCGAGGAGCACGAGGTCGGGGCGGAGCCGCCGGGCCGCGTCGATCGCCTCGGCGCCGCTGTGGGCGGCCCCGACCACGGTGAAGCCCTCCACCGCGGCGACGTACCGACTGTGCAGCTTGGCGACCATGAAGTCGTCGTCCACGACCAGCACCCTTGTCATCGCCGCAGGCTATGGGCGCGACCACAACGACCACAACGTCCGTTGGTTCCGGAAGAGAGACAGGTTGTTAACGCCCGGGCAACATGTGGGCCACCTCACACCCATCCCCACTCCGACGTAACCGACAGGTGGTGGCACACGTGCGCCTGCGCACCCCCCTCGCCCTGTTCGGGGCCGCCCTCCTCGTGCTCGTGGCGCCGCCGCTGCTCACCACGGGCAGCGGCGCCGACACCGGCACACAGATCCCCGGCCTGCGCTTCATGGTCCCCAACACGCCCGGCGGCGGCTACGACATCACCGCACGCACCGCGGCGAAGAACGCCGAGGACGCCGAACTCACCCACAACATCGAGGTGTTCAACCTGCCGGGCGCGGGCGGCACCGTCGGCCTGACCCGGCTCGTCGGCGAGCACGGCAACGGCAAGCTCGCCATGTCCATGGGCCTCGGCGTCGTCGGCGCGGCCCGCTCCAACGACTCGCCCAAGACGCTCGCCGACACCACACCCATCGCCCGGCTCACCGAGGAGCAGGACGTCGTCGTGGTCGCCAAGAACTCCCCGTACAAGACCATCGGGCAGCTCGTCGACGCCTGGAAGAAGAACCCGGGCAAGGTGCCCGTCGGCGGCGGCTCGTCCCCCGGCGGACCCGACCACCTCGCCCCGATGCTGATGGCGCGCGCCGCGGGCATCGACCCGAAGAAGGTCAACTACGTCCCCTTCGACGGCGGCGGCGAACTGCTCGCCTCCATCCTCGGCAGCAAGGTCTCCTTCGGCGTCTCCGGCGTCGGCGAGTACCTCGACCAGATCAAGTCGGGGGAGCTGCGGCTGCTCGCCGTCACCGGGCCCGAGCGGGTGAAGGGCCTGGACGGACCCACCCTCAAGGAGTCCGGCTACGACGTGGACTTCACCAACTGGCGCGGCATCGTCGCCCCGCCGGGCCTCAGCGACGCCGAGCGCAAGAAGCTCACCGGGCTGATCAGGAAGCTCCACGACTCGCCCGAGTGGCGCAAGTCCCTGCAGACGAACGGCTGGGACGACGCCTTCCTGACCGGAGAGAAGTTCGGCGACTTCCTGGACGCCCAGGACAAGCGCGTCGTGTCGGTACTGAAGGAGCTGGGACTGTGACCACCACCGACGTCCCCCACGAGCCGCCGCCGAGCCGCTCCTGGCTGCGCGAACACTCCGAACTCGGCGTCTGCGTACTGCTCCTCGCCCTCGGCGCCCTCGTCCTCACCGACGCCCTCACCATGGACGTCGAGATCGCCCAGCGCGGCCCCATCGGACCGAAGACCGTGCCGATCGCCGTCGGTATCGGGCTGCTCGTCGTCGCCCTGCTGCTCGCCGTCGACGTGCTGCGCGGCGGCCGCGGCGAGGCCGAGGGCGGCGAGGACATCGACCTGGCCGAACCCGCCGACTGGCGCACCGTCCTGCTCCTGGCGGGCGTCTTCCTCGCCACCGCCGTCCTCATCGAACCGGTCGGCTTCCCGATCGCCGGAGCCCTGCTCTTCTGGGGCGCCGCCTACGCACTCGGCAGCCGTCACCTCGACCGCGACCCGCTCATCGCCGCCGGGCTCTCCGTCGTCACGTACGAAGTCTTCAACAACCTGCTCGGCGTGCCCCTGCCGGGCGGCCCCCTGATGGGAGTGCTGTGACATGAACGCCTTCACCTCCCTCATGGACGGCTTCGGCACCGCCCTCACCCCGATCAACCTCCTCTGGGCGGCCGTCGGCGTCCTGCTCGGCACCGCGATCGGCGTGCTGCCCGGCATCGGCCCCGCGATGGCGGTGGCCCTGCTGCTCCCGGTGACGTACGGACTCGAACCGACCGGCGCGTTCATCATGTTCGCCGGCATCTACTACGGCGCGATGTTCGGCGGTTCGACGACCTCGATCCTGCTCAACACACCCGGCGAGAGCGCCGCCGTCGTCGCGGCCATGGAAGGCCACCCGATGGCCAAGGCCGGGCGGGGCGCCCAGGCCCTCGCGGCCGCCGCCATCGGCCACTTCGCGGGCGGCATGATCGGCACGCTGCTCCTGGTGGCGCTCGCGCCGACCGTCGCCGACCTCGCCGTCGACATCGGCGCGCCCGACTACTTCGCCATCATGGTGCTCGCGTTCATCGCGGTCACCTCCGTGCTCGGCTCGTCCCGCATCCGCGGCCTCGCCTCGCTCCTGATCGGCCTGACCATCGGCCTGGTCGGCCTGGACCAGATGACGGGCCAGCAGCGGCTCACCTTCGGCTCGCTCCAACTCGCCGACGGCATCGACGTGGTCATCGTCGCGGTGGGGCTCTTCGCCATCGGCGAGGCCCTGTGGGTCGCCGCCCACCTGCGCCGCAGCAGCGGGCAGGCGATCCCCGTGGGCCGCCCCTGGCTGCAGAGGAAGGACGTGCGGCGCACCTGGAAGTCCTGGCTGCGCGGCCCCCTCATCGGCTTCCCGTTCGGCGCCATCCCCGCTGGCGGCGCGGAGATCCCCACCTTCCTCTCCTACGTGACCGAGAAGCGCCTCTCCAAGCACAAGGACGAATGGGGCAAGGGCGCCATCGAGGGCGTCGCGGGACCGGAGTCGGCCGCCTCCGCGTCGGCGGCAGGCACGCTGGTCTCCATGCTCACGCTCGGCCTGCCCACGACCGCCGTCGCCGCCGTGATGCTCGCCGCCTTCCAGCAGTACGGCATCCAGCCGGGGCCGCTCCTCTTCGAACGCGAACCGGACCTCGTCTGGGGCCTCATCGCCTCGCTGTTCGTCGGCATGGTGCTCCTGCTGGCACTCAACCTGCCCCTCGCCCCGGTCTGGGCGAAGCTCCTGCGCATCCCGCGGCCCTACCTCTACGCGGGCATCCTCTTCTTCGCGGCCGTCGGCGCCTACGCGGTCGGCGGCGAACCGATCGACCTCGTCATCCTCCTGGTCATCGGCCTGATCGGCTTCGGCATGCGGCGCTACGGACTGCCGGTCCTGCCCGCGGTCATCGGCGTCATCCTCGGCCCGAACGCCGAGCAACAGCTGCGCCGCGCCCTGCAGATCAGCGACGGCGACGCCAGCGGCCTCCTCACGCCGTTCTCCACGACGGTCTATGGCCTCATCGTCCTGATCGTGGCCTGGCCCTTGTTGAAGAAGGCGGTGGTGCGGGCGCGACGCCGTGACGTAGACGTAGAGGCATGACCACCATCGAGGGTTCCACGGACATCCGCCTCGCCACAGCCGCCGACGTGCCCGCCGTGCGGGCGGTCACGGACGCGGCCTACCACCGCTACATCGAACGCATCGGGCGCGTCCCCAGCCCGATGGAGGCCGATCACGCGGCCGATGTGGCGGCGGGTTTCGTGTACGTCACCGGGGACCCCGTGGTGGGTCTCCTGGTGCTCGTCCCGCGTCCCTACGAAGGCAGGCTCCTCCTGGAGTCGATCGCGGTCCACCCCGATGCCGCGGGGCAGGGGGTGGGCCGCCGACTGCTCTCCTTCGTGGACGCCCATGCGCGTGAGCTCGGCCTCCCCGAGATCCGGCTCTACACCAACGCCCTGATGTGGGAGAACCAGAAGATCTACCCGCGGTACGGGTACGAGGTCGTCGAGCGGCGCGTGGACGGGCCGTACGACCGGATCCACTACCGCAAGCGGCTCCAGGAGAGCTGATCGCGTCTCATCCGCGGCTCCTCAGCCGTCCGGCCACCACGTCCGCTGGATGTCCTTGCGGACCTCGGGCCTCTCCTGCGGCCTGACCTCCGCCTCCTGACGCTCCCGCACCCGACGGCTGACGGTCTTGGCGGCGGGTTTGTGTGTGGTCACTCGGCGCATGGCGGCCTCCCTGCCTTCTGCTTCCTGCCTTACCGATGTCCATTCAAGGCCTGTCGTAGACCTCTCGGCGCCCGCTTTCTGATCGAGGGCCGAATGTCAGTGGCAGCTGCGACCATCGGGACATGACGAGCAACGAGGCGATCGACTGGGCCGACCGGCTGCGGGACTGGCTGCCGGACGCCCCCGGTGACGTCCTCGGCCTCGGCACCGGCAGCCTCGCCCCGCTCGCCGCCGACCGCGGCCACCGCGTCACCGAGGTGCCGGTCGGCGACGCGGACCGGCCACCGGTCCAGGGGCGGCGGTTCGACGTGGTCCTTGCCCACGACGTCCTGTGGACGCTGCCGGACCCCGAGGCCGCCCTGCGGCGCTGGTGCGGCCTGCTGCGGCCCGGCGGAAGGCTGGTTCTCGTCGAAGGCGAGCGGGGGACCGTGAGCCCCGCGGGCCTCCCCGTGTCCCGAACGGTGTCGGCCCTGACGCCCCTGGTCGCCCGCCTGCACTCCGAGCGGCTGCCGGGGGACGCGCGGTATCTGCTGGTGGGCGTGGTGCCGGACGCCCCGGCCCGGCACACCGAGGTCGTCGACGTCCATCTGATCCTGCGCCGCGGCGACGAGGTCCTGCTGGCCCGCCGTTCCGGTACGGGGTACGGGGATGGTCTCCTGCACCTCCCGTCCGGCCATGTGGAGGACGGCGAGGACGTCCGCGCGGCCATGATCCGGGAAGCGCGCGAGGAGATCGGGCTCGACCTCGCCCCCGCCGACCTGCGCGTGGAGGCGGTCGTTCAGCACCGCGGCCCCGGCGAGGCGCCGCGCACCGGCTGGTTCTTCTCGGCGGAGCACGGCGCGGGCGGCGAGCCGGTCAACGCGGAGCCGGACAAGTGCGCCGAGCTCGTCTGGCACCCCCTGTCCGCTCTGCCGCACGACATGGTGGCGTACTGCAGAGCGGGCCTGGCCGCCTGGCGCGCGGGCGAGCGGTTCATCGTGCACTGGCAGTCGGACGAGGAGGCGGTGGCCTATGAGGGCGACCGCACCACGGCGCCGGAATCCCTCGCCCCGGTGCGGGCGGGCGGGGTGCACCACGTGGAGCTGTGGGTGCCCGATCTGGCGGCGGCCGCGGTCTCGTGGGGGTGGCTCCTCGGCGAGCTCGGCCATGTGCCGTTCCAGCGCTGGGGCCACGGCCGGAGCTGGCGCCGCGACGAGGCGTACGTGGTGCTCGAACAGTCGCCGGACCTGCGGCCCGGCGGCCACGACCGGCACCGCCCCGGCCTGAACCACCTGGCGTTCCACGTGGCGGGCCGGGCCGTGCTCGACCGGCTCGTGGCCGCCGCGCCCGACCACGGATGGGCCCTGCTCTTCGCGGACCGGCACCCCCACGCAGGCGGCGAGGGGCGGTACGCGGCCTATCTGGAAGACGCCTGGGGTTATGAAGTGGAGCTGGTCGCCGAGTAGTCCAGGTCGAACCCGGCGCCCCGGGCCAGCGCTTCGAGGTCGTCCAGGGCGCGGACCGCCGCGGCGGCCGCGGCCGGGTCCTCGGCGGCGAGCCCGCTCTCCGCGAACTCGTCCTCGTCCAGGCGCAGTACGGTCCCGCGGTCTGCCGAGACCCACAGATCCAGGTCCAGGTCCTCCACCGTGAGGACGGCGCCGTCGCGGACGGCCGGGCGGGTCACGTCGCAGTACCAGCCCTTGCGGGCCCCGTCCCCCGCGTACACCTCCTTGATCGCGTACCAGCGGTCGCGCCAGTAGTGCTCGACGAAGACGTCGCCCGGCTCGAAGCGCACGAAGCCGAAGTCACGGACCCCGGGAGCCGCCCAGGGCGCCCGGACGGCGAGGTGGTTCCCGTCGTCGTGCAGCAGCCGTGCGGGATAACGGATCTTGGTCCGGCCCGCCTTCACCAGAGCGACCTCCAGCGACTCCGGCGCGTCGGCCGAGGGCGCGTCAGCCGAGGGTGCGGACATGGCGGACCTCCGTGCCACAGATCTCGTAACCGAACCACTTGTTGATCGCCAGCATCGGCTCGTTCCCGGCGTCGTTGCCCGTGAACGCCTCCGTGCAGCCCGCCGCGCGGGCCCGGTGCAGGGAGTCGTTCTTGGCGAGCTTGGCCAGGCCGCGGCCGCGGTGGGCGCGCGCCGTGCCGGTCATGTTGGACGAGTAGCGTCCCGCGCCGTCCGCGCGGGCCAGGCTGAACGCCGCG
Organism: Streptomyces sp. NPDC004732; assembly: GCF_040609235.1. Classification (NCBI taxonomy): domain Bacteria; kingdom Bacillati; phylum Actinomycetota; class Actinomycetes; order Kitasatosporales; family Streptomycetaceae; genus Streptomyces; species Streptomyces sp. NPDC004732. Next base: position 118,578 of record NZ_JBEXJR010000006.1, read on the forward strand.
GGGCGGCCCGCCACCAGCACCACCGTGGTGAGCTCCTGGCTGACCAGCGGATGGCGCCAGGTCTCGGCGAGCCAGTGCTCGTAGTCCGAGAACTCGGCGGCCACGTCGCTCGGTTCGTCCGCCACCGTCTCCGCGTCGAGGGCGAACAACGCGCGCGCGTCGTCCGCGAACACCGACCCATTGACCAGCTCGACCAGCTCGACCCCGGCGGGCGGCTCGCTGCGGGGCGGCAGCGTGCCGTGCGCCAGGTCCAGGCGGAGGAAGTGCGCGCTGCGCCGCGACCGGTAGCCGTGGCGGGCGGCGAAGGCGAGGTTCGCGGGCTCGTCGAGGACCCATGAGTAGACGGTCCGCACGCCCGCGTCCGCGAGGTACTCCTCCGCCGTGCGCAGGAGCAGCGTCCCCGCGCCCCTGCCGAGCCGCTCGGGATGGACGTAGATGTTGGCGAAGCCCTGGCCCGGCTCGGGGCTGTCGTAGGCGATGCCCACCTGCGCAGTGCCGATGACCTCGCCGTCGGTCTCCGCGATCAACTGCCGGTAGCCGGAGTCCGGATGGGCGTGCGCGCGGTCGAAGGCGACCGAGGCGGAGGTGGCGAGCATGGCGGGCACGCAGGCCCGGCGTACGGCGGCGAAACCCGCGTCGTCCGCGGCGGCTGTCGGCCCCTCGCGGTCGAGGGCTCGGACGATCACTGTCATGGAGCCGCACGGTACGCGTGGGGCGCGCTGGGGCGCTCCTCATTTTCCGCGGCCACGGCGCGCAGCGGTGCCGCAAGCGGCGGGGTGTGCGGGACAATCACCCCGTGACTTTGAAGATCGACATCGACGCGGGCGCGGGCGACGCGCCGTACGAGCAGGTGCGGGCCCGGATCGCCGAGCAGGCGAGGTCCGGGGCGCTGCCCGCCGGTTACAAGCTGCCCACCGTGCGGGGGCTCGCCGAATCCCTCGGGCTCGCCGCCAACACGGTGGCCAAGGCCTACCGGGCGCTGGAGTCCGACGGGGTCATCGAGACCCGGGGACGGAACGGGACGTTCGTCGCGGCGGCGGGGGACGCGGCGGCGAAGGCCGCGTCGGCCGAGGCGCAGTCCTACGCCGAGCGGGCCCGCAGACTGGGCCTCTCGGAGGAGGCCGCGCTCGCCGCGGTACGGGACGCCCTGCGCGCGGCCTACGGAACCTCCGGCTAGCCCACCCGGCCGGGGTCACGACGCAGGCTCTTACAGATACAGCCCCGAGTCCGCTCCCTCCCGCTGGTCGGGCACCGACGTCGGGGACGTGCCCCGGCGCAGGGCGAAGAGCTCCGCGAGGGTGGCGCCCTCGCGGGAAACCCCCTCCTCCGTGCCGAGCCACTCCACCGCCTCGGGGCGGGTCAGCGGGCCCACCTCGATGCGGGCCAGACAGCGGCCGGGGCGGACCACCGCCGGGTGCAGGCGCTCCAGGTCCTCGTTGGTCGTGACCCCCACCAGGACGTTTCTGCCCTGGCCGAGCAGGCCGTCCGTGAGGTTGAGCAGCCGCGACAGGGCCTGGCCCGCCGTGTGCTTGGCCTCGCCGCGGATCAGCTCGTCGCAGTCCTCCAGGAGCAGCAGCCGCCAGCGGCCCTTCGCCGTCCCGTCGTCCTCGCCGATCGCGATGTCCATCAGATAGCCGACGTCGCTGAACAGCCGCTCGGGATCCAGCACGCAGTCCACCTGGCACCAGTCCCGCCACGAGCGCGCCAGGGTCCGCAGCGCCGACGTCTTGCCCGTGCCCGGCGGGCCGTGGAGCAGCAGCAGGCGGCCCGAGATGTCCTCGGGAACCGTCTTCATCAGCGTGTCCATGGCGTCGGCGACCGGCGCCGTGTAGTTGGGCCGCACCTCCTCCCACGTACCGGCCGAGATCTGCCGGGTGGTGCGGTGCGGGCCGCGGCGCGGGGAGACGTACCAGAAGCCCATGGTCACGTTCTCCGGCTGCGGCTCGGGCTCGTCCTGCGCGCCGTCCGTGGCCTGTTTCAGGACCTTCTCGGCGAGTTCGGCGGTGGTCGCCGTCACCGTGACGTCCGCGCCGCGGTTCCAGCGGGAGACGAGCAGCGTCCAGCCGTCGCCCTCGGCGAGCGTGGCGCTGCGGTCGTCGTCGCGGGCCGCGCGCAGCACCGCGGCGCCCGGCGGCAGCAGGGTGGAACCCGATTTGACGCGGTCGATGTTCGCGCTGTGCGAGAAGGGCTGCTCGCCCGTCGCGAAACGGCCGAGGAAGAGGGCGTCCACGACATCCGAAGGGGAGTCGCTGTCGTCGACGTTGAGCCGGATCGGCAGGGCGTCCTGTGGGTTCGCAGACATGCCGACATGATCCGGCACGCGCACGCCGTTGTGCATCCGCTTTCCGCGGTGTGTTCCATGCGCCCGATTCGGAGACCGTTGTCACCGAGCTGTCGTCCGGAACCTGTCCTACCGCCGACTTGTCCCGATATTGTTGCCGCTGATGGGACGTCATGAGTGGAACACGGACGCACGGCGGTGGCGTCTGACCGCCCTGCTCGGTGTCGGTCTGGTCGCACTGACCCTGGTGATCACACTGGTCAACACGCTGCCCGGCGACACGGGCAGCACCGCGGGCACCACTCCTGACGGGGACAAGGTGCACGGCACCCCGGCCGTCCCGCCCGGCGACGCCAGACCGCAGGTGGGCTGGGGCTTCACCCACACCCAGTACAGCGCGGACGAGGGCGAGGACAAGGCCGTCGAGCGTGTCCGCACCGAGCTCGCGGACCAGGGCAGGCCCGTCCCGCAGATCCAGCACATCATGGGCTGGGGCGCGGGCAACCCCGAGCCGGTGAAGGGGCGTTACGACTTCTCCGCGATGGACCGCCGGATGGACTTCGTCCGGGAGAGCGACGGCATTCCCGTCGTCACGCTGTGCTGCGCGCCCGACTGGATGAAGGGCGGCGAACCCGGCGCGGACAAGACGGACTGGAGCAAGCGGTCCCTGGAGACCGCCCCGGACCGCGCGCACTACAAGGACTTCGCGGAGCTCGCCGCGACCGTCGCCAAGCGCTATCCCGACGTCCGTCACTTCGTCGTCTGGAACGAGTTCAAGGGCTTCTGGAACAACGAGAAGGGCCGCTGGGACTACGAGGGGTACACCGAGCTCTACAACCTCGTCTACAAGGCGCTCAAGAAGGTCGACAAGGACATCATGGTCGGCGGCCCCTACCTGGTCATGAACAGCGTCGACCCGCGCCAGACCGAGGGTGTCTCAGCAGCGCCGAAGGGCCCCTGGGGGCGCATGGACCAGCGGATCATCGACGCCTTCGATCACTGGAACAAGTACAAGGCGGGCGCCGACTTCGTCGTCGTCGACGGCTCCAGCTACACCGTGGACGACGAGCTGCTCCCCGACGAGTTCCGGGCCACCGAGAAGTTCACGGACGTCGGCAAGTGGGTGCGGGAGCGGACCGGCGACCTGCCGCTGTGGTGGGCCGAGTACTACGTGGAACCGGGCGACGACCAGGACAACAGGGACGACTGGTCCGAGGCGCACCGCGTCGCCGTCCAGGCGTCCGGCCTGATGGCGATGGTCCGCGGCGGTGCCACGAGCGGCTTCTACTGGAACCCGCAGAAGCGCGGGACGAAGTGTGCGGGCTGCCTCTGGTCCGCCACCCAACTCCGCGACGGCGGGGCCGAGCTGCCGATGATGAAGCTCATCGGACGGTTCGGCAAGGAGTTCGGCCCCGGCACGAAGTACGCGAAGGTGTCCGTCGCCGCCGACGACCGGCCGAACGTCCGGGTCCTCGCCGACGACCGGGCCGTCCTCGTGGTGAACACCCTCGACCGGCGGATCAGCGCGAAGATCGACGGCCGACGGTTCGACATGGCGGGGTACGAGGTGAAGTGGCTCAAGCGCTGAGCCGCCCCGCCTCGTCCCACCTCACCTCACCTCGCCCGCTCACGCCATCGTCAGGAACCACTCGCCCGCTCACGCCATCGTCAGGAACCGCTGGATCAGCGAGGCGAGCAGCACCGCGAGCAGCGGCAGCGAGAACCAGAAGCTGCCCTGCAGCCACCGCTGCTGCCGCACGCTCGGCGCCGCGGCGACCCGCACCATCTCGCGCGCCCCGAGCAGCAGGATGAGCGCCACCGCCGCGAGCCCGCCCACGACCGACCACGGCGTCCACGTCACCTTCGGTCCGACGGGCCCCGGATCGGGCTTCGCGGCCCTGCCGTCCGGCTGCCTGGTCAGGGCGTAGATGGTCGCGTCGGCGTTGGTGAAGACCTTCTTGAGGTCCCTGCGGTCGTCCAGGTTGCGGATGATGCGCGGCTCCCACGACGCGGCGTATCCGGCATCCATCTGCAGATAGGTCGTCTGGCTGCGGTTGATCATCAGATACGAGTTGGGGCCCGCGTCCTTGAGGGACTTCACCAGGCCCGACACCAGGACCGGGTCGGCGGGCGCGAGCGTGGGAACGTACTCCAGCTTCTCCATGTCACGGGCGCCCCACGGAATCGACGGGGTGACGTTGTCGACCGTGTCGTTGCTCATCCAGAGCAGCCGCGCCGTCGGGTCGTCGTGCTCGTACAGGTAGTCCATCGCCGCGACCTCGCCGGGGCGGATCCGCTCGAAGGGCTCGTTGCCCCAGCGGGCCACCAGGAAGCCGCCCATCAGGACCAGACCGGCCATCAGCGCGGCCAGCGGCGCGAGGCTCACCCGGTCGCGGTCGCGCTCGTCCCGCGTGATGCCCGCCCGTGGGAACAGCGCCAGACCGGCGAGCAGGGCCGCGCCCGGCAGCGCGAACATGAAGACGCGCAGGGCCATCTCGCCGCCGTACGACTGCATGCCGAAGCCCAGGAACGGCACGAAGGTGAGGACGAGCAGCGAGCGTTCGCTGTACTTGTAGAAGCGCCGTCGCCACCAGCCCCAGCAGGCGAACGCCAGCACGCTGCCCGCCATCGCCACGCGCGCGTACAGCACGAGCCGGTGGGTCGAGCTGCCGCCCTCGATGCGCCCGGAGACCGAAGAGGACACGTTCCCGCCGACGCCGCCGACCCCGCCGAACAGCTCGTCGAAGTGCCCCGACCAGTACGGTTCGGCGAGGAAGCCGAGCCATACGACGACGAGCACGCCGAACAGGATCGGCAGGCCGCGCAGTTCGGAGCGGCCGACCAGGACGAGCACGGTGAGTACGCCGAGCATCACGAACGGCGTGAGCTGGTGGGCGGGGACCGTCGCGGCGAAGAGGCCGATCAGGACCAGGAGCAGCACGGCCCGCTCCTTGCGGCCGGCCGGCTCGACCTCCACCTCCCCGGGACGCCGCTTGGCCCACAGCATGCGCGGCGCCCGGAACCACACCATCAGCACGGCGACGAAGGCGATGTAGAGCAGGAACGTGAAGCCCTGCGGGGAGAAGTAGTCCTGCCCCACCCAGCCGCTCAGGACGAAGATCCACAGGCCCGCCCACTTGGCGCGCCAGGCCGCCCGCATGGAGCGCACGAGCAGGAACATCGGCGCCAGATAGAGCAGTTGGATGGCCGTCGGCCACCAGCGGATCACCTCGGTCATGTCCGAGACGCCGCACGCCTTCGCGACGAAGGTGGCCGCGGCGAAGAAGCCGGGCCAGCTCCAGCGCGCGTCCAGATCGGGCACCGCGGTGCCGGTCCGGTCGATGTACTCCATGAAGCCCAGGTGCTGCCAGGCCGTGGCGAACCGCGGCTCGGTCTCGATGACGGCGGGCAGCGCGTGCAGGGACACCACGGTCGCGAGCAGGGTGAGCAGGAGGAGGCTCTTGATCGGCCGGTCCATCCAGAGCAGCGTGGCGAACACGACGACCAGGAGGGCGGCGCCGACGAGCGTCGGTGTGGGCAGTACGGAGATGAGCCCGAGCCCGCCCATCTCGTCCAGGTCCTTCTCGCCGAGGCCGAGGACGGGCAGCCAGTACAGGGCGAGTGCGGCGGCGAGGAGCAGGGCCATGACGAGGACGTGGCGGCGGGGGGCGGGCCCTGCCGGGTCCCGTTGCTCCTCCGGCTCCTCCGGCTCCTCCGGCTCCTCCTGCTCCTCCTGCTCCTCCGGCTCTTCCTGCTTCTCCGGTTCCTCCTGCTCCACGGGTTCCAGCAGTTCCGTGGGTGTCGGAGCGGGTGTCGGCGCGTACGTCGGCTTGGGGGGAGCGGACTCCTCCACCGGTCCGGCCGGGGCTCTAAGCGCCCAGGTCGGCCGGTCGTCCATGTCGTCCCCCTCGCTCCGCGCCGCGGGCGTCCCCGAGGCGGGCGTGCCAGGACCCGGCCGCACGTCGGGCCTGCGCTCCTGGTGCTCGAAGTCGAGCTGCACGGCGAGATGGAGGGTGTCCGAGTCGAGCGACTCGCGCAGCGCCCAGGCAGGCCCGTGGCGCTCCTTGTGCGCCTTGCCCCCGGCTCCGCCCCCGTCCGTCGCCCCGGCGGCCGCCGCCCCCGCCCGCACCTGCTCCGCGCGGGTGTCCGCCGTCCCCAGGTCGGCCAGGTCCCCGTCCGGCGCCGTTTCCTCGGGCCTCTCCGAGGGCGCCGCCCGCACCACGCGGTACAGCTTCGGCGCCGCGATGGCCACGATCACGGCGAGGCTGGAGATCTCCGCGATGCCCGCGCCGGTCAGCCCCATCCGCGGCAGCAGGAGCAGCGTGAGACCGAGCACCAGGACGCACAACAGGCCCTGCAGCCAGGCGATCCCCGAGGTCTTGCTCTGCGCGCGCTGCACCGCGAAGTACGTCTCCATGACGACCCGCAGCAGCGCCCCCACCGCGAACCAGCGCAGCAGGGGAGTGGCCGCGTCCGCGTACCCCTGACCGAACATGCGCAGGATCATCGGCGCGGCCAGGAAGAGGATCCCGCACACCGGCAGCATGATCGTCGCCATCCGGCGCAGCGCCGAGCGGGTGTTGGCGGCGAGCAGCGCCGGATCGTGCGCGCCCTCCACGGTCAGCGAGGCGCCCATGTTGATGGCGAGCAGATTGACCGTGCCGCCGATGGTGGTGGTGATGTAGAAGTACGCGTTGTCGACCGAGCTGACCTGCGAGGCGACGATGACCGGGACGAGATAGACCACGGCGAGCGAGAAGAGCGAGCCGGTGTAGTCCCCGGCAAGGAAGCGGCCGATCTCGCGCAGGGTGGGCGGATGCGCCTTTCCTGCGGTGGCCTTCACATGCCGTGGCACCAGGCGCCGGAAGACCAGCCAGCCGAGCGGGATCACCGACACGAGGATCGAGGCGACCCAGGACACGAAGACGCCCGCGGTGGGGATCGCCGCGGCCATCGCGATGAGCAGGCCCAGCTTGGCGACCGAGAAGACGGTGTTGCCGACGGGCACCCAGAGCGCGTTGCGCAGCCCGGTCAGGACGCCGTCCTGCAGGGTCAGGACCGACCAGGCCACGACGGCGAGGACGAAGCCGATGCCGTGGACGGGCCCGTGCAGGAAGCGGTACGAGGGTCCCCAGAGGTCGAGCGTGAGCAGGAAGAGGAGGGCGGCGAACGCCACGGCCACCGAACTGCCCGCGTACGTGCGGAAGATGAACGTGCCCGTGGCGCGGCCCGCGATGGGGATGAACCGCGCGAGGGCGCCGGTCAGCGTCACGGCGGTGAGCCCCGCGAGGAGCTTCATCGCCGCGATCGCCGCCGACCCCTGGCCGACCGCCGACTCCGAGTAGTACCGGGCGGCCGCCAGCCAGAAGCCCACGCCGAGCACGCCGGAGATGCCGGTGTTGAGCATCAGTGCGTACGCGTTGCGGAACAGAGGGCTGTTGCCGCCGCCCCGGCCCGGCAGGCGCATTCCGCGCGGCCTGCCGGACTTGCCGGGCTTGCCGGGCTTGCCGGACGGCGGCTTGCCCGTGCCGTCGGCGGGACCGGAGACGCCGGCCTGGGCCGTGGTCGTGTCAGACACGGGAACGGATTGCCTTCCGGCGGACCTGTCGGGCTCTGCGGAACAGGGCGTACCCCTTGGTCAGGGTGCGGTCCTTGGCGAAGTTGCGGCCGATCGCGCGGCCCGCCACCAGCCGCTCGAACTCCTCGGCGCCGGTGGTGCGGCGCACGGTCACCCGCCGCAGTGCGTAAGGCCCCTGGGCGCGGCGGGCCAGGCCGTTGCCGACGGCGAGCGCCTGGCGGAAGCCCGTCTCGCGGACCCGCTCGCGCACCCGTCGGCTGGAGTAGCCGTAGGGGTACGCGAAGGACGCGGGCCGCGTGCCCAGCTGGTCGGCGACGATGTCGCGGCAGCGCCGCAGCTCGAACCGGAGCGCGTCGTCGGACAGCTGGTCGAGCTCGGGGTGCGTGTGGCTGTGCCCGCCGATCTCCGCGCCCGCGGCGGCGAGTTCGCGCACCTGGTCCCAGTCGAGCATGCGGTCGAGGGCGCCCCCGGTGTCGTACTCCCCGCGCAGCCAGCCGGTGGAGACGAACAGGGTCGACGCGAAGCCGTGCTTGGCGAGCACGGGCAGCGCGTACCGGTGGACGCCCTCATAGCCGTCGTCGAAGGTGATCAGGACGGGCCGCTCGGGCAGCGCCTTCTCCCGAGTCCGCCAGACGGCGGCCAGTTGGGCGGTCGTGAGCGGCGTGAACCCCTGCTCGCCGAGCACCTCCATCTGGCGCTCGAAGTCGTCGGGCGACACCGAGAGCCCCTGCGTCGCGGCGCTCGGCACGCGCGCCACCGAGTGGTACATCAGGATCGGCACGGATTCCGTGGTCATGCGGCAGCCCCCTCGCCACCCGCGCTCCTCGCGTCCACCGGAAGCACCGAGAACGCGGCGCCTCCCCTGCGCGCACGGACGGTGCCGAGTACGTACCCCCCGGCCGCGGTGAGCACTCCCGCCACGATGGCCCCCGCGCGGCCCGCGCCGCCCGGGCGGCCGAGCGCCGCGTCGCGCAGGCCGCGGCCGACCCCGGCGGGCAGCACGCGCGTGGTGTACCGCCGCTCGGACTCCAGGCCCTTCGAAGCGCCGACGCTCTGGGCGACGAGCGCCTTGGAGAGGCCTTCCGCGTACGTCCTGGTACGGAAGTAGCGGAACCGTTCCCGTGCGGCGGGCACCCGGTGGTGGATCACCGAGCGGTCGTCGATGAGCAGCACTGCGTCCGGCCGCGCGCGGGAGAGGCGGATGCAGAACTCCGTCTCCTCGCAGCCCAGCGGGCGTTTGTCGCCGTCCCGTCCGATGCCCGTGGCGAAGCCGCCCGCCGCGTCGAAGGCGGTGCGCCGGAACGAGGCGTTCCCCCCGAGGACGTTGCGCACCCGGACCCGGCCCCGGGGGAGCCCCTTGTACGTACAGCCGACGACCCAGTCGAACTCCTCGGGGAACCAGACAGGCCGCCGCCCCGACTCCCAGGCGGGCAGGGTGCGGCCGCCGACGGCAAGGACCCGTGGGTCCTCGAACCCCTCGGCGAAGTGCCGCAGCCAGTCCCGCTCGGCGACGGCGTCGTCGTCGAGGAACGCGATGATGCCGCCGCGGGCCGCGGCGATGCCGGTGTTGCGTCCGGCGGAGAGGCCGCGGGGGCCCGCGTTCGCGAGCACCCGCACGGCGGTGGTCCCGGTGGGCTCCTTGTACTCCCTGGCGAGCCGGTCCAGGAGCGTGGCGTTGTGGTCGACCACGAGGAGGGTTTCCAGGGCCGCCAGTGACTGCGCGCGCACCGAGGAGACCGCCGCGAGGATGTCCTCCCAGCGGTCCTCGGTGTACGCGCAGATGACGACGGAGATGTCCGGGCTCAAGACGCCTCTCCCTGCCCGGTGCGCAGGGGCAGCCCTCGCGCGCTCTTGCGCCGTGCCCCGCGCCTGGCGCGGTTGGAGCGCTCGGAGAGGATCACCTTCAGGACGCGGAAGCCGTCCCGGACGGCTCTCAGGTTGCTGGCGCCGTGGATCCGCAGGTACTCGTGGCTCGGGATCTCCTGGACCTTCAGCCCCGCCTTGACGACCCGGATGTTCATCAGGGTCTCGACCTCGAAGCCGGTGCAGTCGAGCTCGATCTTGTCGAGGCAGTGCCGCCAGAAGGCGTTGTAGCCGTAGCACAGGTCGGTGTAGCGGGCCCCGAACTTGGTGTTCACGACGGAGCACAGGACGTGGTTGCCGAGCTTGCGGATCGGCGTCATGTCGTCCGTGCCGCCGCCGTTGGCGAAACGGGAGCCCTTGGCGAAGTCCGCGCCCGAGACGAGGGCGGAGACGTAGGAGACGATCTCGTGGCCGTCGGCCGAGCCGTCGGCGTCGACCATCACGATGATGTCGCCCGTGCACGCGGCGAAGCCGGTGATCAGGGCGTCACCCTTGCCCTTGCCGAGCTGGCGGACGACCTTCACGTCCGGCCACAGGTCCCTGGCGACCGCCACCGTGTCGTCGGTGGAGTTGCCGTCCACGAGGACGACCTCATGGATCCAGTCGGGAAGTGTCTTGAAGACGTACGGAAGGTTCTCCGCTTCGTTCATCGCGGGTATGACCACACTCACCGGCGGCGTGATCGCCAAGTGAGTGGAGATCGGCCGGTAGTTCTTTGCGATCTCTTTCAGCGGGTCTTGTCCGGCATCTGCCGGGCGCACAGACGAACTCATGAGTCCGGTGGTCCCTCTCGTCCGGTGGACCGCCCGCCCCCGGGCGGTCCGGCAATTGATCCGGTTCGAAAGGGGGGTTCACACTTGAGCATGACGAAATAGATCTCCGTGCATGCCGAGTGAGCTGGCATAACGCGGGACGTGACTCGGTCGAAGAGCGGTCACCGAGCACGGCACCCCCCTACCGCGCCCCGCACCGGCACCATCGCGATCTTGAGCCCTCCCCTAGATCGCATTGCGTGATGGACCGTTGCGGGTGGATGTAAGACGGTATTGATGATTGAGACTGTATGGCAAGACCTGGAACGTGGTCCCACGTTTCACATGATTTGAGTAATCTATGCGGTCACATTCGGACTGCCTTATTCCCGGCTTCTAGATCGAATTCGACCCATGCTCTTGAGCATTTTGTCGGCAGGTTCGAAGAATTCCGGTCGTGATTGCACGGTGTTCCGTAACGCCCTGACCGGGATGCGCCTCGCCAGGTGTCCGAACGCCACCGGGTGGCGGAGCGCCACCCACCCCTCCGACACGGTGAGTTCGCGTGTCTTGAGGGAGTCCTTGTATGCCTTCTGGCCACGTCCGAGATCGAGCTGGACGATGCCGTCGGCCGCGGCGGCCTCGGCCATGCGCAGATGCAGGACCAGACCGGGCGAGTACTTCGCGAACGCCGGGTCGTACGCGGGGAACCAGCAGGCGAGGATCCGCTCGGAGCGCAGTCCGAAGTGCGCGGCGATCGGCGCGTCCCCGGCGTAGAGGACCGAGAGGATCCCGGCGAACGAGTCGGTGCGGGTGTGGAAGAGCCGCCGCACCAGGTGCGCGATCCACGCATGTGCGAAGCGGTCGCTGCGGCCCGTCCTGCGGTACTGCGCGGACTTCCAGCCCATCAGGGTGGCGAGAACCTTGGGGTCGCGCTCGTCGTGGACGTAGCGGACCGGCCCGTGGTCGCGGCCGAGTCTGCGCTCCTTGGCCAGTGTGGTCCGGGTGAACTTCGGTGCCTGCGCCCGGAGTTGGCCGAGATAGGCCTCATAGCCCTGGTCGATGTCCATGACGGGGGACGGGAAGGTGCCGGAGGCGCTGGCCTCGAACGGTGTCTGTCCGTCCACCAGGTGGTCGAACTCCCACACCGAGAGACCACAGGCCCGCAGTAGCTCCCGCGCGTCCCAGTCGAAGCCCGGCCGGTGGACGAGGCCCTGGCAGTCCGAGACGCCGAGTCCGACGGCCCTGCCGACTCCGGCGACGGACCTCTGGAAGGGCAGGAACGCGGCCTGCTCGCGCTCTTCGCGCACGACGGCGATCCGCACCCCGCGCCGCTCGTGACCGATCGCCAGTGCGAACTCGGGGGAGAGGAAGGGGTTGGCGAGCGAGGGCGAGCCGTCGAGGTGCGCCTTGGACTGCAGCGCGGTCCACGCCGCCCGGTCGGCCGCGGTGAGTTCGCCGGGACGGTGCACGGTGATGTTCACGTCAGGAGGTCCACCTTCTCGCCGCTCGGCGGCGAAGCTGCCGTCCCGCTGTGAGCAGGAGGATGAGCGCGCTGAGTACGGCGACCGCCACGACACCGCCGCGCACCGACCACACGTGCAGCGCCAGCATGCTCTGCGCGACGAGCAGATTGACCGCGAGGGCCCCGGATGCGGAAGCCACGGCCCGGCCCCACGGCGTGAGGGTGCGCAGCGCGGCGCCGATCGCGGCGCCCGGCGCGGCGAGCAGGAAGAACAGGGTGAACGGGCCGCGCAGCGGTGAGCTCAGATCGATCAGCGCGAGCATCGCGCCGACGGCGCCCACGGCGACGGCCGCCCCGGCGAGCAGCGGCAACAGGTCCTTCTCAGGGGCCTGTCCGGTCTGTTGCCCCGTGTCTGATGACGGTGCCTTGCTCCAGATGGTCTGCATTGGCGACTTTGCCCCCCGACGCGCCGGATGCCGGGCTTCAATGTCGCGCAGTCCCCGGCGGCCCGTCAAGATGCGGAGAGCGTGTGCAGATGTTCCCCGCCACACCCCTCCGGGAGGTGAACTCCCCACGTGGGAAAGGGGATTGTTGACGAATTCATTGACATGAACACTATCGGCGGGCGGGGGTGCGTGCTACCACGGTCGAGGCAGAAATCCTGCTAAGGGAGGTTCCATGAAATTGTCCCGAATCACGGCATACATGTCCTCGCTCCTCCTTGCGTCCGCCTTCGCGCTCACCGGCGCCGCGGCGGCTCACGCAGACCAGTCGGCCGCGCAATCGGCCGCAGCCACCGGCTACGTGGCCCTCGGCGACTCCTACTCCTCGGGCGTCGGCTCCGGCAGCTACGACAGCGGCAGCGGCGACTGCAAGCGCAGCACCCGCGCCTACCCCGCTCTGTGGGCGGCCGCGCATTCACCCTCCAGCTTCAACTTCACGGCTTGCTCGGGCGCTCGTACGGGTGATGTTCTGGCGAAGCAGCTGGGCCCGCTCGGCAGCGGCACCGGGCTCGTCTCGATCTCCATCGGCGGCAACGACGCGGGCTTCGCCGACGTCATGACCACCTGCGTGCTGCAGTCCGAGAGCAACTGCATCGCCCGCATCAACCAGGCCCGCCAGTACGTCGACTCCACGCTCCCCGGCAACCTCGACAAGGTCTACGACGCGATCAGCGCAAAGGCACCTTCCGCCCGTGTGGTGGTGCTCGGCTACCCCCGCTTCTACAAGCTGGGCGGCAGCTGCCTCGCCGGACTCTCCGAGCGTGAGCGGACCGCCATCAACGACGCATCCGACTACCTCAACACGGCCACCGCCAAGCGGGCCGCCGACCACGGCTTCGCGTACGGCAACGTCGCGTCCGCCTTCGCCGGGCACGAGATCTGCTCGGGCAGCCCCTGGCTGCACAGCGTGAACTGGACCAACATCGGCGAGTCCTACCACCCCACCGCCGCCGGTCAGTCCGGTGGCTACCTCCCGGTGTTCACCGCGGCGGCCTGACCCCCGCCCGCCTCGGCTACCCGTTCGGTGCATAGGAGGAGGCCCCGCCCGTCGGGGTCTCCTGCTTGCACGCCACCGTGTACGCGACCGAGTTCGACGTCGCCGCCACGGGCTTGCGCACCTCGACGTGGATCGAGTTCTGATACGTCCCGCCGCCCTGGTCGTAGGCCGTCTCCACGTGATTGACCTGGCGGGTCTTGCCGCCGCCGGAGGAGAAGGACAGCGTCTTCCAGCCGGGGTCGCCCGGCTCGCCCGACGCCGTGACCCAGCGGTATTCGACGGTGGCGGGCACCCGCCCCACCGTGAACGTCGCCGTGAACGACGGTGCCTGACCGGCCGTCGGCGGACACACTCCCTCGTACTGCGTGTAGGCGCCCACGACGTGCACCTTCACGCTCTGGGCGGGCGGCTTGGTGGTGCCTCCGCCGCTGTTCCCCCCGCTGCCGCCGTTGCCTCCACTGCCGCCGCCGGTGGAGCCTCCGTTGTCCTTCCCGTCCGTGGAACCGGACGAGCCGTCGGAGCCGCCGGACCCGTTGCCCGAACCCCCCGACGAACTGCCGCCCCCGTCCTTGCCGCCGGACGAGCCGTTCGATCCGCTGGACCCCGAACCGCTGCTGTTGCTGTCGCCGCCCTTGCCGTCGTCGCCCCGGCCGACCAGGGCGTACGTGACCCCGCCCACGGCGAGCAGCAGCGCGACGATCCCCGCCACCAGGGCGATCACCGCACGGCGGTCCCGGCGCGGCTCGACCGTCGAGGTGCCGACGACGGTCGCGGGTCCGGACGGCGGGGGAAGGGGGAGGGCGCCGGGCGGTGTCGGCTCGGAAGGCGGCCGCCCGGCCGTGGTCGTCGGCATGTAGGGCAGCGCCGTGGTGGCGCTCGGGGTGCCGCCCGCCGCCACGGTCCGCAGATCGCGCTCTGCGTCGGCGGCGGACATCCGCTCGTCCGGATCCTTGCGCAGCAGTCCCTCGATGACCGGCGTGAGCGGCCCGGCGGCCCTGGCGGGCGGCAGCTCCTCGTCCACCACCGCGCGCAGGGTGCTCAGCGGAGTGTCCTGGCGGAACGGCGAGCTGCCCTCCACCGCGGCGTACAGCAGCACGCCGAGCGACCACAGGTCGGACGCGGGACCCGGCCGATGCCCCAACGCCCGCTCCGGGGCGAGGAATTCGGGCGACCCGACCACCTCGCCGGTCATCGTCAGCGCCGAACTCCCCTCGACCAGCGCGATTCCGAAGTCCGTCAGGACGACGCGGCCGTCGTTCGCGATCAGTACGTTGCCCGGCTTGACGTCTCGGTGCAGGACCCCGGCGTCGTGGGCGGCGCGCAGGGCGCCGAGGATCTCGGCGCCGATGCGGGCGGTCCGCTGCGGGGTCAGGGCCCCCTCCGCCGCCAGCACGTCGGACAGGGAGAGGCCGCGGACCAGTTCCATGACGATCCAGGGGCGGCCGCTCTCGCTCGCGACGTCGTAGACCGTGACGACGTTGCGGTGCGGGATGCGGGCGGCGGCCCACGCCTCCCGTTCGAGCCTGGCGTAGAGCCGCTCGACCTCGATCGCGGGGAGCCCGGCGGGGGCGCGCACTTCCTTGACGGCCACCTCGCGGCCGAGCACCTCGTCACGGGCCCGCCACACGGTGCCCATGCCGCCTTCGCCCAACGGGGCCAGCAGGCGGTACCGCCCGGCGATCACGCGCTCTGGCTGGCTCACGGGGCGCCCCCATCCGCAGCGGTGCGATTCTCCACAAAAGTAGCTCAACCGAGCGCTGTTGCGGCCCCTTTGAACACCAATCCACACCCGAGAGCGAGAACCACGCAGGCCGAACCGAGCGGCAGGAACCGTCCGGTGCCCCGGCGCACCCACTCCGGCCCCAGCCGCCGCCCCGCGAACGACCCCACGCGCACGACGAGGAACCCGGCGGCCGTCAGCGTGGCGGCGAGCCCCGCCCCGTACGCCACCACGAGCAGCAGCCCGAACCACGCCTCGCCGAGCGCGGCGGCGCCGACCAGCACCACGACGGCGGAGGGACTGGGCACCAGACCACCGGCGAAACCGAGGAAGAGCGCGCCGCGCAGGTTGCTCCCGTGGGAGTGGTGGTGCCCGTGTGCAGGTCCGTGCGTGTGACCGTGATCGTGAGTGTGCGCGTGCCCGTGATTGTGCGAGTGCCCGTGATCGTGCGTGTGCCCGTGACCTGCCATGCGCCGTCGCAGCCACGCCCTGCGGATGAGCAGCACGCCCGCGCCCGTGACGAGCAGCCCGCTCACCACGCCGAGCCAGGCGACCACCGCAGGGCCCGCGGCGGAGCCCCCGCTCACCAGCAGGCCGAGGGCGAGCACGCCCAAGGTGTGGGTGACCGTCACCGACGCGGCGAGCGGCAGCACGTCGCGTACGGAAGCACGGCCGCGGGCGGCCGCGGTGGCGGCCATCAGCGTCTTGCCGTGTCCGGGGGCGAGCGCGTGCAGGGCGCCCAGGAGCAGGGCGGTGCCGAGGGCCAGCGCCGCGAAGGCTGGGGTGAGGGGATGGCGGCCGACGAGGCCGGTGAGGGACTGCGCCCACCGGTCGGCGCCACGAGGCAGCACGGAAGCCACCCCGTCCTCGTCCGCGGGGCGGTCGTCCGTGAGGGCGGGGCCGCCCGGCGTGATCCGCAGCGTCGCGGACGCGGTGTCCGGCGGGTCGGAGAGGAGCCGCTTCGGGTATTGGGTGAGCCGCTGCGACACGGACTTCTCCGGCACGT
Organism: Streptomyces sp. NPDC004732; assembly: GCF_040609235.1. Classification (NCBI taxonomy): domain Bacteria; kingdom Bacillati; phylum Actinomycetota; class Actinomycetes; order Kitasatosporales; family Streptomycetaceae; genus Streptomyces; species Streptomyces sp. NPDC004732. The sequence continues at coordinate 134,743 of NZ_JBEXJR010000006.1, forward strand.
CGGAGCGGGCGAGGGTCATCCGGTCGCCGCGGGCGGTGATCTCCCGCCAGCCGGTGCGGTCCTGCACGCTGCCGCGGAACTCGACGGTCACGCCGTCCTTCCGGGGCAGGGGAGCGGTGAAGGAGCACTCCACGCGGAGGGTGTCGAGCCCCGCCTGGCCCGGCCCGACCCGGGCCCGCGCGGTGCCCACGGTCAGTTCGGCGGACCGTCCCGCCACGGTGACGCGGGCGTCGTCGGCGGCGTCCCGGCAGCGCTGCCGGGCCCAGCGGGTGCGGCCCTCCTCGCGGATGCGGGGGGCGGCCTGGGCGGCGGGGATCTCGGCGAGGTCCTCCACGTGGTCGACCGTCAGCCGCCCCGGCCCGGCGACGAGTCCGTCGTACCGGCTGATGGTGAAGTTGCCGAGGGGATGGGCGTGCGCGGTGCCGCCGAGGGCGCCCAGTGCGATGACCACGGCCAGCACCACGCCGCCCCAGATCCCCCGTGGCCCCCAGCGCCTCACGAGGCATCACCCCCGAGCGACCGCAGCGCTTCCCGCGCCTCGCGCGAACCCACCGGCGAGAAGCCGGGGTTCAGCCGCAGGGCGGACGTCAGCGACTTCCGCGCCGCCTTCTTGTCGCCCACGGCCCGTTCGATCATGCCGCGGTGGAAGAGGAACGCCGCCTCCCGGAAACCCGTGGCCGTGGCACGCCGCGCGTAAGGCAGCGCCTCCTCGTCCTGCCCGTTCACATGCAGGGCCCACCCGAGCGCGTCCGCCGTGTGGACGGTCCTGCGCCGCTCCCACTCGGCACGAGCCGCCCGCAGCGCGACCTTCTTGTCCCCGTGGTCGGCGGAGGCGAGCGCCGTGTCCAGATCGGGGTCGACCCCGTTCGCACGGGCCAGCTCGGCCCACACGTCCACGAGGCGGTACTGCTCACGGGCCCGCGCCTGGTCGCCCCGCGCCTCGTACAGTTCGCCGAGCGCGAGCACAGGACCCGGCAGCGGCTGCCGTCCGACGACGTCGCGCAGCCCGGCGATCGCCGCGGCGGTCCTGCCCCGCGCGGCCTGCGCGCGGGCCCGGCACTCCAGGGCGGGGAGGTAGGTGGCGTCCGCCCGCAGCGCGGCCCCGCAGTGGCGCAGCGCGGACTTGTAGTCGCCCTGCCGCCAGGCCAGTTGGCCGAGCGCGGTCGCCACGTACGCGATGTCGCCGGGCACGGTCGAATCGTCGAGCGCCCGCTCCAGGACGCGCCGCGCGGTCGCGGTGTCGCCGCGCAGCTCCCGTACGTACGCGTACCGCGTGAAGACGGGGACGCCGGGCCGCCGCGCGTCCGCCTCGTCGGCCGCGCGCGCCGCCGCGTCGTAGCGCCCGAGTTCGACGAGGGCGTCGATGCGGCTGGCCAGCGCCCGTTCGCTGTACGGGTTCTCGGCGAGGGCGTCCGTGGCGTACCGCAGGGCGGCGCGGAAGTCGTGCCGGGCGGCGGCGACGGCGGCGCGCCCCGCGAGCGCCGCGTCGTAGCCGGGGCGCAGCTCCAGCGAGCGGTCGAGGGCGCGGTCGGCGGCGCGGTAGAGGGCGGGGTCGCCGCGGGTGCGGGCCTGCTCGACGTAGGCCGTGCCGAGCGTGGCCCAGGACGTGAAGTCCTTCGGCCGGTCGCGCAGCCTGGTCCGGAGCGCTTCCACGCCCCGGTCCAGGTCGCCGCCGCGCAGACCGTCGAGCGGCGCGGCGGGCCCGACGGCGACGGGCGCCGACCGCCCCGCCGCCCGGTCGCCGTCGCCGCCGCTGATGACGACGGCACCCGAGGTGAGCACGAGGGCGAGCGCGACGACGGCCACGGCGCTTCGTACGGAGGTGCGTGCCATGAACAAGACCAATCGTTCGAGAATCCGAGAATCCGAGAAGGAGAACGGAGAAGAGGGGGAGGCGCGGCCCGCAGGGGGATACGTGCGGACCGCGCCCGTTCGGGAGGGACGTGGGAGACCCGCGTCCGTTCCGGAGGGTGGCTCAGGAGACCCTGCCGACCCCCCGCCTCCGCGCCCGCCACCACGCGAGCCCGAGCCCGACCAGCAGCACACCCCCGGCCGCGGCCGCCGCGGAGGCGATCAGCACCGAGTCGTCGGCCCCGTCGGACGACGAGGAGGCCGGGACCGGGGCCCCGCCCCCGACGCGCGCCGAGGTGTTGTCGCCGCCGCCCTTGGCCGCCGGCGCGTGCGTCGGCGACGTGGGCAGTGCCACGTAGGGGAAGGTCCCGCCGAACGCCTGGTCGTTCTTGTCGACCGCGTCGCCCAAGTCGTTCTTGTTGCCCACGAGTTCACCCGCCACGGCCTGCAGTTCGATGTCGACGACGTCATCGGCGAGCCGCCGCCCGTTCGGGAAGCCCGCGTTGTCGCCGTCGAGGACACCGAGCCGCTTGGGGTCGGCCGTCGGCTTGATGGAGGTGTTGAGGCGCAGGGTCTCCGCCGGACGCACATTGGGCGGCTGGTTGAGGTCCTTCACCCCGGTCAGGAAGACGGAGACCAGGTCCTTCCTGGGCTCGGCGGGCGCCTTGATGCCGTAGACCTTCTCCAGGAGCTTCGGCAGCTCGGGCTTCTGCACGTACGGCGCGAAGTCCGCGTCGTTCCACGGCGCGGACGCGTTGAACTTGTCCTTGTCGCGCAGCGGCACCACGAGCTCGTTGACCAGCGGGTTGCCGAGCCGGGAGACCTGGGTCCAGTCGCCCTTGGCGTTCTTGCGCTGGGTCGTCGACCAGACACCGACCGTCGGCTGCTTCTCCGACTGGCGTATGTCGGCGCTCGGGACCTGCAACGCGACGGTGTTCACGTTGTAGCCCTTGAGGGTGTCGTTGCCGACCTGAGAGAGGTCGCCGCCGTACAGCGAGTCGAAGACCTGCAGATCCAGGAAGAAGGGATCGTCGGCCTGCCCGACGTACGACGTGCCGCCCGCGACCTTCCGCACGGCTTGGGCGCGCAGCTTCTTGTAGTCGGGCATCGAGGCGTCGCCCACGCGTGACGGCGCGACCGGCAGATTGTTGGCGATCTTCTTGGTGGAGACGACCTTCTGGTCCTTCAGCTTCAGCAGGTCGATGTCGTACGTCTGGTTGAAGTTGAGGTCGGGGTCGTCGAGGGCGGTGACCTGACCGGTGTTGTACAGGAAGGTGTTGCCGTTCCTGACCTTGCTGTTGAACGTCCACCGGTAGAGCAGATCGCCCTGCGAGTCGCCGTCGCTGTCGATGTGGATGTCGTACTGGGCGTCTTCGGGGAACGGGTAGAAGTTGGGCCCGCCCGCGGGCTCCTCGAACGGGGTCCAGTTCGCCACGAGTGTCGTGGTGTCCGGCTTGTCGGGGCTGACGAACGCGTACACGTCCGTGTTGTCGTACTGCGGCTGGCCCGAGATCAGCGGGGCCTCCCGGTGACTGGAGGCCTGCGCGGATCCCGGTGCCAGCGCACTCACCCCGGCGGCTGCGAGCCCCCCGGCGGCGAGTGCGCCGCAGACCAGCGCGGCGAGGCCGCGCCGCCCCGTCCGCCTCCTGGCATGTGCTGTCATCGCATCCGTCCTTGAGCGTCTGATGAACCCGGCCCGGCCAGGACCGCCGACCGGCTGGTCGCTGACTGGCTGGCACAGGCCGACTGACACAGGCCATTCGGGGCGGGCACCCGGGCAGATTGGCCCGGGTTTCAACCGACGCCCGCCCCTGTCCGCCCCCGGGCTCCGCCGCGTCTCCCATCCGCCGGTACTCCCAGGCCGAATCCCCGACGGCCGCACGAGCGGCCGGGAGACGTCGGGGGACGGGGGAGCCGATGGAAGCGGACGAGTTGCTGCCGCTGATTGCGAAGGGGGACCGGCAGGCGTTCGAGGAGCTGTACGGCCTGGTGTCGGGGCAGGTCTTCGGGCTCGTGCGCAGAGTGCTGCGCGACCGCGCGCAGTCCGAGGAAGTGACCCAGGAGGTGCTCATCGAGCTGTGGCGCGGCGCTCCCCGGTTCGATCCGGCCCGCGGCCGTGCCCTGCCGTGGATCCTCACGCTCGCGCACCGCAGGGCGGTGGACCGGGTCCGCAGCGTGCGTGCGGCGGCCGACCGCGAGGCGCGTGCGGCACGGCGCGGCGAGGGCCCCGCCTTCGACCACGTCGCGGAGGAGGTCGAGGCGCGTCTGGAGCGCGAGTGGGTACGCGGCTGCCTGGCGAGCCTCACCGACCTGCAGCGCCAGGCGGTCGTGCTCGCCTACTACGACGGCTACACCTATCGGGAGGTGGCCCGTCAGCTGTCCGTGCCCCTCGGCACGGTCAAGACGCGCATGCGCGACGGGATGCTTCGGCTGAGGGAGTGCCTGGAGGCCGCCTTCGAGGACCCCGCGCCGAGGAGCCGGACATGACGGAATGCGGGCCCGGCAGCTCACGGCCGATGCCGTACGCCTGGCGTGCGCGGCCTCCGCCCCGGCGCCGCCCGCCGTGCGGGAACAGGTGCGGGCTGCCGTACGCCGAACGCCCCGAAGCGCACCGGCAGGGGTGCGGGCCCGAGCCGGTCACTGCCCCTCGTCTCCGCCGCCTCCACCGTGGCACAGGAGAGGGAAACCGCACGTGAGATAGCCCACGTCCGGCCCGCACCGGTCGCGCGGGGGGCGGGCTGCAGCCGCCCGCCCACGGGGCGATCGGCCTCCGTCCGACCCACTGTCAGGGCGTTTGTCCAACTCGCCCTGGAATCAGTTGGATTCGGAGAGTAATCGTCAACCTCCTTGCGGGGTAGGTGAATCCTGTGACCGGGATACACGCGTGTACCGATGGGGCGATAGGGTTAACCTGCCCTGGGCCGGGTGCCCTCGTACGGGTGGGGAGTGACATGGAACAGATAACAGTGCGCAGCAGGGCGCGTGTCCCTGCGATCACTTGTGGCAGCAGCGCGAGCAGCTCGCGTCTCGACCGTCACCTCTCGGTGCTGGGCGGCCCCGCCGTCCCGCAGCGCGAGGCGCACGAGGCGACGCTGCTGATGCGTGAGCTGACCTCACGTGACGCCGCGCACGCCCGCAGCAGCAGAGGTGCACGAGTGAGCCGTGTCTCGCTCTTCGCGCCGCTGCGCCGGTTGCGGCGTTCGCTGTTCGGCGGACGCTGACCGCGGGTGGTCCCCGGGACTGAACCGCCGCTCCGCGGCGGATCTTTCCCCCCACTCCGCTCCGCTCCGTAGTCATCCATCACCCCGCACACAACACCCGTGCCGTGTGCACCTGTTGACACCGCAAAGATTCAGCCAAACCGCAGCGACCGCTGGGCCGATATGCCCAAACTCCCCCGGTCGGTGCGGTTTTGCTGTAGTTGGAGCGGGAAGGTCCGGCGGCCTCTACTGCGTGCCGCGCGCGTACCGGCGTACGGCCAGCGGGACGCAGACCGCGAGCAGCGCCAGCGACCAGAGGACGGCCCCCGCCACGGGATGTGCGACCGGCCAGGCGGCGTCCGCCGGGACGGGAGCGTTGCCGCACAGGTCGCGCACCGCCGTCGCCACCGCGCTGATCGGATTCCACTCGGCGACGAAGCGCACCCAGGACGGCAGCCCGTCGGTCGGGATGTAGGCGTTCGAGAGCAGCGGCAGCATGAACGTCGCGCCGCCCAGCTGGCCCGCCGCCTCCTCGCTCTGCGAGGCGAGCCCGAGCAGGATCCCGATCCAGGTGGTCGCGGACCGGAAGAGCATCAGCAGCCCGAACGCGCCCGCCGCGGCGAACGGCCCGCCCTCGATCCGCCACCCCATGGCGAGCCCCACGAGCACCAGCGGCACGAGCCCCACCGCGGTGGTCACCAGATCGGCGAGCGCCTGCCCGAGCGGCACGGCCGCCCTGCTCATCGGCAGCGTCCGCAGCCGGTCCATCACGCCCCGGTGGGTGTCCTGGGCGGCGGTGAACATGCCGGTCATGATGCCGTTGGCGGCGGTCGCGACGAGCATCCCCGGCACGAGGTAGGCGCGGTAGTCGGAGCCGGACATCGCGAGGGCGCTGCCGAAGACGTATCCGAAGAAGAGCAGGAAGACGATGGGCATCGTCTGGGTCATGATCAGGATCGCGGGCGCGTGCCGGGTGCGCTGCAGGTGTCGGCCGAGCATGGCAGTGCCGTCGTGAAGGATGGCGCTCATGGGGGAGATCTCCGGGGGTCGGGGGAGGGCGTGAGGGGGTGCCGGGGTCACGGGACGAGGCGCAGGAAGACGTCGTCCAGTGAGGGGCGGCGCAGGCTCGCGTCGACGACGGGAACCCCCGCCGCGTCCAGTTCGCGCACGATCCGGGGCAGTGTGAGCGCGGGGTCGAGGGCGACGACCCCCGCGGTGCGGGACTCCGCGTCGAGCACGGGTTCTGCCCCCGTCAGCCGGTCGAGGACCGCCGCCGCGCCGGGCAGCGCCGCGCCCTCCGCGACGACGACCTCCGCGTAACTCCCCAGCTGCGCCTTCAGCTCCGCGGGCGTGCCGCGGTGCGCCGCGCGGCCGCCGTCGATCAGCACGATGTCGTCGGCCAGCTGATCGGCCTCCTCCAGGTACTGGGTCGTGAGGAGCACCGTCGTGCCCTCCCCGGCCAGCTTCCGCACGGCCTCCCAGATGTCGTTCCTGCTGTGCGGGTCGAGGCCGGTCGTGGGCTCGTCGAGGAAGAGCACGGCGGGCCGGACGATCAGGCCCGCCGCGAGGTCGAGGCGGCGCCGCATGCCGCCCGAGTAGGTGCGGGCGGGCCGCTCCGCCGCCTCGACCAGCCCGAACCGCTCCAGGAGCTCATCGGCGCGCCCGCGCGGCGCCCGCAGCAGCCGGGCGAAGAGCCGCAGGTTCTCGCGGCCCGTCAGATCGCCGTCGACCGACGCGTACTGGCCGACGACGCCGATCCGCCGCCGGACCCCCGCCGGATCCCGCACCACGTCGTGCCCCGCGACCCGGGCGGTCCCGGCGTCCGGGGTCTGCAGGGTCGTGAGCACCCGCACCGCGGTGGTCTTGCCCGCGCCGTTGGGGCCGAGGAGTCCGCAGACGGTGCCCTCGGGGATGGCCAGGTCCAGGCCGCGCAGGGCGCTGACGGCGGTGTCGCCGGAGCCGAAGCGCTTCTCCAGACCTTCACTAAGTACAGCGTACGTAGAAGTCATGTGCCGCACGGTACCTCACTACGTACGCTGTACGTAACTAACATGGGGGGCGAGGTGATGATCAATGGCGGGCCGAGCGGCCACTCCCGAAGTGATCTGGGCGCGCCCCGAGCGTGCGGGCCGCGGCCCCAAGCCCGCGTACAGCAGGGCCGACATCGCGGCGGCGGCCGTCCGCATCGCCGACGCGGACGGCATCGACGCGGTCTCCATGCGGCGGGTGGCGGGCGAGCTGGGCTGCGGCACGATGTCGCTGTACAACTACGTGCCGCGCAAGGAGGACCTGTACGAGCTGATGGTCGACGCGGTCAGCGGTGAGTACGAGCTGGCCGAGGCGGCGGTGGGCGGCGACTGGTACGCCGGGATGCTCCGCATCGGACGGCAGAGCCGGGCGATCCTGCACCGGCACCCGTGGATGGTGCGCGTGATGTCGACGGTCTACGGCCTCAGCCCGAACGCCCTGCGGTACCTGGAGCACTGCCTCGGCGTCCTGGAGGGCCTCGACGTGCCCTACGGCACCAAGATGGAGCTCATCGCCGTGGTCAACGGCACGGCGATGACGTCCGTGGCCAACGAGATCGCCGTCGCCGAGCGCACCAGGGGTCTGCCCTGGTCACCGGAGCAGGAGCAGGAGGTCCGGTCCGCCTATCTGGCCGGGCAGTTGGCGGACGGGGCGTATCCGCGGCTCGCGGGGATGCTGGCGCAGGCGCCGCCGCCCGGTGACGCCGAGGAGAGCTTCGAGCGGGCGCTGCGCAGGCTCCTCGACTCGTTCCGTCCGGAGCCCTAGGGTCCCAGGGCCCTAGAGCAGGGCGAACTGTCCGTCGGGGCCCTCTTCGTGGTGGTCGAGGACGGACGCGGGCCGCCGCGCGGTGTCGGGCACGGGCAGGACGCCCGCGCCGCGCAGCTCGTCCCCGGTGATCCCTGGGCCGAGTGAACCGGTCAACTCCTGCTGGGCGGGCGCAAGTTCCGCCAGCAGGGCGAGCACGGTGATCAGTTCGAGGAGTTCGGACGTCCACGCCCGGGGCCACATGCCGGGCCGGACAGCCGCCAGCGTCCCCGCCTCGGCCGCCTCCGTGCGCAGCGCGAACCAGCGCTCGACGACGCGCACACCGCTCACCTCGTACTCCCACGCCTCCCGCGGCACCGGCGAGATGACGCCCTCGTCGCCGACCAGAAGGACCTCGTCCTCGGTGTCGTACGACAGGGCGGCGGGCCGTGCGGGCAGCGGCGCCCGGACGTAGGGCCTGCGGCCGCCGGGCAGCTTCGGCCGCTCGCCGTTGCCGCGCAGCTGCAGCCAGAGCAGCCGCCGCCCGAGCTCCACGCCCCGCGCCCAGACACCGGCGTCGCGGGTGAGCGGCACCCGGCAGCCCGCCGCGGAGCCGGTGCCGGTCGCGAGCACCCACGCCAGTAGATCGCGCGCGGCGACCTCGCGGCCGAGCACGTCCGACAGATGCGCGAGCAGCCCCGGCGCCACGTTCGGCTCCTGGCCCCCGGGGCGCCGGAACAGCGGCCGGATCCGCCCCGGCCGCCCCGCCGGGGAGCGGCCGTCCGGCAGCACCCCCGACGCGAGGACGGCGGGGCCCGCGGCCTCGGGAACGTACCCCTGCTCGACGGCGAAGAGCTGCCCCTCGCCCGCCACCCGCCACAGCTCGGGTCGTGCGACGTCGAGGAGGCGGTGGTCGGGGATCAGCCACTGCTCGTCGAAGGGGCCGTGCAGGACGCGCACGGGCTCGGGGCAGGGTCCTGTCTCCCTGGCCAGGCGGCCCGTTCCGCCGCCGTGGCCGGGCAGCTGGGTCACGGCGGTGTGCAGGGTGCGGGCGCGCGTGGGGCGGAAGAGGGTTTCGCGGTCCGGGCCCCGGGAGCGGACGAAGGTGTCCCAACGGGCCTTCAGGGATGCGGCGTCAGGGCCCATCGGCCACCCGCGGCCCGGCCGGAGCGGTGCGACGGACCACGGCATGAGGTCCGCGAGCAGCGGCGCTTCGTCGTGCGTCACGCCCGGCATCGTACGACGTGCCCGCCCGGTCCCGTCACGTCGCGTCTAGCGTGACCGAGAAGGAGAAGCGGTCGCCGCGGTAGTGGATGCGGGCCACGTCCAGCGTGCGGCCCTCCTCGTCGTACGTCACGCCGGTGTAGTGCAGGATCGGGCTGAGCAGCGGGACTTCGAGGAGCCGCGCGGTCTCCGGGTCGGCGAGCGTGGCCTCGACGGTGTCGGTGATGCGGCTGATGCGGACGCCCACCACGTCGCGCAGGACCTTCGTCATCGGCCAGCGCACCAGGTCGTCCAGGTCGATGCGGGCCGCCAGTTCGGGCCGGATGTAGTTGCGGGCGTGGTTGGTGGGCTCGCCCGTCTTCTCGTCGCTGCGCAGCCGGTGGTACGTCGCCACCTCGGCCGAGCCGGGGAAGTGCCCGGCGAGTTCGCCGGGGAGCGGGGTGGTGCCGTGGTCCAGGAGGCGGGTGGTCATGCCCGACTGCTGGGCCACGATCGCGTCGACCGAGCCCAGCAGGCGGACGGGGGAGCCGCGCCGCGCGCTCGGCTCGATGAAGGTGCCGCGCCGCCGGTGGCGGGTGATGAGGCCCTCGTCCTCCAGCTCCTTGAGCGCCTGCCGCATGGTCAGCACGCTCACCCCGTAGTGCCCCGCGAGCTGCTCCTCGGTGGGCAGCCGGAGCGGGGCATCAGGGGTGCGGCCGAGTATCGAAGCGCGCAGGGACTGCGACACCTGATACCAGAGCGGCAACTTCCGATTCAGGACGATCGAGTCCGGGGCGAAAGCGGTCACGGTCTCTCCGAATCAGGTGGCATCGCGTCAGTTGCGGAAGTGGCGCTCCAGACCCTGCCACACGTCGTCGTAGCCGCGCTGCAGGTGGGACGCCCCGGCCGCCTGTTCCGTCGCCGTCACCGGCCACCGGGTCTCGAACATGAAGGCAAGGCCGTCGTCGATCTTCTGCGGCTTCAGCTCGGCGGCGGACGCCTTCTCGAACGTCTCGCGGTCCGGGCCGTGCGCCGACATCATGTTGTGCAGCGAGCCGCCGCCCGGGACGAAGCCTTCCGCCTTCGCGTCGTACGCACCCTCGATCAGGCCCATGTACTCGCTCATCACGTTCCGGTGGAAGTACGGCGGACGGAAGGTGTCCTCGCCCACCAGCCAGCGCGGCGCGAACACCACGAAGTCGACGCCCGCGAGGCCCGGGGTGTCGGACGGCGAGGTGAGCACGGTGAAGATCGACGGGTCCGGGTGGTCGTAGCTGATCGAGCCGATCACGTTGAAGCGGTGCAGGTCGTACACGTACGGGACGTGGTTGCCGTGCCAGGCGACGACGTCGAGCGGCGAGTGGTCGTACGTCGCGCGCCACAGGTTGCCGCAGAACTTGTTCACCACCTCCACCGGGCCCTCGACGTCCTCGTACGCGGCGACGGGAGCGCGGAAGTCCCTTGCGTTCGCCAGGCCGTTGGCGCCGATCGGGCCGAGGTCGGGGAGCTGGAAGGGGGCGCCGTAGTTCTCGCACACGTACCCCCGGGCGCTCGCGTCGAGGAGCTCCACGCGGAAGCGGACGCCGCGCGGGATGAGCGCGACCTCGCCGGGCTCGGCGTGCAGCAGCCCGAACTCGGTGCGCAGCAGCAGCCCGCCCTGCTCGGGCACGACGAGCAGCTCGCCGTCGGCGTCGCTGAACACGCGGTCGGTCATCGAGGAGTTGGCGTGGTACAGGTGAATGCCCATGCCGGTGCGCTGGGCCGCGTCGCCGTTGCCGCCCAGCGTCCACAGGCCCGCGAGGAAGTCCGTGCCGGGCGCGGGCTCGGGGAGCGGGTTCCAGCGCAGCCGGTTCGGGTCGGGGACCGACTCGGCGAAGGGGGCCGTGCGCACCGCGCCGTTGTCGACGCGCGTGAACTGCGGGTGCGCGGCCGAGGGACGGATGCGGTACAGCCACGAGCGGCGGTTGTGCGCGCGGGGCTCGGTGAAGGCGCTGCCGCTCAGCTGCTCGGCGTAGAGACCGAGGGGCGCGCGCTGGGGCGAGTTGCGGCCGTGCGGCAGTGCGCCGGGCACGGCTTCGGAGCTGTGTTCGTTGCCGAAGCCGGAGAGGTAGGTCAGCCCTTCGGCGGTCTTGCGTGCGTCGTGGGCGTCCGCGTCCGTCCGGTTCGCATCCGCTCGGCCCGCGTTACCTGCGTGGTCCCCGCTCATCACACCGCTCCCTCATCAGTGATTCCTATGGAACACCGTAGGATTCGTATTTTCCTTCCGCAAGGGGAAGCGGGAATGTGAGCGATGCTCTACTCTCCCGGGATGCCCCACCCGAACCCGCCCAAGGACCCGAGGCCCCCGGCCGCCCCGGCCGCCCCGGCTTCAATGAGGCGCGTCCCCGTGCAGGAGCGCAGTGCCGAGCGGCTGACCCGGATCCTCGACGCCTGCGCCGCCGTCCTGGACGAGACCGGCTACGAAGGCCTCACCACCCGCGCCGTGGCCCAGCGCGCGGGCGTCCCGATCGGCTCGGTCTACCGGTTCTTCGGCAACAAGAGGGCGCTCACGGACGCGCTGGCCCACCGCAACCTCGACGCGTACGCCGAACGGGTGGCCGCCCGAGTGACCGGCGTCGAGCACGGCGACTGGCGCGGCGCCGTCGACGCGGCCTTCGACGAGTACCTGGCGATGATGCGCACCGTCCCCGGCTTCGGCCTCGTCGACTTCGGCATCCCCTCCGCGCCGGACGCGATGCCGGACGCGAACTCGCAGGTGGCCGAGCGGGTGGCCGCCGTGCTCGCCGACCATCTGAACCGCCCGCTCGACGCCGCCCTGCGCCGCACCATCCTCGTCGGCGTCGAGGCGGTCGACGCGGTCCTCCAACTGGCCTTCCGCGCCGTCCCTTCGGGCGACCCGGCGCTCGTCGACGAGGCGCGGATCCTGCTGCACGCCTACTTCGCACGGTCGCTGGACTGAGGAGGGGGCGGGGCCCGACACTGAGGTGATCCGGCGAAAGGGACCTAGGGGGAGCATGGCGCGGGTGGTGTGCGTCCACGGGATCGGTCAACAGCACGTGGGCGAGAGCCAGTTGTACGCCTCCTGGCGCCCGGCGCTCGCCGACGGACTCGCCCGCGCGGCCGCCCCGCCCCTGGACGCGGCGGACGTGACCTGCGTCTTCTACGGCGACCTGTTCCGGCCCCCGGGCCGCACCCTCGGCGCCCTCGACCCGCCCGGTGGTCAGGCGTACGCCACTGCGGGCCGCCGCCAGCTCGTCGTCGCCGGAGTCCACGACGGCGTCGTACACAGCCGGGTCGAGCTCCCCTCCGTCTGCACCGGCCTCACCACCGGCCCCCACGGCGAGCTCGCCGTCGCCACCCGCAGCGGCGTGATCCTCCTGGACGTACCGACGGAGAGCTCTCCCGACACACGGCCGTGACCTGGAGTTTTGCGCTTATTGCTCGCGCGTCAACATCTTGTTAACGCTTGATGGCCGGTCCTAACGTCATCCGGACCGCCAGACCTGGTGGGAGTTCGATGGTGAACGTTAGGTAGCCCCCATGCTGACAATCCTCGGATTCGTCATGATCGCCACCTTCCTGGTGCTGATCATGATGAAGAAGATGTCGCCGATCGCGGCACTGGTGCTGATCCCCGCGCTCTTCTGCGTGTTCGTCGGAAAGGGCGCCCATCTCGGGGACTACGTCCTCGAAGGCGTCGGCAATCTGGCGCCCACGGCGGCCATGCTCATGTTCGCCATCGTGTACTTCGGCGTCATGATCGACGTCGGCCTCTTCGACCCGATCGTCCGGGGCATCCTGCGCTTCTGCAAGGCGGACCCGGTGCGCATCGTCGTGGGCACCGCCGTGCTCGCCGCGATCGTCTCCCTCGACGGCGACGGTTCGACGACCTTCATGATCACGGTCTCGGCGATGTATCCGCTGTACAAGCGCCTCAAGATGAGCCTGGTCGTGATGACGGGTGTCGCCGCGACCGCCAACGGCGTCATGAACACCCTGCCCTGGGGCGGCCCGACGGCCCGCGCCGCGACCGCCCTCAAGGTGGACGCGTCCGACATCTTCGTCCCGATGATCCCGGCGCTCGCCATGGGTCTGGTCGCCGTCTTCGTCCTCTCGTACGCACTGGGCCTGCGGGAGCGCAAGCGGCTCGGCATCCTCTCGCTGGACGAGGTCCTGGAGAAGGAGACGGACACGGCCGACGAGACGGTCCTGGTGGGCTCGGCCGGTGGCGACGGGCGTACGTCGCTCACGAAGAAGGCCAAGACCACCGGGGGAGCGGGCGGCGGCACCGACGCCGACGCCGAGCCGGTCAAGGATGGCGAGGGTACGGCCGACGCCGACGACGACGGCTTCCAGGGGCTCGACCCCCACCGCCCCACCCTGCGCCCCAAGCTCTACTGGTTCAACGCGGGCCTCACCGTCCTGCTGCTCACCGCCATGATCATGGAGTGGCTGCCGATCCCGGTGCTCTTCCTGCTCGGCGCCGCGCTCGCCCTCACCGTCAACTTCCCGCACATGCCCGACCAGAAGGCCCGCATCGGCGCCCACGCCGAGAACGTCCTCAACGTCACCGGCATGGTCTTCGCGGCCGCCGTCTTCACCGGCGTCCTCCAGGGCACCGGCATGGTCGACCACATGGCCGACTGGCTCGTCGACGCCATCCCCGAGGGCATGGGACCGCAGATGGGCCTGGTGACCGGGCTGCTCTCCATCCCGCTCACGTACTTCATGTCCAACGACGGGTTCTACTTCGGCGTCCTGCCGGTCCTCGCCGAGGCGGGCCAGGCGCACGGCGTCAGCACCCTGGAGATCGCCCGCGCCTCCATCGCCGGTCAGGCCCTGCACATGTCGAGCCCGCTGGTGCCCGCCGTGTACGTGCTGGTCGGCATGGCCAAGGTCGAGTTCGGCGACCACACCAAGTTCACCGTCAAATGGGCCGTGCTCACCTCGCTGGTCGTGCTCGGCGCCGGAATCCTCTTCGGCATCATCTGATGCCGACCGCGTCATCCGGGCCCGGTGGCAGGGGCTGGCTGCTCCGTCTCGTCATCGCCTTCAGCTTCGCGCAGGGGGCCGTGTCGATGGCGCGGCCCGCCGTCTCCTACCGGGCCCTCGCGCTGGGCGCCGACGAGCGGGCCATCGGCGTCATCGCGGGCGTGTACGCCCTGCTTCCGCTCTTCGCCGCCGTACCGCTCGGGCGCAGGACCGACCACGGGCGGTGCGCGCCCCTGCTGCCCGTCGGCGTCGTCCTGATCGCCGGTGGCTGCGCCCTCAGCGGCACCGCGGACTCGCTCGCCGCGATGGCGGCCTGGAGCGGAGTGATGGGGCTCGGGCACCTCTGCTTCGTGATCGGCGCGCAGTCGCTCGTCGCCCGGCAGTCCGCACCCGCCGAACAGGACAGGAACTTCGGCCACTTCACCATCGGCGCCTCCCTCGGCCAGCTGGTCGGGCCGATCGCCGCCGGTGCCCTGATCGGCGCCGACATGGACCGCACCAGCGCCCTCGCCCTGCTCGTCTCGGCGGCCGTCGCGGCGGTCTCCCTCACCTCGCTGTGGCGCATCGAGCACAAGGGGCAGCACGCCGCCCCGGAGCGTGGCGAGCGCGTACCGGTCCTCGGGATCCTGCGCACCCGTGGCGTGCCCGCGGGCATCTTCATCAGCCTCGCCGTGCTCTCCGCGACCGACATCCTCACGGCCTATCTGCCGGTGGTCGGCGAGCACCGGGGCATCGCGCCCGCCACGGTCGGGCTCCTGCTCTCCCTGCGGGCCGCCGCCACCATCGCCTGCCGTCTGGTGATGACTCCACTGCTCCGGATCCTGGGCAGGACGGTCCTGCTGACCTCCACCTGCTTCCTCGCCGGGCTGCTCTGCGCGGGCATCGCGCTGCCCGTCCCGGTGTGGGGCCTCGCGCTGGTGCTCGCGGTGCTCGGCTTCTGCCTCGGCGTCGGCCAGCCGCTCTCCATGACGACGGTCGTCCAGGCGGCACCGGACGGCGCGCGCTCCACGGCGCTCGCGCTGCGGCTCACCGGCAACCGGCTCGGGCAGGTCGCGGCGCCCGCTTCGGCGGGCCTGATCGCGGGTGTCGCGGGCGTGGCGGCGCCGTTCGTGATGCTGGGCGGGCTGCTGTTCGTCGCGGCGGGCCTCGGCGCACGGAAGCGCCCCGGAGACGGCGCCGGCCGCCTCCGGGGCACTGCTCACCGTGTCGAGCGGAGTGTTACGAGACGATCTTGAGCAGCTTGTTCGGCGAACCCGAACCGGGGCTGGTCACCACGTTCGGCGTGGCACCGTTCGTCAGGGCCGTGGAGACCTGCGCCGGGGTGGCCGAGGTGTGGCCCGCCAGGTAGACCGCCGCCGCGCCCGCGACGTGCGGGGTGGCCATCGACGTACCGGAGATGGTGTTGGTCGCCGTGTCGCTGGTGTTCCAGCCCGCCTTGATGTTCACGCCGGGCGCGAAGATGTCCAGGACCGAGCCGTAGTTGGAGAAGCTGGCCCTGGCGTCCGTGTTGCTGGTGGCGCCGACCGTGATGGCCGTGGTGACGCGGGCGGGCGAGGTGTTGGCGGCGTTGGCGTTGTCGTTGCCCGCCGCGACCGCGTAGCTGACGCCGTCGGTGATGGACTTCTTCACCGCGTTGTCGAGCGTGGTGGAGGCGCCGCCGCCGAGCGACATGTTGGCCACCGCAGGGGCGCCCGCGGCGTGGTTGCTCGTCACCCAGTCGATGCCCGCGACGACACCGGCGGTGGTGCCGGAGCCGTTGTTGTCGAGCACGCGGACGGCCACGATCTTGGCCTTCTTCGCGACGCCGTACGTCTTGCCCGCGATGGTCGTGGCGACGTGCGTGCCGTGGCCGTTGCCGTCCTGGGCGGTGTTGTCGCCGTCGACGGCGTCGTAGCCGTTCACCGCGCGGCCGCTGATCTCGGAGTGCGTGATCCGCACACCGGTGTCGATCACGTACGCGGTGACGCCGGTTCCCGCGCTGTCCGGGTAGGTGTAGGTGCCGGACAGCGGCAGCTTCGGCTGGTCGATGCGGTCCAGGCCCCAGGGGGCGTTGGACTGGGTCGCATCGACGTGGAGTCTCTGGTTCTGCTCGACGGAGGCGACCGCGGGATCGGCGGCCAGTCTCTTCGCCTGCGTCTCGCTCAGCTTCGCGGAGTAGCCGTTGAGCGCGGACTTGAAGGTCTTCTGCACCGAGCCGCCGTACTCGGATATCAGGCCCTTGCCCTGGCTCGTGGCGGCCTTGAGGCCCGAGCCGTCCTTCAGCGTGACGAGGTAGCTGCCCTTGATCGCGTCGGCGGAGCCCGCCGCGATCACATGGCCCTCGGCGGGGGCGGCCTGGGCGGGCAGGGCGGTGACCGCACCGAGAACCGCGGCGGCGGTGGCGGTCGAGATCGCCGCGGCGATCACAGTCTTCTTGCTGCGAAGCATGGCCATTACGAGGGAGTCCTCCTCATAGGCGGCGTGCCCGGAGTCGGGCGACGCGACTGTGGGGGGTGTGCGCGGGATCGCACACACAGATGGGAGCGGTGCGTGCCGCTCCCGTCGCGTTCAGTAGCGTGGCCGCTCCACCCTTCCGGAGCAAGAGAGTTGACGCCTTGTCATGCCACTTTCACGTTTCTGAAATCGAATTCGTGCGGAATGCATGGGGTGTGTCCGCAAAACAGCTCGGGGCGGGGGTGGGATGCGTGGGCCGCGCGCACCTCCGCACCGTCCGCTGAGCGGACGAGGTGCTGGTCGGAGGCCTTGCGCGCATCTGAAGGAGGGGTGGAGCATGGCTCGACGTGGAGTCGAATTCCGCTCCGGGAGAGTCCTCGTCGAGCCGGTCGCGCGGATCAAGCGGAATGGCGCGCCGCCGCCCGGAGCGCCAGGGTGCCCGCGGTACATCGCTCCCGCAGCTCGTCGAACTCGGCGTCCGCCAGCTGCTTCCGGGCGGAGCCGCGGCGGCCGTGGTCGAGCTGGGCGCAGGCGCCCGCCAGCCATCCGGGATCCGGCTCGACCCCGACGAACGCGGCGAGCCGGGCGAGCTCTTCGTGCGGGGTGTCGAGGAGGTCCTCGTAGCCGAGCGTCATGTGCTGGCCTTCGGGCAGGTCGTCGAGGAAACGCACGCCCTGGGCGACCAGTTCGGACCACAGGTCGCCGAACTGCCGCAGGGGGTAGCTGCGGTCCCGCACGAGGGCGGGATCGAAGCGCTCGCCGAGCAGCGGCGCGAGCTCCGGCGGCAGGGCGCGCACCTGCTCCGCCGTCAGGTCGCCGAGGCTCTCGACGCCCGTCAGCTCCCTGATCTCCCGCAGCAGGCTGATCACGCGGTACCCGGAGTGGCGGCTCATGGACAGGGCGCAGTCGGGCCCGTCCCGGAAGAGGTGCACGAACTTCGCGTACGGGAAGGCGGTACGCAACTGCGGCACCCAGCCGGTCGAGTAGCCGGAGCGCTCCACGACGGCGGTGCGGCCGAACCGGGCGCCGAGCCACTCGAAGAGCGCCTCGTGGTGTGCGGCGGCGGCGCGCTCGGGCCACTCGACGACCGCCGCGCGGATCTCGTCGAGCAGGCCGTCGGGGTCGTCGGTGAGGTGCGGCAGCACCATGAGGGAGAGGGCGGGGATGCCGGTGGTCTCCGGGGCGTACCGGCCGGGGGCGCGGGTGTAGAGGAACTCCTGCATCGGCACTCCGCTGCGGAGCATGCCCGTGAAGTACGGGGTGGGCCGGAAGAGGGTCTCCCAGAACTCCGCGCCCGGCAGCGGGCCTTCGGGGAAGGACGCCTCACCGACCGAGGCCATGTACTCGTTGAGGCTGAGTACGTCAGGGTGGCTGTTGAGGATGCGGGACAGCGCGGTGGAGCCGCTGCGGCCCGTGCCGATGACGAAGGTCAGGCTGTGCAAGGTCACTCTCCAGGGGGCGCGTCGCGAGTGTTCCGGGGTCCCGTGCACCTCAGCACAGGGGAGGCCGCGCACACCAGGTGGCAGCGGCGCCCGGCGCGGAGCGGTGCGCGGCACGGAGCGGTGCGCGGCGGCGTGGCGCGGGCCCGGTCCCCTGATGCCCCTGGTGTCAGAAAACTATCAGCGCTAGTTTGTATCGCGGACGTCTACCTGGAGGAATGCCATGAAGGCCCACGACGGGATGTACATCGACGGTGCCTGGCGACCGGCCGCGGGCACCGACACCATCACGGTCCTGAACCCGGCCGACGAACAGCCGGTCGGGCAGGTGCCGGCCGGTACCGCGGAGGACGTCGACACCGCGGTCCGTGCCGCCCGCGCCGCCCTGCCCGGCTGGGCCGCCACCCCGCCCGCCGAGCGTGCCGCCCTGATCGGCGCGGTCCGCGACCGGCTCGTCGCCCGCAAGGACGAGGTCGCCGAGACCGTCACCGCCGAACTGGGCGCGCCGCTGCCCTTCTCGCAGGCCGTGCACGCGGGCGTACCGATCCTGGTCTCCGGTTCGTACGCCGAGCTCGCCGCGAACCACCCCTTCCAGGAGAAGGTGGGCAACTCCACCGTCTATCTGGAGCCGGTCGGCGTGGTCGGCGCGATCACCCCCTGGAACTACCCCCTCCACCAGATCGTCAACAAGGTGGCCCCCGCCCTCGCCGCGGGCTGCACGGTCGTCCTCAAGCCCGCCGAGGACACCCCGATCACCGCCCAGCTCTTCGCCGAGGCCGTGCACGAGGCGGGCGTGCCCGCAGGCGTGTTCAACCTCGTCACCGGCCTCGGCCCGGTCGCGGGGCAGGCCCTCGCCGAGCACGAGGGCGTCGACCTCGTCTCGTTCACGGGCTCGACGGCGGTGGGCAAGCAGATCGGCGCCACCGCGGGCGCGGCCGTCAAGCGCGTCGCCCTGGAGCTCGGCGGCAAGTCCGCCAACGTCATCCTGCCGAGCGCCGACCTGGCCAAGGCCGTCAACGTGGGCGTCGCCAACGTCATGTCCAACTCCGGCCAGACGTGCAGCGCCTGGACCCGCATGCTGGTCCACACCGACCGGTACGACGAGGCGGTGGAGCTCGCCGCGGCCGCGGCCGCCAAGTACGGCGACCGCATCGGCCCCGTCGTCAACGCCAAGCAGCAGGCGCGCGTGCGCGGCTACATCGAGAAGGGCGTCCAGGAGGGTGCCCGGATCGTGGCGGGCGGCCCCGAATCGCCCAAGGACAAGGGCTACTTCGTCCAGCCCACCGTCTTCGCGGACGTGACCCCCGAGATGACCATCGCCCAGGAGGAGATCTTCGGCCCGGTGGTCTCGGTCATCCGGTACGAGGACGAGGACGACGCCCTGCGCATCGCCAACGGCACCGTGTACGGGCTCGCGGGCGCGGTGTGGGCGGCCGACGACGCGGAGGCGGTGGCGTTCGCCCGCCGGATGGACACCGGTCAGGTCGACATCAACGGCGGCAGCTTCAACCCCCTCGCCCCCTTCGGCGGCTACAAGCAGTCGGGCGTCGGCCGCGAACTGGGCGCGCACGGCCTGACCGAGTACCTGCAGACGAAGTCCCTGCAGTTCTGACCCGCCCGGCACCGTCCGTGCAGTTTTCCGACCCAAGGAGTACGTGAACGTGGTCCGCGCCGCCATCCTGCCCGCCGTCGGCTCCCCGCTGGAGATCGCCGAGATCGACCTGCCGGAGCCGGGGCCCGGCCAGGTCCGGGTGCGCCTCGCCGCCGCTGGGGTCTGCCACTCCGACCTGTCCCTGACCAACGGCACGATGCGGGTTCCGGTGCCCGCTGTCCTCGGCCACGAGGGAGCGGGCACCGTGGTCTCCGTCGGCGAGGGCGTCACGCACGTCGCGCCCGGCGACGGGGTCGTCCTGAACTGGGCGCCTTCCTGCGGCAGTTGTCACGCCTGCTCGATCGGCGAGGTGTGGCTCTGCGGAAACGCCCTCGCGGGCGCCGCGGACGTCTACGCCCGGCGCCGGGACGGCAGCGACCTCCACCCCGGTCTGAACGTCGCCGCGTTCGCCGAGGAGACGGTGGTCGCCGCCAACTGCGTCCTGCCGGTGCCGGACGGCGTCCCGCTCACCGACGCGGCGCTGCTCGGCTGCGCCGTCCTGACCGGGTACGGCGCCGTGCACCACTCGGCGCGGGTCCGCGAGGGCGAGAGCGTCGCGGTGTTCGGCGTCGGCGGGGTGGGCCTCGCCACGCTGCAGGCGGCCAGGATCGCGGGCGCCGGGCGGATCGTCGCCGTCGACGTCTCCCCGGAGAAGGAGGAGCTGGCCCGCTCGGCCGGTGCCACGGACTACGTGGTGGCGTCGGAGACGACCGCCCGCGACATCCGCAAGCTCACCGGCGGCCAGGGCGTGGACGTGGCGGTGGAGTGCGTGGGCCGCGCGGTGACGATCCGTACGGCCTGGGAGTCGACGCGGCGCGGGGGCCGGACCACGGTCGTCGGCATCGGCGGCAAGGACCAGCAGGTCACCTTCAACGCCCTGGAGCTCTTCCACTGGGGCAGGACCCTGTCGGGCTGTGTGTACGGCAACTGCGATCCGGCGGTGGACCTGCCCGTCCTGGCCGGACACATCCGGGCGGACCGCCTGGACCTGGGGGTTCTGGTGACCGACCGGATCGGGCTCGACGGCATTCCGGCGGCCTTCGAGAACATGGTCGCGGGCAAGGGCGGCCGGGCGCTGGTCGTCTTCTGACCGGTCCCCGGTCCTGCTCAGTCCCCGTCGTCCGAACCGGTCAGCCGCGGAAAGGACTTGGCCCCGGCCAGGAACACGAACGTGGTGAGGACGAACGGCCAGGTGAAGGTGTGCCCGCCGGAGGGCGCGAAGAGCGCCGACACCGCGGGACCGAGCGCCGTCGACGCGGCGGCCCCCACGAGCGCGTACGTGAGGGTCGCCGCCCGGGCGGGCAGGAAGACGCCGCACAGGGCCAGGGACACGAGCACGGCGTTGTAGCCCATCGTGCCGTCGGCGATCCGCGCCGCGGGCGCGCCGAGCCCCCACGCGGTCGCGACGCCCACGGCGTTGCCGAGGCACGCGACGGCCGCCGTGCGGGGCCCGGCGACGACGAGGCCGAGCAGCAGCAGGGCGCCCACGTACCACTGCGGCATGAAGAAGATCTGGGCGAAGCCCGCGAAGAACCCCCGTGCGAGCTCGGCCGGTTCGACCGTTGTCGTGCCCGACGCGGGCAGGGGGAGCGCGGCCCGCCCCTGACCGGTGTGCCAGAGCCGTCCGAAGCCGGGCGCGGCGATGGTCACCGCGGTGGCGAGCAGACAGTACGGGAGGGTGAGCGAGGGCAGGCCCCAGACGCCGAGCAGCCGGACCACGGCCGCCGTCACGACCGTGACGACCACGCAGCCCGCGACCGTGACCAGCGCCGTCGACACATGGTCCGCGCCCAGGAAGACCGCGAAACAGAGCGCCGTCAGACAGGCGTTGAAGCCTTCGAGGCCGGGCGAGACGCGTGCGCGCTCCACGCCGAGGAGCCGTGCCGTGGCCGTGCCCACGGCGGTGCCGACCAGTCCGTAGACCCCGTACTCCCAGCCCGCCGCGAAGAGCGCCACGCTGAAGACGGCGCCCGCGGCGGCGCTCGGCAGGAAGGTGACCTGGGCCTGGCCGCGCAGCACCTGCGCCACGAAGAGCCGGGCGCGGCGCAGCCCGACTGCCCGCCCTCCGCGCCCGGTTGAGCCCTCCGGTCCTCCCGTCGAGCCTCCGCGGCCTCCGGTCGAGCCCCCGGCGTCCAACGCGTCCACTGCGTGCCCCACGGCCACTCCCGTGCTACGTCCCTGTTTCGTCCGTCCGGGCGGGCGGCAGGACGGATGCAGACTACATCTACCGAACCGCCTCGAACCACGTCATCAGGACGTCGTTGTCGAACGACTCGCGGTCCTTCACGCGGAACCGCGTGGGGTCGAACCGCCCGTCGAAGACCGGGATTCCGGCCCCCGCGACCACGGGGTAGCTCTTGATGACGAGCTCGTCGAGCTCGGGCAGCAGCGCGGCCGCGACCCGGCCGCCGCCGCACAGCCAGATGTCCTGCCCCTGCTGCCGCTTGAGGTCGCGGACCAGCGCGAGCGGGTCGCCGCCCGCCACGGTCACCGCCGGGTCGGGGGAGTCGGCGAGCGAGTCCGACAGTACGAACTGGCGCAGGTGCGCGTACGGACTCGGGGTGCCGTGGGCCAGTGCCTGCCGGTAGGTGTTGTGACCCATCAGGACCGTGTCGAAGCGGAGATTGGCGGCGTCCGCCAGGCCGACGTGCGGGCGCAGGGCGGTGGGGACGGTCTCGGGGTAGCGGGCGTTGACCCGGGCGGCATACTCGGCGGCCTGGTCCGGGTCGCCCACCGGGTAGAAGTCGTACTCGCCCTTCGGGCCCGCGATGTATCCGTCGACGGAGGCGCCGATGTAGTACACGAGCTTGCGCATCTGGTTACTCCCCCTGTAGTACTCTTGCTGTAGTGGTCGGAACATAGTACTGCGGATGGAGTGGTGTCAATGGTGCGCAGGAATGACGGTCGGCGGGCGGCCCTGGTCGACGGCGCCATCGAGGTGCTGGCCAAGGAGGGCGCCCGTGGGCTGACCTTCCGGGCGGTCGACACCGAGGCGGGGGTGCCCACGGGGACGGCGTCCAACTACTTCAGCAGCCGCGACGACCTGCTCACCCAGGCGGGCGCCCGGGTCTACGAACGGCTGACGCCCGACGCGGCGGAGGTCGAGCGGCAGCGCGCCGCCAAGCCGGACAAGGAGACCTACGTCGAGCTGATGCGCGAGGTCGTCGGCCGCGTCAGCGGGTTCCGTACGGGCTATCTGGCACTGCTCGAACTGCGCCTTGAGGCCACCCGGCGCCCGGAGCTGCGCGCCGTCCTCACCGAGCGCGTCCGGGCCGACCTGGCCGCCAACCTCTCGTACCACGAGGCCTCGGGGCTGCCGGGCGACGCCACGGCCGTCAAGCTCCTGTACCTGGCCTTCAACTGGCTCATCGTCGAACAGCTCACGCTGCCCGACTTCCTCTCGGACGCCGAGCGCGATGCCCTCGTCGCGGCGGCGGTGGAGCGCATCGTCACGGAGTGAGCGGGCCTGGCGCCCGGTCGGAAGGTGCTGAAGGTGCTGAAGGCTCAGAGGGTGTCGATGCCGAGGTGCGTGACGAAGGCCCGCGCCCCCGTCCGCGTGACCCGCACGGCGCGCTCCGAGCCGATCCGCTCGCACCAGCCCGCGGTCAGCGCGTGCCCGCACAGCGCCGCCCCCGCGACCCCGGCGAGGTGCGGCCTGCGCTCCGTCCAGTCCACGCAGGACCGGGCCAGCGGACGGCGCCCGCCGCGTGCGAGCTCGATCCCCAACTCCCCGAACCAGGCCACCCCTTGGTCGGTCAGGGCGAACCCGGTGTCCTGCCGCAGCAGCCCCCGCTCCGTCATCGCCCCGGTGATCGTGATCCCGAGCCGCCCCGCCAAGTGGTCGTAACAGGTGCGGCCCCGCGCCATCGCACCGGCGGCGCCCGCCTCGCGCAGGGTGCGGGGCCGCACCCCGGCCCCGGGCGCCGCGTGGGCGGCGAGGTCCTCGACGAGCTGGGCGACCCGTGCGTCGGCCAGCCGCACATAGCGGTGCCTGCCCTGGCGGGCCTCGGCGAGCAGGCCGCCCGCGACGAGACGGCCCAGGTGCTCGCTGACGGTCGAGGGCGCGACGCCCGCGTGCCGGGCCAGCTCACCGGCCGTCCAGGCCCGCCCGTCGAGCAGCGCGAGCAGGCAGGTCGCCCGCGTCTCGTCGGCGAAGAGTGCGGCGAGGGAGGCGAGGGCGGCGGGGGCGGGGGCTGCGGCGGGAGCTGGGTTGGTCGCGGTGGCGTTCTTCGTGGGGCCCGGCTTCATGCTTCCAGCATGCGACAGGAACGGTTCGGCGTGCGCCGAACCGTCAGGCGCGCGCCGTCACCTGTTCGTACTGCAGCGCAAGCCCGTCGAGCAGCGCCTGCAGGCCCACCTCGAAGGCGCGCTCGTCGATGACCTGCTGCCGGTCGGCGAGCAGATGGGCCTGGCCGAGGTGCGGATAGTCGGCGGGGTCGTAGGCCGCCTCGTCGTCCACGAAGCCCCCGGCGAACGAGCCGAGCGCCGAGCCCATGATGAAGTACCGCATCAGCGCGCCGATCGACGTGGCCTGCGCGGCGGGCCAGCCCGCGTCGACCATCGCCCCGAACACCGCGTCCGCGAGCCGCAGTCCGGCGGGCCTGCGCCCGGGGCCGCGCGCGAGGACCGGCACGATGTTCGGGTGCAGGGTGAGGGCCGCCCGGTAGGAGACCGCCCAGTCGTGCAGCGCCGTACGCCAGTCCCGTGCGTCGGCGGCCTCGAACATCGACAGGTCGACCTGTGCGCTCACCGAGTCCGCGACGGCTTCGAGGATCTGGTCCTTGGTGCGGAAGTGGTTGTAGAGGGAGGGCCCGCTGACCCCGAGCTCGGCGGCGAGGCGCCGGGTCGAGACGGCCGCGAGCCCCTCGGAGTCCACGAGTGCGCGCGCCGTCCCGACGATGCGTTCTCGGCTGAGGAGGGGCTTGCGCGGTCGGGCCATGCGGCACATAGTAGGGCTGCCGCAACAAACTAGCAGTGCTAATTTAAAACTAGACGTCACGTTCCCGACCGGAGAGGTGCCCACGATGAACCTGGAGCTCAGCGACGAGCAGACCGCCGTCCGGGCGCTGGCCGAGGACTTCGTCGCGCGCGAGATCGCTCCGCACGTCATCGAGTGGGACCGGGCGGAGAGCGTCGACCGCGCCCTGGTGAAGAAGCTCGGCGAGGTCGGCTTCCTGGGGCTCACCATCGACGAGGAGTACGGCGGTTCGGGCGGTGACCACCTCGCGTACTGCCTGGTGACCGAGGAGCTCGGGCGCGGGGACTCCTCCGTGCGCGGCATCGTCTCCGTCTCGCTCGGGCTGGTCGCCAAGACCATCGCGTCCTGGGGCAGCGAGGAGCAGAAGCAGCAGTGGCTGCCGGGGCTCACCTCCGGCGAGTACGTCGGGTGCTTCGGGCTCACCGAACCGGGCACCGGCTCCGACGCGGGCAACCTCACCACGAGGGCCGTGCGCGACGGCGACTCGTACGTCGTCAACGGCACCAAGATGTTCATCACGAACGGCACCTGGGCCGACGTCGTGCTCCTCTTCGCCCGCACCGGTGACGCCCCGGGCCACAAGGGCGTCTCCGCCTTCCTGGTCCCCACCGACACCCCCGGCCTCACCCGCCGCACCCTGCACGGCAAGCTCGGCCTGCGCGGCCAGGCCACCGCCGAACTCGTCCTGGAGGACGTGCGCGTCCCGGCGTCGGCCATGATGGCGCCCGAGGGCAAGGGCTTCTCCGTGGCCATGTCGGCCCTCGCGAAGGGGCGCATGTCGGTGGCGGCGGGCTGTGTCGGCATCGCGCAGGCCGCCCTGGACGCCGCGGTGCGGTACGCCACCGAGCGCGAGCAGTTCGGGAAGACCATCGCCCACCACCAGCTGGTGCAGGAACTGCTCAGCGACATCGCGGTCGACGTGGACGCGGCGCGCCTGCTGACCTGGCGGGTCGCCGACCTCATCGACCGGGGGCAGCCCTTCGCCACGGAGTCCTCCAAGGCCAAGCTGTTCGCCTCCGAGGCCGCCGTGCGCGCCGCCAACAACGCCCTTCAGGTCTTCGGCGGTTACGGCTACATCGACGAGTACCCGGCGGGCAAACTGCTGCGCGACGCCCGCGTGATGACCCTCTACGAAGGCACGAGCCAGATACAGAAGCTCGTCATCGGCCGTGCGCTGACGGGGATTTCGGCCTTCTGAGCGCCTGGAGCGGCGGCACTGAGTACGCACCTGAGTACCTGAGCGGATATGGCGCGGGCCCTCCCTCGCCGAAGCTGTGTCCATGACTGAGCCGCCCGTCAAGCAGCAGACCACCAACGCCTTCTACGGCCAGGCCGTGGCTTCCTTCGCCGTCTCCATCGGTGCCGTCGCCGTCGGCATCGGCTATCTGGACGCCTCGGCCTGGGTGCGGGGCTTCCTCGCCATCGCGGTGCTCTATCTGACGACCTCCGCGTTCACCCTCGCCAAGGTGATCAGGGACCGGCAGGAGGTGGTGCAGATCGTCAGCAGGGTCGACCAGGCCCGCGTCGACAAGCTGCTCGCCGAGCACGACCCGTTCGCCAAGCCCTGACCGGAGCGCTAAGCGCTTGCTCACCGTCAGGGGTATGGTGTCCCTCCGGAACGCTGAAGGAGTGGACATGGGAACGGCGGAGGAGATGCCCGGCGAGGAGCAGCCGTGGGGCGAGGTCAGCCCCGACGCGGCCAGGCGGCTGCTGGTCGCCGCCGTCGAGGCCTTCGCCGAGCGCGGCTATCACGCGACGACGACCCGGGACATCGCGGGCCGCGCAGGCATGAGCCCCGCCGCGCTCTACATCCACTACAAGACGAAGGAAGAGCTGCTCCACCGCATCAGCCGGATCGGCCACGACAAGGCCCTGACCATCCTGCGGACCGCCGCGGACGGCGAGGGCGGCCCCGCCGAGCGGCTTGAGGCGGCCGTGCGCTCCTTCGTCGGCTGGCACGCCGCCCACCACATGACCGCCCGCGTCGTGCAGTACGAGCTGGACGCGCTCGGCGACGAGCACCGCACGGAGATCGTCGCGCTGCGCCGCAAGTCGGACGCGGCCGTGCGGGACATCATCAACGACGGGGTGCGGACGGGGGAGTTCGACGTCCCGGACGTGCCGGGCACCACGCTCGCCGTGCTGTCGCTCTGCATCGACGTGGCCCGCTGGTTCAACGCGGCGGGACACCGGACGCCCGACGAGGTCGGCACGCTCTACGCCGACCTCGTCCTGCGGATGGTGGGCGCGCGGCCCCGGAATCTCGGAAGCAGCCCGGAGCCTCAGAAGTAGTAGCGCGACACCGACTCCGCCACGCACGCGGGCTTGTCGCCGCCCTCGCGCTCCACGGTGACCTTGGCCGTCACCTGGACGCCGCCGTCCTTGGTCGGCGTCACGTCCGTGAGCACGGCGGTCGCGCGCAGCCGCGAGCCGACCGGCACGGGGGAGGGGAAGCGGACCTTCTCGGTGCCGTAGTTGAGGCCCATCTTCATGCCCTCGACGCGCATCGTCTGCGGCACCAGGACGGGGAGCAGCGACAGCGTCAGATAGCCGTGCGCGATGGTCGTCCCGAAGGGGCCCTGCGCCGCCTTCTCCGCGTCCACGTGGATCCACTGGTGATCGCCGGTGGCCTCGGCGAAGAGGTCGATCCGCTTCTGGTCGATCTCCAGCCAGTCGCTGGGTCCGAGCTGCTCGCCGACACCGGCGCGCAGTTCCTCGGGCGACGTGAAGATCCTCGGCTCCGCCATGTCCCTGGCCTCCTAGACGTATGCAGAAGCGTACGGAGAAACGTACGCAGACTAAGCGCTTGCTCAGCATGGGGTGTGTGCCGACGCGTGTCAACGGACCAGCCAGTAGGTTTGAGGCGTGCCCCAGATACCGGAGAAGGTCCACGAACTCACGGTCGGCCAGCTGGCCGACCGCAGCGGCGTCGCCGTTTCCGCCCTGCACTTCTACGAGTCCAAGGGCCTCATCACCAGCCGCCGCACCTCCGGCAACCAGCGCCGCTACCACCGGGACACGCTCCGCCGGGTCGCCTTCATCCGCGCCTCCCAGCGCGTGGGCATCCCGCTCACCACGATCCGCGAGGCCCTCGACTCGCTCCCCGAGGAGCGCACGCCCACCCGCGAGGACTGGGCGCGGCTCTCCGAGGGCTGGCGCTCGGAGCTGGACAAGCGCATCAAGCAGCTGGGCAGGCTCCGCGACCACCTCACGGACTGCATCGGCTGCGGCTGTCTGTCCCTGGACACCTGTGTGCTCTCCAACCCCGACGACGTCTTCGGTGAGCGGCACAGCGGTTCCCGGCTCCTGGTGGACCGCAAGCCCCGGCGGTGACGCCCCCCGTCGTCACCGCCCGCCCGCGGCTCACTCGTACTCCGTGCCGCCCTTGCGCGTCAGGTACGCCGGGCTGACCGCCTTCGCGATGGCCCGTCCGCCCGTCACCCGGCTGTACCGCTCCACGGCGGGCCGGATCACCACACCCTCGCGAAGGTGCAGGTCCCGTCCCGACACCGACTCGCGGCCCGTCGCGAGGCCCAGGACGCGGTCGGCGTCGTAAGGCCCCTCGTACAGCCGCGGTACCAGCGGCAGTTCACCGTCGAGCAGCTCCGCCGGGTCGAACCACCGCACCTGCCCGTCGATGTCCGCGCTGATGTCGAAGACCGCGTACCCGAGCGTGTCCCTGCGGCCGTCCGCGCCGTACGTCAGGTCCTGCACCCCGTCGCCGTACACCTCGCCGAAGATGCCGACCCGGCGTGCCCCGAGCCGCTCCGCGAGCTCGGCCGCGGCAGCCACGACGCCGTGCCCGTGCACCGCCCTCCAGTACAGGTTGCGCGGGTCCTCCTGGAGGGCCAGGGACTTGGCCCCGAACCCCTTCGACGAGACATGGACGCGGCCGCTCTCCGCCACGTACGTCATGAGGCAGGCGGAGCCATGCAGCTTCTCGGTCAGGACGACCGGCTCGCCGGGCGCGAAGACGTTCGGATAGCGCTGGATGTTCTCGATGTCGACCCAGGGCAGCAGGTCGGGCGCCGCCTCCACGTCACCGCTCATCGTCGGCGGGATCGGCGGCACCCACTTGGTGACGCCGAGCAGCTCCGCGAAGTCCGTGCCGTCGGCCGCGGCCCCCGCCAGGTCGACGTCCGCGAGCGCCGCCGGGCGGCACACGATGCCCTGCGACAGCTCGCCGCGCAGCCGCACTGCCTTGACCCGGTCGCTGTTGCCGCCCGCGAGGCGTCCCGTGAGCCCCAGCTCCTCGATGAGCCCGGCGGGCAGCACCGACTGCTCGGGTATGTACACCGCGCTCTCGCCGGTGCGGTAGACGCCCTTGGCGACGACCGCGCGGTACAGGCCCACCTGGGCCAGTTCGAGGGCGTCGGCGCCCGGGTGCTCGTGGATGGTCAGCACTTCGGCGGTGACGCGCAGCGTCGACATGGCTCGGTTCTCCTCAGGGGCTTCCGGTGTACGTCGACGGTCACTCTGCCGCGCGGCAAAACGGCATGACCACCGGAATTTCCCTGTGCTACGTCTGGCCGCAACCGGGCGCGGAGTACCAACGTGTGTTCTACGTAAGGAAGTACGCATCCAGCACGTCGACACAGAACGGGGGAGAGTCGATGTCCGTCGCCATTTGCTCATTGCTGTGGGACGCCGCACGCCACGGGAAGCAGACCGTCAAGTACGACAGTGACGGCTACCACCTGGTGCGCTTTCCGTACGGCGCGGGTGCTGAGTCCCATGACCCGTGGCACATGCACGACCCGGCGAAGGGCCTCACCAGCCCGTCGGAGTACCCGGACGCCCGCTCGGGGCTGATATGGCCCAGCCACGAAGGCTGGGGCCTGCTCTCCGCGATGGTCTTCTGGGAGCCGGACACGAAGGCGGTCGAGTACCGCTCGCGCTACGTCCGCGACCCGCTGAACGCGGGCACGGGGTACGACTCGACCGCGACGACCGACTCCGCACCGACCAGGGGAGGGCAGTACAGGACCTACCTCTGGCAGATGTTCGTGCACCCGGGGACGCCCCTGGGCCTGAAGGTCTCGGCACGCGGCGCGGGAGACGTGAAGCTCGCCACGCCGCTGATGCACGCCCAGTTCAAGCTGGCCATCCACACGGACGTGGTCACGCCCTGACCGGGGCGCTCCTCACGCCGACACCAGGGGGCGCAGCCGCCTCGTGCGGGCCCGCGCCACCGCGTCGGTGGTGAGGACGGGACCGGGCACGACGATGCCGCAGCCCGTGCAGACCGCCCCCGCCGACGGCTCGTGCGCCAGGCCGTGCTTCCAGGTGAGGGCGGTGTCCGCACAGACGGGGCAGGTCGCGCCCGGCGCCCGCTCCAGCGCCGCGATGAGGCGGCTCAGGACCTCGGCGAGGGGCTCGTGCGGGTGGATGTCGGGGTCGTCGCACCAGGCGACCCCGAACCCGCCCCAGGTGCAGCGGTGCCAGTCGTCGACGCTGCCGGGGCGCCTGAGCCCGTCGTGCTTCTCCTTGCGGCGGCGCTCCGCGAAGTCCGCTTCGTAGGAGAGCCAGACCGCCCGTGCGGCTTCCAGTTCGTTCAGCGCCGCCACCAGCCGCATCGGGTCCGGAGACCTGTCCTCGGGCGCGAACCCCGCCCGGGCGCACAGATGGTCCCAGGTCGCCCGGTGACCGTAGGGGGCGAACCTCTCCAGGCACTTGCGCAGCGAGTACCGCCGCAGTGCCAGATCGCTCTTCGGATCACGCACCTGTCTCGCGAGACTCCGGAATCCGGCCATCGCCCTGCACCTCCGTCACACGTACTTCCGTACTGGTACCCGTGTTCCGCATTCGCCGGCGTCGATGTCGAGTCGATTCCATCGAGTTCGATACGACGTCGCCGAGTAGACGTATCGACACGCGATTCGGCTCCCTCATCGCGCGACCGTTTTTCGCCTGCCCGCTTGAGCTGCGCTGATGCGGGCGCATGGGGGGCGCGTTGTGGTGATTCGGAAAAGGCGACGCTTGTTCATCTTTCGAGTTCGCCAACCCGCCAGTAGCCTCCGCCGCATCGGTCTTCCGCAGCACCCGGAGGAGCACCCATGCGACGACGCACCGTCAGACTCAGAACTCTCACAGCGGGAGCGGCGCTCGCGCTCGGCGCCTCGCTGCTCGCACCCCTGCCGGGCGCGGCGGCCGCCCCGCGGGAGCCCGCCGCCACCGAGCGGTCCGCCGAGGTCACCGACTACTGCGGGAAGCAGTGCGCCGACGTCCTGCCGCCCGGCGCCAGCGGCAACGCCACGCTCGCCGAGATCCTCGCCCACCGGGTCCTCGGCACCCAACCCGCCCATGCCGACGACCAGTTGGGCCCGTACAGCGCACTGTCCTCCGGCTATCCGTCGCTCACCGACGACAAGCTCACCGACTTCTTCAACGACGCCTCCTTCGGGGTGCCCGGCGACCAGGTGGCCTCCGTCACCAAGCCGCGCGACGACGTGTCGATCACCCGGGACAAGAAGTACGGCGTCCCGCACATCAAGGGCACCACGCGCTACGGCACCGAGTTCGGCGCGGGCTTCGCCGCCGGGCAGGACCGGCTCTGGCTCATCGACCTCTTCCGGCACATCGGGCGCGGCCAGCTCACCTCGTTCGCGGGCGGCGCGCTCGCCAACCAGGGCCTGGAGCAGCAGTTCTGGCCGCAGGCCCCGTACACCGAGCAGGACCTGGAGAAGCAGGTCGACTACATCAGGTCGACCCAGGGCGAGCGCGGCAAGCAGGCCATGGAGGACGCGCAGGCCTACATCGACGGCCTCAACGCCTACCGCACGAAGTCGAAGGACGGCCGCTACTTCCCCGGTGAGTACGTCCTGACCGGCAAGATCGACGCGATCACCAACGTCGGCGAGATCGAACCCTTCAAGATCACCGACATGATCGCCCTGGCCTCCGTGGTCGGCGGTCTCTTCGGCAACGGCGGCGGCGGAGAGGTCGAGTCCGCCCTCTCCCTCCTGGAGTCCCAGAAGAAGTACGGCGTCGAGAAGGGCACGGAGGTCTGGGAGTCCTTCCGCGCCCGCAACGACCCCGAGGCCGTCCAGACCATCCACGACGGCACGAGCTTCCCGTACGCGGGCAAGCCCGAGAAGGCGCGCGGCACCGCGCTGCCCGACCCGGGCTCGGTCGAGCGCGAGCAGCTCGTCTACGACCGCGAGGGCGGCGCCAGGACGGGTGCCAAGGACCCGGTGCAGGCGCCGAAGAAGCTCAAGCCGCTGCAGGGCATGTACGACAAGGGCGTGCTGCCGTCGGACCTGTTCAAGGCCGACGGCCACAAGAAGGGCATGTCCAACGCCCTGCTCGTCTCCGGCAAGCACACGGCCAGCGGCAACCCCGTCGCCGTCTTCGGCCCGCAGACCGGCTACTTCGCACCCCAGCTCCTCATGCAGCAGGAGCTCCAGGGGCCCGGCATCAGCTCGCGCGGCGTCTCCTTCGCGGGCGTCGGCATGTACGTCCAGCTGGGGCGCGGCCAGGACTACGCCTGGTCGGCCACGTCCGCGGGACAGGACATCACCGACACGTACGCCGTCGAGCTCTGCGAGCCGGGCGGAGGCGCCCCCACCAAGCAGTCGACCGGCTACCTCTACCGCGGCACCTGCACGCCCATGGAGAAGATGGAGCGCAAGAACGCCTGGAAGCCGACGCTCGCCGACTCCACGGCCGCGGGCTCCTACCGCATGCAGGTCTTCCGCACGAAGTACGGCATCGTCACGCACCGCGCGAGCGTCGAGGGCAAGCCCGTCGCGTACGTCTCGCTGCGCTCCACCTACCGCCACGAGGCCGACTCCATCATCGGCTTCCAGATGCTCAACGACCCCTCGTACGTCAAGGACTCCGCGACGTTCAAGAAGGCGGCGCAGCACATCAGCTACGCCTTCAACTGGTTCTACGCCGACTCGCGCGACATCGCGTACTACAACAGCGGAGCCAACCCGGAGCGCGCCGAAAGCATCGACCCCGCCCTGCCGGTCAAGGCCCAACAGGCTTACGAATGGCGGGACTTCGACCCGGCGGACAACACCTCGGCGCAGACACCGCCCGCCGAACACCCGCAGTCCGTCAACCAGGACTACTACATCTCCTGGAACAACAAGCAGGCCGACGACTTCAGCACGGCCGGGTTCGGTGTGAGCGCCGTGCACCGCGGCGACCTGCTCGACGGCCGGGTCAAGAAGCTCACCGAGGAGGGCGGCGTCACCCGCGCCTCGCTCACGCAGGCCATGTCCGAGGCGGCCGTCACCGACCTGCGCGGCGAACAGGTGCTGCCCGAGCTCCTGAAGGTGCTGCGCAGCAAGCCGGTCACCGACCCGCAACAGGCCAAGGCCGTCCAGCAGCTGGAGGCCTGGCGCAAGGCGGGCGCGCAGCGTAACCAGACGGCGGCGGACTCCAAGACGTACGCCCACCCCGACGCCGTGCGCATCATGGACGCCTGGTGGCCGCTGCTCGTCGAGGCCGAGTTCAAGCCGGGCCTCGGCAAGGAGCTGTACGAGGCCCTCACCTCGCAGCTCGCCACCGACGAGGCGCCGTCGGCCGGGCACGGCCCCACCGGGGCGCACGCCGGATCGGCCTTCCAGTACGGCTGGTGGGGCTACGCCGACAAGGACCTGCGCAAGGTCCTCGGAGAACCGGTGAAGGGCGAGCTCGCCGACACCTACTGCGGCGGCGGCAAGCTCGACGCCTGCCGCGACGCCCTGCTCGCCACCCTCGGGCAGGCCGCCGCCAAGCCCGCCACCGAGGTCTATCCCGGTGACGACTCCTGCAAGGCGGGCGACCAGTGGTGCGCGGACTCCGTCATCCACCGGGCGCTGGGCGGCATCACGCACAAGCCGATCCAGTGGCAGAACCGCCCGACGTACCAGCAGGTCGTCGAGTTCCCCCGGCACCGCGACTAGTCCGGCCCCCACATGGTCCGGCAGTCGCTCAGCCGGAAGCGATCCGCCCTGCGGCGAACACGACGCGTGCCAGCTCCTCGTGGCACACGTCGCTGTGCGCGCCGGAGGGCGGACCGCCGCGGCGCACCACCGACGCAGCGTCGATGCTCACGCACCCCTTGGCGGGCACCTTCTCGCCGAGCTTGATGCGCTTGGTGCCGTCCACGGCCCGGACGCCGTTGTAGCCGATGGCGCCCCACCGCTCCCACAGGTTCAGGAAGCTGGAGGAGTCCCCGGCCAGCTTCGACGCGAGGGGGTACAGCTTGCCGAGGGCGTCGTCGAAGTGCGAGTAGCAGGCGACGAGGGGTCCGTCGATCCGGTTCTGCATCCCGTGCAGGGCCCCGCCCCGTGATGTGTCGTGGGGCAGCCGCTCGGCGAACGTGTAGTGCGAGAAGGCGCCTTGCAGGAGCGTCACCGACTTCACCGCGCGCACGTCGGCGGGCATCCCGCGCAGCGCGTACGAGACGAGCCTGCCGCCGAAGCTGTGCCCGATGAGGTGCACCCTGATCCGCGGCACGTCGGCGGCGAGCAGACCGATCGCCGGGCCGAGCCCCAACTGGCCGACCGCGCCCGCCCGCCGCTTCATCGCGTAGTACGTGCCTTGGCGCAGCAGTTCGTACGCGCCGTCCCACAGCCTGCGGCGCAGGTCGCCCAGGAGGAGGGGCTGCCCGGTGTCCGCGCGTGCGGCGGCGAACACCTCGCAGACCTTGACCGCGTCGTCGGTGAGCATGGCGGGCTCGCCCGCCCCGGTGTCCTGGCCGAAGTGCCGGGCGGGATGGGACTCGCGCAGGGAGACCAGCTCGCGTACCTGCCGCCCGAACTCGTATATCTGGGACGGCACTTCGGAGCGCTCGGCGAGCAGTTCGGCGATCCGGTCGAGGGTCGCCGTGTGGTCGGGGAAGGCGCGGCCGAGCACCTGCCGGGTGGCCGCGTCGAGCACGGGCTCGCCCGGCGGCGTCGCGGCGACGGGTGCCGCCGACGGGTCGAAGTCGGGGATCGACTCGTCGGGGAAGCGGATGGCGGGCCACAGCACCCCGACGTAGCCGAGGCGCACCCCCGCCCCGGCGAGGTCCTGGCAGGGTGCGAAGAAACGCCCGTACAGCTTCCGGGCGTCCTTCTTCTCGTTGTTCCAGCCGTGCGCGAAGACCAGCAGATCGGTGACGCGTGCACGTTCCGCGCCGGACAGCAGCTGCGCGCGCTGCGCGGTGTCGACGTCGCCGTCGGCGTCGAAGGTCAATTCCCAGTAGGGCTCCACGCCGGTATGGTCCTGCCGCCCGGGCCACCTGGCCAGATCTCGCGCACGATCTGCCGGAGCCGGTTCCCACCCCCGTGGGGGACCGGTCCGGCAGTTCGGCATGCTGCCGCCTCCGTGCGGGGTCCTAGGCCCTGCGCTCCCTGGCCCAGCGGTTCACGGGCGGCAGCCAGCACAGCACGACGACCGCGACCGCGGTGAGCAGCGCGGCGAAGCTCAGCGCGACCACGGAATCCGGCTCGTAGTCACCGAGGATGAGGAAGTGCGGGAACAGGGCGACGACGGCCGAAATGGTGAGCAGGACGCGCGACCAGACCGCCGCGCCCTTGCGGGCGACGAGGGCGAAGACGAGCACACAGACCGCGGTGAAGACGGCGAACCCGGCACGGGCCGAGAGGGTGCCCGCCCGGTCACTGATCAGTTCGTCCCACATCGGGCCGCTCAGGGCCTTGATGTCGGCCGCGGTCGTCCCCGAAGGCAGGCCCACGACGTCCGGGTGCTCCGCGATGACGTCGTTGATGTTCTCCTCGGCCATGTCCTCGCCACCGGCGAAGACGAGCACCGCGCCGATCGCGGCGGTGACCGCCGAGACGACCGACGTCCAGAACAGGGCGGCGAGGGTGCCGGGTCGCTTGGCCGCGCGCCTCGAGGGGGGTGCGCCCGCACCGTGCGGTGCGACGGGCGCGGGGGCGGCCTGGTAATGGCTCACGAGCGTAACTCTCCTTGCAGAGATGATTGAACGAGCGGGATTGATCCGACCATTCCACGGGTACCGGGAACGCATCCAGCATTTTCTGGAAGAAATCCCCAGATAATTTGCGCTGAACTCCGGATCAGTTTCCCGCTGTGGTTATGCTGCATGGCCGTAAAAGAAGAGGGAGCCGGAGAGCGAGAACTCGCACATGGAATTATCAGGTCCGCAGCAGTACCCCACGGATCTCCTTGACACCACGATGGACCAGTTGCGCACGCTGCTCGCGGTGCACGAGAGCGGCACCGCACTCGCCGCGGCCCGCCGGCTCGGGCGCGAACAGTCCAGCGTGCAGAAGCAACTGGACACGATGAACCGCACGTTCGGGACGCTGTGCGGGGAGGCGCTCGTCCTCAAGCGCGGACGCGGCAAGGACGTCCTGTTCACCCCCACCGGAGAGGCCCTGGTCGAACTCGCGCGCCGCACCCTCGACCAGTGGACGGAGGGCATCCACGACGCCAGACGGCGGCTCGGCAGAACCCTCTCCGTGGGCTCGACCCGCTACACGCTGGGGTTCCTCCTCGACGCCGTGGAGCGCGTCAGCGAGGCGTACGAACGAAGAGGCGTCGACCTCAAGGTCACCCACGTCCGCACCGGCGACCTCTTCGCCAAGCTGCAGGCCAAGGAGTTGGACCTGGTCTGCGGCAGCATCGTGGTGACCGAGGGGCAGGAGGCCGAGCTCGACCCCTACGAGATCATCGAGTGGCGCCGCAGCGGCCTCTCGCTGCTCACGAACCTGCCCGAGGAGCGCCTGCCGGGCCCGTCCGTCACCGCGGGCACCCTGCCGGGCCTGCCCCTGGTGGTCTCGGCGGGCGGCCTCATCGCCCGCTTCCTCACCGCCTGGTACGGCCCCGACTACCGCCAGCACCTGTCCGTGGCCGCCGAGATAGAGGCCGCGCACTACGGCTTCGAGCTGCTGCGCTCGGGCGTGGTCAGCGGGGCGATGCTGGTCACGCGGGGCATCGGGGAGGCGGCCGAGAACGGCGGCCTCCCCGAGGCGGGGGGTCTGCGGCGGCTCGACATCATCGGGGACGTCGGGCCGCGGACCGAGGTGCTCGTGGGGGTGTTCACACGGCGCGGGGACCGCGCCTCGTGCGGTCCCGGGCACCCGTTGAACCTCTTGTGGGAGGCGTTGTCCAAGGACAACGAACGCTGGTGGCTCAGCCGCTGAATTCCGCTCCCCGCAATTACACGACGGCGTCCGCGAGTAGGTGTCGAAAGTGGTCTAGACGTGTGGAGAAATTCGGTCGGTGCGCCTTGCGTCGCGGGTATTTCGCGTATTTCGCGGAATTCGGACGCGGTTCATGTGAGTTCCCGATCCCGTGTCTCCGGCAGCGCGAGGACGCAACTCAGTGACACGACCGCCATCGCGCTCACGTACCAGCCCACCGACGAC
The DNA here is from genome assembly GCF_040609235.1 of Streptomyces sp. NPDC004732. Lineage (NCBI taxonomy): Bacteria > Bacillati > Actinomycetota > Actinomycetes > Kitasatosporales > Streptomycetaceae > Streptomyces > Streptomyces sp. NPDC004732. Next base: position 171,597 of record NZ_JBEXJR010000006.1, read on the forward strand.
GAACCGAAAGCCGACTGCAGCCGGGTCGCCACCAACGGCGAGACCGCGCCGCCGAGCACACCGCCCAGGTTGTACGCGAGCGAGGCGCCCGAGTAGCGCACGTTCGCCCCGAACAGCTCGGGCAGATAGGCGCCCATCGGGCCGTACACCACCCCCATGCAGAACAGCGCGCCGCCGATCGCAAGGGCGACGAGCACCGGCTGCTCGGTGTCCAGGAGCGGGAAGAGCACGAGCCCCCACACCACCGCGAGCGCCGAGCCCACCAGGACCAGCCTGCGGCGTCCCGCGCCGTCGGAGCGCGTCGCGGCGAGCCAGGTCCCGGCCGCGAGGAAGAGGCAGGCCACCAGGGAGGGGCCGAGCATGGTGTTGCGCGAGATGTGCAGGGTGCCGGTGGCGTAGGAGAGGCAGTACGTCGTGGCGGTGTAGAAGAGGCCGTACGCGACGACCATGCCGCCCGCGCCGAGCAGCAGTTCGCGCGGGTGGCGGCGGAGCACGTCGAGCGTGGGCACCTTGCTCGCCTCCTGCGCCGCCATGACCTTCGCGAACACCGGTGTCTCGCTGATCCGCAGCCGCACGAACAGGCCGACGCCGACCAGCAGGAAGGAGAGCAGGAACGGCACGCGCCAGCCCCAGGAGCGGAACGCGTCGTCGGAGAGCCCGGCCGACAGCAGCCAGAAGACGCCCGTCGCCGCGAAGAACCCGACGGACGGGCCGAGTTGGGGGAACGCCGCGTACATCCCGCGCTTCTTCTTCGGCGCGTGCTCCACCGCGAGCAGCGCCGCGCCGCCCCACTCGCCGCCGAGCCCGATGCCCTGGAGGAAGCGGAGCAGGATCAGCAGCAGGGGCGCCCAGATGCCCCATGTGCCGTAGCCGGGCAGGAGGCCGACGAGGGCGGTCGAGAGGCCCATCAGGAGCAGCGAGGCCACCAGCACGGACTTGCGCCCCACGCGGTCGCCGAAGTGCCCGAAGATCACCGATCCGATGGGCCGGGCCGCGAACGCCACCGCGTAGGTGGAGAACGAGGCGAGGGTGGCGTTGACCGGGTCGAGGGTCGGGAAGAACGTCTCGTTCAGGACCAGGGCGGCGGCCGTGCCGTAGATGTAGAAGTCGTAGAACTCGATGGCCGTCCCGATGAAGGAGGCCACCGCCACCCGGCGCATGCTCTCGGTGCTGCCGTCCCCGTGCGCGTCCCCGTCCCCGGCCGGGTCCCCGCCCGCGGCGCGGACCTGCTGTTTCGATGTCGCTGTCGTTTCGCTGTGCACGAGCGGCACTCTCGTGGTGGATGTAGGGGGCAGTCAATAGTTGATACGGCCGGTCTCGGTCACTGAGACTGGCGGTGGGCCGCGGTGACCTCGTGCAGGTGGATGAGGATGTCGTGGGACGGCGCGAGGCGGAGCTTGTACGGCCCGTCGGGCCACCCCGATCCGATGCTGCGGGTCTCCCGCGCCCTGCTCAGCCACTTCCTGGTGGCCGCGGGCAGCTTGCGCATGTCCACGAAGTAGTCATCGAGGCCCACCTTGTCCAGGGTGTGCTCGTTCATGCCGCGCGTCGCCGGGCCCAGGGAGACCGGCTTCCACTCCTCGCCGTCCGGGCCCTGCGCCATGAACGAGCCCTGGTAGAAGGTGAATCCGATGCTCACGTACCGCTCGCCCAGCCGGTCGCGCAGGAAGGCGCCCTGCATCTTCGGATAGCGCGGGTCGTAGGTCACGTACGCGACATGGGCGTTGTGGGCGGAGAGGAACACCTTGCCGCCCGTGAACCGGTGCCACCACGCCGTGTTCCTGGCCATGATCCGGTCGCGGTGCAGCATGGCGGCCGTCTTGCCCTCGATGGTGTCGAGGGGGAAGGCGTACATGACGGCGGTCTGCGCGATGGACCGAGTGTGGTGCAGAGCCAGTTCGAAGTCACCGTCCAGCACGTTCTGCTGACGCTCCCTCAGCAGCCGGTACGCCTCTTCCGCCTTCTTCGCCAGGTCCTTCCGCTCGGCGAGCGGGCGGCCCATGTGCGTGTCGCCGTCGGTGAGGAGGCGCAGTGGCGCGTGGAGTGCGGTGATGCGCGGCAGCAGGTCCGGTTCGTGGCCGTGCACGTACTCCCGCACGCCGTCGAACAACTCCACTCCCTGTTCGGGGTAGTTGACGTCGTTGCCCATGAAGCGCAGCTCGTGGTCGGGGTGCCGCTCGTTGTGCGCCCGCATCCAGCGCAGCAGATGGACGTACTCGTCCGTGTCCCACGGCGTCCTGGCCAGCTCGCGGTGGACCAGCTCCCGCGTGTCGCCGCTGCCCCCGCGGACATGGGCGTCGAAGCGCAGTCCGGTCGTCCAGCTGACCTCCTGGGAGAAGGTGCTGAACCCGTGCTCCGCGACGAGGTGGCGGAACACCCGCTCCTTCATCGTGAAGAACTCGTGAGAGCCGTGGGTCGCCTCGCCCAGGCCCGCCACCGTCGCGTCGCCCACCATCGCGCTCAGCGGCCGCAGGTCCTCGGTGCCGCCGTGCGGATCGGTGGACCGCAGGGGGTGGGCCGCCCGCTCGATCGTCGCGACCGGGTCCGTGGCCTGCGGGGGCGGGGTCTCGTGGTGCGTCACCCGTGCCATGTCGTGCCTCCCGGTTCCGCCCGATGTCTGCCGGGATCACGGTCCCGCGCGGGCCGGGTCCCGCACCATCCGGCAGGCACCCTCATGACCGGTGGGGTCTGCCCCATTACGCCCGGAGCGTGTACGTTCTCCGCCATGGCGGATTTCATACTCGTTTCAGGCGCGTGGCTCGGCTCTTGGGCATGGGAGGACGTGGCGCGAGATCTGCGGGCCGCCGGACACGGCGCCCACCCCCTCACGCTCTCCGGCCTCGCCGACAAACAGCACCTCCCTGCCGGTCAGCAGACCCACGTGCGGGACATCGTCGACGAGGTCGAACGCCTCGATCTGCGTGACGTCGTCCTCGTCGGGCACAGCTACGCAGGCATCCCCGTCGGCCAGGCCGCAGAGCGCATCGGCGACCGGCTGGCCCACCTCGTGTTCGTCGACGCCAACGTGCCGGTCGACGGGGAGTCGTTCGCTTCCCTCTGGTGGCAGGGCCAGCCGGTGTTCGAGGCCGCACTGGAGGAGGGCGGCGGCGACTGGGCGCCCCTGAACGCGGCCGACTTCGACGGGCAGGGCCTCGACAGCGAGCAGGTCGCCAGAATCGCGAGCGGCTCGACACCGCACCCGGGCGCCACCCTGACGGAGCCCGCCGTGCTGGAGCGCTCGCTCGGCGAACTGCCCGCGACGTACGTCAAGTGCCTGCTCGACGGCGAGGAGCCGAACGACGACGTGGCCGACCTGCTGAAGAGCGAGCACTGGCGGCTCGTCGAGATGGACACCGGGCACTGGCCGATGTTCTCCCAGCCGCGCGAGCTGGCGCGGATCCTGCACTCCTGCACCCGGGCGTGAGCGCCAGGCCCTAGGAGTAGCGCAGATACCGGCGCCGCACCGCACGGAAGCGGGTGAGGTCGTCCTGCCAGGCGCCCGTGATCTCGTCGGTGTCCGCGCCCGCGTCGACCATCGTGCGCACCAGCGCCGACCCCGTGAGCCTGTCGATCCAGTGGTCGGGGCGCCAGGCGAAACCGCTCCAGGTCTTCCTGGCCGTCACCAGGAGCGCGATGCCGGTGCGCACCGGGTCGTACGACTCCCGGTCGTGCACATGGAGCTGGACGCCGCCGATGGTCTTCCCCTGGAACTTGGAGAAGGCGGGGGCGAAGTAGGCCTCCCTGAAGTGCACGCCGGGCAGGCCGAGTGTGCCAAGGGCCGCCGCCCACCGCCTGTCGATGCCCGCGGCCCCGAGCAGCTCGAAGGGCCGTGCGGTGCCCCGCCCCTCCGAGAGGTTCGTGCCCTCGAACAGACAGGTGCCCGCGTAGACGAGGGCGGTGTCGGGCGTCGGCATGTTCGGGCTGGGCGGCACCCACGGCAGCCCCGAGGCGTCGAAGAAGTCGCCGCGCCGCCACCCCTGCATCAGCACCGTCTCCAGCTCGACGGGGCGCGCCAGGAACGCTCCGTTGAACAGCAGCGCGAGCTCCGCGACCGTCATCCCGTGCGCCTGCGCGATCGGCTCGCGCCCCACGAAGCTCGCGAACCCCCGGCCCAGGACAGGACCGTGCGCCTCCCTGCCGGTCACCGGATTCGGCCGGTCGAGGACCACGAAGCGCCGCCCGGCCCGCCGCGCGGCCACCATGCAGTCGTACAGCGTCCAGATGTACGTGTAGAAGCGGGCGCCCACGTCCTGGATGTCGAAGACGAGCGTGTCCGCGCCCGAGCGGGCGAAGACGTCCGCCAGCTCCTTGCCGCTCTTCCGGTACGTGTCGTGGACGGGCAGCCCGGTCGCCGGGTCGTCGTGCCGCCCCTCGGAGCCGCCCGCCTGCGCGGTCCCGCGGAAGCCGTGCTCGGGGCCGAACACGGCGACCACGTCCACCCGCTCGTCGGCGTGCAGGACGTCCACGATGTGGCGGGCGTCGCGGGTCACCCCCGTGGGATTGGTGATGACGCCGACGCGCCGCCCTTCGAGGAGCGCGTAGCCGTCGGCGGCCAGGCGCTCGAAGCCGGTGCGCAGCGGCCGCGCACCGGCTCCCTGCGGGGCGACGGCGGTGCCCGCGGTGGCGGCGAGCAGCCCTCGCCTGGAGAGGTTCATGGCCCCGCACGCTAGTGCCGACCAGGCCGAAAAGAAGCGAACCCGGGCCGTCCGCACCCCTTTCGCCGCGACATACCGACTGGTTAGTCTGCCAGCGAAGCCGAGCCGCGGGCCGAAGGAGAACGATCGTGGAAACCCTCCAGAACAAGGCAGTCGTCGTCACGGGCGGAGGGGGCGGCATCGGGGCCGCGCTGGCCCGCCGCTTCGCAGCCGAGGGGGCGCGCGTCGTCGTCAACGACCTGGACGGCGCCAAGGCGAAGACCGTCGCCGACGAGATCGGCGGCATCGCCGTGCCGGGCGACGCGTCCACGATCGTGCCGCAGGCCCGCGAGGCGCTCGGCGGCACCGTCGACGTGTACTGCGCCAACGCCGGGCTCGGCTCCGGCGGCAGCGAGGCGGCGCCCGAGGAGGTCTGGGCCGCCGCCTGGGACGTCAACGTGATGGCCCATGTGCGGGCGGCCCACGAACTGCTCCCCGACTGGCTGGAGCGCGGCAGCGGCCGCTTCGTCTCCACCGTCTCCGCGGCCGGTCTGCTCACCATGATCGGCGCCGCGCCCTACAGCGTCACCAAGCACGGCGCGTACGCCTTCGCCGAGTGGCTCTCCCTCACGTACCGCCACCGCGGCATCAAGGTCCACGCGATCTGCCCGCAGGGCGTCCGCACCGACATGCTCGCCGCCACCGGCACCGCGGGCGACCTCGTGCTCACGCCCACCGCCATCGAGCCGGACGACGTCGCGGCCGCGCTCTTCGCGGGCATGGCGCAGGACCGCTTCCTGGTCCTGCCGCACCCCGAGGTGGCCGCGTACTACCAGGCCCGCGCCGAGACCCCCGACAAGTGGCTGAAGGGCATGAACCACATCCAGCAGAAGTGGGAGGAGACCGAGCGGTGAACGACCTCACGCCCACCGGGTCCCCGTACGCGGCCAAGCCTTGGTTGGCCCGGCTCAACGACGTCCAGCGCGGCCCCGTGCACCCCGCCGCCTCCGTGCCCGACGCGTTCCGCGACGCCGTCGCCCGGGCCCCCGAGCACACCGCCCTCGCCTACTTCGACGGGCGCCTGAGCTACCGCGAGACCGACGCCCTCAGCGACTCCGTCGCCGGACACCTCGCCGCCCGTGGCGTCGCCCGCGGCGACCGCGTGGCGATCCTCCTGCAGAACACCCCGCACTTCGTCCTCGCGCTCCTCGGCGCCTGGAAAGCGGGCGCCACCGTCGTCCCCGTCAACCCCATGTACCGGTCGGCGGAGGTCGGGCACGTCCTCGCGGACGCCGGAGTGACCGCGCTGATCTGCTCGGACCGCGCCTGGGAGACGTATCTGCGCGACACCGCGGCCGACTCGCCGGTCCGGGTCGTCCTCACCGCCTGCCAGCTCGACCTGCAGACCCGCAACGACAGCCGGGTCCTCGACTTCGAGCGCCTCCCGGCCGCCGCCGACGCCGACGACCTGACCGCGGTCGCGCGCCAGGGGCTCCCGGCCCCGGACGGACGCGCCCTCGCCCCCTCCGACGTGGCGCTGATCAGCTACACATCGGGCACCAGCGGCACCCCCAAGGGCGCCATGAACACCCACGGCAACATCACCTACAACGCGGAGCGCCAGCGCACCGGATCCGGGATACCGGAAGGCGCCTGCTACTTCGCGATGGCGCCGCTCTTCCACATCACCGGCATGGTCGCGCAGGTCGCCGCGTGCATCGCCAACGCGGGCACGCTCGCGCTCGCCTACCGCTTCGAGGCCGGGGTGGTCCTGGACGCCTTCGCCGAGCACCGGCCCGCCTACACCGTCGGCCCCTCCACCGCCTTCATGGCGCTCGCCGCCCACCCCTCGGTGACCCGCGCCCACTTCGACTCCTTCGCGATGATCTCCTCCGGCGGCGCGCCGCTGCCCCCGGCCCTCGTCGAGAAGTTCCGCGCGGCCTTCGGCCCCTACCTCCACAACGGCTACGGCCTCACCGAGTGCACCGCGCCCTGCGCCTCCGTGCCGCCGGGCCAGGAGGCCCCCGTCGACCCGGCCTCCGGAACCCTGGCCGTCGGCGTCCCGGGTCCCGAGACGGTCGTACGCATCCTGGACGACCTCGGCGAAGAGGTGCCGTTCGGGGAGCACGGCGAGATCGTCGTCCGCGGTCCCCAGGTGGTCCCGGGCTACTGGCAGCGGCCCGACGCCACCGCCGAGGCCTTCCCCGACGGGGAACTGCGCACCGGCGACATCGGGTTCATGGACCCGGCGGGCTGGCTCTACGTCGTCGACCGCAAGAAGGACATGATCAACGCGTCCGGCTTCAAGGTGTGGCCGCGCGAGGTCGAGGACGTCCTCTACACCCACCCCGCGGTCCGCGAGGCGGCCGTCGTCGGGATCCCCGACAGCTACCGCGGAGAGACCGTGAAGGCGTACGTCAGCCTCCGCCCCGGCAGCGACACCGGCCCCGCCGACCTGACCGCGTACTGCAAGGAACGGCTCGCCGCGTACAAATATCCGCGCGAGGTCGAGGTACTGGAGGAGTTGCCGAAGACGACAAGTGGGAAGATCCTCCGGCGGGAACTGCGTTCCCGCCCACGAAACAGCAAGTGACGCGAAAGGCAGGTGGCGGCAGTGGCCCGAACGACGGACGGTGACGGCACGCCCGTACCGCAGCGGCTCCTCGCCGCCGCCACCAGGCTCTTCGCCGACCAGGGCTACGACCGCACGTCGGTGCAGGAGATCGTCGAGGCGGCCGGCGTCACCAAGGGCGCGCTCTACCACTACTTCGGCTCCAAGGACGACCTGCTCCACGAGGTCTATGCCCGGCTGCTCCGCGTCCAGCAGGAGCGGCTCGACGCCATCGCGGACGCGGACGCGCCCGTCGCCGAGCGGGTCCGCGACGCCGCGGCGGACGTCGTGGTCAGCACCATCGACAACCTCGACGACGCGTCGATCTTCTTCCGCTCCATGCACCACCTGAGCCCGGAGAAGAACAAGCAGGTCAGGGCCGAGCGGCGCCGCTACCACGAGCGGTTCCGGGCCCTGATCGAGGAGGGCCAGGAGTCGGGCGTGTTCTCCACGGCGACCCCGGCGGACCTGGTGGTGGACTACCACTTCGGCTCGGTCCACCACCTGTCCACGTGGTACCGGCCCGATGGCCCCCTGACCCCGCAGCAGGTCGCCGACCACCTGGCGGACCTGCTGCTCCGGGCCCTGCGGGCCCCTTAAGGGGCGCGGGGAACTGCGCGAGCGGCCCCCGCCGGTCCGCACTCGCCGTAGGACCTGCCGCGGCAGACGCGACCGCGCCCCGGCGGGGGGCTGAGCGCGCGGTTCCCCGCGCCCCTGACGGGGCTACAGGTACCGCTTCAGTTCCCGCCGCGCCAGCGATCGCTGATGAACCTCGTCCGGCCCGTCCGCCAAGCGCAGCGTCCGCGCCGCCGCCCACAGCTCGGCGAGCGGGAAGTCCTGACTTACACCCCCCGCGCCGTGCAGCTGCACCGCCCGGTCGAGGATGTCCACCACCGCGCGCGGCGTCGCGATCTTGATGGACTGGATCTCCGTGTGCGCACCCTTGTTGCCGACGGTGTCCATCAGCCAGGCCGTCTTCAGGACCAGCAGGCGCAGCTGCTCCACGGCGACCCGCGCGTCCGCGATCCACTCCTGCACGACGCCCTGCTGGGCGAGCGGCTTCCCGAACGCCGTGCGCGACACGGCCCGCCTGCACATCAGCTCGATGGCCCGCTCCGCCATGCCGATCAGCCGCATGCAGTGGTGGATGCGGCCGGGGCCGAGCCGCGCCTGCGCGATGGCGAAGCCGCCGCCCTCCTCGCCGATCACGTTCGACGCGGGGACGCGGACGCGGTCGAAGACGACCTCGGCGTGACCGCCGTGGGAGTGGTCCTCGTAGCCGTACACCTGCATGGCGCGCCGGACTTCGAGGCCCGGGGTGTCGCGCGGGACGAGGACCATGGACTGCTGGCGGCGGATGTCGGCGCCGTCAGGGCCCTCGGCAGTCGCTGTCTTGCCCATCACGATGAAGATCTTGCAGTCCGGGTTCATCGCCCCGGATATGTACCACTTGCGCCCGCTGATGACGTACTCGGAGCCGTCGGCGGAACGCTCGATGCGCGTGGTGATGTTCGTGGCGTCGGAGGAGGCCACCTCCGGCTCGGTCATCGCGAACGCCGAGCGGATCTCACCGGCGAGCAGCGGCTCCAGCCACTGCTTCTGCTGCGCCTCGCTGCCGAACTGCGCGAGCACCTCCATGTTGCCGGTGTCGGGCGCCGCGCAGTTCAGCGCGGTGGGCGCCAACTGCGGGGAGCGGCCGGTGATCTCGGCCAGCGGCGCGTACTGGAGGTTGGTGAGACCCGCCCCGTGCTCGGCATCGGGGAGGAACAGGTTCCACAGGCCCTGCCTGCGGGCCTCGGCCTTCAGCTCGCCGACCACCGCGGGGGTGTCCCACGGCGAGGCGAGCGTGGCCCGCTGCTCGTCGGCGACGGCCTCGGCCGGGTACACGTGGTCGTCCATGAAGGCGAGCAGCTTGCCGCGCAGCTCTTCGGCGCGGGCGTCGAATGCGAAGTCCATGGCGCTGTCTCAGCCTTCCTGTCCCTGGAGCGTGGTGCGGCCGTGCTCGATGAACACGGGCACCAGCTCGCCGATCCGGTCGAAGCCCGCGCCGACCGTCTGGCCCAGCGTGTAGCGGTAGTGGATGCCCTCCAGGATCACGGCGAGCTTGAACCAGGCGAACGCGGTGTACCAGGAGACGGCCGACACGTCGCGCCCCGAGCGCGCGGCGTACCGCTCGACGAGCTCGGCGGGGTCCGGGTGGCCGGGCGCGCCCGCCGTGGTGCTGACGGGGGAGTCGGGCACCTCCAGCTTCGCGCTGTACATCACGAGCAGGCCCAGGTCGGTGAGCGGATCGCCGAGCGTGGACATCTCCCAGTCGAGGATGGCCTTGATCCGGTGGTCGTCGCCGATCAGCACGTTGTCCAGGCGGTAGTCGCCGTGGACGACGGTGGGCGCGGGGGAGTCGGGGAGCGCGCGCCCGAGCGCCGCGTGCAGCTCGTCGATTCCGGCGAGCTCGCGGTTGCGGGACGCGTCGAGCTGCTTGCCCCAGCGGCGCAGCTGCCGGTCCAGGAACCCTTCGGGGCGCCCGAAGTCGCCGAGTCCGACCGCCGCCGGGTCGACGGCGTGCAGATCGACGAGGGTGTCGACGAGGCCGAGCACCGCGTCACGGGTGCGCTCGGGTCCGAGCGGCGCGAGCTCCTCGGCGGTGCGGTACGGGGTTCCGTCCACGAACTCCATCACGTAGAAGGGCGACCCGATGACGGAGTCGTCCTCGCAGAGCAGGACGGGGGTGGGCACCGGCACGTCCGTCGGGTGCAGCGCCGCGATCACCCGGTGCTCGCGCTTCATGTCGTGCGCGGTGGCAAGGACGTGGCCGAGCGGGGGGCGCCGGACCACCCAGCGCGAGGTGCCGTCCGTGACGGCGTACGTGAGGTTGGAGCGGCCGCCCTCGATGAGCCGGGCGGTGAGCGGGCCGCCGACCAGACCGGGCCGCTCGCGGTCGAGGTGGCCGCGCAACTGGTCGAGGTCGAGGCCCGGCGGGTGGTCTGAGCTCATCTTCGCTCCTGATCGGCGTGGTGGTGGCGTGCCACTACGGGGTGGCGGGCGTGCCACTACATGATGCCGACCAGTCGGTATGCCGTCCAGAGGCTACCGCGCCCCGTCGTGGGGCGCGGCCGGAGAGCTCAGTGGTCGTCCCAGTGCCCGTCGTGCGGCGCGTGCCGGTGGCCGTCGTGCAGATAGTCGACGTGGTCGCCGTGCGTCACGGAGTCGTGGCCGCAGCCGTCCCCGTGCTGGTGGTCGTGGCCCTGGTGGGCGGTGTGGCCGGTCGGCTCGCACTCGTCGTAGTGGTCGGAGTGCAGACGGTGCATGTGGCCGTCGTGCGCGTAGTCGACGTGGTCGCCGTGCGGCACCTCGGGGTGGCCGCAGGCCGGGCCGTGGACGTGGTCGTGCACCGGGTGTTCGTGGTGGAGCGTGGTCATGACGCGCACCTTCTGTGGCTTCCGGGAGGGGTCGACCCCCTGTTGACCCTCTCAGGCTAGCCCCCGATGCCCCGCTATATCCCGTATGGGAGTCTTGTCAGGCTCGTCGGTGTTTCCCTGACCTCCGCGAAGGCGACCCCCATGAAGGCGATCAGCTACCGCAGCTACGGCGGACCCGAAGTCCTGGAGTACGGAGAGGTGCGCGACCCCAAGGTCGGCCCCGACTCCGTCCTGGTGAAGGTGCGGGCCGCCGCGGTGAACCCCGTCGACTGGAAGTGCCGGGACGGCCACCTCGACGGCATCCTGGACCCGGTCTTCCCCGTGATCCCCGGCTGGGACGTCTCCGGAGTGGTGGTCCAACCGGGCGCCGCCGCGCCGGAGTTCGCCGTCGGGGACGAGGTCATCGGCTATGTGCGCGAGGACTTCCTCTCCCGCGGCACCTTCGCCGAGTACGTCGCGGCGCCCGTCCGCACCCTCGCCCGCAAGCCGCGCAACCTCACCTTCGAGGAGGCCGCGGGGCTGCCGCTCGCCGGGCTCACCGCCTACCAGGTCATCACCCAGGCGCTGGAGGTGACCGAGGGCGACGTCGTCCTCGTGCACGCGGCGGCGGGCGGCGTCGGCTCGATCGCGGTGCAGCTCGCCCGGCACGCGGGCGCCCGCGTCATCGGCACCGCGAGCGAACGCAACCACGACTTCCTGCGCGAGCTGGGCGCCGAGCCGGTCACGTACGGGGACGGTCTTGTGGAGCGGGTCCGCGGGCTGGCTCCCGAGGGCGTCGACGCGGCCTTCGACACGGTGGGCGGCGACACGCTCAAGGCGTCCGCGGAGCTCCTCGCGCCCGGCGGCCGCCTCGCGTCCATCGCGGACGGCGGGGTGATCGGGCTCGGCGGCCACTACTGCTTCGTACGTCCCGTCGCCGCCGACCTCCAGCGCCTGTCCGAGCTCGCCGAGCAGGACGTCGTGACCGTCCACGTCGACGAGACGTTCCCGCTGGAGCGGGCGGCCGACGCGCACCGGCTGAGCGCGGAGGGCCGGGCCAGAGGGAAGATCGTCGTGACGGTGGAGTGGGCGGACTGAGGCCGCCGGACCGGTCCGGCCGCACTCCTCAGAGGAGCATCACCACCGCGCACACCGCCAGCGCGAAGGTGCACAGCGCGGCCGCCCGCGCCGCCCGGAGCGACATCACCCGGGGCCGGGGCGCCGTCAGCGTGATCATCCTGCGGTGCGCCACCGCCAGGAAGCCCAGCCAGAGCAGCAGGCACAGCGCGCAGGCCAGCACGGAGAGCGCGGTGGCCCCGCCGTGCAGCACCGCGCGGGCGGCGAGCACCGCGGCCACCGTGCACGAGAGGGTCGTGCGCCGCCACGCGAGCCGGGTCCGCTCCGGCTGCAGCCCGGGATCCCGGACCTGCCCGGGGCCCCGGTGGGCCTGCGTCACCCTTCCCACCCGAAGAGCACGACCACCACCATGGCGACCGCGACCACCGCGACCGCCAGGCTCAGCACCGTCGGGAAGCGGCTGGTGGGCAGGTCCTCGCCGCGCCGCATGGCCCGCTCGCAGCGCACCCAGTGGTTGACCGCACGCAGCGAGCACAGGACACCCGCGGCGAGCAGCGCGAGTGCGAGCCCGATCCGCCACCCCCAGCGCAGGTCCGGCAGGAACTGGTCCACGGCGAAGCCGCCGCCGATCAGCGCGAGCGCGGTGCGCAGCCAGGCGAGGAAGGTGCGTTCGTTGGCGAGGGAGAAGCGGTAGTCGGGGGTGTCGCCGTCGTCGCGGATGCGCTCGGGCGCGAACCACAGCTTCAGGCTCTGTACGAAATTGCTCACGGCCGCACCATAGGCGGTGTCGATCAAGGTATGCGGGTCAGGCCGCGCGGAAGGCCCTCAGCCGGTGGTAGGCGTCGAGCCCGTCCGGCACCCACTCCCACTCGTCGAGGCGCCGCGCCAGCTCGTCCTCCGTGATGAAGGCGTGCCAGGCGACCTCCTCGGCCTGCGGCCGCACGGGCAGGTCGCAGCGCACCTCGTAGAGGTACGACCACCAGGACTTCCCCGCGCCGTCGTCGTACAGGAACTTGAACAGCGGCGTGGGGCGCGGCAGTCCGTGGACGCCGAGCTCCTCCTCCGCCTCGCGCAGCGCCGCGTCGTCGTAGGACTCCCCGGCCCCGACCACACCCCCGACGAACATGTCGTACAGCGAGGGGAAGACCAGCTTGACCGGGGTGCGGCGGTGCACGAAGACGCGGCCCTCGGCGTCGCGCGCCAGGATGAACGTGCAGCGGTGGCGCAGCCCGCGCGCATACGCCTCACCGCGCGCGGCCTCGCCGACCACCTCGTCGTTCTCGTCGACGATGGTGATCATCTCTTCGCTGGGGTCGGGCACGGGCCCGCTGCTCGCCGTCATACGGCCATCCAACAGCAACGCCGGGCGGTGGGGTCCGCCGGGCAGCGGGGGCTCACTGCCCCATGACGTACTTCACCGTGGGCCCGGCCGTCCAGCCGCCGTCGACGGCGAGCTCCGCGCCCGTCACGTAGGAGGCGGCGTCGGAGAGCAGGAAGACCATGGCGCCCGCGATCTCGTGCGGCTCGCCGACCCGGCCCATCGGGGTGTTGGGGTAGTTGCCCTCGCCCTTCTCGATGCCGACCTGGGCGGTCATCGGGGTGTACGTCATGCCGGGGTGGACGGAGTTGACGCGGATGCGGGCCGTGCCGAGCTCCACCGCGCCGATCTTGGTGAGGCCGCGCACGCCCCACTTCGACGCACCGTACCCCGCGGTGAGGGCGAGGCCCATCAGGCCCGCGGCCGAGGAGATGTTGACGATGGAGCCGCCCCCGGCCTCCTTCATGGCGGGCACGACGGTCTTCATGCCGATGAAGACGCCGGTGAGGTTGATGTCGAGGACCTTGCGGAAGTGCTCGACGGACTCGGACTCCAGGAACTGGCCGGTGGATATCCCGGCGTTGTTCACCAGGCCGTGGACGCCGCCGAACTCGGCGACCGCGAGGTCGGTGACGCGCTGCCAGTCCTCCTCGGACGTCACGTCGTGGTGCGCGAACCGGGCGCGCTCGCCGAGCTCGGCCGCGGTGGCCTTGCCCTCCTCGTCCAGCACGTCGGTGAGGACGACGTTGGCGCCCGCGGCGACGGCCTGTCGCGCGGCCTCGGCGCCGAGGCCGCGCGCGGCGCCGGTGATGATGACGGTCCTGCCGGTGAGGTCGTGCTGGCTCATGAGGGGTCTCCAGAGGTGGGATGCGGGGCCCGCAGCAGCGCTGCGGTGGTCTCGACGAGATCGGCCAGGAAGACGTCCTCGCCGGTCAGGGGGGTGATGTCGGCCAGGTACTGGCGGGCGCGGTCGCCCAGGGCGGCGCCGACCATCGTGAGCGCGAGATCGAGCCGTTCCAGGCGGAGCGGCTCGGGCAGCGCGGGGGAGAGGGCCACCAGGCGGTCTTCGAGCCGCCCGATCAGCGTCCAGTAGACGGTGCCGTCGAGCGTGGGATGCGGGGTGCGGGTGCGTACGCCGCTCTCGTGGCTGAGCTGGGCGGAGATGCGCAGGCAGCGCCGCCCCCGCTCGGTGCGGAGCTCGGTGGCCTCGGTGCGGACGAGGGCGGTGAGCAGCGCGTGCAGCCCGAGCTCGCTGCCGCCGTCGCCGCCGTCGCTGCCGTCGCTGCCGTCGCCGCCGCCGCGGGCGAGCTCGGCGGTGAGTACCTGCTCGGTGCGTTGCTGCCGGGCGGCCATCACGGCGTCGAGGAGACCGCCGCGGGAGCCGAAGTGGTACTGCACGGCCGAGGGATTGCTCTGCCCCGCGATGCGGACGATGTCCCGCAGCTGGGCACCGTCGACGCCCTGAGCGGCGAAGACCTCCTCCCCGGCACGGATGAGCTTCTCCCGGGTCTCGGGACCTGAGGTTCTGGCCATGACTTCACTGTAATGCTGCCCATTATTAAAACGCGAGCGGGAAGCAGTCCCAGCCTGTCCGGCGGGTCTCGGCCCGTCCGGCGTTTGAGGACGGACTCGGCGAAGCCGGTGACCGGCCTCAGCTCACGTCGACGTCGGCCTTCAGCGCAGGAACCCGCCCAGGCCCGCGCCCCGCACCAGGCATGGCGGGATGCAGCCCGAGCAGCACCACCCCCGCCACGATCGCCGCGAGGCCCGCCGCCTCCCAGGCCAGCGCCCCCGCGTCGGCGCGCAGCCGGTCGCCGAGGAAGCCGACCCCGCAGGCGATCCCGGCCAGCGGCTGCGCGGCCGTGAGCGCGGGCAGCGACATCCGCAGCGGCGCCGTCTCGAAGGCGCTCTGCACGAGGACGAGCCCCGCCACGCCGAGCACGAGCACCCCGTACGGCTGCCACCCGGTGAGCAGCGCCTCGAACCCGCCCGCGGCGAGCCGCTGCCCGCTCACCCGCGTCAACGCGTCCTGCACGCCGTACAGCAGCCCGGCCGCCACCGCGAGCAGCACGGGCCCGGCGTAGAGGCGGGACCTCTTCGCGTACGCCGTCATGAGCAGCGCCCCGCCGACCATCACGCCGATGATCAGCCAGTGCCGCACCGGATCGGTCACGGCCTCGCCGCCCCGGGGCTCACCGGCCACGATGAACGCGGTGACGCCGCCCGCGAGCAGCGCGAGCCCCGCCCACCCCTGGCGGCCCAGCGGCTGCTTCGTCTGGTGGCGGGAGAGGCCCAGGGCGAAGAGCAGGTTCGTGGCGAGGAGCGGCTCGACGAGGGACACCTCGCCCTGTCCGAGGGCGATCGCGCCGAGGGCCATGCCGCACGCCATCAGGCCGATCCCGGCCAGCCAGCGGGGCACCCGCACCAGGTCGAGCAGCAGGCGCGGCGAGAGGAAGTCGCTCAGCGGGGCGTGCCGGGCCGCGTTCTGCTGGAGGACGAAGCCGAAGCCGAGGCAGCAGGCGGCGCCGACCGCGAGGACGAGAACCAGGACCGACACGTCACGCACCAGACAGACGAAGCGGAGTACGGGGTCTGGCCGACGATAGCGGCCGCCCGCCCGCGTCGGGCACCGGAGCTTGACGAACTCTCCCCCTCTGTCGGTTGACGTCCGTCACTCCGCTATCCAGGATCTGACCTGAGCGCGAGATGACCCACCAGTAACGTTGCGGGACCTTGTCGAGGAGGACGACCTCAATGGCGTACGACGCAGATGTGATCGTGATCGGGGCAGGGCTCGCCGGACTCGCGGCGACCGCGGAACTCGTCGACGCGGGGCGCCGGGTCATCCTTGTCGACCAGGAGCCCGAGCATGCGATCGGCGGCCAGGCGCACTGGTCCTTCGGCGGCCTGTTCTTCGTGGACTCGCCCGAGCAGCGCCGGTTGCGGATCAAGGACTCCCACGCGCTCGCCCTCCAGGACTGGATGGGCACGGCGGCGTTCGACCGTCCGGAGGACCACTGGCCGCGGAAGTGGGCCGAGGCGTACGTCGACTTCGCGGCCGGGGAGAAGCGGTCCTGGCTGCACGGGCAGGGCGTCAGGTTCTTCCCCGTCGTGGGCTGGGCCGAGCGCGGCGGGTACGACGCGCAGGGGCACGGGAACTCGGTGCCGCGCTTCCACATCACCTGGGGCACGGGCCCCGGGCTGCTCGAACCGTTCGTGCGGCGAGTGCGGGCCGGAGCCGCGCGGGGCCTGGTCCAGCTGAAGTTCCGGCACCGCGTCACGGGGCTCTCGCGCAGTGCGGGCAGCGTCGACACGGTCACCGGTGAGATCCTCGAACCGTCGGGCGTCGAGCGGGGCGAGGCCAGCAGCCGCGTGGTGACCGGCGACTTCGAGTTCCGGGCCCAGGCGGTGATCGTCACCTCCGGCGGCATCGGCGGCAACCACGACCTCGTACGCGCCAACTGGCCCGAGCGGCTCGGCACCCCACCGCAGAAGATGATCTCTGGAGTCCCCGCCCACGTGGACGGGAAGATGCTCGGCATCGCCGAGGACGCGGGGGCGCACCTCATCAACCGCGACCGTATGTGGCACTACACCGAGGGCATCCAGAACTGGAACCCCATCTGGGACCGGCACGGCATCCGCATCCTGCCGGGCCCCTCCTCCCTGTGGCTCGACGCGCGGGGCGACCGGCTGCCCGTGCCGCTCTTCCCCGGCTTCGACACGCTCGGCACCCTCGAACACATCATGAAGACCGGGCACGACTACACGTGGTTCGTGCTCAACCAGCGCATCATCGGCAAGGAGTTCACCCTCAGCGGGTCCGAGCAGAACCCCGACCTGACCGGCAAGTCCGTGCGCGGCGTCATCGACCGGGCCCGCGCCGAAGTGCCGGGCCCCGTCAAGGCGTTCATGGACCACGGCGTCGACTTCGTGGTGGAGAAGGACCTGGGCGCCCTCGTCCGCGGCATGAACGCGCTCACCCAGAAGCCCCTCATCGACGAGGACACCCTGCGCCGCACCATCGCCGCGCGCGACCGCGAGATCGCCAACCCCTTCACCAAGGACCTCCAGGTGATGGCCGTCCGCGGCGCCCGCAAGTTCCTCGGCGACCGGCTCATCCGGGCCGCCGCCCCGCACCGCATCCTGGACCCGAAGGCGGGCCCGCTCGTCGCCGTCCGCCTGAACATCCTCACCCGCAAGACCCTCGGCGGCCTGGAGACCGACCTCTCCTCGCGCGTCCTCACCGACGGCGGCCGACCGCTGCCGGGTGTGTACGCGGCCGGGGAGGCCGCCGGATTCGGCGGCGGGGGAGTGCACGGCTACCGCTCGCTCGAAGGAACGTTCCTCGGCGGCTGTCTCTTCTCGGGGCGCACGGCGGGCCGCGCCGCCGCCCGGGCGGTGAATTGAGCGGAACGCGAGGGGAGGTCCAGTGAAATTCGAGTGGCTCTTCAACGAAGTGAGGTAAGTGAGTTCGCCCAGGTGGCAGGCGAAGTCTGAGGATTTTGAAATGAGTTGGTGAAGAGCGTGGGACCGCCGGGCCTTGACGTGGAGCGGTACCTACCGCTTTGCTGTGCGTGATCATCCGCTCGCAAGCCGCGCCGGGAGGACGTCCCGCGGTGCCACCACCCCCGCCCCCACTGGGTCGTTCCCGCAAAAAAGCCGCGGGGCACGCCTTCGACGCCGCACTCGACGACGCCGAACTCGTCGCCGCCCGCACGGCATTGGCGCAGGGCCGCTGGACCGAGGTCCGCGCGCTCCTCGCCGCCACCGGCGACGACTGGGACCGCAGGGGACACCGACTCGACGTCCTCGGACAGGAACCCACCACCACCGCCTGGGCGCGCGACTGGCGGCTCGCGGAGCCCGAGAGCCACGACGCCGAGGTGCTGCTCGCCTTCGCCGCCGTGCACAAGGCGCTGCGCGGCAAGGAGCGTTCGGACCGGGTGCGCGAGCGGTGCCGTGAGGCCGCGGCCCGGCTGCCCGCCGACCCCACGCCCTGGCTCGCGCTGCTCATCCTCGAACGCTCACTGGGCCACGAGGAGGACGTCGTACGCCTCTTCGACGAGATCCGGCACCGCCACCCCGAGCACCACCACGCCCACCACCTGATGGTGGCCCGGCTCGCCGAGCGGCGCCCCGGCGCGGGCCAGGACCCGATGCACGAGGTGTACGACTTCGCGTCCTGGGCCGCCGAACAGGCCCCCGCCGACTCGCCGCTCGCGGTCCTGCCCGTCGTCGCGCACGCCGAGCGCTACCGCGTCCTCGCCGCCGCGGGCCTGGAGCCCGCCGACCCGGCGGCGTCCGGTCACTGGGTCGGGCGGCGGGCCCGCGGCGTCATGAAGGTCGCCTTCGACTGGTGGCTGGAGTGGGAGACGCCCGACGACCCCGGCCACCCCCGCTGCCACGTCGACCTCAACTTCCTTGCCCACGCGAAGTCCTGCGAGGGCAGGGCGGCCGAAGCCGCCGCGCTCTTCCACCGCATCGGACGGCACGCGACCCCGGCCCCCTGGTCCTACCCGGACCGTGATCCGTACGGGGCGTTCACCGCCGCGCGGGCCGCCGCGTTCGGCTCGGCCTGAAGCACGCCCGCCCTGAAGACGCCCTTCTGAAAACACGTCCCCGAATCAGTAACCCCTGAAAGGACGACCGCGCCATGGCGACGGGAAGTTCGAGCCCGAGCGGAACCAGATCCCCCAGCGACCCAACGGGTGGCAGCGGGATCAGCACGTACAAGGGACAGGAGCAGGCGCTCCGCGCGGGCCGCCTCGGCACGGCGGGCCTGCTGCTCTCCGTGCTCGCCGCGACCGGACCCCTGATGGTCGTCGCAGGCGTCATGCCCACCACGTACGGCGTGATGGGCATCGTCGGACAGCCGCTCCTCTTCCTCATCCTCGGCGTCGTCCTCGCGCTCTTCAGCCTCGGATACGCCGAGATGAGCCGGCACGTGCACAACGCGGGCGCCTTCTACGCGTACATATCCCGCGGCCTCGGCGGCACCGCGGGCGCGGGCGCCGCACTGGTCGCGCTCGTCGCCTACAGCGCCCTGCAGGCGGGCCTGTACGGACTGCTCGGCTTCGAGGTGTCCGGGCTCCTCCAGACGTACTTCGACGTCGAGGTCGCCTGGTGGGTCCCGGCGCTGGTCGCCGTCGCCGTCGTCGCGGTCCTCGCCTGGATGAAGATCGACCTCAACGCGCGGGTGCTCGGCGTGCTGCTGCTCATCGAGGTCGCGCTCGTCGTCATCTTCGACATCGCGGCCGTCGTCGACCCGGCCAAGGAAGGCCTTTCGCTGCACGCGTTCAACCCGGACACGCTCACCGGCGCGGGCGTGGCCACCTCGCTCTGCTTCTGCATCGCGGCCTTCACCGGCTTCGAGCAGGCGCCCGTGTACGCGGAGGAGACCAGCCGCCCGCAGGTCGTCGTCGCCCGCGTGATGTTCTTCGCGGTGGGCTTCGTCGCCGTCTTCTTCGCGTTCAGCTCCTGGGCGCTCTCGGTCGCCGCGGGCCCGTCCGGCATCGTCCCCGCGGCGCAGGAACAGAGCGCGGGGCTGCTCTTCGGCCTCACCGAGTCACGGCTCGGCGCCACCTTCACCGACGTGCTCCACGTGCTCTTCGTGACCGGCATGTTCGCGGCGATCCTCAGCTTCCACAACGTCGTCGCGCGGTACGCGTTCGCGATGGGCCGCGAGGGGCTGCTGCCCGCCGCGTTCGGCCGGACCAACACCTCGACGGGCGCCCCCGGCACCGGCTCGCTGCTCCAGACCGTCGTCTCCGTGGTGGTCGTCATCGGCTTCGCCGTCGCCGACGACGGCAAGGCGGGCGACCCGACCGCGCCCGTCCTGCACCTGTTCACCTGGGGCGGCAACATCGGCGCGCTCGGCGTGATCCTGCTGATGGCCACCGCGTCCGTCGCCGTCATCGTCTTCTTCGCCCGCAGGGGCGCCGCCCGCGCCCAGGCCTGGCGCATCGCGGCCTCCGCCCTCGCCGCGGTCGGCCTGCTGGTCATCGCCGGTTACACCGTCAAGGACTTCGACGTCCTGGTGGGCGCGGGCCCCGGCTCGACCCTGAGCTGGGCGCTGCCCGGGATCATCTTCCTGGCGGCCGTGATCGGCGTGGCCTACGGAGCGATCCTGCGGGCCAAGAACCCGGCGGCCCACGCCAGGATCGGGCTCGGCAACGAGGCGTTCCAGCTGGAGAAGGCGTCTTCGTCGCCTGAGGCGTAACGGGGCACGGGGCCCGGTCGGTCACCGGCTGCGCCGAGTTCGTCCTCAAACGCCGGACGGGCTCGATCCACTCCAGGACCGCTCAAAGCCTTACGGCCGCGCTGCATTCCGCAGCGCGGCCGTAAGGCTTTTTCCCGTACCGGGCAGCTAGATGATCAGCGACAGCACGAGCACCAGGCCTCCCGCCACCACGGAGATGATCGTCTCCATGACGGACCACGTCTTGATCGTCTGACCGACGTCCAGGCCGAAGTACTCCTTGACCAGCCAGAATCCCGCGTCGTTGACATGCGAGAAGAACAGCGAGCCCGCGCCGATGGCGAGGACGAGCAGGGCCGTGTGCGAGGTCGACATGTCGGCGGCGAGTGGCGCCACCAGGCCCGCTGCCGAGATCGTCGCGACCGTCGCGGAGCCCGTCGCGAGCCGGATCGCCACCGCGATCAGCCAGGCCAGGAGCAGCGCCGGGATCGACCAGTCCTTGGAGAAGTCCAGAATCATCTGGCCCACGCCGACGTCGATGAGCGTCTGCTTGAAGCCGCCGCCCGCGCCCACGATCATCAGCACGCCCGCGATCGGGGCGAGCGACTTCTCGACGGTCGTCGAAAGACGGTCCTTGGTGAACCCGGCCGCGCGGCCCAGCGTGAACATGCCGACGATCACCGCGGCGAGCAGGGCGATCAGCGGCGACCCGATGACGTCGAAGACCCGCTGCACGGTGGCCTCGGGGTCGTCGACCACGATGTCCACCAGCGCCTTGGCCAGCATCAGGACGACGGGCAGCAGCACGGTGGCCACCGTCGCGCCGAAGCCGGGGCGCTTGTCCAGGTCCTCGGAGGGACGCTGAGGGATCATCTTCTCGGGGGCGGGGACGTCCACCCAGCGCGCCGCGACCTTCGAGAACAGCGGCCCCGCGATGATCACCGTCGGGACGGCGACCAGGACGCCGAGCGCGAGCGTCACGCCGAGGTTGGCATCGACCGCGTCGATCGCGACGAGCGGCCCGGGGTGCGGCGGGATGAGCCCGTGCATCACGGAGAGACCGGCGAGCGCCGGGATGCCGATTCGCATCAGCGAGTAGTTGCCGCGCTTGGCGACCATCAGGACGACCGGGATCAGCAGCACGATGCCGACCTCGAAGAAGAGCGGCAGGCCGATGACGGAGGCGATGAGGACCATCGCCCACGGCATCGCGCGCCCGCCCGCCCTGGCGAGGATCGTGTCGACGATCTGGTCGGCGCCCCCGGAGTCCGCGAGCAGCTTGCCGAGGATCGCGCCGAGCGCGATGAGCACGCCGACGCCCGCGACCGTCGAGCCGAGCCCCGTGGTGAAGCTGGCGATGGCCTTGTCGAGAGGGGCGCCCGCGAAGGCGCCGAGCGCCAGCGACCCGATGGTCAGCGCGAGGAAGGCGTGCAGCTTGAACTTGGTGATGAGCAGGACGATGACAGCGATGCCCGCGAGGACTGCGATCCCCAGCTGGGCATGGCCCGCCGAGGTGATCGGCTCGACGGGGTCCGCTGCCAGCATCTCGACGCTGAGATGGGTCACGGTGGCTTCCTTGTACGTGGGTACGGGGGCGCCCCGTCAGGGGCGCGGGGCTGTGACATGTGCGGCTCCGCCGCGTGGGCGCGACCGGCCACAAGCGGTCCGCAGGTCGAGAACTCCCGACGGGAGCGCTCAGCCGAGGAGACCGAGCGCCTCGACGGCTCGGTCGGAAATCTCCTCCGGCGTGCCGGTCACATCGACGTCGACGCCCGCCTCGTCCGCCCCGAGAGGCTGCAACGTGGCGAACTGGGAGTCGAGCAGCGCCGTCGGCATGAAGTGACCCTGTCGGTGCGACATCCGGTCCTCGATGAGAGCCCGGTCACCGGTGAGGTGGACGAAGACGACGCCGGGCGCGGCCGCACGCAGCCGGTCGCGATAGCTGCGCTTCAGCGCGGAGCTGCTGACCACCCCGCCGAGCCCGGCCCGCCCGTGCGCCCAGGACCCGATGGCGTCGAGCCAGGGCCACCGGTCGTCATCGGTGAGCGGCGTGCCGGACGACATCTTCTGGATGTTCTCCGGCGGGTGGAAGTCGTCGCCCTCGGCGTACGGAACGCCGAGCCGGTCCGCGAGCAGGGGCCCGATCGTGGTCTTGCCGGTCCCTGCCACGCCCATGACCACGACGACGTGGGGGGTGCGCCGTTCCTGCATCGCGTCCTGCCTCGCTGTCTTCATCGACATCGGTCGGTTGTTCACGTCACTGAAACCCATTAGGTCTGACGAATTCAAGAGTCTGTGACATAAAAGTCTGACTTATTGTTCCCGTGTCACTCCTCGTAGGCTTCCGTCATGACCGCACAGGCCCGAGGGCTGCACTCCCGCGTACTGGAAAGCCTCGGGCCCGCCATCACCGCGGGCGAGTATCCGCCGGGCAGCGTGTTGCGCACGGACGAGCTGGCCCAGCGCCTGGAGGTGTCGCGCTCCGTGATGCGGGAGGCCGTCCGGGTCCTGGAGTCCATGCACCTGGTCGCGTCCCGCCGCCGCGTGGGCGTCACCGTGCTGCCCACCGAGGAGTGGAACGTCTACGACCCGCAGGTCATCCGGTGGCGGCTGGCCGGTGCCGACCGGCCGCGGCAACTGCGCTCCCTGACCGTCCTGCGGTCCGCCGTCGAGCCGGTCGCCGCCGGACTCGCCGCCCGGTACGCCACGGCGGCCCAGTGCGCCGAGCTCACCGAGTGCGCGCTCGGCATGGTCGCCCACTCCCGCGGACACCAGCTGGAGGGCTACCTCAGGCACGACGTCGCCTTCCACCGGGTCATCCTCAACGCCTCCGGCAACGAGATGTTCGCCCGGCTCGGCGATGTCGTCGCCGAGGTCCTGACGGGACGTACCGCACACCAGGTCATGTTCGAGGACCCCGACCCGCCCGCCGTCACCCTGCACGTCAAGGTCGCGGAGGCGGTCAGGGAGGGCGACGCGGTCCGCGCGGAGGCCCTGACCCGGGAGATCGCCCTGGGCGCCCTGGAGGAGCTGGACATCCTCGCCCCCTGACGGCGGGGCCCGCCGCACGACCGGTGGCGCGCGGTCGGCGACAATGGTCGCCATGTCCCGACGCGCCCCACGCCCCGCCGCTGCCACGCACTGCCCCTGCGGGCATCCCCTGCCGTACGAGAAGTGCTGCGGAAGGCTGCACCGGGGCGAGGCCGCCGCGAGCACCCCCGAGGAGCTGATGCGCTCCCGCTACTGCGCCTTCGCCGTACGGGACGAGGGCTACCTGCTGCGCACCTGGCACCCCGGGACCCGGCCGCCCCGCGTGGAGTTCGACCCGGCCCTGCGCTGGGTGGGCCTGGAGATCAGCGACACCACCGAGGGCTCCGCGTTCCACACCACCGGCACCGTGACGTTCCGGGCGCGGTACACCGACGGCGGCCGCCCCGACGCCCTCCACGAGAAGAGCCGCTTCGAGCGCGTCGACGGGGCGTGGGTGTACGTCGACGGCACCTTCATCGAGTAGGCCGCACCCTCACCGCACGCCCTCTCACCGCACGTCCCCTCACCGCACGTCCCCGAACTCGCTCAGGACCCCGGGCGGAGCCAGCGCGTTCACGTAGTGCCCCGGGCCGTGGTCCTCGAAGGAGTACGTGAACGGGATCGTCCGCGTCAGCGCGAGCCGCGCCGCGAAGAACGCGAGCGGCGCCACCACCGCGAGCCCCGCGAGGCTGTCCATCTGCGGATAGTGCAGGCCGGGATCGTGCACCTCGGCCCAGCCGCCCTCCCGCGGCCCCCGCGCGAGCTCGGCCAGCGAGCGGCCCGCCGCCTGCGCCCTGCGTCCCGCGTTGCGGCGCAACTGCCCGCGGAGCAGATCGCCCGGCAGCGACACCGCGTCGATCGCCGTCTCCGCCGCGAAGGTCAGCGCCCCCTCCGCCACCCCGCGCGGCCTGCGGTAGTGGAACTCGCGGCCGAAGGGGGCGTAGGGCCCCACGGGCCTGGGCGGCAGCGCGGGCACCACGTCACGGTCGAAGATGTAGCGCAGCAGCCGGTCACGCAGCACGTGCTCGCCCCGCTCGTCGGTCGCCCGCGCGCAGGCCTCGGCGAACTCGGGGCCGCCGAGCAGCGGCTGGCCGAAGGTGTAGACGGCCCGCAGCCGCTCCGCCACGGCCCGGTAGCGCGGCTCGTGGGCCAGGACCACGGCCATCAGCGCGGCCATCGCCCCGCCCAGGCTGTGCCCGGTGATGTACAGCGCCTCCATGCCGTCGCCGCGCACGCCCTTCTCCGTGGGATCGACCGACTCGCCGCGCGCCGCGCGCTCCAAGGCCTGCATGATGAGGTGCCGGGTGGCGCGCATGTTGCGGTAGAAGCCCGCGTGGACCTGGTGGCGCGTGCCCGCAAGGTCCACGGAGAGCGTCTCGGGGCGCACGTCGGCGTCGGTGAGGATGCTGATGATGTCCTCGGGCTGGGTGCCGCGGTAGCAGAGGATCACCACGCGGCGGTCCTTGTCCTGGATCAGATAGGCGGCCGAGGCGATGTACATGGCATCGACGCGCTGCTCGAAGACCCGGCAGCGGTTCTCCTCCAGACCGAGCCTGGACATGATCATCGCGACGGTCCCCGGATCGCCGGTCTGCTCGAACCCGGCGTACGCGTACGCCGCGCACGTCGCCATGGTGTGCGGGACGGGGCCCTCGGTCTCCGGCGGACCCTTCCCCGCGGCCAGCAGGTCCACCAGGTGCTCGTGGACGGGGAACCCGGGCCGTCCCGGCCCGCCCTCGGTGGGCTCCTTGAACGGGCGCAGCCCGGCGAAGCTCGGGCCCCTGGCGAAGTCGTCCCGCATGGCGTCCCCTCCCCACGACGGGCGGCACGGTGGCTGCGCCCACGACGGGCGGTGGCCGCACCGGACTTGCGAGCACACCACCGGCCCGGCGCACCGTCAACTCGCAGGCCCCCGCGCGGCGGACACCCGACGGGACCCGGCCACCGCGCGCGCCCCGCACGTGGGGCTGGTGGGGAGCGGGGATTCACACGGGGTGCGAACCGGCCGCACGGCACGGCACGGCGCACCCGTCGACAGCGCTTCGACGGGCCTAAACGCCCTGGCCCGACCGCCCGTTCGAGGCATCGGGGCGGCCGCGCACATAGGCGGGAACCGTCGCTGCGGCCGACCGGCGCCGCCAGTAGCGTCTGCCTGCCCCCTGTCCGTACGCAGACCCGCGCAACCCAGCCGTGCGAAGGAAGAGGCGCCCGATGGCCGACACCGGACAGCACCAGCAGAGTTACGAGCGCTACATGGGCGGCAGCCCGGAAGCGGAGCGACGCCTCTTCGAGCGCCTGGCCAAGGAACTGATGAAGGTCCAGGAGAAGAACCGGACCGCGGCCCGCGCGGCCGCCCCCGAGCGTGCCCTGCACGCCAAGGCCGCCCTCGGCGTGGAGAACGCCCGCCTGCGCTTCCACGACGACCTGCCCGACACACTCCGCAGCGGCTTCGCACAGCCCGGCGCCGAATACCGGGCGGCCGTGCGGCTCTCCAACGCCGGCGGCATCCGGCAGGCCGACGGCGCGCCCGACCTGCGCGGCGCCGCCGTGCGCGTGACCGTGTCCGCCGAGGAGAGCCACGACCTGCTCGCCACCAACCACCCGGTCTCGCACGCCCGTGACGCCCGCGAGTTCGTCGCGTTCGCCAAGGCCATGGCGGGCGCCACGACCACGCTGGAGAAGGCCGTCGGGCTCTTCGTGAAGCTGCCGCTCGCCGTCGGCATGGCCACCGCCACCCGGATGCGCCGCAACGTCCAGGCCGCCGCCCGGCACACCGTGAACAGCCTCGCCGGAGAGACGTACTGGAGCCGCAGCGCCATCCTGTGGGGCGAGGCGGGACCGGTCCGCTACCTGCTGCGCCCGTCCGGCGGAGGCGGCGCCGCCGGGTCCGACCCCGAGCGCCGCGACCCGCAGTACCTGCGCCGCGAGCTGGAGACCCGGCTCGCCCGCCAGGACGTCGCCTTCGACCTGTGCCTGCAGCGGTACGTCGACGAGCGGCGCACCCCCGTCGAGGACGGCTCCGTGGAGTGGCTGGAGTCCGTCGCCCCCGCCGTGCCCGTGGCCACCCTCACCGTGCCGCGCCAGGACCTCGACACGGCGGAGGCGCGCGCCGCCGGCGGACGCGTCGAAGTGCTCGGCTTCAACCCGTGGTTCACCACGGACGAGTTCCGCCCGCTGGGCAACCTCAACCGCGCCCGCAAGGCCGCGTACGAAGCGAGCGCCGCACACCGGGGCGGCCTGCGCTTCGTCACCGAAGAGCCGCTGCGCAACAGGGTGCTCGGGGCACCCGTCGGCGCCGCCTTCCGGCTGCTGAACCGCTATGTGCCCTGGCACAAGCTGCCGGTGGAGATAGGCCTGCTCAACCTCGTCTTCCTGCGCAAGACGCTGCGCCGCCTCAACCTCATCGACACCGACGTGCCGGAGGCGCCGCCGAGGACCGGGCCCGTGCCCGCCCCGGCCGACGAACAACTGCGCACCGCACGGTCCTACGACGGGACGTACAACGACCTGTCCAAGCCCGCCATGGGGGCCGTGGGCGCCGCCTTCGGACGCAACCTCAAGCCGGTCTACCGGCCCGACCTCTTCGACGTCCCGAACCCGGTCGCCGTCAGCCGCACCCTCCTGCACCGCGACACCTTCCTGCCCGCGACCTCGCTCAACGTCCTCGCCGCGGCCTGGATCCAGTTCCAGGTCCACGACTGGGTCAACCACCGGCGCCACAAGCCCGGCGGGAAGTCCGTCGAGGTGCCGCTGCCGCCCGGCGCCACCTGGTTCAACACCCCCGGCGGACCCGCCGAGCGCGTGATGCGCTTCGCCGACAACGAAGGCGTCGAACTGCCCGGCGACCAGCCGCCCATCCTCTTCGCCAACACCGCGTCGCACTGGTGGGACGGGTCCGAGGTGTACGGCGAGAACGAACACACCGCCCGGTTCCTGCGCGAGGCCGACGGGCGCGCCGAACTGCGCCTGGAGGAGGGCCATCTGCCCCTCGGCCAGAACGGCATACCGCTGACCGGCTTCGCCGAGAGCTGGTGGATGGGCCTCAGCGCCATGCACACCCTCTTCGCCCGCGAGCACAACGCGGTCTGCGGCGCGCTGCGCCACGCGTACCCGTCGATGAGCGAGGAGAGCATCTACCACACGGCGCGCCTCGTCGTCTCCGCACTCATCGCCAAGATCCACACGGTGGAGTGGACCCCGGCGATCCTCGCCACCGAGGCCATCGACATCGGCCTGCACACCAACTGGGAGGGCCCGCCGAGCAGTTGGCTCAACAAACTCGGCCTGTGGCTGTTCGAGTCCCACTCGCTGAAGGGCATCCCCGCGACGCTGCCGGACCACCACGGAGCGCCGTACTCCCTGACGGAAGACTTCGTCACCGTCTACCGCATGCATCCGCTGATCCCCGACGACTACGAGATGCGCGAGCACCACTTCGGGCAGCGTCTTGAGACCCTCGGCTTCCGCGACATCCAGGGCGGCGCCGCCGAGGCGGCCATCCGCAAGACGGGCCTCGCCGACACGCTGTACTCCTTCGGCATCGCCCACCCGGGCGCGATCACCCTGCACAACTTCCCGCGCGCGCTGCAGCAGTTCGAGCGCGAGGGCGAGATCATCGACCTGTCCGTGGTCGACCTCGTCCGCACCCGCAGGCGCGGCGTGCCCCGCTACAACGACTTCCGCGAGGGCCTGCACAAGCAGCGCATCCGGCGTTTCGAGGACCTGTCGCAGGACCCCGAGACCGTCGCCCGCCTCAAGGACGTCTACCGCTCGGTCGACGAGATCGACACGGTGGTCGGCCTGTTCGCGGAGAACCCGCCGCACGGCTTCGGCTTCAGCGACACGGCCTTCCGCATCTTCATCCTGATGGCCACCCGGCGGCTGCAGAGCGACCGCTTCCTGACCGTCGACTTCCGCCCCGAGATCTACACCCCGCTCGGCATCGACTGGGTCCAGAAGGGCGGCATGAACTCCGTGCTGCTGCGGCACTGCCCGGAGCTCGCGGGCATGCTGCCGCGCGGGGCCAGCGCGTTCGCGCCGTGGCGGCAGGTGCAGCAGACGGGCGGCGGGGACGAGGGCGGACGTGCCGGGGGCTGAGGGCGGTTCCGGCGGGCCGGGCGAGCACGCACCCGGCCCGCGGGGCGAGCGCGGGCCCGGTCATCCGGGCCTCGGGGACCTGTTCGCCAGGCCCCTCCTGGAGACGGTCTGGCGGCGCCGCACCCACCGGGTGAGCCGCGGCGCCGCCGTCCCCGCGGGCTCGATGAGCTACCGGTCGCCGCACGGGCCGAAGCCCCTGTCCGAGCTGGAGGAGGCGGTGCTGATCGCGCTCACCGGCTGCACCGGCCTCACCATGCCGGACCGCCCCTTCGACGATCCGCGCGACGGCAAACCCATCATGGCCAAGCCCAACATGACCATGGCGGGCCGCACCGCGGGCAGCCCCGACAACGCGCAGGGCACGCACTTCTTCCTGATCAACGACTCGGGCACGTACTTCCTGCGCAGACTGCCCCCGGCGCCCTCCACGCCCCTCGACGCGACCAGCCTGGTGGCGCGGGCGCGTCAGGCGAAGGTCCGCGTCCTCGACCACCGCCTGGACGTCGCCGAGGGCATGCGCGACTTCCCGGCCTACCTGGACTCCAACCGCTTCCTGTCCAACCTGCCGGGAACGACCGTCCTGTTCCCGGTCGTCGACCTCTCCCACCAGTACATCAACGCCCTGATGTACCTGCTCACCCAGCCGGACGACGTCCGCCCGACCCTGGTCGACGACCGCAACTTCTACCGCCCGGCGGGGGTGAAGAAGTGGGTGCGCAACGGCTTCCTCAACGGCGATCTGAAGCTGCCGCTCGGCGCGCTCGGCCCGCTGCGCACCCAGATCGAGGCGGACCTGCTTCTGCAGAACCTGATGCTGACCGCCGATGCGATGGGCCTCGGCGCGTGGATCCACGCCTCCGTCAACCCCCAGATAGCCCTGGGCGACCCGAAGTTCTCCCGCACCTACGGCCGGATGCTCGGCTTCACCTTCGTCACCCCGCGCTGGCGCCTGCCCGACGTGTGGCGCTGGCACGTCCCGCTGCCCAAGTACGCGAACCTGCGCTCCCACCCCGTCGGCCTGACGTCACCCGAGGGGGAGCCCCTCATCGAGGCGGCGTGCCCACCGGCGCACCGCACGATGGCGGCGGCGGTCGACGCGGTGATCCGCGCGAAGTTCGGCCCTGGCGGCACGTACGGCGACAAGGACGTCTTCGCCCGCATCTACAAGGAGGGGTACGGGCAGCAGTACCTGGCCGAGGCGAGCGAGTACGAGGACAAGGTGGTCGCCTGCGCGCGGGACATCTGCACGTACATCCTGCGGACGCACCGCCGCTTCCCCGCCCACACGGACGCGATCCACGTCCCCGGCGTCTGGCTCCAGGTCCACCACGTGGAGACCGGCTACTACGACAAGTTCTTCAACGACGGGCTGACGGACGCGCACCGCCGCCACGAGGAGGTGTGGGACACCTGACGGTCACGCCAGCGGCGGAACCACACAGTCGATCAGGAAGGGGCCCGGTTCCGCGAGCCCGCGCTTCAGGAGCGCCGCGAACTCCTCGGCCGTGGCGGCCCGTTCCGCGGGCACCCCCATCCCGTGCGCCAGCGCGACGAAGTCGAGGGACGGTCCTGAGAGGTCGAGGAGCCGACGGGCCCGGGCCCCGCCCGCGCCCGCCCCGACCGCTCCCAGCTCCAGATTGAGGATCGCGTACGACCGGTTGGCGAAGACCACCGTTGTGACGTCGAGCCCCTCCCGCGCCTGCGTCCACAGCGCCTGCAGCGTGTACATCGAGGCCCCGTCCCCGACCAGGGCGAGCACCGGCCGGTCAGGACAGGCCACCCCCGCCCCCACTGCGAGCGGCAGCCCCTGCCCCATCGCGCCGCCGGTCAGCGTCAGCCAGTCGTGCGGCGGCGCCCCCGCGGTCGCGCCCGGCAGCCACAGCCCCGAGGTGTTGGCCTCGTCGACGACGACGGCACCCTCCGGCAGCAGCGCCCCGACCACCGTGGCCGCCGACTCGGCGGTCAGCTCACCGCTGGGCAGCGCGGGCCGGACCGCCTCCTCCCTTGTCCGGTTGGCGGCGGGTCCGACCACCTCGGCCAGCCCTTCCAGCGCCGCCGTCACGTCCTCCGAGCCCGCCGCGAGCGTGTGCACCGCGCACCCCTGCGGCACCAGCGCGCCGCCCTGCCCCGGATACGCGAAGAAGGTGACCGGCGACGCGGCCCCGGCGAGCACCAGGTGCCGCACGCCCTCCAGCTGCCGCAGCGCGCCCGACGCCAGATAGGCGAGCCGCTCGACGGCGGGGCGGCCCGCGCCCCGCTCCATGCGGGCCGGAAAGGTCTCGCACAGCAGCTTCGCGCCGGTGGCCGCGGCGATCCGCCCCGCGGCCTCTAGACCGGCACCGCGCGCGGCCTCCCCGCCGACCAGCAGTGCGGCGCCCTCGCCGGACCGCAGCGCCCCGGCCGCGCCCGTCACGGCGTCCACGGAGACCAGGCCGTGCCGCGCCGGGGCGGGAGGTGCGGCGGGCGGCGGATCGCCCGCCTGCGACCACGACACGTCGGCGGGCACGACCAGCGTCGCGACGGCGCCGGGCGGCCCGGTCGCCGCGGTGACGGCGGCGGCCACGTCACCGGCGAGCTCGGTCGCGTAGTACGTACGCCGCGTCCAGGCCGACACGGTGCGGGCGAGCGCCCCGATGTCGGACTCCAGGGGCGCGTCGAGCCGCTTGTGGTGCAGGGAGTGGTCGCCGACGACGTTGACGACGGGGGTCGCGGCCCGTCGCGCGTTGTGCAGGTTGGGCAGGCCGCCCGCGAGGCCGGGGCCGAGGTGCAGGAGCGTGCACGCGGGGCGGCCCGTCATGCGTCCGTACCCGTCGGCGGCGCCGGTGGCCACGCCTTCGAAGAGGCAGAGCACGGGCCGCAGTTCGGGCGTCTCGTCCAGGGCGGCCACGAAGTGCATCTCGGAGGTGCCGGGGTTGGCGAAGCATGCGCGGACGCCTCCGTCCACGAGGCCCTTGATCAGGATCTGCGCTCCGGTCGGCATGGCGGTCCGCCTCTGCTCGGTGGCGACGGCGCGCGGTGGGCGACGGCGCCCGGCGCGTGGGGGAGGCCAGTCTTCACGGGGTCCGGGCCGCGGCGGCAGCCGGGATCCGGCCAGCCGCTGTCAGCACGGCCGGAACCCGCTCCCGGAGGGAGACTGGCGCCTATTCAAATTTGACTAGACTGGGGTGCATGCCCGAAAAGATGATTCCGCTCCTCCCGTGCCGCACCGTCCAGCCGGTGGTCGACTTCTACACCGCCCTCGGCTTCGAGACGACGTTCTTCCAGAAGAGTCCGTATCCGTACGCCGTCGTCGAACGCGGCCGCATCGAGCTGCAGTTCTTCGGAATGAAGGAGTACGACCCCAAGGAGTCCTACTCCGGGTGCTACGTCGTCACGGACGACGTAGAAACGCTGCACGCCGCCTTCCGCGCCGGACTCAAGGCGGCGTACGGCAGGATCCCCACCCGCGGCCTGCCCCGCATAGGGCCGCTCAAGGACATGTCGTACGGCATGCGGCAGTTCCTGATGACCGACCCCGGCGGCAACAGCATCCGCGTCGGACAGCAGATCAGCGAGGACCAGTCGCTGCGCCCGGTCCCCAAGGGGACCTTCGCGCGTGCCCTGCACATGGCCGACCTGTTCGCCGACTCCAAGGAGGACCTGCCGGGCGCCGCGAAGATCATCGACCGGGCCCTCGGCCTGACCGACGAGCGCCCCGCCCCCGACCAGGAGCTGCGCCTCCTGGTCCTGCGCGGCGACATCGCCCGCCGCCTCGGCGACGACGGCCTGGCGGAGCGGCTCCTGGCCCGCGCCGCGGGCGTCCGGCTCACCGACGCGGAGCGGGAGTCCGCACGGGACGCCCTGGCGCGCCTGGCCGAGCTGCGGGAGTAGCGGCAGGGGGCCCTGACGAGCCCGGCTCGGCACCCTCCGTATGAGAGCCGTCAAGACGGCTGAAAGTGCCGTATGGAGGGTGTCAACGAAGGTCGCGGACGGCGAAAACGGCGGTTACCTCTAATCGTCCGAGCAAGTACTGCACCGTCCACTTCCTACAGGAGCTCACGATGGCCGACGTGGCCTTCGTCGTCACCACGATCGCGGTTTTCGCGCTGGTGGCCCTCGTCGCCAAGGGGGTGACCAAGCTGTGACCGCCGAGAACATCGTCGGCCTCGTCGTGGCCGTCGCACTCCTGGGCTATCTCGTCCTCGCCCTCGTCTTCCCGGAGAGGTTCTGAGTACGGATATGAGCCCCGTCCTTGCCGGTGTGCTCCAGCTGCTCGCCCTGGTGGCTGCACTCGCACTCGCATACCGTCCGCTCGGCGACTACATGGCCCGCGTCTACGGCTCGAAGAAGCACCTCCGTGCCGAGAAGTGGATCTACAAGGCCATCGGCGCCGACCCCGACACGGAGATGCGCTGGCCCGCCTACCTGCGCGGCGTCCTCGCCTTCTCCGCCGCTGGCGTCCTCTTCCTCTACCTGCTGCAGCGGCTCCAGGGCTCGCTGCCCGGCTCGCTGGGCTTCAAGTCCATCGACCCGGACCAGGCGTTCAACACCGCGGCGTCGTTCGTGGCGAACACCAACTGGCAGTCGTACTCCGGCGAACAGGCCATGGGCCACGTCGTGCAGACCGGCGGCCTCGCCGTGCAGAACTTCGTCTCGGCGGCCGTGGGCATCGCCGTCGCGGTGGCCCTGGTCCGCGGCTTCGCCCGCTCCCGCACCGGTGAGCTCGGCAACTTCTGGGCCGACCTGGTCCGCGGCACCGTCCGCATCCTGATCCCGATCTCCGTGATCGGCGCGCTCGTCCTGGTCGCCTGCGGCGCCCTCCAGAACTTCTCCGGCATCCACGAGGTCGGCCAGTTCATGGGCGGCAAGCAGCAGTGGAACGGCGGAGCCGTGGCCTCGCAGGAGGTCATCAAGGAGCTGGGCACGAACGGCGGCGGCTACTTCAACGCCAACTCCGCGCACCCCTTCGAGAACCCCAACGGGTTCTCGAACCTCTTCGAAGTCTTCCTGATCCTGCTCATCCCGTTCGCGCTGACGCGGACCTTCGGCAGGATGGTCGGCTCGGTCAGGCAGGGCTACGCGATCCTCGCCACGATGGCGACGATCTGGCTCGGCTTCACCGCGCTGATGATGTGGACCGAGTTCCACCACGGCGCCCCGGCCCTCGACCTGGCGGGCGGGGCGATGGAGGGCAAGGAGACCCGGTTCGGGATCGCCGGATCGTCGATCTTCTCCGTGGCCACCACGCTCACCTCCACCGGCGCGGTGAACTCCTTCCACTCGTCCTACACCGGCTTCGGCGGCGGCATCCAGATGCTGGGCATGCAGCTCGGCGAGATCGCGCCCGGCGGCACCGGCTCGGGCCTCTACGGCATGCTCATCATGGCGATCATCGCCGTGTTCATCGCCGGTCTGATGGTCGGCCGCACCCCGGAGTACCTCGGCAAGAAGATCGGCACCCGCCAGATCAAGCTGGCCGCCTGCTACATCCTCGTCACTCCGGCGCTCGTCCTCGGCTTCACGGCCGTCGCGATGGCCCTGCCCACCCCGGGCAACTCCATGGCGAACCCCGGCGCGCACGGCTTCTCCGAGGTCCTCTACGCCTATACCTCGGGCGCCAACAACAACGGCTCGGCCTTCGCGGGCCTGAGCGCCGACACGCAGTGGTTCAACAGCACGATCGGTCTCGCGATGCTGCTCGGCCGCTTCCTGCCGATGGTCTTCGTCCTCGCGCTCGCGGGGTCGCTGGCCGAGCAGCAGCCGGTCCCGGCGACCGCGGGCACCCTGCGTACCGAAAAGCCGCTCTTCACCGGATTGCTGGTCGGCACGATCATGATCATCACCGGTCTGACCTATTTCCCCGCGCTCGCGCTGGGACCGCTTGCCGAGGGGCTGGCGTCATGA
This sequence comes from Streptomyces sp. NPDC004732, assembly GCF_040609235.1. Taxonomy (NCBI): domain Bacteria; kingdom Bacillati; phylum Actinomycetota; class Actinomycetes; order Kitasatosporales; family Streptomycetaceae; genus Streptomyces; species Streptomyces sp. NPDC004732. Next base: position 205,846 of record NZ_JBEXJR010000006.1, read on the forward strand.
GCACACACACCGAGAACCACCAGACGGACGACCGGAACGAGGGGTCGCTCGCCACCGCGGACCGCGCCCCGCACCAGTCCGTCCCCACCGGCCACCACTCCTCCGACGCGGGCAAGGTCGGCGCGGGCCTCTTCGACCCGGCCCAGCTCCTGAAGTCACTGCCGGACGCCTTCCGCAAACTCAACCCGCGCGTGATGGTCAAGTCGCCGGTCATGTTCGTCGTCCTGGTCGGCTCGGTGGTCACCACCGTGCTCGCCGTCAAGGACCCGGGGGACTGGTTCGGCTGGGCGATCACCGCCTGGCTCTGGCTGACCACGGTCTTCGCCAACCTCGCGGAGGCCGTCGCCGAGGGCCGCGGCAAGGCGCAGGCCGACACCCTGCGCAAGGCCAAGACCGACACGGTCGCCCGCCGGCTGTCCGGCGCCACCGAGGAGTCCGTGGCCGGGACCGACCTGCGCATCGGCGACCTGGTCGTCTGCGAGGCGGGCGACATCATCCCCGGCGACGGTGACGTCGTCGAGGGCGTGGCCTCCGTCGACGAGTCCGCGATCACCGGCGAGTCGGCCCCCGTCATCCGGGAGTCCGGCGGCGACCGCTGTGCCGTCACGGGCGGTACGAAGGTCCTGTCCGACCGCATCGTCATCAAGATCACGACGAAGCCGGGCGAGACGTTCATCGACCGCATGATCAACCTGGTCGAGGGTGCCGCCCGCCAGAAGACGCCCAACGAGATCGCCCTGAACATCCTCCTGGCGTCCCTCACCATCGTCTTCCTGCTCGCCGTCGTCACCCTGAAGCCCTTCGCGATCTACGCGGGGGCCGACGACCAGACCTCGATGATCGTCCTGACGGCGCTGCTCGTCTGCCTGATCCCGACGACCATCGGCGCGCTGCTCTCCGCGATCGGCATCGCGGGCATGGACCGCCTGGTCCAGCGCAACGTCCTCGCCATGTCCGGACGAGCCGTCGAGGCCGCGGGCGACGTGTCGACGCTGCTCCTGGACAAGACCGGCACCATCACCCTCGGCAACCGCCAGGCCGCCGAGTTCGTGCCGGTCCGCGGCACCACCGAGGCCGCCCTCGCGGACGCCGCCCAGCTCTCCTCGCTGGCCGACGAGACGCCGGAGGGCCGCTCCATCGTCGTACTCGCCAAGGAGAAGTACGGCCTGCGCGAGCGCCACCAGGGCGAACTGACGGGCGCCGACTGGGTGCCCTTCACCGCGCAGACCCGTATGTCCGGCGTGGACGCCGACGGACGCAAGGTCCGCAAGGGCGCGACCGGTTCGGTCATCGCCTGGGTCAAGGAACGTGGTGGCGAGGTCGCCGAGGATGCCCAGGAACTCAACGACCGGATTTCCCAGGCTGGTGGCACGCCGCTCCTGGTGGCTCTGGAAGACGCTGACGGCGCGCGCGTCCTCGGGGTGATCCACCTCAAGGACGTCGTCAAGGAAGGCATGCGCGAGCGGTTCGACGAACTGCGCCGCATGGGCATCAAGACCGTCATGATCACGGGCGACAACCCGCTGACCGCCAAGGCCATCGCGGACGAGGCGGGCGTGGACGACTTCCTCGCCGAGGCCACGCCCGAGGACAAGATGGCGCTGATCAAGCGCGAACAGGCGGGCGGCAAGCTGGTCGCGATGACGGGCGACGGCACCAACGACGCCCCCGCGCTCGCCCAGGCCGACGTCGGCGTCGCCATGAACACCGGCACCTCGGCCGCCAAGGAGGCCGGGAACATGGTGGACCTGGACTCCAACCCGACCAAGCTCATCGAGATCGTCGAGATCGGCAAGCAACTCCTCATCACCCGGGGTGCGTTGACGACCTTCTCGATCGCCAACGACGTCGCGAAGTACTTCGCGATCATCCCCGCCATGTTCGCGGTGGCCTACCCGAGCCTCGACAAGCTCAACATCATGAACCTGTCGTCGCCGGAGTCCGCGATCCTCTCCGCGGTCATCTTCAACGCGCTGATCATCGTCGCGCTCGTGCCGCTCGCCCTCAAGGGCGTGCGCTACCGGCCGATGAGCGCCGACAAGATGCTGCGGCGCAACCTCGGCATCTACGGCCTGGGCGGACTCGTCGCCCCGTTCATCGGCATCAAGGTCATCGACGTACTCATCTCCCTCATCCCCGGAATCGGCTGATCCACGATGAACAACTCCGTAGGAAACACCGCCCGGTTGCTCGGCGCGGGGCTGCGCGCCCTGATCGTCCTCACCGTGATCTGCGGCGTCCTCTACCCGCTCGCGGTGACCGGCGTCGCCCAGGCCCTCCTGCCCGGCAAGGCCAACGGCTCCGAGGTCACGGCGGACGGCAGGACCGTCGGCTCCGAACTCATCGGCCAGCGCTACGACCTGCCGCTGAAGAAGGGCCAGGAGACGGCGGATCCTGACCTCAAGTGGTTCCAGCCCCGCCCCTCCAACGGCCTCGGCGAGAACAGCGTCAACACGCAGTACAAGCTGCTGCTGTCCGGCGCCACCAACCTCTCCGGCGCCAACAAGGACCTGATCAAGCAGGTGAAGGACGCCAAGGCGGCCGTCATCAAGGACAACTCGACCGCCGGTCACCGGATCCGGCCCGCCGACGTGCCCGCCGACGCGGTCACCTCCTCCGGCTCCGGCCTCGACCCGCACATCTCCCCGGACTACGCCGACCTCCAGGTCCGCCGCGTGGCCGCCGAGAACCACCTGGCCGTGAAACGGGTCCAGGACCTGGTCGACGACCACACCGACGGACGCACCCTCGGCTTCATCGGCGAGCCGCGCGTCAACGTCCTCCAGCTCAACATCGCGCTCAAGGAACTGACCGGCAAGGGCTGACGGGCCCGCATCCACAAGGAAGAAGGCGGCACACCGATGACCCGGGTGCTGGTGGTGGAGGACGACGTGCAGCTCGTACGGGCTCTCGTGATCAACCTCAGAGCGCGCAAGTACGGGGTGGACGCGGCCCCCGACGGAAGCACCGCGCTGCGTCTGACGGAGGCCCGGCAGCCGGACGTCGTCATCCTCGACCTGGGCCTGCCCGACATGGACGGCATCGAGGTGCTCAAGCGCCTCCGGGGCCGGACGCGCGCGCCCGTCCTGGTCCTCACCGCCCGGCGCGCCTCCGAGGAGAAGGTCGTGGCGCTCGACGCGGGCGCCGACGACTACATCACCAAGCCGTTCGGCATGAACGAACTCCTCGCCCGGCTGCGCGCCGCCGTCCGCCGCACCGAACCCTTCGCGGTCGCGGTCGCCCAGGAGACCGCCGTGGTCACCGCCGACGGCTTCACCGTCGATCTGGTCGCCAAGAAGGTCACCCGGGACGGCCGCGACATCCGCCTGACCCCCACGGAGTGGCAGCTCCTGGAAATCCTCATCCGCCACCCGGGACGCCTCATTCCCCAGCGGCAACTGCTGCTTGACGTATGGGGCCCGTCCCACGGCACCAAGACCAACTACCTCCGGGTCTACATGGCCCAGCTCCGACGCAAACTGGAGACGGACCCGTCCCGCCCGCGGCACCTCATCACGGAGCCGGGGATGGGCTACCGCTTCGAGAGCTGACAGAGCTCTGAGAGAGCTGACAGAGAGCTGACGCCCCACGGGGCGGGCGTCAGGGGGTCGGGCCGGAGTCCCGCAGTACCGTTCGGATGAATTCTTCGGCCCCCGAGATCTGCTCCGCGTCGATCTCCACCTCCTTGCCGTCGGGGTGCCGGACGACGATGGAGAGGTTCGCGCGGCGCTGCTTGATCCAGAGCTGCGCGGACGCGACCAGCGCGGCGACCGTGCCGCTGCTGACCGCGGTGAGGAGCAGCTCCGGCACGGCCCCCATCTGCCCCGGCTCCGGGGCCTCGGCGCGCAGCCGGACCCGGCCCCGCAGGTCGTCCTCCCGCTGCAGCCAGGAGTGCAGGTCCCGCACCAACGCGGTGTCGGAGCCCGCCGGACCACTGACCTTGATCTGTATCGACATCACCGCATCCGTTCCCGCGTCCGCACGGACGTCTCGTCATACTGTGCCCCACGACAACTCGGTCCGTACGGGGGAGAATTGGACCGACCCGAAGCGAAGTGGTGAGGCAGTGCGTACAGCGGTGGCCGCGTTCGATGTGGGTGGTACCAATTCCCGGCTGCGCGGCGGCCGGGCAGGAGAGCCGGAGTACGCCGAGCTGAAGGTGCGGACCGCCGACTACCCGTCGCTGGGTGAGCTGCTGACCGCCTGCCTGGACGAGGCGGGCCTGCGCCCCGAGACCGTGGTCCTCGCGGTCGCCGGGCGCGTCCCCGCCCACGGCGACGTACAGATGACGAACCTTCCGCACTGGCCGCTGTTCCGGAGCGCCGCCTTCGCGGCCGAGCACGGCATCCGGCTGAGCGTCGTCAACGACATGACCGCCACCGCGCACGGCATGGCGGACCTCGGACCGGACGAGGTGCGCCCGCTCACCCCGCACGCCCCTGACGCCCACGCGGGCGACCTCCTCGCGGTCTCCGTGGGCAGCGGTGTCGGCAGCGCGCTGCTTGACGGGCACGGGGTGGTGCGCACGTCCGAGTCGGGGCACGTCGCCTGGCAGCCGGTGGACGCGTTCGAGGCGGGGTACCTCGCCTTCCTCAGGGCCGGGAGCGGAGAGGCCGGCGGGATCGAAGGGGTCATCACCGTCGAGGAGTCCATCGGCGGGCTCCGCGGCTTCGACCGGATGTACGACTACGTGTGCCACGCCGCGCCGCCTGCCCCCGAACTGCACGACCGGGTGACCGAGGCCCGCAGGACCGGCTCGGCCGTCGCGCCGTTGATCACCGCGGCAGCGCTGGCGGGCGACCCCCGCGCCCGCGAGGTCGTCCGGCTGTTCGCAGCCCTCTTCGGGCAGTACCTGCGCGGCGTGGCCCTGGTGTGCCTGCCCGCGGGCGGCGTCGTCACCCTGACGAGCGGGGTGCTGCAGGCGCCGGGGGTCGCGGAGTTCCTGTGCGGCGAGACGGACTTCCTGGACCGCTTCGTCAGCCCCGGCGCCTGCCACCACGACCTGCTGGCGGAGATCCCGGTCCGGCTCGCCCTCGACCCGCTGGTGGGAGTGCGGGGCGCCTACCGCTTGGCGGGCCGGTCAGTCGCCTAGAGCGGACAGCTGCCCGGAGCGGACCGTCGCTTAGAGCGGAGCGCACCAACCCCCCGCCCCCGGCAGCCCGGCCGACTTCTCCGGCCCCCACGAACCCCGCGGATACCCCAGCGGCGCCTCCCGCACGTCCAGCGCGGGAGCCACGATGCGCCATGACTCCTCGACCGTGCGCATCGACACGAACCGCCCCGTCCTGCCCTGGATCGCGTCCGCGAGCAGGTGCGTGTACGCCTCCCACGAGGACCCGGCCGCCTGCAGATCGAATTCCAGATCGACCGGCATCGGGCCGGGATCCGCCCCGGGTCTGCGGGCGTTGACGGTCAGCACGGCGCCGCCGTGACTGCCCAGCCGGAAGCGCAGACGTCCAGGACCCGGGTCCTCGCGGGTGAACCAGAGGCGGTGCTCGGCGGGCGCGAAGTCCACCACCACCTCGATCGCCGTCGCGGCCAGCCCCTTGCCGGAGCGCAGCAGGAACGGCACACCGCGCCAGCGCTCGGCATCGATGTCCAGGCGCAGCGCGGCGAACGTCTCCACCGTCGAGTCGTGGGCCACCCCCGCCTCCGCCCGGTAGCCCGCGTACTGCCCGCGCACGAGCTGCCCCGGATCCACCGGCCGCACCCGGGCGAGGGCCTGCGCGATCCGCTCGCGGAAGGCCTCTGCGGTGCCGTCCGCGGGGCGCTCCATCGCCACTATCCCGACGAGCTGCAGCAGATGGCTCTGGACGACGTCACGGACCGCGCCGATCTCTTCGTACAGGGATCCCCGGTTGTCCACACCCCTGATCTCGCAATGCGTGATCTGCACCCTGGAAATGCTGTTCCTGTCCCACGCGGATTCAAGGAAGGGATTGCAGAAACGGAAAGCCAGGAGATTCTCGACCGCTTCCTTGCCGAGGTAGTGATCCATTCTCAGCACGGAGTCGGCGGAAAAGACTTTGAGGAGTGATTCGTTGAGCGTACGGGCCGAATCGAGATCGTTGCCGAAGGGCTTCTCCACGAGCACGGAACCCGGCGGGAGGCGCACGGCGCCCATCGTCGCGATCGTGCCGGTGGCCTGCGGGGGCGGGATGCCGAGGAAGTACACGGGACGCTCCGCGGCGCGCACCGCGAGGGCCACGTCCGCCATCGTGCCGTGCTGCTCCGTGTCCCCCTCGATGTAACACGTCCTGGCCAGCAGCCGGTGCACCGTCGTGCCGTCCGAAGGGCCGCACATGTCATGGACGGCCGAGGCCACGAACTTCTCGAAGCCCTCCCGGCCGAGGCCGGGCAGTCCGACGGCGACGACCAAAGGCGCGCACTGCTCCGACAGCGACAGGCGATAGAGGGCGGGCCACAGTTTTCGTCGCGCCAGATCTCCGGTCGCGCCGAAGAGAACCAAGGCATCTGACGATGCGGTCGTCACGCACCCTCCTCAGGGAGAACCCGACGCCCGCGAGAATACCCAAGCCACCCGTCCCGGACACCTCTCGCAACCTTTCGCAAGCCGTATAATTCGCCCCACTTGGCTTGACCCACGGGGGTGGATCCGTGTCAGCAGGGGAAATCCATGGAACGGCCGCGGGGGCGCCTTCGCGCGACGCGCCCGCGACCGGATCGCAGACCAGCTGGGAGGGGCTGCGCAGGCTGGTCGGCCAACGGACGGACAGACGGCCCGGCCGGGACGCGCCGGGGACCGACGGGCGTCGCGGTCCCACGGTCGGTTCGCTCGACGAGCTGTCGCGGGCCGTCACCGACGATCCGGAGTTCGGCCGCAGACTGATCGAGCGCCTGCTGCGGTTCCAGCCCGCCGAAGCGGGTCCCGCCGACCGGCCGCCCCTCCCGGTGCCCCATCAGCTGCCGCTCGACCGCCCGGGGTTCGTCGGACGCGGGAGCGAGCTGGCCGAGCTGGACCTGCTGTTGGCCGAGCCCCAGAAGGCGGGCCCCGACACCGCCGTGATCTCCTCCGTCGGCGGGGCCCCCGGCGTGGGCAAGACGGCGCTGATGGTGCACTGGGCGCACCGCTCGCGCGACGCCTTCCCGGACGGACAGCTCTACGTCAACCTCCGGGGCTACGGACCGGGCATCCCCCTCGAACCCGCCGAAGTCCTCGCCGACTTCCTGCACGCGCTGGACGTGGCCTCGCCCAAGGTGCCGCAGGAACTCGAACCGCGCGCGGCGATGTTCCGCACCCTGCTGCACGAGCGCAAGATGCTCCTCCTCCTGGACAACGCCCGCAATACGGCGCAGGTGTTCCCCCTGCTGCCGGGCAGCGCCACCTGCGTGGTGATCGTGACCAGCAGGAACCGTCTCCAGGGGCTGGTCGGGAACTACGGCGCGCGCAGCATCCGCCTCGACACACTGAGCGAGCGGGAGTCCGTCGAGCTGCTGACCGGGATCGTCGGCGGCGACCGGGTGCTGCACGAGCGCGGCGCCGTCGAGGAACTCGCGGCCGGCTGCGGCCATCTGCCGCTGGCCCTCAGCATCGTGGGCGAGCGGGTCGCGGCGTATCCGCAATGGCCCATCGCCGACCTCCTGGAGGGCCTCGGCGACGAGCGCCACCGGCTCGACACCTTCGCCGCGGACACCGAGGACACCGGCGCCGAACAGCGCGAGGTGCGGGTCGCCTTCTCCTGGTCGTACCGCGCGCTCGGCACCGGCAGCGCACGCTGCTTCCGGATCCTGGGCCTGCATCCCACGGGCGAGTTCAGCCTGCTGGCCGCCGCCGCGGCGACCGGCGACTCCAGGGCGCGCACCAACGTGTATCTGCGGGGCCTGATCGACTGCCACCTGCTCGAACAGGTGGCGCCCGACCGGTTCCGCTTCCACGACCTCATCCATGACTACGCCGCCGAGCGGGCGTACGAGGAGGAGTCCGAGGAGTCCCGCACGGAGTCCGTCAGGCGCTGCCTGCTCTGGTACCTGCACACGGCCGACGAGGCGAACCGGCAGCTGATGCCGCACCGCCGCAGGATCGACCTCGACGCGCTGCCCGAGCGGTGCGAACCGCTCCGGTTCGCCGACGGAGCCGAGGCGCTGACGTGGTGCGACACCGAACGGACCCATCTCATAGCCCTCGTGCGGCAGGCCGTGCAGTACGAGCAGGACGCGATCGCCTGGCAGCTGCCCGTGGTCCTGTGGAGCTTCTTCAACGTGCGCAAGCTCCTGAGCGACTGGATCGTCACCCATGAACTGGGGCTGCGCGGCGCGCGCCGCTCCGGCTGCCTCAAGGGCGAGGCCTGGACGCTCAACAGCCTCGGCAACGCCTACCGCGGCACGAGGGAGTTCGAGAAGGCCGTCGAGGTCTGGGAACAGGCCCTGGCCATCCGCCGCAGGATCGGGGACAAGTATGGCGAAGGGACCTCGCTCAACAACCTGGCGGGCGCCCTGCGGCGGATGAACCGCATCGAGGACTCGATCCGCTGCTCGAACGAGGCCCTGGCCATCCACCGGGAGATCCGGGACCGCTGGAACGAGGGCATCGACCTCAACAGCCTCGGCACCGCCCACCGCGACCTCGGCCGGATCGACGAGGCGATCAGCTGCTGGCTCCGCGCCCTCGGCATCCAGCGCGAGATCAAGGACCTGTTCGGCCAGGGCACCTCGCTCAACCACCTCGGCGAGGCCTACCGCACGGCCGGGCGCGACGACGAGGCCGTGGCGACCTTCGACGAGGCGCTGCAGATCAGGCGCTCCTTCGGGGACGAACCGGGCGCCGCGGCGACCGCGGTGAACCTGGGCGCGACGCTGGCCGCCATGGGCCGCCTGAAGGAGGCCGCGGTCTACTACACCCTCGCCCTCAAGGACCTCGAACGGCTCGGTGACGCCCGCATGGACGCGGTCAAGGAAGCCCTGCACGAGCTGGCCGACCGCACCGCGCTGGAGCCCTAGGCTCCCAGGGCCTTGTGCCGGTCGTCCCGGACCTCGGCGAGATCGGTGAGCTGGGCCCGCAGCCAGCTCTCCGGCGAGGAAGCCAGCAGCGGCGCCCGCATGCGAAGGGCCCGCGCGGCACGCTCGCCGCGCGGCATGGCGAGCGCCTGCGCGAGCGCCGACACGGTCTCACGGAGATCGCGCGGATCCTCGATCACGACCGCCCCCGCACCGAGCCGCTCGGCGCTCCCGGTCCGGGCCGACAGGACGACCGCCCCGTCCCGCCGGTTCGCAAGCACCCCTTCCTGGGCCACCAGGTTCATCCCGTCGTGCACCGAGTTGACCAGCAGGACGTCGTACTCCCGCAGCGCGGCCATGGCACGCACCCGGTCCTCGTCCCAGTGGACGGTCAGCACTCCGGGGAAGTCCCGCTGGATGCCCGCGACGGCCTCCCGCACGCGGGCCGCGTACCAGGCGTACTCGGGAACCGTGGGCCGGGACGGAGTCAGACAGCACACGAACCTGACGCGGTGCCGCAGCTCCGGGCGCTCGGCGAGGAGCAGCGCGAAGGCCTCGAAGCCCCGCAGGACGTTCTTCGCCGGATCGAGCCGGTCGACGCGCACCAGCAGGAGCGCCCCTTCCCGCATCCCCCGGAAGACGTCGGCCCACCGGTCCGCCTCAAGCGTGCCGAACACGCCGGACAGGTACTCCTGGTCGGGCGGCGCCGGATAGCGGCGGACCAGCGTCCGGCCACCCGCGTGGCGGACGGCTCCGTCCACCGCGTCGACCTCGTGCCCGGCCTCCCGGGCGAAGCGCAGGAAGGAGTCCGCCCACCGCTCGCACTGGAAGCCGAGCACGTCCGCCGCGAGCATCCCGCGCAGGAGCAGCCCCCGGGCCGCGCCCGGCAGCGCCGCCAGCGCCGACGGGGCCGCGAACGCGGCGTGCAGGAAGAAGCCGATGGTCTGCGCGGGCAGCAGGGAGCGCAGGAACCCGGGCGCCGTGGCGAACTGGTAGTCCTGGAAACAGACGACGGTACGGGGATCGCAGCGAGCCGCGGCCGCCGCGGCCACGGCACGGTTCACCTGCTGGTACGCGCGCAGCGCGGCGCCGTCGCCGAGCGGCCCGGGGCCGGTGCCGTCGAGGCCGCGCGGCAGGTCCGTCCAGAGGTCGTGCAGCGCGTACCAGAGGCCCCGCACGCCCGCGTCCTCGTAGTACCGCCGGTAGTCCGCCGCCCGGCAGGGCACGGGACTGAATCCGTAACCGAGCCCAAGACCGGCGAACCTGCCGTCCCGCATCGCCCTGCGGTCCTCGTCGCTCGCCGAAGGGGCCAGCCAGCAGACGTCCTCGTCCATCGCGCGCGCGGACCGGTCGAGCAGCGCCGTCACACTGCCCGCCCGGCGTTCCGGGGCGAGGCCGGACGGGGCGGACCGGAACGTCACGGGGCCCCGGTCGGAGACCAGGACCACATCGGCCGTACGCGCCGCCCGCGCAGGTCGCCGGGTCACCGTCAGCCCTTCGTTCCGTCGAGCGAGGCGGCCAGGATGTCCCTGGAGTGGCCCCTTCCGGTGCCAAGGGCGAGGGCCAGGGAGTGCACGAGGCCCAGGTGGACCGTCTCCACCACGCCGTACACCTCGCTGTCGACCAGCAGCGGCACGTCGACCAGCGCGGCGGCGCTGCCACCCGAGCCGCCGAGCAGCCCGACCGTGCGCACGTCGCGTGCCCGCGCCGTCTTGAGGCCCTCAAGGATGTTCGGGGAGTTGCCGCTGACGCTGATGGCCACCACGACGTCGCCCGGCGTGAGCAGGCGGGCCAACTGCTCGGAGAAGACGCGGTCGTAGCCGATGTCGTTGGCCAGGGCGGTGAGCAGCGGGGTGTTGCCGGTGAGCGCGTTCGTCCGCAGTCCGGCGGCCTGCGGGCCCGAGGTCATGGCGAGGTCGCACGCCAAGTGGCCTGCCGTGGCCGCGCTGCCGCCGTTGCCGATCGCGTAGAGACAGTTGCCGCTCGTCCTGACCGAGTCGAGCAGCCGGACGGCGGAGGCGAACTCATTGGGTTCCACCGCGAGGGCGGCGTCGGCCACCAGGTTCTGGAACGCCGTACAGACGGCGGAAGCCCGGTGCGCACCGCCCTCGCCGTCTAACTCGTCGTCCGACCCGTCCGACCCGTCCGCGTTGTCCCGCACGCCCGAGCGCCCCATGGCAACCCCCACCAGTCGCAGCCGACTTCGGATTCGTCAGCATGCCCGAAACCTCGGACAGCGGTAAGAGCGCCGCCCCTCAAATGAGTTGCCTCGCTATCATTTGGGCAGCGGCACGTGCGGTAAGAGGGGGACGAAGTGCGGTTGGCCAGCGGCTCGAATTCGCATGCGGTGCTCATCGGCTGCAGCAGCTACGACGACGTCGAACTGCCCCCGCTCCCCGCGGTGCGGAACAACCTCGACGATCTGAGCACCCTGCTCACCAGCCCCCACAACATCGCACTCCCCAAGGAGCGGTGCACCCTGCTCCGCGACGTGCAGGAGCCCCAGAAGGTGGGGGCGGCGCTGAGCCGCGCGGCGAGCGGCGTGGACGACATGTTCCTCGTCTACTTCGCGGGCCACGGCGCGCTGGACGAACACGGCCTGCTCCACCTCCTGCTCACCGGGAGCGACACCCAACTGCTCGGCTGGTCGAGCCTGCGGTTCGACCTGATCCGCCAGACCATGGCGTCCGCACCGGCCAGGAACCGCGTCCTGCTCCTCGACTGCTGCTTCTCGGGGCGGGCCATCGAGGCCATGGGCGACACCGCGTCGCTCTACTTCGGCCAGCTGGAGATCGCAGGCACCTTCGTCCTTGCCTCCGCCCCCGCGAACACCCCGGCCCGCGCGCCGCTGGGCGACCGGCACACGCTGTTCACGGGAGAGCTGATCAAGTTCCTGCGCGACGGTTCCGCCGCGGAGCCCGAACTGCTCACGCTGGGCGCGGCCTACCGCCACACGGCCAGGATCCTGGCCGCCAAGGGCGAGCCGAGGCCCCAGCGGTGCGGCACGGGGACGAGCGACCAGCTGGCCCTGGCCGCGAACGCCGCGTTCCGCAGGCTGACCGCCGAGGACGTGCCCGAACGTCTGGGCAGCGCCGTCGAGTTGGGGGAATCGGGTGACGTGGCGGGAGCGCTGGAAGCCCTGAACGTGCTCGCGCAGGAGTGCGGCCGGGTGCTCGGCGCCCACCACGAGTTCACCCTCCTGGCGCACCAGGCCCTCGCGCACGCCGAGGGGGAGAGCGGGCGCGCGGCCGCCGCGGCCGCGCGGTACGCCCTGCTCGCCGGGGAGCTGGCAGTCGACCGGGGCCCGCTCCACCCGGACACCCTCCAGGCGCGCCACGAGCACGCCCGGTGGGCCGGGATCGGCGGCGACGCCGAGGCCGCGGCCGACCTCTTCGCCGAGCTGGCGGTGGACGCCTCGGGAGCCCTGGGCCCCGGGGACGTGCGCGCGCTCAGCTGCCGGTGGCAGCACGCCCACTGGCTGGGGATGAGCGGCCACCCCCAGCGCGCCGCGGCGGCCTTCGCCGAGCTCGCCGACAATTACGGCTCCTCGCTGGGCGAGCGGCACGGCGACACCCGCGCCGCCCGGCGCAACCACGCGTACTGGCGGGACGCCGCGGGACCGTCATGACCGGCCACCGGCCCATCGTCGTACGCAACGCAAAGGGCCCCAGTCTCTCGACTGGGGCCCTGCTGGTGTCCGAGGGGGGACTTGAACCCCCACGCCCGATAAAGGGCACTAGCACCTCAAGCTAGCGCGTCTGCCATTCCGCCACCCGGACAAGGTGTCTGTCTTCGCGGGGCGTTTCCCGCGGCGACAGAGAGAACATTACCAGGCTCTCGGGGGTCCCCGATCACCCCCGCCACCCCTCGTGAACTGCTGATGACGACACCCGCCCGCCCTTGGGCGCGGAGCTCCGGAGAGAGAGGATGAGGGGGACCACCAGCAGCGAATGCGGGAGGAGCCAGCGTGAGCGGGTCCAGCACGGGCAAGGCCGTCACCGGTGAGGACGAGGTCGTCGACCTCTGTCGCGAACTGATCCAGATCGATACGAGCAACTACGGCGACCACTCGGGCCCTGGGGAGCGCAAGGCCGCCGAGTACGTCGCGGAGAAGCTCGCCGAGGTGGGCCTCGAACCGAAGATCTTCGAATCCCATCCGGGCCGGGCCTCCACGGTCGCCAGGATCGAGGGCGAGGACCCGTCGCGGCCCGCGCTCCTCATCCACGGCCACACGGACGTCGTACCGGCCAACGCCGCGGACTGGACGCACCACCCCTTCTCCGGGGAGATCGCGGACGGGTGCGTGTGGGGCCGGGGTGCGGTCGACATGAAGGACATGGACGCGATGACCCTCGCGGTCGTCCGCGAGCGCATGCGCACCGGCCGCAAGCCCCCGCGCGACATCGTCCTGGCCTTCCTCGCGGACGAGGAGGCGGGCGGCACGTATGGCGCGCGGCACCTGGTCGACAACCACCCCGGTCTCTTCGAGGGGTGTACGGAGGCGATCAGCGAGGTCGGCGGCTTCTCCTTCACCGTCAACGAGAACCTGCGGCTCTATCTCATCGAGACGGCCCAGAAGGGCATGCACTGGATGAAGCTCACCGTGGACGGCACGGCGGGCCACGGTTCGATGATCCACAAGGACAACGCGATCACCGAGCTCTCCGAGGCCGTCGGCCGCCTCGGGCGGCACAAGTTCCCGGTGCGCGTCACCAAGACGCTGCGGCACTTCCTCGACGAACTCGGTGACGCCCTCGGCACCGAGCTCGACCCGGAGAACATGGACGAGACGCTCGCCAAGCTCGGCGGCATCGCCAAGCTCATCGGCGCCTCCCTGCAGAACACCGCCAACCCCACGCAGCTCGGCGCCGGGTACAAGGTGAACGTGATCCCGGGGCAGGCCACCGCGCACGTCGACGGCCGCTATCTGCCGGGGTACGAGGAGGAGTTCCTCGCCGACCTCGACCGGATTCTCGGTCCGCGGGTCAAGCGCGAGGACGTACATGCCGACAAGGCTCTGGAGACCACCTTCGACGGTGCGCTCGTCGACGCCATGCAGACCGCCCTGCGCGCCGAGGACCCGATCGCCCGCGCCGTGCCGTACATGCTCTCGGCCGGTACGGACGCCAAGTCCTTCGACGACCTCGGCATCCGCGGCTTCGGCTTCGCGCCGCTGAAGCTGCCGCCGGAGCTGGACTTCGCGGGCATGTTCCACGGTGTGGACGAGCGAGTGCCGGTGGACGGCCTGAAGTTCGGGGTTCGAGTGCTCGACCGGTTCATCGAGGAGTCCTGACGGAATGCGGCCGGAATTCGGGTGAAAACCGGCCGCATTACGTGCTGAAACGACTCTCCAACAATCGTCAGCGCGTGCGTACTTGACTGAAAAGAGTGAAAGGCTACCGGCCCTCGTAGCCCCACCAGTTCCTCCTCGTTACAGGTGATGCAGTCCGCGGCTGGGACTGCATTGCCAACAAGGAGGAATAATGATCAAGAAGGTCGTCGCCGCTGTGGCCGCCACTGGTGGTCTCGTGCTCGCCGGTGCGGGCATCGCCACCGCTGACGCCGGTGCCCAGGGTGCCGCCGTGGGCTCTCCCGGTGTCGTTTCGGGCAATGTCATCCAGGTGCCCGTCCACGTGCCGGTGAACGCCTGCGGCAACACGGTCTCCGTGATCGGGCTGCTGAACCCCGCCTTCGGCAACACCTGCATCAACAAGTGACGTTGTTGTGCCTCACCCCTTGAGGGTCTGAGTCCGTCGGCCCCGGAGTGCGTGCCATGCGCTCCGGGGCCGACGGGCATTCCACGTCCGGGCAGTGGGCCCGTACGTACTACGGCAGGTAAAAGGCAGGGAACAGCTATGCGACAGGTCACGCGCAAGGGCCTGATCACCGTGGCGGCCGCGACCGGCGTACTCGCCGCGACCGGCGGTTACGCACACGCGGACTCAAGTGCCGGCGGAAGCAGTTCGAATTCACCCGGCGTGCTGTCGGGGAACAACGTCCAGCTTCCCGTCGATGTACCGGTCAATGTGTGCGGCAACACCGTGAACGTGATCGGTGTCCTCAATCCGGCGGCGGGCAACAGCTGCGCCAACACGGGACACAAGGGCGGCGGTTCGCACAAGCCGTCCGGCGGCGGCGCCAAGGCCCACGGGCACGCGAGCGACTCACCCGGCGTCGGCTCCGGCAACAACGTGCAGTTGCCGGTCAATGCCCCGGTGAACGTCTGCGGCAACAGCGTCACCATCGGCGGCCTCGGCAACGCGGCCATGGGCAACGAATGCGCCAACGACTCCGGTGCCGCGGTGACCCCGCCGGGCGGCGAGAAGCCCCCGACCGGGCCCGAGCACCCGGGCAACCCGGAGCACCCCGGCAATCCGGAGCATCCCGGAAACCCGGAGCACCCGGGCAACCCGGAGCACCCCGGAAACCCGGAGGAACCCGGCAAGCCGGGCAAGCCTGGTGGCCCCGGAGGGCCCGGGAACTCCCACTCCCCGCACGCGCCGGTCAACCCGATCGACGACCGTGCCATCCCGAACAGCCCGCAGGCGCAGATCCTCGCGCCGCCCGAGGGGACCGCACAGCTCGCGTCGACCGGCAGTGAGCTGCCGCTCGGTCTCGCGCTGCCGGTCGGCGCGGGCGCGCTGCTCGCGGGCACGGTGCTCTACCGCAGGGCCCGGGCGACTGCCTGAGCCACTCTGCTTTTGTGTACGCCGTACGGAGCGGGCCCCGCGACAGCGGGGCCCGCTCCGTTTCACCAGGTCGCTCTCAGCTGGCGAATGATTCGCCGTTTGAGGCGCACTCTGCGACTTCCGTCGGAGCGCAGACTCAGTCGGTCCAACTCCCAGTGCCCGTACTCCGCGTGGTCCGTCAGCAGGCGGGTGGCTTCCTTGCGGGTGACCCCGCGCGGTACATACACGTCGACAAATTCGTATTCCGGCATCGCATCTATTGTGCGGGCATGGGCCCGGTACGGATAGCGTCTGCACTATGTCTGATGCTGCGCAGCCCACCGCTGCCGAGGTACGTGCCGCCGCCGAGGCGGTCAAGACCGCGCTCGACCGCCACCTGGCCGCGGTCGAACGCAGGTCGGGCGAGGACGATCCGGCCGTCTACGAAGCGTTCAACGAACTCGCCGCGGCGGCCGAGGAGTACGACGAGCTCCTCTACGACCGCTACGACGAGGTCACCCCCTTCGAGATCCCCGGCACGGACGACGCCCTCCCGCCGTACCAGGGCCCGGACGAAGCGAACGCGCTGAGCGTGCTGCTCCGCCGCGACTACACCGTGGTGGAGCCGCAGCGGCTGCTGGCCCAAGCCCAGCGCGTCGCCGACCTCGAAGCGGGCGGCGCGGGGGGCGCCGGGTCGGCGGACACCGTGCACAGCGCCCTCGGCGTCCTCTTCGGGGAGTTCGAACCGGACGAAATCTCCTCCCGGCACAAGGAGTTCGGCCTGGAGGAGGGCGACTCCACGCTCTGGGTCACCGCGGTGGACACCCCCGCGGAGCCGGGGGAGTGGCTCGACGCCCCCTTCGACCAGGCCGACCCGCACCGGGTGCTGTGCCGGTTCGACGTCAGTGTGGTCTTCGACGACGAACTGGACGACGGCGGGCTCGATGGGCTCGACGGCCTAGACGGCCTGGACACTGACGTCGACATCGATCCGGACGTGGCGGTGCCCCTCGACGACATCGACGAGCCCGACCCCGACATCGAAGAGCCCGGCGCTGCCGGGGACGGCGTAGGTGAGGCGGACAGGGACGGCCCCGGCGCCCGCAGGACCGGCCTCTGACGGCTGCTTCCGGCGCCGCGGACCTGGCGAATCGCTCCTGCGCTCGCCGCCCTCCCGGGGGCGGCGAGCGCATTGCGTCGCAGGAGCGGCGGGTCAGACCGCCGCTGCGGGCACCTGCGGGCGCAGCAGCGTCTGCAGACGCGTCGTACGGTCCTTCCAGAGGCGCTCCGCCACCGCGCGCGGCAGCGCCTGCTCCACGCCCTGCACGACCGACAGATGCCGCTCCGCGCGGCTGAACGCGGTGTACACCCACGGCCGGGACAGCGCCTCCGCCGCGTCGCCCGGCAGCACCACGACGGCCGCGGGCCAGCGCTGACCCGTCGCCTGGTGCGCGGTGAGTGCCCAGGCGTGCCGCACCTCCCGCTCCACCCGCTCCTGGGGTACGACGACGGGGGCGCCGTCGCACTCCAGGTGCAGTCCCTCCGCGTCGGCCCGCACCACACGGCCGAGCGTCGTGCGGCCCGCCGCGGGGACGTACGCGATCCGGTCGTCGGGGTCGAAGCCGCCGAACCGGCCGGGACCCGGATTCAGCCGTTCCTTGAGGGCGGCGTTGAGCGCGCGGGTGCCCACGGCGCCACCGTGTCCCGGCGTGATGACCTGCGTCTGCTCGGCGGGCACCCCGATCGCCCGCGGCACCGAGTCCGCGACGAGCTGGACGGTGCGGTGGATCGCCTCGGCGGGGTCGCGCACCGGAACGAGGACGACCTCCTTGCCGGGCGCCTCGACCTGGTTCAGCTCGCCGATGCCGATGCCGGACGTCAGCTCCCCGATGGGGCCCGGGTCCGGGGTGCGCGAGACGACCTGCGGGCAGCAGCGCGCGGAGAGGAGGTCGGCGAAGACCCGCCCGGGGCCCGCCGACCACAGCACGCCCGGGTCGCCGCCGAGGACCAGGCGGGCGCCGTCCGGCAGGGACTCGACGAGCATCGCCGCGGTCTCCACGTCCAGCTGCGGCGCGTCCAGGACGACCAGGAGGTCGAGCGCGAGCGCGCCCTCCGCGTCGCGCCCGGGGCCCTGCTCACCCGAGAGCAGCCCGGCCACGGTCACCGCGGCCCCGTCCGCGCCCGTCGCCCGCGCGAGACGGCGGCGTCCGTCGGCGCTGTGGGCGGCGGCGCACACCCGAAGGCCGAGCGCCGCCGCCGCGGCCACCAGCGCCGCGGGCTCGGCACGCGCCTCCTCGCCACCGGAGTGCAGCACCAGTCCGTGCCCGGCGACGGCGCGGATCAGCTCGGCGGCGGACCCGGACGCCTGCGCCGCCGCGGCCTCCCACTCGGCGGCCCCGGGGCCGGAACCGTCTTCCTTGGGCAGTGAGTTGATCACCCTGGCGAGGCCGTCGGCGAGGCTCTCCTCCGCGAGTGCGTACCGCTCCAGGCCGATCAGGACGCGGACGGGGCGCTCCGGCTCGCCGTTCTCACGGTCTTCGCCGCCCGCACCGCTCTCTTCGTTCGTGCGCTGGACCGGCACCTCGGTCCCTTCGAGCGCGTCCTGGAAGACCAGCGCGTCGCCCTCGGCGAGCGCGCTCTGCACCGCCGCGTCGGGATCCGGCACCGCGCGCTGCCCGAGCGCGGCGTCGAGCGTCGCGGCGTCGAGCGCCGTGTGCCCCGCGACGGCGGCCTGCTCCAGGAGCCATACGGTGATCGCGCGGCCCCTGCGCTCGTTGTCGGGTCCGCACTCCGCGCCGAGCAGCGCCCTGGCGAATCCGTCGGCCTGCTCGGGCCGCACACCGGTGACCCGCAGCAACTGCCACGGGTCCGCGCGCAGTTGTCCGTCGGCGTCGTCGCCGAGCACGGCCGCCGTCTGTCCGGCGAGCGCGGGCGGGGCGCCTCCCTCGGCGAGCACGGCACGGACGGCCTCGACGGCCTCCTCCGCGGGTGCCTGGGCGGCCGCGGGCCGCTGCGGGCGCACGGGCTCGGGCGCACGGGACGGCGCGGGCCTGCGCGCGGGCTCCGGCTCCTGGAACGCGCTGGCGACGGGCTTGTCGCCGCTCTCCACGGCGCGCACGGCGGCCAGCAGATCGGCGGCGGTGCCGCTCAGCTTCGTCCCGGCGTCGATCGGCCCCTGCTTCGACGCCTTGCGCTGCTCGATCCGCTCCCGCAGCTCACGCTGCGCGGCGATCTCGGCCTCGGTCTCGGACAGCTCGGCGCTGTCGCCTTCGGCCTTGCCCTCGCCGTCGGCGCTCTTGCCTTCGGCCTCGCTCTCGCCGCCGTCGCCGTCGTCGGCGCTCTCGCTCGTGTCCGATGCGGGCTCGGTGTCCGGTGCGGCCTCGGCGTCCGGCGCGGCTTCCGCCGGGCCGGACGACTCCGCCTGCTCCGCGGCAGCGGCCCCGGGGTCCTCCGCGGCAGCGGGTTCCGTACTCACAGCGTGCTCCAGTCGTGATCGGGATAGCGGTGCACCGGCGCCGACACATCGTCGAGCGCCCGGCAGATCTCGTCAGGAAGACTAAGGGTCTCCACTGACAATGCGGCCGTGAGCTGCTGCGCGTTGCGCGCGCCGATGATCGGGGCCGTCACTCCTGGGCGGTCCCGCACCCAGGCGAGGGCGACCTGGAGCGGGGTCGCCGCGAGCCCGTCGGCGGCCGTCGCGACCGCGTCGACGATGTGGCCCGCCGTCTCGTCGAGGTACGGCGCGACGAAGGGCGCCATCTGGTCGGAGCCGCCGCGCGAGTCGGCGGGCGTGGCGTGCCGGTACTTCCCGGTGAGCACGCCCCTGCCGAGCGGCGAGGACGGCAGGAGCCCGACTCCCAGGTCGAGGGCGGCGGGCAGCACCTCGCGCTCGACGCCGCGCTGCAGCAAGGAGTACTCCATCTGCGTACTGGCCAGGCGGGTGCGGGTGCCCGGCGCGGCGAGCTGCCACGTCGCGGCCTTCGCGAGCTGCCAGCCGCAGAAGTCGGCGACCCCCGCATAGCGGGCCCGCCCACTGCTCACCGCTATGTCGAGGGCCTGCAGGGTCTCTTCCAGGGGCGTCCCCGGATCGAAGGCGTGGACCTGCCACAGGTCGACATAGTCGGTGCCGAGGCGGGTGAGGGAGGCGTCGAGCGCGGCGAGGAGGTGGCCCCGTGAGCCGTCGAAGCGGCGCTCCGGGTCCGGCACGCTGCCCGCCTTCGTCGCGATGACCAGGTCGCGGCGGGGCACGAGCTGCTCGATCAGGCGTCCGATGAGGTACTCGGCCTCCCCGTCGCCGTACACATCGGCGGTGTCGACGAGGGTGCCGCCCGCTTCCCAGAACGCCTTCAACAGGTCGGCGGCGTCGTTCTCCTCGGTGTGGCCCCAGGTGAGGGTGCCGAGTCCGATGCGGGACACGCGCAGGCCGGTCCGGCCGAGATGCCTCTGCTCCATGGGCGCTGAGATTACTGGCCGTACCCCCGCGACGGTCGAGCCTGTGGACAAACCAGCGATTGTGGAGAACCCGGTCACCCCTCCGTCACGGACTCCGTCGCCGACTCCCTCACTGACGGATCCGGCACCGCGCGCTAAAGTCCCCGGCACAGAACGTTACTCATGAGTAAAGCGGTAAGGGGATCGGTCATGCAGCTCGGGATCAACCTCGGCTACTGGGGCGCGGGGATGGACGCGGACAATCTCGCCGTCGCGAAGGAGGCCGACAAGCTGGGCTATGCGGTCTGCTGGGCCGCGGAGGCGTACGGATCGGACGCCGCGACGGTGCTGTCCTGGGTGGCCGCACAGACCGAACGCATCGACATCGGCTCCGCGATCTTCCAGATCCCGGCCCGGCAGCCCGCGATGACCGCGATGACGGCGGCGACCCTCGACTCGCTCTCCGGCGGCCGCTTCCGCCTCGGCCTCGGTGTCTCCGGCCCGCAGGTCTCCGAGGGCTGGTACGGCGTGAAGTTCGACAAGCCCCTGGCACGCACGCGTGAATACGTCGAGATCGTCCGCAAGGCCATGACCCGCGAGCGGCTCTCCTACGAGGGCGAGCACTGGACGCTGCCGCTGCCGGGCGGCCCCGGCAAGCCCATCAAGCTGACCGTCCACCCCCAGCGCGAGCACATCCCGCTGTACGTTGCCGCGATCGGCCCGAAGAACCTGGAGCAGACCGGCGAGATCGCCGACGGCGCCCTGCTGATCTTCCCCGCGGCGGAGCACCTGGAGGAGACCGCGATCAAGCACCTGCGGGCCGGGCGGCAGAAGGCGGGCCTGACCATGGACGGCTTCGACGTCGTCCCGACGCTGCCGCTCGCCGTCGGCGAGGACGCGCAGGTCGACGCCCTCGCGGACATGTTCCGGCCGTACACCGCCCTGTACGTCGGCGGCATGGGCAGCCGGAAGCAGAACTTCTACAACCAGCTGGCGCAGCGCATGGGGTACGAGGAGGAGGCCGCCGAGATCCAGGACAAGTACCTGGCGGGCGACAAGGACGGGGCGGCCGCGGCCGTGCCCCGGCAGCTGATCGACTCCACCACGCTGCTCGGTTCCGTGGACCGGATCGCCGACCGGATGCAGGCCTACGCGGCGGCCGGGGTCACCACGCTCACGCTGGCCCCCGCGGGCTTCACTCTGGAGGAACGCCTCACCGCACTGCGCGCGGGCACGGAGGCCCTGGAGCGCTCCGGGCTGGCGTAAGGCCGGGGAAGTCTGCGGCCGTGGTGGGGGCTCGGGGGGTCTTCCCCGCCACGGCCGTCACGGGGAACAACGCGTCAAGAGGCCCCTGGTTACGGCCTCGTGGCGGTGCCGGTGTCCTTCGTTCGGCGGAGCCGACCTCTACAGCTGTTGCCCATTGCGCAACCTCGCACTTGACTATTTCTTTGCGGAGGTCCGCGCACAGGGCATGGAGGTGCCAGTGATGTTGTCGGCCAGGAGTGTCTTCGAGGAGATCCTCGACAACGACGAGTCGTTCCGGCTCTTCTGCTCCATCGCTGCCAGCGGCGAGGCCCAGGGCGGCTGGGAGAACGGCCGCATCGCCGCGCTCGTCCCGGCTGCGGAGCGCGGGCTCGCGCCCAGGGTCGCCCGGCACGGCGCCGACGAGGACAAGCACGGCAGGATCTTCAACGCACTCCTGAAGAAGCGTGGCCTGCGACCGGTCGAGGTCCCGCACGACACCGACTACACGATGCTCCTGGAGAAGCACGGCATCGGCCTCGCGCACGACAAGCTGAAGGCCGACAAGCCGCTGTCCGTGCAGGACGTCGTCACGTACCTCGCGCACAGCAGGGTCACCGAGCAGCGCGCATCCGAACAGATGCGGCTGCTGCTCAAGCACTTCGCCGACCACCCCGACATCGGCCGCGCCGTGCGGATGATCTCCAACGACGAGGACAACCACCTGGCGTACTGCCACGAGGAGTTGCTCCGGTTCGCGTACGCGGGACACGGCCGCGCCATCCAGCGCACCCTGCGCGACTGCGCCCACGCCGAGATCCGCGTCTACCGCGACGTCAGCTTCGCGGTGATGGAGCGCATGGGACGCATCCTCCACTGGCCACACGCCAAACGGCAGCTGCTCACCGCGGGCATCCACGCCATGTACGGCTACGAGAGAGCCGTCGGCTGGCGGCGCATGGTCTCCCTGGAGATGCCGGACCGGCGTGACGCCCTCGGCGGTCCCGCCACGACGACCACCGAATTCGCCTGAGCTACAGCCAGCCGCGGCGCTTGAACATGCGGTACAGGACGACCTCCAGGACGGCCATCAGGAGGATCACGGCCGGATACGTCCACCACCAGTGCAGCTCGGGCATGTGGTCGAAGTTCATGCCGTAGACCCCCGCGATCATCGTGGGCACCGCGGCCATCGCCGCCCACGCCGAGATCTTCCGCATGTCGTCGTTCTGCCGCACGCTCATCTGCGCCAGATGCGCGGACAGGATGTCCGACACCAGCCGGTCCAGGCCTTCCACGGACTCGTTGACGCGCGTCAGGTGGTCGTTGACGTCCCGGAAGAAGGGCTGCGCCGTCTCGTCCACGAAGGGCACGGAGGGGCTGAAGGGGCCCACTCCGGAGAGGCGCGCCACGGGCAGCGCCAACGGCCCGGTCGCCCGGCGGAACTCCAGGATCTGCCGCTTGAAGGTGTAGATCCGCGACGCCGTGTTCCGCGAGGAGGCGCCGCCGTCCGGTGAGAAGACCTCCGCCTCCAGGACCTCGAGGTCGGACTGCAGCTCGTCGGCGACCTCCAGATAGTGGTCCACGGAAGCGTCGGCGATCGAGTACAGGACAGCCGTCGGGCCGTGCTTGAGGACGTCGGGATCGGCCTCCAGACGGTGGCGTACGACACCGAGGGGCGCGCCCTCGCCGTGGCGGACGGTGACCACGAACGAGTCACCCATGAAGATCATGACCTCGCCCGACGAGACGGTGTCGCTGTCCGGCTCGTACACGACCGGCTTGAGGACCATGAACAACGAGTCGTCGTAGACCTCCAGCTTGGGCCGCTGGTGGGCCTTGAGGGCGTCCTCGACGGCCAGCGGGTGCAGCCCGAACTCCTGGCTGACCTGGTCGAACTCCTTGGCCGTCGGCTCGTGCAGACCGATCCACACGAATGCGTCGCCCACGGCCCGCGCCTGGTCCAGGGCGTCCGAGAAGTCCTCGGGCCCCTCGGTCCGGCGCCCGTCCCGGTAGATGGCGCAGTCGACGATCACACAGCGCATTCTTCCCAGGCTTCACGCCTGTTGCACCCGCTGGGACGCTTAGGCTGAACCGCATGCCCACGCTGATCCTCGTCCGGCACGGACGCTCCACGGCCAACACCGCCGGCCTGCTCGCCGGGTGGACCCCCGGCGTGGCCCTCGACGAGCGCGGCTCCGCACAGGCCGCCGCACTCCCCGGACGGCTCTCCGCGCTGCCCATATCCGAGGTGGTCACCAGCCCCCTGCAGCGCTGCGGGGAGAC
Source organism: Streptomyces sp. NPDC004732 (assembly GCF_040609235.1). Lineage (NCBI taxonomy): Bacteria > Bacillati > Actinomycetota > Actinomycetes > Kitasatosporales > Streptomycetaceae > Streptomyces > Streptomyces sp. NPDC004732. The sequence continues at coordinate 229,428 of NZ_JBEXJR010000006.1, forward strand.
CGTCGCGCCGCTGCTCGCCGCCCGCCCGGGGCTCCAGGTCCACACGGAGGACCGCATCGGGGAGTGCGACTACGGCGACTGGTCGGGCCGCAAGCTCGCCGAGCTCTCCGACGAACCCCTGATGGAGGTCGTCCAGCGGCATCCGTCCGCCGCCGCGTTCCCCGGCGGCGAGTCCATGCGGGCCATGCAGACGCGGGCGGCCGAGGCGGTCCGGGAGTGGAACGCGCGCGTGGCGCGCGATCACGGTGAGGACGCCGTGTACCTGATGTGCTCGCACGGCGACGTCATCAAGTCCCTTGTCGCGGAAGCCATCGGGCTCCATCTCGACCTCTTCCAGCGCATCTCCGTGGAGCCCTGCTCCGTCACCGCCATCCGCTACACACGGCTGCGGCCCTACCTCGTACGCCTCGGCGACACCGGCGACTTCGCCTCGCTCGCGCCGCACGAGGAGCCGCCGGGTGACGACGCCACCGTGGGGGGCGGTGCGGGCGCACCGTGATCGTCGCCCGCAGTAGGGTGAACCGGGCCGTAACAGCCCTTCATACTTTTCAGCCGATCAATGGAGACAGGACGTGTCCCGTCAGGTGTTCCTCTACGACCCCCCGGAGCGATTCGTCGCGGGAACGGTAGGGCTGCCCGGACGGCGTACCTTCTTCCTCCAGGCCTCCGCGGGCATCCGAGTGACCAGCGTCGCCCTGGAGAAGACCCAGGTGGCCGCGCTCGCCGAGCGCATGGAGGAGCTCCTCGACGAGGTCGTACGCCGCAGCGGGGGCAACGCCCCGGTGCCGGCCGTCGCATCGTCCGAGGTCTCCGACAGCGCGCCGCTCGACTCCCCCGTGGAGGAGGAGTTCCGCGTCGGCACGATGGCGCTCGCCTGGGACGGCGAGGAGGAGCGGATGGTCGTCGAGGCACAGGCCCTCGTCGAACTGGACGCCGATACCGAGGACGATCTCGCCGCGGCGGAGGAAAGGCTTCTGCAGGACGAGGAGAACGGCCCGCCGATGCTGCGCGTCCGGCTCACCGGGGCGCAGGCCCGGGCCTTCGCCAAGCGCGCCCTGGACGTCGTCAACGCGGGCCGCCCGCCGTGCCCGCTGTGCAGCCTCCCGCTCGACCCGGAAGGACACGTATGCCCGCGCCAGAACGGATACCGGCGGGAGGCGTGACCGTCGCCGACCCCGTCGCGCTCCTCACCCACGGGGAGCTGACCGTGCGCGGCCGCATCCGGGAGGCCTCGAACGCGGTGCTCTACTGCACGGTCGCGTACGAGGGCCAGGAGGCCGCCTGCGTCTACAAGCCGGTCGCCGGGGAGCGCCCCCTGTGGGACTTCCCCGACGGCACGCTCGCCCAGCGGGAGGTCGCCGCCTACGAGGTGTCGCTCGCCACGGGCTGGGCCCTGGTGCCGCCGACCGTCCTGCGCTCGGGGCCGCACGGCGAGGGCATGTGCCAGCTGTGGATCGAGGACTCGGGCGACGCGGAGCTGCTCGCCCTGGTCGACGGGGACGAGCCCGGCGACGGCTGGAAGGCGGTCGGCCTCGCGCAGGTCGACGAGGACCGGACGGCGCTCCTCGTGCACGCGGACGACGTGCGGCTGCGGCGGCTCGCGGTCCTCGACGCGGTGATCAACAACAGTGACCGCAAGGGCGGCCATCTGCTGGCCGCCGACGGGCACCTCTACGGCATCGACCACGGCGTCACCTTCCACGCCGAGAACAAGCTGCGGACGCTCCTGTGGGGCTGGGCGGGGGAGTCCCTGACCGAGGAGGCCGTAGCGGCCCTCCAGGCCCTGCAGAGCGGCCTTGAGGAGGGCGCAGACCTGGCCGGGCGGCTGGCCGGGCTGATCACCGCCGTGGAGGCCGAGGCGCTGCGCGCGCGGGTCGCGGCCCTGCTGAAGTCGGGGCGCCATCCCGAGCCGAGCGGCGACTGGCCACCTATTCCCTGGCCGCCGGTGTGATCCCCCACTCGTATACGGACGCCCCGTCCGGTTAGGCTCAGGGCATGCATGCCTGGCCCGCTTCTGAGGTCCCCGCCCTTCCTGGCAAGGGCCGCGACCTCCGGATCCACGACACCGCGACCGGTGGACTCGTCACCCTCGACCCCGGTCCCGTCGCCCGTATCTACGTCTGCGGTATCACCCCGTACGACGCGACCCACATGGGTCACGCGGCGACCTACAACGCGTTCGACCTGGTGCAACGCGTGTGGCTCGACACCAAGCGGCAGGTTCACTACGTCCAGAACGTGACCGACGTGGACGACCCGCTCCTGGAACGCGCCAACCGCGACGGCAAGGACTGGGTCGAGCTCGCCGAGGGCGAGACCGCACTGTTCCGCGAGGACATGACCGCGCTCCGCCTCCTGCCGCCGAAGCACTACATCGGAGCCGTCGAGGCGATACCCGGCATCGTGCCGCTCGTCGAACGCCTCCGCGACATGGGCGCCGCCTACGAACTCGAGGGCGACGTCTACTTCTCCGTCGAGTCCGACGCCCACTTCGGGGAGGTGTCCGGACTCGACACCGCCGCCATGAAGCTGCTCTCCGCGGAGCGCGGCGGCGACCCGGAGCGCCCCGGCAAGAAGAATCCGCTCGACCCGATGCTCTGGATGGCGGCCCGCGAGGGCGACCCGAGCTGGGACGGCGGCAGCCTCGGCCGCGGCCGACCCGGGTGGCACATCGAGTGCGTCGCCATCGCCCTCGACCACCTCGGCATGGGCTTCGACGTGCAGGGCGGCGGATCCGACCTCGCCTTCCCGCACCACGAGATGGGCGCCTCGCACGCGCAGGCCCTGACCGGCGAGTACCCCTTCGCGAAGGCGTACGTCCACGCGGGCATGGTCGCCCTGGACGGCGCGAAGATGTCCAAGTCCAAGGGCAACCTCGTCTTCGTGTCGAAGCTGCGGCGCGACGGCGTCGACCCCGCGGCGATCCGGCTCGCCCTCCTCGCGCACCACTACCGCGCGGACTGGGAGTGGACGGACGGCGTCCTCGAAGAGGCCGTCGAGCGGCTCGGCCGCTGGCGCGCCGCGGTGTCCCGCCCCGACGGGACCGCCGCCGAGGCGCTCGTCGAGGAGATCCGCGCCGCCCTCGCGAACGACCTGGACGCACCGGCCGCGCTCGCCGCGGTCGACCGCTGGGCCGCCCGGCAGGACACCGCGGACGACACCGACGGCACGGACGAGGGCGCCCCCGGCGTCGTGTCCCGCGCGGTGGACGCACTGCTCGGCGTGGCCCTGTAGGCACCGCTTCACCGAATGGGCCGCTCCGGAAATCCAGGAGCGGCCCATCAAAGTCCATGGCCCTGGCACCCGTTGAGGCGCTAGACCTCCGCCATGAGATCTCCCACGCGCTTCGGATCGGCGGCCGCTGCCGCTCTCCTGGGCCTCCTCGCGACCTTCGCGGGGCCCGGCGGCGGCTCCGCGCAGGCCGCCGACGAGCCCGCGACCACGGTCGGCGACGTCACCGCCTTCGACGCCGAAGGCCCCGTCTACCACCTGACCGCAGGCAAGGCAGAGGCCCGCGTCAGCTTCGTCTCGACGGAGACCTTCCGTCTCGAACTCGCCCCCGACGGCAAGTTCACCGACCCCACGGGCGACGACATCGTCCTGCCGCAGGGCGACGCGCCCCGCACCAAGTGGGCCGACAAGGGCGACCGTTACGAGCTGAGCACCTCGAAGGTCACCCTGCGCGCCTACAAGGCGCCGCTCCGCTTCGCCCTGTACCGGGCCGACGGCAGCCGGGTCTGGGCCGAGTCCAAGGGCCTGTCCTGGACGAAGGACACCACCACACAGAGCCTCGCGCGCGGCGCCGACGAACAGTTCTACGGCGCCGGGATGCAGAACGGACGCGGCAACACCTCGCACCGCGGCAAGAAGGTCGAGGTGAGCGTCGACTACAACTGGGACGACGGCGGGCACCCCAACTCCGTGCCCTTCTACCTGTCCTCCCAGGGCTACGGCGTCTTCCGCAACACGTACGCCCCCAACACCTACGACTTCGCCGAGCCGGTGACCGCCACCGCGAAGGAACAGCGGTTCGACGCCTACTACTTCGCCGGGCGCGGCGGCGACGCGGCCAAGGACGTCATCGGGCAGTACACGAAGCTCACCGGCAAGCCCTTCCTGCCGCCGGTCTACGGCATGGAGATCGGCGACGCCGACTGCTACCTCCACAACGCCAACCGCGGCGAGCGCCACACCCTGGACTCCCTGAAGGTCGCCGACGGCTACGTCGAGAACGACATGCCCAACGGCTGGATGCTGGTCAACGACGGCTACGGCTGCGGCTACGAGAACCTCGCCGAGACCTCCAAGGGCCTCGCCGAACGCAAGATGAAGATGGGCCTGTGGACCGAGGACGGCCTCGACAAGATCGCCGAGCAGGTCAAGGCGGGCCAGCGCGTCGCCAAGCTCGACGTCGCCTGGGTCGGCGACGGCTACAAGAAGGCGCTCGACGGCTGCAAGGACGCGTACAAGGGCATCGAGGACAACAGCGACGCGCGGGGCTTCACCTGGGCCCCGGAGAGCTGGTCGGGCGCGCAGCGCTGCGGCGTGCAGTGGTCCGGCGACCAGAGCGGCGGCTGGGAGTACATCCGCTGGCAGATCCCGACGTACGCAGGCTCCACCATGTCCGGGCTCGCCTACACGACCGGTGACGTCGACGGCATCTTCGGGGGCAGCCCCAAGACGTACGTACGCGACCTCCAGTGGAAGATGCTCCTGCCGGTCACGATGACCATGGACGGCTGGGCCGTGAGCGACAAGCAGCCCTTCCGCCAGGGCGAGCCCTACACCTCCATCAACCGCAAGTACCTGAAGCTGCACGAGTCGCTGCTGCCCTACCTCTACTCGTACGGCCACGAGGCCACGAAGACCGGCGTGGGCGCCGTGCGACCGCTGGCCCTGGAGTACCCCGACGACCCCAAGGCCGCCACCGACGCGGCCAAGTACGAGTTCCTCACCGGCGAGGACTTCCTCGTGGCGCCCGTCTACAAGGACACCACCGAGCGCGACGGCATCTACTTGCCCAAGGGCACCTGGACCGACTACTGGAGCGGGCGGACCTACCAGGGCCCGACCACCGTCGACGGCTACAGCGCGCCCCTCGACACGCTGCCGCTCTTCGTCAAGGGCGGCGCGACCGTGCCGATGTGGCCTGGCGGCATCCGCTCCTACCAGGACAGGACGCCGGACTCCCCGCTCGCCTGGGACATCTACCCGCAGGGCAACTCCTCCTTCGAGCTGTACGAGGACGACGGCGTGACCCGGCAGCACCGCGACGGCAAGTACGCCACCCAGCGCGCCGACGTGCGGGCGCCGCACTCCGGAGCGGGGGACGTGCGGGTGCGGATCGGCGCGAGCAAGGGCGCGTACAAGGGGAAGCAGACCAGCCGCCCCTACGCGTTCACCCTGCACACCGGGGACGCGCCAAGCCGCGTCGAGCTCGGCGGCCAACGGCTGCCGCGCCTCACTTCGAAGAGCGCGTACGACAGCGCGCGGCAGGGCTGGTTCTACGACCGTGACGACCGCGGCGGCGTCGTCCGGGTCAAGACCGCTGCCCTGCGCACCGACCGCGCCTTCGAGCTGCGGCTCGACGACACGAGCGCCGTGGGCGGCGCCGTGCCCGGGGCACCCGCCTCCGTGGGCGTCCCCGCGGGCCAGGAACTCGGCGCGGGCACGCCCGGGAAGATCGCCGTCGACATCACGGCGGGCACCAAGGACGCCACCGGGGTCGAGGCCACCCTCCACGCCCCCGAGGGCTGGACCGTCGGCACGGCGAAGACCGACCGGGTCCCCGCGGGCACCACGCGCCGCGTCGAGGTGGCGCTCACCCCGGCCAAGGACGCGGACATCGGCGAACAGCCGCTCACCGCGACCGTCCGCCACCGGTCGGCAGGCCAGGAGCGCACCGCCGTCCAGCGGTTCGCACTCGGCGTGATGCCCGAGGCACCGGCGAAGGACACCTGGGCGAGCGACCTGAAGTGGCTCAAGTCCACCAACGGATACGGGCCCGCCGAACGCGACCGCAGCAACGGGGAGTCCGGCGCCGAGGACGGCCGTCCGCTGACCCTGGCCGGAAAGACGTACGAGAAGGGGATCGGCACGCACGCCGACTCCGCGATCGAGGTCTACACGGGCGGCCGCTGCTCGAAGTTCACCGCGGACGTGGGCATCGACGACGAGATCAACGGCTACGGAGAGGTCGCCTTCTCGGTCGAGGCCGACGGCAAGGTGCTGTGGACCTCGCCCAAGGTGACGGGCGCCTCGGCGACCGTCCCGGTCGACGTCGATGTGAGTGGCGCGCGGCACGTCGAGCTGAAGGTGGCCGACACCAACGGCTCGAAGAGCGGGGACCACGCGGACTGGGCCGCGGCCGAGTTCGCCTGTTCCTAGACAAAACAGACAAGTAAGGGAGCGGCGCCGGGCGGGAATGTCTCCGCCCGGCGCCGCCGTATGGTCACGCGAGAGTCGTGCCCCTCGCGCGGGTCACTTGGTGATGACGATGGCCAGCAAGTAGCCCGGGTTGTTGGTGTCGTAGTAGCCGATCACCTGCTGCCCGAAGGCGAATGCCTCCTGGACCTCGTCGTGGGTCTGCGGGTTGGGGTTGACGAACGCCCGCCAGGCGTTGTCGACGTGCAGATAGAGGATGTACGCCTGGCCGGGGAGCGGCTCGACGACGTCCCAGAACGCCGATGCGACGTTGGACGCGAGGGCCTGGGTGGAGATCTCAGGGGCCTGCGCCTGCGGGATCTCCTGCTCCTGGCCGAACTGCTGCAGCAGGGTCTGGAACGGCTGCTGCTGGCCGAGCTGCTGGAGCTGCTGGCGCAGCTGCGGCGGGACCTGCTGCATGCCCTGGTGCATGCCCTGCATGCCCTGCTGGCCCTGGCCGCCCTGGAATCCCTGGCTGCTCTGCTGGGGGCCGTACTGCTGGCCGTACTGCTGCTGGCTCTGCTGCGGAGGGGCCGTGCTGGGGCTCTGCTGCTGGGAGCCGTACTGCTGCGGCCCGTACTGCTGGGAGCCGTACTGCTGAGAGCCGTACTGTTGCGGCCCGTACTGCTGCTGGGAGCCGTACTGCTGCTGCGGTCCGTACTGCCGTCCTTGGTGCTGGCCCAACTGACTCATCTGCGGGGTGGTGCTCATGCGGGTGCCACCTTCCCTCAATGGTTGTGGTCCTTCAGCAGTGCTGGAGTGCGGTCGTGCTTCAGCCCGTGACGACGAGGCCGACGACCTCGTCGTCCGAGAACCAGACGCGTACGTCCGGGCGGCCCCCGGCGAAGGCGGAGTGCACCGCCTGCCGCTGCTCGGGGGACGGGTTGTCGAGGTTGCGCCACTCCCCGGCCACGAACAGCCGGAGCCGCGGCGGGAGTTCCGGCGGATACGGGAGCAGCTCGTCCCAGTACCGCTCGGCCTGACCCGAACCCACCGCGGACGGCAGCAGGTTCGTTACCGCCCCCTTCAGGTCGGGGCGGTTGCCTATCCGCTGCGACGCGGGCCTGCCCGGCGCGTCCTGCTGCGGGGAGCCGGTGGAGCGCAGCACCCTGCGGGCCCGGTCGGGTGTCATCGGCTGCTGGCCCGAGGCCTTCAGCATGCCCTGCAGCGCGGCCAGGGCGCCCACCACGATCGGTGAGGCGGAGGACGTGCCGGAGAACGTGTCGGTGTACCAGGCGATTTCGTCCGCGCCGCCCTGCAGGTCGCCGGGCCGGTCCCAGAAGCCGCCGGTGGTCGTGGTCTCACGGCCCCAGCCCTGCGCGTCCACGCGGGCCCCGTAGTTGGAGAACGCCAGGCGCGAACGGTCGGGGCCGTGGTCACGGCCATGGGTGCCGGGCGGGGGAGCGCCCGCGCCCACCAGGACCGCGTCGGAGGAGCGGTTGCTCGGGTTGAAGGGGTTGCGCCACCAGGACGGGAAGCCGTCGGGGCGGCGTTCGTAGACCGCGTCGTCCAGGGACTCGGCGCCGTTGCCCGCCGCGCCGACGACGAGCACGCCCTTCGCGGTGGCGTAGCGCACCGCGGCGTAGTCGTCCGGCCACCACTCGATGGCGATGTAGCCCTTCTGGTCGTCGCGCGCCTCGAAGTCGAACTTCGGTCCGGGGCGGTGCAGTTCGAGCAGGATGATGTCGCCGCGGTTCAGCCGCTCCGCCGCCGCGTGGATGGTGGCGGCCGTGCCGAGGGGCTGGAAGGAGGCGGTCGCCGTCACGGCCTCCGGCACGATGCCGGTGATGCCGAGGGAGTTGCGGTCGCCGCCGATGACGCCGATCACCGCGGTGCCGTGGTTGCGCCAGGCCAGGTCCTGGATGGGGGTGCCGACGACGACGCCCGCGAGCTTCGCGGCGAGGTCCTCGTGGCGCAGCTGCCAGGAGCCCTCGACGTCGACGACGGTGACGCCCTCGCCGGAGCCGCCGATGCGCTGCCAGGCCCAGCGTGCGTCGATTCCCTCGGGCGCGGGCTTCAAGTAGCCCTGGCGGCTGGTGAAGTCGGGGGTGGCCGGCATGCCTTCCTTGCGGCGCCGGGTCGCCTCGTCGAGGTCGTGCGGCTGGGTCGGCGAGGGGTCGATGGAGGCCGGTACGGCGCCCGGTTTGACGTACGCCGTGTCGATGCCCGGCAGCGCCGCGATCCGCGCGCGCAGTTCCTCGGGCCGGTCGTCGCCGCCGCGGACGCGGTAGAAGAGGGCCAGGTCGGGCACATCGCTGTCGCCCTCGGCCGGGGGCGCGGCGGCCCGCAGCCGTTCTTCGCTGCCGAACAGCGGCTCCAGAGTGAGCTGTTCGTCAGTCAGGAACATGTTCAGAGCTGATACGTCGGAGCCGGAGGCCGAGCGGATGTCCCGCTCGCCGGCGCGCAGCCGGGCCTCGGGCCGGGCGACGACGATCAGCTCCTGCTGGGCTTCTCGGTAGGTGAATCCCATTCCGTCGGGGCCCGGTCCGCCGGCTCCGGGGTCCCGCGCCGGGTCTGCCTGCTCGGTCATCGCTTCACCGCTCCCTTCCGTCCTTCGGGTGCCGTGCTGTGCGCTGCGCCAGGTTTCCGGGGCACACCCTGCTACGGCAGGGCCGCGCCGTCCACCCCTCTTTCGCGCAACAGTGTTTGAAAGGAAGTTGAAAAGGGAACCCCGTGCAATTCGGCCATGAGCAGCACATCGGCCATGAGCGGCACAATGGGGCGGCACCCGTGCGGGTGCCGCCCCATGGAGTGTGCTGCGAAAGCCTCAGTCGTCCGAGGAATCCGAAGCCCCTGAGTCGCCGCTGTCGCCCTCGCCGTCCTCCGGACCCTGCTCGGGCCGCTGCGTGGGCTTCGGCTTCGGCGGCCGTGTGCGGTCGCTGGGCGAGTCCCTGAGGTACGCCGCTCCGCCGTCGCCACCGTCACGGCGCCGCAGATACCGCTCGAACTCGCGGGCGATGGCCTCGCCCGACGCCTCCGGGAGCTCCGCGGTGTCCCGCGCTTCCTCCAGCGACTGGACGTACTCCGCGACCTCGGTGTCCTCGGCGGCCAGCTGGTCCACGCCCACCTGCCAGGCGCGCGCGTCCTCGGCCAGCTCGCCCAGCGGGATCCGCAGGTCGATCAGGTCTTCGAGACGGTTGAGGAGTGCGAGCGTGGCCTTCGGGTTGGGCGGCTGCGACACGTAGTGCGGGACGGCCGCCCAGAGGCTCACGGCGGGGACGCCCGCGTGCGTGCACGCCTCCTGGAGGATGCCGACGATGCCCGTCGGGCCCTCGTACTTGGTCTCCTCCAGGTCCATGGTGCGCGCCAGGTCCGGGTCGGACGTCACGCCGCTGACCGGGACGGGGCGGGTGTGCGGGGTGTCGCCGAGCAGCGCACCCATGATCACCACCAGCTCGACGCCCAGCTCGTGCGCGAAGCCCAGGATCTCGTTGCAGAACGACCGCCAGCGCATGGACGGCTCGATGCCCCGGACCAGAACCAGGTCGCGGGGCTTGTCGCCGCCGACGCGGACCACCGAGAGCCTGGTCGTCGGCCACGTGATCTTGCGCACTCCACCGTCCAGCCAGACCGTGGGACGGTTGACCTGGAAGTCGTAGTAGTCCTCGGCGTCCAGCGCCGCGAACACCTCGCCCTTCCACTCCTTGTCGAGATGCGCGACCGCGGTGGAGGCGGCGTCGCCGGCGTCGTTCCAGCCCTCGAACGCGGCCACCATGACCGGGTCGACCAGCTCGGGTACCCCCTCGAGCTCGATCACCCAGGCCTCCTTCCGACGTTCCCTTGCGTACAGCCCAACCTTACGGCGTCTGCGGGGTCCGTCCGCAGCCCCCTTGCGTGGGGGAGTGCGTGATCACTGCCCACGCCGGGGGCCGGGAAACGGCGGGTTCGCGCAGGGCGGAGCCGCGCGTTCACGCAGGGCAGCGGGGCGGTCTCACAGCGTCGTGCGCAGCCACTGCTCCACGCTCGCGATGTGCACCGTCGCCCATGATCTGGCCGCCTCCGCATCGCGGTCGCGCAGCGCGGTGAGGATCGCCCGGTGCTCGTGGAGGGTGCGGCTGACGGCGTCCTCCTGGGTCAGGCCGCGCCAGACGCGGGCCCGGGTGGTGGGTCCGGAGAGGCCGTCCAGCAGGGAGCACAGGACCGAGTTGCCGGAGGACTGGACGATGCCGCGGTGGAACTCCAGGTCGCTTGCGACCAGCTCCTCCACCGAGGGGTCGGCGCCCAGGGCGTCCAACTGCGCCGTCAGCGTGTCCAGTTCGGCATCGGTGATGTGGGCGCAGGCCATCGCGGTGGCCGCGGGTTCGAGGATGCGGCGGACCGCGAGGAACTCCAGGACGGTGTCGTCGCGGTGGAAGTCGACGACGAAACTCAGTGCTTCCAGGAGGAGTTGGGGATCCAGGCTGGTGACGTACGTGCCGTCGCCCTGGCGCACGTCGAGGATCCGGATCAGGGCGAGCGCGCGCACCGCCTCGCGCAGCGAGTTGCGCGAGAGCCCCAGCTCGGCGGCGAGTTCGCTCTCCTTGGGCAGCCGGTCGCCGGGGCGCAGCGCGCCCGAGACGATCATGCCCTTGATCTTCTCGATGGCTTCGTCGGTGACAGCCATGGGGACCTCGCCTCAACAGTCAAAAGTGTCAAAAAGACATCCGATGTATCAGGCGATTATGGCCCGGCGCGCGGTCACGCCGCATGTGAGTACGGGGATTGACCCATTTCCTTGAGGGCTAAGATTTCCCCACGGGTCCCGGCGCACCGCCGGGCGGTCCCAGGAGGGCGGGCGGCAGATGGCCGGGAAGAAGGCGGCGCACCAGCCGGACGCGGTGGCGTCGATCATCGCGGACTGGGCGCGGGAGCGGCCCGACCTCGACACCTCGCCCCTCGAGGTCCTCGCCCGGCTGCACCGCACCTTCATCCGCTACAACACCCGGCTGACCTCCGCGATCGAGCGGCACGGACTCGCGGTCGCCGGATTCGACGTGCTGACCGCGCTGCGCAGGGCCGGGGCGCCCTACCGTCTCACCGCGGGCCAGCTCGCCGACTCCGGCCTCGTCTCCTCCGCCGGGGTGACGCTGCGCATCGACCGGCTGGAGAAGGACGGCCTGATCGTGCGCGAGCGCGACGCCGAGGACCGCCGCGTCGTCTACTCGCGGCTCACCGACGCCGGGCTCGCCAAGATCGACGAGGTCTTCGCCGAGCACCTCGACAACGAACGCCGGATGCTCGACGGGCTCTCCCCGGCCGAGCGGCGTCAGCTGGCCCGCCTGATGTCCAAGCTGGAGCGGTCCATCACCGACGCCGGTCCGCGGGACGCCGAAGGAGCCCAGGCCCCCCAGACCCCTCAGACCCCTCAGGCCGACGAAGCCTGAGCCTGCGCCTCCGCGCGGTACATCCGGCGCAGCCGGACCACTCCCAGGTCGTGCTGGTAGAGGTTCTCCCGCTGGTCGGCGTCGGCGGGCATGGCCTCCAGCATCACCCGGTCCTGTTCGAGGACCTGCCAGTGGCGCTCCTCGATGAGGGTCCGGTAGAGGAACCGCCAGGTGTCGCGCTGCCAGCCCTGCACGCGCCGGTAGCGCCAGAAGAAGACGCCGGTGCGGTTCTCGTCGACCGGGCAGACCATGCCGACGATCCCGAACGGGCCGCCGGGGCCCGCCGACGGCGGATAGGGGATGGTCAGGTCCACCCAGTCGACGCCCGTGCGGCACAGCTCCACCCAGTCGAAGTTGACGCCCCGCTGGTCGGTCTTCTCGAAGAAGTAGCCGCGGTCCGTCTCCCGGATGCGGAACTTGGCGGTGGTGTCGCCGTCGTACATGGTGTGCGAGTCGTGGTGCAGGAAGGCGCCGTGCATCGGGTCGAGGAGGTTCTCCACCGCGAACCGCCACGGGCCGTTCCACTCCGCGTAGCAGAGGATCGCGTCGACGTCGGGGTCGGTGAGCGGCTCGGGCAGTGTCAGCCCGGCCGGTTCGGGGTGCTGCTCGTCCCCGAAGTACGCGAGGACCGCGCCGCCGACCTCGCGCACGGGCAGCGACGTGACGAGCTTCTTGCCCTCCAGATTGCAGCCGGGCAGGCCGGGCACGGACGACACGGTGCCGTCGGTCTCGACCTCCACCCCGTGGTACCAGCACGCCACCCGGTCGCCCAGGTGTTTGCCCAGCGAGAGGGGTGCCCCGCGGTGCGGGCAGCGGTCGGCGAGCATCGACAGGGCGCCGTCGGAGCGGCGGAAGAGCAGCCACTGCTCGCCGAGCGCGGTGACCTTGCGCATGGCGCCGGGCGCCACGAAGGAGGACGGGACGACCGGATGCCACTGGTTGCGCAGGCCCGTGGCGTAGATGTGGTCGGCGGTGTCGTGCGCGGACAGGCTCATCTCAGGCTCCCAGTCGGTTGATCTCGGCGCGGAAGGACTCCTCGGTCCAGGGCGCGCCGTCGGGCGCGTGGACCTGGCGGGCGTTGAGCCCGCGGACGACGTCGGCCAGTTCGTGGCCCTCTTTCGTGAAGACCTCTTCGAGGGTGGCGGCCAGCTTGTACTCGTAGGGGCTCGGCTCGTGCGTACGGGACTGGTGGATGTCCAGGTACGGCCAGGTCGTGGTCACTGATGCCTCCAGGGGGCCGGGGGAGTGGTTCACAGGTCGAGGACGAGACGGCGGCCCGACGCGCAGCGCGAGACGCAGATCATCATCGAGGCGTTCGCGGTGTGCTCGGCCTCGCTGAGCAGGAAGTCGCGGTGGTCGGGCGTGCCGTCGAGCACGCGGGTCTCGCAGGAGCCGCAGATGCCGTCCCGGCAGGAGCTGTTGACGGCGAGCCCCGCGGACTCGGCGGCCGCCAGGACCGAGGTGCCGGGGCCCACGGAGAGCGTCACGCCCGAGCGTCGGCACTCCACCTCGAAGCCCGCGTCGTCGCCGGAGCGCTCGACGACCGGCGCCGCGAACCGCTCCACGCGCAGCCGCTCGGCAGGACAGGCCGCCTCCACGGCGGCGAGCAGCGGCTCGGGCCCGCAGCAGTACACGAGCGTGCCCTCGGCGAGCGCCCTTTCACCGCCGCCGAGCGCGTCGGCGAGGTCGATGTGCCCCTGCTCCTCCTGCGGTACGAGGGTCAACGCATCGCCCAGAGCGGCCAGTTCCTCCGTGAACGCCATCGAGTCGCGGGTGCGCCCGCCGTACACGAGCCGCCAGGGCGTGCCGCGCCGCGCCGCCTCCCTGGCCATCGCGAGCACCGGGGTGATCCCGATACCGCCCGCGACGAACACATAACCCGGCGCGTCCTCCAGCGCGAAGTGGTTGCGCGGCTCGGACACCGTGACGCCCTGGCCGGGCCGCAGCTGCGTGTGCACGTACCGCGAACCTCCCCGCGAGGACGGCTCGTTGAGCACTCCGATGCGGTACGAAGCGGTGTCCCGTGGATCTCCGCACAGGCTGTACTGCCGCACCTGCCCGCCCACCTGGACGTCGAGGTGCGCGCCGGGCTCCCAGGCGGGCAGCGGCTTGCCGTCCGGGTGGACGAGCTCGACGGAGAGCACACCCTCCGCCTCCCACGTCATCCGGCGCACCCGCAGGTCCAGCCGGTTCTCTGGTGTGGTCATGGCTGGGCCTCCCTACGCGGCGGGGATCTGCACGGGCGGGGTGAACGGGCTCTTCATCGGGCCGAGCGCCGCGAGGTCCACCTCGACGAGCACGGGACCGCCCGACCCGACGGCCTCGGCGACGACGGGCCCCGCCTGCTCGGCCGCGGCGATCCGCAGGTAGGGCAGCCCGCAGGCCCGCGCGAGGAGGGCGAAGTCGGGCGTGACGAGGTCGACGCCGGAGCGGCGCTCGCCGTAGCGGTCCTGCATGTTGCGGAGCACGCCGTAGCCGCCGTCGTTGAAGACGATCAGGGTCAGCTCCGGCTTCTCCTGCGCGAGGGTGAGGAGCTCGCCGAGGTGCACCGCGAGCCCGCCGTCGCCCGCGATGACCACGGTCGGCGCCCCGGGCCGGGCGAGCGCCGCACCGATGCCCATGCCGAGGCCCTGTCCGATGCCGCCGCCACGCGGGAAGACGTTGTCCCGCGGGTCGTACATCTCCAGGAGCCGGTTGCCCCAGCTGCTGGACGCGATCGTCACGTCGCGGGCGATCACCGCCTCCCGGGGGAGGGCGGCGCGGATCGCCTCGCAGAGCGCCGCCTGCGGGCCGATGGCCTCCCGCAGATCCGCCCGCACCTCGTCGCGCACCGCGGTGACGCGCTCGCTCCAACCGGACTCGGCCTCGGTGCGGCGGGCGTACGGCAGCAGGGCGCGCAGTACGTCGGCCGCGTCGCCGCACAGGGTGTGCGCGGCCGGGTAGACGCGGTTGAGCGCCGCCGGGTCGATGTCGATCTGGAGGTGGGCGGCAGGCAGTTCGAGGCCGTAGTCGGCGGTCTCGTTGGACCTGAAGTGCGTGCCCACGCTCAGGAGCACGTCGGCGTCCGCGAGCAGGGCGCGGCCCGCCGGGGTGGTGGCGAAGTTCCCGATGACCCGCGGGTCGTCCTCGGGCACCGCGCCGCGCCCCGAGTTGGAGGTGAGCAGCCCGGCGCCGGTGGCGGCGAGCAGCTCCGCAAGTTCGGCGCCCGCGCCCGTGGCGCCGCCGCCCGCCCAGACCAGCGGCCGCCGCGCCGCCGCCAACAGCACGCCCGCGGCCGCCAGTTCGGCGCCCAAGGGGGCGGTGAAGATCGGCGCGGGCAGGTCGAGCGCCGTGTCGGTCTGCGCCGCGTACTGCAGGTCCACCGGCCACTCCACGCTGGCGGGACCGCCGGGCGCGGCGAGCGCGGCACGGGCCGCCTCCCGCAGCACGCGGCCCGCGTCGGCGGCGGACGGCACGGTGGCCGCGTACGCCGAGACCGCCGTCAACATGCCCAGCTGGTCCTTCGTCTCGTGGATGAAGCCGCGCCCGCTGCCCAGGTACCGGCTCTCCACCTGCCCGGTGACGTGCAGCACGGACGTCCCGGCGCTGAGCGCCTCGACGAGCGACCCGGCCGCGTTGCCCGCGCCGGTGCCGGTCGAGGTGAGCGCGCAGCCGATCGAGCCGCGGGCCCTGCCGTGCGCGTCGGCGGCGTTCACGGCCGTCGCCTCGTGCCGCACCGGCACGAAGCGCAGCTCGCGGTCGACGGCCTCGACGAGCGGCAGATTGTGCACGCTCACGATCCCGAAGACCGTGTCGATGCCGAGTTCGCGCAGGACGGCGACGAGGAGATCGCCTCCGTTGTCGTAACGCATGAGGGCTCCTCAGAGGATGCCGCGGCCGACTCCGCCGCAGACGTCGATGCTGGTTCCTGTGATGTAGGAGGCGCGCGGCGAGAGCAGCGCGAGGATCGCGTACGCCACCTCGTCGGCCCGCCCCAGGCGGCCGAGCGCGACACCGCGGTCGGCGGCGAGCTCCGCCTGCCACTCCTCGTAGGGGCGGCCGGATCCGGCGGCGGCGTGCCGACGCGTCCACTGCCCGGTGTCGATGAGCCCCAGGCAGACGGAGTTGACGCGGATGCCGTCCGGCGCGAGCTCACGGGCGAGGGACGCGGAGAGGTTGAGGATGCCCGCGCGGGCGGCGCTGGTGGTGATGAGGCGGGGCTCGGGCTGCTTGGCGAGGACGGCGTTGACGTTCACGACGGACGCGCCCGCCGCGGCGCGCAGGTGCGGGCGGGCGGCGTGCAGCGGGTTGAGGACCCCGGCGAACTTCAGTTCAAGCTCGTCGCGCCAGTCGTCCTCGGTCGTCTCGTCGAGGCGCTTCATCCGGGACTGCCCGGCGTTGTTGACGAGCCCATCAATGACGCCGCGGCCGCCGCGGCCGCCGAACTCCTCGACCGCGCGGCGCGTGAACTCCCGTACGGCAGCCGCGTCCCGTACGTCGCACGGCGCCGTGAAGAGGCGGTCGTGCGTGCCGATCCGCCCCAGCCGGTCGGCGTCGCGCCCGCAGGTGGCGACGTTCGCACCCTCGTCGAGCAGGGCGCGGACCGTGGCCAGGCCGACGCCCGAGCTGCCGCCGGTGACCAGGAAGGTCCGGTCGGCGAGGCCCAGATCCATGTCTGTGTTCTCCAGGGTCAGTTCATGGTGAAGCCGCCGTTGACGGCGACCACCTGTCCGGTCAGATAGCGGGACTCCTCGGAGAGGAGGAAGGCGGTGAGGCCGACCAGGTCGTCGGGCCGCTGCGGACGCGCGATGGCCCGGTTGGCCCGGTAGAGGCCGTGCCGCTCGGCCGGGACCGTCTCGGTCGCCTCGCCCTCGGTGAGGCCCGGCGCCAGCGCGTTGACGGTGATGCCGCGCTCGCCCAGCTCCCGCGCCATGGCCCGGGTGAGGGCCATGACGGCGCCCTTCGACGCGATGTAGTGGGCGAGCCGCGGGGAGCCGTAGAGGGCCGCGTCCGACGCGATGTTCACGATGCGCCCGGTGGGGCCGAACAGCGGGTGCAGGGCCTTCGCGACGAGCCAGGGGCCGCGTGCGTTGACCGCCATCAGCCGGTCCCACGCCGCGACGCTGATGTCCTGGAACTCCTTGCCGCCGACGCCGTTGGCGAGCGCCGCGTTGTTGACGAGGCCGTACAGCGGCCCCGTCGCCCGCACGGCGTCGGCGAGTTCCGCCACCGACGCGGGGTCGGCGACGTCGCAGCGCACGAAGCGGGCGTCGAGCCCCTCCGCGCGCAGCTCCCGCGCCGCCCCCGCGCCGCGTTCGGCGTCCACCTCGGCGACGACGACCCGGAAGCCGTCGGCGCCCGCCCGGCGGGCCATGGCGAGGCCCAGGCCACGGCCCGCCCCGGTGACCACGACGGTGCGTGGGTCAGCCACGGGTGACGCCGTGCATCGGCGAGTACTCCGGGTACGAGGGCACCTGCGGCTTCTGCGTGCCGATGACCACGCAGAACAGGGCGTCGGTGGCGCCCTCGTTCTTCAGGGAGCGGGTCACCCCGGCCGGGACGACGATCATGTCGCGGTAGCCGAGCGTGCGGTACTCGACCTCGTCCGGGCCCCGGTGCACGCCGACCCGCACCTCGCCCTCCAGGACGAAGAAGGCCTCCTCCACGTCGTGGTGGGTGTGGGCGGGACCTTCGGCACCGGGCGGCAGCAGCATGTTGGAGAAGGTGAAGCCGCCGGAGGGGAGGATCCGGCTGTCGCCCTCGTGGTTGCCGGTGGCGCCGGACCCGACGTAGCGGATCTGGCCGCGGCGGTACTGCGGACCCGCCTTCTCCTGGAAGGAGAGGGTGTCGAAGTCCGCGACGCGCGAGTCCTTCGATGCGATGAGGGAGTCGGTGTACCGGGCGAGGTCGCCGTCGTTGTCGTACTCGGTCGTGGTCAGAGGCATGGCTCAGAACTCCTGCTCGGGTAGGCGGGCGGTGATGCGGAGGTGGGAGAGCACCCAGGCGTTGAACCGCCCGGGCTGTTCCTGGTTGGCCAGGTGACCGGCGTCCTTGACGATCACGTAGGCCGTCTTGTGCAGGGCCCCGGCGAGGACTTGCGAGGCCTCGGCGCCGGTGACCCGGTCCTGGTCGCCGCAGAGGACGAGGGAGGGGGCGCCGATGGCGGGGAGCTCGGGGCGCAGGTCGGCCGCGGCCATCGACTCGGCGGCGTACGCGTAGCCGGGCAGGCGCACGGAGGCGGCCATGGTGTCGACGACCCGCGCGACGAGCTCGGGCGGCGCCTGCGGTGAGACGAGCCGGGGGCCGCGCCGCTCGGCGAAGGCGCGGGGCCCGAGCTCGGCCAGCTCGGCGGCGCGCCGCCGCATGGCGTCGGCCTTCGCCGGGTCGGTCCCCGAGCCGGAGCTGGAGTCCGCGACGATCAGCGAGTCGACGAGGTCCGGATGGCGGGCGGCGAGCCGCAGCGCGATCACACCGCCCCACGAGACACCGAGGACGTGCGCCGACGCGCCACGGGAACGGATCACGTCGGCCGCCGCGTCCGCGAACCCGTCCAGGTCCAACGGCCCTGCCGGATCGGGGGACTTGGCGTATCCGGGCGCGTCCCAGGCGAGGACCCGTACCTGTCCGGAGAGGCCGTCGAGCTGGGGCGCGAACGCGGCCGACGAGGAGCCGATGCCGTGCAGGCACAGCAGCAGCGGGCCGCTCGACCCCGCCTCCGCCACGTGCACACCGGGAGCGCCGCCGGTCACAGGATCTGCCCCGTCCGCCCGGCAAGCGCCGCGAGCGAGCGCAGCACCGCATACGGCACGACCTGGCTGGTCGCCGGGTTGCCGGGGTCCGGCAGATGGGCCACCTCGAAGCGGTACGAGCCGTGCGCGCCGGACGCCTCGACGACGTGCCGCGTGTGGTGCGCCCCGGGGTCGGCGACGACCTGGACCCGCACAGCGTCCAGGTCGCCGACGGCGAGGGCGACCGAGGCCGCGACGTTCGTCGACTTGGGGAACTTCACGGGGACGTCGCGCGCGGTCCCCGACATCACCTCGACCGGGCCGGTCGCCGTCCGCAGCCGGGCCAGCAACTCCGCGTCCATCCAAGGCTGTTCGAGGGTCCCCGGCAGTTTCGTGGTGGTCAGCCGCACCTCGTCGAGCGGGCCGAGGGACCGTACGGCCTGCAGCAGGTCGAGGCCGCCGACCGCGCCGCCGGTGAAGTAGACCCGGCCGGGCCCCGCCGCCAGGAGCCGCTTGGACAGCTCCTCGTCGGTGAGCGCGCCGGTCGAGGCGATCAGCAGGTCGGTCCCGGAGGTGAGGACGCGTTCGCCCCACTCCCGTACGACGCCCTGCCCCGCCGCCTCCACGATCAGCTCGCAGCGCTCCAGGGCCTCGTCGAAGGCGACCTGCGGCGCGGGCGCCGCCTCGCCGAGCGGGCGGTTGTCGACGACGCACGCCAACTCGGCTCCAGGGATGCGGTGTTCGATCAGCGCGGCGCCGACGACGCGGCCGATGGCGCCCCAGCCGACGAGCCCGACCTTCAGGGTCGCGTTCACGCGTGCACTCCTTCCGGCGAACCCGCCATATGGCAGCGGATCTCCTTCGACGGCGGTCCCGCCGTGCCCCACAGGTCGGACAGCTCGGGGACCCGCCGCCACACCTTGGCGATCCAGCGGTCCTCGACGACCTGGGCGACCTCGGAGGTGTACTCGCAGACGAGCCCGGTCGGATCGGTGAAGTAGGAGAAGGTGTTGTTGCCGGGGCCGTGCCTGCCCGGACCCCACTGCGGGACGATCCCGTGGTGGCGCAGCCGCCCGAGCCCCCGCATGAAGTGGTCGATCGAACTCATCTCGTACGCCACGTGGTTGAGGGAGACCCACTCGGCCTGGTTGAAGGCGACGCAGTGGTGGTCGGCGTTGCAGCGCAGGAACGCCATCTGGTGCTCGGACCAGTCGGAGACGCGCAGGCCAAGCACATCGCGGTAGAAGGCGACGGAGGCGTCGATGTCGGTGGTGTTGAGGACGGCGTGCGTGACGCCCACGGGCACCGCGCCGTCCCGGCCGCGCGGCGCGACCGCCCAGGTGTCGGCGGAGAGCTCGACGACGCGGCCCTCGTGGTCGGCGAAGCGCAGGCCGTAGCCGCCGCCGACCTGGTCGAGCGGTCCTGGACCGGCCACCGGGGTGATGCCGCGCGCTTCGAGGCGGCGGGCGGCCTCGTCGACCTCCGCGGGGGTGCCGACGGCGAAGGAGAGGCGGCCGAGGCCGGTCCGGTCGGACCGGGTGAGCTGGAGGGCGTGGTGCTCGTCGCCAGTGCCGCGCAGCCAGCTTCCGCTGTGCTCGGCCTCGACGACCTCCAGGCCCCAGGCGTCCTCGTAGAAGTCGGCGGCCTCCGCGAAGGAGGGGGTGAGCAGCTCGACGGAGCGCAGGGCGCGCAGCCGGGCTATCGGGGGGTGGGGATGGGACATCAGGTGCTCCAGAAGGTCATTCGGCCCAGGGCAGCGGGGTGTCGGCGGTGCCCCAGTACAGGGACTTCTGGCGCTGGTAGGAGCGGATGCCGTCGCGGCCCTTCTCCCGGCCGAGGCCGCTGTCCTTCATGCCGCCGAAGGGGGTGGAGATGCTGAACTGCTTGTACGTGTTGATCCAGACGGTGCCCGCCTCCACGCGGCGCGCGATCCGCCACGCGGCCCGGTGGTCGCGGGTCCAGATGCCGCAGGCCAGGCCGTACACGGAGGAGTCGGCCTGCCGCACGAGGTCGTCCTCGTCGTCGAAGGGCAGGGCGACCAGGACCGGGCCGAAGATCTCCTCCTGGCAGGTCCGCGAGGAGTTCGGCAGGCCGTCCAGGACGGTGGGCAGGTAGTACGCGCCGTCGGCGTGGGCGGGCCCTTCGGGCGCGGCGCCGCCGCACAGCACGCGGGCGCCTTCCTCGCGGGCGAGGTCGACGTGCCGGGCGACGGCGTCCCGGTGCTCGTGGTGGACGAGCGGCGCCACCTGTGTGCCAGGGTCCGTGCCGGGGCCGACACGCAACGTGCGTACGCGCTCGACGAGTCCGCCGACGAACTCCGCGTACAGCTCGCGCGCCACGAACAGCCGGGACCCGGCGATGCAGGACTGGCCGCTGGAGGAGAACACCCCGAACATCACCCCGGCCAGGGCCTGTTCGACGTCCGCGTCGGCGCGGACGATCGTCGGCGACTTGCCGCCGAGCTCCAGCGAGACGGGCATCAGCTTGTCGGCGGCGGCGTGGGCGAGGGTCCGCCCCGTCGCGGTGCCGCCGGTGAAGGTGACCTTGCCGACGCGCGGGTGCCGCACGATGGCGTCGCCGACGATGCTGCCGCGGCCGGGCAGGACGGACAACAGGGCGGCGGGCAGACCGAGTTCGTCGAGCGCACGGCCGATCAGGCGGCCGAGCGCCAGGGAGACGAGCGGGGTCCACTCGGCGGGCTTGAGGAGCACGGCGTTGCCACCGGCGAGCGCGGGGGCGAGCTTCTGCGCGTCGCTGGCGACGGGCGAGTTCCAGGGGTTGATCGCGCCGACGACGCCGATCGGCTCGTACACGCTCATCGTCACATAGTCGCCGCGCGAGGGGGTGAGCGACTCCTCGGCGGTCTCCAGGGCGGCCGCCGTGTAGCGGAACGTCCCGGCGGCGCTGGCCACCAGGGCGCGGGTCTCGGTGAGCGCCTTGCCGGTGTCCGCCGTCTGCAGCGCGGCCAGGTGCTCGGCGTTGTCGTCGATCAACGCGGCCACCCGGTGCAGGAGCCGGGCGCGCTGGTGCGGCAGCAGGCGCCGCCAGCGCGGGTCGGCGGCCGCGCGGGCCGCCGCCTCGGCAGCCTCGGCGACCTCCTCGACGGTGACGGCGTGCACGGTGGCGAGCGCGCGGCCGGTGGCCGGGTCGACGGTCCGGGCCGGGGCGCCCGCGCCGCGCCGCCACTCGCCCGCGATGAGCGCTGCGTCTTCGGGGATCCGGGGCATGCGGGTGCCCTCCTTGCGGAGCGGGGGAGTTGAGGGGGTGTGCCTGGCCGAATTGGGCAAGCGCTAGAAATCTAAGGGCTTAAATATCTCGGGCGCAAGACCCCGTCGATGAGCGACTGTCGACGATTTCCCTGTACAGACCCTTGACGCGGTCCTGAGTGCGGGCGATACAACTTAAGCGCTAAGAGACTTTGCGCTGATGCGCCTCTCCGCTCGGCTCAAAAGACACCCCCCGCTCCTCCCCACCCCCGCCCCCTCAGCAGCGGAGTACCCGCATGACGATCGACGCCTCCCCGGACCGCACACCGGACGGCCCCGTCGGGGCCGCACGTGCCCTCATCGCCGCCCGCTTCGAACGGCTCCCCCTGTGCCGCTGGCACGTCACCGTCCGGCTCATCGTGGGCGCCGTCACCTTCTTCGAGGCCTTCGACCAGCTCCTCATCGCCTACGCCCTGCCCGAGCTGCGCGACGAGTGGCACCTCTCCACCTCCCGGGCGACCCTGCTGCTCACCGTCGGCTCGATCGGCATGCTGGTCGGCGCCCTGCTCTCCGGCCGCCTCGCCGACCGCATCGGCCGGGTGCGGGTCATCGCGCTGTGCGTCGCCGTCTCCAGCGTCGCCAACCTCGCCCTGGCCGCGTCCCCCACGCCCGACCTCTTCATGGCCCTGCGCTTCGTCCAGGGCCTGGCGATCGGCGGCGAGGTCCCGGTCGCCGCCACGTTCATCGCCGAGATCACCCGCAGCCACCGGCGGGGCCGCTTCGTGCTGCTCTACGAGCTCGTCTTCCCCGCGGGACTCACCGTGGGCGCGCTGGTCGCGGCATGGGTGGTGCCGGTCCTCGGCTGGCGCTGGATGTACGTCCTCGCCGCGCTGCCCGGCGTCCTGTGCGTCGTCGTCCAGCGCAAGGTGCCCGAGTCGCCGCGCTGGCTCGCCGACCACGGCAGGACGGACGAGGCCGCCGCGGTGATGGACGGCATCGAGGCGGAGGTCGAGCGGGTCACGGGGAAGCCGCTGCCACCCGTTGACACCGGCGCCGACACCGACACCGACACCGGCACGGTCCAAGAGCCGGAGCCCGCCGAGGTGTCCGGGGAGCGGCACGCCGAGGCGGCCGCGACCGGTCTGCGCGGCCTGTTCACCGGCCGCTACCGCCGCCGCACCCTCGTCATCGGCGTCCTCTGGTTCACCGGCTACTTCGTCAACTACGGCATCACGTCCTGGCTCCCGACGATCTACCAGAAGCGCTACGACCTGTCCCTCTCGGACGCGCTCCTCTACTCCACCGTCACGTCCTGCGCGGGCCTGCTCGGCTGCCTCGTCGCCGCGCTCACCGTCGACCGGGCCGGGCGCAGGCGCGTCATCACCGGCTGTCTGGGCGGGGCGGCGGCGATGCTGCTCGTGCTCGCCTTCCTCGGCGCCCGCACACCGCTGGAGGTCCTGGCCTGGACGTCGCTCGCCGCGGTCTTCTTCTTCGGCTCCAACATCTGCCTGTACCTGTACACGCCGGAGCTGTTCCCGACCCGCATGCGGGCCCTGGGCAGCAGTGTGGGCGGCGCCATGAACCGGCTCGGCGTGATCCTCGGCCCGATCGTGGTCGGCGCGGTCTACGCGGGCGGCAGCGTCACACCCGTCTTCGTGACGCTCGGGGCGGTCGCCGTCGTGGGCGCCGTCGTCGCGGCGCTCGGCGCGGAGGAGACGGCGGGGCGGCGCCTGGAGGAGGTCTCCCCCTGACGCCGCCCGCCCCACCCCGTGCGGTGCGGTCAGCCGAAGCGTTCGATCCGGATCCGGTCCACCGGCTGACCGCCCGCCACCAGAAGCCGCGACGCGTGCTCGGCGAACCCGTTCGAGCCGCAGACGTACGCCTCCCAGCCGCCCTCCGGCTGCCCCGCCTCGCTGAGGAAGGGCGCCAGATGGGCGGCGTTGAGCCGGCCCTCGGAGCGGGTCAGGACGACGGTGGTCTCGTCGGCGTACTCGTCCGCGTAGATCACATCCGCGGGCGTGCGCGCCGAGACGACCAGGCGCACCGGCACGTCGAGCCCCGCCAGGCGGTGGTGGCGGACCATCGCCATCAGCGGCACCACGCCCGAGCCCGCCCCGAGCAGCAGTGCGGGACGGTCGCCCGGCCAGGCGAAGAAACCGGACAGCGGCCCGCGCACCTCGACCGTGTCGCCGACCTGCGCCACGGTGTGCAGGTGCCCGGACACCTCGCCGCCCGGCACGTGGTCGAGGGTCAGCTCGATCTCGCCGCTGCCGTCGGGCGCGGAGGCGATCGAGTAGTGCCGCTGGGCGACGTAGCCGTCCTCGGCGGTGAGCCGCAGCATCAGGTGCTGGCCCGGCAGGTGCCCCTGCCAGTCGGGCACCTTCAGGCGGAACGTCGAGACGATCGGGGTCTCGCGGCGGATCTCCACGACGGTCGCCCGCTGCCACACCGCCGCGGAGCGGTTGCTCACCGCGATGCGGCCGGGCACGGCGAACGCGGTCGGCGGCACGAAGCGCTCTTGAGGGGTCTGTGGATCAGTCACCGGCGTAACGCTCCTCGGCCCACGGGTCGCCCCGGTGGTGGTAGCCGTTCTGCTCCCAGAAACCGGGCTCGTCGCGGTCGGAGAGCCGCAGCCCCGCCACCCACTTGGCGCTCTTCCAGAAGTACAGGTGGGGGACGATCAGCCGGGCCGGGCCGCCGTGCTCGGGGGGCAGCGGCCCGTCGCCGTACTCCCAGACGATCCACGCCCTGCCGCCCGTCACGTCGGACAGCGGGAGGTTCGTGGTGTAGCCGGTGTGCGAGTACGCGATGACGTGCGTAGCCGTGGGGAGCGGGCGGGCCGCGGCAAGGAACGTGTCCAGGCTCACCCCGCCGAACCGCACCCCGAACTTGGACCAGCTCGTCACGCAGTGGATGTCGCCCCGGTACTCGGACGCGGGCAGCGCGTGCGCCTCGTCCCAGGTCCAGGTGTGCGGCGCCGCGACGAGACCGTCGACGCGGAACGTCCAGTCGGCGGCGGCAAGCCGCGGCGTGACCTCGGCGGACAGGACGGGCCAGCCGTCCCGGGCGTCGTACTGCCCCGGGGGCAGCCGCGGGTCGCGGTCGGCGGCGCGGGCGCGGCCGGTGAAGCCGCGGGTGGGTTCGAACGTCATGCGGTGGGTGCCACTTCGGGGGTCGTGTCCGGTGTTGCCGCTGCGGAGGTCGTCGCCGCGTCCTGCAAGGCCCGCAGGACGCTCTGCTCGTCGAGGGTGAGCAGGGTCCGGTCGCGCATCAGGACACGGCCGTCCACCACAGTGTCCCGGACGTCGGCGGCCGACGCGGCGTACGCGAGCGTCGACCACGGGTCGTGCCGGGGCATGAGGTGCGGCCGGTCCAGGTCGAGGACGATCAGGTCGGCCTGCTTGCCGGGCTCCAGCGAGCCGAGACGGTCGCCGAGGCCCAGCGCCCGCGCCGACTCGATGGTCGCCATCCGCACGGCCTGCTCGGCACCGACCGCCGTCGGGTCGCCGCCCGCCTTGTGCACCAGCGCCGCGATCTTCACCGCGCCGAGCAGGTCGAGGGTGTTGGAGGAGACCGCGCCGTCCGTGCCGAGGCCGACCGTGACGCCCGCGTCCAGGAGCTCGGGCACGCGCGCGATGCCGCAGCCCAGCTTGAGGTTGGAGACCGGGCAGTGCGCCACCGGCGTGCCGGTGCGGGCCAGCGTCGCGATCTCGGCGTCCGTGAGGTCGACGGCGTGCGCGAGCAGCGTGTCGGGGCCGAGCACACTGAGCGAGTCGAGCAGCTCCACGGGGCGCATGCCGTGCTGCTCGACGACGGTCGCCACCTCGGCCGCGTTCTCGGCGGCGTGGATGTGCAGCAGCGCGCCGTGCTCCCGGGCGAGCGCGGTGATCTCCGTGAGCTGCGCGGGGTTCAGCGTGTACGCGGAGTGCGCGCAGACGACGGGACGGGTGCCCGGCGCGGGAACGTACGCCTTGAGGTGCGCGGTCGCCCAGCCGAGCCGCTCCTCGTACGGCCTGCCGTCCGGCGGGCCCGGCACGTCCATGAACGTCGGCCCGGTCAGCAGCCGCCACCCGGCGTCACGGGCCGCGCCCTCGGCCGCCTCGTGGAACCAGTACATGTCCAGCGCGGTCGTGACCCCGCCCCGCACGGACTCCGCGATGGCGGCCCGCAGCGCGGTGGTCACCGTGTCCGGCGAGAGGATCTCGGCCTCGCGCGGGACGACCCGGGCCAGGAAGCCCTGGAGGGTGACGTCGTCCGCGATGCCGCGCATCAGGTTCATCGACAGGTGCGTGTGCGTGTTGATCAGGCCGGGCAGCACGAGGCAGCCGCGCGCGTCGATCTCCTCGGCCGCCTCGTAGGCCGCGCGCAGCCGGTCCGCGGGACCCACCTCGACGACCCGGCCCCCGCGCACGGCGACCGCGCCGTCCGGCACGACGGTGCCTGCGGCGTCGACGGTCAGCACGTCGCCGCCGTGCACGAGCAGATCTATGGAGCCGCCGCGGTCCTGGGCCGGCAGGTCAGTGGGGTGCATCGGTTCCGTTCTCCCTGGTCGCCACGGTTCTTGCTGGTCGCTACGGTCGTTCAGCGCTCGGTGGAGGCCAGCAGGCGCAGCGCGTCCAAGGTTATCCGGGCGCCCCGGTCGACCCCGTCGGCGACCACGTCGCGGTGCGGGTCGTACCCGCCGGTGGCCTCCTTGTCGACGAGCTCGTCGGCGTTCGCGCCGTCCACGACCAGGGCGCCGCCCGCGGTCAGGCCGTGCGTCGAGGCGAAGACGTAGAGCGCCGAGAGCTCCATCTCGATGGCGGCGATCCCGGCGGCCGCGTACGCCTCACCGGGCAGCGGCAGGAAGCCCGGCTGGAACGCGGCCCGCGTCCACACCACACCGCGGTGGTACGGGGCGTCGGCCGCCCGCGCCGCGCGCTGCAGGGCGAGCACCGCCTCGGGGGCCGAGAACGCCGGGTACTCGGCGGGGATCAGCTGCTGGGTCACGCCGTCGTCGCGCACCGCCGCGTCCGCGATGACCAGGTCGCCGTCGCGGATGCCGGGACGGATCGCGCCCGCCGTGCCGAGCCGGAGGATCGTGGTGACCCCCGCCTCGGCCAGCTCCTGGAAGAGGAGGATCGCGCCGGGCGCCCCGACGCCGTGCGAGGCGACGACGACGGGCGTGCCCTGCCAGGTGCCGGTGAAGGTGCGGTACTCGCGGTGGTACGACACCTCCTTCGCGTCGGCAAGGAGATCGGCGACGGCGGCCGCCCTGCCCGGGTCGCCGACGACGACCGCCTGCGCCGGCAGGCCGGTGCGGGGGACACGGGTGATGGGCAGCGCGTCGGAGAGCGACGTCATGTGGATGCTCCTACCAGGGACTTGGGATGCTTTCGGCGCCTGCGGCGCGCCGTGGACAGGAAGAGGGCGACCAGGGTCACCACGTAGGGGGCGGCATCGGTGGCCTGCTGCGGAAGACCGTTGCCCTGCAGCCGGAACCCGACGGCCTCCGCGACGCCGAAGAGCAGCCCGGCAAGCAGCACCCCCAGGGGCCGCGCCCGGCCCAGCATCACGGCGACCACGGCGATCCAGCCGCGCCCCGCCGTCATGTTCTCCGAGAACAACGTGACGTTGCCGAGCGCGAGCTGGGCGCCTGCAAGGCCGCAGAGCAGACCGCCGGTGAGGACGGCCGCGTACTGGTACTTCGCCGGGCTCACCCCGAGCGTCGCCGCCGCGTCCGGAGCCTCGCCGACCCCGCGCAGCCGCAGCCCCCACGGGTGCCGGGCGAGGAACACGGCGGCGACGGCGACCGCCGCCCAGGAGACGTACACGAGCGGCGAGTGCCCGGACAGCACCGGGCCGATGAAGGGCAGGTCCCCGAGGCCGGGCAGGTCGACGGTGGCGAGACCCGCGAGGTCCGGGTCGGAGAACGTGCCCTGCACGCCGAAGACCGTCCGCAGCAGGAACCCCGTGAGGCCGACCGCGAGGAGGTTGAGCGCGACACCGAGGACGACGGCGTCGCCCCGCAGACTGATGGTCCCCACGGCGAGGATCATCGCGTACGCGGCGGCCGACAGGGCCGCGAACAGGACACCCAGCCAGGCGCTCCCGGTGAACCAGCTGCCCGCGACCGCACCGAAGCAGCCGATGAGCATCATGCCTTCGAGGCCGATGTTGAACACTCCCGCCCGCTCGCACACCGCGCCGCCGAGCGCGGCGAGCAGGATCGGGGTGAGGGCGAGGAGCGCCGAGTGGAACAGCGCGGAGTCGACGGACATCAGAGGTCCCCCTCGGGGCGTACGGGCTGCATTGGCTTCACAGGCTTCTTGGCGCGCCGCCAGGTGAATTGCAGGCGCGCGGCCAGGAAGACGATGACGACGGCCTGCAGCACCTGCGTCAGCTCGCGCGGCACCTCCGTGGCCCGCTCCATCGCGAGCCCGCCGACGTCGAGCGCGGCGAAGAACAGCGCGGCGACCGCGGTGCCCACGGGCGCGGCCGAGGCGAGGAGCGCGGCCGTCAGACCGGTCCAGGTGTGCCCGGCGGCCGTCAGCGAACCGTCGATGAAGCGGTACGGGAAGCTGAGCACGCCGATCGCGCCGACGAGCCCGGCGACGCCTCCGGAGACCGCCATCAGGCGCAGCGTGAGCCGGGGCCTGTCGACGCCCGCGTACGCCGCGAAGCGCGGATTGAGGCCCGTCATGCGGATCTCGTATCCGGTGGCGGTCCTGGCGTCGGCGAAGACGAAGACGCCCGCGGCGATCACCACGAGCACGAGCCCCACGGTGACCGTCGACGAACCGAAGGCGGGCAGCTCCACGCCCGCCGG
This sequence comes from Streptomyces sp. NPDC004732, assembly GCF_040609235.1. NCBI lineage: Bacteria > Bacillati > Actinomycetota > Actinomycetes > Kitasatosporales > Streptomycetaceae > Streptomyces > Streptomyces sp. NPDC004732. Next base: position 257,935 of record NZ_JBEXJR010000006.1, read on the forward strand.
GAGCCGCCGTGTCTGCGGCAGGCTCGACCCCTCCTCCTTGAGCGGGAACCGCGCGAGGTAGGAGGCGAAGGACATCGCCGGATAGCTCAGCAGCAGACTGCTCACAAGGAGCGGTACGCCGAACCGGTTCTGGCAGACCGCGGCGAGCGCGGCATAGGCGGCGCCCGCCAGCATCCCGGCGAACAGCGCGGCGACCACCGCGAGCGGCGCGGGCAGCGGAACGTACAACCCGGTGGCCGCGGCGGCGATCCCGCCGAGCACCAGCTGTCCGTCGCCGCCCAGGTTCAGCAGCCCCGCCCGCATCGGGATCGCGAGCGCGACGGCGAGGCCCAGGATGCTCGTCCCGGTGGTCAGCGTCGACCCGATCCCGTCGGGCCCGAGCGAACCGCTGACGACGGACCCGTACGCGCCGATCGGCTCGGCGCCCGTCCCGACGAGGAACAGCGCCCCGACGAGCACGGCGGCGACGACGGAGTGCAGGGCGGACGAACGGAGGAACCGCCGGACGGGGGAGTGCGCCCCGGACCGGCGGGAGAGGCTCTCGACGGCCATGTCAGGGGGCCTCCTTGAGGGGGACGGACGGGACGGGTGCCTCGGTGGGTGAAGCGGGTTCCGGCGCTCCGCCCGCCATCGCGAGCCCCAGCGTCGGCTCGTCCGCCTCCTCGCGGGTGAACTCCGCCGCGATCTCGCCCTCGTACATCACGAGGACCCGGTCGGAGAGGCCGCGGATCTCGCTGAGTTCGGCGGAGACGAGCAGGATCGCGTGGCCCGCGTCGCGGTGGGCGACCAGGTGGTCGTGGATCGTCTGGACGGCGCCGATGTCCACGCCGCGGGTCGGCTGCTCGACGATCAGCAGGGGCGACTCGTGGGCCAGCTCGCGGCCGATCACGAGCTTCTGCAGATTGCCGCCGGAGAGCGAGCCCGCCGGGTGCCCCGACGACGCCGCCTTGATGCCGAAGCGTTCGACGAGCACGCGCGCATGCTCGCGGAGCCAGCCGGGGCGCAGCAGGCCGTGCCCCCGGTGGTGGCCCATGGCGAGGTTCTCCGCGACCGTCGCCGTCGGCGCGGTGCCGACCGCGGTGCGGTCCTCGGGGACGTACGCGAGCCCCGCCGCACGGCGCCCCGCGGCCGACGCGTCGGTGACGTCCTGCCCGGCGAGCGTGACCCGGCCCGCCGCGGTGGGCCGCAACCCGGCGATCGCCTCGACCAGTTCGGACTGGCCGTTGCCCGCGACCCCCGCGATGCCGACGATCTCCCCGGCGCGGACGGTGAGCGACACCTCGCGCACCCCGCCCGCCGTCAGACCGTCGACCGAGAGGACGGCGCCGCCGGGCGAGCCCGCCGGATGCACCCGGTCCAGCTCCACCGCACGGCCCGTCATGGCCGCCGCGATGCCGTCCGCGCTCGTGTCGGCGGTCCGCATGCGCGCCGCGACCCGCCCGTCCCGCAGCACGGTCACCGTGTCGCTGCCCTCCATGACCTCGCGCAGCTTGTGCGTGACCAGGAGGACGGTGCGGCCCTCGTCGGCGAGGGAGCGGAGCACCCCGAAGAGCGCGTCCGCCTCCGCGGGCGTCAGGACGGCCGTCGGCTCGTCCAGGATGAGCGTCCGGGCGCCCCGGTACAGGAGCTTGAGGATCTCCACGCGCTGGCGCACGCCCACCGGCAGGTCGCCGACCTCGGCCGACGGATCGACGGCAAGGCCGTGCTCCTCGGCGAGCGCGGCCACCCGCCGCACCGCCTCCGCCCGGTCGGTGAGACCGAAGCGGCGCGGTTCGGCCGCGTACACGACGTTCTCGGCGACCGTGAAGGAGGGGAACAGCTTGAAGCTCTGGTGGACCATTCCGAGGCCCGCGGCGATCGCCTCGCTCGGGCGCGCGAAGGACACCTCGCGCCCGTCGAGCAGGATCTGCCCGGCGTCCGGGCGCAGCAGCCCGTACAGGACGGACATCAGTGTCGACTTGCCCGCGCCGTTCTCGCCCATCAGGGCGTGGATCTCACCGCGCCGGACGGTCAGGTCCACCCGGTCGTTGGCGAGGGTGCCGGGAAACTCCTTGGTGATGCCCCGCAGTTCGACGGCGAGGGGGGGCACCCGCCGCCTCAGGCCGCGGGGTCATCGACGGTCAGCTTTCCGGTGGCGATGTCGTCGCGTAGCTTCTTCACGCGCGCCAGCACGTCGTCGTTGTCCGGCTCGGCGATCAGGCACTTGGAGTCGGCGAGCCCCGGCTCCAGGCCGGTCAGCGACATGCCGCCCTCCTTGAGGCCGTACGACACGGTGGTGCCGCCCTTGCCGTCGAGGATCTGCCCGATGCCCTTCTCCACGGCGACGTCGGTCTTCTTCAGGACGTTGTCGACGACCTCGCCGGGGCTGGTCAGGCACTGGTTGGCGTCGACGCCGTACGCCTGGAAGCCCTTGCCGTGCGCGGACTTCCCCGCCTTCGCCGCCTGGAAGACGCCCGTGTTGCCCGCCGCCGCGGCCGCCATCACCTGGTCGACGCCGCCCGACGCGAGCGTCGCCGCCTGGTCCTTGGCGCGCGCCGCGTCATTGAACGGCGACTGGCCGCCGACGAACAGCGTCCGGGACCGCACCCCGGGCCGCACCTTCTTCGCGCCCGCCGCGAAGGGCTCGCTGTACCGCCGGAACTGCGGGGTGTCGAGCACGTCGACCGCCCCGACCTTCTTGCTCCTGGTGAGCAGCCCGGCCTCGGCACCGGCGAGGAAGACGGCTTCGTGCTCGCGGAACACGGCACAAGTGACGTTCTTGTACGTCTTCTTGGTGCACGCGTCGACGAGCAGGAACTGCTGCTTCGGGTGGGCCTCGGCCTGCTGCGCCACGATGTCCGCGAACTCGAAGCCGACGAGCGCGACCACATCGGGAGCGGAGTCCACGGCCGAGGCGACGTTCTGCTGCCGCGAGTCGGTGTCGCTGCTCTGGAAGACCTTCTGCGAGCCGTCGTGCGCCTTCGCCGCCGCCTTCACCCCGGTGACGGCGAGCTTGAGGAACTCGTTCTGGGCGACGGGGTCGGGCGTGACGAGCGTGAACGACTTGCCGCTTCCCCCGTCACCGTTCTTTCCCGAATCCCCGTTCTTGGCGGCGGCGTTGCAGCCGGTGGCCAGGAGAACGGCGCCGACGGTCGCGGCGGTGAGTCTCAGGGGCGTGTGCGTACGCAGAGACAGCAGGGACATGGCATCGCCTTCGTGAAGGTGCCCGGAAACGGCCCGGGCAGTGACAGGAGAGTCGAGACTCGTACGAGGGTGCGAGCGGCGTCGCTCAGCGGCAACAGCGGCAACAGCGCATTCGGCGGCCGCAGGACACGGCGGGGCAGCACATCGCGTCGGCTTTCGCGGCCATGGCTGTCCTCCTCGCACCGTGGATCGGATCGATCTGTCCTGGGTGGCGGCGAGGGTAGCACCGGATTTCGGACAGCCGTACGGTCGTCTCGAAATGTGGTTCGAGCACGTCAGGTACGGTGACGGCACCCCTCCTCCCTTGGCCGGAATCGCCCCTCTTCGTTCGGAGTTGACCCCCATGAACAGCCAGGAACTGCGCGCCGTGACGTGGACGGCGGCCGCGGAGGACGGCACCCCGTCCGTCTCCCTCATCGACCAGACGGTGCTCCCGCACGCCCTGGAACGACTGGACGTCACGACCGTCGACGGCCTCGTCGACGCGATCGTCCGGCTCGTCGTCCGCGGCGCCCCCGCGATCGGCGCGGCCGGTGGATACGGGGTCGCGCTCGCCATGGCACAGGCCGCACGCGAGGGCTGGGACCGCGCCCGCCTCGACGCCGAGGTCGACCGGATCCGCGCGGCCAGGCCCACCGCCGTGAACCTCATGGTGTGCGTGGACCGCGTGCGCCCCCTCATCGACAAGGGCATGACCGCGGTCCTCGCCGAGGCGGACGCGATCGTCCAGGAAGACCTCGCGGCCAACCACGCGATGGGCGCGCACGGCGCCGACTGGCTCCTCGACCGCGTGGCCCCCGGCACGGCCCGCCCGCTGCGGATCCTCACCCACTGCAACACCGGAGCCCTCGCCACGGCGGGCTGGGGCACGGCACTCGGCGTCATCCGCGAACTCCACGCCAGGGGACGCCTGGAGACGGTCTACGCCGACGAGACGCGCCCCCTGCTCCAAGGGGCGCGCCTGACGGCCTGGGAACTCGCCCAGGAGGGCATACCGCACTACGTGCAGGCGGACGGCGCGGCGGCGGGCACGATCCTGCGGGGCGAGGTCGACGCGGCGATCGTCGGCGCGGACCGCATCGCCGCGAACGGCGACACCGCCAACAAGGTCGGCACGGTCGCCGTGGCACTCGCCTGCGCGCACGCGGGCATCCCCTTCATGGTGGCGGCCCCCACCACCACGGTCGACCTCGCGACGGCCTCGGGCGACGACATCCACATAGAACTCCGCTCCGAGGCCGAGGTGCTGGAGTGGGCAGGCATCCGCACGACACCCGAGGCCTCGCGCGGCCACAACCCCGCGTTCGACGTGACACCGGGTTCCCTGGTAACGGCGCTGGTCACGGAGCGGGGCGTGCTGGAGGTGGCGGCGGGGGAGCTGCCGGGCTAACGGTTCCAGCCCCTCCGGCGTCTAATTCAGCCCCTCCGGCGTTTGAGGAGCGGGGTCCGGGGCGGAGCCCCGGTTCCGGGAAGGGGCGGGATCGGGGAAGAAACCGCCGGAGGCAGACCTCAGCCCCGCGCCACCGCCAGCTCAAGCAGCCACTCCACGACCTCGGCCCGATGCCGCGCCTCGCGAGGATCCGCCCCCCAGACATAGATCCCGTGCCCAGCCACGACCACCGCAGGCATCCCCGGCTGAACCGCGGCCTCCAGCCGCGCCCCAAGCTCCCCCATGTCCTGACTGTTCGCGATGACCGGCAGCGTCACCGACACCTCGTGCGTCGGATGCCCGAGCCCCTTCAGCATCTCCAGCCCCTCGAAGGGAATCCCGCCGGGAGAGCGCTGCCCCATGACCACCGAAGCCACCGTGTGCACATGCACCACCGCGCCCGCACCGGTGAGCCGCACCACGCGCGCGTGCAGCGCTGCCTCGGCCGACGGGCGCCCCGGCCCGACCGCCAAGCCCTCACCATCCGTCAGCACCACGTCGGACGACGTCAGTTCACCCTTGTCCCGGCCGCTCGCGGTGACGGCAAGCCGGAGCGGGTCCCGCGAGAGGACCAGCGACAGGTTCCCCGACGTGCCCCGCATCCACCCGAACGAAGCGAACCGCGCGGCCTCCGCGGCGAGCACGGCCCCCGCCTCCTCCAGATCCAGGGCTGCGGTGCTGGTCTCGGTCATGAACTGCTCCTAGCGGCAAGGGTGATCTCGGAGAAGGCCGAGGCCTGCGGGTGGTCGCCGAAGTCGGCGTCGGCGTACGGCTCCCCGTCCCGGCGCACCCCGACCGCACGCCAGCCCGCGGCCCGCGCCGCGTCCAGCTCGCCGGGCCGGTCCGAGAGGAAGAGCAGCCGCCCGGGGGCGACCCCGGTGGCCGCGGCGATGGCACGGTAGGAGTCCGCCTCCTGCTTGGGACCCGCGTTCTCCGTGTCGTACAGGCCGCTGACAAGACCCAGCAGATCGCCCTCCGCGGAGTGCGTGAACCACGCGCGCTGCGCGGACACGGAACCCGACGAGTACACGTACAGCCGCACCCCGTCCGCGTGCCAGCGCCGCAGGACCGGGATGACGTCCGGGTAGAAGTGCGAGACGAGCTCGCCGCGTGCGAAGCCCTCCGCCCACAGGATGCCCTGGAGCGTCTTGAGGGGAGTCGCCTTGCGGTCGGCGTCGACCCACTCGCCGAGGACCTTCTCCACCCGCGCCGCGTCGGCGTCCGGCTCGCCGATCTCCGCCCGCACCTGCGCGACGGACCGTGCCACCGAGGGCTCCTCGCCCCGCGCGGCGAGCAGCTCGCCGAAGCGCTCGCGGGCGTACGGGTACAGCACGTCCACCACGAACCCCGTGGCGCTCGTGGTGCCCTCGATGTCGAGCACCACGGCGTCTACGTCGCTAATGTCGCGTATATCGCGATCCGTCACGCGGCGTACCCCGCGTGGATCTCGTCGAAGTCGGGGAAGCGGTCCGCGATCGGGCTGCCCGTGAAGGTGCCGATCCAGCCGTCCTCCTCGTGGAAGAAGCGGATCGCCGTGAACGCCGGGGACGTCCCCATGTCGAACCAGTGCGTGGTGCCGCGCGGCACACCGAGCAGGTCGCCCTTCTCGCAGTACACGGCGTGCACCTCGCCCGCCACGTGGAGGTAGAAGATCCCGGCGCCCGCGACGAAGAAGCGCACCTCGTCATCGTCGTCGTGCGTGTGCTCGGCGAGGAACTTCTGCCGGGCGGCCTTCGCCTTCCCGGCCCACTCGGGGTCGTCACCGGCCGGGGGGTGCAGCGCCACCACGTCGACGGTGCGGAAGCCCTCTTCGGCGTTGAGCTTGTCGATCTCCGTGCGGTACGCGGCGAAGACCGTGTCTCTGTCGGCGTCGGCCGGTACGTCCTCGCGCACCGGCCACTGCTCGTAACGTACGCCGACCGGAGCGAGCGCGGCGGCGATCTCAGCCGGGTCCGATGTGCGGCGCACGACGGTCCCGGGGCCGGACTCCGGCCAGGTCGTGAGGAGGGTCATGGATCACTCCAGGGCAGGTCAGGGCAGTTCTTCGGATCGTAGTCCGCGTTGTTGGCGCGTCACAGGGTGTCCCACAGCGTGGACGGTGCCGCCCTGCGCACGACCGGCGCGATCTCCTCCGCGAACCGCTGCAGCGTCTCGGTCTGCTCGCCCCGCGAGAGCCCGAAGCCGTCCACCGAGATGGACTGCAGGTCGTGCCCGTACACCTCGTGGTAGCCGAGGATCTTGTCGATGATCTGCTGCGGGGAGCCGATCAGTTGGGGCCCGTCCGCGATGGCGTCCTCGATGGTGCGGAACGGCGTGTTGTAGCCCGCCTTGCCCGCCAGATCGGGCCGGAACGTCTGGGCGACCTTCGCCTCGTACAGCTCCTTGTAGCGCGACACCGCCTGCTCGGCGCTGTCCGCGATGAGCAGCCCGCCGGAGCCCGCCGCCACGTGTGCGCGGGCCGGGTCGTGTCCGTACGCCTCGAACCGCTCGCGGTAGTGGCCGATGAGCGAGGCGTACGCCGAACGCGGCTGGATGGCGTTGGCGGTGAAGAGCGGGTCGCCGTGCTTGGCCGCGAGCTCGGGGGAGTTGAGCGAGGTCGCCGAACCGTGCCAGACGCGCGGCGCCCCCGCGTAGGGGCGCGGCACCGTGGTGACGTTCTTCAACGACGGCCTGAACTCGCCCTCCCAGTCGACGTTCTCCTCGTCCCACAGCCTGCGCAGCAGTTCGTACTTCTCGCGCTGCAGGTCCCACTGCCGGGACTCGTCGAGCCCGAACAGGTCGAAGTGCCCGGCTTCCGCGCCCTTGCCGACGACGAGTTCGATGCGGCCGCGCGAGATCTGGTCGAGCGTCGCGTAGTCCTCGGCGACCCGCACGGGGTCGAGAATCGCGACGACGGTGACGCCGGTGAGGAGCCTGATCCGGGAGGTGCGCGCGGCGAGGGCGCCGAGCACGACGGTCGGGCTGGAGGACAGGAAGGCGCCCGCGTGCCGCTCGCCCACGGCGTACGCGTCGTAGCCGAGCCGCTCCGCCGTCACACCGACCTCGATGACGTCCTCGAACCGTTCGGTGGGGGAGGGGAGTTCACCGGTCAGGGGGTGCGGCGAGTGGGAGATGAGGGAGAGCACCTGAAACTTCATGCCTCAACAGTGCGCGCCGAACGTTGCCGCACTGTGGCGGCGGCATGGCATGCGTAAGGGGCGGCCGCCATGGCGACCGCCCCTTACCAGCCCTCTGAGCCTGTCCTCTAAGAACTAACAGCCCTCTACGAAGACGTCCGTCAGGCCTTCTTGCCCAGCAGGTCCTCGACCTTGCCGCGGATCTCGTCCGTGGCCAGGCCGCGGATCGTCAGCGTGGTGCGGCGGCGCAGCACGTCGTCCGCGGTCTCGGCCCACTCGTTGTCGCGGGCGTAGACGACCTGGGCCCAGATCTCCGGGGCGTCCGGGTGGACGCGCTCGGCGAGCTCCGGGTTCTCGTTCGCCAGCCGGGCGATGTCGAAGGAGAGCGAGCCGTAGTGCGTCGCCAGGTGCTGGGCGGTGTCGGCGGCCATGCGCGGGCCGGGCGCCGGGCCGTCCACCAGGAGGCGGTGGGCGACGGCGCGCGGGTTCGCGATGCCGGGCAGCGGCAGCTTCTTCGGCAGCGAGGAGATCGGCTCGTAGTCGTCGCCCAGCGGGTGGCCCGGCAGCGACTCCAGCTTCTTCATGATCGTCCGGCCGATGTGGCGGAACGTCGTCCACTTGCCGCCCGCCACCGAAAGCATGCCTGCGGCACCCTCGGTGACGACCGTCTCGCGCTTGGCCTTCGAGGTGTCGCCGGGGCCGCCGGGCAGCACCCGCAGACCCGCGAAGGAGTACGTGATCAGGTCCCGCGACAGCTGCTGGTCGCGGATGGAGAACGCGGCCTCGTCCAGGATCTGCGCGGTGTCGGACTCCGTGACGCGCACGTCCGCCGGGTCGCCCTCGAACTCCTCGTCCGTGGTGCCGAGCAGCAGCATGTCCTCCCAGGGGAGGGCGAAGGTGATGCGGTACTTGTCGATCGGGGTCGCCAGCGCGGCCTTCCAGGGGGCGGTGCGCTTGAGGACGAGGTGCGCGCCCTTGGAGAGGCGGATGGAGGGCGCCGCGTCCGGGTTCTCCATCTTGCGCAGGTGGTCGACCCAGGGGCCGGTCGCGTTCAGGACCAGGCGGGCGTTGACGCCGAACTCGTCGCCGCTGGTGCGGTCCTTGAGCTCCGCGCCCGTGACCCGGCCCTTGGTGAAGCGGAGACCGGTGACCTCGGCGTGGTTGAGGACGGCGGCACCGGCCTCGACGGCCGCGCGGACCGTCATCAGGGCCATGCGGGCGTCGTTCATCTGGTCGTCGCCGTAGACCGCGACGGCCTTCAGGTTGTCCGTGCGCAGCTCCGGCACGTCCTGCGCGGCCTTCGACGGCGAGAGGAGGTGGCCGACGCCGTCGCCGAACGCGGACAGCGCCGAGTAGGCGAAGACGCCCGCGCCCAGCTTGGCCGCGCCGTGCGGGCCGCCCTTGTAGACCGGCAGGTAGAAGGTGAGCGGGTTCGCCAGGTGGGGGGCCACCTGACGGGACACCGCGCGACGCTCGAAGTGGTTCTCCGCGACCAGCTTCACCGCGCCGGTCTGCAGGTAGCGCAGACCGCCGTGGAGGAGCTTGGAGGAGGCGGAGGAGGTGGCGCCGGCGAAGTCACCGGCGTCCACCAGGGCCACCCGCAGTCCCGACTGCGCGGCATGCCAGGCGGTGGAGATGCCCAGGATCCCGCCGCCGATCACCAGGAGGTCGTACGTCGCCTTGGAAAGCTGCTCCCGGGTCTCGGCGCGGCTCTGGTTGGAACCGGCAGCCGGATGCGTCCCGAGGGCAGGGACGCTCTGCAGGGTGGTCATGTGTCTTACTCCTCGCCACTCTCGTCGAGCCAACCCATCGACCGCTCGACGGCCTTGAGCCAGCTCTTGTACTCACGGTCGCGGGTGCCCGCGTCCATGTGGGGGGTCCACTCCGCGGCCCGGCGCCAGTTGGCGCGCAGCTCGTCGGTCGAGGACCAGAAGCCGACGGCGAGACCGGCGGCGTAGGCGGCACCGAGGCAGGTCGTCTCGGCCACCATCGGGCGCACCACGGGCGCGTCGAGGAAGTCCGAGAGGGTCTGCATCAGCAGGTTGTTGGAGGTCATGCCGCCGTCGACCTTGAGCGCAGCGAGCTCGACGCCGGAGTCCTTCGTCATGGCGTCGGTGATCTCGCGGGTCTGCCAGGCCGTGGCCTCCAGGACGGCGCGCGCGATGTGCGCCTTGGTGACGTACCGGGTCAGACCGGTGATCACACCGCGGGCGTCGGAGCGCCAGTACGGGGCGAACAGACCGGAGAAGGCCGGTACGAAGTAGGCGCCGCCGTTGTCCTCGACCGACGACGCGAGCGTCTCGATCTCGGCGGCGGAGTTGATCAGGCCCATCTGGTCGCGCATCCACTGCACCAGCGAACCGGTGACGGCGATGGAGCCTTCCAGGGCGTAGACCGGCTTCTGGTCGCCGATCTGGTAGCCGACGGTGGTCAGCAGCCCGGAGTACGAGTTGATGGCCTTGTCACCGGTGTTCATCAGCATGAAGGTGCCGGTGCCGTACGTGGACTTGGCCTCGCCCTCGTCGAAGCAGGTCTGGCCGAAAAGGGCCGCCTGCTGGTCGCCGAGCGCGGAGGCGACGGGGATGCCGCCGAGCAGGTCGCCGAGGGGGCCGCCGGTGACCTCGCCGTACACCTCGGCGGAGGAACGGATCTCCGGGAGCATCGCCATCGGGACGCCGATGGACTCGCAGATCTTCTCGTCCCACTGCATGGTGTGCAGGTTCATCAGCATGGTGCGGGAGGCGTTGGTGACGTCGGTGACGTGCTTGCCGCCGTTGACTCCGCCGGTCAGGTTCCAGATGACCCAGGAGTCCATGGTGCCGAAGACGATGTCGCCAGCCTCGGCGCGCTCGCGCAGGCCCTCGACGTTGTCGAGCAGCCAGCGGGCCTTCGGGCCCGCGAAGTACGAGGCCAGCGGGAGGCCGGTCTCGCGGCGGAAGCGGTCCTGGCCGACGTTGCGGCCGAGCTCCTTGCAGAGCGCGTCGGTGCGGGTGTCCTGCCAGACGATGGCGTTGTGCACCGGCTCGCCGGTGTTCTTGTCCCAGAGCAGCGTGGTCTCACGCTGGTTGGTGATGCCGATCGCCTTGATGTCGTCGCGGGTGATCCCGGCCTTGGAGACGGCGGAGGCGACGACTTCCTGGACGTTGGTCCAGATCTCGGCGGCGTCGTGCTCGACCCATCCCGGCTTCGGGAAGATCTGCTCGTGCTCCTTCTGGTCGACGGAGACGATCCGGCCGTCCTTGTCGAAGACGATGCAGCGGCTCGAGGTCGTGCCCTGGTCGATGGCCGCGATGAAGGGGCCTGCGGTGTGTGCGTCGGTCACGGTGTGCTCCAGAAATTCTTGACTGTCGGTCTCAGACGGCTGAGTCGGTCGTCGGTCGCTGTCGCGGGTCTACTTGAACGCGACGTTGTAGAGACCGCCTGCGATGGCGCCGCCGATCAGCGGACCGACGATCGGAACCCAGGCGTACGACCAGTCCGAGCTGCCCTTGTTCGGCAGCGGGAGCACGGAGTGGATGATGCGCGGACCGAGGTCACGGACCGGGTTGATCGCGTAGCCCGTGGGACCACCGAGCGAGAGGCCGATGCTCACCACGACGAGCGCGGTGATCAGCGCGCCGAGGGTGCCGAGGCCGTTGCCGCCGTCGTTGAGGCCCTGCGTGAGGATGGCGAGGACCAGGACGGTCGTGGCGATGATCTCCGTGAGCACGTTCTGGACGTAGTTACGGATCTCGGGGCCGGTCGAGAACACGCCGAGCACCGGACCGGCCGAGGGGGCGGCCTTCTGGTCGACCATGCCCTCTTCCACGGGCTGCGCCGCGAGGATCTCGGGGTCGGTCAGGTGGGCCTTGAACTGGCCCATGTAGGCGACCCACACCAGAACGGCGCCGATCATCGCGCCCAGCAGCTGCGAACCGAGGTAGATCGGAACGTCGCTCCACTTGGTGCCGCCCTCGACGGCGAGACCGAGCGTGACCGCCGGGTTGAGGTGGGCGCCGGAGACGCCACCCGCGAGGTAGGCGCCGGTCAGAACGGCGAAGCCCCACCCGAAGGTGACCGCGAGCCAGCCGGCGTCCTTGGCCTTTGAGCGCTTGAGCGTGACGGCGGCGCACACGCCACCGCCGAGCAGGATGAGCACGGCGGTACCGATGGTCTCGCCGATGAAGATGTCGGAGCTGGACACCCGCGACTCCTTTGTCCTTCGTCCAGGGAAAGGCGAACCCCGGGTCCCTCCGGTGGTCCGCGACCTCAGGTGAGGTCGTTGCCGGCCCTGGCCTTGTCACACTCTAGCGCGTAATGCCGTTAGGTGTTCGACAATGCCGACCGGTGGACGCGAGTCTCGCCCCGGGGTTACTCACTCGTCAAGAGTTCTGTTATTGAAAACACGATCGTTATTGATCGTTTCGACCTATCGGTCCAGGCCCGCCTGTCCCGGGCCCGGATACGTCCACTGATCGTCGCGCGGATGCGTGCCACCTGCACGTCGAGGCGCCGACGGAGCAATCCGCACGAGCGCCCGGGGCCTGCGGGGTCAGAACCGCCCGGCGCCCAGATCCCGCGACACGGCACGCGCACAGTCCCGCACCGCGGCGATCAGCTCGGGCCGCAGCTCCCCGTCCCTGCAGACGCGCTCCACGGCGCCCGTGACGCCGACCGCGCCGACCGGCATCCGCCGCCGGTCGTGGATGGGGGCGGCGACGGAGGCGATGCCCTCCCAGGTCTCCTCGACGTCCGCCGCGTACCCCCGCGCGCGGGTGAGGTCGAGCACGCCCTCGAAGTCGTCGGGGTCGGTCACCGTGTGCACGGTGAAGGTCTTGCGCTCGACCTCGACCGCTTCGTTGTGCGCGACCGGGTCGTAGGCGGAGAGGACCTTGCCCAGCGCCGTGGAGTGCAGCGGCTGCATGGCCCCCACCTCCAGGACCTGGCGGCTGTCGTCGGGCCGGAACACGTGGTGGACGATGAGCACGCCCTGCTGGTGCAGGACACCGAGGTGGACGCTCTCGCCGCTGGAACGGGCCAGGTCGTCGGTCCACACCAGGGCGCGGGCCCGCAGTTCGTGGACGTCCAGATAGCTGTTGCCGAGGCGCAGCAGCTCGGCGCCCAGCTGATAGCGGCCCGACGCGGGCTCCTGCTCCACGAAGCCCTCGGCCTGCAGGGTGCGCAGGATGCCGTGCGCCGTACCCTTGGCGAGGTCGAGGGCGGAGGCGATCTCCGAGAGGCCGAGCCGTCGCTCGCCGCCGGCGAGCAGCCGCAGCATCGCCGCGGCCCTTTCGAGCGACTGGATGTTGCGTGCCATCGCAGCCCCGACCTCCGTCCCCTTGCTCCAACCCGACGTTCGACAATGCTGAACACTATCGGTCGTTGTCGACCTCTCGCTAATGCACGGACGGCCCGTGTCGCCCGCACGGCCCGTCCCGGGCATCGGATCCGGCCAAGCCCGTCCGGCCCGTCCGTCCCGTGGACTACTTCACAACGGGACCATGGTCCCGGCTACCCTGGCCGGGTGCGCCCTCCAACCAGAGAGCGCAAAGCCGACAGCCGTCGCACTCCAGGGAGCTCTTTCATGGCCTCGTCGCCTACCCCGTCGTCGCAGCCCACGCCTGTTTCGTCCGAGAGCAGGACCCGAGCCGACGCCCTCCGCGAGGCCCTCGCCACCCGTGTGGTCGTGGCCGACGGCGCGATGGGCACCATGCTCCAGGCACAGGACCCCACCCTCGATGACTTCCAGCAGCTCGAGGGCTGCAACGAGATCCTGAACGTCACCCGCCCCGACATCGTGCGCTCCGTCCACGAGGAGTATTTCGCGGTCGGCGTGGACTGCGTGGAGACCAACACTTTCGGCGCGAACTTTGCGGCGCTGACCGAGTACGACATCGCGGACCGGAACTTCGAGCTGTCCGAGGCGGGCGTCCGCATCGCCCGCGAGGTCGCCGACGAGTTCACCGCCTCCACCGGCCAGCAGCGCTGGGTCCTCGGCTCGATGGGCCCCGGCACCAAGCTGCCGACGCTCGGTCACGCCCCGTACAACGTCCTGCGCGACGCCTACCAGACGAACGCCGAAGGCATGATCGCCGGCGGCGCCGACGCACTCCTGGTGGAGACCACCCAGGACCTGCTGCAGACCAAGGCCTCGATCCTCGGCGCCCGCCGCGCCCTGGACGCCACCGGCGCCAACCTCCCGCTGATCTGCTCGGTCACCGTCGAGACGACCGGCACCATGCTCCTGGGCTCCGAGATCGGCGCCGCGCTCACCGCCCTGGAGCCGCTGGGCATCGACATGATCGGCCTGAACTGCGCCACGGGCCCGGCCGAGATGAGCGAGCACCTGCGCTATCTCGCCCGCCACTCCCGCATCCCGATCTCCTGCATGCCCAACGCGGGCCTGCCCGTCCTCGGCAAGGACGGCGCCCACTACCCCCTGACGGCCTCCGAGCTGGCCGACGCGCAGGAGAACTTCGTCCGCGACTACGGCCTCTCCCTGGTGGGCGGCTGCTGCGGCACGACGCCGGAGCACCTGCGCCAGGTCGTCGAGCGGGTCCGCGGTGTGGAGGCGCCCGCGCGCACGCCGCGCCCGGAGCCGGGCGCCGCCTCGCTCTACCAGACGGTGCCCTTCCGCCAGGACACCGCCTATATGGCGATCGGCGAGCGCACCAACGCCAACGGGTCCAAGAAGTTCCGGGAGGCGATGCTGGAGGCCCGCTGGGACGACTGTGTGGAGATGGCCCGCGACCAGATCCGCGAGGGCGCGCACATGCTCGACCTGTGCGTGGACTATGTGGGCCGGGACGGCGTGGCCGACATGGCGGAGCTGGCCGGGCGCTTCGCGACCGCCTCGACGCTGCCGATCGTGCTGGACTCCACCGAACTGCCGGTGCTGCAGGCCGGGCTGGAGAAGCTGGGCGGCCGGGCGGTCATCAACTCGGTCAACTACGAGGACGGCGACGGCCCCGAGTCCCGCTTCACCAAGGTGACCGCGCTGGCCAAGGAGCACGGCGCGGCGCTGATCGCGCTGACCATCGACGAGGAGGGCCAGGCCCGCACCGTCGAAAACAAGGTCGCCATCGCCCAGCGCCTGATCGCCGATCTGACAACCAACTGGGGCATCCACGAGTCGGACCTCCTGATCGACACGCTGACCTTCACCATCTGCACCGGCCAGGAGGAATCCCGCGGCGACGGCATCGCCACCATCGAGGCGATCCGCGAACTCAAGCGCCGCCACCCCGACGTGCAGACCACGCTGGGGCTGTCCAACATCTCCTTCGGCCTCAACCCGGCCGCCCGCGTCGTCCTGAACTCCGTCTTCCTGGACGAGTGCGTCAAGGCGGGCCTGGACTCGGCGATCGTGCACGCCTCGAAGATCCTGCCGATTGCGCGCCTGGAGGAGGAGCAGGTCAAGGTCGCACTCGACCTGATCTACGACCGCCGCGCCGAGGGTTATGACCCGCTGCAGCGACTGATGGAGCTCTTCGAGGGGGTCTCCACCAAGTCGATGAAGGCGGGCAAGGCGGAGGAGCTGCTGGCGCTGCCGCTGGAGGAGCGGTTGCAGCGGCGCATCATCGACGGGGAGAAGAACGGCCTGGAGGACGACCTGGATGAGGCGCTGGCGGACACTCCGGCCCTGGACATCGTCAACAACACGCTGCTGGAGGGCATGAAGGTCGTCGGTGAGCTGTTCGGCTCGGGCCAGATGCAGCTGCCGTTCGTGCTGCAGTCCGCCGAGGTGATGAAGACGGCGGTGGCGCATCTGGAGCCGCACATGGAGAAGTCGGACTCCGAGGGCAAGGGCACCATCGTGCTGGCCACGGTCCGCGGCGACGTGCATGACATCGGCAAGAACCTCGTGGACATCATCTTGTCCAACAACGGCTACAACGTGGTCAATCTGGGGATCAAGCAGCCGGTCGCGGCGATCCTGGACGCCGCCGAGGAGCACCGCGCGGATGTGATCGGCATGTCGGGGCTGCTGGTGAAGTCCACGGTGATCATGAAGGAGAACCTGGAGGAGCTCAACCAGCGCAAGATGGCCGCTGACTTCCCGGTGATCCTGGGCGGCGCCGCCCTCACCCGCGCCTATGTGGAGCAGGATCTGCACGAGATCTACGAGGGTGAAGTGCGCTATGCCCGCGACGCGTTCGAGGGCCTGCGCCTGATGGACGCGCTGATCGCGGTCAAGCGCGGCGTGCCCGGCGCCACCCTGCCCGAACTCAAGCAGCGCCGCGTGCCCAAGCGCGAGACCTCCGCGGTGGCCGTCGCGGAGCCGGAGGGTCCGGCCCGCTCCGACGTGTCCGTCGACAACCCCGTGCCGGAGCCCCCGTTCTGGGGCACCCGGGTGATCAAGGGCATCCAGCTCAAGGAGTACGCCTCCTGGCTGGACGAGGGCGCCCTGTTCAAGGGGCAGTGGGGCCTCAAGCAGGCGCGTACCGGCGCCGGACCGACGTATGAGGAGCTGGTCGAGACCGAGGGCCGCCCCCGCCTGCGTGGCCTCCTGGACGAACTGCAGACCAAGAACCTGCTGGAAGCCGCCGTTGTCTACGGCTACTTCCCCTGTGTGTCCAAGGGCGACGACCTGCTCATCCTGGACGAGCAGGGCAACGAGCGCACCCGCTTCTCCTTCCCGCGCCAGCGCCGTGGGCGCCGCCTGTGCCTGGCGGACTTCTTCCGCCCCGAGGAATCCGGCGAGACCGACGTGGTGGGCCTGCAGGTGGTGACCGTCGGCTCGAAGATCGGGGAGGCCACCGCCGAACTGTTCGCCGCCGACTCCTACCGCGACTACCTCGAACTGCACGGCCTGTCCGTCCAGTTGGCCGAGGCCCTCGCCGAGTACTGGCACGCCCGGGTGCGCGCCGAGCTCGGATTCGGGGGAGAGGACCCCGCCGACGTGGAGGACATGTTCGCGCTGAAGTACCGCGGCGCGCGCTTCTCGCTCGGCTACGGCGCCTGCCCCGACCTGGAGGACCGCGCCAAGATCGCGGAGCTCCTGCAGCCGGAGCGGATCGGCGTGGAGCTCTCCGAGGAGTTCCAGCTCCACCCCGAGCAGTCCACCGACGCCATCGTCATCCACCACCCCGAGGCCAAATATTTCAACGCGCGCTGATCCGGCGCAGTCGTACACTGGTCGGTCCAGTGCAGGCCGGTTGCCTTCCCGCAAGAAGGAGGCAACCGGCCTTCTCGTCCCTTACGGAAGGTGTGGTCGCATGACCAGTACGGTTCCCGCGCTCGGCACCCGAATGGCCGAAGGCTCCGCCCTGCAGGGTGTCCTGCTCGACATGGACGGAACCCTCGTGGACACCGAGGGCTTCTGGTGGGACGCCGAGGTCGAGGTCTTCGCCTCCCTCGGCCACGCGCTCGACGAGGCCTGGCGCGACGTCGTCGTCGGCGGCCCCATGACGCGCAGCGCGGGCTTCCTCATCGAGGCCACCGGCGCCGACATCACCGTCGCCGAGCTCACCGTGCTGCTCAACGACGGCTTCGAGGACCGCATCAGCCGCTCCCTGCCGCTGATGCCGGGCGCCGCGGGCCTGCTCGCCGAACTCGCCGCGCACGGCGTGCCGATGGCCCTGGTGTCCGCATCGCACCGCCGCATCATCGACCGCGTCCTCGACTCGATCGGCGCCCACCACTTCGAACTCACCGTCGCGGGCGACGAAGTGGCCCGCACCAAGCCCCACCCCGACCCCTACCTCCTCGCGGCCCGCGGGCTCGGTGTGGACCCCAGCAGATGCGCCGTCATCGAGGACACCGCGACCGGAGTCGCCTCGGCGGAGGCCGCGGGCTGCCGGGTCGTCGCCGTGCCGTCGGTCGCCCCCATCCCCGCCGTCGCGGGCCGCACCGTCGTCCCCTCCCTCGAACACGTCAACCTGCCTTTCCTGCAAGGCCTGATGACTCTCTGACAGTTCCGCCGGTTCCCCGCCCAAGCCTCACAGAGGGTGTGACCTTTCCCACTTAGCCGGGGGTCGACAGTGGGGCAGGGGTGTGCAGTGAACCCCTCCGGGGTCCGTGGTGACGTGGCGTTGTGTCCCGATTGATGGGAGCGTGCACGAAACCTTCCGGTGTCGGGTTATCGGTGTGTCCGCGCCCGGTTTCGCAGCGTGATTGATGCGGGGTTCATGCGCCCTCCGAAGCTCATCTGGTGCGGACTAATCTCGTCGCGAGAACATCGCCCCACCCCCCGTGCCCCATCAACCCTCACCCCGCGTTGCGGGATTCACGGGATCAAGAGCTCTGGAGAACGTCGAGCATGAACCGCAAGACTTTGGTGCTGCCGGCTGTCGTAGGTCTGCTCGTCCCCGCGCTCGCCGCGTGCGGTGGCTCGGACGGCGGCGACGGCGACAAGCCGATCGCGGTCGGCACCACGGACGCGTTCGCCATCTCGAAGGAAGTACCTGCGCCCTTCGACCCGGCGTACGCCTACGACGCGGGTTCCTGGAACCTGCTGCGCCAGACCGTCCAGACGCTGATGGCCATGCCACGCGGCGGCGGTGACCCACAGCCCGAGGCCGCCGAGCAGTGCGGCTTCACCGACACGGGCAACGAGCGGTACGCCTGCACCCTGCGCAAGGGGCTGACGTTCTCCGACGGCACGCCGCTGACGGCCGCCGACGTGAAGTTCTCCATCGAGCGGGTCCGCGACATCAAGATCAAGGACCCCAGCGGTTCCGACGGCCTGGTGTCGAACGTCGACGAGATCGAGGTCCAGGGCGACCGCGACATCGTCTTCCACCTCAAGACCCCCGACGCGACGTTCCCGTTCAAGCTGGCGACGCCCACCGCGGGCATCATCAGCAAGGAGCACTACAGCAAGAACAAGCTGCGCGACGGCTTCGAGGTGGACGGCTCGGGTCCCTACACGGCGAAGCAGGAGGTCAAGGACGACCGCCTGGTCAAGACGGTGTTCACCAAGAACCCCAAGTACAAGGGCGCGTTCAAGGTCCAGAGCGACAAGGTGGAGCTCCGCAACTTCGCCGACACCGACGCCATGGGCAAGGCGCTCGACGACGGCGACATCGACCTGATGACGCGCACCATGTCGCCCGAGCAGGTCAAGGAGCTCGACGCCTCGTCGGGCAAGAAGATCGACCTGGTGGAGATGCAGGGTCTGGAGATCCGCTACCTCGCCTTCAACACCGACGCCCCGGCGGCCAAGAACAAGGCCGTGCGGCAGGCCATGGCGCAGCTCGTCGACCGTGGCGCGCTCGCCTCCTCGGTGTACGGCTCGACGGCCGACCCGCTGTACTCGCTGGTGCCCTCGACCATCACCGGGCACGCCAACTCGTTCTTCAACAAGTACGGCAACCCGAGCACGTCCAAGGCCCGCAACCTGCTCAGCAAGGCGAACATCACCACGCCGGTGAAGATGACCCTGCACTACACCACCGACCACTACGGGCCCGCCACCAAGAAGGAGTTCGAGGTGCTGCAGAAGCAGCTGAACGACTCCGGCCTGTTCGACGTGTCGATCAAGGGTGTGCCGTGGAGCACCTTCCGCGCCGCCGAGCGTGACGGCAAGTACGCGGCCTACGGCATGGGTTGGTTCCCCGACTTCCCGGACGCCGACAACTTCCTCGCGCCGTTCCTCGACAAGGACAACTTCCTCGGCTCGCCGTACGTGAACGACACGATCAACGACCAGCTGATCCCGACGTCCCGCCGCGAGGCCGACCGGCTCGCCGCCTCCAAGAGCATCCGCAAGATCCAGGACATCGTCGCCGACGACGTCCCGGTGCTCCCGCTGTGGCAGGCCAAGCAGTACATCGCGGCGCGCGACGACATCACGGGTGTCGAGTGGGCCCTCAACTCCTCGTCCAACCTCCAGCTGTGGGAGCTCAGCCGCGGCGTCAGCGACTGACCTCAGCACCCCAGGGCTCCTCGAGTTCCAGCGAACGACCACAACACCTAAGGCACGTAAGTGAAATGTCGTAACCAGTGGCTGGCCCTTCCCCTCTCGGGAGGGCTCGCCGCCGCTCTGCTGACCGGCTGCGGTACGGAAACGGGCGGTGCGGGGGACACGGGCGACGCGGTAGTGATGGGGATGTCCGACGACGTCCTCGCCACCGACCCGGCATCCGGCTACGACCCCGGTTCCTGGCTCCTGTTCAACAACGTCTTCCAGTCGCTCCTGAGCTTCCCCAAGGGCGCCACCGAGCCCGAGCCGGAGGCCGCCGAGGAGTGCGGATTCACCGACACGGAGGCGAAGGTCTTCAAGTGCGAGCTGCGTGACGGGCTGAAGTTCAGCAACGGCAACGCGCTCACCTCGAAGGACGTCAAGTTCTCCTTCGACCGCATGCGGAAGATCAACGACGACGACGGTCCGGCGCTGATGTTCCCGATGCTCGACCAGGTGCAGACGCCGGACGCCAAGACCGTGGTCTTCAAACTGAAGTACTCCGACGCGACCTTCCCCAGCAAGATCGCCTCGGGTGCCGGTTCGATCGTGGACCACACCGAGTACGACATGAACGGGCTGCGCGGCGACGGCAAGGCCGTCGGCTCAGGACCGTACAAGCTGGACTCGTTCAGCAAGGAGCAGGCGGTCTTCTCCGTCAACTCCGACTACCAGGGCACCGCGAAGGTGAAGAACGAGGGCGTCGCCATCAAGTTCTTCCGCGGCGACCAGAAGGGCCTCAAGAAGGCGCTCCTGGAGGGCAGGATCGACGTGGCCTACCGAGGCCTCGCCGCCGCGGACATCGCCGACATCGAGCAGGACACCTCCAAGGACGGCCAGGACGTCGACATCGTCGAGGGCACCAGCGCCGAGGTGCAGCACCTGGTCTTCAACATGAAGGACCCGGTGGCGGGCAAGCTCGGCGTCCGCAAGGCCATGGCGTACCTCCTGGACCGGGACGCCCTGGTCAAGGAGGTCTACCAGGACACGGCCACGCCGCTGTACTCGATCGTCCCCGCGGGCATCGGCGGCCACAACACCGCCTTCTTCGACACCTACGGCGCCCGTCCGCAGCGCGCCAAGGCCGCCGCCGCGCTGCGCGCCGACGGCGTCGAGGGCAAGGCCAAGCTCACCCTCTGGTCGACGCCCACCCGCTACGGCCCGGCCACCGACCACGAGCTGAAGGCCATAGCCAAGCAGCTCAACGCGTCCGGCCTCTTCGACGCCGACGTGAAGTCCGTCGCCTTCGACCAGTACGAGAGGGACATCGAGGCGGGCAAGTACGGCGTCTACGTCAAGGGCTGGGTGCCCGACTATCCGGACGCCGACAACTTCACGCAGCCGTTCTTCGGCAAGGGCAACGTCCTCGGCAACCACTTCGCGAACAGCACCATCACCTCGAAGATCATCCCGGGCACCGCCACGGAGAGCGACCGCACCAAGACCGACAAGCAGTACGACGAGCTGCAGGACATCGTGGCCGAGCAGCTGCCCGTCCTGCCGGTGTGGCAGGCCAAGCAGTACGCGGTCGTCCGCGACAGCGTCTACGGCCTGGAGTCCTGCCTCGACGCGTCGACGGTCTTCCGCTTCTGGGAGATCAGCAAGGGCTGACCGTGCCCCACGCCGACCGTGCCGCATGACGAAGGTGGCCGCCCCCTCGGGGACGGCCACCTTCGTCGTTCACACGGCTGCCGCGTCACTGCTCACGCGGTTTCCCGGTCACTGTGCGCCAGGACGCACCAAGCCGCTCTCGTACGCGTACACCGCGGCCTGCACCCGGTCACGCAGCCCCAGCTTCGTCAGCACATGCCCCACGTGCGTCTTCACGGTCGTCTCGCTCACGAAGAGGTCCGCCGCGATCTCGGCGTTCGACAGGCCGCGGGCGACCAGCTTCAGGACCTCGACCTCGCGCTCGGTCAGCGTGTGCAACGTGTCCGGCACCGGCTCGTCGCCGGACGGCAGGTGCGCCGAGTACTTGTCGAGGAGTCGGCGCGTGATGCTCGGCGCGAGCATCGCCTCGCCCGCCGCGACCACCCGGATCGCCTGCACCAGCTCGTTCGCCGGGGCGTCCTTGAGGAGGAAGCCGCTGGCGCCCGCCCGCAGCGCCTCCACCACGTACTCATCGAGGTCGAAGGTGGTCAGCACCAGCACCTTCGCCGGACCGTCCCGGCCAGGACCGGTGATCTGGCGGGTCGCCTCGACGCCGTCCATCCGCGGCATGCGGATGTCCATCAGGACCACATCGGGCTGCAGCGCCCGCACCTGGTCCTGAGCCTGCAGGCCGTCTCCGGCCTCGCCGACGACCGCGATGTCCTGCTCGGCCTCCAGAATCATCCGGAACCCGGTGCGCAACAGCGGCTGGTCATCGACCAGTAGGACGCGGATCGCCACGTGTCTCTCCTTCAGCTAGCCCGCGCCCATTCTGCCCTGCTCGGCCTCCGTCGACTCGGGCACCCTCACAGGAAGCGGATACGGCGGGGGAGTCCCACCGAATTCCGGGCATACCGCCTGATGATCGCACCAGCCGCACAATTTGGTGGGCCGCGGCCGCCAGTTCCCGGTCTCCGTCGCCAGCTCGATCGCCTCCCACAGCGCGAGCAGCTTGCGCTCCACCCGCTCCAGGTCCGCCACCACCGGGTCGTACGTGATCACATCACCGCTGCCCAGATAGACCAGCTGCAGACGGCGCGGCACCACACCCTTCAGACGCCACACCACCAAGGCGTAGAACTTCATCTGGAACAGCGCGCCCTCCGCGTACTCGGGACGCGGGGCCTTGCCCGTCTTGTAGTCGACGATGCGGACCTCGCCCGAGGGAGCCACGTCCACGCGGTCGATGATGCCGCGCAGCTTCAGCCCCGACGCCAGCTCGGCCTGCACGAACAGCTCCCGCTCGGCGGGCTCCAGACGAGTCGGATCCTCCAGCGTGAACCAGCGCTCCACCAGCTTCTCCGCGTCGGACAGCCAGCGCGCCATGCGCTCGCCCTCCGGATCGTCCGCGAACAGCTCCGTCAGCTCCGGCTTCGACTCCCGCAGCCGGTCCCACTGCCCAGGAATGAGCGACTTGGCCCGCGGCGCCGTCCGCTCGCCCGCCGGGGCGTCGAAGAGCCGCTCCAGAACCGCATGCACCAAAGTGCCCCGCGTCGCCGCCTCACTCGGCTTCTCCGGCAGCTTGTCGATCACCCGGAACCGGTACAGCAGCGGACACTGCATGAAATCGCCCGCGCGCGAGGGCGACAGAGACGCCGGGCGCACGGCCGCCACGGCACCGTCGGAGCTGGTTTCCATGACAACAGACCCTACGACCCGACACTGACAACAGCCGCATACCATCGACGACAGACCCTCTCGCCCTGCATGATCGTGCGGGTAACCACGCCATACCGGGGCGAGGGACGCTTCGAACGAGGGGACATCGTGGACGAAAGCGGCGGGAGCGGCAAGCCGCAGTCCGACGGCGCGGAGGGCCTGCGGCCGACGGAGCCACAGGGCCCGCACCAAGCGCCCGGCTCCCAGGAGCCGACGCGCCCGGTCGACACAGCCCAGGAACCGGAGCGCCCGGCGGACGAGCCCCGGCGCCCGGCCGAAGAGCCGAAGCGCCCGGCCGCACCGGCCGACACGGCCGGTGCGGACGACCCGGTGGGCCCGGCCGACGCGTCCGACGGACCGGCGCAGCCGGGACGGGACGGCGCCGGCACGCGCCCCGCCGAGCCGTCGAGCAGCGACAGCCGCATCACCCTCACCAAGGCCCCCGGGCAAGAACGCCCCACCGAGCCCCAGCGCCCCCGCGCCGCACACTCCGGACGCACCGGCGGGCCCGGCGGCCCCGGCAAGGGAGCCCCCGTGCCGCCCAAGGCACAGAAGGGCCCCGGCGGCGGCCTGCTCATGGGCAAGCCCTTCGGCGTGCCCGTCTACGTGGCCCCCAGCTGGTTCCTCGTCGCCGCCCTCATCACCTGGGTCTTCGGCAACCAGCTCGACCGCGTCCTGCCCGAACTCGGCGGCGCCCGCTACCTCGTCTCACTCTTCTTCGCGGTGGCCTTCTACGCCTCGGTGCTCGTCCACGAGCTCGCCCACACCGTCGCGGCCCTCCGCTTCAAGCTGCCCGTGCGCCGCATCCAGCTGCAGTTCTTCGGCGGCGTCTCCGAAATCGAGAAGGAGTCCGAGACCCCCGGCCGCGAGTTCGTCCTCGCCTTCGTCGGCCCGCTCCTCTCCCTCGTGCTCGCCGGTGTCTTCTACGCCGGAATGCGCACCGTAGAACCCGGCACCGTCCCCGGCGTCCTGCTCGCCGGACTGATGATCTCCAACCTCATCGTCGCCGCCTTCAACCTCCTGCCCGGCCTGCCCCTGGACGGCGGCCGCATGCTGCGCGCCGTCGTCTGGAAAATCACCGGCAAGCCCATGAGCGGCACCGTCGCCGCCGCCTGGGTCGGACGCGCCCTCGCCATCTCCGTCCTCATCGGCCTGCCCCTCCTCAACCAGTCCGGCGCCCTCGGCGGCGACACCCAGGAAATCGGCGGCATGGACACCGTCACCGACGCCCTGCTCGCCGCGATCCTCGCCGCGATCATCTGGACCGGCGCCGGAAACAGCCTCCGCATGGCCCGCCTCCGCGAGCACCTGCCCGAGCTCCGCGCCCGCACCCTGACCCGCCGCGCCGTCCCCGTCGAGACCGACACCCCCCTCTCCGAGGCGCTGCGCAGGGCCAACGACGCAGGAGCCCGCGCCCTCGTGGTCGTCGACCCCGACGGCGACCCCATGGCCCTCGTCCGCGAGGCGGCCATTGTCTCCGTGCCCCAGCACCGCCGCCCCTGGGTCGGCGTCGGAGGCCTCGCCCAGGACATCACCGAAGGCATGCGCATCTCCGCCGAGCTCGCCGGGGAGGAGCTGCTCGACACGCTCCGCGCCACCCCCGCCACCGAGTACCTCGTCGTCGAGGAGTCCGGCGAGATCTACGGAGTCCTGTCCGCCGCCGACGTCGAGCGCGCCTTCGTCAAGGCGATGGCCCGCCCGACCTAGTGGTCGGCGGCCCGCGCGGGGGCCGGTAGGCTGGTCACATGTCCGAACCGACCGGTGCCGCCCGCCGTCGCGGGCCCTTCAAGGTCGGGGACCAGGTCCAGCTCACCGACCCCAAGGGACGCCACTACACGTTCACGCTCGAGGCCGGGAAGAACTTCCACACCCACAAGGGTTCCTTCCCCCACGACGAGCTGATCGGCGCTCCCGAGGGCAGTGTTGTCCGAACCACGGGAAACGTCGCCTACCTGGCGCTGCGACCCCTGCTCCCCGACTACGTCCTGTCCATGCCCCGCGGTGCCGCCGTGGTCTACCCCAAGGACGCGGGGCAGATCCTGGCCTTCGCCGACATCTTCCCCGGCGCACGCGTCGTCGAGGCGGGCGTGGGCTCCGGCTCGCTCAGCAGCTTCCTGCTCCGCGCCATCGGCGACCAGGGCATGCTGCACTCCTACGAGCGCCGCGAGGACTTCGCCGAGATCGCCCAGCAGAACGTGGAGCGCTACTTCGGCGCCCCGCACCCCGCCTGGCAGCTCACCGTCGGCGACCTCCAGGACAACCTCAGCGACACCGAGGTCGACCGGGTCATCCTGGACATGCTCGCCCCCTGGGAGTGCCTCGAGGCCGTCTCCAAGGCACTCGTCCCCGGCGGCATCCTCTGCTGCTACGTCGCGACCACCACCCAGCTCGCCAGGACCGTCGAGTCCATCCGCGAGATCGGCGGCTTCAACGAGCCGACCGCCTGGGAGTCGATGATCCGCAACTGGCACATCGAGGGCCTCGCCGTCCGCCCCGACCACCGCATGATCGGGCACACCGGCTTCCTCCTCACCGCCCGCCGCCTCGCGGACGGCGTGGAGCCGCCCATGCGCCGCCGCCGCCCCGCCAAGGGCGCCTACGGCGACGACTACTCCGGCCCCAACGCCGACGGCGGCTCCCCGCGCTGACCCGCGCGGCAGGCCCCACCCAACGAAACGGCGCCGCCGCCGAGTTCCCTGACCGACCAGGGAACTCGGCGGCGGCGCCGTTTCGTTGGCAGGACACCAGCCCCGTACCGGAAGAACCGCGAGAACCACCGGACCCCGGTGTTCCACCTCACTGTGACGTATGGCACGATGCTGGCCACCTCCCCACCGGCACAGCCCTCACAGGAGACACTTCCTCGTGCAGCACCCCGCCGTCCCGGAACTGGCGCACACCACCACCCGCCCCATCCACTGGCTGGCCATAGCGGCCGCACTGGCCGCCGTCGTCGCGGGCTCCGCAGTCCTGCAGCCCGACGCCGCCACCGCAGCCCAGACCGGCCCCAAGGCGCACTCCAGAGCCGCCGCGGGCGCACCCGCACCGGCCCCCGCGCCCGACCCCGCCTCCGTCGACTTCCCGATCGCCTGCGGCCCCGTGAAGGCCGTGGTCAAGAAGAAGGCCTCCGGCGACCTCGACGGCGACGGCAGGCCCGAAACCGTCGCCGTCGTGCACTGCGAGGCAGGCTCGGGCACCCCGCCCGACGGGATCTACGTCATCACCAGGCCCAAGACGGGCAAGCCGCGCGTGGTCGCCACCCTCGTCGACCCCAAGGACCGACAGACCGTGCGCGACTTCGCCCTGCGCGACGGCGCCATCAGCGCGACCCTGCTCGGCTACTCCTCACCCGACGTGCCCCGCTGCTGCCCCGACCAGGAGGACAAGGCCAAGTGGCAGTGGAAGGACGGGACGTTCGAGCGGGCCGCGCCCGCCGAGGCGCGCAGCGTGTGACGCCCCCGCAGGGGCGGAATCAGGCCGCGTCGGGGCCGTAGACCTCGACCCTGTCCTGAACGCGGCGCACATGAATGCAGTCCCCGGGGCATTCCTTGGCCGAGTCCACGACATCCCTGAGGAGCGGCAACGGCACGGGCGTTGTGGCACCCGGGGCCTGCAGCAGCTCGTCCTCGCCGCTCTTCACATACGCCAGACCATCGATGTCCAGCTCGAAGACCTCGGGCGCGTACTGCGCACAGATGCCGTCCCCGGTACAGAGGTCCTGGTCGATCCAGACCTCCAGATCGTGGCCCTCACTGCCGGTCTCGGCCTCGTGCCGCACGGTCATCTCTCCTGCCTGTGGCTGCGCCGAGCGGCCCGACAATGCAGCAAGTCGGGCCAGCCCTGACGGGTGTTGAACACTTCGACGATACAACCGCCCGCTTTCCGATGTTGTTGGGTGGGTATTCACCTGGTGTGAGGGAGAGCGCAAGGGTGAAGATCGGACACACCCCCACTGTCTTTGTGATCTAGGGGTTTCAATCGACACCCACCCAGGTAGGGTCTGGAAGCGTCCAGCTCCCCTTGGAGGAGGTGAGGACCGTGGCAGCCCACGACGACGACATCAACCGCGGCATCCGGCCGGGGCGAGGGTCTGAAGACCCCGCCGGTCAGGTTGCCTATCTCGAGCAGGAAATCGCCGTCCTGCGACGCAAGCTCGCCGACTCTCCGCGTCATACGAGGATTCTCGAAGAGCGGATCGTCGAGCTGCAGACCAACCTGGCCGGCGTGTCCGCACAGAACGAGCGGCTCGCCAACACGCTCCGTGAGGCCCGCGACCAGATCGTGGCCCTCAAGGAGGAAGTCGACCGGCTCGCACAGCCACCGGCCGGCTTCGGAGTCTTCCTCGTGGCGAACGAGGACGGCACGGCGGACATCTTCACCGGGGGCCGCAAGCTCCGGGTGAACGTCAGCCCGAGCGTGGAGCTCGAAGAGCTCAGGCGCGGCCAGGAAGTGATGCTCAACGAAGCGCTCAACGTGGTCGAGGCCATGGAGTACGAGAGCGTCGGCGACATCGTCACCCTCAAGGAAATCCTCGAGGACGGCGACCGAGCCCTGGTGGTGGGACACACCGACGAAGAACGAGTGGTCCGGCTCGCCGAACCCCTCCTCGACGTCACCATCCGCCCGGGCGACGCCCTTCTGCTGGAACCCCGCTCCGGATACGTCTACGAGGTCGTGCCCAAGAGCGAGGTCGAAGAGCTCGTCCTCGAAGAAGTCCCCGACATCAGCTATGAAAAGATCGGCGGCCTCGGCGGCCAGATCGAAATGATCCGGGACGCCGTCGAGCTTCCGTACCTCTATCCGGACCTCTTTAAAGAGCACGAACTGCGGCCCCCCAAGGGTGTGCTGCTGTACGGGCCCCCCGGCTGCGGCAAGACACTCATCGCCAAGGCCGTCGCCAACTCTCTTGCCAAGAAGGTCGCCGAAGTCACCGGGCAGCCCGCGGGGAAGAGCTACTTCCTCAACATCAAGGGCCCCGAGCTCCTCAACAAGTACGTCGGCGAGACCGAGCGCCACATCCGCCTGGTCTTCCAGCGTGCCCGCGAGAAGGCGAGCGAGGGTACCCCCGTCATCGTCTTCTTCGACGAGATGGAATCCCTCTTCCGCACCCGTGGATCAGGCGTCAGCTCGGACGTGGAGAACACCATCGTCCCCCAGCTGCTCGCCGAGATCGACGGCGTGGAAGGCCTGGAGAACGTCATCGTCATCGGCGCCTCCAACCGCGAGGACATGATCGACCCCGCGATCCTGCGGCCCGGACGACTCGACGTCAAGATCAAGATCGAGCGCCCGGACGCCGAAGCGGCAAAGGACATCTTCGCCAAGTACCTCACCGAACGGCTCCCCCTGCACGCCGACGATCTCGCCGAGCACAGCGCCGACCGGCGCGCCACCGTGCACGGCATGATCCAGTCCGTCGTCGAGCAGATGTACGCGGAGTCCGAGGAGAACCGCTTCCTCGAGGTGACGTACGCAAACGGCGACAAGGAAGTCCTGTACTTCAAGGACTTCAATTCCGGCGCCATGATCGAGAACATCGTGGGCCGCGCCAAGAAGATGGCCATCAAGGCCTTCCTCGAAGCGAACCAGAAGGGCCTCCGGGTCGCTCACCTCCTCCAGGCTTGCATCGACGAGTTCAAGGAGAACGAGGACCTGCCCAACACGACCAACCCCGACGACTGGGCCAGGATCTCCGGAAAGAAGGGCGAACGGATCGTGTACATCCGTACGCTCGTCACCGGAAAGCAGGGCGCGGACACCGGACGCTCCATCGACACGGTGGCCAACACCGGTCAGTACCTGTAGAACGCAGGGCGGCTGCGGGTGTCCTTCACGGGTACCCGCAGCCGTCTGTTTTTCAATGAAGGCAATGATCTCCCCACCAGCGCAAAGGCGTTCTAGGCTCTTCGGTACCGCCGAGTCGCGCAGTGCGGGGACGGGCACCGCACACGCACCGGAGCACCAGCGGTACTTGAGCGCCGTTCCCGAACGGGAGCGCCGCCGGGCAAGGAGGGCCGCATGACCGTACGGCGAGTAATGGGCATCGAGACGGAGTACGGCATCTCGGTCCCGGGCCACCCCAACGCCAATGCCATGCTCACCTCATCCCAGATCGTCAACGCCTATGCCGCGGCGATGCACCGGGCGCGACGCGCCCGCTGGGACTTCGAGGAGGAGAACCCGCTGCGGGACGCGCGGGGTTTCGACCTCGCCCGCGAGGCCGCCGACGCCAGCCAGCTGACGGACGAGGACATCGGCCTCGCCAACGTCATCCTCACCAATGGCGCACGCCTGTACGTCGACCACGCACACCCCGAATACAGCTCGCCGGAGATCACCAACCCCTGGGACGCCGTCCTGTGGGACAAGGCCGGCGAACGCATCATGGCCGAGGCCGCCGAGCGCGCGGCACAGCTCCCCGGTGCCCAGCCGATCCACCTCTACAAAAACAACACCGACAACAAGGGCGCCTCGTACGGCACGCACGAGAACTACCTGATGAAGCGGGAAACCCCCTTCTCCGACATCGTGCGGCACCTGACACCGTTCTTCGTCTCCCGCCAGGTCGTCACCGGCGCGGGACGCGTCGGCATCGGACAGGACGGCCACGAGCACGGCTTCCAGCTCAGCCAGCGCGCCGACTACTTCGAGGTCGAGGTCGGCCTGGAGACCACCCTCAAGCGGCCCATCATCAACACCCGCGACGAACCGCACTCCGACGCCGAGAAGTACCGCAGGCTGCACGTCATCATCGGAGACGCCAACCTCTCCGAGATCTCGACATACCTCAAGCTCGGCACCACCTCCCTGGTCCTCGCGATGATCGAGGACGGCTTCATCGCGGTGGACCTCGCGGTCGACCAGCCGGTGCGCACGCTGCACCAGGTCTCGCACGACCCGTCCCTCAAGCACCTCGTCACGCTCCGCAGCGGCCGCTCACTCACCGCTGTCCAGCTCCAGATGGAGTACTACGAGCTGGCCCGCAAGTACGTGGAGGAGCGGTACGGCTCCGACGCCGACGACCAGACCAAGGACGTGCTGGCCCGCTGGGAGGACGTCCTCGGCCGCCTGGAGAGCGATCCGATGAGTCTCTCCGGAGAGCTCGACTGGGTGGCCAAGCGCGAACTCATGGAGGGCTACCGCCGACGCGACAGCCTCGACTGGGACGCCGCACGGCTCCACCTGGTCGACCTCCAGTACGCGGACGTACGGGCCGAGAAGGGCCTGTACAACCGCCTGGTGGCCCGGGGCAAGATGAAGCGGCTCCTCGACGAGGCGGACGTCGAGCGCGCCACCACCAAGCCGCCCGAGGACACGCGCGCGTACTTCCGCGGCCGCTGCCTCGAGCAGTACGCGGACGACGTGGCCGCGGCGTCCTGGGACTCGGTCATCTTCGACCTCCCGGGCCGTGACTCTCTGCAACGGGTACCCACGCTGGAGCCCCTGCGCGGCACGAGGAACCACGTCAAGGAACTCCTGGACCGCTGCCGCACCGCGGAAGACCTGGTGCGGGTGCTCTCCGGGGGCTGAAAGGCCCGGCGCGGGGGAATCATCGAAGTGGTCCCCCCACGTTGCGGAAGTAAGGGGCCGATGTCAGACCGCGCTTGTAGGGTCTGATCAAGAACGTCTAACCGAGCGAGCGGGGTGAGGTAGATGGCGACCAAGGACACCGGCGGCGGACAGCAGAAGGCAACGCGTCCCACCGAGGAGACCGAGGAGCAGACGCAGGACGCGCAGGGCTCCGAGGACCTCAAGGAACGCCAGGAGAAGCTGAGCGACGACGTCGACTCCGTCCTGGACGAGATCGATGACGTCTTGGAAGAGAACGCTGAGGATTTCGTGAGGTCATTTGTCCAAAAGGGTGGCGAGTAGGCAGTAAATGTCCGAGTTGCCGCAGGAGAAGAGATGCTCCCGTTGCAAGCGGACGATGGCCCGGTCGGCGTTCGCCGGCAACAAGTCCATGCGTGATGGCCTCCAGGCCTACTGCAGGGAATGTGCTGCCGAGTACTACAAGGAGCGTCAGGAAGCGAAGGGCCGTGCGGTGCGGCAGAAGGTGCCCGTGCCGCCCGGTCACAAGCGTTGTCCTCAGTGTGAGCAGATCAAGGCTCACGCTGATTGGGAGCGCAATCCGACGGGCCCTGACGGGTATGCCAGCTACTGCAAGGTCTGCCGCGCCGAGCGGAACCAGCGAAGCTACTTCAAGCGCAAGTACGGCATCACCATGGAAGAGCGGGACGAACTGCTCGTCTCTCAAGCGGGTGTCTGCTGCATCTGTTTGGCCGCCCCGGCAGTACATGTGGATCACTGCCACGACACGGGTAGGGTCCGAGGCGTACTGTGCTTCAGCTGCAACGCGGCGCTGGGGCAATTCAAGGATCGGCCGGACTCCATAAGGCGAGCGGCCGCATACGTGGAAGGAAACGCGTGGAAGCCAACACTCGTAGCACCGGGCGTCTACCGGCTGCCTTCCTGACGCCTGGTTCGTCGTCCTTCATGGACTTCCTGTCCGAGCACCAGCCGGAGATTCTCCCCGGCAACCGTCAACTGCCGCCCACTCAGGGCGTCATCGAGGCGCCGCACGGCACGACCATCGTGGCCGTGACGTTCCCCGGTGGTGTCGTCCTCGCCGGTGACCGGCGGGCGACGATGGGCAATGTCATCGCGCAGCGCGACATCGAGAAGGTGTTCCCGGCCGACGAGTATTCGGCGGTGGGCATCGCGGGCACGGCCGGTCTGGCCGTGGAGATGGTCAAGCTCTTCCAGTTGGAGCTGGAGCACTTCGAGAAGGTGGAGGGGGCCACGCTCTCGCTGGAGGGCAAGGCGAACCGGCTCTCCACGATGATCCGCAGCAACCTCGGCATGGCCATGCAGGGTCTCGCCGTGGTGCCGCTCTTCGCGGGGTACGACGTGGACCGCGAGAAGGGCCGCATCTTCTCGTACGACGTCACGGGCGGGCGTTCGGAGGAGCACGGTTTCGCGGCGACCGGTTCGGGTTCGGTCTTCGCACGCGGTGCGATGAAGAAGCTCTACCACGGCGGTCTGACCGAGGAGCAGGCGACGACGCTGGTCGTCCAGGCGCTGTACGACGCCGCGGACGACGACTCGGCGACCGGTGGTCCGGACGTGGCCCGGCGGATCTACCCCATCGTCACCGTGATTTCCGACGAGGGGTTCCGCAGGCTGACGGACGACGAGTCGTCCGCCATTGCGCGTTCGATCCTGGAGAAGCGTCTGGAGCAGCCGGACGGCCCGCGGGCCGCGTTGCTCTGAGCGCTCCGAATTCGCCACTGACTGAAGTTTTTTGACAGAAAGGGACGGATCCGGTGTCGACGCCGTTCTATGTCTCACCCCAGCAGGCCATGGCCGACCGGGCGGAATACGCCCGGAAGGGCATCGCTCGCGGCCGCAGCCTTGTCGTGATGCAGTATGCCGACGGCATCGTGTTCGTCGGCGAGAACCCGTCCCGTGCGCTGCACAAGTTCAGCGAGATCTACGACCGGATCGGCTTCGCGGCCGCCGGTAAGTACAACGAGTACGAGAATCTGCGGATCGGCGGCGTCAGGTACGCCGACCTTCGTGGATACACGTACGACCGCGATGACGTGACGGCTCGTGGGCTCGCGAACGTTTATGCGCAGACGCTCGGCACGATCTTCTCCAGCAACGCGGAGAAGCCGTACGAGGTGGAGCTGGTCGTCGCCGAGGTCGGCACCACGCCGGACGGCGATCAGATCTATCGCCTGCCGCATGACGGATCGATCGTGGACGAGCACGGTTCGGTCGCGGTCGGTGGCAATGCCGAGCAGATCAGCAGCTATCTCGATCAGCGTCACCAGGACGGGATGACGCTGGCCGAGGCGCTCAAGCTCGCGGTGCAGGCGCTGTCCCGCGATACCAACGGCAGTGAGCGGGAGATCCCCGCGGAGCGCCTGGAGGTGGCGGTCCTGGACCGGACGCGGCCTCAGCAGCGCAAGTTCAAGCGGATCGTGGGCCGTCAGCTGTCGCGGCTGCTCGACGAGGGCGGTGCGACGGACGCGCCGACCGATACGGATGCGGACTCGGACGCGGGTTCCGCGCCGAAGTCGGGTGGCGACGTCGAGTAGTCCACGCGCGCGTGCGCCCCGTGTTCCGGCCTCAGGGCCGGGGCGCGGGGCGTTTTTTGCGTGCGGGGGGAGTGCGCGGGCTCAGTGGGCGGGGCCTGGGCCCGTGGAGCCGCGGACGATCAGCTCGACGGGGAGCGGGGTGGCGTCCGGGGCGCGGCCTTCGAGGACGGCGACCAGGGATTCCATGCCGCGCTCCCCGAAGCGTTCGGCGGGCAGCCGGACCGTGGTCAGCTCGGGTTCGACGGCGGTGGCCAGGGTCAGGTCGTCGAAGCCGGTGACGGAGACGTCCTCGGGGACGCGCAGTCCGAGTCGTCGTGCGGCTTTGCAGGCACCGGCGGAGAGGAAGTCGTCGTCGCAGACGACCGCGGTGGGGCGGGGGCCCGGGGCGGACAGGGCGGCTTCCGCGACGATGCGGGCGCCTTCGACGTTGAGGGGGGCGGCGACGCGGCGTACGGCGGTGTCCGTGCCGCGCAGGGTCCGGGCGAGGGCTTCGGCGCGGACGTCGAAGGTCCAGGAGTCGACGTCGGCGGCGAGGTGCAGGAAGTCGCGGTGGCCGAGGGCCA
The DNA here is from genome assembly GCF_040609235.1 of Streptomyces sp. NPDC004732. NCBI lineage: Bacteria > Bacillati > Actinomycetota > Actinomycetes > Kitasatosporales > Streptomycetaceae > Streptomyces > Streptomyces sp. NPDC004732. The sequence goes on from NZ_JBEXJR010000006.1 coordinate 291,522, forward strand.
GGAGGTGTTCTGTCACCCGGCGCATGCCGTCGGCGAGGTCGAGGTTGACGGTGGCGGCGCCCAGGCTGCCCGCGGGGTCGCTGTCGAGCATCACCAGGGGCAGGTCGTCGCCGCGGATGGTGGCCAGGGCGTCCGAGGCCATGGAGGAGGCCAGGACGCCGTCCAGGGAGGCGCGTGCCGAGGCGAAGGGGTCGCGGGCCGGGCCGATGCCTTCGGGGGAGGGGTAGAGGACGACGCCGAAGCCATGGCGGGCGGCGATGCGGGCGACTCCGGTGTAGACGTGCGCGAAGAACTCGTTGGTGAGTTCGGGGACGACGAGCAGCGCCGTTCTGGTTCTGCCCAGGCGCAGGTTGCGGGCGGCGAGGTTGGGCCGGTAGCCGAGTTCGCGGGCGGCCGAGCGGACGCGGTCGGCGGTGGGTGCGGCGACGCGGCCGCGCCATTTGTCGCCGAGTACGAGGGAGACGGTGGCCTGGGAGACTCCGGCCGCGCGTGCGACGTCGCGGCTCGTGGGGCGTGGGGCCCCGGCTTCCTGTAGTGGCCCGGCCACTGACACCTCCCGGCTCGTGTCCGCGCGATGGAGCTGCACCGTACTGCGGAATTGCGGTGGACCCGCGGACTGGGCTCATGGTACGTATGACGCCGGACGTTATACGTAAAACCCCGGCTCGGCGGCGCGGGGAGAGAGCGGGAGAGCATGGCTGCGGGATATGCGGAGATCCTCAGGACGCGCTATGCGACGCGGCTGCTCGCGGGGACGCTGGTGGGGCGGCTGCCCAACGCGACGGCGGCGATCGCGATCGTGCTGTTCATCAGGGCCGAGGGCGGCACGTACAGCCTGGCCGGTGCCCTGGCCGCGGTGTACGGCGTGGCCAACGCGGTCGGGCAGCCGCTGCTCGGGCGCCTCGTCGACCTCCACGGGCAGCCGCGCGTCCAGTTGCCCGCCGCGCTGCTCTCCGCGCTCGGCATGGCGCTGTTCGCCTTCACGGGGCCCGACCGGCTGGCTCTCGCCTATGCCGCGGTCGCGGTCGCGGGCCTGTTCACACCGCCCCTGGAGGGCGGTCTGCGGGCCCTGTGGCCGAGTGTCCTCGGCAAGGAGGAGCAGGTCCACGCGGCGTACGCGATGGACGCCATCGCCCAGGAAGTGATGTTCACCGTCGGCCCGTTGCTGGTGACCGGATGTGTGGCTCTCTGGTCGGAGCAGGCGGCGCTGCTCGTCGTCAACGCGGTCGGTGTGCTGGGTGCCCTCTCCGTAGTGGTGTCCCAGCCTTCGCGCGCGTGGCGTTCGGCGCCCAGGGAGGCGCATTGGCTCGGGGCCCTGCGCTCGCGCGGGCTCCTCGCGCTCCTCGGTGCGTTCCTCTTCATCGGGATGGCGCTCGGCTCCATCACCGTCGCCGGTGTGTCGTACGCGGACGGGAACGGCGGCGACGCGGTGTACGGCTGGATGATGGCGGCGCTGGGGCTCGGTGCGCTGGTCGGCGGGTCCGTGTACGGGGCGCGGCAGTGGAGCGGCGCGCCGGAGCGGCGGCTGAGTGTCCTGGTGGCGCTGCTGGCCGTCTGCTACTGGCCGTTGACGCTCACCCCGGGGGCGGTTGCCATGACGGCGCTCGCGGCGCTCGCCGGTGTGTTCCTCGCGCCGGCGCTCGCGTGTGCGTTCATCATCGTGGACCGGCATGCTCCGCGGGGCACGGTGACGGAGGCGTTCTCCTGGCTCGTGACGACGTTCACGGTCGGGGCTTCGCTGGGTACGGCGGCCGCGGGTCCGGTCGTGGAGTGGGGCGGCACCGGGTGGGGTTTCGCGGTGCCTGGGCTGGCCGGGGTGGCCGCGCTGATGGTTCTGCTGGCCACGACGCGGGTACTGGTACCGGTCGGAGAATCCGGGGTCGTTGCGGGTTCATCGGAAAATGATCGAAACGGTGCCGTCGAACCCGGTTTCAGTGCCCCGCATCAGGCGTAATGTTCAGTCATGGACCGCCGCATTTTCGGGCTGGAGAACGAGTACGGCGTCACATGCACGTTCAGGGGACAGCGCCGTCTGTCACCTGACGAGGTGGCGCGCTACCTCTTCCGCCGTGTTGTCTCATGGGGCCGCAGCAGCAACGTCTTTCTGCGGAACGGCGCCCGCCTCTATCTTGACGTGGGATCACATCCGGAATACGCAACACCCGAATGTGACAACGTGACCGAGCTGGTCACCCACGACAAAGCGGGCGAGCGCATTCTGGAAGGCCTGCTCGTCGACGCCGAACGCCGCCTGCACGAGGAGGGAATCGCGGGCGACGTCTATCTATTCAAGAACAACACCGATTCGGCGGGAAACTCCTACGGGTGCCACGAGAACTATCTGGTGGCCCGTCACGGGGAGTTCTCCCGGCTCGCGGACATCCTCATCCCGTTCCTCGTCACCCGGCAGCTGCTGTGTGGCGCGGGCAAGGTGCTGCAGACTCCGCGCGGCGCCGTGTACTGCGTCAGTCAGCGTGCCGAGCACATCTGGGAAGGGGTGTCCTCCGCGACCACCCGTTCCCGGCCGATCATCAACACCCGCGACGAACCGCACGCGGACGCCGAGCGGTACCGCAGGCTCCACGTCATCGTCGGCGACTCGAACATGTCCGAGACGACCATGCTCCTCAAGGTCGGCGCCACCGATCTGGTGCTGCGCATGATCGAGGCGGGCACCGTCATGCGTGACCTCACTCTGGAGAACCCGATCAGGGCCATCCGTGAGGTCTCCCACGACATCACGGGCCGCCGCAAGGTGCGCCTGGCCAGCGGCCGCGAGGCCTCGGCTCTCGAAGTGCAGCGCGAGTACTACGAGAAGGCGGTGGACTTCGTCGACCGCCGTGGCATCCGCACCGGCACGGTCGAGCAGGTCCTGGAGCTGTGGGGCCGCACGCTGGACGCGATCGAGTCCGAGGACCTCGACCGCATCGGCACCGAGATCGACTGGGTCATGAAGTACAAGCTCATCGAGCGGTACCGCGCAAAGAACAACATGACCATGTCGCACCCGCGGGTCGCGCAGATAGACCTCGCGTACCACGACATCCACCGTCGGCGGGGGCTCTACTACCTCCTGGAGAAGAAGGGGCAAGCCGCCCGGATCTGCAACGACTTGAAGATCTTCGAAGGCAAGTCGGTGCCGCCGCAGACCACCCGCGCGCGTCTGCGCGGAGACTTCATCCGGCGGGCCCAGGAGCAGCGCCGTGACTTCACGGTCGACTGGGTCCACCTCAAGCTGAACGACCAGGCACAGCGCACGGTGTTGTGCAAGGACCCCTTCCGGTCCGTGGACGACCGGGTGGAGAAGCTCATCGCCGGTATGTGACCCAAGTGGCCCCAACGACCCGAGTGGCGTTGTGGGAACGCAACACGGGCGCCGCACGTTCCTCGTGCGGCGCCCTTCTCACGCCGTAGAGTTGCGCGCACGCCAACCCACAAGATCGACCGATACGAGGCCCCCACCGTGCGCCGACGCTCACTTCTTCTCGCCGTCCCGGCCGGCCTGCTGACGCTGGCAGGCTGTGGCGACGACAAGGCCGACAAGGCCGACAAGGCCAAGCCCAGTGACAGCCCGACCAATGCCTCGTCGGCGCCGCCGACGGCGAAGATCGTGGACGGGCCGCTGCCCGAGATCACGAAGGGCACGAAGTTCGGTCAGAAGCCGACCGTTGCTAAGGGCTCGGGCAAGCCGTCCTCCGACCTGGCGGTCAAGACCCTGATCGAGGGCAAGGGCAAGGAGGTCGTCAAGGGCGACTATCTGCAGGCCAATTACCTCGGCCAGATCTGGGCGACGGCCAAGGTCTTCGACAACTCGTACGACCGGGGCAACCCCACCGTCTTCCCGATCGGTGTCGGCCAGGTCATCCCGGGCTGGGACCAGGCCCTGGTGGGCAAGAAGCTCGACAGCCGTGTGGAGCTCGCCATCCCCCCGAAGATGGGCTATGGCGAGGAGGGCAACAAGCAGGCCGGGATCAAGGGCTCGGACACGCTCGTGTTCGTCGTCGACCTGGTGGGCACCTTCACCGCCACGAGCTCCGCGAAGGGCAAGGAGGTGGCGCAGTCCAACAAGGACCTGCCCAAGGTCGGCACGAACACCGACGGCAAGGCCCCCTCCATCGACGTCCCGAAGACGAAGGCGCCGAAGAAGCTCGTCGCGTCGTACATCCTCGAGGGCGACGGCGACGAGGTGAAGGAGACCGACAGCCTCCTCTGCCAGTACGAGGGCGTGCTCTGGGCGGACGGCAAGGAGTTCGACTCCTCGTACAAGCGCAAGCAGCTGGCGTCGTTCCAGCTGGCGCAGGTCGTCAAGGGCTGGGCGCAGGGTCTGACCGGCAAGAAGGTCGGCAGCCGCGTCCTCATCGTCATCCCGCCGGAGCTGGGGTACGGCGACAAGCCCCCGCAGGGCAGCACCATCAAGAAGGACTCCACGCTGATCTTCTCCGTGGACATCCTTGCGAAGATGTGACGCCCGGGGATGTAAGACTGTCCGCGCTGACCTTTCGTATCAAAGCAGGAGCATTTCGTGAGCATTGACAAGCCCGAGGTCGACTTCCCCGTCGGCGAGCCGCCGACCGAGCTTCAGATCAAGGAGATCTGGGAGGGTGACGGGGCGGTCGCCAAGGCGGGCGACTTCGTCAAGGTCCACTACGTGGGCGTTGCCTTCAGCACGGGCGAGGAGTTCGACGCGAGCTGGAACCGCGGCAACCCGCTGGAGTTCCAGCTGGGTGCCGGTCAGGTCATCTCCGGCTGGGACCAGGGCGTGCAGGGCATGAAGGTCGGTGGCCGGCGCGAGCTGACCATCCCGGCCCACCTCGGTTACGGCGACCGTGGCGCCGGTGGCGGCCGCATCGCCCCGGGCGAGACGCTGATCTTCGTCTGCGACCTGGTCTCCGTCTGAGGACGTCTGTGACCTGATCCTTTCGCTGAGGGTCCATGCCTGTCCGGCATGGGCCCTCGGCTTTTGCCCGGACACCCCGGGGCGGTACGGTCATCGGTCGGAAGCACAATCTGAACAGCCGAGAAAGGGCGTCGATGGCCATTGCCAAGGCCGAGCGGCTGATGAATCTTGCGCTGTGTCTGCTCGGGACCCGGCGGCCGCTCAGCAAGCGCGAGCTGCGCGAGTCGATCGAGGCCTATCTGGAGGCGGGGTCCGACGACTCCTTCAACCGGATGTTCGAGCGTGACAAGGACGATCTGCGCGAGCTCGGTCTGGTCATCGAGACCGTCGAGAACCTGGAGGGCGAGGTCGGCTACCTCGCCCGGCGCGACAGCAACCGGCTGCCGCCCATCACGCTCGACGCCGAGGAGGCAGCGGCGCTCGGTCTGGCCGCCAAGGTCTGGCAGCAGGCCCGCCTGGCCGGTGCCGCGAGCGGCGCCCTGCAGAAGCTGCGCGCGGCGGGCCTGCCCGAGGACGTCGATCCTTACGGGGCGCACAGCGCCCTCGAGCCGCGCATCCCCGCGCACGAGGCGTCCTTCGAGCCGCTGATGCTGGCCTGCCGGGACCGCCGCCCCGTCGTCTTCGACTACCGCAAGGCCACCGCGGTCCGCCCCGAGCAGCGCCACGTGGAGCCCTGGGCGCTGGAGTGCTGGCGCGGCCACTGGTACCTGGCGGGCTGGGACCGGGACCGGGGCGCCGAGCGTGTCTTCAGGCTCTCCCGCATCACCGGCAAGGTGCGCGCCCGCGCGGGGAAGTACACCGCGGACGTCCCGGACGTCGTCACGGTCCGCGAGACCGTCGCGAGCTGGGCGGGGGAGACCGCCGACCGCACCGCCCTGATCCGGCTGCGCACCGGCGCGGGCTACCCGCTGCGGTCCAAGGCCGTCGCGGTGCGGGAACTGGGCGACGGGTGGGACGAGTTGGAGATTCCGTACGGCCACGGCCTCGATGCCTGGCTGGTGGAGTTCGGGCCCGATGTGGTGGTCATCGAGCCCGCCGAGCTGCGGGCCGACGTCGTGGACCGGCTGCGTGCCGTGGCCAAGGGCTGAGGGGAAGCGGACAGAGCAATGGCCTCGAACGCCATCGACCAGACGCGGCGGATGCTGTCGCTGGTGACCTATCTGCGGGAGCGCCCCGGGGCGCACGTCGGCGACGTCGCGCGTGCCTTCGGCATCACCACGGACGAGCTGATCTCCGACCTCGACGTGCTGCCGTTGTGCGGGACGAGCTTCCGCGGCGGTGATCTGCTGGACATCGACACCGACGGCGACCGCATCTGGTGGCACAACCCCGACGACGTGGCGGCCCCGCTGCGCCTCGCCGCCGACGAGGCGACCGCCCTGCTGGTGGCCGCCCGTGCCGTGTCCACGCTGCCCGGCCTGCGCGAGAGCGACCGGCTCGCGCTGCTGCGTGCCACCGCGAAGCTGGAGACCGCGGCCGGCGAGGCGGCGGGCGCCAGCTCCCGCCTTTCGGTGACGTTCGAGTCCGAGGGCGGTGTCTTCGCCGACGTCGACCGGGCCATCTCCGAGCGGCGCAGGCTCTGGATCCGCTACTACTCGCCCGCGCGCGACGAGGTCACCGAGCGGGAGATCGACCCCATCCGCCTGGTGAGCGTCGGCCACACCTACGTAGAGGCGTGGTGCCGCCGCTCCGAGGCCCGGCGCACCTTCCGGCTCGACCGGGTCGCCGAGATCAAGATCCTGGACGAGCCGTCGGCGCCGCCCGAGGTGGAGCTGAGGGACCTCTCCGAAGGTCTCGTGCAGCCCGCGGCCGAGGATCCCGAGGTCGTCGTCGAGGTCGGCCCCGGCGGCCGCTGGGTCGCCGAGTACTACCCGCACGACAGCGCCGACGAGCTGCCCGACGGCGGCCTGCGGATCACGCTGCGCACCCCTGAGCCCGCCTCGCTGCGCCGCCTCGCGCTGCGTCTGGGCGGGGACGGGCGGATCGTCTCTCCGGCCCAGCTCGCGGACAGCGCGCGGCAGGCGGCCCGCGCGGCCCTGGAGGCGTATGAGAGGGACCTCGGGGCGCACGAGGGTCACGACAGTCAGGAGCATGGGCGTTGAGCACACCGACGATGTCCGGACTGCCGGGGGTGCCCGCGCAGCCGCGTCCCGCCCCCGTCCTCTTCACGGCCGCCTGCCCCGACTGCCGGGCCCGCTTCGAGCTCTCCGCGGGTTCGCTGCGGCTGGCGATCGGCGCCAGCCCCCGCACCACCTTCTACTCGTTCACGTGCCCCGAGTGCGAGACCGCGGTGCGCAAGCCCGCGGGCGAGCGCATCGTCGAACTCCTCACCGGCGGTGGGGTGCGGACGCTGCGCCTGCACTCGACCGTCTAGGCTCGGCGCATGTTCTGGGCGATGCTCGCGATCGCGGCGGGCTTCTTGGGTCTCGCCGTCCTCGGCGTACTGGCGATCAAGGTTTTTGTGGAGGCGCAGCGTCTCGGGCAGCAGGTGACCGAGACCACGCGGAAGATCAACAGGGCGGCGGAGGACCTGGAGAAGGCAGCGGCCGGTGTGGCGCGTGCGGGGCGAGAGGCTCTTTAGCGTCCGCGACCTGTCAACTCCCCGAGGTGGGCGGGTACGCTGCTAATACGGCCCGGGATCGAGGCGGGGGCCGTACTCGGAGTATGCGCGGGGATTGCCGAGCGTTTACCCCGGGGGGTTACGATCGCTGCCAGCGCGGGAGATCGGATGTATGTCCGGTCTGCCGAGCAACCAGACTCCTGTCGCCTCGGTGAAGAAGGTATACAGCTATGGGTAGGCTCGGCCCCACCGAGATCATTCTCATCCTCGTCGTCATCGTCCTGCTCTTCGGTGCCAAGAAGCTGCCTGACATGGCGCGCTCCCTCGGCAAGTCGGCCCGCATCCTCAAGAGCGAGGCCAAGGCCATGAAGTCCGAGAGCAAGGACGAAGCAGCCGCTCCGGCCGACCCGCCGAGCGACCCTGCCGTCCAGCCGCGCACGATCCAGGCTGCCCCCGGCGATGTGACCAGCTCGCGCCCGGTCACCGAGCCGACCGACCGTACGACGCAGCGCTGATCCAAGGCCGGCGACGACGGTCGGCCTGCCGCACGAGATGAGGACGTGGGTTGCTCAAGTCTGCCCGCAAGAAGGAGAAGGACCCCGAGGGGCGGATGTCTCTCGCGGAGCACCTGCGCGAGCTCCGCAACCGGCTCGCCAAGGGGCTCCTCGCGATCACGATCGTGTCGATCGTGGCCGCGTTCTACAGCCAGGAGCTGATGGAGTTCCTGGCTGACCCCGTGCCGCGCTGTGAGCCCGGCATGAAGCAGACCGGTGGCCACTGCGCGACCGTGACGTTCAACGACCTGCTCTCGCCCTTCACCACGACGGTGAAGGTCAGCCTCATGGTCGGCATCATCGTGTCCAGCCCGGTGTGGCTGTACCAGCTGTGGGCGTTCGTCGCGCCGGGGCTGCACAAGAACGAGCGCAAGTACACGTACTGGTTCGTCGCCGCCGCCGTGCCGCTCTTCTTCGGAGGCGCCTGGCTGGCCTACACGATCCTCCCCGTCAGCATGCGCGTCCTGCTCGGCATCACGCCCGACGGCGCCGCGAACCTGCTGCCGATGGACACGATCCTCGACTTCACCGTCAGGATGGTCCTCGTCTTCGGTGCCTCGTTCGAGCTCCCACTGCTCCTGGTGATGCTCAACATGACGGGTATGGTCACCGGCCGCCGCATGCTCACCTGGTGGCGCGGCGTGGTCATGGGCGTCTTCATCTTCGGCGCGGTGGCGACCCCGACGACCGACCCGGTCGGCATGATCGCGCTCGCCGGACCGATCGTCGTCCTCTACTTCCTGGCCGTCGGCGTCTCGTTCCTGAACGACAAGCGCCGCCGCCGCAACGATCCGGACGCCGAGCTGGACGACGACGAGGCCTCCGACATCGACCTGACGCCCGAGGCCGTCGACGGGGTCGAATCGGTGCGGCCGCCCCGGGCGCTGCCCGAGCAGGCGGGCACCGGACGGGGCGATCAGCGAGTCAACGGTTTCGACGATGTGACCTGATCTTGTAGGGTCCTCCCTCAAACTCCGTCCGGGGGGACCCCAGTGACCAGCGAGATCACCCTCTTCGTCAATCCCACCGCGGGCCGCGGCCGGGGCGCTCACGCAGCGCAACCGGCCGCTTCCGCTTTGCGGGCCCGCGGCTTCTCCGTGCGAACGGTCATCGGTGAGGACGCCCCCGATGCGCTGCGGCGGGCCCGCGAAGCCGTCGACGGTGGCACCGGGGCACTGATAGCCGTCGGCGGCGACGGCATGGCGAGCCTCGCGCTGCAGGCCGTCGCCGGGACGTCCACCCCGCTGGGGGTGATCGCGGTGGGGACCGGCAACGACTTCGCGCGGGCCCTGGGCCTGCCGGTGCGCGAGCCGGCCGCCGCGGGGGAGATCGTGGCCGATGCGCTCAAGGGGGCGCGGCTGCGCGACGTCGACCTGGGGAGGGTCGGCGGGACGTGGTTCGGGACGGTGCTCGCCTCCGGGTTCGACTCGCGGGTCAACGACCGGGGCAACCGGATGCGGTGGCCCACGGGGCGCTTCAAGTACGACCTCGCGATGGTCGCGGAGCTGGCGGCGTTCAAGCCCATCCCGTACCGGATCACGCTGGACGGCGGCGCCGTCCACGAGGTCGAGGCCACGCTCGTCGCGGTCGGCAACGGAACCTCGTACGGCGGCGGCATGAGGATCTGTGCCGGGGCCGACATGAGCGACGGCCTGTTCGACGTCACCGTGGTGGGCGACTGCAGCCGTACGACGCTGCTCAAGGTCTTTCCGCGGGTCTACAAGGGAACGCACCTCGACCATCCGAAGGTGACCGTGCACCGCGCGGCCCGGGTCGAGCTCGCCGCGTCCGGCATCACGGGGTACGCGGACGGTGAGCCGCTCGGCGCGCTGCCGCTGACCGCGGAGTGCGTGCCGGGGGCCGTGCGCGTCCTGGGGCCGTGAGCGCCGCGGCGCACGCCCCGTGAGCTGGCCCGTTCCACCCCTGTTCCAATAATGATCGTCCGTTGTCAGTGGTGGCCGGTAGTCTCGAAAGCACGATGACAGAGGACCTCTCACCGGCCGAGCGGTATGCGGCGGCGCGCAAGCGCGCTGTCGAGCAGGCCACCGCACTCGCGTCCTTCCGCGAGATGTACGAATTCGGCCTCGACCCCTTTCAGATCGAGGCGTGCCAGGCGCTGGAGGCGGGCAAGGGCGTGCTCGTCGCCGCCCCCACGGGCTCGGGCAAGACGATCGTCGGCGAGTTCGCCGTGCACCTCGCCCTGCTGCAGGGCAAGAAGTGTTTCTACACCACGCCCATCAAGGCGCTCTCCAACCAGAAGTACTCCGACCTCGCCAAGCGGTACGGCGCGGACAAGGTCGGCCTGCTCACCGGCGACAACAGCGTCAACAGCGATGCCCCGGTGGTCGTCATGACCACCGAAGTCCTGCGCAACATGCTGTATTCGGGCTCGCAGTCGCTGCTGAACCTCGGCTATGTGGTCATGGACGAGGTGCACTACCTCTCCGACCGCTTCCGCGGTGCCGTCTGGGAGGAAGTGATCATCCACCTGCAGGAGTCGGTCACGCTGGTCTCCCTGTCGGCCACGGTGTCGAACGCCGAGGAGTTCGGCGACTGGCTCGACACCGTCCGCGGTGACACCGAGGTGATCGTCTCCGAGCACCGGCCCGTGCCGCTCTTCCAGCACGTGCTCGCCGGGCGCCGGATGTACGACCTCTTCGAGGAGGGGGAGGGCCAGAAGAAGGCGGTCAACCCCGACCTCACGCGCATGGCGCGCATGGAGGCCAGCCGTTCGTACAACCCGCGCGATCGCCGCAAGGGCAAGATGATCCGCGAGGCCGACCGGGAGCGGGAGCGCCGGCAGCGGTCGCGGGTCTGGACGCCGGGGCGCCCCGAGGTCATCGAGCGGCTCGACGCCGAGGGCCTGCTGCCCGCCATCACGTTCATCTTCAGCCGGGCCGCCTGCGAGGCGGCGGTCCAGCAGTGTCTGTACGCGGGATTGAGGCTGAACGACGACGCGGCGCGGATGAAGGTCCGCGAGATCGTCGAGGAGCGCACGTCCTCGATCCCGAACGAGGACCTCCATGTCCTTGGGTACTACGAATGGCTCGAGGGCCTGGAGCGCGGCATCGCGGCGCACCACGCGGGCATGCTCCCGACCTTCAAGGAGGTCGTCGAGGAGCTGTTCGTGCGCGGCCTGGTGAAGGCCGTCTTCGCCACCGAGACCCTCGCGCTCGGCATCAACATGCCCGCGCGCAGCGTGGTGTTGGAGAAGCTCGTCAAGTGGAACGGCGAGCAGCACGCCGACATCACCCCGGGTGAGTACACGCAGTTGACCGGTCGTGCCGGGCGCCGCGGCATCGACGTGGAGGGCCACGCGGTGGTGCTCTGGCAGCGCGCCATGAGCCCCGAGCACCTGGCGGGCCTCGCCGGTACGCGCACGTACCCGCTGCGGTCCAGCTTCAAGCCGTCGTACAACATGGCGGTGAACCTGGTCGAGCAGTTCGGGCGGCACCGCTCGCGCGAGCTTCTGGAGACGTCGTTCGCACAGTTCCAGGCTGACAAGTCGGTCGTCGGCATCTCCCGGCAGGTGCAGAAGAACGAAGAGGGACTGGAGGGTTACAAGGCCTCCATGACCTGCCACCTGGGCAACTTCGACGAGTACGCGCGGCTGCGCCGCGAGCTCAAGGACCGCGAGAACGAGCTGGCCAAGCAGGGCGCCGCCCAGCGCAGGGCCGCCGCTGCCGCCGCCCTGGAGAAGCTCAAGCCGGGGGACGTCATCCACGTGCCCACGGGGAAGTACGCGGGCCTCGCCCTCGTCCTCGACCCGGGGCTGCCCGCCGGGCGGGCCAACGGCCACCGCGGGTTCGACCACGTCGACGGGCCGCGGCCGCTGGTGCTCACCGCCGAGCGGCAGGTCAAGCGGCTCGCGGCGATGGACTTCCCGGTGCCGGTCGAGGCGCTGGACCGGATGCGCATCCCGAAGTCGTTCAACGCGCGCTCGCCCCAGTCCCGCAGGGACCTGGCGTCCGCGCTGCGCACCAAGGCCGGGCACATCGTCCCGGACCGGCACCGCAAGGGCCGCGCGACGGCCGCCGACGACCAGGAGATCGCCCGGCTGCGCACGGAGCTGCGCGCGCATCCCTGCCACGGCTGCGACGAGCGCGAGGACCACGCGCGCTGGGCCGAGCGGTATCACCGCCTCAAGCGTGACACCTCGCAGCTGGAGCGCCGCATCGAGGGGCGTACGAACACGATCGCCCGCACCTTCGACCGGATCGTCGCGCTCCTGACCGAGCTGGACTATCTGCGGGGCGACGAGGTCACCGAGCACGGCAAGCGGCTCGCCCGGTTGTACGGGGAGCTTGACCTGCTGGCCAGCGAGTGCCTGCGGGCCGGTGTCTGGGAAGGTCTGAGCCCGGCCGAACTGGCGGCGTGCGTCTCGGCGTTGGTGTATGAGGCGCGGGTGGGCGACGACGCGCTTGCGCCCAAGCTGCCGTCGGGTGCCGTGAAGGCGTCGCTGGGCGAGATGGTGCGCATCTGGGGCCACCTGGATGGTCTTGAGGAAGAGTTCAAGATCAGCCAGACGGAGGGCGTCGGTCAGCGCGAGCCCGACCTCGGCTTCGCCTGGGCGGCGTACATGTGGGCCAACGACAAGGGCCTGGACGAGGTGTTGCGCGAGGCCGAGATGCCGGCCGGTGACTTCGTGCGGTGGTGCAAGCAGGTCATCGACGTCCTCGGGCAGATCTCTGCCGCGGCCCCGCGCGAAGGCAGCACGGTCGCGAAGAACGCCCGCAAGGCCGTCGATCAGCTCCTGCGGGGTGTGGTGGCGTACAGCTCGGTGGGCTGAGATCCGGTGGGCCGGGTCCGGCCCCTGTCGCGTCTGCGGGCGCGTCCCTCGACCAGGTGGTCGTGGGGCGCGCCCGTTCGGCTTTTTCCGGGCGTTCGACGTGTCACTCCATGTGTTCGAATGATCGCCAGCTGTGCAAAAGAGCAGAGTGTATGCCTCTTGACGTCCGCTCTGCAGGGGGTTGCCGAATATGACTCGGCGATGATTCCGGCGGACTAAGCTCGCCCGGAGCGCGGCGAGTTGGACGCGTTACGACGCTTTCGCGCGCTTGTTCCCCAATCTTTCGATCGTTCGTTTCGTCATCCCCCTCCATATGTTCTGTCATCCCCCAAAGACGTCATATCCCCCAAGACGAGTGTTCAGAGGGCATACATGGTGAGTGTTCAATCGCCTCCCGGTGGCCGAGAAGTCCCTTACGCGCGCGTGTTGTTGTTGCCTGCCATGCTGATGGCGGCGGCGACCGGAGCCGCCGTCGCCTCGGTGGCGGAACCGGCCCGGCCCGCCGTCGTCTGGTGCGGCGCCGTCGCGACCCTCATGGTCATCGCGGTCGGCGCCGAAGCGGTGCGGCGCGGCCGGACCATCCGGGGGCAGCGCACGCAGTACGCACAGCGGCTCGCCTTCCTCGAACGGCGCATCGCATCCCACGACGACGAGACCGTGCGCCTGGGCCGGGAGATCCTGCCCGACGCGCTCTGGCGCCTGCGGCAGGGCGAGTCGCCCGTGGAAGTCGTCCGCAACGTCGTCGACAAGAACGAGGCCTACAGCGAACTCCCCGACTCGCAGCGCGAGTTGCTTCGCTCCGTTCTCGAAACCCTGGACCGCGAGGAAGCGATGCGTGAATCCGCGCAGCGCGCCTTCGTCAACATCGCCCGGCGCGTCCAGTCGATCGTCCACCAACAGGCCGCGGAACTGCGCGACATGGAGGAATTCCACGGCCGCAACCCCGAGGTCTTCGACGACCTGCTCCGCATCGACCACGGCACCGCACTGATCGGCAGGCTCGCCGACTCCATCGCGGTGCTCGGCGGCGCCCGCCCCGGCCGCCAGTGGCCCAAGCCCGTACCGCTGTTCAGCGTGTTGCGCGGCGCGATGTCCCGGATCCTGGACTACCCGCGCGTGGAGCTGCACTCGATCGCCAACGTCGCGATCCACGGCACCTCCGTCGAACCGCTCATCCACGCCTGCGCCGAACTCCTCGACAACGCCACCCGGTACTCGCCCCCGCAGACCAAGGTGCACGTCACCGCCGTCGAGGTGCAGACCGGCATCGCCGTGGAGATCGAGGACGGCGGCGTCAGCCTCAGCGAGGAGGCGCGGGCCCGCGCCGAGCGCATGCTGGAGCAGGCGCAGGCGGGCATCGACCTCAACGACCTCGGTGAGACGCCCCGCCTCGGCATGGCCGTCGTGGGCCGCCTCTCGCAGATGTACAACCTCCAGGTCTCCCTGCGGCAGTCCGCCTACGGCGGCGTCCGCGCGGTCCTCATCGTGCCGCGTGAGATGATCACCACCGGGCCTGCGCCCGGCCTCGCCCACGGCATCGGCGCCTCCGCCGTGCCCCGCGTGGACAACAGCGGCCGCACCATCGAGGAACCGGCCCGCAACATCCGCCGCAAGAAGCCCCGCGTCGTCACCGCGGGCCCGCCGCTGCGCTCCCCGCTCACCGCGACCATGGAGGACGACGTCCCCGAGGTCACCGAGTGGACGCCCGGCGGCCTGCCGCAGCGCCGCAGCCGCGTCAAGGTCTCCCTCAGCGAGCGTTACGCGCAGGAGGCCGAGGCCCAGCGGATCGCCGAGGCGCACGCCGCGGCGACCGCACAGCCCCCCGCGCCCAAGCGGGAGGAGCCCGAACCGGGCCTCTGGATCGAGGCGTTCATGAAGGGCGTCAAGGGCGAGGACCCGGCCGACCCCACCGACCCCGACCCACTGCCACCACACACGGCCACCCCGGAGGGTTCCACGACGGACAGCTCCTTCCCGCCGGGGGGAACCACCCGGAACAACCACGGCAGCGCCGACGAGAGGGACTGGCAGTGATCCAGCAACGCGCCAATTTCGACTGGATGCTGAAGGAGCTCGCCGACGGGGTGCCACAGACCCGGCAGATCGTGGTGCTCTCCGCGGACGGTCTGCGCATCGCGCGGTACGGCGGCGATCCGGACGCGGCCGACCGCATCGCCGCGGCCTGCGCGGGGCTGCAGAGCCTCGCTGCGGCCGTGGCCACCGAGATCCCGCACAGCGACGGCGGGATGAAGATGGTCATCATCGAGATCAACGGCGGGTACTTCTACCTGATGGCCGCGGGCGCGGGCGCCTACCTCGCGGTGCTCGCCGACGAGACCGTCGACGCGGGCCTCATCGGCACCCGCATGCGTGACCTCGTCGTACGCATCGGGGCACATCTGACGAGCCCGCCCCGGCGCGACGGGCAGGCCGTATGACTCCTCCGCAAGAACCCCCTCGCGGCCCGCAACAGGGCGATGTCCCGCCGCAGCGCGACGCAACCCCCCAGCGGGAGCGCCGCAGCCCCGAGAATCCGGAGCGGCTGTACATCCTCACGGGCGAGGACTCCGAGCGGGCACCGCTCGACCTCGTCACCCTGATCGTGGCGCAGGGCGAGGCGTCCCCCACGGCCCAGCCCGAGCACTCGGCGGTACTGCGGCTGTGCACGACGCCGCTGTCCGTCGCCGAGCTGTCGGCCTATATGGCGCTGCCGTTCTCCGTCGTGACCGTCGTCCTGACGGAGTTACTGGCGACCGAGCTCGTACAGGCACGCGCCCCCATCGTCCGCTCCGCGCTCCCCGACCGATCCCTTCTCGAAGCGGTGATGCATGGACTTCAGAAGCTCTAAGAACACGGACACGATCACCGGCCCCCGCAGTGAGGACGTCCTGCCGCACACGGCCACGGCCGCCGTGAAGGTCGTGATCGTGGGCGGGTTCGGGGTCGGCAAGACGACGATGGTCGGTTCGGTGAGCGAGATCCGCCCGCTGACCACCGAGGAGACGATGACCCAGGCGGGCATCGGAGTCGACGACAACTACGGCTCCGATTCCAAGACGGCCACCACCGTGGCGATGGACTTCGGGCGCATCAGCATCTCCGAGGAGCTCGTCCTCTACCTCTTCGGCACCCCTGGCCAGGAACGCTTCTGGTTCCTGTGGAACGGCCTCTTCGAAGGCGCGCTCGGCGCGGTCGTGCTCATCGACACCCGCCGCCTGGAGGTCAGCTTCGACGTCATCGGCCGCCTGGAGGAGCGCGGCGTGCCGTTCGTTGTCGCCGTCAACGACTTCCCCGACGCGCCCCACCACCCGGTCGAGACCCTGCGCAGGGCGCTCGACCTGGAGGCCGCCGTGCCGATCATGGCGTGCGACGCCCGCCGCAAGGAGTCGAGCAGGGACGTCCTGATGACCCTGATGCGCTACCTCCACTCCCTGACCGTGGCCCGCGTCTGACCGCGCCGCACCCCGTTACCCAGCCCCCCCCGGCCCCCTCCAGTGAAATCCGGAGCGACGACAGTGACGACTCCTCCCCCCTCCTGGCCCGGCACCGATGCCACCGACGCCACCGACTACACGGCCGCCGCGCCACCCGGCTGTCCCGCCCACGGCCTCGGCCCCGGCGGTCTGCGCCGCATCTACGGCCCCGAGGCGGACACCGACCTCGCGGGTCTGTACGAGAAGCTGCGCGCCGAGCACGGCGCGGTCGCGCCCGTGCTGATCCACAACGACGTGCCGATCTGGGCGGTGCTCGGCCACAGCGAGAACCTCCACATGGTCCGCACCCCCTCGCAGTACACCCGCGACTCGCGCAGCTGGCGGGCCGTGCAGGACGGCAGCGCGGGCCTCGACCACCCGCTCGCGCCCGTCTTCACCTGGCAGCCGATGTGCAGCTTCGTCGAGGGCGACGAGCACCAGCGGCTGCGCGGCGCGGTCACCGGCGCCATGTCGGGCATCGACCACCGCGGCATCCGCCGCTACATCAACCGCTATACGAACCACCTGCTCAACGACATCTGCCAGGACGGCCACGCCGACCTCGTCAGCCAGTTCGCCGAGCATCTGCCGATGATGGTGATGTGTCACGTCCTCGGCATGCCCGAGGAGTACAACGAGCGGATGGTGCAGTCCGCCCGCGACATGATCAAGGGCACCGAGACCGCCATCGCGAGCAACGCGTACGTGATGGAGGTCCTGATGGGGCTGGTGGCGCGGCGCCGCGCCAACCCCGAGGAGGACTTCACCAGCAGCCTCATCGCGCACCCCGCGCAGCTCACCGACGACGAGGTCGGCGCGCATCTGCGCCTGGTGCTCATCGCCGCGTACGAGGCCACCGCCAACCTCATCGCGAACGTGGTGCGGATGGTCCTCACCGACCCGCGCTTCCGCGCCCAGCTCAGCGGCGGCCAGATGACGGTCCCCGAGGCGGTCGAGCAGTCCCTGTGGGACGAGCCGCCGTTCAGCGCGATGGTCGGCTACTTCGCGAAGCAGGACACCCAGCTCGGCGGCCAGCGGATCCGCGCGGGCGACGGCCTGATCATGGGCATCGCGCCGGGCAACGTCGACCCGGTCGTCCGGCCCGACCTCGCCGCCAACATGCAGGGCAACCGCTCGCACCTCGCGTTCAGCGGCGGCCCGCACGAATGCCCCGGCCAGGACATCGGCCGCGCCATCGCGGACACCGGCGTCGACGCGCTCCTGATGCGGCTGCCGGACGTCGAACTGGCCATCGACGAGCGGGACCTGCGGTGGACGTCGTCGATCATGTCCCGGCATCTGGTGGCGCTGCCGGTGAAGTTCGCGCCGCGCCCGCCGCAGGACGTGATGGCCCGCCCCTCGGCGCAGATGCCGACACCGCGCAGGGACTGGCAGGTGTCGTCCCCGCCGCCGCGCCGCCCGGAGCCCGCCGCCCCGGCCGCTCCGCCGTCGGCGGCGCCCGCCGCGGCCCCTGCACCCGAGGCCGCCCCGCCCAAGGGGGCGTGGCAGCGCTTCCTCACCTGGTGGCGCGGCCACTGACGGACGGCTACCGCGCCCAGGTGTCGTACGCCTCCCAGGCGCCCAGCGTCCGCCCGCTGGTGAAGCGGTGCGCGACGCCCGTGACCGGGTCCGTGAACTCCAGGGTGCGCGCCAGGAGCTGGAGCGGCCGCCGGAAGTCGTCCGGCGGCACGGGTCCGGTCACCACCGGGTAGACCGGGTCGCCGAGGATCGGCAGGCCCAACGCGTTCATGTGGACGCGGAGTTGGTGGGTGCGGCCGGTGTGCGGGGTGAGGCGGTAGCGGCCGAGTCCGGCGCGGTGTCCGACGAGTTCGATGCGGCTCTCGCTGTTCGGCTCGGCGCCCGCCACCTCGTACGCCGCGATGATGCCGCGCTCCTTCACGATGTGGCTGCGCACGGTCCGCGGGAGCGGCACGTCCGGGTCGTACGGCGCCACGGCCTCGTACTCCTTGTGTACGCGGCGGTCCCCGAACAGCGTCTGGTAGGCGCCGCGTTCCTCGGGCCGCACGATGAACAGGAGCAGTCCGGCGGTCAGCCGGTCCAGGCGGTGGGCGGCGCCGAGCGTCGGGATGCCGAGTTCCCTGCGGAGCCTGGCGAGGGCGGTCTGGGTGACGTGGCTGCCGCGCGGCATCGTGGCGAGGAAGTGCGGCTTGTCCACGACGACGATGTGCTCGTCGCGGTGGACGACGTCGAGGGGGAACGGGACCGGGACCTCCGCGGGGAGGTCCCGGTGGAACCAGACGGAGGCGCCCGGCAGGTAGGGGGTGTCCGGGGTCACCGGTGCGCCGTCCGCGCCGACGATCCTGCCGTCCCGCACCATCGCGTCGATGACGCCGGGCCCGGCCGCGAGCCGCTCCACCAGGTGGTCGCGCACGGTCGGCCAGGTCCCTTCGAGCGGAAGTGCGACCCGGACGGGGTCGATGCCGTCGCGCTGGGGGAGCGGGGCGGGCAGAAGGCGGCGCTTGCGTCTCATCAGTGGGTCAGCGTACGGGGCGCCGCAGGCCAGGGGGGTGTGGGCGGTGGTGGCGGGGGTGTTCGCGGATCTTGTGGGGCGGGCGGGTGTGCGGGGCGCGCGGGGGCCGGGCCCGCAGGCTCATGTGCGCCCCGGAAAACCACTGCCGTCGCCCGTGCCCCCACTGGCACCATGCGCCCATGCCCTTCAAGATCTCCGACATCGTCGCGGCCGGTGCCCTCGCCCGCCGTGCGCAGCCGACGCTCCCCGCTCCCGGCGGCCTCGTCCTGCGCCCCTGGTCGGCCGCCGACGTGCCTGCCGTGTACACGGCGTTCCAGGACCCCGTGATACAGCGCTGGCACGCACGCGTGGCCGATTCCGAGAGCGAGGTGCGCGGCTGGATAGAGGGCTGGCGCAAGGCGTGGGCGGACGAGCGCGACGCGTACTGGGCGATTGCCGACGCGGAAACCGACGCGCTCGTCGGGCGGGTGGCCCTGCGGTGCATCGTGCTCGGCGACGGCCAGGCCGAAGTCGCGTACTGGACCATGCCGTCGGCGCGCGGCCGGGGCGTCGCCCCGCGCGCCGTCGAGGCGCTCACCCGGTGGGCCTTCGAGGAAGTGGGCCTCCACCGCCTGGAGTTGAGCCATTCGATGGCCAATGACGCGTCGTGCCGCGTCGCCCTGAAGACCGGGTTCGCGGTGGAGGGCACCAAGCGCAGCGCGCTGCTGCACGAGGACGGGTGGCACGACATGCATCTGCACGCCCGGATCAAGGGGGATGTGCCGCCCGCCCCGCCGGAAGGTGTCTAGGCCGCCTTCTCCTGCTCCGCCTCCACCTGCGCGTTCCACTCCCGCTTGGAGGCCTGCCAGCCGTCCTCGTTGTGGCCGAGGCGCCAGTAGCCGGAGATGGAGAGGCGCTCGCGGGGGATCTCGTGCTCGATGCGCAGGTAGCGGCGCAGCTCCTTCACGAAGCCCGCCTCGCCGTGCACGAAGGCCTGCAGCTCGCCCTCCGGGAACTCCAGGGAGCGGACGGCCTCGATGAGGAGCTCGCCGACCGGGCGGTCGCCGCGGTGCAGCCAGACGACCTCGGCGTCCGTCGCGATCTTCTGCTCCTCCTCGGGGCCCTCGACCTCGATGAAGACGCGGGCCACCGCGCCCTCGGGCAGCGCCTCGGCCGCCGCGGCGATGGCGGGCAGGGCGCTCTCGTCACCGGCCAGCAGGTGCCAGTCGGCGTCCGCGCCCGGGGCGTACGCGCCGCCCGGGCCCTGGAAGCGCACCGTGGCGCCCGGCTCGACGGCTCGCGCCCACGGACCCGCGAGACCCTCGTCGCCGTGGATCACGAAGTCGAGGGCCAGCTCCCGGGTCTCGGCGTCCCACCAGCGCACCGTGTACGTCCGGGTCACCGGCCACTGCTCGCGCGGGAGCTCCTCGCGGATGCGCTGAAGGTCGAAGGGCTCGGGATAGGTGACGCCCTCGGCGTCGAAGAGCAGCTTCACATAGTGGTCGGTGCACCCTGCGGTGGTGAACTCGGCGAGGCCCTCGCCGCCGAGGATGACGCGCTGCATGTGCGGGGTCAGCCGCTCCGTGCGGACTACCTGTGCGACATGGGCCTTCGGTGCTTTGCGTGCCGGACGTTCTGCCATGGCGGCGGCCTCCCCTGATCCACAATTACTTAGGCTTACCTAAGCTAACACCTCAGGAGTGCAGGGTGGAGAGCAGGCGCTGCAGTGAGCCGCCCAGGCCCCACCGGGCCGCCAGCTCGTCGAGGGCCGCGGGATCGCGCGGCGCGTGCGGAAGCGCGAGGTCCACATCGGGCAGGGGGACGTCGGCCGCCACGCGTACGACCTTCGGGGCGACCGCTACATAGGCGCGCGACTCGTCGAGCCGCCTGCGCTGCGACGGGGTGAGCTTCGACTTCGGGTCGTCGACGGCGGCCATGATCCCGGCCAGATCGCCGAAGGCGTCCAGGAGCTTGGCCGCCGTCTTCTCGCCGATGCCGGGCACGCCGGGCAGTCCGTCGCTGGGGTCGCCGCGCAGCAACGCCAGGTCGACATAGCCGGGCCCGTCCACGCCGTACTTCTCGCGCAGCCACGCCTCGTCCGTCGTCTGGAGGGTGCCGACGCCCTTGAGGGGATAGAGGACGCGGATGCCGCGCTCGTCGTCGACCAGCTGGTAGAGGTCGCGGTCGCCGGTGACGATGTCGACCGGGCCCGTGGCGCGGGCGGTGAAGGTGCCGATCACGTCGTCGGCCTCGTACGCCTCGACGCCCACGCGGGCGATGCCGAGCGCGTCGAGGACCTCCTCGATGATCGGCACCTGCGGGGAGAGAGTGTCCGGGATCTCCTCGGCGTCCGCGCCCTGCGGGACCTCCTCGGCGACGCGGTGCGCCTTGTACGAGGGGATGAGCTCGACCCGCCAGTGCGGGCGCCAGTCCGCGTCCATGCAGGCGACCAGGTCGTCCGGCCGGTGGTCCTGGACGAGGCGGGTGATGAAGTCGAGCAGCCCGCGCACGGCGTTGACCGGAGTGCCGTCCGGGGCCTTCACGGACTCCGGGACCCCGAAATAGGCCCGGAAGTAGAGGGAAGCCGTGTCGAGAAGCATGAGCCGTCGTGTTCGCTGAGTCACATCGCGCATCATGCCGCACGGCACTGACAGTGCGAACGTGCTGCGCACGGCGGCGCGGCCGCGTTGCGCATCGCGCCGCACCGTGCCCACAGCGCAACGAATGTGACCTGGGTCACTCCTTGGTTTGTTCTGTGTAAGCACGGGAAGGCGCGCACTCGGAGCGGACCCGGTCGCACATTCAACTTTTCGATCGGTAAGCGGGCAGACCCCGTGCCGCTCCACGGCCCGCCGGCGGGGGAGGCGGGCCGTCTTGGTTCAACCCGAGAGGTGTATGTGTCCAGGCTGCAGGCCGAGCACTTGTACAAAGTGTTCGGCAGACGACCCGATGACGCGGTGGAGAAAATCCGCCACGGAGCCGACCGAGAGGAGCTGCGAGCCGACGGCACCACCGCTGCCGTCATCGACGCCTCCTTCGAGGTCGAGCCGGGCCAGATCTTCGTCGTCATGGGTCTCTCCGGATCCGGCAAGTCCACGTTGTTGCGCATGCTCAACGGGCTTTCGGAGCCGACGGCCGGCCACGTCCGCTTCGACGGTCAGGATCTGACCGAGCTGAGCGCCCGCGAGATGCGGGAGGTGCGCTCCAAGAAGATCAGCATGGTCTTCCAGCACTTCGCGCTCTTCCCGCACCGCAGCGTCCTGGAGAACGCCGGTTACGGCCTCGAGGTGCAGGGCGTGCCCCGCGCCGAGCGCGAGAAGCGCGCCACCGAGGCGCTGGAGCTCGCGGGGCTCAAGGGCTGGGAGAAGTCCTGGCCCGACGAGCTGTCCGGCGGCATGCAGCAGCGCGTCGGCCTGGCCCGCGCGCTGGCCACCGACGCCGACCTGCTCCTCATGGACGAGTCGTTCAGCGCGCTCGACCCGCTGATCCGCCGTGACATGCAGGACCAGCTCCTGGTGCTCCAGAAGCGGCTGAAGAAGACCATCGTCTTCATCACCCACGACCTCAACGAGGCCATGCGCCTGGGTGACCAGATCGCCGTCATGCGTGACGGCCGCATCGTCCAGATCGGCAACGCCGAGGACATCCTGGTCACCCCGGCCAACGACTACGTCGCCGCGTTCACGCAGGACGTCGACCGCTCGCGGGTGCTCACCGCGGGCGCGATCATGGCCGATCCCGACAAGGGCTTCGTGCAGGCCGACGCACCCGCGACGGTCACCGAGGGCACGCCCATCATCGAGCTGTTCACGCCCTGCTCCACCAGCGAGGTGCCGGTCGCCGTGACCGACACCGACGGCAAGCTCGTCGGTGTCGTGCCGCGGGCCAGGCTGCTCGCGGTGCTCGGCGAGCCGATGCAGTCGGAGACCGAGGCGGAGCCGCAGGTCGCGGCCCCGGCCTCCGTACCCGCCCAGGACAAGGGCGACGCCCAGGGCAAGGGCGACAAGAACGCGGGCAAGGTGAGCAGCGGTGCCTAGAATTCCTTTCGGCGACTGGGTCAATGACGCGGTCGAGTGGCTCAGAACGCACATGGACTGGCTGTTCTCGTTCGTCAAGACGATCTTCCAGAACATGTGGGACGGCGTCTTCGACGTCCTCTCGGGACCTGAGCCGCTGATCATGGCGGGCATCCTCGCCATCATCGCGTTCTGGCTGCGCGGTCTGACCGGCGGTGTCCTCTCCTTCGTGGGCTTCGCCTTCATCGTGTCCCTGGAGTTGTGGGACAACGCGATGATGACGCTGGCCCTGGTGCTCGTGTCGACCTTCGTGGCGCTGGTCATAGCCGTGCCCGTGGGCATATGGGCGGCCCGTTCCAAGACGGTCAGCGGCATCGTCAGGCCGGTCCTCGACTTCATGCAGACGCTGCCCGCGATGATCTACCTCATCCCGGCGCTGCTGTTCTTCCGCATGGGCGCCCCCGCGGGCATCGTCGCCACGATCGTCTTCGCGCTCGCCCCCGGTGTGCGCATGACCGAGCTCGGCATCCGCCAGGTCGACAAGGAGCTGGTCGAGGCCGCCGATGCGTTCGGCACCACGCCCCGCAACACCCTGTTCCGCGTCCAGCTGCCGCTCGCGCTCCCGACGATCATGGCCGGTGTCAACCAGGTCATCATGCTCGGCCTCTCCATGGCGGCGCTGACCGGCATGGTCGGCACCCCGGGTCTGGGCGCCGACGTCAACGCGGCCATCGGCCAGCTCGACGTCGGTCTCGGCGCGGAGGCGGGCGTCTCCATCGTGATCCTCGCCATCTACCTGGACCGCGTCACCAGCGGCCTGGGCGGCCAGGTCTCCCCGCTCGGCCGTCGTGCGCTCGCCAAGCTGCGGGCCGCGCAGGGCCTGAACATCTGGAACTACCGCCCCCGGCCCGTCGTCGCGATGGTCGGCGTCGTCGTCCTCGCGCTCGTCGCGGGCGGCATGAGCATCTTCGGCGGCAGCAAGTCCGAGACCGTGGCCGACTCCAAGAACGTCGGTCAGGGCAAGGAAATCAACATCGGCTACATCAACTGGGACGAGGGCATCGCCTCCACCTTCCTCTGGAAGGAGATCCTGGAGCAGCGCGGCTTCAAGGTGAACGCCAGCCTCCTGGACGCGGGCCCGCTCTACACCTCGCTCGCCCAGGGCGACGTCGACTTCCAGACCGACTCGTGGCTGCCGACGACGCACGCCACGTACATGAAGAAGTACGGCGACAAGCTGGAGGACCTCGGCGCCTGGTACGACCGGACGTCGCTGGAGCTGACGGTTCCCTCGTACATGAAGGACGTCACCTCGCTTGCCGACCTCAAGGGCAAGGGCGACAAGTTCGACGGCAAGATCACCGGCATCGAGCCGAGCGCCGGTGAGATGCAGCTCCTGAAGAGCAAGGTCCTCAAGGCGTACGGCCTCGACAAGGAGTACAAGGTCGTCGACGGTTCCACCACCGCGATGCTGTCCGAGCTGAAGGCGGCGTACGCGAAGAAGGAGCCGATCGTCGTACCGCTGTGGTCGCCGCACTGGGCGTACAACGACTTCGACCTGAAGAAGCTCAAGGACCCGAAGGGTGCCTGGGGCAAGGGCGACGGCGTGCACTCGCTGGCGCGCAAGGGCTTCTCCAAGGAGAACCCGCAGGTCGCCAAGTGGCTCAAGAACTTCAAGATGGAAGAGAACCAGCTCACCAGCCTTGAAGCGGAGATCAACAAGGCGGGCAAGGGCAAGCAGCAGGACGCCGTGCGCACCTGGCTGGAGAAGAACCCGAAGGTCGTCGACAAGCTGGCCCCGCTGCCGAAGAACAGCGGTGGCGAGGAGAAGAAGCGTCCGCTGAAGGCCGCGTACTTCGCCTGGGACGAGAACATCGCCGTCACCAACCTGTGGAAGCGCGTCCTGGAGAAGCGCGGCTACAAGATGGAGCTGACGCCGGCGGACGTGGGCCCGGCCTACACCGGTCTCGCGCAGGGTGACCTCGACCTCAACCTCGACGCCTGGCTGCCCACCGCGCAGAAGACGTACTGGGACAAGAACAAGGCCAATCTCAAGGACCTCGGTTCCTGGTACAGCCCGACCTCCCTCGAGGTCGCCGTCCCGTCGTACGTCAAGGACGTGAAGTCGCTCGAGGACCTCAAGGGCAAGGGCGACAAGTTCAAGGGCAAGATCATCGGCATCGAGCCGGGCACCGGCGTGATGCAGGCGCTCAAGGACAAGGTCCTGCCCGGCTACGGCCTCGAGGACGAGTACGAGATCGCCGCGGGCTCGACCCCCGCGATGCTCTCCGAGCTGAAGACCGCGTACTCGAAGAAGGAGCCGATCGCGGTGCTGCTCTGGTCGCCGCACTGGGCGTACAGCGAGTGCGGCCTGACCAAGCTGGCGGACCCCAAGGGTGGCTTCGGCAAGGGCAACACGATCCGCTCGCTCTCCAGCAAGGACTTCCCGAACCAGTACCCGCAGCTCACGAAGTGGCTCAAGAACTTCAAGATGAGCGAGAAGGAACTGGCCAGCCTGGAGAACGAGATCAACAAGGCGGGCAAGAACAACGAGCCGAAGGCCGTTGACGCCTGGCTGAAGAAGAACCCGGGCTTCGAGGAGAAGATGACCTCCGCGAAGTAGCTCCACCGGTCAGCAGTGCTTGAAGGGGTGGGCCTCGCCTTGTGGCGAAGCCCACCCCTTCCGGCGTTCCTGCGGGGCCGTCGATTCCCTACTCTCGACTGGGCCTCATCTCGAACATCTGAACGCCATCGAACATCCGAACGTGAGAATCCGCCCGTGACCGCAAGGCAGCCAAGGACCGCGCTCTTCGTCGCCGCCGCGGCACTGGCCCTGGCCGCCGCCCTGCTCGTCGCACAGCTCGCGCGGGCCGACACCGCCCCCGCGTCCGCGGGCACCGCCCGGCTCGCCGCGCTCGCCGAGGACGTGACCGCCGCCGACGGCCACCGCTACGACGCGCGCGACCACACCGGCCGCACCATGGACGCCGCGCAGATCGAACAGGCCCAGGACGGCAGCTACCTCGCCGTCTACCACACGCTCCTGGCCGACGGCCGCTTCCACGCGGCCGTCGCGACCTCCACCGACCTGCGCCACTGGCAGCGCCGCCACGACTTCGGCCCCGGCACCCACCAGGCCTCGCTCGCGCACGACGGCCGCGGCGGATACGTCCTCGCGTACGAGAAGGACCCCCGCAACCACATCGCGGTGCGGGCCTACGCGAACCTGACCGCCCTGCTCGACGGGCGCGCCCGCCGCGCCTTCGACGCACCGCTGACCCTCTCGCGGTGCGCCGAGGGAACCCCGAGCATCACCGCCGTGCGCGGCGCCACGATCCACCTCACCGGGCACTACCGCGCGGGCTGCGACACCGACCGCCAGCTGCGCGCCACCCTCACCGGCTTCCGGCGCTGGCACGCCGAGCCCGACCGCCGCATGGACCGTGCCGTGCGCGCCTGGGGAAACGGCGGCAACATCGGCGACCGGGCGCCCGTGGACCTCGCCGGGCAGCGCGTGGTCCTCGTCGAGGGCCAGCGGCGGCGAGGCGACTTCGGCAGCTGGGGCACCTATGCGTACGACCCCGCAAGCGGCCGCGCGGACCGCCTCGACATCCGCACGCACGGCGGCAGCCGCGCCTTCGCCAACCCCTCCGCGACCCTGCTCACCGATCCGCGGGGCCGCCCGGCCCTGCTCGTGAGTCTGTTCGTACCGGCCGAGCGTTCCGCCTCCGGCGAGTCCGGACAACTGCTCTACTGGCACGAGCTGTAGGAAGCGGTCTCGGCAACGGGGCAAAACAGTTTGGCGAACATGCGTAGGGTGCAGAAAACCCCTCAGGGTTGAAAGCGGGCCGATGCGCTGAAGGGAGTCGAGGCGATGGACGAGCACAAGGAGACGCTCCGGGTGGGCTCGGCGGTGCGGCGGCGCCGTCGGCAGCTGGAGCTCACCCTCGCGGTCGTAGCCGAGCGCAGCGGCCTCTCCGTGCCCTTCCTGAGCCAGATCGAGAACGAGCGGGCCCGGCCGAGCACGCGCTCCCTGCAGCGCGTCGCCGACGCCCTGTGCACCACCGACGTGGAGCTCCTCGCCGCCGCCGACCCGGCCCGCACGGTCGAGGTGGTGCGCGCCGACGACGACACGGACCTTGACGCCTCAACGCCCGACGCGCGCGTCCGCGAACTGGCCCGCGGCCACCACCAGTTGCACGCCCTGGAGTTCATCGGGGACCACGACGAGGGACGCGAGTTCCAGCACCGCAACGACGAGCTGATGTACGTCGTGGAGGGCGCCGTGGAGATGGAGGCCGAGGGCCGGGCCTACCGCCTCGGGCGCGGCGACACGCTGTTCCTCACGGGCGGGGTGCGGCACCGCTGGCGGGCCACCGTGCCGGACACCCGGGTGCTGGTGGTCGCCGTGGGGGACCACATCGAAGCCGTGGACGACAAGGGGCGCTGACGTGTCCCGCGCGCGTGGCCCGCTGCGGGTCGTCTCGCTGGTGCCCTCGCTGACCGAGGCGGTCGCCGTGACCGCGCCGGACGTGCTGGTCGGGGCGACCGACTGGTGCAGCCATCCGGCCGGACTCGACGTCACCCGGGTGGGCGGCACCAAGAACCCGGATGTGCCCCGCATCGTCGCCCTCGCGCCCGACCTCGTCGTCGCCAACGAGGAGGAGAACCGCGAGCCCGACCTGGCGGCGCTGCGAGCGGCGGGCATCGAGGTCCTCGTGACCGAGGTGCGGACGCTGGACCAGGCCTTCCATGAGCTGGCGCGGGTCCTCGCGGCGTGCGGGGCGGAGCGGCCGCGGTGGCTGGCGGAGGCCGAGTCGGCGTGGGGGCGGACGCCGCGCCCCCCGGCCCGGCTGCGGGCGGCCGTCCCCATCTGGCGGCGGCCGTGGATGGTCCTGGGCCGCGACACCTTCGCGGGGGACCTCCTCGCGCGCCTCGGCGTCGACAACGCGTACGCCGCTCACGCCGAGCGGTACCCCCGCGCGCCGATCGAGGAGCTGACCTCCGCGGACCTCGCCCTCGACCTGGTGGTCCTGCCCGACGAGCCGTACCGCTTCACGCCCGACGACGGCCCCGAGGCGTTCCCGGGCACACCGGTCGCGCTGGTCGGAGGCCGCCATCTCACTTGGTACGGGCCGTCACTGGTCGAGGCTCCGGCGGTGCTCAGCGAGGCGCTGCGAGCAGTCGTCCGCTGAGAGCGCCCTTCAGGGTGTGGGCCAGGGCGATGGCCCAGGCGGTCACGAGGAACACGAACAGGCCGGTCGCGAGCCAGTCGAACACCGCCAGGCCGGTGTGGT
This sequence comes from Streptomyces sp. NPDC004732, assembly GCF_040609235.1. Classification (NCBI taxonomy): domain Bacteria; kingdom Bacillati; phylum Actinomycetota; class Actinomycetes; order Kitasatosporales; family Streptomycetaceae; genus Streptomyces; species Streptomyces sp. NPDC004732. The sequence goes on from NZ_JBEXJR010000006.1 coordinate 319,578, forward strand.
TGCCCAGGCCCTCCGCGCCGGTCACGCAGGTGCCGACGGGGAAGGTGAACGCCCACCAGGTCATCGCGAACCCCATGCCGCGGCGCCGGGCGCGCACCACCATGGCCCCGGCCAGCGCCAGCCACATCAGGGCGAAGCCCATCACGGGCACGCCGTACAGCACGGCGAAGACGAGGAAGCCACGGTCGAGGGGGGCGGGCACGACGCCCGGTGCGAAGTCGGCGAACTTGTTGGTGGCGGTCGTCGACTGGCCCAGCGGGCCGAGCACCAGGAACAGGGTGGGGGTGAGGGCCAGGGGCAGCGGGCCCGCGGTCACCAGGCGGGCGAAGATCACCGGCAGCATCACCAGGGTGGCTAGCAGGCTCAGGCCGAACATCGCGAAACACGCGTACAGCATCGTCTGCTGGGCCTGGCCCGTGGGCAGGTGCGGGATGAGCAGCGGGCCGACGGCCGCCGAGACCATGGGGGCCACCACCGGCAGCAGCCACACGGGTGAGGCCTGGTCGGCGGCGATGCGGTGCCGGACCACCATCAGGTAGGGGATGGCGACGGCGGCGGCGAGCCCGATGAGGGTGCCCGCGGTGAACAGCACCGTGTCGACCGCGACGGCGGCCTCCGTGCCGATCCAGTCCTTGCCGACGATCAGGGTGCCGCCGCCGACCGCGAGCAGCGCCATCGCCAGGCAGCCGTAGAACGGGGCCACGGCCGGGTCGAGGAGGTGGGTGCGGGCCTGGTCGCGGTGGTGGATCCAGTGCGCGGCACGGGCGGTGAGCAGGACGGCGAGCATCACGAAGGACAGCGCCCACACGATCGTGCAGCCGGTGCGCAGTCCAGTGAACTGGTACGGCAGCGTCGCACCCGCGTTGGCGATGATGGCGGTGCCCATGACGGAGGCGTACCAGTTCGGGCCGAGGTGGCGGACCGCGAGGGCGCGGCGGGCGGTGGCCGTGGGGGAGGCGCCTGCGGAGGCGGCGGAGTGAGCGGCGGTGACCATGTGTCCACGGTCGTACGGGGTGGGGGTCCACCGCCAGGGAGCACGCATCTATGAGGACATAAGCTGGCTTTATGAGTACGTCCCCTGCGTCCCCTGGGTCCGCTGCGTCCCGCGAGTCCTCCGGTGTCCCTGAGGCGGCGCTCGCGCACCGCGTGCCCGATCTCGGGGCGCTCCAGCTGCTGCTCGCCGTGGCCAGGCTCGGCAGTCTGGGGCGGGCCGCGCGGGAGCTCGGCATCACCCAGCCCGCGGCCAGCAGCCGGGTGCGGGCCATGGAGCGGCAGCTCGGCGTGGCCCTCGTCGACCGGTCGCCGCGCGGCTCGCGCCTCACGGACGCGGGTGCTCTGGTCACCGACTGGGCGGGGCGGATCGTGGAGGCGGCGGAGGCGTTCGACGCGGGCGCGCAGGCGCTGCGGGTGCGGCGGGACTCGCGGCTGCGGGTGGCGGCCAGCATGACGATCGCCGAGTATCTGCTGCCGGGCTGGCTGATCGCGCTGCGCACCCAGCGCCCTGACACGGCGGTTTCGCTGCTCGCGGGCAACTCCGCGGCCGTCGCGTCCCGGCTGCTCTCCGGCGAGGCGGACCTCGGCTTCGTCGAGGGGCTCACCGTGCCGGGCGGGCTTGACGACGTGGTCGTCGCGCACGACCGCCTGGTCGTCGTCACGGCGCCGGGGCACCCGTGGGCCCGGCGCAGGAAGCCGCTCGGCGCCGAGGAGCTGGCCGCGACGCCGCTGATCCTGCGCGAGGAGGGCTCGGGCACCCGGCAGGTCCTGCACGCGGCGCTCGGCGGCCTGGCCCGCCCGCTGATCGAGCTGTCGTCCACCACGGCGGTGAAGGCGTCCGCGGTGAGCGGTGCGGGCCCCTCGGTCCTGAGCGAGCTGGCGGTGGGCGAGGAGCTCGCGGCCCGGCGCCTGGTGGAGATCCCCGTGGCGGAGGTGCGGCTGCGCAGGGAGCTGCGGGCGGTGTGGCCGACGGGGCACCGTCCGGCGGGGCCGGGGCGGGATCTGCTGGCGTTGACGCGGAGCGGTGGGACGGGGGCCGGGGGACGCAGGTCCTGAGCTCACACGCGTACGAAGCAAACAAAGTGTTCACAACGAACTGTTGACCATCAGGGGTGTGTCATCCCATGCTGGACGCATGCCGAACCCCGAACAGCAGCCCCAGGCCGCCGACCCCTTCACGCCCCCGCACCCGGACGAGGCCCGCGCCCGGCGCGCCTATGCCTCGCTGATGCGCATCGCCGAACGGCACGCGGCGGACGACGCGCAGCGCAAGCGGCAGGTCCATCCCACCGTCCTCGGCCCGCACGAAGCGGTCCGGATCGTGTCGTTCCTGCTCAGCGGGGCCGCGAAGGCCGTCGATGACGAACCGGACGTGGACCACGCCGACATCACCGCGGCGCTCACCCTCCTGCCGATGGCCCGCGGCGAGATGGACGAGCTGGAGACCGGCCTCCTCCAGATGGCCCGCGGCCGCGGCATGACCTGGCCGGAGATCGCCTTCGGCCTCGGCCTCGGCACCCCGCAGGCGGCCCGGCAGCGGTACGAGCGGCTGGTGTCGCGCACGGCTGCGGAGGGGGAGTAGCGAGAGCGGGGCGGCACCGCTGACCCTCCGCCCGGCTCAGGACGCGGCTCGGACCAGTGCCGCCATGACGCGCGCGTCCTCGCCCATCTCCGGATGCCACTGCACGCCGAGCGCCCAGGCGGGGTGGGGGAGCTCGACCGCCTCGACCGTGCCGTCCGTCGCGTACGCCGACACCGCCAGGTCCCTGCCGAGGCGGTCCACCGCCTGGTGGTGGTAGGTCGGCACGTCCGTGGACGCATCCGGCACGATCGACTCGTAGAGCGTGCCGGGGACCGGCTTCACCGCGTGCGTGCCGAACACGCCGATCCGCTCCACGTGTCCTTCCATGTGCTGGACCAGCGTCCCGCCGAGCGCCACGTTCATGAGCTGCATGCCCCGGCAGATGCCGAGCAGCGGCGTCCCCGACGCCAACGCGGCCTCGATCAGCGCGAGTTCCCACGCGTCCCGCTCCCGCGCGGGCGGCCCGGTGCGCTCCTCGCGCGCCGCGCCGTACCGCTCGGGTTCCACGTCCGGCCCGCCCGCGACGACCACGCCGTCCAGCCGGGCGACGACCTCGGCGGCGTACGAGGGATCGTCCGGCGGCAGCATCGCGGTGAGGCCGCCCGCCGCCCGCACCAGGCGCGGATATCCGGCGGGCAGCACGGCCGCGGGGAGCTCCCACACGCCCCAGCTGACCTTGGCCTCCAGATAGGTGCTGACCCCGATCAGCGGCCTGCCGCTCACTGCGCTCTTCCTCACCGTTCTCCTTCGGCCGTGCTGATCAGTTGCGTTCCAACTCTGCCTCGGCGGCGGCGAGCGCCGCGAACTCCTCCTCCGGCGCGCGCGCCACCAGGTGCTTGCGGCTGTAGATCCCGAAGTAGGCGATGGCGACCACGTACACCCCGAGCGCGATGAGCGCCGCCGTCACGTCCACCAGGAACGTCGCGACCAGCGCCGCACAGGCGAGGACCAGCGCCACGGACGAGGTCAGAATGCCGCCGGGGGTGCGGTAGGGCCGCTCCAGGCCGGGCTCGCGGCGGCGCAGCACGATGTGCGAGAGCGACATCAGCGCGTACGAGATGGTCGCGCCGAACACCGCGACGTTCAGCATGCGGGCGCCGTCACCGGTCGCCGCGGCCAGGCCGAAGCCGATCGCGCCCGGCACGAGCAGGCCCAGGTAGGGGGCCTTGCGGCTGCTGGTGAGCGAGAGGAAGCGGGGGAGGTAGCCCGCCCGGGAGAGCGCGAAGAGCTGGCGCGAACCGGCGTAGATGAGGGAGAAGAAGGAGGCCACCAGGCCCGCGAGGCCCGCGTAGTTGACGATGCGGCTGAGCGTCGTCGCCTCGCCGTCCGGCTGCAACGCCTCGACCAGCGGGTTGCCCGCGCCCTGGATCGCGTTCGCGCCCCGCGCGCCGGACGACGCGAAGAAGGTGAGGAGTGCCAGGACGATGAGGATGGCCATCGACCAGCGGATCGCGCGGGGCAGGGTGCGCGCCGGGTCCTTGGTCTCCTCGGCGGCCAGCGGTACGCCCTCCACGCCGAGGAAGAACCACATGCCGAACGGGAACGCCGCCCAGATGCCCAACAGGCCCATCGGCAGCCAGGAGTTGGAGCCGAAGGCGTCCGCCTCGACGGGGATGTCGTTCAGCTTCGACGCGTCGAAGTCCATGAACGCGCCGACCGCGAAGATCAGCAGCGCCGCCACCGCGATGCCGGTCACGACGAAGCTGAAGCGCAGCGCTTCGCCGACGCCCCACAGGTGGATGCCGATGAAGATCACGAAGCAGGCCAGATAGACGGGCCAGCCGGAGCTGAGGCCGAAGAGGCCCAGCGACTCGACGTAGTCACCGATGAAGATGGAGATCGCGGCGGGTGCCAGGATGTACTCGATGAGGATCGCTGTGCCGGTCAGGAAGCCGCCCAAGGGGCCGAGCGCCCGCCGCGCGAAGCCGTAGCCGCCGCCCGCCGTCGGGAGGACGGACGAGAGCTCGGCGAGCGAGAAGACCATGCACGCGTACATCACGCCCATGAGGGCCATGGCGATGCCGAGGCCGCCGAAGCCGCCCTCCGCGAGGCCGAAGTTCCATCCCGAGTAGTCGCCGGAGACGACATAGGCGACGCCGAGGCCGGTGAGCAGGAGCCAGCCCGCGCTGCCGCGGCGCAGCGTCCTGCGTTCCAGATAGTCGTCCGCCGGTTCGGCTTGTTTCGGCGGGGTGGAATCCATGGTCATGGCACGGCTCCTATGCGGCGGCACTGCGGCTTGGCGGCGGGGTGACTCAATGGAACGGATACATACCTTTGCCGGGTGCATACCTTTGCCGTGCCGGGTGGGAGAAAGCAAGCCCCTTGCGTTACCCGGTGGTTAACAGCGCCTCACGTCAGGAAGCCGCGCAGCAGCGCCGCCGTCCCCGCGCAGTGCTCCCGCATCATTTCCCGCGCGCCGTCCGCGTCCCCGTCGAGCACCGCCTCGACGAGCGCCGTGTGCTGGCGCTGCGAGTGCTCCAGGTTCCGCACGAGCAGCGGGATGCAGTCCAGGAGGTCGTTGACGGTCGCACGGACCGCCGCGTACTGGGCGGTGAGCGTCGGCGACCCGCACAGTTCGGCGAGCGTGAGGTGCAGCAGGGTGTCCTGGCGCCGGTACTCCGCCAGGGGCGCGTCGTGCGTCCGGGTGAGCGCCGTGCGCAGGCGGTCCGCCTGCTCGTCGGACAGGCCGTGCGCCGCGCACAGCCCGGCCGCGCCGACCTCCAGGACCTCCCGGAACCGCAGCGCGTCCTCGACGTCGACGTCCTTGATGCGGCGGCGCAGCTCGTCCTCGCCCGGCGCCTCGGGGCGCGGCCGCACGAACGTGCCGCCGTACCGCCCGCGCCGCGACTCGACCAGGCCCTGGTCCTGCAGCACCTTGAGGACCTCGCGCAGCGTGACCCGGCTGATGCCGAGCCGGTCGGCCAGCTCCCGCTCCGACGGCAGGCGTTCGCCACCGGGCACCAGGCCGAGGCGGACGACCTGGAGGATCTGCTCCAGGGCCTCCTCGAAGCCGTTGCCCGCCCGCACCGGGCGCAGCACCGCCGTCAGGCGCTCGTCGTCCGGTGCGGACGCCGCCGTGCCCTCTTCCGTGTGCGACATGTCCGTACCCCCTTCCCAAGCAATGGTTCTCGGCAATACCTTATGGCTCCCGGCTGACCCAAGGAGGCTTTTCCCGTGGCAGACCGCACACCCCCGCTGGCCGTCGAGGAGCTGAAGGCACTCGTCGCCAGTGGCGAGATCGACACTGTCGTCCTGGCCTTCCCCGATATGCAGGGGCGGCTCCAGGGCAAGCGGTTCGCCGCCCGCTTCTTCCTCGACGAGGTCCTCGAACACGGCACGGAGGGCTGCAACTACCTCCTGGCCGTCGACGCGGACATGAACACGGTCGACGGCTACGCGATGTCCTCCTGGGACCGCGGCTACGGCGACTTCGCCATGCACGCCGACGTCTCCACCCTGCGCCGGGTCCCCTGGAACGAGGGCACCGCGATGCTCATCGCGGACCTCGCGTGGAACGACGCCTCGCCCGTCGTGGCCGCGCCCCGCCAGATCCTCCGCCGCCAGCTGGACCGGCTCGCGGAGCTCGGATACACCGCGCACGTCGGCACGGAGCTCGAATTCATCGTCTTCAAGGACACCTACGAACAGGCCTGGGACGCCGGGTACAAGGACCTCACCCCCGCCAACCAGTACAACATCGACTACTCGGTCCTCGGCACCGGCCGCATCGAGCCCCTGCTGCGCCGCATCCGCAACGACATGGCGGCCGCCGGACTCGTCGTCGAGTCGGCCAAGGGCGAGTGCAACCCCGGCCAGCACGAGATCGTGTTCAAGTACGACGAGGCCCTCGTCACCTGCGACCAGCACGCCATCTACAAGACCGGCGCCAAGGAGATCGCGGCCCAGGAAGGTGTCTCCCTCACCTTCATGGCCAAGTTCAACGAGCGCGAGGGCAACTCCTGCCACATCCACCTCTCGCTGCAGGATGCCGAAGGCACCAACGTCATGGCGGGTACCGCGGACGACCCCGGCGGGATGTCGCCCGTCATGCGGCACTTCCTCGCGGGCCAGCTCGCGGCGCTCCGCGACTTCTCCCTCCTCTACGCGCCCAACATCAACTCCTACAAGCGGTTCCAGCCCGGCACGTTCGCGCCGACCGCCGCCGCCTGGGGGTACGACAACCGCACCTGCGCGCTCCGCGTCGTCGGCCACGGCCGCTCGATGCGCTTCGAGAACCGGCTGCCCGGCGGAGACGTCAACCCGCACCTGGCCGTCGCCGGGCTCGTCGCCGCGGGCCTGTACGGCATAGAGCAGAAGCTCGAACTGCCCGAGGAGTGCACCGGCAACGCCTACACCGGCGAGTACGAGCACGTCCCCACCACCCTGCGCGAGGCCGCCGAGCTCTGGGAGAACAGCCCCATCGCCAAGGCCGCCTTCGGCGACGAGGTGGTCGCGCACTACCGCAACATGGCGCGGGTCGAGCTGCAGGCCTTCGACTCCGTGGTGACCGACTGGGAGCTCCGCCGCTCCTTCGAACGCATGTGAGGCACCCTTGCTTGAGGTACTGAACCCGGCGACGGAAGAGGTCGTCGCGACCGTCCCCGCCGCCACCGTGCAGGACGTCGACGCCGCCGTCGCCCGCGCCGCGCGGGCCCAGGAACAGTGGGCCGCGGCCGCCCCCGCCGACCGGGCCAGGCTCCTGCGCCGCTTCGCCGCCCAGGTGGACGAACACCTCGAAGAACTGGCCCGGTTGGAGGTGCGCGAGGCCGGTCACGTCATCGGCAACGCGCGCTGGGAGGCGGGCAACGTCCGCGACCTCCTCGACTTCTCGGCCGGGGGAGCGGAGCGCCTGAATGGCCGTCAGATTCCGGTCCCCGGCGGCCTGAACGTCACCGTCCTGGAACCCCTCGGGGTCGTGGGCGTCATCGCGCCGTGGAACTTCCCGATGCCGATCGCCGCGTGGGGCACGGCCCCTGCCCTCGCGGCGGGCAACGCGGTGATCCTCAAGCCCGCAGAGACGACGCCGCTCACCGCGCTCCGCCTCGCCGAACTCGCCCTGGCGGCAGGCCTGCCCGAAGGCCTCTTCCAGGTCCTGCCCGGCGAGGGCGGCGTCGCGGGCAACGCGCTGGTCGAGCACCCCGGCGTCGCCAAGATCGTGTTCACCGGCTCCACCCGCGTCGGCAAGCAGATCATGGCCAGGTGCGCCGACCGCGTGAAGCGCCTGACCCTCGAACTCGGCGGCAAGAGCCCGAACATCGTCTTCGCCGACGCCGACGTGGAAGCGGCGGCGCTGGCCACCCCCATGTCGTACCTGGACAACTCGGGCCAGGACTGCTGCGCCCGCACCCGTGTCCTCGTCCAGCGCTCGGTGTACGACCGCTTCATCGAGGTCGTGACGCCCGCGATCGAGTCCATCGTCGTGGGCGACCCCTCCGACGAGAAGACCCAGATGGGCCCGCTGATCTCCAGGGCCCAGCTGGACCGGGTCCGCTCCTACGTCACCCCCGGCGACGGCATCCACGGCACGGTGCCCGAGGGCCCCGGCTTCTGGTTCCCGCCGACGCTGCTCACCGATGTGGACCCGGACGCCCCGGTGGCCGCGGAGGAGGTCTTCGGGCCCGTCGCCGTCGTCATCCCCTTCGAGGACGAGGCCGACGCGATCCGGCTCGCCAACGCCACCGACTACGGCCTCTCCGGCTCCATGTGGACGCGTGACGTCGGCCGGGCCCTGCGGGTGTCGGGGGGAGTCAGGGCAGGCAACCTCTCCGTCAACTCGCACTCCAGCGTGCGCTATTGGACCCCGTTCGGGGGTTACAAGCAGTCCGGACTCGGCCGTGAGCTCGGCCCGGACGCGCTCGCCGCTTTCACGGAAACCAAGAACGTCTTCATCAGCACGGAGGCCTGAACCCATGTCAGAAAACATCTGCCGCCGCCTGGTAGGCCGTACCGCCGTCATCACCGGCGCGGGCAGCGGCATCGGCCTCGCCACCGCGCGCCGCCTCGCCTCCGAGGGCGCCAACGTCGTGTGCGGCGACATCGACGAGACGGCGGGCAAGGCCGCGGCCGAGGAGGTCGGCGGGACCTTCGTGAAGGTCGACGTCACCGACGCCGAGCAGGTCGAGGCGCTCTTCAAGACGGCCTTCGACACCTACGGCTCCGTCGACATCGCCTTCAACAACGCGGGCATCTCGCCGCCCGACGACGACTCCATCCTGGACACCGGTCTTGAGGCCTGGAAGCGCGTCCAGGACGTCAACCTCACCTCCGTCTACCTGTGCTGCAAGGCCGCCATTCCCTACATGCGGCGCCAGGGCAAGGGCTCGATCATCAACACCGCCTCGTTCGTGGCGAGGATGGGCGCGGCGACGTCCCAGATCTCCTACACGGCCTCCAAGGGCGGCGTCCTCGCCATGTCCCGCGAGCTCGGTGTGCAGTTCGCCCGCGAGGGCATCCGCGTCAACGCGCTCTGCCCGGGCCCCGTCAACACCCCGCTCCTCCAGGAGCTGTTCGCCAAGGACCCCGAGCGGGCCGCGCGCCGCCTCGTGCACATCCCCGTGGGCCGCTTCGCCGAGGCCGACGAGATGGCGTCCGCGGTGGCGTTCCTCGCCAGCGACGACTCCTCGTTCGTGAACGCCACGGACTTCCTCGTCGACGGCGGCCTCACCGGGGCGTACGTCACGCCCCTCTAGGCCACGCCTCTCCAGGCCTCACCGGACAGTTCACCCCAGGGTCACCCACCCGTCAGCCGGGCGTCGCACGACGCCCGGCTGACCTGCGTAAACACGGGAGTGTGTTCGTGAACTTCAAGCGCCGCGCCACCGCGGCCACCGCTGTCCTCGTCGTCGCCGGAGCCGGTCTCGTCACCGTCCAGGCCACCGCGGAAGCCACCCAGCCCACCGCCCACGGGCGGCCCACGGCCTGCCCCGACCTCACCGTGTCGAAGGGCTGGTACGGCAAGAACAAGGCGCGGCTCCAGCGCATGATCGACACGTACGGCCACTGCGGGCCCCAGCGGCACAAGGGCGGCGCCAAGCCGGTCGCCACCTTCGACTGGGACAACACCGTCATCAAGAACGACATCGGCGACGCCACCATGTTCTGGCTGCTGCGCAACGGCAAGATCCGCACGCCCGAGCACGGCGACTGGCGCACCACGAGCCGCTATCTGACCGCCCCCGCGGCCAAGGCCCTGGCCAGGGCCTGCCCGGGCCCCGGCGCCACCCTGCCCACCCGCCACGACACCGCCTGCGCCGACGAGATCCTCTCCGTCTACAGCGAGGGCACCACCACCGCGGGCAAGGCGGCCTTCGACGGCTTCGACCACCGCCGCATGGAGCCGCAGTACGCCTGGCTCGCCCAGCTCACCCGCGGCTGGTCCACGCGCCAGGTCAAGCAGTTCGCGGCCGCGGCCCGCAAGGAGAACCTCGCCGCGCCCGTCGGCGCGGAGCAGCGGGTCGGCACCGGAAAGGTCACCGGCTGGGTCCGCTACTACGACCAGCAGCGCGACCTGATCCGTACGCTCAAGAAGGCCGGATTCGACGTCTACGTCGTCTCCGCGTCGCCCGAGCCGATCGCCGAGGTGTGGGGGAAGGGCGTGGGCGTCGACGCCCGGCACACCATCGGCATCCGCAACGTCACCGCGCACGGGAAGCACACCGCTCACCTCAAGGGCTGCGGCACGGTCAGGGACGGCGACGACTCGATGATCACGTACATCGACGGCAAGCGCTGCTGGATCAACAAGGAGATCTTCGGCGTGCGCGGCGCGGCCGCCGAGAAGGTCCAACCGGCCGCGAAGCGCCAGGTGTTCGCGGCGGGCGACTCCGACACGGACATCTCCTTCCTGCGTGACGCCACCGGCCTCAGGCTCGTCCTGAACCGCAACAAGAACGAGCTGATGTGCCGCGCCTACGAGAACGGCGACGGGCGCTGGCTGGTGAACCCCATGTTCATCGAGCCCAAGGGCAAGCAGGCCGACCCCTACCCCTGCGCCTCCACCGGCTACACGGAACGGGACGGGGCGAAGGGCCCGGTGCGCCGTACGGACGGCTCCGTGATCCCCGATCAGCGGGACACGGTGTACGGGGCGCCGACGGCATCGTCAGCCTCGTAGGACTGATGTACGGTCCACTCGCATGCGTAACAGAAACATTTTGGCGCTGACTCTGGCCGCGGCCGCCACCCTGGCGGCCGTGCCCGCAGCACTCCCCGCGGCCGCCGCCACGGCCGCGCACCCCATGAACTCCCGCACCGCGGGCGGTGACTGCCCACAGCTGTCGAAGAAGCTGGAGTGGTACGGCAACAACCGTGCCAAGCTCCAGCGGACCATCGACGAGCGCGGCACCTGCGCGAACCCGGACCTGGGCCACGGCAGGAGCAAGCGCCCGGTCGCCGCGTTCGACTGGGACAACACCATCACGAAGAACGACGTGACCGACGCGACCATCGCCTGGTCGCTGCGGCACGACAAGATCCTGCGCCCCAAGAGCTGGAAGTCCACCAGTAAGTGGATGACCGACGACGCGGACCGCGCGCTCACCAAGGCGTGCGGCACGAAGGTGCCCGTCGGCAAGCCGCTGCCCACCTCCAGGAACACCGCCTGCGCCGACGAGATCTTCGAGGTCCGCGAGGACGGCAAGACGATGAGCGGCGCCGCCGCCTTCGCGGGGGAGTGGGACCACCGCCACACCGTCCCGCAGTACGCCTGGGTGCCGCAGATCTTCGCCGGGCACACCGTCCCCGAGCTGGAGTCGTACGCCGCGAAGGCCCGCAAGGAGGCGCTCGCCGCCCCCGTCGGCGCCACCCAGACCGTGGGCACCCACGAGATCCCGGGCTACGTCCGCTACTACGACCAGCAGCGCGACCTGATCCGCACCCTCAAGAAGGCCGGGTTCGACGTCTACATCGTCTCGGCGGGCTCCGAGCCGGTCACCGAGGTCTGGTCGAAGAGCGTGGGCATCGACCGCAAGCACACCGTCGCCATCCGCTCGGTCCTCGACCGCAAGGGCCGCATCACCACCTGGAACCAGGGCTGCGGCGGGGTCCCCGTCAACAAGGGCGAGGCCATCCCGTACATCGACGGGAAGCGCTGCTGGATCAACCAGGAGATCTTCAAGATCAAGGGCAAGAAGGCCTGGGACAAACAGGACTTCAGCCACCGCATCGCCCTCGGTGGCGGTGACGCCGACACGGACGTGACGTTCGTCGGCGACGCCACGGGTGCGCACCTCGTCCTGAACCGCAACAAGAGCGAGTTCATGTGCCGGGCGTACGACAACGAGGACGGCCGCTGGGTCGTGAACCCCATGTTCATCGAGCCGCTGCCGCAGAAGGACGGCACGTACCCGTGCTCGACCGCCGCGTACAACGAGCACGACGGGAGCAAGGGCCCCGTCCTGCGCGAGGACGGCTCCGTCGTTCCCGACCAGCGGGACTCGGTGTACTGATCTTCGCGGCACGTCCTAGAGTGCCGGAATGAGCATGACGACCCCGCCCGGCTGGTACCCGGACCCGCACCAGCCCTCCGTCGAGCGCTGGTGGGACGGGTCCGCCTGGACCGAGCACCGGCGGACGCCCGAGCCCACCCAAGTCGCCCCGGCGCACCAGGGGTTCGGGCCGCCGCAGGCCACGACGTCGGTCATGCCGGTGGCGGCCCCCGGCGGCGGCCGGGCGAAGGCCGTCGCGCTGGGCGTCGCCGGGGTCGTCCTCGTCGGCGCCATCGTGGCGGGCGTCGTCACCCTCGGCGGGGGCGACGACGACCCGCAGGGCGGCGGCCCGGCGCCGAGCGCGCCCGCCGAGAGCACCCCGGCACCGGCCGTGTCGGAGAAGAAGACGGAGTCCCCGGCCGCCGACCCCGACCCGGACACCCTCGTCGACGACCTCAACGGCATCACGCTCCCCGTGCCCAAGGGCTGGGAGAAGGACGACGACTCCTTCGGCGGCGGCGCGACCATCCAGACCCCGGACGTCATCGACTGCCCGGGCGACTCCGGGCTCTGCCGCGAGGGCACCGTCACGTCGAACACCGTGACGGGCACGGACGAGACGGACCCCAAGGCCCTCGCCCTGGGCGACATCGAGGACGCGGCGGACGACGCCTACGACAAGGACAAGCTGGACAACGAGCCCTACGGCGGCATCACGAGCCACGAGAAGGTGCAGGAAGGCCAGGTGGCGGTCGCGGGCCGCAGCGGCTACTCCGTGCGCTGGCGCGTCCACACGGCGAAGGGCGACGGCGGATACGTCCAGTCGCTCGCCTTCGCGTCGAGCGTCGGCTCGGAGTCGATGGTCATCGTCCGCTTCGCCGTCGGCGCGGGCGACGATGCGCCGCCCGTCTCCGTCCTCGACGAGATCACCCAGGGGATCCGCTCGGTCGACGACAGCGCCACGGGCGGCGGCGTGGGCAACGATGTGGGCGCGACGCCGTAGGGCCCTTCTGACGGATCTCCGCGCCACGGAGTCAGAGGAACGTATGGCCCTCGCCCCGGTACGTCGGGACGCTGCCCGTCACCCGGTCGCCCTCGACCAGGTGCAGGGTCTCGAACCGCTCGCACAGCTCCCCGGCCTTGGCGTGCCGGAACCACACCTTGTCGCCGATCAGCAGATCGTCCGCCGGGGGACCGTGCAGCGGCGTCTGCACCTCGCCCGCGCCCTCCTGCGGGTCGTACCGCAGGCCCTCGGGGAGATACGGCTCCGGAGAGCGGTCCGCGCCCGCGACCCCCGACGCCGGATAGCCGCCGCCGAGCACGGTCACCGTCCCCACGCCGGGCCGCCGCACCACGGGCTGAGCGAACAGCGCGGCCGGACGCCCGCTGAACGACGTGTAGTTGTCGAAGAGCCGTGGCACGAAGAGCCCCGAACCCGCGGCGATCTCCGTGACCGCACGCTCGGCCGCGGTGTGCTGCACGCTGCCGGTGCCGCCGCCGTTCACGAACTCCAGGCCGGGCGCGACCGCCCGGACGGCGCCGATCGTCTGTGCGCGGCGAGCGGCGAGCTCCTTGCGGGCGGCGGTCTGCATCATGCGGACCGCCCGCGACCGCGCCGGGTGCCCCTCGACCGCGTCGCCCACCCCCGCGACATGGCCCTCGTACGCCATGACGCCCACGAGCCGGAAGCCGGGACGCCGTTCGACGGCCCGGGCCAGCGCGGCGACCTGCACCGGCGAGTGCAGCGGTGAACGGAGCGCTCCGATGCGCACCCGTCCGCCCAGTGGCTTGAAGGAGGTGTCCAGCTCCAGGCAGACCCGCACCTCCTCGGTCCCGCCGTCCCTCGCGTCGTCGATCAGCCGGAGCTGGGCAGGGTCGTCGACCATCACGGTCACCGAGGCCGCGAGCTTCGGATCGGCGGTCAGCTCCGCGAACCCGGCGCGGTCCGCCGAGGGGTAGGCGAGCAGCACGTCGTCGAAGCCGGAGCGGGCCAGCCAGAGCGACTCCGAGAGCGTGAACGACATGATCCCGGCGAAGCCGTCGCGGGCCAGCACCCGTTCGAGCAGGGCGCGGCAGCGCACGGACTTGCTGGCGACCCGGATCGGCTTGCCTGCGGCCCGGCGTACGAGGTCGTCGGCGTTGGCGTCGAAGGCGTCCAGGTCGACGATCGCGACGGGGGCGTCGAGGTGTGCGGTGGCCCGGTCGTAACGGGCCCGGTCGGCGGCACGGTCTGCGGCACGGGCAGTCATGGGCGAAGCCTGCCAGACACGATTACCCGAGGGTAGGGGGATGATCCGGGCAGATCGCCCGGGGGCGCGGACCGAGTTCCCGTACGCCCCGTGTCTGCCCGTAGAGTGACGCGCACGGAGCCTGGCCGAGCGGTGTGCACGGAGCCTCGCCCGCCGAGCGCTCCGGCCGGCCGAGCGCGAGGAAACGGGGGGAGCATGAGCACGGAGGCGCCTGGCAGCCCCGTCCCGCCGCGTCCCGCCGCGCCGCCCCGCCCGTCGGCCCCGCCGTCCGCACTGCCCCTGTCGGCCTCCTCCGCGGACCCGTCCGACGAAGCGGCCGAGCCGCCGCCCGCGCCGTCCGCCCGCTTTCCCGACGTCCGGCCGCCCGTCGACCAGGACTGGGTGCTCGGCAGCCCCCGGCCCGCGCCCTCCCGCGGTGACGCGGAGCCCAGCAAGGCGGCCCGCATACACGACCTGCTGGCCCCCTTCGAGCAGGCCCGAGCGGAGCGCGAGGCCTCCGGCGCCACCGCCCCGCCCCCACCCCCTCCGGCCTCGGCCCGACTGCCCGACACCCTGCCGACGGTCACGGCCGACGGCACGATCGCCCCGCCGACGCCCACCGACGCCCCGGCGCCCACCACCGATCCGTCCCGCTCCCACGACGGCACGCCCCCTCCCGCCCCGCCGCGCCCTGCCGTCCCCCCACAGCCGACGACACCGCCCACCACGGGAACGTCACGCACGCACACCGGCGCCACCGCGAAGCCGGTGGAACCGGTGAAGCCGGTGCCGCAGCAGAGCCGCGTTCGGGACGAGTTGCCGTCGGCCGGGGCCGAGGCCGGGGCCAGGTTCGGGGCCGAGACCAGGTCCGAGATCGAGTCCGAGTCTGGAACCGAACCCAGGACCGAGTCCGGGACCGGGTCCGGGACCGGGTCCGGGTCCGGTGCCGAAACCAGGACCGGGTCCGGGGCCGTGACCGAGCCCAGGACCGAGTCCGGGTTTGGGACGGGATCCAGGGCCGAGACCAGGACCGAGTTCGGGACCAGGACCGCGTCCGCGTCCGAGTCCGTGACTGAACCCAGGGCCGAGACCAAGACCGAGTTCGGGACCGCGTTCGGGTCCGGGTCCGGTGCCGAGACCAGGTCCGGGACCGGGTCCGCGTCCAGGGCCGAACTCAGGGACGAGACGGGGTCGGGATCCGGGACCGAGTCCGGGACCACGTCCACGTCCGCGTTCGGGTCCGGTGCCGAGACCAGGTCCGGGGCCGGGTCCGCGTCCGCGTCCAGGGCCGAGCCCAGGACCGGATCCGGGACCGCGTCCACGTTCGGGTCCGGGTCCGAGACCAGCTCCGCGTCCGTGACCGACCCCAAGGCCGGGACCAGGACCGCGTCCGGGACCGAACCCAAGCCCGCGACCGTGATCGCGTCCCCGGGCCCGGTCGCCCCTGCCCGGCCCTACGCGTCGCCCGCCCCTGCACCTATCTCCGCGTCGACCGGGCCCGCCAGCCCCTCCCCGTCGCCCACCCCCGCACCGTCCCGCACCACCCACGAACCGCCCGTGTCGCCGGAGGAGACGACCGCTCGGCTTCGCCCCGTCCGCGACGAGTCGCCCGCGCGCCCTGTCCGCGACGAGTCGCCCGCGCGCCCTGTCCGCGACGAGTCGCCCGCGCGCCCCGTCCCCGACGAGTCGCCCGCACGTCCCGTCGCCGGTGAGACGTCGGCCAGGGCCACCGCCGCGCGGCGGGCCGTCGGGGCCGTTGATTTGGCGCCGGGGCCCGGTGCCGGGCGGCCCTTTGTGTCGTTTGCGCGGCCTGCGATGTACGACGACAGCACCACCCGGCTGCGCCCCGTCGGCTCCTGGGCGCGGCCCCGTGCGGCTGCCGCAGCCGCCTGTGTCGTTCTTGGGCTCGGCCTCATCGGTGGGGCGGCGACCGGGAGTTGGCTGACCGGGGAGTCCGTGGCGGGCGGCACGAGCCGTAGCGCGTACACGGTGACCGGCGCGCTCTGGCACAGCGTGCCCGTCGACCGGCTCTTCCCGCCCGAGCTCAAGGGCGAGGGTGCGGGCCCCGGCGGTGCCGACCGCTCCTGGACCCGGATAGCCGTCGCCCCGGACAGCGGCTGCAAGGACGCCTTCGACCCGCTGCTGCGCAAGGCGCTCGCACCGGTCGGCTGTCTGCGCCTGCTCCGCGCCACCTACGCGGACGCCACCCGCAGCCATGTCACCACCGTGGGCCTGCTGTTCACCAAGGCCGACGTGGACGCCATGCAGACGCTGCGGAACCGTTTCACGGAGGAGGGGCTCGACCGGCGCCCCGACCTCATGCCGCGGCCGTACGCCGCCAAGGACACCGCGGCCGAGGGCTTCGGCGACGCGCAGCGCGCGTCCTGGACCATGTCCGTGCTGCCGGACGCCCCGGTCGTCGCGTACGCCGTCTCCGGATTCGCCGACGGCCGCGCCGTCACGGACCCCGAGCCCGCCACCGAGGCCATGGGCAGCAACACCACGTCGGCGCCCGCCCAGTCCGGCCTCGGCCACGAGGCGAAGGGCATCGCCGACCGCATCGAGCGGGGTCTGCGCAAGACCATCGCGGCCGCGGCTAAGTCGTCATGAAGGTGTCATGAGGGGTAGTGAGGTCGGCATGGCCGTCATGAGGACGCGGGTCCGGCGGCCGCTCGTCGCCGTCGTCGCCGCCACGCTCGCGCTGGCACCGGCCACCACCGCCCACGCCGACGACGGCATACGCGCCCAGCAGTGGGCCCTCGACGCCATGCACACCAACCAGGCCTGGCAGACCACCAAGGGCCGGGGCATCACCGTCGCCGTCCTGGACACCGGCATAGACGCCGAGCACCCGGACCTGGCGGGCAGTGTCCTCAAGGGCGAGGACATGGTCGGCTTCGGCGCGGGCCGCGGCGACCGCCCCTGGGCTAGGCACGGCACCGCCATGGCCGGGATCATCGCGGGCCACGGACACGGCGACGGCCGCGCCGACGGGGTACTCGGCATCGCGCCCGAGGCGAAGATCCTGCCGGTCCGGGTGATCCTGGAGGACGGCGACCCCGCCCGCAAGAAGGCCCGCAGCACCCGCGGCAACGCCCTCGCCGAAGGCATCCGCTGGGCCGCCGACCACGGCGCGGACGTCATCAACCTCTCCCTCGGCGACGACTCCAAGTCCGCCCACCCCGAACCGGCCGAGGACGCCGCCGTGCAGTACGCCCTGAAGAAGGGCGTCGCCGTCGTCGCCTCCGCGGGCAACGGCGGCGAGCGCGGCGACCACGTCTCCTACCCGGCCGCCTACCCCGGAGTGATCGCCGCGACGGCCGTCGACGAGAACGGCAACCGCGCCTCCTTCTCCACCCGCCGCTGGTACGCGACCGTCGCCGCGCCCGGCGACGACATCGTGATCGCCGACCCCGACCACAAGTACTACGAGGGCTGGGGCACCAGCGCCGCCTCCGCCTTCGTGTCGGGCGCCGTCGCCCTGATCCGCGCCGCCCACCCCGGCCTGAAGCCCGCGCAGATCAAGCAGCTCCTGGAGGACACCACCCGCGACGCCCCGTCCGGCGGCCGCGACGACGCCCGCGGCTTCGGGCTGATCGACCCGGCGGCCGCGCTCGACCGCGCCGGGCGGCTCAAGCCGCAGGAGCAGCGCTCGGCGTCGTACGGCACGGCGTACTTCGGCCGCGGCCCGGACGAGCTGAACGGCGAAGACGGCCCCGCGGGCTGGGTGGGACCGGCCGCCGGAGGCCTCGGCATCGCCCTGCTCGCCCTGGCGGTCCACCTGTGGCGGACCAGGTCGGGGACGCCCCGGCGCGACTGAGGGTCTGTGTCATCACCCCGCGGTGCGTCTCAGGGGCGGTCGGCGTCCCCCGCGGGCGACTGACAGGGGCACCACAGGCACTCTGTAGGGTCGACACCGTGGCGAACAAGGCGAACAAGAACATTCCCGACCCCGGCTTCTCCGACGACGACGGGACCGCCGACCCCCGGCTGGCCGCGGCGCTCGCCGCCTGGTCGGCGGATCGCACGGCCCACGGCCCCGTCCTGGCGGCCCTGGCCGGAGCCCGGCTCCTCGTCCCCGTCGTCGCCGTGCTCGGCGAGGTCGAGGAGGACGAGAACGGCCTGCGCCGCGAGAAGACCAGCGACATGGCGGTCCCCACCCTCAAGGCGGGCGACCGCAAGGCCCTGCCCGCCTTCACCTCCATCGAGGCCCTCGCCCTGTGGGACCCGGCCGCCCGCCCCGTCGCCGTCCCGTTGCCGCAGGCGCTGCAGGCCGCCGCCCACGAGCAGGCCGACACCATCGTCCTCGACCTCGCGGGCCCCGTCCCCTACGAGCTTGGCCGCTCCGCGCTGCTCGCCCTCGCCGAGGGCCGCGCCAGTGCCGACCCGCTCGCCGACCCGGCCGTCACCGACGCGGTCCGTGCCGCAGTCGCCGCCGAGTCCGCCGTGCTCCGCGCCCACCTCGGCCCCGGCCGGGCGGACGGCACCCTCGCGCTGGTCCTCGACCCGTCCGCGGACCAGGCCGATGCCGCCCAGCGGGTGGCCCGGCGGATCGCCGCCGACGAAACACTGAGGGCCCGCCTGGTGCGCGGCCTCGACCTGGCACTCCTGCCGGTCGAGGCGACGCCGCCGGGCGAGCCCCTCTACGTACGTACGGTGTGAAGGCTCAGCCGAAGACCGGGCCCGTGTACTTCTCGCCGGGTGCCTGACCCGGCTCGTCGGGCACCACCGACGCCTCGCGGAAGGCCAGCTGCAGCGACTTCAGGCCATCGCGCAGCGGAGCCGCGTGGAAGGAGCTGACCTCCGTGGCGCTCGCGTCGAGCAGTCCGGCCAGCGAGTGGATCAGCTTGCGGGCCTCGTCCAGGTCCTTGTGGCCCTCGCCGCCCTCGGCGAGACCGAGGTTCACCGCGGCGGCGCTCATCAGGTGGACCGCCACCGTGGTGATCACCTCGACCGCGGGGACGTCCGCGATGTCACGGGTCAGGGTGTCGAAGTCGGGGGAGTCGGGTCCGGGGGCCGCGGACTCGGGGGTGGGGGTCGCGTCGCTCATGTCCCACACGATATGCCGAGCCCCGGACCGCCCGAGCCGCGGGAGCCGTTGTGCAGGGTGGTTCGCCCCACCCCCGGGGAGCTGCTAACCTTGTGTAACGACCGGCTGGATGCCCGCGTGTCAACGCAAGGATCCGGCCCACAAGTGGAGGCTCCGTTCTCCCACCTGACCGCTCCCCGGAGCGGCGGGTCACCGGTCAGGCGGCCGAAGTCCCCGAGGCTTGGGGTCGCCCGATGTGCGCCCCGCGATCACCGCGGAGGTGCTCCGGTAGTACATGGAGCCCCTTCTGTGATCGGTCGGGGCATTTTTTGTGGCTCCGCGCGGTTGGTCCTGTTAACAAACGTAACGCGGCTGTCCGCCAGACGGTCGCGTGGTGCTACCGAGGAGGATCCATCAGCGCCGAGCCCCGCATCAACGACCGGATTCGCGTTCCCGAGGTGCGACTTGTCGGTCCCAGCGGCGAGCAGGTCGGGATTGTTCCGCTTGCCAAGGCCCTGGAGCTTGCGCAGGAGTACGACCTCGACCTGGTCGAGGTGGCCGCGACTGCGCGTCCGCCGGTCTGCAAGCTCATGGACTACGGGAAGTTCAAGTACGAGTCGGCCATGAAGGCCCGTGAGGCGCGCAAGAACCAGGCGCACACGGTCATCAAGGAGATGAAGCTCCGGCCGAAGATCGACCCGCACGACTATGACACCAAGAAGGGTCACGTCGTCCGGTTCCTCAAGCAGGGCGACAAGGTCAAGATCACGATCATGTTCCGTGGTCGCGAGCAGTCCCGCCCCGAGCTGGGCTTCCGACTGCTGCAGCGCCTCGCTTCGGACGTCGAGGACCTTGGGTTCATCGAGTCGAACCCGAAGCAGGACGGCCGAAACATGATCATGGTTCTCGGTCCGCACAAGAAGAAGACCGAGGCGATGGCCGAGGCCCGTGAGGCCCAGGCGGCCCGCAAGGCGGACGCGAAGGCCAATCCGGGCCGTTCGCAGAACTCCGCCGAGGGGGAGGAGCTCGAAGAGGCTCCCGCCGAGGCCCCGGCCGAGGCTCCCGCCGAGGCCTGATCCCCAGGGCGCAGGCCCAGGGGATACCACTGACACGTATGGCTCCCGGATGCCCGGTTTCACGACCGGGCATCGGAGCGCCACTGACGAGGAGAGAACGGCGCTATGCCGAAGAACAAGTCGCACAGCGGTGCCAGCAAGCGCTTCAAGATCACCGGCTCCGGCAAGGTGCTCCGTGAGCGCGCCGGCAAGCGCCACCTGCTCGAGCACAAGTCGTCCCGTCTGACGCGTCGCCTCACCGGCAACGCCGAGATGGCCCCGGGCGACGCCAAGAAGATCAAGAAGCTTCTCGGCAAGTGAGTCCGGGCGCCGATCGCGCCTGAACTCTGACCGGGACCCAATCGATACCGGGTCGTGTGAGTCCAACCACGGCCCCGCTACAAGGAGTTAACAAGTGGCACGCGTCAAGCGGGCAGTAAACGCCCACAAGAAGCGTCGGGCGATCCTCGAAGCCGCCAGCGGCTACCGCGGCCAGCGCTCGCGCCTGTACCGCAAGGCCAAGGAGCAGGTCACCCACTCCCTGGTCTACAACTACAACGACCGCAAGAAGCGCAAGGGCGACTTCCGTCGGCTGTGGATCCAGCGCATCAACGCCGCTGCCCGCGCCAACGGCATCACCTACAACCGCTTCATCCAGGGTCTGAACGCCGCCAACATCGAGGTGGACCGCAAGATCCTCGCGGAGCTGGCCGTCAACGACGAGAACGCGTTCGCCGCGCTCGTCGAGGTCGCGCAGAAGGCGCTGCCGTCGGACGTCAACGCGCCCAAGGCCGCGTGACGCTCGCGCTGAGCTGAGCGTGATATTCGGACCCGCAGGCCGGTCGGCTTGCGGGTCCGATGCTGTTCGGGCTCTCGTCCGCCCGCCTCTGTTGTCTGCCGTCCGCGGGTCTGCTGTGGCTGGTCGCGCAGTTCCCCGCGCCCCTGAAGGGGCGCCCCCGCCCCTGTTCCGAAGGTGAGTTCATGTCGCCCGCCCCTGAGTTGATCTCCCCCAAGTCGCCCCGCGTCAGTGCCGCGCGGCGGCTGGCCAAGCGGAACTTCCGGGGCAAGGAGCGGCTGTTCCTCGCCGAAGGGCCGCAGGCCGTGCGGGAGGCCGCCGGGCACGGGCAGACGCTCGTCGAGGCGTTCGCCACCGTCGACGCCGCCGAGCGGTACGCCGACATCGTGGGGGAGGCGCGCGCCGCCGGGGCCCGGGTGCACCTCGCCGACGAGGACGTCATCGCCGACATCTCGACGACCGTCACCCCGCAGGGCCTCGTCGGCGTCTGCCGGTTCCTCGACGTGCCCTTCGAAGAGATCCTCGCGGCCAAGCCGCGGCTCGTCGCCGTCCTCGCGAACGTCCGCGACCCCGGGAACGCCGGGACCGTGCTGCGCTGCGCGGACGCCGCGGGCGCCGAGGCCGTGATCCTCACGGACGCCTCCGTGGACCTCTACAACCCCAAGTCGGTGCGCGCGTCGGTCGGTTCGCACTTCCATCTGCCGGTCGCCGTCGGCGTACCCGTCGAACAGGCGGTGCAAGGCCTCAAGGACGCGGGCGTCCGGATCCTCGCCGCCGACGGGGCCGGTGAGGACGACCTCGACGCGGAGCTCGACAAGGGCACCATGGGCACCCCGACCGCCTGGGTCTTCGGCAACGAGGCCTGGGGGCTGCCGGAGGAGACCCGCGCACTCGCCGACGCGGTGGTGCGCGTTCCGATCCACGGCAGAGCCGAAAGCCTCAACCTCGCGACGGCCGCCGCCGTGTGCCTCTATGCGTCCGCCCGTGCACAGCGCGCCGCCGGAGGGTGCCGCTCCGTCACATCGAGCTAGTAGTGTGACGGGCTCGGGGGGCCCTCTCCCAAGCTCTCGGCTTCTCCCCCAGGTTCTCGGCTCCGCCCGGACAGGGGGACTCCCCCGAGCAGGGAGGCACCCCCCACCGACAGTCCGAGAGGTGGGGTACGGGGAATGAGTGTCGGCACGAGCAGAGCACCGGGAGTACAGGACCTCGTCCGTGCTCGCACGGACCACGGCGGTCCCGGTGACCTCGGCAGCCTGGGACTCGACCCCGACGAGCTGCCCGACGGCCTCGTCGTCGCGGACGAGACGGGCCACGTCATCTGCTTCAACGCGGCGGCGGCCCGGATCACCGCGGTACCGGCGGCGGACGCCCTGGGCACCCCACTGGAGCACGCGCTCCCCTTAGAGGACCTCGAAGGCCGCCGCTGGTGGCAGCTGACCGATCCCTACGGCGGCCTCGCCATCCGCGTCGGCCAGCCCGAGCGCAACCTGCTCCTGCCCGGCGGCCGCGAGGTCCTCGTCACCGCCCGGTACGTGCGTACCACCCGCACCGGCCCCGTGCGCCGTGTCGTCGTCTCCCTGCGCGACACCGAGGCCCGCCGCCGCACCGAGCGCAGCCACGCCGAGCTGATCGCCACGGTCGCCCACGAGCTCCGCTCGCCGCTCACCTCCGTCAAGGGCTTCACCGCGACGCTGCTCGCCAAGTGGGAACGGTTCACCGACGACCAGAAGAAGCTGATGCTGGAGACCGTCGACGCCGACGCGAACCGCGTCACCCGGCTGATCGCCGAGCTCCTCGACATCTCCCGCATCGATTCCGGACGCCTTGAGCTGCGCCGCCAGCCCGTCGACATAGGCGCGGCCGTCGGGCGCCACATCCAGGCGCATGTCGCCGCGGGCCAGGACGCGGACCGCTTCCTCGTCCGGGTCCAGCGGCCGCTGCCCGACTGCTGGGCGGACCCGGACAAGATCGACCAGGTGCTCAGCAACCTGCTGGAAAATGCCGTGCGGCACGGCGAGGGAACCGTCACCATCGAGGTGGCGCCCTCCTCGTCACCGCGCGAGCGGGGCGGCGCCGAGACGGCCGTCACCGTGAGCGACGAAGGTCCCGGCATTCCGGAGGAATCGATGGGCCGGGTCTTCACCCGCTTCTGGCGGGGCAGCAAGCGCGGCGGGACGGGACTGGGGTTGTACATCGTGAAGGGCATCGTGGAAGCGCACGGCGGGATGATCACCGTCGGCCGCGCGCTCGGCGGTGGCGCCCAGTTCCGATTTACGTTGCCCGTGGGGGCCCCGGCGTATCTCCAGTGACCCTGTCGAGGACGCCCTGAGCAGCCCGCGGGCTCATTCGTTCACCGCACCCCCGTTAGACTCGGTAGTTGGCACTTTGTGTCCCCACACCTGGGACAGCTTGTCAGCTTGTCTCCGAGTTGTTGACGGGGACCCATCCGCCAGCCAATCGGAAGCACGGGAAGAGATGTCGGCACCGAACAAGTCGTACGACCCTGTTGAGGTCGAGGCACTGAAACCTGAAGAGATCGAGCGGATGCGGGACGAGGCGCTCGCCGCCTTCGCCGCCGCGGACTCCCTCGACGCGCTCCAGGAGGCCAAGGTCGCGCACACCGGCGGCACCTCGCCGCTGGCCCTCGCCAACCGCGAGATCGGCGCGCTGCCCCCGCAGGCCAAGGCCGAGGCGGGCAAGCGCGTCGGCATGGCGCGCGGCGCCGTGAGCAAGGCCCTGGCCGCCCGCCAGACCGAGCTCGAGGCGGAGCGCGACGCCCGCGTCCTGGTCGAGGAGGCAGTGGACGTCACGCTGCCCTACGACCGGACGCCCGCAGGCGCCCGGCACCCGCTGACCACGATGATGGAGCGCGTCGCCGACGTCTTCGTCTCGATGGGCTACGAGGTCGCGGAGGGCCCCGAGGTCGAGGCGGAGTGGTTCAACTTCGACGCCCTGAACTTCACGCCCGACCACCCGGCCCGGCAGATGCAGGACACCTTCTTCGTCGAGGGTCCCGAGGGGACTGACGGTGGGGGTACCTCCCAGGCTTTCGGCTCTGGGAGAGAGTCCGGTGTCGTGCTGCGGACGCACACCTCGCCCGTGCAGGCGCGCGCGCTCCTCGAGCGCCGCGAGCCGCCGGTCTACATCGTCTGCCCCGGCCGGGTGTACCGCACGGACGAGCTCGACGCCACGCACACCCCGGTCTTCCACCAGATCGAGCTGCTCGCCGTCGACGAGGGCCTCACCATGGCCGACCTCAAGGGCACCCTGGACCACATGGTCCAGTCGCTCTTCGGCCCGGACATGAAGACCCGGCTGCGGCCGAACTACTTCCCGTTCACCGAGCCGTCCGCCGAGATGGACATGGTCTGCTACGTGTGCCGTGGCGAGTCCGTCGGCAACCCCGACCGCGCCTGCCGCACCTGTGGCAGCGAGGGCTGGATCGAGCTCGGCGGCTGCGGCATGGTCAACCCCAAGGTGCTCACCGCCTGCGGCGTCGACCCCAAGAAGTACAGCGGATTCGCCTTCGGGTTCGGCATCGAGCGGATGCTGATGTTCCGCCACAACGTCGAAGACATGCGAGACATGGTCGAGGGTGACATCCGGTTCACCCGGCCGTTCGGGATGGAGATCTGATGCGGGTCCCGCTTTCCTGGCTGCGGGAGTACGTCGATCTCCCCGCCACCGAGACCGGCCGTGACGTGCAGACCAAGCTG
Organism: Streptomyces sp. NPDC004732; assembly: GCF_040609235.1. NCBI lineage: Bacteria > Bacillati > Actinomycetota > Actinomycetes > Kitasatosporales > Streptomycetaceae > Streptomyces > Streptomyces sp. NPDC004732. The sequence goes on from NZ_JBEXJR010000006.1 coordinate 344,402, forward strand.
ATCGAGGTCGGCCTCGAGGTCGAGACCGTCGAGCAGCTCGGCGCCGGGCTCAAGGGCCCGCTCGTCGTGGGCAAGGTCCTCACCATCGAGGAGCTGGAGGGCTTCAAGAAGCCCATCCGCTTCTGCACGGTCGACGTCGGCACCGCCAACGGCACCGGCGAGCCGCAGGAGATCGTCTGCGGCGCCCGGAACTTCGCCGTCGGCGACAAGGTCGTCGTGGTCCTGCCCGGCGCCGTCCTGCCCGGCGACTTCGCCATCGCCGCCCGCAAGACGTACGGCAAGACGTCCCACGGCATGATCTGCTCCGGCGACGAGCTGGGCATGGGCGACGACGGCACCGGCGGCATCATCGTCCTGCCCCCGGAGCACGAGGCCGGTACCGACGCCATCGAGCTCCTTGAGCTCGTCGACGAGGTCCTGGACATCGCCGTCACGCCCGACCGCGGCTATGCGCTCTCGATGCGCGGCGTCGCCCGCGAGACCGCCATCGCGTACGGCCTGCCGCTGCGCGACCCGGCGCTCCTCGACGTGCCCGCGCCGAACTCCTTCGGCTACCCGGTCAAGGTCGGCGACCCGCTCGGCTGCGACCGCTTCACCGCGCGCACCGTCACGGGCCTGCAGCCCGAGGCCCGCTCCCCGATCTGGCTGCGGCGCCGTCTGCAGAAGGTCGGCATGCGCCCGATCTCGCTCGCCGTCGACATCACCAACTACGTGATGATGGAGCTCGGCCAGCCCCTGCACGCGTACGACCGCTCCCGCATCCAGGGCACGATCGGCGTGCGCCGCGCCGAGCAGGGCGAGAAGTTCACCACCCTCGACGGGACCAAGCGCGTCCTGGACGCCGAGGACCTGGTCATCACCGACGACCGCGGCCCGATCGGCCTCGCGGGCGTCATGGGCGGCGCGAACACCGAGATCGCCGACTCCGAGACCGACCCGGAGACCGGACGGGTCAGCGGCACCACCGAGGTGGTCGTCGAGGCCGCGCACTTCGACGCGATCTCCATCGCCCGCACCGCGCGCCGCCACCGCCTCGCCTCCGAGGCGTCCAAGCGCTTCGAGCGCGGTGTCGACCCGCTGGCCGCGGCCGCCGCCGCGCAGCGCACCGTCGACCTGCTCGTGCTCCTCGCGGGCGGCAGCGCAGAGGCCGGTGTCACCGAGGCCATCGCGCCGACCGGGCCGCGCACGATCACCATGCCCGCCGACCACCCGGACAAGGTCGCCGGTGTGGCCTACGGCCGCGAGACCGTCGTGCGCCGCCTCCAGGAGGTCGGCTGCGACGTCTACGGCCAGGACGACCTGACCGTCACCGTGCCGTCGTGGCGTCCCGACCTCGCCGAGCCGAACGACCTCGCCGAAGAGGTCATCCGCCTGGAGGGGTACGAGAACCTGCCCTCGACCCTGCCGAAGCCTCCCGCAGGCCGGGGTCTGACCGAGCGGCAGCGGCTGCACCGCCGCGTCGGCCGCGCGCTGGCCGGGGCGGGCTACGTCGAGTCGCTGAGCTACCCCTTCATCGGGGAGGGCGTCTTCGACCAGCTGGGCCTCGACGCGGACGACACCAACCGCCGCGTGGTCAAGCTCGTCAACCCGCTCTCCGACGAGGAGCCCGCGCTCCGCACGACGCTGCTGCCGGGCCTGCTCTCCGCGCTCCGGCGCAACGACGGGCGGGGCTCGCACGACCTGGCCCTCTTCGAGACCGGCCTGGTCTTCTACCCGCAGGACGAGCTGAAGATCGCCGGGCGCCTGCCCGTCGACCGGCGTCCCACGGACGAGGAGATCGCCTCCCTCACGGCGGCGCTGCCCGTCCAGCCCCGGCATGCCGCCGTCGTCCTCGCGGGCGCCCGCGAGCAGGCCGGCTGGTGGGGCAAGGGCCGCCCGGCCGACTGGGCGGACGCCGTCGAGTCGGCGCGGACCATCGCCCACGAGGCCGGTGTCGAGCTCATCGTCGACCAGGGGCAGTACGGCCCGTGGCACCCCGGCCGCTGCGCCGAGCTGAAGGTCGTCGTCGACGGCGAGATCGTCTCCGTCGGACACGCCGGTGAGCTGCACCCGCGCGTCGTCAAGGCGCTCGGCGTGCCCGCGCGCACCTGCGCGATGGAGCTCGACCTGGACCGCCTGGAGCAGGCCGGGGAGGGAGTGCTGCGGGCGCCGCGGATCTCCACCTTCCCGGTGGCCACGCAGGACGTCGCGCTGGTCGTCGACAAGGAGGTGCCGGCCGCCGTGGTCGAGTACTTCCTGACCGGCGGTGCGGGTGAACTCCTGGAGTCCATCCGGCTGTTCGACGTCTTCGAGGGCGAGCAGATCGGTGAGGGCAAGAAGTCCCTGGCGTACGCGCTGCGCTTCCGCGCGGCCGACCGCACGCTGACCGTCGACGAGGCCTCCGCGGCCCGTGACGCGGCCGTCGCGCTGGCGGCCGAGCGGACGGGTGCGGTGCTGCGCGGAGCGTAGTGACTGCCCGTAGGCGATAACAGGCGCACAAGGGGCGCAAAGAGGGGCTTATTCGGACCACCGGATAAGCCCCTCACTCGTTTGAGTGACATCAAACGGCACTCTGGCCCGATCGGCCCACATGGTCGACACAATCATTCCGGCCGTAGGGGTCGGCCTGCGCGCTGTACCGGGCCTAGGGGGGCCGTCGGCATGATCCGTCTCAAGGCTGGGGCTCCCTGCCGGGCGACGCTCCGGGCACGGATGAGGGCGACGGTGCGCGGGCGGTGTTCCCGCATCCGCCGCGGAAGGTCAGGCACGGCCGCCCGGCCGCTCGCCTGCATGGAGCGCCCCGGCTTCCGGCGCCTGCTCTCGCTGGGCCTGCCGACGATGTGGGGCGCCGTCGCCATCACGTACAAACTGGCCTGCCCGCTCGCCCAGGAGGAGAACATGGGGGCGCGGATCGTCAGCAGCGCCGTCTTCTTCGCCGTCGGGACCGGGCTGATACTGCATGTCCGGCGGGCGCTGCTGCGGGAGTTGCGGCAGCTGCGCGAGGTCGCGGGGGCCGCGCAGAACGTACTCCTGCGGCCCCTGCCGTCCCGCGTCGAAGGGCTCGCTCTCGCCGCCGGTCGGCTCTCCGCGTCACGGGGCGCCTCCGTCGGGGGCGATCTGTACGAGGTGGTGGCCACCGACCACGGGGTCCGCGTCGTCATGGGCGACGTCAGGGGCCATGGCCTCGCCGCCATCGGGACCGTCGCCGCCGTGCTCGGCAGCTTCCGCGAGGCCGCGCACGACGAGCCGGAACTGCCCCTGGTCCTGCGCCGCCTGGAGCGGGCCCTCGGGCGGCACCTGCGCGAGCGCTCACGGGCCGAGCACCCGGCGAGCGGCGGCGCCGCGCCGGAGACCCCGCTGTCCGAGGAGTTCGTCACCGTCCTGCTCCTGGAGATCGACAGGGACGGCGGCATCTCCGCGCTCAACTGCGGCCACCCCTGGCCCCACTTGCTCAGCGGCACCGCGCAGCCCCTGACGGACGGTGAGCCGCTGCCGCCGCTCGGCTCCTTCCCGCTCCCCGCCGACCTGCCGGTGCTCGACTGCGGACGGCTGCTCCCGGGTGAGGCGCTCGTCCTGCACACGGACGGGATGGAGGACGCACGCGACGCCGCGGGTACGTTCTTCCCGCTGCGGGCCGTGCTGGCCGATGCGGCCCGCGTCCCGCCGGTCTCCCCGCAGGGCCTCATCCGCGCGGTCTACGCCGAACTCCTGCGCCACGCGGGGCGGTTGCCGTCCGACGACGCGGCGCTGCTCGTGCTGCGCAACGACCGGTGCCGGGTCCCCCTGCAGCAGCCCGAGCCGGAGTGGCACGCCCCCACCATGACCGGCGGGTGACGGAATGCGGCATGCGCCATCCGCCCCGCCATGGAGTTGTCGGGCAGACGGCGGGACGGACGGCGCCGATGGGGGCCGCCGCACTGTTTGAGGGGGGAGCCGGCGGCCCGGTCGGCCTCCTTACCTGATGAGGCACCCCAGTCAAGCGAGTCCACACCCCATGCGGCAGAGCGCACACCCCCCGGATTCGAGCACTCCGTTCACACCCCGTGTGAAGGGGCCTCCACTACTCTGAACAGCACCGAGCCACCGGAGGGCATCCATGCAGCCCAACACCCTGCTCGACGCGATCCTCGACGAAGCAGGCATCTCCCACGCGGGACTCGCCGCACATGTGAACCAGGCGGGCAGATCCAGAGGCCTCGCGCTGCGGTACGAACACACTGCCGTGTCCCGCTGGTTGAAGGGCCAGCGGCCGCGCGGCCAGGTGCCCGACCTGATCTGTGAAGTGCTCGCCACCCGGCTGCACCGGCCCGTCACCCTGGACGACATCGGCCTCGGGCTGCCCGGTGTGCCCGCCGCCCGGGTCGGCACGGCCGCGTCCACCCTCTCCGGCTTCGTGGAACGGGCCACCGCGCTGTGGCGCTCGGACGAACAGCAGCGGCCGCACCTGCTCGGCGCCCCCGCCGTCACCGGAACACCCGCCGTGATGCCGGTCTGGGAGTGGGAGAACCCGCCCGAGGACGTCGATGTGTCCCGCGGCGGGCGACACCCGGTGAGCACGGCCGACATCGAGATGATGCGCGCGGCCCGCGCCCACTACGAGCAGATGTACCGCAAGACCGGTGGCATCGCGACCCGCACCCGTATCGTCGGCTTCCTCAACGCCGAGGCCGCGCCCCTGCTGCGCGGCAGCTACACCGACGAGATGGGCCGCCAACTGCACCGGTCCACGGGCGGGTTGGTCGCCATCGCCGGGATCTGCGCCTATGACTCGGACGCGCACGGTCTCGCCCAGCGCTACTTCCACCAGGCGCTGCGTCTCGCCAAGGCCAGCGGCGACACCGGGCTCGGCGCGTATGTGATCGCGCTGCTCGTCAACCAGTCGCTGTTCATGCGCGAGTACCGCCAGGCCGTGGCGTTCGCTGAGGCCGCGCTACGGGCCGCCGGGCGCGACCTCACCCCGGCGCTCGCCTCCGACCTGTACGCGATGCAGGCCAAGGCGTACGCACACCTGGGCGACGGCAGGAGCGCGCTGTCGTGCATCCGGCGTGCGGAGGCCGCGGCCGATCGGATCCTGCGCGGCCGCGAGCCGGACGAGACGGGCTATGTCCAGCCCGGCCTCGTCAACGTGCAAGTGGCGGAGGCACTGCTCAGTCTGGGTGATCTCGTCAGCGCCCGCGAGCATGCCGCGGCGGCCGTGGACACTCCGGCGCACGACCGGGGGCGGGTGCACCGCCTGGCCATGCTCAGCCAGATCGAACTCCGCCAGGGCAACACCGACGAGGCGGTGGTCACGGCGGTGCAAATGGCTGAACAGGCACGGGGGATGGAGTCCCAGAGACTCCGTGACCGGCTGCGCGCGGTGCGCGAGTATCTGGTCCGCAGCGACTGCGCGGGCACGGCCGAGGCGGCCGAACTCATCGACGGAGCGCTGCGCGTGCCCCTGTGACGTGCCCCGGGCGCCGCCGGTGCAGCGTCCCGCATACACACCGTTCCGGGCCGCACACACGCTGCTCCGAAGTTTCCTCTGCTGCGATATTGCCATCTACCAGTCGGAAGGTGGCAGAACCGTGCAGTGGACGAAACAGAGCGAACAAACTGTGTATGGAAACCGATGGTTTACGGTCAATCTCGCAGATGTCGAACTGCCCGACGGCCGGCATCTGGACCACTTCCTGATAAAGCTGCGGCCCGTCGCCGTGGCCACCGTCGTCAACGACGCCAACGAAGTGCTCCTGCTGTGGCGGCACCGCTTCATCACCGACAGCTGGGGCTGGGAACTCGCGGCAGGCGTCGTCGAGGACGGCGAGGACATCGCGTACGCGGCGGCACGCGAAATGGAGGAGGAGACCGGGTGGCGACCGGGCCCGCTGCGGCACCTCATGAGCGTCGAGCCGTCCAACGGGCTCACTGACGCCCGGCACCACATCTACTGGTCCGACGAAGGGACGTACATCGGTGATCCCGAAGACGACTTCGAGTCGGACCGCCGCGAGTGGGTCCCGCTCAAACTGGTTCCCGACATGGTGGCCCGTGGGGAGGTCCCGGCCGCCAACATGGCCGCGGCGCTCCTCCTCCTGCACCATCTGCGCCTCGGTCAGGACGCGCGCTGACTAATGGCCGATGGCTTGCCAGACCGCTACGGCGATGGCCGCGACCGCCGCGAGTGCGACGACCGTGGGCAGGGGCCAGCGGGTGTTCTCCAGTGCGGCGACCCGGGCCTCCATGGTCTCCACGTTCTTGGCGGTCTGTTCGTCGTGCTGACTGAGCAACGCCAGCCGTCCGTCGACGCGGGCAAGACCCACGTCCAAGCTACGGCGTAACTCAGCGAGTTCTTCCGGGACCACGGCACTCTCGCCGTCGATGGTCACGAGTCCACTCCTCTCTGTAGTGGCGCGTCCCCCCTTCATCCGCACAGGAAGTCAACTCGCGTGGTGAGCAGGGCGGGAGAGTGTGCGATGGGCATATGCGAGCCCGCTGCGCACACCCTGTGTGAACGCCGCGGGCCCGGCACTCGGAGGAGTGCCGGGCCCGTCGGGTACAGAGCGTGTTCGTACGGGGAGTGAGCGCCGCGTACGTCGTCAGGCGTACGTGATGCGTCAGGCGTACATGCCGTCAGGCGTACGTGTAGAAGCCCGAGCCGGACTTCCGGCCGAGGCGGCCCGCGTCCACCATCCGCTGCAGCAGCGGGGGAGCGGCGTACAGCGGCTCCTTGTACTCGGCGTACATGGAGTCGGCGACCGAGGCGACCGTGTCCAGGCCGATCAGGTCGGCGAGCTTGAGCGGCCCCATCGGGTGGGCGCAGCCCATCTCCATGCCGTTGTCGATGTCCTCGCGGCTCGCGATGCCCGACTCGAACATCCGGATGGCCGAGAGCAGATACGGAATGAGCAGCGCGTTCACCACGAAGCCCGAGCGGTCCTGGGCGCGGATCGCGTGCTTGCCGAGGATCTTCTCGACGACGGCCTGGGCCCGGCTGATGGTGCCCTCGGACGTGGTCAGCGCGGGGATCAGCTCGACGAGCTGCTGCACCGGCGCCGGGTTGAAGAAGTGGATCCCGATGACCTGGTCGGGACGCGAGGTCGCAACGGCCAGCTTCACCAGCGGGATGGAGGAGGTGTTGGAGGCGAGGATCGCGTCCTGCCGGGTCACCACCTGGTCGAGCACCTGGAAGATCTCGGTCTTGACCTGCTCGTTCTCCACCACGGCCTCAATGACCAGGTCACGGTCGGCGAACTCGCCGAGGTCCGTGGTGAAGCTGAGGCGGGCCAGCGTCTCGTCGCGCTCCTCCTCGGAGATCTTGCCGCGCTCGGCCGCCTTGGAGAGGGAGTTGTACAGCCGCGTACGGCCGATTTCCAGGGCTTCACCGGTGGTCTCCGCGACCTTCACGTCCAGTCCGGAGCGGGCGCAGACCTCTGCGATTCCGGCGCCCATCTGGCCACAGCCCACCACTCCGACGCGTGCGATATCGGTCATGGAGTCGGTCACCTCGTGCCTTTCGCTGATCAACGGGGCAGGCAGGTCCCCCGTACGGTCTCGGTGCCTGCCTCGGCCGTGAACGTTACTCCGCAATGAGGGGGCCATGACGGGCCGGGTCGGGCATGCTGAGCGCACCGGCAAGGGGTGTCGGTGCACAGCGAGCTCAGGGGGCATGCAGATGAGGCGTATGTCACGTCGGGGTTTCTCCTTGGTGGCCGCCGCGACGGTGGCGGGACTGGCGACGACGGGGGACGCGGTCGCCTCGTCCGGCCATCGGCGGAAGAAGGGCCGCGAACTGCGCGGCATGTGGCTGGCGAGCGTCGTCAACCGTGACTGGCCGTCCAAGCCGGGGCTCCCGGCGGCACAGCAGCGCAGCGAGTTGCTGGCCTATCTGGACTCGGCCGTGAACCGCAGACTCAACGCGGTGGTCTTCCAGGTGAGGCCCACCGCCGACGCGCTGTGGCCCTCGCCGTACGAGCCGTGGTCGGAGTACCTCACCGGTGTGCAGGGCAAGGACCCGGGCTGGGACCCGCTGGGCACCGCCGTGCACGAGGCGCACCGCAGGGGCCTGGAGCTGCACGCGTGGTTCAACCCCTTCCGGATCGCCAACCACACGGACCCGTCCCGCCTGGTGGCCACGCACCCCGCGCGGGTGCACCCCGACTGGGTCGTGCCGTACGGCGGGAAGCTCTACTACAACCCGGGCCTGCCCGCGGTGCGGCGCTTCGTGCAGGACGCGATGCTCGACGCCGTGCGCCGCTACCCGATCGACGCGGTGCACTGGGACGACTACTTCTACCCGTATCCCGTCGCGGGCCAGGTCTTCGACGACGACGACGCCTTCGAGCGGTACGGCGGCGGCTTCCCGGACCGGGCCTCGTGGCGGCGGGACAACATCGACCGGCTGGTGCGCGAGATGGCCCGGCGGGTGAAGAAAGCGCGGACGCGGACCCAGTTCGGGGTCAGCCCCTTCGCGGTCTGGCGCAACATCGCCACCGATCCGATCGGCTCGGACACCCGGGCGGGCGTGCAGACCTACGACGACCTGTACGCGGACACCCGCGGCTGGGTGAAGAAGGGCTGGCTCGACTACATCGTCCCGCAGGTGTACTGGAACATCGGCTTCCCCGCCGCGGACTACGCGAAGCTCATCCCGTGGTGGAACGACGTCGTGCGCGGCACGGGCGTGCGCCTGTACATCGGCGAGGCCCTGTACAAGGCGGGTGATCCGGCGCAGCCCGCGGCCTGGCAGGACCCGGCGGAGCTGTCCCGCCACCTCACGTACGCCGAGGGCTTCCCCGAGGTGCGCGGGCACGTCTACTTCTCGGCGAAGGAGGTCGGCGTCGACAAGATCGGCGCGATGGCGCGGGTGGTCGCCGACCACTATCAGGAGCCGGCGAAGCCGCCGCGCTGAGCCCGGTGGGTCAGGAGGCCGGGTCCTGATGCCGTACGACGGTGTCGGGGCCCGGTGACATCACGGTCTCGTGGCCGTCCTCGAAGCGGACGCGGTACGGCGGACCGCCGTCCGTCCCCAGCACCTCGACGACCTGCGCGATCCGGTCGTGCTGCCCGACGATCCTGCCGTGCACCACCAGCTCGTCGCCTACGGTTGCACGCATCTGGAGTGCCCCCTCGTCCCGCTCTTCGGTCGCGATCCGTGGCCGCAAGTGTACGACGGGTGGCGGGAGTTGGGACCTGCCGGGCGGGCAGCGCGTCAGCCGCGGGACCGCTGGGTGACCGCGATGCAGACGAGGACGGCGGCCGCGGTGAGCGGTGCGGCGACGGTGAGGTGCTCGCCGAGCAGGAACACCGACCACACGAGCGTCAGGAGCGGCTGGGCGAGCTGGAGCTGGCTGGCCTTGGGGATGCCGATCGCCGCCATGCCCCGGTACCAGACGACCAGGCCGAGGAACTGCGAGCCGATCGCCGCGTACAGCAGGCCCGCCGTGCTGTGCCCGGTGAGCTGGAAGGACTCGTGGGGCAGGGCCACCGCCGCGCCCGCGATGTTGAGCGGCAGGAAGAGGACCAGCGCCCAGCCGATGACCTGCCAGCCGGGCATCTCGCGGGCGAGGCGGCCGCCCTCGGTGTAACCGGCCGCGCAGATCAGCAGCGCGCCGAAGAGATAGAGGTCGGCGGTGGACAGGGCGCCGCCGCTCTGCTGCACGGTGAACGCGATGACCGCCGCGGCTCCGGCGAGCGCCGCCGCCCAGAACGTGCGCGAGGGGCGCGCGCCGGTGCGCAGCACCGAGAAGACGGCGGTCGTGAGGGGGAGCAGACCGACGACCACGGCCGCGTGCGCGGTGGTGGAGGTCTGCAGCGCGAGCGTGGTGAGCAGCGGGAAGCCGACGACGACACCGGCGCCGACCACCGCGAGCCCCGCCCAGTGGCGGCGGTCGGGGACCGCGATGCGCAGCACGAGCAGACAGCCGCCCGCGACGAGCGCGCTGAGCACGCCGCGCAGGGTCACGAAGCTCCAGGGGCCGATGCCTTCGAGGCCCCATGCGGTGGAGGGGAAGGTGAGGGAGAAGGCGATGACGCCGAGGGCGGCCATCAGGGTGCCGCTGCGGGGCGTGCCTGCGGGGGCCGGTGCCGGGGCCGCTGCGCCGGGGGCGGGGACCGCTATCCGGGTCGGGCGAGTAGCGCTATCCTGTGCTGTCATGCATGACAGTAGCAGTGTGGGAGATCTGGCGAAACGGCTGCGGAACGAGCTGGACCGCTACTCTCCCGGAGGAAAGCTGCCGTCCAGCCGGGCGATCGTGGAGCGGTTCAGGGTGAGCCCCGTGACCGTCTCGCGGGCCCTGGCACAGCTGTCCGCCGAAGGCCTCGTCGTCACCCGCCCCGGCGCGGGCGTCTTCCGCGCGGAGGCGTCGGTGGCCGCCGCGCCCGTCGGGGACACCTCGTGGCAGGAGGTGGCGCTGAGCGCCGACGCCACGACGGAGCTCGTGCCGCGCTCGGTCGACGCCTCCGGAGTCCTTGCCACGCTCGCCGCCCCGCCGTCGGGCGTCATCGAGTTCAACGGCGGTTATCTCGATCCCGCACTGCAGCCCGAGCGCGCGATGGCGGCGGCGCTCGCCCGTGCGGGGCGTCGGCCCGGCGCGTGGGGGCGGCCGCCGGTCGACGGCCTGCCCGAGCTGCGCGAATGGTTCGCGCGGGGGATCGGCGGGGCGATCACGGCTGCCGAGGTGCTGATCACTGCGGGCGGCCAGAGCGCGCTGACGACGGCGCTGCGGGCCCTAGCGCCGCCCGGGGCGCCCGTCCTGGTCGAGTCGCCGACGTATCCGGGCATGCTCGCCATCGCGCGTGCGGCGGGGCTGCGGCCGGTGCCCGTGCCCGTCGACACGGACGGGGTGCGCCCCCGGCTCCTTGCGGAGGCCTTCCGGGCCACGGGCGCCCGGGCCTTCGTCTGCCAGCCGCTGTTCCAGAACCCGACCGGCGCCGTGCTGTCCGCCGAGCGCCGCCCCGAGGTGCTGCGGATCGCCCGCGAGGCGGGGGCGTTCGTCATCGAGGACGACTTCGTGCGCCGCCTCGTCCACGAGGACGCCGGGCCGCTGCCGCGCCCGCTCTCGTCAGACGACCACGACGGCGTCGTCGTCCACGTCTGCTCGCTCACCAAGGCCACCTCGCCGAGCTTCCGCGTCAGCGCGCTCGCGGCCCGCGGCCCGGTCCTCGAACGGCTGCGCGCCATCCAGGTCGTCGACCACTTCTTCGTGCCGAGGCCCCTCCAGGAGGCGGCCCTCGAACTGGTGGGATCACCGGCCTGGCCGCGCCATCTGCGGGCCGTGGCGGGGGAGTTGAAGGAGCGCAGGGACGCCATGTCGGCGGCGCTGCGGCTGCGGCTGCCCGAGTTCACGGTGCCGCACATCCCCGCGGGCGGCTACCACCTGTGGCCGCGGCTGCCCGACGGCGCCGACGAGTCCGCGTTCGTCTCCGCCGCCCTCCGCGCGGGCGTGGCCGTGGCCCCGGGCCGCCCGTACTTCGCGGCCGAACCCCCGGCCGGACACGTCCGGCTGAGCTTCGCCGCGGTCGCCGGGGTGGGGGAGATCACCGAGGGGGTACGCAGACTGCGGGTGGCCTGCGACGAGGTGCTCGGGTAAGCGGGGCCGGGGCGGGTGCCCGGTGTGTGGCTCTCGTCCCAGCAGGTGAAATCCGGTCGACTCCGCCGCGCAGCCGCTGCGAGGCTCGTCCCCATGACCGACACTGCCACGCTCCCCGACGGCTACGGGATGTCCACCGACCCCGCCCGCATCGACGCCGCCCGCGTCCACCACTGGCTCTCCACCGACGCGTACTGGGCGCTCGGACGCACCCGTGAGAAGCACGACGCGGCGATGGCCGGATCGCTCAACTTCGGTGTGTACGACGAGGCTTCGGGCGAGCAGGTCGCGTACGCACGCGTGGTGACCGACCGGGCCACCTTCGCCTGGCTCTGCGATGTGTACGTCTCCCCGGACGTGCGCGGCAAGGGCATCGGCGTCGCGCTCGTCGGCGCGGTCTGCGCGCACCTGGAGCCGTACGGCGTGCGCCGGACGCTGCTCGCCACGGGCGACGCCCACGGGGTCTACGAGAAGCTCGGCTTCACGGCCCTGGCGGCCCCCGAGAACTGGATGGCACGCGGCAACCAGTGACCGGCCGCGCGGGGGACCGCCGAGAAGCGCGGAGAAATCTTGACCCCCACCCCCGTGCGCCCCAAGATCACCGCATGCACGCTCACGTCACGCTCATCGCCGCCGCCCGGAGCGCCTCCCTGCTCACGGAGCGCTTCGACGACGACCGGCCGCTCGACCGGGCGGGCTGGGACGACGTGCAGCGCGCCGCCCCGGCCCTCCTGCCCCTCGCCGCGGCCGAACTGCGCTACTGCTCGCCCACCCCGCGCAGCCGCGCCACCGGCGACGCCCTGGGCTTCGCGCCCCTCGCCCAACCGGCCCTGCGGGACTGCGACATGGGCCGCTGGCGCGGTCTCACGCTCGCCGAGGTCACGGCCCGCGAACCGGCCGCGGTGGACGCCTGGCTGAGCGACCCGCACTCGGCGCCGCACGGCGGCGAGTCGCTGCTCGCGTTCATCTCGCGCGTCGGCGGCTGGCTCGACACCCGGCCGGTCGGCGACGGCACCCGCGTCATAGCCGTGGCCGAGCCCGCGGTGGTGCGCGCCGCGCTCACCTACGGCCTGAAGGCGCCCCCGTCGACGTACTGGAACATCGACGTACGCCCGCTGTCGACCGTCACCCTCACCGGGCGCGGTGCCCGCTGGAACCTGCGGCTCGAAGTGCACGGCGGTACTCCGTGACGAGCAGCAGGTCCTTTGCCGGGCCGCCGACCCGCCAGCGGGACCGCCAGCGGTCCGCCCCGACCACCTCGAACTCGCCGCGGTAGAGGTCGTCCACGCAGGGGTGATCCGTCGTCCAGTGGCCCGTGCGCAGGTCCAGGTCGTGGAAGAAGCGGCCGTCGCCGAACTCCACCCGGGCGGTGCCCGCCTCCTCGCCGGGCAGGAAGCGGAGCGTGCGCTCGGCGGGACGCGCCGTGCCGTGCCAGGTGAACGTGCCGGACTCGTGGTGCAGGAGGCCACCGCTGTCCGGGGCGGGCAGCGGGGAGAAGAGCGTCGTACCGGTGAAGCGGCCCTCGGAGCCGTCCGCGAGATCGCGGACGGTGCGCTCGACGTGCCACTCGCCCGCGAGGTGGGCGAGCGCGTCGGGGACGGGGCGGAACGTGAGGTCCGAGGGCATGCGTGCAGGCTACTTGTTCACGGTCGTGAGGCTGCGCTCGTCGTACCGCGTGCCCGCGACCTGGCCCGCGGGCGCCGCCGCGTCGATCGCGGCGAGCTCGTCGGCGGACAGCCGGATCGCGACGGCCCCCAGGTTCTCCGACAGGTACTTCTCGCGGCGGGTGCCCGGGATGGGCACGACATCCTCGCCGCGGTGCTGCACCCAGGCGAGCGCGAGCTGCCCCGCCGTGACGCCCTTCTCGGCGGCCAGCGCGTCCAGGGTGGCCACGATGGACAGGTTCTGCTCCAGGTTCCCGGCGGCGAAGCGGGGCTGGGTGCGGCGCACGTCGTCCTGCGGGAGGTCGTCGACCGAGGTGTAGCGGCCGGTGAGGAAGCCACGCCCGAGCGGCGAGAACGGCACCAGACCGATGCCGAGCTCACGGCAGACCGGCGCGATCTCCGCCTCCAGGTCCCGGGTCCACAGCGACCACTCGCTCTGCAGCGCCGCGATGGGATGCACGGCGTGCGCCCGCCGCAGGGTCCCCGCACCGGCCTCGGAGAGCCCGAGATGGCGCACCTTGCCCGCCGCGACGAGGTCGGCCATTGCGCCGACGGTCTCCTCGATCGGCACGGTCGTGTCCACCCGGTGCTGGTAGTAGAGGTCGATGTGGTCGACGCCGAGGCGGCGCAGCGAGGCGTCGCAGGCCTGTCGTACGTACGCCGCGTCGCCGCGGATGTGCGTGGGCTCGCCGAGCCGGTTGGCGAAGCCGAACTTCGTGGCCACGACGGCCTGTTCGCGGCGCGGGCCCGCCAGCGCGCGGCCGATGAGCTGCTCGTTGTGGCCGCTGCCGTAGAAGTCGGAGGTGTCGAGCAGGGTGACGCCGAGGTCAAGGGCGCGATGGAGCGTCGCGATCGACTGCGCGTCGTCCGACGCGCCGTAGCCGTGGCTCATCCCCATGCACCCGAGGCCCTGCGCGGAGACGGTCAGCGCGCCGAGGCGGCGGGTGGGAAGGCTGGTCATGGTGGTACCTCCTGGGGGTGTGCCCGGTGATCGGTCCCGACCCTAGGAGCTGGAGCAGACTCCAGGTCAAGGCGACGGGGGCCGGGGGACGGAGGGCGGTACGGGGGTTTTCCCCAGGGCGAGTTGGACCGGTAGCCCGATGGTCCGGCGACGCGCACGTTTCTAGCGTGGTGATCGTCTTCCCAACGGCTTTTCACCGGCTTCTCAACGGCCTCCCACAGCCTTCCCACCGAACCAAGGAGCACGATGCGCGTCGCGTCAGCAGTCACCGCGGGTCTGAGTCTCGTCGGAATGCTCGCGGGCGGCGTGTCCGCCGCGGACCGCCCCGAATCGCCGAAAGAGCCCCGTACCCAACTCAGTTGGGGCCGCTGCTCCCCGGACCAGAAGGAGCTGAACGAGGCGGGCGCACAGTGCGCCGATGTGACCGTGCCCCTCGACTACGCGGACCCCGGCGGCCGCACGATCAAGATCGCGGTCTCCCGCATCAAGGCGAAGTCACCGGGCGAGCGGCGCGGCATCCTGCTCTCCAACCCGGGCGGACCGGGCGGCAACGGGCTCGCCACCACCCTCGCCCTGCGGCCCGCGCTGAAGGACGTCGCCGACCGCTACGACCTGATCGGCTTCGACCCCCGCTTCCTCGGCGAGAGCACCCCCATCACCTGCGGCAAGGCTCCGCGGCCCACGCCGCCCGGCGAGACCACCACCCCGCGCCGGGACTTCGAGGACTCGGTGCGGTCCGCGCGCGACACCGCGCGCCGGTGCCAGGAGCACGGCGACAACGCCGCGTTGCTGCCGCACGCCTCGACCAGGAACGTCGCCCGTGACATGGACGCCATCCGGGCGGCGCTCGGCGAGCGCAAGCTCTCGTACTACGGCATCTCGTACGGCGCCGACCTGGGCGCCGTCTACACCCAGCTGTTCCCGCGCCACGCCGACCGGGTCGTCCTGGACTCCTCGACCGACCCGGCAGCCACGCAGTACGAGCTGTTCCAGCGGTCGGGGGCGCCCGCGGAGGCGGCGCTCGACGAGTTCGACGGGACGGTGCGGTCCGACATCCGCACGGTCCTTGCCCGGGCCGAGCGGCACCCCATCCCGGTCAAGGGGCTGCGCCTCAACGCCCCGCTGCTGCGCCTGATCTTCAAGCAGCTCGTGCAGCACGAGGAGAACGATCCCCAGCTGGTCAGCGTCGTCTCCGACCTGAAGAGGGCCGCCGCAGGGGAGGAGATCGAGCCGGGGCCCGCGCTCGACGGATTCCTGCAGTTCCTCTCCTTGCCCGAGCTGGCGGACAGCATGACGGGCGGCGCGATCTTCATGTGCGGCGACGGTGGCTGGCCCGCGGGCGGCTGGCCCAAGGACCCGGCGACGTACTGGAAGAACATGCAGCACAGCCGGACCACCCAGCCGGTCTTCGGTCCGTACGTCAACGGAATGATCGCCCCCTGCGCGTTCTGGGGCAGCGAGCCGCGCGAACCCGGCACGAAGATCGGCAACTCCGTGCCCCTCCTGATGCTCCAGGCCCGGTACGACAACAACGTCCCGTACGAAGGCGTCCTCGCGCTGCACAAGAGGCTCAAGGGATCCCGTCTGATCACGGCGGACATCCGCTCGCACGGTGTGTACGCGCGCGGCAACGAAGGACGGACCCCGGTCCCGTGCGCCGACCGCGCCGTCAACTCCTATCTGCGCGACGGCAAGCTGCCCGCCGCGGACTTCACCTGCGCGGCGACGGACCCCAAGACGGACACCAAGACGGACACCAAGACGGACCCGAAGACGGAGGCGACCCGATGAGGGAGACCCGAGAGATCAGCAGGCGCACCGGACTCACGGCAGCCGCCGCGGCCCTGTTCACCGGGGCGGCCGCCGCGCCCTCCCGGGCCGCCGCTGCACCTGCCCGGTCCGGGGGCGCCGGGCCACGGCGCGCCCTCCAGCGCGGCGTCGACGCGATCCTGGCCACCGGGGCGAGCGGCGTCCTCGCCGAGGTGCAGGACGCGCACGGCCGGACCGCCGCCCGCGCGGGGGTCGCCGACCGCGACGCCGCCGGAAAGGAGCCGGTGCCCTGGGACGCGTACTACCGCATCGGCAGCGACACCAAGACGTTCACGGCGACCGTCGTCCTCCAGCTCGTCGGCGAGGGAAAGCTGAAGCTCACCGACACCGTCGAGCGCTGGCTGCCCGGCGCGATCCGCGGCCACGGCAACGACGGCCGCCGGATCACCGTCACCAACCTGCTGCGGCAGACCAGCGGCCTCAACGACTACCTCACCGCGGAGAGCGGCGACTTCACCCCCGACGCGTACCGGCGCAACCGATTCCGCTCGCAGTCGCCTAAGGAACAGCTTGCGGCGGCCCTCGACCGGCCCCCGCGGTGGCTGCCCGACGCCGACGACCCGGCGGGGGAGCGGCGCTGGGAGTACTCCAACACCAACTACGTCGTCGCCGGGATGCTCATCGAGGAGGTCACCGGACACCCCTGGGCCCAGGAGGTCCACGAGCGGATCATCGAACCGCTCGGCCTGCGCGCCACGTTCACGCCCGGCACCTCGCCGTACGTGCCGCGCCCGACGGCCACCGGATACACGTACTTCCCGGGGCAGACCGGCCCCACCGAGACGAGCCTCGGCTTCGGCGGCGGGGCGGACGGCTGCCTCATCTCGACGACGCACGACCACGGCGTCTTCCTGCGCGCGCTGCTCGGCGGCCGACTGCTGCGCCCGGCCCAGCTGGCGGCGATGCGGACGACCGTGCCGGTGCGGGACTGGATCCCGGCCGACGGGGTCCGCTACGGCATGGGCATCGCCTGGCGTCCCGTGGCAGGGCGCGAGGACGGCATCTGGTTCCACGGCGGGACGAGCCTCGGCTGCGTCAGCGAGGCCGGTGTGACCCCGGACGGCGCGACGGCGGTGACCAGCGCGGCCTTCACGCTGCGCCTCGACGACGCCGAGGCGAACGAGAGGCAGGCGCGGGCGACGCTGCGGATGGTGGACGCGGCGCTGCGTCCGCATTCCGGGTGAGTGCGGGCGCCGGGCCGGGGGACGGCGCGGTCCGGCGCGGGAGCCGCGTCGCGGCCAGCGCGCCGAGTGCCGCCACCGCGGCCAGCGCCGTCAGCGTCGGGGGCATCGCCACGAGGAACTCCGCTTCGGGCCACTGGGACCGGCTGTCCGCCGGGCCCGGAGCGGGGGAGGTGAACGTGGTCATCAGGGTGGTCGCCGCGGCGATGCCCACCGTGGGGCCCACGTTCATCGCCGTCTGTTGGAGGCCGCCCGCCACCCCGGCGTCGGCCACCGGGGCGTGGCGCACGACGACGGCCGTCGCGGCGACCATCACCGTCCCGAACCCCGCCCCGATCAGCAGGAACCCGATGCCGGTCGCCACCGGGCCCGACGCCGCGTCCAGCCGGGACAGCGCAAGTACGCCGAGGGCGAGCACCGTCATCGCCGCCGTGATCGTCCGCCGCGGCCCCTGCCGCCGCAGCACCACGGCCGAGAGCGGCGCGCTCACCACCATCAGCACGGCGAGCGGCAGCGCCCTCAGCGCGCTGTCCAGCGGGTCGAGGTCCAGCACGTCCTGGAGGAAGTACGTGCCGACGAAGAGCGCCCCGAACATCGCCGCGGACGCCGCGACCAGGATGCCGAGCGCGGGACCGACCCCGGCCGAGCGGAGCAGGCGGGGCGGCACCAGGGGGCTCGCGGCGCGCCGTTCGTGGCGTATGAAGGCGACGCCTGCGACGGCCGCCGCCGAGAGACCCGCCACGGCCGTCGGCGTCCAGCCGTGCTCCGGCACGGTGACGAGGGTGTGCACGAGGCAGGCCAGCGTCACCGCGAGCAGTCCGGCGCCCGGCAGGTCGAGGCCGGGCGCGGGAGCCTTCGGACGGGCCGCAGGAACGCGCACCACCAGCGCCAGTACGCCGATCACGAGCGCGGGCACCACGCTGAGGAAGAACACCGAGCGCCAGCCCAGCTGCGTGGCGAGCGCGCCGCCGACGAGCGGCCCGGTGGCCGCCGCGAGGCCGATCGCGCTCATCCGCAGCGCGATCGGCATCCCGAGCCGGTCCGGCGGGAACGCGGCCCGCAGCATCCCGAGCGTCGCGGGCTGCAGCAGCGCCCCGAAGACACCCTGGGCCACGCGCAGCGCGATCACCCAGCCGACGCCGGGCGCGAGGCCGACCCCCGCCGACGCGGCCGCGAAGCCGAGCGTCCCGACGGCGAAGAGCCGCCGGTGCCCGTACCGGTCGCCGAGCCGTCCCGCGAAGACGAGCAGGCTCGCCACGGCGATCAGATAGCCGGTGCTCGTCCACTGCACCTGCGCGAAGGAGGCGTCCAGATCGCGCTGCAGGGCGGGCTGGACGACGGTCAGCGCGGTGCCGTCGAGGGCGACGACCATGGCGCCGACGACGCTGCAGGCGAGGGTGAGGTTCCGCGGCAGGCTCTGCGGCGGGTTCCGTCGGATCACCGGAGTCATGACGCCTCCGGTCCGAGGTGCGCCTCCAGCGCCGCGTCGAGCAGCGCCTCCACGTCGTCCGCGCCCGTCGCGAGGCGCAGGCTGCCCCACCCCCACAGCTGCGCGATGCCGTGCAGGTTCGCCCACAGGGCGCCCGCGAGGACCCGCGCCCCCGCGGCGGAGCCCGGACGGGCCTCGGCGACCAGTCCTGCCAGGACGTCGAAGAGCGGCAGGCTGGTCTCCCGCAGGCCGAGCTGATTGCTCTCCAGGAGGTCGTGCCGGAACATCAGCTCGAACATCCCGCGGTGCGCCACCGCGAAGTCGAGGTAGGCGCGGCTCAGCGCCCTGAGCTGCGTACGAGCGTCCGGGGCCGGGTCGGCCCCGGCACCCTCGCCGCGACCGTCGCCCACCGCCTTCGCCGTCTCGGCGGCCAGCTCCGCGAAGCCCCGCCGCGCGATGGCGGAGAGCAGCGACACATGCGTGGGGAAGTGGCGCCGGGGCGCCCCGTGCGAGACGCCCGCCCGGCGAGCGATCTCCCGCAGGGTCAGCGCCTGCACCCCCTGCGTCGCCACGAGCTCGACGCCCACGTCCACCAGCCGGGCCCGCAGCCCGGCGTCCTGATCGTTCCGTTCGGTCATAGACACTGTCTACTACATCGCGTAGACAGTGTCTACGAAGAACGGACCGGAAGGCACTGTCCGTAAGGGGGTGGGTAGGAGATATCTTGATGTCGAGCAATGTTGCAGACGCGGAGCGGAGCACCCGGTGACTGACTCGACCATCATCTACACCCACACTGACGAGGCCCCGGCCCTGGCGACCCATTCGTTCTTGCCGGTGGTCCAGGCCTACGCCTCGACGGCCGGTGTCGGCGTGGAGACCCGCGACATCTCGCTCGCGGGGCGCATCATCGCGAGCTTCCCGGAGCGTCTGGAGGAGAGCCAGCGCATCTCCGACGCCCTCGCCGAGCTCGGCGAGCTGGCCAAGACGCCCGGCGCCAACATCATCAAGCTGCCCAACATCTCGGCCTCGATCCCGCAGCTCAAGGCCGCGGTCGCCGAGCTGCAGGGCCAGGGCTACGCGCTCCCCGACTACCCGGACGACCCGAAGACCGACGAGGAGCGCGACATCCGCGCCCGCTACGACAAGGTCAAGGGCAGCGCCGTCAACCCGGTCCTGCGCGAGGGCAACTCCGACCGCCGCGCCCCCGCGTCGGTCAAGAACTACGCCAAGGCGCACCCGCACCGCATGGGCGCCTGGACGGCCGACTCGAAGACGAACGTCGCCACCATGGGCGAGAACGACTTCCGCTCCACCGAGAAGTCCGCGGTGATCGCCGAGGCCGGTTCGCTGCGCATCGAGCTCACCGGTGACGACGGCTCCACCACCGTCCTGCGCGAGTCCGTACCGGTCCTCGCGGGCGAGGTCGTCGACGCCTCCGTCATGCGCGTCGCCGCGCTGCGCGAGTTCCTCAAGGAGCAGGTCGCCCGCGCCAAGGCCGAGGGCATCCTCTTCTCCGTGCACCTCAAGGCCACGATGATGAAGGTCTCCGACCCGATCGTCTTCGGCCACGTGGTCCGCGCCTTCTTCCCGAAGACCTTCGCCGCGTACGGCGACGTCCTCGCCACCGCCGGTCTGACCCCGAACGACGGTCTGGGCGGCATCTTCAAGGGCCTGGAGTCGCTGCCCGAGGGCGCGGAGATCAAGGCGTCCTTCGAGGCCGAGCTGGCCGAGGGCCCGGAGCTGGCCATGGTCGACTCCGACAAGGGCATCTCCAACCTGCACGTCCCGAGCGACGTCATCGTCGACGCCTCCATGCCGGCCATGATCCGCACCTCCGGCCACATGTGGGGCCCGGACGGCGACGAGCACGACACCCTGGCCGTCCTGCCGGACAGCAGCTACTCCGGCGTCTACCAGGTCGTCCTCGACGACTGCCGCGCCAACGGCGCCTTCGACCCGTCGACGATGGGCTCCGTCCCGAACGTCGGCCTGATGGCGCAGAAGGCCGAGGAGTACGGCAGCCACGACAAGACCTTCGAGGTCCAGACCACGGGCAACGTGCGGGTCGTCGACGCCGCGGGCAACGTCGTCCTGGAGCAGACCGTCGCCGCCGGTGACATCTTCCGCATGTGCCAGACCAAGGACCTGCCGATCCAGGACTGGGTGAAGCTCGCCGTCACCCGTGCCCGCGCCACCGGCAACCCGGCCGTCTTCTGGCTGGACGACACCCGCGCCCACGACACCGTGCTCATCGGCAAGGTCGAGCAGTACCTCGCCGACCACGAGACCGAGGGCCTGGACATCCGGATCATGGCCCCGGTCGAGGCGACCGCGTTCTCCCTGGAGCGCATCCGCCGCGGCGAGGACACGATCTCCGTCACCGGCAACGTCCTGCGCGACTACCTGACCGACCTCTTCCCGATCCTGGAGCTGGGCACCAGCGCCAAGATGCTGTCGGTCGTCCCGCTGATGAACGGCGGCGGCCTCTTCGAGACGGGCGCCGGCGGCTCCGCCCCGAAGCACGTCCAGCAGCTGGTCAAGGAGAACTACCTGCGCTGGGACAGCCTGGGTGAGTTCCTCGCCCTCGCGGTCAGCTTCGAGCACCTCGCCACGAAGACGGGCAACGCGCGCGCCCAGGTGCTCGCCGACACCCTCGACCGCGCCACCGGCTCGTTCCTGAACGAGAACAAGTCGCCGTCGCGTCGCCTCGGCGGCATCGACAACCGCGGCAGCCACTTCTACCTCGCCCTGTACTGGGCGCAGGAGCTGGCCAAGCAGACCGACGACGCGCAGCTCGCCGAGGCCTTCGCGGCCCTCGCCAAGACGCTGGGCGAGCAGGAGCAGACCATCGTCGACGAGCTGATCGCGGTGCAGGGCTCGCCCGCCGACATCGGCGGCTACTACCAGCCGGACGCGGCCAAGGCCACCAAGGTCATGCGCCCGTCCGCGACGCTCAACCAGGCGCTCGCCATCCTGGGCTGACGTTGCCGCAGCGCATCACGAGGGGCCTCCCGCCATTCCGGCGGGAGGCCCCTCCTGGTGTCCGGGGGCTCACACGTCCCGCGCCCGCAGGACGAGCGCGCCCGCCAGCAACGCCCCCGCCGCATAGCCGCCGAGCACCCCGATCCCCGCCCACGGCCCGATCGGCAGCCGATCGAGGCCGACGGTCGCCCGGATCGCGAGCCCGGCCGTCGACGGGGTCAGCTCCTCGGCCCGCTCCCGCCAGTCGGGGTCGGCGAGCAGCCCGGCCAGCACCGGCAGGCCGTAGAACAGGGTCAGGGCCGTGGTGGCCGCGGCCGCCGTGTCACGCAGGGCGGCGGCCGTGCCGAGGCCGACGAGGGCGGCGAGCGCCAGATAGAGGACCGACCCCAGGGCCGCCCGCAGCGTCGGCCCCTCCATCAGACCCGGCACCGCGAACCCGTCGGCGGCAAGGAGCGCACGCCCCGCGAGGAGCGATCCGTACGCCGCGAAGGCGCCCGCCCCCACGGTCAGCGCACCCACCACCACCGCCTTGGCGGCCAGCACCCGCACCCGCCTCGGCTCCGCCGCCAGCGTCGTACGGATGGTCCCCGTGCCGTACTCGCCGCTCATCGCGAGGACCGCGAGGACGACGACGGCGCCCTGCCCCACCCACACCCCCGTCAGGCTGAGCCCGACCGTGTCCTCGTGGCACTCGGCGGGCACCGGACAGTCCCCGGTGGAGAGCGAGGCCGTGGTGAGGACGCCCGCCGCGACGGTCAGCACCACCGTGGCGAGCAGCAGCCACCAGGTGCTGGGCAGCGTACGGAGCTTGGTCCACTCGGCGTGCAGGGTCCCGAGGTCCCGGCCGCCGCGCACGCGTTCCGTCCCGGATGTCACGCGTCCCGCCTCCGCAGCCGCCACACCGCGGCGCCGAGCACCACGACGGCGTAGGCGGCGAGGGCCGCGAGGCCGGTCCAGGGGCCCTGCGGGTAGCAGCCCTCCTCCGGCAGGCAGACGGTCGCCACCTGGTCGTAGCGCGGCAGGGTGTTCTGGATCGCGAACCCGGCGACGGGCGTGAGGCGTTGCACCGCGTGGGCGAGGCCAAGCGGCAGCGTGCTGAGCAGGACCAGCGGCAGTACGAACACGACCACGACGACGGTGATCGCGGCCGCCGTGCTGCGCAGCAGCGCACCGAGGCCCAGGGCGAGCACGGAGATCAGGGCGAGCACGGCGGCGGTGCCGATGACGGCGCGCAGCATCGGGCCGTCGCCGAGGGAGATGTCGCCGAAGATCGGCGGCTTGTTGTCGCCGCGCAGCAGGGGCGCACTGAGCAGGTACGCGGTGAACGCCGCGACGAGCCCCGCGGCGAACGACACCGCGCCGATCACCACGGCCTTGGCGACGAGGACCCGGCCGCGCCGCGGGCTGAGCACAAAGGTGGTGCGGATCATGCCACGGCGGTACTCCGCGGTGACGAAGAGCACGCCGAGCGCGGCGATCAGGACGAGGCCCAACTGGGCGCCGTCCAGGACCATCACGGCCAGGTCGTTGGGCGGCGGCGCGGGGCCGATGTCGCCGGAGCCGCTGAGCGTGAAGGAGCTCGCGCTGCCTTCGGTGTTCTCTGTGCTCCGCAGCTCGCCCGGGCCGCGCGCCCGGTCCCCGCCGATGTCCGTGTGCTGCCAGGCCGCGGGGGCCGCACGCCCGTCGAGCCGCACCTGCTCGAAGCGTGCCGTCGACGCCGAGGGGCGCTGGTCGATGGACGCGCTGCCGAACTCCCGCTCACGCGACTGGATGTCGGGGGAGGCCACGAAGAAGCCGACCGCCACCGCGTCCGGGGCGGGCCCGGTGCTGTCCGGGCCGTCCAGGTCGACCGTGCCGACCTTCTTCCAGCCGCTGCCGTCCGTGGACTCGTATCCGGTGACGGCCGCGCCCTTGCGGGTCAGGCGCAGCAGCCGGGAGTCGCCGGGCGAGGCGTGCGAGCCCGCCACGTCGCGGGTGAACCCGCTCTGCAGACGCACTCCGTGGCGCGCGGTGAGCATGAGGGCGGCGTAGTCCGCCCCCGGCCGGGTGCTCTCCTTGACCATCACCCCGGCCTTGGCCCACTCCGGCGTCGCGCCGGACCCCGTGGCGGCAGGCACGGACACGCGGGCCGTGATGCTGCCGTCGCCGGTGAGCGTGCGGTGGGCGAAGGAGAAGGCGTCCCGCACGGGCTGTCCTTCGGCGCCGGTGGGACCGGGCGGGCCGCCGCCGCGCGCGGTCTCGGCCGTCGAACTGAGCGCGGAGAACAGGGAGACCAGGACGGTCACCAGGACCGCGCCGAGCAGCGTGACCCCCCAGCGGCGCACCGTGCGCCACTTGGTCCACTCGGCGTGCAGCAGCTGCGGGAATCCGTCGCGCCCGGCGCGGCCGACGGGACGGGCTCCGGGACGGCGTGACGTGACGATGGTCATCGCGCACCTTCCTCGAAGGAGCGGACGGGCGCGGCGGAGGGCTGCGGTGGCGCGTCCGCCGCGAACTGCACCGCATTCCTGGTGAGTTCCATGTACGCCTCCTCCAGCGTCGCCCGGTGCGCGGCGACACCCGAGAACGAAACGCCCGCCTCGCCGAGCAGCGCCACGACGCGCCCCGCTTCGAGCCGCGACACGGCGAGGACGTCCCGGCCGGTGGCCGCGACGCTCGCGCCCGCCGCCGCGAGGACCGTCATCGCCCGGGTCCGTTCGTCGGTGCGCACCTCCACCCGGTCGCCCGACGCGGCGTCGAGCAGCTCCCGTACGCTCGTGTCGGCGATCACCCGGCCCCGGCCGATGACGATCAAGTGGTCGGCGGTGTCCTCCAGTTCGCTCATGAGGTGACTGGAGACGAGCACCGCCCGCCGCTCGGCGGCCAGCACCTTCAGAAACGTGCGGATCCACCGGATGCCCTCCGGATCCAGGCCGTTGACGGGCTCGTCGAAGAGCAGCACCGGCGGATCGCCGAGCAGCGCCGCCGCGATACCGAGCCGCTGCCGCATGCCCAGCGAGTAGCCGCCGACCCGCCGCCGCGCGACCCCGCCGAGCCCCGCGAGCTCCAGCACCTCGTCCACCCGCCGCACCGGGATCCGGTGCGAGTGCGCCATCCACAGCAGATGGTCGCGGCCCCGCCTGCTCGGGTGCACGGCGCCCGCGTCGAGCAGCGCGCCGACTTCGAGGAGCGGGGCGCGCAGCGCGGCGTAGGGACGCCCCCCGATCAGCGCGGCGCCCTCGTCCGCGGAGTCCAGGCCGAGCAGGATCCGCAGCGTCGTCGACTTCCCCGCGCCGTTCGGCCCCACGAACCCGGTCACCTGTCCCGGCTCCACCCGGAAGGAGAGCCCGTCCACCGCGGTGACCGCCCCGAACCGCTTGCGCAGCTCCCGTACTTCGATGGTCGCCTTCATGCGCCCCTGCTCCTTCCCTCGATGCCAATGCCATCCGTACGAAGCGAGGCTAGGGACGCCGAGGGCGCGGGTCGTCACGCGCCGGAGCGTCTTCGTATCCCTCACACGAGGGACTCCACCGTGCCCGCCGCCGGTGACAATGACTCCGTGAAGTCGTCAACTGGCGTACGGGGAAGGTGGATCAGGCCGCCCGTGGGCCCGCCCGAGGCTCCGGTGGTGGCCGCGGCGCTCCTCGGGCTCGCCGCCGCGGGCGAGGTGCTGCTGCGCGCGGACGGCCGGGTCCCGCTCCCGCTCGCGCTCTCCCTCGCCATGGCGGCCACGGCGCCGGTGGCGGTCCTCGCCGGGCCGCGGCGCCCGTCGGCCGGGGGACGGGCGGCCGGGGGCCGGGTGGTGGGGGCGGCGGCATCGACCGCGGGCGCGGCGGGGCTCCTCGCGCTCACCCCGTTCCACGTCCTGACGGCTGCCGGACTGGCCGCTGTCCTCCTCGCCCTCCACCGGGCGGGCCTGCACGGCCCGAAGGTTCTCGCCGTGCTGCTGCCGCTGCCCTTCGTCGGTTACGCGATCACGGGGGCAGGCTTCCTCGCCGTGCTGGTCGCCGCGGGCGCCGCCGTGGCGGCGGGCACCGGGCTCGCCCGCCGGGCCAGGGACACGGCGCTCGCCCACGACGCCACCGAACGGGCCATCGCCGACACCCTGCTCGCCCACGCGGCCCGCGGCGAACGGGCCAGGATCGCCCGGGAGTTGCACGACGTGGTCGCTCACCACATCTCGATGATCGCCGTCCAGGCCGAGACGGCCCGGCTCACCACCCCCGGCCTGCCCGCCGCGGGAGCCGAGCGCTTCCTGGCCATCGGCGACACCGCGCGCACCGCCCTCACCGAGATGCGCCGCCTGCTCGGCGTGCTGCGCGAGGACGCGGGCCCGGCGGCCGCCGCCCCGGAACGCCGCCCGCAGCCGGGCATCGACCAACTCGGGGAGCTCGTCGACGAGGCGAGGGACGCGTCGGGCGGCGCGCTGCGACTGATCGTCGAGGGCCCGGTACGGCCCCTGGACGCGGGCGTCGAACTCACCGCCTACCGCATCGTCCAGGAGGCCCTCACCAACGCCCGCCGACACGCGCCCGGGGCCGCCATCGACGTCGAACTCCGTTACGCCTCCGGGGTGTTGCGCCTGCGCGTGCGCGACAACGGCCCGAGCCCGCACTCCTCGGCGGACCACGGCGACGGCCATGGACTGCTCGGCATGCGCGAACGCGCCACGATGGCAGGTGGCACGCTGCGGGCGGGTCCCGCGCGAGGGGGCGGTTTCCTGATCGAGGCGACGTTCCCCGTTCCGTCCCAGGAACCCCGGGAGCAGGCCGCATGAGCAGCCCCCCGCTCGGCCCCGAGCCCTTGCGCATCGTCATCGCCGACGACCACGAGGTCGTGCGCGTCGGCTACGCCGGGCTGCTCGCCACGCAGCCCGATTTCACCGTCGTCGGCACGGCGGCGGACGGCGCGGTGGCAGTCCGCCTCTGCCGGGAGCTGCGGCCCGATCTGGTCCTGATGGACGTACGGATGCCGGTGATGGACGGCATCGAGGCGACCGGACGGCTGGCGGGGACGGACACCCGCGTCCTCATCCTCACCACCTTCGACCTCGACGAGCACGTGTACGACGCGCTGGGCGCCGGGGCGGCGGGATTCCTGCTCAAGGACGTCACCGCGGAGCACCTCTTCGACGCGGTCCGCGTGGTCGCGGCGGGCGAGGGCCTGCTCGCGCCGACGGTCACCCGACGCCTCATCGCCGAGTTCGCCCGCATCCGCCCCACCCGCACGGGCAGGCCCGCACCGCGCCTGGACTCCCTGACCCCGCGCGAGACCGAGGTCCTGGGACTCGTCGCGGAAGGCCTCTCCAACCCGGAGATCGCGGCACGCCTGCACGTCGGCGAGGAGACCGTGAAGACCCACGTGAGCCGCATCCTCGCCAAGCTGGGCCTGCGGGACCGGACGCAGGCGGTGGTGGCCGCGTACGAGTCGGGGCTGGTGGTGCCGGGGGCGTCGGAGGGGTGAGGGGTGCCGCCTCCTGCGGGGCCCAGGTGTCGCGGGGGAGCGGCCGGGCTACGAGCGGCGGCGGGGCTTGCCGCGCTTGGCAGCGGCGGCGGAACCACGGCCGCCCTTGCCCGCCGCTCGCCCCGCACCTGTCGGCTTCCCGGACGACCTGGCGCCGCCCTTGCCGGACGCGGCAGGCTTCCGCTTGGCCTGGGCCGCCGCCTTCGCCCTGGCCACGTCCTTGTCCTCGCCTTTTCCGCTGCCCTTGGGCGGGGTCTGGGCGCGGCCCCGGGAGCTGTTGACCGTCCGGCCGCGGACGATGCCGATGAAGTCCTCGACCAGATCCGTGGTCCCGGCCTCCGGCCACGACAGGGCCACGCGCGACTCGGGCGCGTCCGTCACCGGGCGGTAGGTGAGGTCCTTGCGGTGGTACAGACGGGCGAGCGACTGCGGTACGACGACGAGGCCCACCCCCGCCGCGACCAGCTCGACCGCGTCCTCGGTCGTCGCGGGACGCTCGTACGCGGGCTGTCCGGGCCGCCGCTCCCACTCCAGCGCGTCGTCCATCGGGTGGAACACGACCTCGTCGGCGAGATCATCGAGGGACACCTCGTCGACCGCGGCCACGACGTGGTCCTTGGGGATCACGACGACCGTCGTCTCGGTGTAGAGAGGGATCGCGCTGAGGTCCGTACGGTCGATCGGCAGCCGTACGAATCCGGCGTCGGCGTCACCCGTGCGCAGCACGTCGGGCGCGTCGGCCGCGGCCACGGGGAGGAGGGCCAGCGGGACGTCGGGCAGCCGCTCGTTCCAGATACGCACCCATTTGGCGGGCGTCACCCCCGGGACGTAGGCGAGCCGGAACGAAGGGGATACTTCCGAGCCTGTCACCTCGCCAGGCTACCCGGCGTGGTCGGGAGTAGCGCACACGCTCGATACCCTTGACCCATGACGTCGCACCAGACCACCCAGACCATGAAGCCCGCGACCGCGGCGAAGAAGCTGGGTGTGTACCTCCAGGCCACGCCCGCCGAGTTCCAGGAGGGCGTCGTCTCGCGCAGCGAGCTCAACGCGCTGCAGGCCGATCCGCCCGAGTGGCTCCAGGAGCTGCGCCGCAACGGCCCGCACCCCCGCCCCGTCGTCGCGGCCAAGCTCGGCGTCTCCATCGCGGGCCTCGCGCGCGGCGGAGTGACCGAGGCGCTCACCACGGAGCAGATCGACGCGCTGAAGGAGGAGCAGCCCGGCTGGCTGCGCCAGGAGCGCGCCACGCAGGCCGACGTGCGCAAGGACGCGGTCCGCATCAAGGAGAAGCAGGCGGAGCAGGCCGAGAAGCGCGCGGCTCGCGACGAGGACGCTCGCGGCTGACCGCTGGTCCTGGGGAGCTTGGGGAGGGGGGAACCCACGTTGGCTGAGGACACGACGGTTGACGGGGTGGATGTGACGGGCGTGGCGGACGCGACCAGCGCACCGCCCATCGCCGCTCCACCCATCGTCTTCGTGCACGGCACCCGCTTCAACGCGGGCCAGTGGAGCCCCCAACTCGCCGCGCTCCAGGGCGACTTCGCCGTCGCCGCGGTCGACCTGCCCGGCCACGGGGCCCGCTCCGCGCAGCCCTGGAGCCTCGCCGCGGCGACGGAGATCATCAGGTCCGCGGTGGACTCGCTCGACCGCGGACCGGCCCTGGTCGTGGGCCACTCCCTCGGCGGATACGCCGCGCTGGAGTTCGCCCGCCACCACCCGGACCGGCTCCGTGGGCTCGTCCTCGCGGGGGCCAGCGCCTCGACCCGGGGCGCGTGGGCCACGCCGTACCGGTGGATCGCCCGCCTCGTCCCCCGGCTGCCCGCCGACCGGCTTGCGCGGATGAACGACCGCGCGCTCCGGCGGCTCTATCCGCCGGAGGTGGTGGCGGCCACCATCCGCTCCGGCTACGCGTTCCACACCCTGCCGGACGCCTGGGGCGAGGTCATCGGCCGCTTCGACGCGAGCGCGATGCGGCACGTGGCGGCGCCCGTCCTCATCCTGAACGGCGAGAAGGACACCGTCTTCCGGTCCGGCGCGGCGGATTTCGCCCGCGCCCATCCGCAGGCCCGCATCGAACTGATCCCCGGGGCGCGCCACCTCGCGAACTTCGACGAGCCGGACGCCTTCACCTACGCGGTGCGCCGCTTCGCGGGCCGACTGCCGGTCCCGCCGGATCCGGCCGCCCGCACCTGAGAGCGCCGGAGCCGGCCTCGGCACGGAACTGCGGACGCGTCCGTCCTGCGTCATCATGCTGTTCATGAGCGACTCCGCACGCGCGGCCCGGAGGAGCGGCCTCGCGCACCGACTGACGCCGATGAGCGGTCGCGACCCGGAGGAGCACGGCCGGGTGTCCACGCCGCTGGAGCTGCTGTTCGACCTGACCTTCGTGGTCGCGGTGGGCACCGCGTCCTCCCGGTTCGCCGAGATGCTCGCCGAGGGCCACGCCGTGCAGGCGATCACCGCGTTCGCCCTGGCGATGTTCGCGATCAGCGTCGCCTGGATCAGCTTCAGCTGGTTCGCCTCCGCGTTCGGCACCGACGACTGGCTGTACCGGGCGCTGACGATGGTGCAGATGATCGGCGTCGTCATCTTCTCGCTCGGCCTGCCCGCGATGTTCCACTCCCTCGACGAGGGCGGCCACCTCGAACTGCGCGCGATGGTCATCGGATACGTGGTGATGCGGATCGCGATGGTGCTGCAGTGGTGGCGAGCGGCCCGGAGTTCCCCCGCCTTCCACGACGTGGGGATGGCGAACATCCGGTGGACCGTGATCGCCCAGGTCGGCTGGGTCGTGGTCGGGTTCGTGCACCTGCCGCTCGCCGTCCTGTTCCCCGCCTTCGTCGTGCTCGCGGTCCTGGAACTGGTGCTGCCCGTCCTCACCCAGGGCGGTGCGGGCGGCACGCCCTGGCACCCGCACCACGTCGCGGAGCGGTACGGCCTGTTCGCCATCATCACGCTCGGCGAGGGAGTCGTCGGCACCGTCGCCTCGTCCGGCGGCCTCCTCGGCGGCGCGGACGGGACATCCTGGACCGGGAACGCGATCGCCGTCGTCGTCGCCGGTGTCGGGCTGACCTTCGGCATGTGGTGGGTGTACTTCGCCACGCCCTTCGGCGACATCCTGGTCCACCGCCGTCGCCGCGGATACCTCTTCGGCTATGGACACATCCCGCTCTTCATCGGCATCGCGGGGGCGGGTGCCGGGCTGCACGTGGCGGGCCTGCAACTGGAGCACCACGCGAAGATCGGCGAGGCCGCCGTCGTGCTCGCCCTGGCCCTGCCCGTCGGCCTCTACCTGCTGATGGTCTACCTGCTGCACACACTGCTGCTGTCCGCGGCGGACCGCTTCCACCTGCTGCTGATCTCCCTCACCCTCGTGGTGCTCGCCGCGGCGGTCCTCCTGTCCCTCGCCGGTGTCGCGATCGCGGTGTGCCTGCTCGTGGTGATGCTCGCCCCGTTCGTCACCGTGATCGGTTACGAGACGGTGGGGCACCGCCACCAGCGGGAGATGCTGGCGGACCTCGGCACGGGCTGACCGGTCCGGCTAGTCCGGGAGCCGGTGCGGATGCCGCGTCGCGCGGTCGATGGCCCAGATGTCCGCCGTCGGGCCCAGGTGCCGCAGCTTGTCGGGGTTGACCACGAGGCGGATCATCCGGATCCGGCCGTCGGCCACGTCCAGCCCCAGCGTATGGATGACCTTGCCGTCGCGGTCGCGGAAGACCGCGCCGGGACGGCTGTTGATCTCGTACGTCTCGTAGGTCACGCCGATCTCGGCCATCCGCGGGTAGGCCATCGCCAGCACCCGGGTCACCCTGTCCACGCCCGTGAGGGGTTTGGTCAGCTGCGGGCCGTTGCCGCCGCTGTCGCCGATCATCGACACCTCGGCGGCGAGCAGTTCCTGCAGCCCGGCCACGTTGCCCTCGCTGAGCGCGGCGAAGAAGCGCGACGCCAGCTCTTCCCGCTCCTTGCGGACCGCCTCGAACCGGGGCTGCCCGGCCTGCATGTGCCGCCGCGCCCGCACGAGGAGCTGTCGGCAGGCCGCCTCCGACCGCTCCACCGCCGAGGCGACCTCCTCGAACTCGAAGCCGAACACGTCCCGCAGCACGAACACGGCCCGCTCCAGCGGACTGAGCCGCTCCAGCAGGACGAGAGCCGCCATCGACACCGACTCGGCCAGCTCCACCGACCGCGCCGGATCCTGGTACGGGTCGTTGAGCAGCGGCTCGGGGAACCACGGCCCCACGTACTGCTCCCGCCGCACCCGCGCCGAACGCAGCACGTCGATCGAGATCCGGGTGACCGCGGCGGACAGATAGGCCTTGGTCGACGTGGGCGAGGCCGTCGAGGCGTCGTAGCGCAGCCATGTCTCCTGCACCGCGTCCTCCGCCTCGCCCACACCCCCCAGAATCCGATAGGCGATGGAGAACAGCAGCGGCCGCAGCTCCTCGAACTCCTCGACCTTGCTCACATGGCCCCCCGGTCCTCGATGTCCCGCTCGATCAGTGGATCTGCCCCGGCTCGTAATCGCCCGCAGGCTGCCGAGTGATGATGTTGAGCCGGTTCACCATATTCATGAACGCGACGTGGACCACCAGCGCGGTGAGCTGCTCCTCGTCGTAGTGCTTGGCGGCCCGCTCCCACACCGCGTCGTCGACCCCGCCTGCCGCGTCCGCGACCCGGGTGCCCTCCTCGGCCAGTTCGAGCGCGGCACGCTCGGCCTCGGTGAAGACCGTCGCCTCCCGCCACGCGGCCACCAGGTGCAGCCGCAACGGGGTCTCGCCCGCGTGGGCGGCCTCCTTGGTGTGCATGTCGATGCAGCCCGAGCAGCCGTTGATCTGGCTGACGCGGAGCGCCACCAGCTCCTTCGTCGCCGACGGCAGGGTCGACTCCTGCAGCGTCCTGGCCCCCGAGATGAAGTGCTTGATCGCCTTGGCGGCGTTGGGCTGGGCCATGTAGTTCAGTCGTGCGTCCATGGGGTGCTCCTTCGGGTTCGTCCGTCGCTACACCCCCGAGACGAGACAGCCCGGCGCCCTGTGACACGGCGGAACGTGACCTGCGTCTCCCCTTGCCCTGGAGCGCACTCCACCTCGTAAGGTCACGTCGTCCAAGTGGGCGAATTCCAAGGAGAGTCGCATGCGCTACCGCATTCTGGGCGGAACCGGCATGGAGGTCAGCCCCTACTGCCTCGGCACCATGATGTTCGGCCATGTCGGCAACGGCGACCACGACGACTGCGCCCGCATCATCCACGCCGCGTTGGACGAGGGGATCAACTTCGTCGACACCGCCGACATGTACTCGGCGGGGGAGTCGGAGACGATCGTCGGCAAGGCGCTGAAGGGCCGCCGCGACGACGTCGTGCTCGCGACCAAGTTCCACTTCCCGATGGGCGAAGGCCCCAACCGCGGCGGCAATTCGCGGCGTTGGATCGTCAAGGAGGTCGAGGAGAGCCTGCGGCGCCTCGGCACCGACTGGATCGACCTGTACCAGGTGCACCGGCCGGACCACACGACCGACGTCGAGGAGACGCTCTCCGCCCTGACCGACCTGGTGCGCCAGGGCAAGATCAGGGCGTTCGGCTGCTCCACGTTCCCGGCCGACGAGATCGTCGAGGCGCACCACGTGGCCGACCGGCGCGGCCTCCAGCGGTTCCGCACCGAGCAGCCGCCGTACTCGCTGCTCGCCCGAGGCATCGAGAAGCACGTGCTGCCGGTCGCCCAGCGCCTCGGCATGGGGGTGCTGACGTGGTCCCCGCTGGCCTCCGGCTTCCTGACCGGGCGCTTCCGCAAGGGCCAGGACCTCGACCTGAGCAGCGGCCGTCCCACCCTGCACCCGGACCGCTTCGACCCTTCGGCCCCACGCACCGCCGCGAAGCTGGAAGCCGTTGAAGAGCTCGTCGCCGTGGCGGAGGAACTGGGCTGCACGCTGCCGGAGTTGGCGATCGCTTTCCCGCTCGCGCACCCGGCCGTCACATCGGTGATCATCGGCCCGCGCACGATGGAGCAACTGCGCGCCACGCTCAAGGGCGCATCCGTGACCCTGGACGACGCAACCCTCGACCGCCTCGACGAGATCGTCCCGCCCGGCACCGACATCTATCCCCCGGACGGCGTCTGGACCCCGCCCGCACTCACTGCGCCGTCGCTGCGGCGGCGTGCGGTGGAGGGCAGGTCGGCGGTCTGACAGGCGCCCGGCCCGGCCCCTCAACCGGACTGCGTCATCGAACCCCGTGCTTCGGCACGCGACCGCAGCCGTTCGTGGAGGGCCGCGAAGGCCGTGTACGCGAGGGGGAGGACCACGGCCGCGGCGGCCAGGATGCCGACGATGACCGGCGCGAGGATCCCGGCGTAGTACGCCGCGAAGAAGTTGCCCGTCGCGTCTTCGAGGAGGGTTCTCACGGCGGGGCGCAGCGGCAGGGCGAGCTGCGTCACCAGGCGGACGAGCCCGGCGGTGAGTGCGGCCAGCGGCAGTGCGAAGGCGAGGACGCGGACCAGGCCCGCGCGCGTCCACGTCAGCGACCAGGAACGGCGCAGGGCCGCGAGGGGGCCGAGGCCATCGGCCGCGGCGGCCGGGGCGAGGGTGAGCGAGAGGCGCAGCAGCGCGGCGACGAACAGGGCGGCCATGGGGGAGGCATCGACGAGCTCGTAGGCCAGCGATCCGCGTTCCAGGGGCAGCGGGGTGTCGAGCTGACTGCCGGTGAGCCGGTACGCCACGACCGAGGCGACCAGCGGCAGGGACCACACGATCACCCCGCGCAGCGCGTACACGGAGAGCACCGCGCGTCGCCGCGAGCGGACCACGGCACGTGACGGGTCCTCCGGTGAGGCCCCTCGGGTCTCCGCCGCGACCGTCCGGGAGCACACGGTCTGCAGGGCCGCGCTGCCGATGCCGAGGAGGAGCAGGAAGAGCGGGAGCGTCCACAGGGTGACCAGCGTCAGGTCGCTGCCGTCGTGCAGGTAGGGGTCCTCCAGGTACTTGTAATAGAGACGTTGGTTCCGCATCTGCGTGAAGACGGGCCAGGCGAGCGCGAATATCGCGGCCGTCAGCAGCAGCCAGGCGAGTCCGGACAGGCCGACGACGCGTGCCGTCGCGCTCGCCAGAGTGCCCTGGTGGCGTCGGAGAACGGCGAACGTGGTGGCGGTGCCGCCGCGTTCCGGGCTGCCGTCTGTCGGTGGCGCCGTGCGGTCGTGCTGTGTGGGCATGGAGCGAGCCTTCTGTACGTTCCGGTTCCGTTCCCGACAAGGACGCGGGGCGGACCGGCAACGGTTCTCCGCCCACCCTCGGAGCAGGCCGCGCTCCCTCCGGCGCCGCCAGAACCCACGGCGATTGCATAAAACTGCGGCGAAACGTATAGTCATGCCATCCAAGAGGAGGGTTCCATGAGGGTACGCGCAGCAGTGGCAGGGGCGAGTGGGTACGCGGGCGGCGAGCTGCTGCGTCTGCTGCTCGGTCACCCCGAGGTCGAGATCGGCGCCCTCACCGGCAATGCGAACGCAGGCCAGCGCCTGGGCGCGCTGCAGCCGCATCTGTTTCCGCTCGCCGACCGGATCCTGGAGCCCACCACGCCGGAGGTCCTCGCGGGGCAGGACCGCCCGCACGACGTCGTCTTCCTCGCCCTGCCCCACGGCCAGTCCGCCGCCGTCGCCGAGCAGCTCGGCCCGGACGTCCTCGTCGTCGACATGGGCGCGGACTTCCGGCTGCAGGACGCGGGGGACTGGGAGAAGTTCTACGGCAGCCCGCACGCCGGTACGTGGCCCTACGGCCTCCCCGAGCTGCCCGGCGCCCGCACCGCCCTCGCGGGGTCCAAGCGCATCGCGGTGCCCGGTTGCTACCCCACCGCGGTCTCCCTCGCCCTCTTCCCGGCGTACGCGGCGGACCTCGTCGAGCCCGAAGCGGTGATCGTCGCGGCGTCCGGCACCTCCGGCGCGGGCAAGGCGGCCAAGCCGCACCTCCTCGGCTCCGAGGTCATGGGGAACATGTCCCCGTACGGGGTCGGCGGAGCCCACCGCCACACGCCCGAGATGATCCAGAACCTCAGCGCCGCCGCGGGCGCCCCCGTCACCGTCTCCTTCACGCCGACCCTGGCCCCGATGCCCCGCGGCATCCTCGCCACCTGCAGCGCGAAGGCCAAGGCGGGCGTCACGGCCGAGTCCGTGCGGGCCGCGTACGCGAAGGCGTTCGCCGACGAACCGTTCGTGCGGCTGCTCCCCGAGGGACAGTGGCCCGCCACCGCCTCCGTGTACGGCTCGAACGCCGTGCAGATCCAGGTCGCGTACGACGAGACGGCCGGGCGCGTGATCGTCATCAGCGCCATAGACAACCTGACCAAGGGCACCGCGGGCGGCGCCCTGCAGAGCATGAACATCGCCCTCGGCCTCGACGAGGCCACCGGGCTCACTACGATCGGAGTCGCGCCGTGAGTGTGACGGCAGCCAAGGGATTCACGGCGGCGGGCATCGCCGCCGGCATCAAGGAGAACGGCAACCCGGACCTGGCCCTCGTGGTCAACACCGGGCCCCGCCTTGCCGCCGCGGGCGTCTTCACCTCCAACCGCGTCAAGGCCGCCCCCGTCCTCTGGTCGGAACAGGTCCTCAAGGGCGGCCTGGTCTCCGCGGTCGTCCTCAACTCCGGTGGCGCCAACGCCTGTACGGGACCCCAGGGCTTCCAGGACACGCACGCCACCGCCGAGAAGGTGGCGGACGTGCTCTCCGCGAACGCGGGCGAGGTCGCCGTCGCGTCGACGGGACTCATCGGCGTGACCCTCCCCATGGACAAGCTCCTGCCGGGCGTCGACAAGGCCGCCGGTGAACTCTCCGCGCACGGCGGCGAGAAGGCCGCCATCGCCATCAAGACCACCGACAGCGTGCACAAGACGTCCGTGGTCACCAAGGACGGCTGGACCGTCGGCGGCATGGCCAAGGGCGCGGGCATGCTCGCCCCCGGCCTCGCCACGATGCTCGTCGTGCTGACCACGGACGCCGACCTTGAGGCCGACGTCCTGGACCGGGCGCTGCGGGACGCCACCCGGCTCACCTTCGACCGCGTCGACTCCGACGGCTGCATGTCGACCAACGACACCGTGCTGCTGCTGGCCTCCGGAGCCGCCGAAGTCGCCCCGGAGTACGCCGAGTTCGCCGAGGCCGTCCGCGAGGTCTGCGCCGACCTGGGACGGCAGCTCATCGGCGACGCCGAGGGCGCGAGCAAGGACATCAAGGTCGACGTGGTCAACGCCGCGAGCGAGGCCGACGCCGTCGAGGTGGGCCGCTCCATCGCCCGCAACAACCTCCTCAAGTGCGCCCTGCACGGCGAGGACCCCAACTGGGGCCGGGTGCTCTCCGCCATCGGCACGACCTCCGCCGCCTTCGACCCGAACCTCCTGAACGTCGCCATCAACGGCGTCTGGGTCTGCAAGAACGGTTCCGTGGGCGAGGACCGCGAGCTCGTCGACATGCGCTACCGGGAGATCGTCATCACCGCAGACCTGGCGGCCGGTGCCGAGACCGCGACGATCTGGACCAACGACCTCACCGCCGACTACGTCCACGAGAACAGCGCGTACAGCTCATGAGCACTCCCACCGCGCGCAAGCACACCGCGCTCCCCAAGGCCCAGACCCTCATCGAGGCGCTGCCCTGGCTGACCAGGCACCGCGGCAAGACCGTCGTCATCAAGTTCGGCGGCAACGCCATGGTCGACGAGGAGCTGAAGGCCGCGTTCGCCCAGGACGTCGTCTTCCTGCACCACGCGGGCCTCAAGCCCGTCGTCGTGCACGGCGGCGGACCGCAGATCAGCAAGGCCCTCGACCGGCACGGCATCGTCAGCGAGTTCAAGGCGGGCCTGCGCGTCACCACCGAGGACGCCATGGACGTCGTACGCATGGTGCTCGCCGGACAGGTGCAGCGCGAGCTCGTCGGCCTGCTCAACCAGCACGGCCCGCTCGCCGTCGGCCTCACCGGCGAGGACGCGCACACCATCACCGCCACCAAGCACCAGCCCCGCATCGAGGGCGAGCTGGTCGACATCGGCAGGGTCGGCGAGATCACCGAGATCGACACCGGCGCCATCGAGGCGCTGCTCGCCGACGGCCGCATCCCGGTCGTCTCCTCGATCGCCCGCTCCCAGGACGATCACCATGTCTACAACGTCAATGCTGATACGGCGGCTGCGGCACTCGCTGCGGCGCTGGATGCCGAAACCCTGATGGTCCTCACCGACGTCGAGGGGCTCTACGAGGACTGGCCGAACAGCGACGAGGTCATCAGCCGCCTCACCGCCACCGAGCTGGAGAAGCTCCTGCCCGAGCTGGCCAGCGGCATGGTCCCGAAGATGGAGGGCTGTCTGCACGCCGTGCGCAACGGCGTCGAGACGGCCCGCGTGATCGATGGACGCGTCCAGCACTCGATCCTGCTGGAGATCTTCACCGACGAAGGAATCGGCACGATGGTCGTGCCCGACGGACAGGGGGAGTCATGAGCAACCAGGAGCTGACCGCGCGCTGGCGGGACGCACTCATGGACAACTACGGCACGCCGAGGCTGCCCCTGGTGCGCGGCGCGGGCACCAAGCTGTGGGACGCCGACGGCAAGGAGTACCTCGACTTCGTCGGCGGCATCGCGGTCAACGCGCTCGGCCACGCCCACCCCGCGATCGTCGAGGCCGTGAGCACCCAGATCAGCGCCCTCGGCCACGTCTCCAACCTCTTCGTCGCCGAGCCGCCCGTCGCGCTCGCCGAGAAGCTGCTGCAACTCTTCGGCCGCGAGGGCCGGGTGTACTTCTGCAACTCCGGCGCCGAGGCCAACGAGGGCGCGTTCAAGCTCGGGCGGCTGACCGGCCGTACGCACATGGTCGCCACCGAGGGCGGCTTCCACGGGCGGACCATGGGCGCGCTCGCCCTCACCGGCCAGCCCGGCAAGCAGGAGCCGTTCCTGCCGCTGCCCGGCGACGTCACACACGTCCCCTACGGCGACGTGGCGGCCCTGCGCGCGGCCGTCACCACCGAGACCGCCCTCGTCATCATCGAGCCGACCCAGGGCGAGAACGGTGTCGTCGTGCCGCCCGCGGGCTACCTCAAGGCGGCCCGGGAGATCACCGCGGCCACCGGGACGCTCCTCGTCCTGGACGAGGTGCAGACCGGAATCGGCCGCACCGGACACTGGTTCGAGTATCTGGCGCAGGACGGCGTACAGCCCGACATCGTCACGCTCGCGAAGGGTCTCGGCGGCGGGCTCCCGCTCGGCGCGACCGTCGCGTTCGGCGCCGCGGCCGACCTCTTCAAGCCCGGTCACCACGGCACGACGTTCGGCGGGAACCCCGTCGCGTGCGCCGCGGGCCGCGCCGTGATCGACACCATCGAGGCCGAGGGGCTCCTCGACAACACCAAGCGGGCGGGCGAGAAGCTCCGCGACGGAATCGAGTCACTGGGACACCCGCTCGTACGGCATGTAAGGGGCTCGGGGCTCCTGCTGGGTATCGTGCTCACCGAGCCGCTCGCGCCGCGGGCGCAGCAGGTGGCCCAGGACGCCGGCTTCCTCGTGAACGCGCCCGCCCCCGATGTCGTACGGCTGATGCCACCGCTGAACGTGCGCGACGACGAGGTGGACGCATTCCTCGGGGCCCTGCCCGGCATCCTGAACAAGGCTCTTGAAGCCGACGGGGACGAACGATCCGGAGAATGAGACGACGATGAGCCAGGCGCAAGGCAACGAGCACGCCGACCACGCGGGTCCCGCCGTGCCACAGACCCGCACCGCACGTCACCGCCGGATCGTGGACATCCTCAACCGGCAGCCGGTGCGCTCCCAGAGCCAGCTGGCGAAGCTGCTCGCCGACGACGGCCTGACGGTCACTCAGGCGACGCTCTCCCGGGACCTGGACGAGCTGAACGCGGTGAAGATCCGCAACGCAGAGGGCGACCTCATCTACGCGGTCCCGAGCGAGGGCGGTTTCCGCACCCCGCGCGCACCGCTGGGCGAGTCGGCCAAGGAGGAGCGGATGCGGCGCCTCTCCGCGGAACTCCTGATCTCCGCGGAGGCCTCGGCAAACCTCGTGGTCCTGCGCACGCCCCCGGGCGCGGCCCAGTTCCTGGCCTCCGCGATCGACCAGGCCGAACTGCACGACATCCTCGGCACGATCGCGGGCGACGACACGCTGATGCTGATCAGCAGGGAGCCGACGGGGGGTCAGGCACTGGCGGACCACTTGCTGCGCCTGGCCTCCAACGAACACTAGGGTCACGGAACACGGGGGTCACGGCCTTCCGCCGCGTACGTCCCGCGCCCTACGGTTCACCGCATGAGTGGAAGACGCAAGCGTTCCTTACGCTTCCTCACCGTCGCCTGCGGGGCCGCGCTGCTGTCGGTCACTTCGTGCGGGACCGACGGCGGCACACCCGCCACACGCGCCGGTGAGGCGAAGCCCTCCGCGTCCGGCGGCAACGGGGGCCGCTTCGAGGTGAAGTGTTACGCGGACTTCACCTTCGTCGAGGGCACCCCGCCCGCCGGTCAGCCGACGAGCTGCCCCGAGCGGCCCACGTCGCGCCCGACGCCCACCGTCACCATGACGCCCCGTTTCGAACGGTCGAGAGGCTGGGGAGGGCCGACCTGCACGCCGCGGGACAGCCGGGGCGTGACCCGGCACGGGTCCCTGGTGAAGTGCTTTCCGCACGGTGACGAGCGCGAGTGGGTCTGGCCACCGGGACCGGCCGAGGACGAGCCCTGTGCCGACGAGGGCGAGTGGGTCATCCGCACGCCTTTGCACAGCATGGTCTGCCGTGACGGAGTCTGGGTGCGCAAGCCGTTGAGTAACCCCGACCCCGACCCCGCTCCTTCTGATACGTCGAAGCTCAGGTTGCACCCGCCTGCCGGAAGGTGGCACGCGGGCGTTTCCGGTTCCTGACGGGCTGGGCGCCAGGCTCAGGGCCGCTCGGTGGACCGCTGCTCGCCCCGCCGCGCCCGGTAAGACATCCAAGCCGCCACCAACGCCCCCGAAACGTTGTGCCACACGGAGAACACGGCCGCGGGCAGGGCCGCAAGCGGGCTGAAGTGGGCCGTGGCCAGTGAGGCTGCCAGGCCCGAGTTCTGCATGCCCACCTCGAAGGCCATCGCGCGGGAGGCCGGTGGGCCGAGCCGGGCCAGCTTGCCCGCGCCGTAGCCCAGCGCGAGGCCGAGGCCGTTGTGCAGGAACACCGCGAGGAACACCAGCGCCGCGGCCGACTTGATCGCCTCCGCGCTGCCCGCGACGACGATCGCCACGATGGCGGCGATGGTCAGGGCCGACAGCCACGGCAGCGCGCCGAGCACCCGGTCGACGTACCGGCCGAAGAGCAGGCGCACGAGCAGTCCCGCGATGACCGGGAGCAGGACGGTCTTGAAGATGTCCGTGACCATCGAGCCCGCGTCGACCGGCAGGTACTCGCCCGCGAGCAGCAGCGTCAGCGGCGGTGTGATCAGCGGCGCGAGGACGGTCGAGACGGTGGCGACCGACACGGAAAGGGCCACGTCGCCGCGTGCCAGGAAGGTCACGACGTTGGACGCGGTGCCGCTCGGCGCGCAGCCCACCAGGATCACACCGGCCGCCAACTGAGGTGACAGACCGAGCGCGTGGGCGATCAGCCAGCCGAGGCCCGGCATGATCACGTAGTGGGCGACCAGGCCGAGCGCGACGGCCCAGGGCCGCTTGACCACGCCCTGGAAGTCGAGCGGGGTCATGGTCAGGCCCATGCAGAACATCACCACGCCCAGCAGGTACGGGACGTTCGTTCCCCAGCCCTCGAAGGTGTCGGGGGTGGCGAGCCCGAGCGCGCCCGCGGCCAGTACGAGGACGGGGAAGACGGTGACGGCGCGGCGGGCCGCCTTGTCGGCAGCCCCCGTCCCGCCGGTGGGGGGCTTGGGGTCTGCGGTCGTCCGCGCTTCGGCGCTCGTCTGTTCGGGTTGCACGGCGCGATGCAACGCCCCGGCCCTGTGCGCGTGCAACCCCGTCTCGATATGTGGTCGCTACACGGAGGGCTGGGCCGGAGTGGGCGGGAGAGGCAGCGGGAGGCCGGGGAGGCCGTCGATGCTCTGCGCGATGTGGTCCTTCTTCGTGAAGTATGCGCTGAGCGACGCGTCGTCCTCGCGCGCGAAGCGCTTGCCGTGCAGGTCGCGGTCTTCGTCGTACGTCATGAAGGGCACCGCGTATCCGCAGGTGTCGCGGATGAGGTCGG
Source organism: Streptomyces sp. NPDC004732 (assembly GCF_040609235.1). Taxonomy (NCBI): domain Bacteria; kingdom Bacillati; phylum Actinomycetota; class Actinomycetes; order Kitasatosporales; family Streptomycetaceae; genus Streptomyces; species Streptomyces sp. NPDC004732. The sequence continues at coordinate 385,640 of NZ_JBEXJR010000006.1, forward strand.
CCGTCACGACGATGACGGCGCGCAGGCCGTGCGGTGTCGGGTCGATGCCGGGGAAATGGCCGAGCAGCTCGGTGAAGCGGGGGTCGTCGCGGAAGACGGGCTCACCGCGGCCGTGCACCCGCACGATGTTCGGCGGCCCCTCGAAGGCGCACCACATGAGAGTGATGCGGCCGTTCTCCCTCAGGTGGGCGACGGTCTCGGCGTTGCTGCCCGCGAAGTCCAGGTAGGCGACGCGCTGTTCGTCGAGGATCGCGAAGGAGCCCTTGAGGCCCTTGGGGGAGAGGTTGATCGTGCCGTCGTCGGAGAGGGGCGCGGTCGCCGTGAAGAACATCGGCTGCGCCTCGATGAAGGTGCGGAGCCTGCCGTCTATGCGTTCATGCGTCTTTCCCATGGCTGGGGATTATCGGCCAGGGATCCTTTGGCTGTCTAACGACTTCAGGGGGCCTCTCGGCGGGCACCACATTGACGAAACATACGGAGCACTGCATACTCATGCATAGCAGCAAATGAACACACGCATCCAGGGAGGGCCCCGTGACCGAGCGCGTCGTACTCGCCTACTCGGGCGGTCTGGACACCTCCGTCGCCATCGGCTGGATCGCCGAGGAGACGGGCGCCGAAGTCATCGCCGTCGCGGTCGACGTCGGCCAGGGCGGCGAAGACCTCGACGTCATCCGCAAGCGCGCGCTCGCCTGCGGTGCCGTGGAGGCCGAGGTCGCCGACGCCAAGGACGAGTTCGCCGAGGAGTACTGCCTCCCGGCGATCAAGGCCAACGCCCTCTACATGGACCGTTATCCGCTGGTCTCCGCCCTCTCGCGGCCCGCGATCGTCAAGCACCTGGTGGCCGCCGCCGAGAAGCACGGCGCCTCCACGGTCGCCCACGGCTGCACCGGCAAGGGCAACGACCAGGTGCGGTTCGAGGCCGGGATCGTCGCCCTCGCCCCGGAACTCAAGTGCATCGCCCCGGTCCGGGACTACGCGATGACCAGGGACAAGGCCATCGCCTTCGGCGAGGAGAAGCAGCTCCCGATCGCCACCAGCAAGAAGTCCCCGTACTCCATCGACCAGAACGTCTTCGGACGCGCCGTCGAGACGGGCTTCCTGGAGGACATCTGGAACGCGCCGATCGAGGACATCTACGAGTACACCTCGAACCCCGCCGAGCCGCGCGAGGCCGACGAGGTCGTCATCTCCTTCGAGGCAGGCGTCCCGGTCGCCCTCGACGGCAGGCCCGTCACCGTCCTCCAGGCGATCAAGCAGCTCAACGAGCGCGCGGGCGCCCAGGGAATCGGCCGGATCGACATGGTCGAGGACCGCCTCGTGGGCATCAAGTCCCGTGAGGTGTACGAGGCTCCGGGCGCCCTCGCCCTCATCACCGCCCACCAGGAGCTGGAGAACGTCACGGTCGAGCGCGAACTGGCCCGCTACAAGCGCCAGGTCGAGCAGCGCTGGGGCGAGCTGGTCTACGACGGCCTGTGGTTCTCCCCGCTCAAGCGCGCCCTGGACGGCTTCGTCAACGAGGCGAACCAGTACGTCACCGGCGACATCCGGATGACCCTGCACGGCGGCCGCGCCGTCGTCACGGGCCGCAGGTCCAGCGAATCCCTCTACGATTTCCACCTCGCCACCTACGACTCGGGCGACACGTTCGACCAGTCCAAGGCGCAGGGCTTCATCGAGATCTTCGGTCTTTCCGCGAAGATCGCCGCACGGCGCGGTACGCGGGCCTGACCCGACGCGACCCCGCGCCACCCGCATGTCCAGCAACAGCCTTGAGGAGCACGTGCAGTGAGCAGCAACAACGGCGGTGACGTCCGGCTCTGGGGCGGACGGTTCGCCGACGGACCCGCAGAGGCCCTGGCGAAGCTGTCGGCATCGGTCCACTTCGACTGGCGCCTCGCGCCGTACGACATCGCCGGTTCCCGGGCCCACGCACGCGTGCTCCACACGGCGGGCCTGCTCACCGCGGACGAGCTGACCGGCATGCTGGCCGGGCTCGACCGGCTCGCGGCCGACGTGGCCGAAGGATCCTTCGTCGGCACCATCGCCGACGAGGACGTCCACACGGCCCTGGAGCGGGGCCTGCTGGAGCGGGTCGGCCCGGATCTGGGCGGCAAGCTGCGGGCCGGGCGGTCCCGCAACGACCAGGTGGCGACGCTCTTCCGGATGTACCTGCGCGACCACGCACGGATCATCGGCGGCCTGCTCGCCGAGTTCCAGGACGCGCTCGTGGGCCTCGCCGAGGCGCACCCCGACGTCGCCATGCCGGGGCGCACCCACCTCCAGCACGCCCAGCCCGTCCTCTTCGCGCACCACGTCCTCGCGCACGTCCAGTCGCTGTCCCGGGACGCGGAGCGGCTGCGCCAGTGGGACACCCGGACGGCCGTGTCGCCGTACGGCTCCGGCGCGCTGGCCGGTTCCTCGCTCGGCCTCGACCCGCAGGCGGTCGCCGCGGAGCTCGGCTTCGAGCACGGCTCTTCGGCCAACTCCATCGACGGGACGGCCTCCCGCGACTTCGTCGCGGAGTTCGCCTTCATCACCGCGATGATCGGCGTGAACCTCTCCCGGATCGCCGAGGAGATCATCATCTGGAACACGAAGGAGTTCTCCTTCGTCACCCTCCACGACGCCTTCTCGACCGGCTCGTCGATCATGCCGCAGAAGAAGAACCCGGACATCGCCGAGCTGGCGCGGGGCAAGTCCGGCCGCCTCATCGGCAATCTGACGGGCCTCATGGCCACCCTCAAGGCCCTCCCGCTCGCGTACAACCGCGACCTCCAGGAGGACAAGGAGCCCGTCTTCGACTCCTGCGACCAGCTGGAGATCCTGCTCCCCGCCTTCACCGGCATGATGGCGACGCTCACCGTCCACCGCGAGCGCATGGCGGAGCTGGCCCCGGCCGGTTTCTCGCTCGCCACCGACATCGCCGAGTGGCTGGTCAAGCAGGGCGTGCCGTTCCGTGTCGCGCACGAGGTCGCGGGCGAGTGCGTGAAGGTCGCCGAGGCCGAGGGCAAGGAGCTCGACGACCTCACCGACGACCAGTTCGCCAAGATCTCCGAGCACCTCACCCCCGAGGTGCGCACCGTCCTGAACGTGCCGGGCGCGCTCGCCTCCCGCAAGGGCCGCGGCGGCACCGCCCCCTCGGCCGTCGCCGAGCAGCTCGCCGACGTCAAGGCGGACCTGTCGGTCCAGCAGGAATGGGCCGTCGCCCGCAAGTGACACGCCCAGAGGTGTCCGGCCGCCTCGGGTGACAAAAGGGCATCGCGGGTTACGTTGACGGGGAACCCCCTACAACGAGGAGCCCGCGATGCCCTTCGCCAGGCTGGCCGCAGCCACGACCCCGACCGCGCACATAGGGCTCGGTCTCGCCGCCGTCGGCAGGCCCGGTTACATCACGCTCGGCCGCGACACCGACCTGCCACCGTCCCGCAGCGTCGAGGCCCTGCGCGAACGCACCCTCGAACTCCTCGACGCCGCCTACGCGTCGGGGGTCCGCTACATCGACGTGGCCAGGTCGTACGGCCGCTCCGAGGAATTCCTCGCCGACTGGCTGAACGCCAGGCCCGACATCAGTGATGTCGTCATCGGCAGCAAGTGGGGCTACACCTACACGGCGGCCTGGCGCACCGACGCCGAGGGCCCGCACGAGGTCAAGGACCACAGCCCGGCTGCGTACGCCCGCCAGCGCGCCGAGACCGCCGAACTCCTCGGCGACCGCCTCGACCTCTACCAGGTGCACTCCGTGACGCCCGAGAGCCCGGCGCTCACCGACAAGGACCTGCACGCCCGCCTCGCCGAGCTCGCGGCCGAGGGCGTCACCGTCGGCCTCTCCGTCAGCGGCCCCGAGCAGGCCGCCGCGATCCGGGCCGCCCTCGCCGTGACCGTCGACGGTGAGCCGCTCTTCCGCACCGTCCAGGCGACGTACAACATCCTGGAGACCTCGGCCGGGCCCGCACTCGCCGAGGCGCACGACGCGGGGCTCACCGTGCTCGTCAAGGAAGGCCTGGCCAACGGCCGCCTCGCCGATCCTTACGCGCCCACCGCGCTGCGCGAGGTCGCCGAGGAGACGGGCCTGGGCTGCGACGCGGTGGCGCTCGCCGTCCTGCTGGCCGAGCCGTGGGCGGGCGTGGTCCTGTCCGGCGCGGCCACCTCGGTCCAGTTGGTCTCCAACCTGCACGCCGCCGCCGTCGACCTGGACGCCGGGCAGGTGGAGCGGCTCGTGGGGCTCGTGCAGGACCCCGCGGCGTACTGGGAGGGCCGCGCGCGGCTGCCCTGGAACTGACGACCGCTGAACGGCCGACGGCCGCCAGACGGGGCACGTCCATAAAACGCGTGAGACAAAGATGTCTCACGCGGCTTATGGTTGTCTCATGTCAGTCGATCGAGACCAGGTCCTGCGCAGCGCCGCGGCCCTGCTCACCCGCAAAGCCACCTCCACGATGGACGAGGTCGCCCGTGCCGCGGGCATCAGCAGGGCGACCCTCCACCGCCACTTCGCGGGCCGCGACGCGCTCGTGCGCGCCCTCGAAGAGCTCGGCCTCCAGGAGTGCGAAGGCGCCCTCCTCAGGGCCCGGCTCGACGAGGGCAGCGTGAGCGACGCGCTGCGGCGCCTGGTGAAGGAGATCGAACCCGCCGCGGGCCTGCTCGCCTTCCTGTACACCGAGAACCAGCTCTTCGAGGGCGACGCGCAGAACGGCGGCTGGTCCCGCATCGACGACCGGCTCGCCGCCCTCTTCCGGCGCGGCCAGGAGAACGGCGAGTTCCGCATCGACCTGACCCCCGCCTGGCTCACCGAGGCGTTCTACGGCCTCATCGGCTCCGGCGCCTGGGCCGTCCAGGACGGCCGGGTGGCCGCCAACGACTTCTCGTACATGATCGCCGAGCTGCTGATCGGCGGCGCGCAGCGGAGAGTGGAATCATGACCAGCATCCACAAGGAGGCCGCGGCGCCCGAGGTGGAGCGCAGCCCCGGCCGCTGGCTCGCGCTCGCCGTGCTCGCCCTGGCCGTGCTCCTGGTCGCCGTCGACGCGACCGTGCTCGGCCTGGCCACGCCGTACATCAGCGAGGACCTCAAGCCGTCCGGCACCCAGCTGCTGTGGATCGGCGACGTCTACTCGTTCGTCATCGCGGGCCTGCTCGTCTCCATGGGCAGCCTCGGCGACCGCATCGGCCGCAAGAAGCTGCTGCTCACCGGAGCCGTCGCCTTCGGCGCGGTGTCGGTCCTCAACTCCTACGCCACCAGCCCCGAGCTGATGATCCTGGCCCGCGCCCTGCTCGGTGTCGCGGGCGCGACGCTGATGCCGTCGACGCTGGCCCTGATCCGCAACATCTTCCACGACCCGCGCGAGCGCAGCCTCGCGGTCGGCATCTGGGGCGCCATGGCGTCCGCGGGCGCCGCCGTCGGGCCCGTCGTCGGCGGCTTCCTGCTCGAACACTTCTGGTGGGGCTCGGTCTTCCTGATCAACCTGCCGGTGATGGCCGTGCTCGTACTGGTCGGCATCAAGTTCCTGCCCGAGTCCAAGAACCCGGCGCCCGGTCCCTGGGACCTGATCAGCGTCGTGCTCTCCCTCATCGGCATGATCGCCGTCGTGTACGCCATCAAGGAGGCGGCCGCGCACGGACTGCGCTGGGACGTCGCCGCGTCCGCGGTCGTGGGTGTCTCCGCGCTCGTCTGGTTCGTACGCCGCCAGCTCACCCTCCCCGCACCCCTCCTGGACATGCGGCTCTTCCGCAACCGCGGGTTCTCCGGGGCGGTCCTCGCCGACCTGCTGACCGTCCTCGGCCTCTCCGGCCTGGTCTTCTTCCTCTCCCAGTTCCTGCAGCTCGTGCAGGGCAGACGGCCGTTCGAGGCGGGCCTCGCCGAACTGCCCGCCGCGGTGGGCGCGGTGGGCGCGGGGCTGATCGCGGGCATGGTGGCGCGGCGGTTCTCGGTACGGATCGTCGTGGCGGGCGGCCTGGCGGCGGTGGGACTCTCACTCGCCGTGCTCACGGCGCTCGACCAGAGCACCGGCTATCCGCTCCTCGGCGCCTCGCTCCTGGTCGTCGGTATCGGCGCGGGCTTCTCGTTCACCGTGACCGCCGACGTCATCCTTTCCAGTGTCCCCAAGGAACAGGCGGGCGCGGCCTCCGCGGTCTCCGAGACGGCGTACGAACTGGGGGCGGCCCTCGGCATCGCCTTGCTCGGCTCCATCGTCACCGGCGTCTACCGCGACTTCACGGCCCCACCCGGCACCCCCGCCGAGGTGGCGTCGGCCGCGCACGAATCACTGGGCGGCGCGGTGGAGTCCACGGCGACCCTCCCGTCCGCCCAGGCGGACGTACTCCTCTCGGCAGCCCAATCGGCCTTCGTCGACGGCCTCCGCCTGGCGGCGGGCGTAGGCGCGGCAGTCCTCCTGGCCACGGCAGCGGCGGCGTGGTTCCTCTTGAAGCACCAGAAACTGGAGGACGGCGTAGAGCACTGAGGTCAGCCCCCGCCGTCGTGCGTCCGCGGCCCCGCTGTGGCCGCTCGCGCAGTTCCCCGCGCCCCTGACGGGGCACGACGGGGCGTCAGGAGACGGGTGACCTGAGCGGTCCGCCCCAGGGGCGCGGGGAACTGCGCGACAAGCCACATGCGGCCCGCACCCGAGGAGCCGGGCCGCGGTGGCATTCAGGGGCGCGGGGAACTGCGCGACAAGCCCCCACCACCCGCAGCCGAAGGACCGGCAACCCTGCGCGCCGAGCGCGGAAACGGGAACGCCCGCCCCGGCGCCGGGGAAGACCCCAGCCCCGGTGCGGGCGCACCGTAAGAACCGTTACCGAGCGGCTACGCCGCCTTCGCCTTCGTGGCGTACATGTCCACGTACTCCTGCCCGGACAGCAGCATGACCTCCGTCATCACGGAGTCCGTCACCGCCCGCAGCACATAGCGGTCGCGGCCCATCCCGTCGTACCGCGAGAACTCCATCGCCTCGCCGAAGCGGACCGTCACCTTGCCGGGCCGCGGCAGGCCCTTGCCGCCGGGCTGGAGCTTGTCCGTGCCGATCATCGCGAAGGGGACGACGGGCGCACCCGTCATGAGGGTGAGCCGGGCGATGCCCGTACGACCCCGGTACAGCCGCCCGTCGGGAGACCTCGTGCCCTCGGGGTAGATGCCGAAGACCTTGCCGTCGTCCAGAATGCGCCGACCGGTCATCAGCGCCGCGACACCGCCGCGCCCGCCGTCACGGTCCACGGGGATCATGCCGACGCCCGTGAAGAACCACGCCATGAGGCGGCCCTTGAGGCCCTTGCCGGTGACGTACTCGTCCTTGCCGATGAAGTACACCGGACGGTTGGCCACCAGCGGCATGATCATCGAGTCGATGAACGTCAGATGGTTTCCGGCCAGAATGACGGGCCCGGTACCCGGAATGTTCTCGGCGCCTTCTACCCGTGGGCGGAACATCAGGCGCAAGATCGGTCCGAGCACTGCCTTGATGAGCGCTAGACGGGACAACAGGCCCTCCGGTGTCAACGGGTCGACGACGAGTAAATGCAGGTGAGGACGATACTCGCGGGCCACTGCCGTTTGCACATCGGGTTCATGGACTCGATACGCAGTGTTGACCTGATTCTGTGCGGTGTTGCCCAAGGTTGTCGCCTGTGTGACGACCGTATCCCCGTGGGGATGCTGTGGCCCGAAGTAGTGGTCCTTGTCACGCGCACACTTCGCTCTGCGTGGCGGCCGCCGAATGGAGGCCGCCCTTCCCATGGTGCGCCCACTCGCCACGCCGCGTCATCCCGCCGTTCCTTCAGGGGTCTCCCACACGTCACTCCCGGCCACCTACGATCGGTCCCGCTTTGTCAGGTGCAAAGCAGTGGGACATCGGGAGGAGCGCCAATGGCGACGCAGGAATCGGGTCAGCAGCGGCCGGGGACGAGCCCGGGGCGCCGAGCGCTACTGGGGGCGGCGATCCTCGGTGCGGGCACCGCCGCGGTCGGACTGCCCGGCGTGGCAAGAGCCGACGAGCGGCACGGCGGCGGGCACGGCGGGCATGGCGGATACAAGTCCCTGCCGGTGCCGACGGTCGTCGCGCACCGGGGCACCAGCGGCTATCGGCCGGAACACACCCTGGGCTCGTACCAGCTCGCCCTCGACATGGGCGCGCACGTCATCGAGCAGGACGTGGTGCCCACCAAGGACGGCCATCTCGTATGCCGTCACGAGAACGACATCACCGCGACGACGGACGTCTCGGCACACCCCGAGTTCGCGTCCCGCAAGACCACCAAGTCCGTGGACGGAGCCTCGCTCACCGGCTGGTTCACCGAGGACTTCACGCTCGCCGAGCTGAAGACGCTGCGCGCCAAGGAGCGCATCCCCGGCACCCGCCAGCGCAACACCCTCTACGACGGCCGCTGGGACGTCCCCACCCTCGAAGAGGTCCTCCGCTGGGCGGAGAAGGAGGGCCGCAAGCGCGGCAAGCCGGTCTGGCTGCACATCGAGACCAAGCACCCCACGTACTTCCGCAAGCTGGGCCTCGGCCTGGAGGAGCCCCTCGCGAAGCTCCTGCGCCGCTTCGGCCGCCACAAGAAGAACTCGCCGAACTTCCTGCAGTCCTTCGAGCCCAGCAGCATCCAGCGGCTGGCCAAGCTGGTCTCCGGGCCCCGCGTCGTGCTCCTGTCCACCGCGAACTCCCGCCCCTGGGACTTCGTCGAGGCGGGCGACCCGCGCACCGTCGCCGACCTCATCAAGCCCGAGGGCCTGGAGTGGATGGCGGGCTTCGCACAGGGCATCGGCCCGACCCTCGACCTGGTCATCCCACGGAAGGCCGACGGCAGCCTCGGCACCCCGACCACGCTGGTCAAGGACGCGCACGCGGCGGGCCTGATCCTGCACCCGTACACGATGCGCAACGAGAACACCTTCCTGCCCGCGAACTTCAGGAAGGGCACCGACCCGAACGCCTACGGCGACGCCTTCGGCGCCTTCAAGGCGTACTTCGAGACGGGCATCGACGGGATCTTCTCCGACAACTGCGACACCGCCCTGCTCGCGGCCGCGGACTTCGTCAACCGGTGAGGTCACGGCCCCGTTTGGGGTGAGAGGCGGCCGCTCCGGAAACCTCGTACCGGAGCGGCCGCGTCCCGCCGGGCATGACGAACGACCTCATCCCCGCGCTCATCCCCACCCTGCGCCCGCTGCTCGCCGCCGAGGCGTCCGCGGAGGCGCTCGGCTCCGGCACGGACCCCGGCGACCTCGAGCAGGCCGTCTGGCTGCGCCTCCTTGAGCGCCTGAAGTCCGAGGGGCCGCCCGCCGACCCCGCGCTGTGGCTGCGCGGCGCCGTGCAGTCCGAGGCGCGCCGCACCCGGCGCACCAGCCGCCGGGAAGCGGCGTACGCGACCGAGCCCGCCGACGACACCGAGCGCGGGCCCGAGGAGCGCGCCCTGTCCGCGGACCGGGACCGGACCCTGCACGCCGCGGTGCGCAGGCTGCCCGGGCGCTGCCCCGGCCTCATGGCCGCACTGCTGTCTCCCAAGGACCTCACCTACCGCGAAATCGCAGGGGAGTTGGGAATGTCACAGGGGAGTCTGGGACCGGAACGTTCCCGATGCCTGGGATGCCTGCGCAGAATGCTGGCGGCGGAGGTTGCGGCTCCTGCACCGTGGGGAATGGAGCGTTAGACAACCGGTGGAGCAGGTGAGCGGGAGGCATGCACACATGGGCATGAGCGTGACCATCTCGGTGGCGGCGGCAGAAGACCAGGACGCCGCGGAGCAGATCCTCAAACTGCAGTACCTCTGCTACCAGAGCGAGGCCGAGATCTACGGCGACTACTCGATCGAACCCCTGACCCAGTCCCTGGAGTCCCTCAGGGGCGAGCTGGCCGCGGGCACCGTTCTGGTGGCCCGGCTCGGTGACGAGGTGGTGGCATCCGTGCGCGGCACGGTGGACGCCGACGGCACGGCGCGGATCGGCAAGCTCATCGTCCACCCCAGGATGCAGCGGCACGGCCTCGGCGGCCGCCTGCTCGACGCGATCGAGCTGCGGCTCGGCGCCGCGGGCACGGCCAAGTGCTTCCAGCTCTTCACGGGGCACCGCAGCGAGCAGAACCTGCAGCTCTACAGGAAGCACGGGTACGCGGCGGTGAGCAGCCAGCGCGTGGACGACCGCCTCACGGTGGTGACGCTCGCCAAGGACGTGGCCGCGGGGACGTACGTGACCAGCGCCTAGCCGACCGTCAGGGGCGCGGAACCGCTCAGCCCGCGGACGCCTTCCGCGCCCTGTTCAGCCAGAAGATCGCCGTCACGGGCAGGATCACCGGGATGAAGAGATAGCCCATCCCGAAGTCGGACCACACCGTGGCGTCCGGGAAGGCGGACGGCTCCACCAGCGTCCAGGTCCCGACGCCGAGCACGCCCACCAGCTCGGCGGCGCAGCACACCAGCGCCGCCGTGCGGGCGGTGGTCCCGCCACGCACCAGTGAGTACGTGATGAAGCCGTAGACGAGCCCCGCGACCGCCGACAGCGAGTACGCGAGCGGGGCCTTGTCGAAGTCCGTGGAGATCTGCACGGCCGAGCGGGACACGGCGCCGACCACCATCACGCCGTACAGCCACACCAGCAGGATGCCCGGACCGGTGATCAGCTTCTGGCGGGTGTCACGGGGCTCGCTCTCTTCGCCCACCGTCACCTCAGCCTCCCCAGATGTCGTAGAGCCGCACTTCGAGCACGGCGAGGACCACGCCGCCCGCGGCGACCGTCAGGGAGCCCCAGCGGCTGCGCTCGGCGAGGGACATGAAGCCCGCCGCGGGCACACAGGCGAAAGCGCCGATCAGATACGCCACGAAGATCGTCGTGCCCTGGTCCGCGTGCTCGCCGCGGGCGAGCTGCACGATTCCGGCGATCAGCTGGACGGCGGCCAGGAGGGTCACGATGCCCATCCCGATGAAGTGCCAGTCCTTGGTCGGCTGGTCGCGGTAGGCGGCGAAACCGCACCATGCGGCGAGGGCGAGCGCGGCCACGGAGGTCGCGATCGTCAGGGCAACAAGCATGTCCGTGACTTTATTACGGGGCCTTCGGCCCGTTGCGCGCGGCCCTCGGCCCGTTGCACGTCCCACGGGGGTGCCCCGTACGCTCGATGACTATGAAGATCCATGCTGACGCGCTCCTGTTCGACAACGACGGCACCCTCATCTCCTCCATGGAGTCGGTGTATCGCTGCTGGTCGCGGTGGGCGCAGGAGTACGGGATCACCGCCGAGGAATTCGCCGCGGTCGAGCTGCACGGGCGCCCCGCCGCCGAGATCGCCGCCGATCTGCTGCCGCCGGAGAAGATCGCCGAGGCCGTCGCCCGCATCGAGGAGCTGGAGGTCTCCGACGTCGCGGGCGGCGTCGTCCTGCTGCCCGGCACCCGCGAGCTCCTGGAGTCGCTGCCCGCCGACCGCTGGGCCGTGGTGACCTCCGCGACCCGCGCCCTGGGCGAGGCCCGGCTCGCCGAGGTGGGTCTGCGCCCCGGCCTCGTCATCGCCGCCGACGACATCACGCGCGGCAAGCCCGACCCGGAGCCCTTCCTCCTCGCCGCCGACAAGCTCGGCGTCGACCCCGCCCGCTGCGTCGTCTTCGAGGACGCGCCCGCGGGCCTGCAGGCGGGCCGGGCCGCGGGCATGAAGACCGTGGCGTTGACCACAACCCACCAGGCGTCGGAGCTCTCCGACGGCCTCGCCGACGTAGTCGTGAAGGACCTCTCCGCCGTGTCCGCGCAGGCCACGACGGGCGGCGTGGAGATCGAGATCGCCGGCTGAACCGTCCGTCCCCGGCGTTCGCAGCCGTCCCACCGCTGTCCGGTATACGGACAGCGGTGGTGGACAGCGACCTCACGCGTGTTTTACTTGGGCCCATGACCACGACGAGCAGCCGCACCCTTGCGACCGAGGCGATCACGACGCCCGGTGCTCGTTGTATGTGTCGAATGTGCGCCTTCTGAGGGCCCCCGCACCACTGAAGAGCCTCGCGCCCCGAAGCGAAGCCGCTGTGCCGCGCTCCTGATCGACGGAACCGTTTGACCCGGTCCCGACGGAGTCGACAAGTCGACGTAGGAAGCGAGCCCGCCCCGCGCACACGTCCTCCGGTTCCACCGCACCACCACCGCGAGAACCGTGCCGCGTTCCGAACGAATGCCCCGTGCCCGGCCACCCCGCGCCGCGCACTCGACAGTGACGGAAACCCCTGTGATCACCACTTCCGGCCTCACCAAGGTCTACCGCTCACGCGGTCGTGAAGTAACCGCCCTCGACGGAGTCGACCTGCACGTCCGCGAAGGCGAGGTGTACGGCGTCATCGGCCAGTCCGGCGCCGGCAAGTCCTCCCTGATCCGCTGCGTCAACCTCCTGGAGCGCCCCACCTCCGGCACCGTGACCGTCGCCGGTCAGGACCTCACCGCCCTGGCGGGCCGCGGCGCCCGCGCGGGCAAGGAACTGCGCCGGGCCCGCAACCGCATCGGCATGGTCTTCCAGCACTTCAACCTGCTCTCCTCGCGGACCGTGCAGGACAACGTCGAGCTGCCGCTGGAGATCCTCGGCCTCTCCGGCCAGGAGCGCTCCCGCAAGGCCCTCGAACTCCTCGACCTGGTGGGCCTCGCCGACAAGGCCAAGTCCTATCCGGCCCAGCTCTCCGGCGGCCAGAAGCAGCGCGTCGGCATCGCCCGCGCTCTGGCGGGCGACCCGAAGGTGCTGCTCTCCGACGAGGCGACCAGCGCCCTCGACCCCGAGACCACCCGCTCCATCCTCCAGCTCCTGCGCGACCTCAACCAGCAGCTCGGCCTGACCGTCCTGCTCATCACGCACGAGATGGACGTCGTCAAGAGCGTCTGCGACTCCGCCGCCCTCATGGAGCGCGGACAGATCATCGAGTCCGGCACCGTCAGCGAGCTGCTCGCGACGCCCGGCTCCGAGCTCGCCGCCGCGCTCTTCCCGGTCAGCGGCGACGCCACCGGCGCCGACCGCACCGTCGTCGACGTGACCTTCCACGGGGAGGCCGCGACCCAGCCGGTCATCTCCCAGCTGTCGCGCACGTACAACATCGACATCTCGATCCTCGGCGCCGCGATGGACACCGTCGCGGGCAAGCAGGTCGGCCGCATGCGCATCGAGCTGCCCGGACGCTTCGAGGAGAACGTCGTCCCGATCGGCTTCCTGCGGGAGCAGGGACTCCAGGTGGAGATCGCGGGCGAAGACCCCGCGCCCACGCCGAAGGACGCGACGCTGCTGGTCAAGGAAGGTGCCAAGTGACCTGGTCGGAGATGCAGCCCCTGCTGGAGCAGGCCTGTTGGGACACCCTCTACATGGTGGGCTGGTCGACGCTGATAGCCGTCGTCGCCGGACTGCCGCTCGGCGTCCTGCTCGTCCTCACCGAGCGCGGCGGGCTGCTGCAGAACGCCTTCCTCAACAAGGTGATCGGGCAGATCGTGAACATCGCGCGCTCGATGCCCTTCATCATCCTCATGGTCGCCCTGATGGGCTTCACGCGCTGGATCACCGGCACCACGATCGGCCGTGAGGCCGCCCTCGTGCCGCTGGCCGTCGGCGCCATCCCGTTCTTCGCACGCCTGGTGGAGACCTCGATCCGCGAGGTCGACGGCGGGCTCGTCGAGGCCGTGCAGTCGATGGGCGGCTCCACCTGGACCGTCGTGCGCAAGGTCCTCGTCCCCGAGTCGCTCCCCTCGCTGATCTCGGGCGCCACCACCACGATCGTCGCGCTCATCGGCTACTCCGCCATGGCGGGCACGGTCGGCGGCGGCGGCCTGGGCGACCTCGCCCTGCGCTACGGCTACCAGCGCTTCGAGACCGAGCTGATGTGGATCACCGTGGCGATCCTCGCCGTGGTCATCTCGATCATCCAGTTCGCGGGCGACTTCGCGGCCCGCCGACTGCACAAGCGCGGCGGCGGCTCTGGGCCGCTGCTGCTGTTCCGGCCGCTGCGGGGCGTACTGCCCGGCACCGCCGCCGCCGAATCGGTCACCAAGACCGGCTGACGCAACGGTCACCAGGACTTCCCCGCGCACCCCGCGGGGCTGCACCACCCATGGAGAAAGGCACTTTTCGTGCGTAACACCGCCAAGATCACCACCGCTGTCCTCGCCGTCGGAGCCCTCACCCTCGGGCTCTCGGCCTGTGGCTCCGACAAGGGCTCCGCCGCCGACAAGGACGGCAAGCTCATCGTCGCCGCGACGCCGATGCCGCAGGGCGAGATCCTGGACTACGTCCAGAAGAACCTCGCCAAGAAGGCCGGTCTCGACCTCGAGGTGAAGGAATTCACCGACTACGTCACGCCGAACACGGCCGTGGAGCAGGGCGAGGTCTTCGCCAACTACTTCCAGCACAAGCCGTACCTGGACGACTTCAACAAGAAGCGCGGCACCGACATCGTGCCCGTCCCGGGAGCCACGGTTCACCTGGAGCCGCTCGGCGTGTACTCCAAGAAGGTCAAGAAGCTCGGTGAGCTGAAGAACGGCGCCACCGTCGCCATTCCGAACGACACCACCAACGAGGCCCGCGCGCTCAAGCTCCTCGCGGACAACGGCATCATCGAGCTCAAGAAGGGCGTGGGCTACGAGGCCACCCCCAAGGACATCGCCAAGAACCCCAAGAACATCTCGTTCAAGGAGCTCGAAGCCCCCACGGTGCCCCGCACCCTGAGCGATGTCGACGCCGCGGTGATCAACGGCAACTACGCCCTGGAGGCCAAGCCCGCGCTCAGCCCCGCCAAGGACGCCATCGTCGCCGAGCCCGCCAAGGGCAACCCCTACGGCAACTTCCTCGCCGTGAAGAAGGGCGACGAGAACGACCCGCGCGTGAAGAAGCTCGCCAAGCTCCTCACCTCGCCCGAGGTCAAGAAGTTCATCGACGAGAAGTACGACGGCGCCGTCGTCGCGGCGTTCTGACCGTGCGTACGTCCGCCATCGCCGCCGCGGCGGGGACCCTGACCCTGGCTCTGGGCCTCACCGCGTGCGGCGGGGACGCCAGGAGCGACGACAAGCTCGTGGTCGGGGCCACGCCGACCCCGGCCGGTGAAGTCCTCACGTACATCCAGCAGAACCTCGCGAAGAAGGCGGGTCTCGACCTCCAGATCACGGAGTTCACGGACTACGTCACGCCGAACACCGCGCTCCAGGAGGGCTCCCTCGACGCCAACCTGTACCAGCACACCCCGTACCTCGAAGACTTCAACGAGTCGAAGAAGACGGACCTGGTACCGGTCACCGAGGTGTACCTGCCGCCGATGGGCGTGTACGCGAAGAAGATCGAGGACGTCGCGAAGCTCCCCGAAGGGGCCACCGTCGGCGTTCCGAACGACACGACCAACGAGGGACGGGCGCTCCAACTGCTCGCCTCCCAGGGCCTCATCGGGCTCAAGAAGGGCGTCGGAGGAACCGCGACGCCCGAGGACATCACGTCCAACCCGAAGAAGCTCACCGTCAAGCCGCTCGAACCGGCCCAGCTGCCGCGCTCGCTCGACGACCTCGACGCGGCGGTCATCAACAACAACTACGCGCTCGACGCCGACCTGAGCCCCAAGAAGGACGCCATCCTTCTGGAGTCCTCGAAGGGCAATCCCTACAACAACGTCCTCGCCGTGAAGAAGGGCGACAAGGACGACCCGCAGGTCCAGAAGCTGGCCAAACTGCTGCGGTCGCCCGAGGTGAAGAAGTTCATCGAGGACAAGTACAAGGGGTCCGTCCTGCCCGTCGAGACGGGCTGACCGGCCTCCCGCGCGCGTGACACCAACGGGGTCCTCTCCGCCATCCGGAGAGGACCCCGTGGTGCGTCTGTGCCCGTGCATGCTGCATGCTGGGCACTTCAGAAGACCGAAAGGTGAAGGTCCTTCAGGTCTATGAAGGGTATGGAGCGGCGCATGACTACAGCCTCCTCGGGCAAAGCGGGCACATCGGGGTTCCCCGACATCTCCATCAGCACGGAGCGGTTGATGCTGCGCCCTCTCGAAGAGGCGGACGTCCCCGCGTACGCGGAGATGATGAACGACGAGCTCGTCACGGCCTGGACCGCCGTGCCCCAGCCCTACACCGAGGCCGACGCGCGCGACTGGATCGCCCGCCTCGCCCCCGCCGAGCGCTCCGAGGGCCGCGGCATCGTCCTCGCCGTCACCGAGTTCCTCACCCAGCGTCTTGTCGGCATCATCCAACTCCGGGGCACCGACTGGCGGGTGCGCTCCACCGAGCTGAACTACGTCGTCGCCCCCTGGGCCCGCGGCGAGGGGTACGCCTCCGAGGCGGCGCTCGCCACCGCCCAATGGCTCTTCCACGACCAGCAGTTCGAACGCATAGAGCTGCGCACCGCCGCCGACAACACCGCGGCCCAGCAGGTCGCGCAGAAGATCGGCTGCATCAGCGAGGGCGTCCTGCGTGGCGCCTGGATAGCGCGCGCGAGGAACGGCGGCGATCCGTTCGGCGGCTGGCTCGAGCAGCGCACCGACCTCATCGTGTGGAGCCTGCTCCCCGAAGATCTCGAGGGCGTCTCCGAGAGCCTCGCCGACAGCGGATTCTCCGCCTACTCCGACTGGAACTGAGTACCGGTCCCAGCAGGTACGCTCGCTCCGGGCCGCGTGCCCACCGCGCCCCAGCGGATGCCGCCCCGCACTGACGACCCGCGAGAACCCAGGAGACAGACGACGATGGCCGACCGGGTCACGGTGATCGGCTGGGACGGCACGCCGCTGACCGCCGCGGCACGCTCCGCGCTCAGCGCCGCGACGCTGGTGGCGGGCGCGGGCCACCACTTGGCGCTGGACGAGCTCCCGGCCCGCGCCGAAAGGATCCGCCTCGGCAGCGTGGGCCTCGCCGCCCGCCGCATCGCCGCCCACCGCGGCACCGCCGTCGTGCTCGCCGACGGCGACCCGGGCTTCTTTGGTGTCGTACGCACCCTGCGCGCCCCGGAATTCGGCCTTGAGGTCGAAGTGGTGCCCGCCGTCTCCTCCGTCGCCCAGGCCTTCGCCCGCGCGGGCATGCCGTGGGACGACGCCGAGGTCGTGGTCGCCCACCGCCGCACCCTGCGCCGCGCCGTGAACGTCTGCCGCGCCCACAACAAGGTCGCCGTCCTCACCTCGCCCGGCGCGGGACCCGCGGAACTCGGCCTGCTGCTCCAGGGCGTCCACCGCACCTTCGTGATCTGCGAGGAGCTCGGCACCGAACGCGAGCAGGTCTCCGTCGTCACCTCCGACAAGGCCGCCGACCACGCCTGGCGCGACCCGAACGTCGTGATCGTCATCGGCGGCGCCGCCGCGGCCGCCGACACCGGCTGGATCATGGGGCGCGAACCGGGCGCGGGCCCGCGCGGCTGGGCGCTGCCCGCCGCGGAGTACGGCGGCGACATCTGGCTCGGCGAGGGGGAGAGCGACCGGCTGCGCGCCGCGCAACTCGCACGCCTCGGCCCGCGCGCGGGAGACCTCGTCTGGGACATCGGCTGCGGCAGCGGCGCCTTCACCGCGGAGGCGGCGCGCTTCGGCGCCGCGGTGATCGCCGTCGACAGCGACCCCGACGCCCTCGGCCGCACGACGGCCGCCGTCCGCCGCTTCGGCGTCCAGGCGCAGACCGTGCACGGCATCGCCCCGCACATCCTCGAAGACCTGCCCGAACCCGATGTCGTACGGGTCGGGGGCGGGGGAGCCGCGGTGGTCTCCGCGGTCGCCGACCGCCGCCCGGAACGCATCGTGACCCACGCCGCGACACGCGACGCCGCCGAACTCATCGGCAGGGATCTGAGCGAGCACGGATACGCCGTCGAATGCGCCCTCCTGCAATCCGTGGAGCTCGACACACGGGCTTGGCGGGAGGAGAAGCGGACCGTGGTGTTCCTGCTCTCGGGGCGGCTGCCCGACCGTTCCCCGTGACCCTGCCGGCGCGCGGTGCGGGGTAGGCTGGCCGATCGTTGTACTGCACCCGGGCGCCCAGCAGTTCGTTGGTCAATGTCCGGAAAGCTCGCCCGTTTTTGGGGGGTGTGCGGTACGGCATGACCGGAGGATGCGCAACGTGGCGCAGTCCACAGCGGGCCGTGGCCGATCAAGCTGCCACGGCGGCGGACCGACAGGGACAATGCCTGTTGTCCGGCGCGCGGTTCGTGCCGCGGGGCGCGCACGCTCGTTGAGGATGACGGGCGGTTGGTGCGCCGCTCCGGGCAATGGGACCTCCCCGGCCGAACGAAGGCTGAGGGACGGTCGAAGAAGCACTAACCGATGGGCGAGGGGTTACGCATGACCGACACCGGCCAGGTCCCGGGTGAGGGGCTGCCGGAGGGCGCAGGCAGTGATGTGCCTTCCGGGCCCGTGCAGGGCATGGGGGCGCAGCAGCCGGGCGGTCCCGCTCCGGGTGCGTACACCTTCGTAGACGCCGCCGCCCCCGCCGCCCCCGCTGCCCCCGCAGCCGCCCCTGCCGATGAGGACGACCTGCTGCTGATGCCGGGCGCCCAGGGCGGGTGGGGCGACGGGCTCGTGGGGCCGGTGCACGGCCATGTCCAGGCGCCCGGCCACGGTCAGGCACCCGCTCACGGCCGCCTTCCGGGGCAGGCCGTCGAGGGGCAGCAGCCGGTGGGGCAGGGCGGGTACGCCGGTCAGGCCGCCCCTGCCGCCCACGCCGCCCATCAGCCGGGGCCGCACGAGACGTCCGGCAGGGACAGCGGCTCGGTCGACCTGAACGGCATCCGGCTGCCCGGCGGCGCGCCCGCTCCCTCCCACCCCGGTCCCGCCCGTCGTCCACTGCACCG
Source organism: Streptomyces sp. NPDC004732 (assembly GCF_040609235.1). Taxonomy (NCBI): domain Bacteria; kingdom Bacillati; phylum Actinomycetota; class Actinomycetes; order Kitasatosporales; family Streptomycetaceae; genus Streptomyces; species Streptomyces sp. NPDC004732. The sequence goes on from NZ_JBEXJR010000006.1 coordinate 404,370, forward strand.
CGGCCCGTCGGGTCCGGCCGTGCCGGACGGCTCGGGGAGCCCGGTGCGCTCGCTCGCCGACCGTGGTCCCGCGGGTGCGGCGCCCGCACCGCAGCACGCCGTACCGGCACGCCATGCGGGGCCGCCGACCGGGCCCGAGTACCTCGACATCCCGCGGGACGACGCGGGGCTGCCGCTGCCCGGCCCGCAGCTCGGTGAGATCCCGCCGCAGGCCGGTTCGCCGTGGGCGCCGCTGAGACAGGGGCAGGACCAGGAGCAGACCGGGCAGGGTGCGTATCCCGCACCAGCAGAAACGGTCGTCCCAGACGTCACAGATGCCACGGGAGCCGTATCCGTCGCACCTGCACCACAGACCACAGAAGCGCTGCGGGCCACAGAAGCACCACAGCCCGCAGAAGCACCGCAAGTCCAGGACGCCGCCTCCTTCGCGCTGCCCGCAGAGGCGCAGTACGCCGCGGCCGGGGCCGCCGGTCCCGCCGCCCCCGCGTTCCCGCACGCCGCGGACTCCGGTGCCGGTCAGGCCGCCCCGGCGGCGCAGCAGGGCGCCGAGCTCGGCCAGGTCCCGGCGGAGGAGCAGCAGTTCCCGGTGGCGGAGCAGCCCGCGTTCGCCCAGGCCGTGCCCGCCGCCGTCAGGCAGCCCGCGTTCGCCGTCGCCTCCGCCCAGCCGTGGGACGGCGCGCCGCTTCCGCACGCCGACGAAGCCGCTCAGCCCGGCTTCGCCCCCGAGGCCAGGCACGCCGCGCCGGGCCCGCAGCACCCCGAGGGGCAGACCCCTCAGGGCCCCGCCGTGCCCATGGGCGCCCCGCTCCCCGGTGGGTTCGACGGTGCCCAAGTCCCCGCGCCCATCGGCCAGTTCGTGCCGGTCGACGGCTCGGTCCCGACCACGCCCCACCTGGCCCCGACGCCGCCGCACCCGATGGTCGTCCCCCAGGAGGACCCGGCCGCCGACGCCCACGAGGCGCCGACCGCAGCGGCCGCGACCGCTGAACCCCCGGCAGCAGCCGAGGCCCCGGTCGCCGAGCCCGTCGTCCCCGAAGGCTCCGCGCCCACCGACGTGACGCCCGACGCCGACCAGCAGGCCGCTCCCGCGGTGCCCGCTCCGCGCGACGGCGCCCTGCCCACGACGCTGCCCGCCGCCGAACCGGCTCCCGCGCCGGAGACGGCAGTGCAGGAGACGGCGGCGCAGGAGAGTGCAGGGAGCGAGCCGCTCCCGGTGGACGGGCTGGTGGCGGCAGGGACCGCGGAGACCCCCCAGGGCCCGCCCGTCTCCGGTGTGCCCCGTATTGTCTCCTCAGCGGCGGCTCCGACCGAGTTCCCGGCCGCCCCCGAGACGGCCGACCCGGCCGACGAGTTGGACGAGGCCGACGAAGTCATCTCGTTCGAACCGATCGAAGCGAACGAAGTGACCGAAGTGGCCGAAGCACCCGAGATGGCCGAAGCGCCTGAAGCATCCGCACCCGCGCCTGCCCACGCAGCCGCGCCTGCGCCCGCACCCCTGCCCGAGACGGTCGAGGGCCCCGAGCTCCTCGCACCTGCCGCCGCACCGGAAGCCCCCGAGGCGGGTGACGCCCAGGACGCCGAAGCCCCGGAGATCCTGATGGTCGCGCCCGCGGCGGCCGCCGACGCCCTGGCACCCCTGGCAGAGGCAGCGGAAGAAGCACCGGCAGAGGCACTCGCAGACGCCGACGCAGCTGCAGACGCAACCGCAGATGCGGACGCCGTCGTGGACGCCGACCTCGCCGAGCCCGCCGCATCCCCCGGCACCGCTGCCCCGGGCTACGGCGACGCCGAGCGCGAGGCCGTCCTGCGCGTGATGCGCGAGCGCCGCGACATCCGCAACGGCTTCCGCAGCGACGCCATCCCGCACGAGGTGCTGCTCCGCGTCCTGGAGGCCGCGCACACCGCCCCGTCGGTCGGCCACTCCCAGCCCTGGGACTTCGTCGTCATCAAGTCCGCCGACACCCGGCGCTCGATGCACGAACTGGCCATGCGCCAGCGCGACGCGTACGCCAAGTCCCTCCCCAAGGGCCGCGCGAAGCAGTTCAAGGAACTGAAGATCGAGGCCATCGTCGACACGCCGGTGAACATCGTCGTCACCGCCGACCCGACCCGCGGCGGCCGCCACACCCTCGGCCGCCACACCCAGCCGCAGATGGCCCCCTACTCCTCGGCGCTCGCCGTCGAGAACCTCTGGCTCGCCGCGCGCGCCGAAGGCCTCGGGGTCGGCTGGGTCAGCTTCTTCGACGAGCGCGAGATGGTCCGCGCCCTCGGCCTGCCCGAGCACCTCGAAGTCGTCGCCTACCTGTGCGTGGGGTACGTCGACGAGTTCCCGGACGAGCCCGAGCTGATGCAGGCGGGCTGGTCCAAGCGCCGTCCGCTGTCCTGGGTCGTCCACGAGGAGACGTACGGCCGTCGCGCCCTGCCCGGCGAGGACCCGCACGACCTGCTCGCCGAGACCGTCTCCAACATCCGCCCGCTGGACGCCAAGGCGCTCGGCGAGGCGTGGGAACGCCAGAAGCGGATGACGAAGCCGCCGGGCGCCCTCGGCATGCTGGAGATCATCTCCGCCCAGCTCTCCGGCCTCTCCCGGATGTGCCCGCCGCCCATCCCGGAGCCCGCGGCCGTCGCGATCTTCGCGGGCGACCACGGCGTGCACGCCCAGGGCGTCACCGCCTGGCCCCAGGAGGTGACCGCGCAGATGGTCGCCAACTTCCTCGGCGGCGGCGCGGTCTGCAACGCCTTCGCGAACCAGGTGGGCGCCGAGGTCTGCGTCATCGACGTGGGCGTGGCGAGCGAACTGCCCGCCACCCCGGGCCTGCTGCCCCGCAAGGTCCGCGCGGGCACGGCCGACATGACGACCGGGCCCGCCCTGTCCCGCGAAGAGGTCAAGGCGGCCGTCGAGGTCGGCATCGAGACGGCCCGCGACCTCGTGGCCGCGGGCAACAAGGCGCTGCTGACCGGCGAGATGGGCATCGCGAACACCACCGCGTCCGCGGCCCTCATCTCCGTCTACACCGACACCGACCCCGCCGAGGTCACCGGCCGCGGCACGGGCATCAACGACGAGATGCACACCCGCAAGGTCGAGGTGGTCCGGCGCGCCCTGGACCTGCACAAGCCCGACCCCGCGGACCCGATCGGCGTCCTCGCGGCGATCGGCGGCCTGGAGCACGCGGCCATGGTGGGCCTGCTCCTCGGCGGCGCGTCCCTGCGTACGCCGGTGATCCTGGACGGCGTCAGCGCCGGTGCCGCCGCCCTGGTGGCCCGCGCCATCGCCCCCGAGGTCCTCGCCGCCTGCATCGCGGGCCACCGCAGCGCGGAGCCCGGCCATGTGGCGGCCCTGAACAAGCTGGGCCTGCGCCCGCTGGTCGACCTGGACCTCCGCCTCGGCGAGGGCACGGGCGCGCTCCTGGCCCTGCCGATCGTCCAGAGCGCCGCCCGCGCCATGCACGAGGTGGCCACCTTCGACTCGGCGGGCGTCACCGAGAAGTAGCCGCCGCGGGGCGAAGCGCCTGTTTTCGGGACCGGGGCGGGGCTGGGGGAGACCCCCGGTCCCGCCCCCGCCATACTGAACCCGCACGTCAAACAGCCGCTCCAGCGCCGCAGCGGTACCGCACCATCAAGACTCCGCCCGCACGAGGAGCCGTAGAGCCATGGCCGAAAACCCCGCCTACCCCGTAGGCCTCCGCCTGACCGGCCGCCGTGTCGTCGTCCTCGGCGGCGGCCAGGTCGCCCAGCGCCGCCTCCCGGCCCTCATCAAGGCGGGCGCGGACATCACCCTCGTGTCCCCCTCGGCCAAGCCCTCCGTGGAAGCGATGGCCGACGCGGGCGAGATCACCTGGACCAGGCGCAGGTACGAGACCGGTGACCTCAAGGACGCCTGGTACGCCCTGATCGCCACCAGCGACCCCGACGCGAACACCCGCGCCTCCGCCGAGGCAGAGCAGCACCGCGTCTGGTGCGTGCGCTCCGACGACGCCGAGGCGGCCACCGCCTGGACCCCCGCCACCGGCCGCTCCGAGGGCGTCACCGTCGCGGTCCTGTCCAGCGACATCCAGGACCGCGACCCCCGCCGCACCGCCGCCATCCGCGACGCGGTCGTCGAGGGCCTGCGCGACGGCAGCCTCGTCGCCCCGCACCTGCGCACCCGGACCCCCGGCGTCGCCCTGGTCGGCGGCGGCCCCGGCGACCCCGACCTGATCACGGTCCGCGGCCGACGCCTGCTCGCCGCCGCGGACGTCGTCATCGCCGACCGGCTCGGCCCCCGCGATCTGCTCGACGAGCTGCCGCCGCACGTCGAGGTCATCGACGCCGCGAAGATCCCGTACGGGCGGTTCATGGCCCAGGAAGCGATCAACAACGCCCTGATCGAGCACGCCAAGCAGGGCAAGGCCGTCGTCCGCCTCAAGGGCGGCGACCCCTACGTCTTCGGGCGCGGCATGGAGGAGGCCCAGGCGCTCGCCGAGGCGGGCATCGCCTGCACGGTGGTCCCCGGCATCTCCAGCTCGATCTCCGTCCCCTCGGCGGGCGGCATCCCGGTCACCCACCGCGGCGTCGCCCATGAGTTCACCGTGGTCAGCGGCCATGTGGCGCCGGACGACGAGCGCTCCCTGGTCGACTGGGAGTCCCTGGCCAAGCTGCGCGGCACCCTCGTGATCCTCATGGGCGTCGACAAGATCGGCAAGATCGCGGAAGCCCTGGTCGCCCACGGCAAGGCCGCCGACACCCCCCTCGCCCTGATCCAGGAGGGCACCACGGCGGCCCAGCGCCGCGTCGACGCGACGCTCGGCACGGTCGCCGATGCGGTGCGCACCCACGAGGTGCGGCCCCCGGCCGTCATCGTCATCGGCGACGTGGTGAAGGTGGGGCTCCCGGGCCCCGCGTGACCGGCTCGGAATCCCGCCGCGCACGCCGTCCTCGAACACCCGCACGTAACCAGCGGTAACAGAACCCTTCCCGAGCCGTTGGCACCACACCCAGGACAAGGCAGTATCACCCTGTGGCTGATCTCATCACCGTCGACGACCCCGACGACCCCCGCCTGCGCGACTACACAGGCCTGACCGACGTCGAGCTGCGCCGCAAGCGCGAACCGGCCGAGGGCCTGTTCATCGCGGAGGGCGAGAAGGTCATCAGACGGGCCAAGGACGCGGGTTACGAGATGCGCTCGATGCTGCTCTCGGCCAAGTGGGTCGACGTCATGCGCGACGTCATCGACGAACTCCCGGCCCCGGTGTACGCGGTGAGCCCCGACCTCGCCGAGCGGGTCACCGGCTACCACGTGCACCGCGGCGCCCTCGCCTCTATGCAGCGCAAGCCGCTGCCCACCGCCGACGAGCTCCTCTCGACCACCCGCCGCGTGGTCGTCATGGAGGCGGTCAACGACCACACCAACATCGGCGCGATCTTCCGCTCCGCCGCCGCGCTGGGCATGGACGCGGTCCTGCTCTCCCCGGACTGCGCGGACCCGCTGTACCGCCGCTCGGTGAAGGTCTCGATGGGCGCCGTCTTCTCGGTCCCGTACGCTCGCCTGGAGTCCTGGCCCAAGGGCCTGGAAGGCGTCCGCGAGGCCGGGTTCAACCTCCTCGCGCTCACCCCGGACGAGAAGGCCAAGTCCCTGGACGAGGCGGCGCCGCACCGCATGGACCGCGTCGCGCTGATGCTCGGCGCCGAGGGCGACGGTCTCTCCACACAGGCGCTGGTCGCCGCCGACGAATGGGTCCGCATCCCGATGGCCCACGGTGTGGACTCGCTCAATGTGGGCGCGGCGGCAGCGGTCGCGTTCTACGCGGTGGCGACGGGTCGCCCGCAGCTCTGACGAGGCGAACCCGACAGGGCGACGCGCCGCGGCACGCCCCCCTCAGCCCCGAGCGCCGTGCCCCGGCCCGCCCTGTCGCCCGGCCGACTGCTGCTGGTGCTCCTGCTGGTGGTGTACGTCTGTGTCCCCGAGGCTCCGCGCGGGTCCCTGGCACCCCTGGGCCGCCGCGATACCGAGTGCGACCAGCAGCGTCACGACCACGAACACGAAGATCCGCTGCCGCAGCAGCCGCGGATTGGCGGGCCCTCTCCGGCCCGTACCCGTGGTGCGCGGCCCCTGGCGGCCGGTGCCGCTGCGCGGGGCGGTCCTGCTGCCCGAGCGCGTCGTGTTGCGGGGCCCCGAGGGGCGGGAGCCGGATCGCGGGGCGTTGGGCCGGGACGAGCCGGTCCGCGAAGGGCCGGAGCGCGGCGGGGGAGTGGCTCCGGGGGCGGCGCGCCGCTGGGTGCGCTCGTCCAGATAGCTCTCGGCGAGTCGGCCGGTGGGCCGGTCGTGGTCCTGGTGGGGCGCGGGCGGGCGGACGTCGGCGATCCCCTGCGCCTCGCGGGCGGCGATCTCCTTCAGCCTGAGCGACAGTTGGAGCGTGCTGGGCCGCTCCTCCGGGTCCTTGGCGAGGCAGGCCCTGATCAGCGGCGCGAGCGCGTCGGGCACGCCGTGCAGCTGTGCCTCCTCATGGACCACGCGGTAGAGCATGACCTCGGAACTGCCGTGTCCGAAGGGCGAGTCCGCCATGCCCGCGTAGGCGAGCGTGGCGCCGAGGGCGAAGACGTCGGTGGCGGGCGTCACGGCGGCGCCGCGCACCTGTTCGGGAGCGAGGAAGCCGGGCGATCCCACGGCGGTGCCCACGTGCGTCAGGGTGGAGGCGCCGGTCGCCCACGCGATGCCGAAGTCGATGATCCGCGGCCCCTTCGGGGACAGCAGGATGTTCGACGGCTTGAGGTCGCGGTGCACGACACCGGCTTCGTGCACGGCGACGAGCCCCTCGGCGAGCGCCGAGCCGACCACCGCGACGTCCGCCGCGGACAGCGGTCCTTCGGCGGCGACCTTGTCGTGCAGGGAGGGTCCGGGGACGTACTGAGTGGCGAACCACGGGCGGTCCGCGTCGAGGTCGGCGGCGACGAGCCGCGCGGTACAGCCGCCACGGATGCGCCGGGCGGCCGAGACCTCCCGGGCGAACCGCGACCGGAACTCCTGATCCTCCGCCAGGTCGGGCCGGATCACCTTCAGGGCGACGCGCTGCCCCCGCCGGTCCGACCCCAAATAGACGACCCCCATGCCGCCGGCGCCCAGGCGCCTGTGCAACCTGAACGAGCCGACGACACGCGGGTCCTCGCGCCGGAGCCGCATCATCGCCATGTCCATCCCCGCTACCCGGTCCGTCTGACGAGCCACAGCTTACGTTTCCGCGGCCGGGCACGTGCAGAGGCCGCGCCCTCGTGGGGCGACCGATTGTCCGTGCCGGACGCGAAATTTGAAGAGCGGTCAGGGGACGGGGAACAAGGGGGCGTTGTCACGTCCCCCCTGACCAACCCTCCACCACTGAAGGGAGATTGGTCCCGTGCGGGGCGATCGGGTGGCGATGGCCACGAAGGCCGGTGGCATGCCGCGGACGTACGAAGCACCGGCGAGCCGGACCGGTCGGCGGGTGGAGACGGTGGTGCGCAGGGGGGTGGTGGAAGTGAGGGAAGTCACCTGGGGGCCGGTCTTCCCCGAGGTCACGGCCGCCCCCTCGGGGAAGACCCTGAGTCCTAGGACCACGTCCTAGGACCCCGTCTCCACCCACGGGAGTACATGCAGGTCGATCGCTCATCCTCCGGGAGGCCCGGCATTCGATACGAGGGCATGACGCCCGGGACTTCCCGCAGACCTAGATTTGAGGTCAAGCGGCGGGTGTAGCACTCGTCCCCCGAGGTCAGACACTCGCCGCTGCCAAAACCACATCGAAGCGGTCAGGAGAGGAATCATGGCGGACACGGCACCGCGGACCATGATCCGCACGCAAGGGCGCAGGTTCTCCGCGTTCGGCGTCCGCCCGTCCGGCACGCGCCATCCCTTGGTGGCGACGGCCATGGTCCTCCCCCTGGCAGCCCTGCTCGTGGTCGTCTTCGGCGGCTGGGAAGCAGTGGTCACACAAGCGTCGTCCGTGGGCGTGATGCTGGGGCGCTGAGCGGCGCCCCAGGCCCGGAAGAGCGGTCCGGGCGGGGACATCCGGCCATGAAACCCCGTGGGGACGGGGGTGCGGCGGACGGCAAAATGCCCGCGCAGCTGGGGAGCTGCGCGGGCATTGCCATGTCTGGCGGGGCGCCACACCCCACGACCTCCGCAACCCTCACCCCCCCCGGAGGGCCCCCGAGGGCCCCCACCCCCGCAGGCCCCTCCAGCCGGAGCGCCCCCCCGAGAGCCCCCACACCCCCACCAGAGGTGACCTCCCCAGCCCCCCCAGGCAGGGGGAATCACTCTGCCAAGCCCAGCGCCGCGACTACGCTTCGGCGGTGCGCCCGACCACCCACGGAAGCCCCGTGACCACCGCCATCCTCCCCGCCCTCGCCGCCGAGGCCCGTGCCGTCGTCCACCGCCTGCCCGGTGAGGTCTGCGTCTGCGGGAGGGGGGACGCGGTGCTTGCGGATCGTGCGGATGCCACGGTCGTCCGGCACGGGGGCGTCGTCGCCAAGGCTCATGCCGAGGACACCGATCCCGGGGACCTCGCCGTGCGCCTCGGCGTGGCCGCCCGCATGGGCGACGTACTTCTCGCACCCGCCGCAACCACCGCCACCCGCCTCCACGGCCGCCTCGTCACCTTCTGGCCGCACGGCACCCCGGTCGACCGCGACGACCCGGACTCCGCGCCCTGGGAGGCCGCCGCCACCCTGCTCGCGCGCCTGCATGCCACGCCGCCGGACGCGCTGCCGCACCCGCTCCCGCCCATGCGCGGGCCCGTCAAGGCGGCCCGAGCCGTGGCGCGGCTCCGCGCGGCGGGTCCGCACTCGGCCGCGCCTGCGGTCCTGGGCGCCTGGGCGGGGCTGCCGCCCTGGGCCCGCGCGGAGGCTCCCTCGCCCGGCACCTCGCGTCTGTGTCACGGCGACCTCCACCTGGGCCAGCTCGTGCGCGCCCCCGAGGGGCACTGGCTCCTCATCGACGTGGACGACCTCGGTGGGGGAGACCCCGCGTGGGACCTGGCGCGACCCGCCGCCTGGTTCGCGTGCGGCCTGCTCTCCCCGGCGGAGTGGACCCGCTTCCTGGAGGCCTACCGGAGCGCCGGAGGCCCCGCGGTGCCCGCGGACGGCGCCGACCCCTGGCCCGCCCTGGACGTCCCGGCCCGCGCGCTGACCGTGCAGACCGCCGCCCTGGCGATCGCCAAGGCCGTCGCCGCCGACCGCCCCCTGGACGAAGTGGAAGAGGCACTGGTGGATGCCTGCGCCCGGATGGGCGGAGTGGACGCCCGCCCGCCGGAGTTGGGCCAGGACGCGACGAAGTAGGGTGCAACGCACCGTAGCCGGGCAGTCTTCCGGCGAAGCAGTCACCATCGGCGAGGAGTTGAGCCGTCCATGCAGTGCCCCAAGTGTCATGCACCAATGCACACGTACAACCGCAATGGCGTCCAGATCGAGCAGTGCAACAACTGCCGCGGGATATTCCTGGACTACGGCGAGCTGGAGTCCCTGACCCGTCTGGAGTCGCAGTGGGGGCAGCAGGCCCCGCCGCCGCCCGCCCCGCCGGCCCCCCAGGGTTACCCCCCGGCCCAGGCTCCCGCCTGGGGCGTCCCGCACGGAGGTCACGGTGGCCACGGAGGTCACGGTGGGCACGGCGGTCACTACGGCCACGACAAGCGCCACAAGAGCTTCGGGCACATGCTCTTCTCGTCCTGAGTGGACTGCGTGAACTGAACGGTCCCGGTGAACGTACCCGGTGAACGACGAAGCCCCGGTCGTGGAGACGACCGGGGCTTCGTGTGGATGGTGCGCGATACTGGGATTGAACCAGTGACCTCTTCCGTGTCAGGGAAGCGCTCTCCCGCTGAGCTAATCGCGCGGGTGGACCTGCATGTGCTGCGTACTACGTGCGCGATACTGGGATTGAACCAGTGACCTCTTCCGTGTCAGGGAAGCGCTCTCCCGCTGAGCTAATCGCGCGGGACGACCCTCATGAAGACGACTGACGGCCTTCTTGAAGATCCAGTGGACGATACTGGGATTGAACCAGTGACCTCTTCCGTGTCAGGGAAGCGCTCTCCCGCTGAGCTAATCGTCCTTGGAGGTGGAGACGGGATTTGAACCCGTGTAGACGGCTTTGCAGGCCGTTGCCTCGCCTCTCGGCCACTCCACCAGGAGTATGAGGGTTCGGGAAGATCCCCCACGATCCTGCGAGCGGACGACCAGGTTCGAACTGGCGACCTCAACCTTGGCAAGGTTGCGCTCTACCAACTGAGCTACGTCCGCTTGTCTTTCCCGGTCCGCTTGCGCGTCCCGGCGACGTGTTGAACTCTAGCGGATTCCTGGGCCAGTACAAAAACGCGTTTGCGCAGCGTGCTGCGCTGTCCCTGGTCCAGGGCGCCGCCGACGCACCGGTCATAGACTCGCAGCCGTGCACAACCCCCCTCTGACATCGTCTCCCGCGCTCCCGCCCATGGCGCGCTTCGGCCGTCGCGTGGCCACCGGACTACGCGACGTGACCAGCGACCCGGCCGCCCTGGACTCCACCGGCTTCTGGGCGGTGTCCGCGGACTTCGAGGGCGGCATGGTCTGCGCCCGCTTCGACGACGTGCGCGAGGAGGCCGTGCCCGCCCCCGTCCCGGGCAGGTGGCACGGCCCGGCCCCCGAGGACTGGACGTCGTCCCTGGACCGGTCCGCGTACACGGAGGGCGTGCGGCGGGTGCGTGCCTACATAGCCGCCGGTGAGGTCTACCAGGCCAACCTCTGCCGCGTCCTGTCCGCGCCCGTCCCCGCCAACGCCGACGTGGACGCCCTGACGTCCCTCCTCGCGCGCGGGAACCCCGCTCCCTACGCCGGGACGATCCGGCTCCCGGAGCACGGCGTGGAGCTGGCCACCGCCTCTCCCGAGCTCTTCCTGCGCCGCCGGGGGCGCCTCGTGGAGTCCGGCCCCATCAAGGGCACCGGACGCACCGAGGAGGACCTCCTGGAGAAGGACTACGCCGAGAACGTCATGATCGTGGACCTCGTCCGCAACGACCTCGGGCGCGTCTGCGCGACCGGCTCCGTGACCGTCCCCGACCTCTGCGTGATCGAGAAGCACCCCGGACTCGTCCACCTCGTCTCCACCGTCGGCGGCGAGCTGCGCCCCGGCGCGGGCTGGCCCGAGCTCTTCGGCGCGGCCTTCCCGCCGGGCTCCGTCACCGGCGCCCCGAAGTCCAGCGCGCTGCGGATCATCGACGAGCTGGAGACCGCGCCCCGCGGCCCGTACTGCGGCGGCATCGGCTGGGTCGACGCCGACCGCGGCACCGCGGAGCTCGCCGTCGGGATCCGCACCTTCTGGATCGACCGGGCCGACGGCGTCCTGCGCTTCGGCACCGGCGCGGGCATCACCTGGGGCTCGGACCCCGAGGGGGAGTGGCGGGAGACCGAGCTGAAGGCCGCGCGGCTGCTGGCGGTAGCGTCGGGGACGTACGAAGCGAGCGGAGGAACCCCAACGTGAAGATCTGGCTCAATGGCGGGCTGCAGGACCTCGACGACGCCCGCGTCTCCGTGCTCGACCACGGGCTGACGGTGGGCGACGGCATTTTCGAGACGGTGAAGACGGCCGAGGGCAGGCCCTTCGCCCTGACCCGCCACCTCGCCCGGCTCGCGCAGTCCGCGCGCGGCCTCGGGCTGCCGGAGCCGGACCTCGACGCGGTGCGCCACGCCTGCGCCGCGGTCCTCGACGCCAACCCGCTCCCGCTCGGCCGACTGCGGATCACCTACACCGGCGGCCTCTCGCCGCTCGGCTCGGACCGTGGCGACCAGGGCACCACGCTCGTCGTGGCCCTCGGCGAGGCCAAGCGGCGCCCCGACACCACCGCGGTGATCACCGTGCCCTGGACCCGCAACGAACGGGGCGCGCTGACCGGCCTGAAGACCACCTCGTACGCGGAGAACGTCGTGGCCCTGGCCCGCGCGCACGAACACGGCGCCTCGGAGGCACTGTTCGCGAACACCGTCGGACAGCTCTGCGAGGGCACGGGCTCCAACGTCTTCGTCGTGCTCGACGGCGAGATCCACACCCCGCCGGTCGCCTCCGGGTGCCTCGCGGGCATCACGCGCGCGCTGGCCGTCGAGTGGACGGGCGCCCGCGAGACCGACCTGCCCCTTGACGTCCTCGACCGCGCCGACGAGGTCTTCCTGACGTCGACGCTGCGCGACGTCCAGGGCGTGCACCGCATCGACGAACGCCAACTCCCCGCCGCGCCGGGTCCGGTGACCGCGAAGGCGATGCGGATCTTCGACGAGCGGGCCGCGGACGACCTGGATCCCTAAGTCCGGGGAAACCTCGGTGACGGTACGGGCCCGGGGCGGGTAGAACCAGAGGGATGACCACGACCCTGCGGCCGACCGGGCCGCTTCAGCAGGGCGCCGACGGCGCCAAGGCGCGCACGTACGACGTCTGCGTCAACAGCCGTCCCGTGGGATCGATAGGCCTCGCCACGCACGAGGCGTTCGGTCCCCGTGTCTGCAGGCTCCACGACCTGCGGATCGCGGAGCAGGACCGCAGGCGCGGCCGTGGCACGGTCGCGGCGCTTGCCGCCGAGGAAGTGGCCCGCGGCTGGGGCTGTGCGCGCATCGAGGCGACCGTCCCCGCCGACGCCCCGGCGGCGCTGCGCCTCATCACGGCCCTCGGCTACGTGGAGCGGAGCCGACGGCTGTCGAAGCCGCTCACCGACCCGGTGCCCCCGCTGCCCGCGGGCACCGAGGGGCGGCCGATGACGGAGGCCGAGTGCGGGCCGTGGCTGGTGCGCGCGAAGGAGCTCTACGCGAGCACCTGGACGGACCGCGGCGTTCCCGAGGACGAGGCGCGCGCCAAGGCCGAGGCCGACCACGCCCGCGCACTCCCGCGCGGCCTCGCGACGCCGGACACCTGGCTGAGCGTCCTCACCCACCACGGCGCCCAGGTGGGCACGCTGTGGCTCTCGGTGCTCGACGGCGGCGCGTTCGTCTACGACATCGCGGTCGACGCCGAGCACCGCGGCCACGGCCACGGCCGGTCCCTGATGCACCTCGCGGAGGCGCAGGGCCGCGCGGCGGGCCAGCACCGCATCGGCCTCAACGTCCTCGCCGACAACGCCCCGGCCCTGCGCCTGTACGAGTCGCTCGGCTACGAACCGGTCTCGTACTACTTCTACAAACCGCTGATCTAGGGCCCTAGGCCCCTACCCCTAGCCCGCGTCCGCCGCGAGCAGCCGGTCGGCGATCTCCTCGATGCGCTCGCGCAGCCCGTCCTGGCTCTTGCCGCCGTCCAGGCGTTCGCCGCCGATGACGTACGTCGGCGTGCCGGTGACGCCGATGGCCTTGCCCTCGGCCTGGTCGGCGTCGACGATCAGGATGTGCCGTCCGTCGATCAGGGCGGTGTCGAACTCCTCGGCGTCCAGACCGAGTTCGCGAGCCGTGTCCACCAGGTGGGCGTCGCCCTTGCGGTCGAGCTCCTCGACCCCGGCGAGCACGGCCTCCACGTACGGCCATCCCGTGCCCTGCTCGAAGGCTTCCTCGGCGGCCTGCGCGGCGGCGAAGGAGTGCTTGTGCTTCTCGAGCGGGAAGTGCCGCAGCCGCAGGTCGACACGGTCGCCGTAGCGGGCGCGCAGGGCGCGCACGTCGTCGAGGGCGCTGCGGCAGTCGGGGCACTGCAGCTCGCACCAGACGTCGATGACGACGGGGCGGGCGGGGCGGTCGGCAGGAGAGTCGCTCATGGGCACAGTCTCCCAGCCCGCGCACCCGCCTCCCAACCGGGACGGGGCCCGTGTACCGGCATGGACCGGCATCGACCGGCATCGACCGGCACCTGCGGAGGAGGCCGGACCCCTAGATGACCCGGAAATGTCCCTGAGGTACGCCCGCGACGTGGCTCCGCGGCACCCACCCGGTGCAGGATGGAAGGGACGACAGCGTCTTTACCCGACGTACGCCTGCATGCCTGGAGGACCGGATGATTGCCGAGACCGTCTGTTCCGCCGTATCCGCGGCCGGGCTGGGCATCGCCGCGGTCACGGCCTACCGCAAGCGCTTCCTCTCCGCGGCCCGCCTCGCCGCGTACTCCCTGGTGCCGATCGGTCTGGTGCTGACGGGAGTCGTCGGCTGGGCGGCGGACACGGCGTTCAGCCTCAAGGCGTGGGTCGGCTTCGGCGTGCTCGGCGTGGCGTGGCTCATGTTCCTGGGCACCCGCGCCGTCGAGCGCCGCACGGGCGGGACCCGCAAGGAGCGGAAGGCCGCGAAGGCCGCCCAGCGCGAGGCGGTGGCCCCGGCCGCCTCGGCACCCTCGCTCGGCGAGGGCACCCGCCCGGCCGCCGCCCGGCCCGCGGCCAAGCCCAAGACGGCCGCGCCCGCGGAGGACTTCAGCGACATCGAGGCCATTTTGAAGAAGCACGGCATCTGAGAGCCTGCGCCAGGACCGGCGGCCGGTCACCGGCCCAGTCGGACCTCCGCCAGGACGTTCACTCCGTCGACCCAGGTGACGGAGGCGTTCGCGCACCGCACGGCCCTGCCCCGGGCCGCGAAGGCCGGGTCCGGCAGGGCGAGGCCCACGCGGTGCGGGCCGCGCGCGTCCGCGGGCAGGACGAGCTCCGCGCGCACGGTCGAGACCGCGGGCGCCCCGTGATCGTCGTCGGTCTCCGCCCGCCCCTGGGGCTGCCAGTCGCGCCAGTCGGTGCCCGTTTCTGCCGAGGTCACCGTCCGCCCCGCCGCGTCCAGCAGGACCAGGCGGACCGGCCGCGGGTGCTTGGGCGGCGCGAACCCGCGGTTGACCACGTCGACCTCCACCGGGAGCCGCCCGCCCCGCCGGGCCGCCGCGAGGTCGTACCGTGCCTCCCGCACCTCCACCCGGTAGCCCAGGTGATCGCGGAGGTACTCGAACTGGCTGCGGGCCACCGCACGCCCCCGCCGGTCCTCGAAGTAACCGTCGGACACCGGAAGTTGCGCCTCCCGGGCCTGCTGCCCGGTGAGCTGCGCCGCCTTCCAGCCCGGCACGGTGACCGTGGCGTTGTGCACGATCGAGAGGCTGTCGAAGCGGAGCGTCTGCAGCCGCCGTGCCGCCGCGATGCCGGGAATGACCGTGCTCCACGCGTACGGATCGGAGCTCTGCCCCTTGTCCCACGGCATCTCGCCGTCCACCATCTGCGTCCGTGAGACGTCGAGGTAGGCGGGCCAGCCGGGGTTGTCGGGCACGTAGTAGTCCCAGAGGCCCTCGCCCAGCGTCACGTAGTCGTTGTGGAACCCGACGCGGTCCAGGATCGCCCTGTTGGTGATCATGTCCCGCTTCTCGGCGTACCGGACCTGGGTGTGCAGGCCCGGCGGCAGGGCCTCGACGAGGGTCGTCATGATCGCCGTGACCGCGTCGGGGTACGTCTCGTGCCGGTAGTGGCTGCCGTGCCACTCGCCCCAGGTGCCGAGGAAGCCCGCCTGCCAGACGGCGACGACGTCGCTGTTGCGCGCCACCAGCGGCGCCAGCTGCCCGATGTGACGCTGGATGTCCTGCACGGTGTAGCGCCGGTTCTCCCGCACCCCGTCGTCGTAGACGAAGCGCAGGACCGCGGCGTACCCCTTGCTGCGCAGCCCCCGGAAGACGCTCTCGATGTTGTCGAGCGCGCGCTGCGGGATCGTCGAGGTCGCGTAGTCCCAGAGGTAGAAGTACAGCTGGGTGAGGTTCGCGCCGGGGCCGTACTCGCGCTCCAGGAGGTCGAGCGTCTGCGCGGTGTCGGGGGAGTGGTCCTGCTCGTTCGGCCAGGGGCTCGTCAGGTCGCGGGCGTTGTACGACATCTCGTAGCGGAAGCCGCGCCGGGGGCCCGGCAGCGGGGCGCGCCCTTCCGGGTCGTCGGGGCGGATGCCGCGGTGCGGGACGCGGTGCCATGAGGCCGCGCGTCCGGCAGGCCGGGAGGGGGCGGCGGGGGAGGTGGGGGAGGTGGGCGAGGCCGTCGCGGTGCCGAGCGGCACCGCGGCGAGCGCCGCCGTGCCGAGCGCGGTCGTCAACAGCCGTCTGCGTTCCATGGTGATCGGCTCCCTCGTTCGGGTACGGGCGGTGCCGCCGAGTCTCGCGAGGGGGAGTGCCCGTGGGCCATGGACGGAACGTGCCGGACACTGGACTTTCGCCTGTTCACGGGATCCGGCGAACTCCCGCGCCGCCCGGGCGTGTTGGTAGGCGACCACCCGGCGGCTGCGTCATCATCACGGCGAGATGCTTGACACCACCACAGAGGGCGATGCCGCCCCGCCGGACGACGGCGGACAAGCGGCACCGGCCCAGCGACGACCTGCCGACGCAGAGCGGCACGCCACCGACGGCGAAGCGGAGCCGCCCCTCGACCACGAGGAGCGGCAGGGCTGCCTCTTCGCCCTCTCCCAGCCACCTTTGATGATCTTTCTGGCGGTGATCAGCACCTTGATCCTGGTGGCGACCCTGCACGACATGCTGCTGCTCTAGGGACAGGCCCTAGGGCAGGCTCTGCCCCGAGGCCTCCCGGCGGCGGGCGCGGTACGCGGCGACGTGCAGACGGTTGCCGCAGGTGCGGCTGTCGCAGTAGCGGCGCGAACGGTTGCGCGAGAGGTCGACGAAGGCGTGGCGGCAGTCCGGGGCCTCGCAGCGCCGCAGC
Organism: Streptomyces sp. NPDC004732; assembly: GCF_040609235.1. Classification (NCBI taxonomy): domain Bacteria; kingdom Bacillati; phylum Actinomycetota; class Actinomycetes; order Kitasatosporales; family Streptomycetaceae; genus Streptomyces; species Streptomyces sp. NPDC004732. The sequence continues at coordinate 420,968 of NZ_JBEXJR010000006.1, forward strand.
CTCTCCTGCTCGCCCGCGACCACGAAGAACGCGAGGGCCATTCCGCAGTCGGCCGCCAGGTGGTCCGCGACGGACGCCCCCGGCGCGAAGTAGTGGACGTGCCAGTCGTAGCCGTCGTGGTCGGTGAGCCGGGGCGTGGTGCCTGCCGTCGCGATCAGTTCGTTGAGGATCGTGGAGGCGGTCTGCGGTTCGGGGTGCGCGAAGACCTCTCCGAAACGGGCGCGGATGCGGTGGACGCCGGCGAGGTCGCCCTCCGAGAGTGCCCCGACGTCGCTGACGTCGTGGCTTCGTACGAAATCACCGAGCGCCGCCACGTTCGCGAGCCCGTCCGTGCCGTTCGTCTCCGGTGCGGTGTTCACCAGATCGACCACGGCGTCGAGAGAACACCGGGTGTCGTGGGTGATCAGCACGATTTGCTCCCTGGCCTGGGGGTCGGGCCGGTGCCCGCCGATGCTGGCCGATGCTAGCGGCTTCGCCAGGGGACGCACCGGCGCCGTCGTCGCGGGAAGTCCGCGGCGACGGCGCCGGTGCCTGCATCTGTTCGCCTTGTGTCGCTGTGCCGTGCCTGCTTGCGCCGTCGCCCCGAGTCGGACGGCGTGGTGGTTCTCGACGCGCCGGGGTGGCGGTCAGCTCTCGGCCAGGATGTGTGAGAGCTCCGTGTCGAGATCGAAGTGTCGGTGTTCCGTACCGGGTGGCACGGCTGCGTCCGTTCGCTTGAGGAAGGATTCCAGGGCCCGCGCCGGGGCCTCGAGCAGAGCCTCGCCCTCCGGGGAGCTCAGGGCGATGCAGACGACGCCCTGACCGTGGCTCCGGGACGGCCAGACTCGGACGTCGCCGGTACCGGTGGGCCGGTGCAGGCCCTCGGCGAGGAGGTCGCGGGCGAACACCCACTCGACGGTTTCCTCGGCTCCGGTGTGGAAGGTGGCGTGCACGGCATAGGGATCGGCCGTGTCATACCGCAGTCCTGCGGGTACAGGCAGTGAGGACTCGCTCGACACAACGAGGCGCAGGTGCAGCTCGCAGCTGACCGTGGTGTTCATAAGCGCCAGGGCCTTTCGCTCAGTGTGCGCTCGGGGATTCGCACGTCGGCGAAATCGACATGCCACCTACGGTGCCGTTGTAAACCCCTCTGAGCGTTTTGCGTGTCTTTAGGTGCCTCGTATGGCGGGTTGTCCCATCCGCTCGTGCACCCATTCCGGTGACGGGTTTCCGTCCGGTAGGGTTTGGCTGCATGAATACGGGGAGTAACGATTCGGCCGAGGTCTCTGATCCGGCCGCCGGAGCCAAGCCCGACCAGCCGCTCGGCTCGCGGGCTCCGCAGTACGTCCAGTCCCGCAGGATGCTGCACCTGAGCTGGCAGGTGGGCGTCTTCATCGTCGGTCTCGCGGTCGTCGTCGCGGGCATCATCATGCTGCCGCTGCCGGGTCCCGGCTGGCTGGTGATCTTCGGTGGAATGGCGATCTGGGCGACCGAGTTCGTCTGGGCCCAGCTGGTGCTCCGCTGGACGAAACGCAAGGTCACCGAGGCTGCACAGCGTGCGCTCGACCCCAAGGTGCGCCGCCGCAACATCATCCTGACGACGATCGGTCTGGTCATCGTCGCGGTGCTCGTCGGGATCTACGTGTGGAAGTTCGGCATCACGATGCCGTGGAAGATCAAGGAGTGACCTCCGGGTGACTCCGAGGCGGTCGGGAGCACCCGCTGACATGCGGTAATGTTCTCCGTGCGCCCGGGGCGATTAGCTCAGTGGGAGAGCGCTTCGTTCACACCGAAGAGGTCACTGGTTCGAACCCAGTATCGCCCACCCCGGATTACGGCCCGGAGGCTATTAAGCCTCTGGGCCGTTCTCGTATTCCTGTGCCTTTCAAGGGAATTGACGGGTCCACATGTTCCGCGCCACCGCGGAATCAGTGCATTCGGTTGAGTGCATTCCGGAACCGGCGTGCGTCGCGCAGGCGTTGCTCGTACGTGGCACCGACGGCGAGCAGCAGCAGACCGGCGAGCGCGGGCGGCAGCCAGCGGGGCAGCGCGTCCACGACCTGCACGATGTACGGGGCCAGTTCGTGCAGTGCGTCCAGGGCGAGGACCGTGCCGCCCAGGGCGAGCGGGGCACTCAGCCGGTGGTGGGCGCCCGCCAGGGTCAGGGCGAGGGTCGCCGTGCCGAGCAGCAGCGGACGCTGCCAGTACGGGTCGCTCCAGGCGGCGGCGAGACTCGGCAGCAGCGTCACCGCCAGGCCAGGACCGTAGGCCGTCCAGGAGGAGACCGCCGGATCGCGGCGCCGCCGCAGCAGACCGACGAGCAGCGCGGGCACGGTCACCGGCAGGGTGTACGCCTCCGGGGCCGACACCTCCCACGACGCGAGGCGGACCCAGCTCGCCAGAACGAACAGCGCCCCGGCCGCGTACCCCACGGCACGCCGGTCCGCACGCAGCGCGGTGCCGGACGCGATGACACCGCCGAGCCCCAGGACCAGCGCCAGCACGGGAGCGTCCCCCGCCGCCAGAACGACCGCGACGGCTCCCGAGACGGCCGCCATGATCTCCACGGGCGGCGTCAAGGGATGCTGCCCGAGACGGGCCGCGGCCGCCGCGGCAAGAGCCGGGACCATGAGCACGAGCAGCCCGACGTGCTCGGGGCGCAGCCCCCACGCGGCGCCCGATGCGCAGACCAGCGCGGTGGCATGCGCCAGGGAGGCGCAGGCGGCGAGCGCCGCCGTGCCGGGAGCGGGCGCCGCGCCCCGCGCCAGGCGCACACAGGCCCCGAGGTGGAGCGCCGTCAGCACACCGAGCGTGGTGAGCGTCGCCGTCGTGGTGGCCAGCGAGAGGAACGTGACGCTCGCCGAGGACACCAGAGCCAGGACCGACGCGGTCACGGCCGGTGCGGCGGACGCGGACCGCGCCGCGACGGCAAGGAGGACGGCGACCGCCACGAGCTGCGCCGACACCCCGGCCGCGTACGGCAGCCGGAGCGCCGCGGGCAGCGCGACGGCCGCGGACCACAGGAGCACCGGCGCACCGTACCGGGCCGCCCGCCGCGCCGGGTCGCCCAGCGGCCCGGCCACCACGACGAGCACGAGGGCGACCGCCGCGAGCACCGGCGGAGCCAGCAGCGGGTGCGCGAGGGGAAGTTCGAGCAGCAGGGCATCCCGGGCGTCGGAGGGCGCACCCGACCAGACGCGGGTCGCCCAGCCGAACGGCCCGAGCAGGGCGAGCGCGGCGACCGGCAGCGCCCACAGCACCGCGAGCCCCTGCACCACGGCCGACGCCGCAAGGACCCCGCGCCGCAGCGCCCCGGACAGCGCAGTGCGGACGACGGCCAACAGCGCCATGCCGCACACGAGATAGGCAGGCACCGTCCAGGCCGCGGGCAACGCGGTCCGCAGCACCCCGCCGGACGCGGCCACCACGAGCAGACCGGCCGCGCAGGCCGCGCCGCTCGTCACCTCGGCGCCCTTCGCCCACCACGCCGCGGCCAGCGCGATCCCCGCGGCGAACAGCAGCAGCACACCCGCGCGAGCCGCCCCGCCCGGCTCCGAGGCCTGCACGGAGAGCCAGCCGGCGCTCGCCGCACCCCACAGCCCCAGCACACAGGCCCCGGCCGTGGCGACGACCCGCACCGAACGGACGCCCGCCCACAGCGCCAGCGCGGTGTCGAAGGCCGCCGTCACCAGCAGCACGGCCGTCATCGTGTGATCACCGGCGTGCGCGGCGCCCGCCCAGAGCACCAGGGGAAGCTGGGCCGTCGCGACCGCCGTCGGCAGCGGCAGCCGCAGCTTCCCGAGCAGCAGGCCGTACCCCGCCCAGAGGGCGGCGAGGACCGCGGAGGCACCGGCCGCGTAACCGAGCACGTCCACGTCCGGGAGCGACAGATGACGCACCGCGTACGTGTCGAGGACGGTCAGCGCGAGGCCGAGGCCCGCCACCGCCTCCGCCGTCGAGCGCAGCGAGCGGCGCAGCAGGAACGCGGGCGTACCGAGCGCGGCCAGCGTCACCGCGCCGAGGACCGCACTGCGGCCGCCGATGCCCAAGTGACCCCAGCTCACCACCGTGAAGGCGATCGCCGCGACGGTCAGGAGCACCCCGCCCAGCGCCAGCAGGACGTTCTGCGCGCTCGGCGGCGCGGCTTCAGCGGCGGGCGGCCCGGCCGGACGGGGGGAGGGTCCGGCCGGGCCCGCCGCGCGCAGGACACCGAGCAGCCAGGCCCGGCGTTGCAGCAACTGCGTCCTGCGCGCCTCCAGTTGGCGCAACTCCCAGTCGAGGACGCGGAGCTCCTCAGCCGGGGGCGGAATGTTCGTCATGTCGCTGAAGTGTGGCCCGAGGCCCACCGCACGGCATCGGTTCGGATACTCAGGACGTACTCAGATCCGGTACGGATCCCGGTCTTTCCGGCAGACTGCCGCCCATGGACTGGTGCCACTACCGCTTCCGCAGCGTCTGGGATCTGCCCGCAGCGCCCGCCGACGTCTTCGCCGCCCTGGAGCAGGCCGAGGACTATCCGTCGTGGTGGCCTCAAGTGCGCGAGGTGAACCCGGTCGACGAACACAGCGGCATCGTCCGCTTCCGCTCCTTCCTCCCGTACGACCTCGTCGTCACCGCACGCGAGCGACGCAACGACCCCGTGGCCGGGGTCCTGGAGATCGCCATGACCGGCGACCTGGACGGCTGGGCACGCTGGACCGTCACGGCCGCGCCCGCGGGCACACGGGCCCGCTACGACCAGGAAGTCGACGTGCGCAGACCGCTGATGCGACGCCTCGCCGTCCCCGGCCGCCCGCTGTTCCGGCTCAACCACGCCCTGATGATGCGCGCCGGGCGGCGCGGCCTCACGGCCCGGCTGGCAGCGGTTTGAAGGAAAGGCGCCCGGACCTGTATTGTTCAGTCCGTTCCCGGGCGATTAGCTCAGTGGGAGAGCGCTTCGTTCACACCGAAGAGGTCACTGGTTCGAACCCAGTATCGCCCACCCGGAGAATGCCGGTCCGTCAGCAGACGGACCGGTTTTTTCATGCCCGCACCCGATGCCCGACGCCCGTACTCAGGCCGCCGCAGGGAGCTCGGGACGCAGCGGCCACGCCGGATCCACGATCTCCGGAGAGCCGCTCTTCGCGAACCACGCCTGCAGGCCGCGCGCCTGAGCCGCATGCCAGACCGCCTGCAGCGTGTGCAGCTCGGCCGGTGAGAGGCGCTCAAGACGCCCCGCGAAACGCCGCCCCACCGCGCGCACCACATCGAGGGCGGCCTGCGCGTCCGCCGCCGCGTCATGCGCCTCGGCCAGCTCCACCTCGTAATGCGCACACAGGTCGGTGAGCGTCCTGCGCCCCTTGCGGTAGCGGTCCAGCTGCTTGTCCAGGACCCGCGGGTCGATCACGCACAGCGAAGAGCCCTCCGTGTAGCGACTCAGCGACGAGGCGCGGTGCCTGCGCAACTCCCGGTCCAGGATGGTCAGATCGAACGGCGCGTTCATCACCACGATCGGCCGGCCCGCCGCTCCCTGCTCGGCCAGATCGCGCGCTATCTCCTCCATCACCGGCGCGGGCCAGCGGCCCGTGCGCTGCAGATGATCCTCCGTCAGTCCGTGCACCGCGGTGGCGGCAGCGGGCACGGGAACGCCCGGATTCACCAGCCAGCGAGTGATGCGCGGCCGGGTTCCCGCGCCCTGCTGGACGACTACGGCGGCCGACACGATCCGGTCGGTCTCGACGTCGACGCCCGTGGTCTCCGTGTCGAATGCGGCCAAGGGGCCCTCGTACCAGCACGTCATAATGACGCAACTCCTCGTTCGGTCCCGGCAGATGACGTTCGGTCCCCTGCCCACGCTGGTGATACCCGGGCCGTTTGCGCTGTACGCGGCCCGGAGACAACAGAGGTACGGGGCTTTGGAATTGACGGCCCGAGCACATAACCACCGGGTTCGGAAGGCTAGTTGACCATGGCGCTCGCGCAGCCCGATCAGGGTGGGCTGCTGCCCGAGCGGATCGCACCGCCGCGCGGCACACTCGCCACCACCGCCTGCATGGAGACGCTTCAGGTGGGCTATCTGCACGCCGTCGCGGCGGCCGCGGGTTGCTCGCTCTCCCAGCCATTTCCGGACAACGGCATCGACTGGCACGTCAGCCACAGCGCCCCCGGGCACACGGTCGACGACGAGGTCACCATCAAGGTCCAGCTCAAGTGCACGTACCAGATACCGCCGCACCCGGCGGGCCCCGCCTTCTCCTTCACGCTCGACAACCCCCACCTGGAGAAGCTCGCCCGCACCCCGGTCTCGGTCCACAAGATCCTGGTCGTGATGCTCGTGCCGCGGTCCCAGGACGACTGGCTGAGAGCCGGTCACGACCGGCTCGACCTGCGGCACTGCTGCTACTGGACCAATCTCGCCGGGCACCCCGTGACCGGCCGGCGCAGGACCACCGTGCGCGTCCCGACCTCGCGGATCTTCGACGACCGCGCCCTCTGCGAGATCATGACGCGCGTCGGGACGGGAGGGAGACCCTGATGCACCGCCCCTTCGACCACGACGAGACGATGCCACCCGTCCGCCCGCACCCCACCCCGGTCGCGGGCCGATGGACACAGCCCCCCGAACCCGCCCTGGTCGACCCCTCCGTGCTCGGCGCGCTCCTCGCCCGGCACGGCTGGCGGCGCCGCGGCGGAGCCCCCGGCCGCTACGCACGGTGGACGCCCCCGGAGCCCGGCGGCGCGGGCACCAGCCTGCTCGTGCCCGAGAGCCGCGCCTTCCCGGACTGCGAGGACCTCATCGCGGAGGTGCTCGTCGCACTGTCCCGCAGCGCCTCGCCCGCCGCACGGGAGGTGCTCGTCGGGCTCGCCGTGCCCAGCGACGAGATCCACTGGTGGCGCGACGTGCCGCCGGGCCCCGCGGACACCGCGACCTGGCCCGCCGAGGAAGAGCTGCGCTCCGCCGCACGGCAGACGCTGCTCGCGGGCGCACTCGCCGCACGCGGCCGCGCCGGGTACTACGGCGCCCGGCACCGCGGTCCCGCCGCCGCGTCCCTGGACAACGTCCTGGTGGGGCCCGCCACGGGCGGGCAGCGCCTCACCGCCTTCGTCCCCGTCATGACGGGCCGCACCCTCGTGGTCCGGCTCCACCAGGCGCTGTGCGCGGCCCGTGAGGCCGTCGACTACCAGCGGGCCACCGGCGGCATGGACGCCTTCGACAGCGCGGTCGAGGCGGGCGTCAGCCACGAGCTGACCGAGGCGCTCGTCGCGATGGTGCGCGGCACGGAAGGCGCGCGCGTCGCGGTGGAGTGGGCGCCCGGCGCCGGGGTCCCCGAGGGCTGCGCGGCCCGCGCCGAACCCGTCGAGTTCTCGCCCGGCGACCTGCCGGTGCTGCGCGAGGCGGGCGCCCGGTACCTCCGGGACGAGCCTTCGGTGCCGGTGCGGGTCACCGGGGCCGTGGTGCGGATGCGGCGGTCGGCGCTCCACGAGGAGGGCACCGTGCGGATCCGGGTGATCGCGGGGGCCGACGTCCCGCACGTACGGATGACGCTGGACGAGGAGTCGTACCGCATCGCGGGCCACGCCCACCTGGTCGGGCTGCCGATCCGGGTGCACGGGCAGCTGGAGAGCCGGGGCGGCTTCCGCAGGCTCACCGGGGCGACCGGGGTGGTGCCCGTGCAGGTGGACGAGGCCGAGCGCGACCGGCTCATGAAGTCGCTCCAGGAGAACCTCGACTTCTTCGAGGAGGCGTGCAGCACGGACTGAGGGGATTGATGGGGGCACAGAGAGATCCGTTTCGCGGCCGGGCCCCGCGGCTCGGTACGATCCCTATTGCGTGCGCAATAGAAAGCGCCGCATCCCCCTTCAGCTAGGAGAGACCGGTGTCAGACGTCCGTGTGATCATCCAACGCGATTCCGAGCGGGAAGAGCGCGTGGTGACGACGGGCACTACGGCCGCCGAGCTCTTCACCGGGGAGCGCACCATCGTCGCCGTGCGGGTGGGCGGCGAGCTGAAGGACCTCGCGTACGTGCCCGCCGAGGGCGACGAGGTCGAGCCCGTCGAGATCTCCTCCGAGGACGGCCTGAACATCCTGCGCCACTCGACCGCGCACGTCATGGCGCAGGCCGTGCAGGAGCTCTTCCCCGACGCCAAGCTCGGCATCGGCCCGCCCATCCGGGACGGCTTCTACTACGACTTCGACGTCAAGGAGCCCTTCACCCCGGAGGACCTCAAGCGCATCGAGAAGAAGATGCAGGAGATCCAGAAGCGCGGGCAGAAGTTCTCGCGTCGTGTCACCACCGACGACGACGCCCGCGTCGAGCTCGCCGACGAGCCGTACAAGCTGGAGCTCATCGGCCTCAAGGGCAACGCCGCGCAGGCCGCCGACGGCGCCGACGCCGAGGTGGGCGCGGGCGAGCTGACGATCTACGACAACCTCGACGCGAAGACCGGCGACCTGTGCTGGAAGGACCTCTGCCGAGGCCCGCACCTGGCCACCACCCGCGTCATCCCCGCGTTCAAGCTGATGCGCTCCGCCGCCGCCTACTGGCGCGGCAGCGAGAAGAACCCGCAGCTCCAGCGCATCTACGGCACCGCATGGCCGTCCAAGGACGAGCTGAAGGCGCACCTGGAGTTCCTCGCCGAGGCCGAGAAGCGCGACCACCGCAAGCTCGGCTCCGAGCTCGACCTCTTCTCCTTCCCGGAGGAGCTCGGCCCGGGCCTCGCGGTCTTCCACCCCAAGGGCGGGGTGATCCGCAAGGTCATGGAGGACTACTCGCGGCGCCGCCACGAGGTCTCCGGGTACGAGTTCGTGAACACCCCGCACATCTCGAAGGAGAAGCTCTTCGAGATCTCGGGCCACCTGCCGCACTACGCCGACGGCATGTTCCCGCCCATCGAGTTCGACGAGCAGAACTACCGCCTCAAGGCGATGAACTGCCCGATGCACAACCTGATCTTCAAGTCGCGCGGGCGTTCCTACCGTGAGCTGCCGCTGCGCCTCTTCGAGTTCGGCACCGTGTACCGGTACGAGAAGTCGGGCGTCGTGCACGGCCTGACCCGCTCGCGCGGCTTCACGCAGGACGACTCGCACATCTACTGCACCAAGGAGCAGATGCCGCAGGAGCTCGACACGCTCCTGACCTTCGTGCTCGACCTGCTGCGCGACTACGGCCTGAACGAGTTCGAGCTCGAGCTGTCCACCCGCGACGACTCCGACAAGTTCATCGGTACGGCCGAGGACTGGGAGGAGGCCACGGAGGCGCTGCGGCTCGCCGCCGAGAAGCAGAACCTTCCGCTGGTGCCGGACCCGGGCGGGGCCGCGTACTACGGGCCGAAGATCTCCGTGCAGGCGCGGGACGCGATCGGGCGGTCCTGGCAGATGTCGACCATCCAGGTCGACTTCAACCAGCCCAAGCGGTTCAACCTGGAGTACACGTCGGCGGACGGCTCGCGCCAGCAGCCCGTCATGATCCACCGTGCCCTCTTCGGTTCGATCGAGCGGTTCTTCGGCGTGCTCCTGGAGCACTACGCGGGCGCGTTCCCGGCCTGGCTCGCGCCGGTGCAGGCTGTCGGCATCCCGATCGGCGACGGCCACGTCTCGTACCTCCAGGAGTTCGCCGAGAAGGCGCGCGCCCAGGGGCTCCGGGTCGAGGTGGACGCGTCGTCCGACCGCATGCAGAAGAAAATCCGCAACCAGCAGAAGGCCAAGGTGCCCTTCATGGTCATCGCGGGCGACGAGGACATGAACAACGGTTCCGTGTCCTTCCGCTACCGCGACGGCTCGCAGGAGAACGGCATCCCCGTCGACGAGGCCATCGCGAAGATCGCGAAGGCGGTCGAGGACCGCGTCCAGGTCTGACGCCGCGGCGCCACCGCACTGACCTCAGGCCCCGGGGATCCGTCCCCGGGGCGAAGTCATATGCTGCACCTCATGACGAGTGAGCCGGAGCAGCAGATCGGAGTCGGGTCGCAGGACGCGTTCCAGCGCCTGTGGACGCCCCACCGGATGGCATACATCCAGGGCGAGAACAAGCCCACGGGCCCAGGGGCCGACGACGGCTGTCCCTTCTGCTCGATCCCGGCCAAGTCCGACGAGGACGGGCTCGTCATCGCGCGCGGGGAGCAGGTGTACGCGGTCCTCAACCTGTACCCGTACAACGGCGGCCACCTGATGGTCGTGCCCTACCGCCACGTCGCCGACTACACGGAGCTGACGGGCCCCGAGACGGCCGAGCTCGGCGAGCTCACCAAGCAGGCGATGCAGGCGCTGCGCACCGCGTCCGGCGCGCACGGCTTCAACATCGGGATGAACCAGGGGACCGTGGCGGGCGCGGGCATCGCCGCGCACCTGCACCAGCACATCGTTCCGCGCTGGGGCGGCGACACGAACTTCATGCCGGTGGTCGGGCACACCAAGGTGCTGCCGCAGTTGCTCGCCGACACCCGGAAGATGCTCGCGGACGCCTGGCCCACGTCGGCGGGCTAGCGGCGCCGCTGTTGCATACAGTTGCATATCACCAACCCCCCTGTGCAATAAGGGGGGTTGGAGGGCGTTGTCCCGCCTGCCACTCTGCCTTCAGGGAGAGCCCGGTCAGGGAGGGGTCATGTCCGTCGGCACATCACAGGCGGTCGATCCGGGGTGGGCGGAGTTCGGGCGGCTGCTGCGCTTCCACCGTCGGCGGGCCGGGCTCACCCAGCTGCAGCTCGGCAGGCGGGTGGGCTATCACCACAGCTTCATCAGCAGGCTCGAGAGCGGGCGGCGGGAACCGCCCTTCGACCTGGTGAACCGGCTCGACGCCGTCCTGGAGACCGGCGGTCGGCTCGCGGCCGTCATCGCCTCGCCGCCTCCGTCGTCGTGCGCACCCGGTCTCTTCCCGACGGCTCCTACGCTGTTCTCCCCGATTCCCGGCGCGGACACCCCCGGCGACGAGGCCCATCTGACCGCGCAGCCGTGGCCTTCGATGTTGCCCGTCGAGGGGCTGGCCTGCCCGCTGCACGGCAGGGTGGGCTGTGCGACGCCCGACCGGAGTTCGGTGACGGACCTGCTGAACGGGCTGACCGGCCCGTACGACCGTGCCGGTGCGACGGCTGGTGCGGAGGCGGAGCTGCTGCACGGTCTGACCGCCGTGCTGGCCTGTCTGATCCGCGAGGCTTTCTTCCATGTCACCGACGCGTGCGCGAGCACGGTGGAGCGGTTGCTGCGCGGTGTGGCGCGGTGGGCGGCAGCGGTCGATTCCACGGGTCGGCTGCCGTACGGGCAGTTGCGGCTCGCGGCGCAGTACGCCCAGATCGCGGGGCGGCTGCGGATGGAGCGCGGGCAGAGCGGCGTCGCCATGGCCTGGTTCGGGCACGGCCTGCGGTGGGCGGACGCGGCCCAGGACGCCGAGGCCCGGGCGACCCTCCTCAGCGACATGTCGACCCTCGTGCGGCTCGACGGGGACGCCACATCGATGCTGGTGTACGCGGAGGCCATCGGGGCGGTGGATGCCAAGCGGCGCTGGATGACGACCTCGGCCGATCTGTATCAGGCGCGGGCGTACGCGCTGCGGCACGACGCCGCCGCGTGCCGTCGGCACATCTCCATGGCGCGGCGCAGGTTCGCCCGGCTGGATGACCGGGACCGCCTCGAAGCGCCCTGGTTCTCGGGTGCGGAGGGTGTGCTGCGCCTCGAGTCGGCGATCGGCGGGGCGCTGCGCGATCTCGCGGTGGTGACGGAGGACCGTGCGGTGGCCCGGCGCGCGATCGAGGCGACCGCGCGGTCGCATGCGCTGCTGCCGCCGGTGATGCACTCCGCGCGGCTGCTGCTGACCCTGCGTCTCGCGGACAGCTGGGCGTGTGCCGGTGATCCCGTCGCGGCGGTCACGCTGGCGCAGCCCGTCCTGGAAGCGGCCGTGGGTGCGCGCGAGTTGATGATCACCGTCGAGTTGCGCGGGCTGCACCGTCGGCTGGTCGGGCGCTGGGGTGAGCTGCCGGAGGTGCGGGAGTACCGGGAGCGGCTGCGGGCGGTGTCCGAGTGAGGCGGTGCGGTGGTGTCGCGCTTGCCAGTTCTTGACAGGGTGTGCCGGGCGCCTGGAATCCATTGACCGGGGGCGCGGCCGGTGTGAGGGTTCCGCCAGCCACGAGGATGTCATGTCACCGCCAGTCCGGAATCGACGTAACGGGTACGACCGCACGGCCTGACGCACACGTGCTCCCCCTGGCCCGACGGAGCCTCAACACCTCTCACAAGGAGCCGTGATGCTCAGAAGACCCACCGCGGCCGGGATAACCCTGGTCATGGTTCTCGCGGGGCTGACGCTACCGGCGTCGCTCGCCTCGGCGGCGCAGGCCGCGCCTTCCGCGGGCAAGCCGGACCCCCTCGCCAAGGCCGTCGCCGCCGCCGACAAGGCGGTCCGCAGCGGCCTCGACTCGCTGGCCAAGGGGCCCGAGGAGCAGTACGACCGGCATCAGGTCACCCCCTGGACCAAGGGCCTCTACTCGGTCGCGTACGAACGCACCTACCGCGGACTGCCGGTGGTGGGCGGGGACGCCGTGGTCCTCGCCGACGGCAAGGGAAAGGTCCGGTCCGTCCAGTCCGCGACCGAAGCGCGGATCTCGGTCACCACCAAAGCGGAGGTGACGGCCGCCCAGGCGGTGAAGACGAGCCGCGCGAAGCTGGCGTCGGTGAAGAAGGTCGACTCCAAGCGCCTGGTGATCCGGGTGAAGAAGGACGTGCCCACGCTCGCCTGGGAGACCCGGCTGACCGGCAAGACCAAAGCGGGTGACCCCAGCAAGCTGCACGTCTTCGTCAACGCGCTCACCGGCAAGGTCGTCGACGCCTACGACGACGTGCGCGCGGGCAGCGGCCACAGCAAGTGGAACGGCCCCGACCCGCTGACCATCGACACCTCCCGGTCGGGCAGCAACTACGTGCTGCGCGACACCACCCGGCCCGGTCTCCAGTGTTCGAGCTACCAGGGCAGTGTGTTCAGCAAGGCGACCGACGACTGGGGCACCGGGAACCCCACCAGCCGGGAGACCGGCTGCGTCGACGTGATGTTCGCCGCGCAGAAGCAGTCGAACATGCTCAAGGAGTGGTTCGGCCGCAACGGCCACAACGGCAACGGCGGCAGCTGGCCGGTGAGCGTCGGCCTCAACGAGCTCAACGCCTACTGGGACGGCTCCGCCGTCACCATCGGCCACAACAGCGCCAATGAGTGGATCGCCGGAGTCGACGTCGTCGCCCACGAGTTCGGCCACGGTCTGGACTCCAACACGCCCGGCGGCGCGAACCACGAGAGCGGCCTGGGCGAGGCGACCGGCGACATCATGGGCGCCCTGACCGAGGCGTACATCAATCAGCCCGCCCCCTACGACACCCCCGACTACACCGTCGGGGAAATGATCAACCTCCAGGGGCGCGGCCCGATCCGGAACATGTACGACCCGAGCCGGGTCAACAACGACCCCAACTGCTACTCCGCCTCGATCCCCAACACCGAGGAGCACAAGGCGGCCGGGCCCATGAACCACTGGTTCTATCTGCTTGCCGAGGGCTCCAACCCCGGCGGCGGCAAGCCCTCCAGCCCCACCTGCAACAACCAGCAGGTGACCGGCATCGGCAACAAGAACGCCGGGAAGATCTTCTACGGCGCCATGCTGCTCAAGACCAGCGGCATGACGTACAAGCGCTACCGCACCGCCACGCTCACCTCGGCGAAGAACCTCGACGCGAGCTGCGACCTCTTCAACGCCACCAAGGCGGCCTGGGACGCCATCAGCATCCCGGCCCAGAGCGGTGACCCGACCTGCACCGGGCAGCAGAACGACTTCTCCCTCGGGCTCAGCCCGGCCTCGGGGAAGGTCGAGCCGGGTGCCTCGACCTCCGGCACGGTCAACACCACGACCGTGACCGGCAGCGCCCAGCAGATCTCGCTGACCGCCTCGGGCGCGCCGACCGGCGTGAACGTCTCGTTCGACCCGGGGACCGTCACGTCCGGCTCCAACGCCACCATGAAGATCACCACTGCGGGATCGACCACGCCCGGCACCTACCCGATCACCGTCACCGGCACCGCGGGCACCAAGACGCACACCGCCCAGTACACGCTGACCGTGGGCGGTGGCGGCAACCCGACGCTCCCGCCGGACATCGACGTGGAGAAGGTGCGGGCGCACCTGACGCAGTTCAACACCATCGCCTCGCAGAACGGCGGCAACCGCCGGTCCACCGGCGCCGGTTACCGAGCCTCCCTCGCGTACGTCAAGGGCAAGCTGGAGGCCGCCGGATACAAGGTCACCGAGCAGAGCTGCGCCTCCGGCTGCACCGCCGGTGCGGGCAACAACCTGATCGCCGAGTGGCCGCAGGGCGACGCGAACAGCGTCTACATGTTCGGCGCGCACCTCGACGGTGTGGCCGCGGGACCCGGAATCAACGACAACGGCTCCGGATCCGCCGCGATCCTGGAGGCCGCGCTGACCCTGGCACAGAACAACCCCACCATGAAGAACCGCGTCCGGTTCGCCTGGTGGACCGATGAGGAGCAGGGCCTGAACGGCTCCGACTACTACGCCGGATCGCTCTCGGCCACGGAACGCGCCAAGATCAAGGCGTACTACAACTTCGACATGATCGGCTCGTCGAACGCCGGGTACTTCATCAACAACCTGACCTCGTCGGCCTCGGTCCCGCTGCGGGACTACTGGACGTCCCTCAACCTCGCACCCCAGGAGAACGTCGAGGGACAGGGGCGCTCCGACGACGCCTCCTTCCAGCGCGTCGGCATCCCGACCTCCGGCTACGCCACCGGTGCTTCGGCCACGAAGTCCGCGGCAGAGGCCGCGAAGTGGGGCGGCACCGCGGGCCGTTCGTACGACTCGTGCTACCACTCCGCCTGTGACACCACCGCCAATGTCAGCGCCACCTCGCTGGACCGCAGCACGGACGGGGTCGCGTACGCGCTGTGGAAGACGGCGGTCGGCGACAAGCCCGCCCCGACGGACGACTTCTCCCTCGCCGCCGACCCGGCCTCGGGCACGGTCGAGCGCGGTTCCTCCGCGAAGGTCACCCTCGCCACCGCGACGACCAGTGGGTCGGCGCAGAAGGTGGGGCTCTCGGCCTCCGGGGCCCCGGCCGGGGTGAGCGTCTCCATCAGCCCGGATTCGGTGCTCTCGGGCGAGTCCGCGACGGCCACCGTCGAGGTCGCGTCCGGCGCGGCTCCCGGCACCTACACGCTGACCTTCACCGGCAGCGGACAGGCCAGCCACACCACCACCTACACCCTCACGGTGCCGGGTGGCGGCGGCGAGACCACCTGGCAGCTGGGTGCCACCTATGCGGCGGGTGACGTCGTGACCTACAACGGCGTCCGCTACCGCTGCATCCAGGGCCACACCGCCTATCCGGGCTGGGAGCCGCCGAACGTTCCCGCCCTGTGGGGGGCCATCTGATCGTCGGCCCGCGCCGGTAGCCCCGGCTGTCGGTGATGGACCAGGGGGCGGT
Source organism: Streptomyces sp. NPDC004732 (assembly GCF_040609235.1). Lineage (NCBI taxonomy): Bacteria > Bacillati > Actinomycetota > Actinomycetes > Kitasatosporales > Streptomycetaceae > Streptomyces > Streptomyces sp. NPDC004732. The sequence continues at coordinate 436,405 of NZ_JBEXJR010000006.1, forward strand.
GGGCCGCGTGAGGCCCGCCGCCCCCTGCCTCACGCGTCGTACACGTCGGCCTTCCTCGGCATCGGGTCCTGGATCGCCCCGCTGAGGAAGCCGGAACGGGCGCCGAACTTCTCCGTGTTCACGCCGTTCTCGTCGAGGACCTTGATTGCGGCCGAGTGCACCACGCGCAGGACCGGAGTGGCGGCGCGCAGCGCGTCGTCCGCCATGAAGCGGTGGCGCCACGGCTTGTCGGCCCAGGCGTGCCGCAGGCCGAACGGCTCGGGCAGGATCAGCTTGCCGCCGAGGTGGTCCAGGATCGGCGGGTACCAGGTGAAGGGGGCGCGGACCGCGAGGCGCACGACCTCGTCCGCGTCGATCAGCGGCAGGTTGCGGGTGGTGGTCTCCCAGAACCTGATCGGCTTGGCGACCGTCTTCGTCTTCGGCGAGGGCTTCGTGGTGAACAGCGAGTGCACGGGGCCGAGGGCGTGGCCGGTGACCTCGATGCGCAGCGTCTCGTGCAGCACGGTCACCGTGATCAGCATCGTGATGACCAACTGGCCGTCCCAGAGCGTGAACTGCACGCCCAGGTAGTGGCGGTTGCCGCTGCCGAACTGCTGCTCGTTGCAGATCCGCTGTATCTCGTGGCCGCGGATCTGGAAGGCCTCGACGTCCGTGCCGGTGGGGCGGGACACGGACTTGGCGTTCTCCCCGATGGGCGAGACGATCCAGTGGTTTATGTCGGGGGCGGGGAAGCCGCCGGTGTGCAGCGGGCCGCGCTCCAGCATGCGCAGCTGGTCGTGCACCGCCCGTATGACGTCCCAGCTGCGGAAGGGGTGGATCTCCTTGCCGTCCTCGGCCGGGACCAGCTCCTCGGCCAGCTGCCAGCTGCCCCAGCGCGTGCCCATGCCCAATATGCCCTTGGGGCCGGCGTAGAACACGGAGTTGCTCTGCTGCTCGGCGGAGAGCCTGGCGAGGCCCTGGCGCAGCCGCTCGGCGGCCGTCTCGCCGGGGCTGCCGGGCACCGCCTCGGGGATCTTGGCGCCGATGCCGCCGCCCGCGAGCAGGCCCGACCAGCGCTCGCGCATGTCCCTGGCGGTGCGCTCGGCGATCTGCTTCGCCCAGAACCAGCCCACCACGGGCAGCACGATCGCCGCGCGCAGATACCAGGCCCAGAAGCCGCCGAACGGCAGCTTGAGGAGGGCGACCGCGGCCAGCACGCCCACGGCGACCAGCACGGCCGTCGCGAGCGCGCCCGTGCGCTTGTTCTCGCTCTTGGCGACCTGCCGCCGGATGGTGAAGACGAGGAGCCAGAGGATCAGACCCGGCAGGAAGAGCACACCGCACAGCACCGTCACGGCGGTCAGCCAGCTGTCGCGCTCCTTGCGGATGCGGTTCGCCGCGAGGCAGTGCTCGACGACCGCCTGCGGCTCGGTCCCGAAGGACTGGATGAGCGGACTGCGGCCGCCGCCCAGCATCCGCACCTGCACGGTCCGCGCGAACGCCTCGCCCAGATTCGGCTTGAAGAGCGACCAGATTCCGGACTTCACCTCGGACTTGTGCCACTCGTTGTTGGCCGCGAGGATGCCGTCCACATCTCCGTCGCGATACGCCGCCGAGGCCAGGGCGTGCGTCGCCGCGGTCTGACCCGCGGCACCCGAGAGCGGAACCTGGGCCCCGGGCCTGAAGTCGAATACATCGTCCGCCACTGCCGCCCCCATCGCCGCGACGCCTTCGCTGCTGCGGCTCTTCCCGACTTCCCTGTCCGGCACACCTGTTGCCGCCCGGCGCATCTGTTGATCAGGTCATCAGCGTATCCGGGCGCACCGACATCCGTCAGGGGGCGGCCGAATGCCGTCCGCCCGGCAGGAGGGGCGGACGGCCTGCGCCCGTGCTCCGCAACTACGAGCCGTCGTGCGCCCGTTCGCGGATCTTCTCGGAGAGCTGCGGGGGCATCGGCTCGTGGCGTGCGTACGTGCGGTTGAAGCGCGCGGTGCCCTGGGAGAGGGACCTCAGGTCCACCGCGTACCGGCCGATCTCGATCTCGGGCACCTCGGCCCGCACGAGGGTGCGCCCGCCTGCCGCCTGCTCGGTGCCGACCACGCGGCCCCTGCGTCCCGACAGGTCGCTCATCACCGCGCCGACGTAGTCGTCGCCGACCAGCACCTGCACCTCGGCGACCGGTTCGAGCAGATGGATCCTGGCGCCCGAGGCCGCCTCCCGCAGCGCGAGTGCGCCCGCCGTCTGGAACGCGGCGTCGGACGAATCCACCGAGTGCGCCTTGCCGTCCAGGAGCGTGATGCGCACGTCGATGAGCGCGTACCCGGCGGCGACGCCCTTCGCCGCCTGCGCGCGCACGCCCTTCTCGACGGACGGGATGAACTGCCGCGGGACCGCGCCGCCCACGACCTTGTCGACGAACTCGATGCCGCTGCCGCCCGGCAGCGGCTCCACCTCGATCTCACAGATCGCGTACTGCCCGTGCCCGCCGGACTGCTTCACATGGCGGCCCCGGCCACCGCACTTGCCCGCGAACGTCTCCCGGAGGGAGACCTTGTACGGCACCACGTCGACCTGGACGCCGTACCGGCTGCGCAGCCGCTCCAGGGCCACGTCTGCGTGTGCCTCGCCCAGGCACCACAGGACCACCTGGTGCGTGTCCTGGTTCTGTTCGAGCCGCATCGTCGGGTCCTCGGCGACGAGCCGCGACAGACCCTGCGACAGCTTGTCCTCGTCGGCCTTGCTGTGCGCCTGGATGGCGAGCGGCAGGAGCGGGTCCGGCATGTCCCAGGGCTCCATCAGAAGCGGGTCTTCCTTGGCGGACAGGGTGTCGCCGGTCTCCGCGCGGTTCAGTTTGGCCACGCACGCCAGGTCACCCGCGACGCACTGGGTGAGCGTGCGCTGCTGTTTCCCGAAGGGGGAGGAGAGCGCGCCGATGCGCTCGTCGACGTCGTGGTCCTCGTGGCCGCGGTCGGCGAGGCCGTGCCCGGAGACGTGCACCGTCTCGTCGGGGCGCAGGGTGCCGGAGAAGACGCGGACGAGGGAGACCCGGCCCACGTACGGGTCGGATGCGGTCTTCACGACCTCGGCGGCCAGGGGTCCGTGGGGGTCGCAGGTGAGCGGGGGCCGCGCCTTGCCGCCGGGGGTGGTCACGGCCGGCGCCGGGTGTTCGAGCGGGGTGGGGAAGCCGCCGGTGATCAGCTCGAGGAGCTCGACGGTGCCGATGCCCTGGCGGGCGCCCTCCGCGGCGGGCGCGGCGGCGAGCACCGGATGGAAGATGCCCCGCGCGACCGCCCGCTCCAGGTCGTCCACCAATGTCTTGAAGTCGATGCTCTCGCCGCCGAGGTAGCGGTCCATCAGGGACTCGTCCTCGCTCTCGGCGATGATCCCCTCGATCAGGGTGTTGCGCGCCCCCTCGATCAATGGGAGCTGGTCGGCGCCCGGCTCGGACTCCTTGCGCTCACCGGAGGCGTAGTCGAATATCCGCTGCGAGAGCAGCCCGATCAGACCGGTCACCGGGGCGTGGCCGTCCGGTCCCTGCTCGCCGTGGAGCGGCAGGTAGAGCGGCACCACGGCGTCGGGGTCGTCCGCGCCGAACGCCTGCGCGCAGGTGCGGGTCATCGCCGTGAAGTCCGCGCGGGCCGACTCCAGGTGCGTGATCACGATGGCCCGCGGCATGCCGACCGCCGCGCACTCCTCCCACACCATGCGGGTCGCGCCGGTGATGCCCTCGACGCCCTCGGCCGCCGAGACGACGAAAAGGGCCGCGTCCGCCGCGCGCAGACCGGCCCTCAGCTCCCCGACGAAGTCGGCGTACCCGGGTGTGTCCAGTAGGTTGATCTTGAAGCCGCCCCATTCCACGGGGACCAGCGACAGCTGCACCGAGCGCTGCTGCCGGTGCTCGATCTCGTCGTAGTCGGAGACGGTGCCGCCGTCCTCCACGCGACCCGCCCGGTTCACCGCCCCCGCCGTCAGCGCGAGGGCCTCCACCAGAGTCGTCTTGCCCGATCCGCTGTGGCCGACCAGCACCACATTCCGTACGGACGCGGGCTGGTCGGCCGATGCTGCCCTGCCGGCGGCTCCGGGGTGTGCGTTCGCCTTGTCGCCCATGCCTTGGCCTCCCGGTCACATGCACGATGAGGAGGCTCAGCCCCCTCGGGGATGCTGGCTGCTCGCGGACGCGCGGGGCCCACTGCGGGGCGGCTCCGACGGCGCCCGTCATGCTTTCGAGCTTTCCACTCGGGTCACTCTGCGTCCATACGTCGTACGCGATCGTGAGGGCGCGAGCCGGTCCGTCAACGTCGTGACTACGATGGGCCAGCCGGTGGCCAACGGGGCCGCGCGGCGCACCGAACCCTCGGGAAGGCCATGCTGAACAAGTACGCGCGTGCATTCTTCACGCGTGTCCTCACGCCGTTCGCCGCGTTTCTCATCCGCCGTGGGGTCAGCCCCGACGCGGTCACCTTTATCGGCACGGCCGGTGTGGTGGCGGGAGCGCTGGTCTTCTTCCCGCGGGGTGAGCTCTTCTGGGGCGTGATCGTCATCACGTCGTTCGTCTTCTCGGACCTCGTCGACGGCAACATGGCACGCCAGCTGGGCCGCTCCAGCCGCTGGGGCGCGTTCCTGGACTCGACGCTCGACCGGGTGGCCGACAGCGCGATCTTCGGCGGTCTTGCCCTCTGGTACGCGGGATCGGGCGACGACAACATCCTCTGTGCCGTCTCCATCTTCTGTCTGGCGAGCGGCCAGGTGGTCTCGTACACGAAGGCGCGCGGCGAGGCCATCGGCCTGCCCGTCGCCGTCAACGGCCTGGTGGAGCGCGCCGAGCGGCTGGTGATCACGCTGGTCGCCGCGGGCCTGGCGGGCCTGCACAAGTTCGGCGTCCCGGGCATCCAGATCCTGCTGCCCATCGCCCTGTGGGCCGTCGCGGCCGGCAGCATGGTCACCCTCGTCCAGCGTGTCGTGACCGTGCGCCGTGAGTCGGCGGAGGCGGACGCCGCCTCGGACCCGACCGGCCCGACGCCCCCGGCGAACTCGGCGACGCAGGAGAGTGAGGCCGCGCAGTGAAGGACCGACTCACCGACGGGCTGTACGGGCTCGGCTGGAGCACCGTCAAGAAGCTCCCCGAGCCGGTCGCCGAGCGGCTCGGCAGGACCATCGCCGACACGGTCTGGAAGCGGCGCGGCAAGGGCGTACTGCGGCTGGAGTCCAACCTCGCGCGCGTGGTGCCCGACGCGAGCCCGCAGCGGCTGGCCGAGCTCTCCAGGGCGGGCATGCGCTCCTACCTGCGGTACTGGATGGAGTCCTTCAGGCTGCCGTCCTGGAGCAGGGAGCGGGTCGAGGGCGGCTTCGACGTCAAGGACGTCCACCACCTGACCGACGGGCTCGCCGCGGGCAAGGGCGTGATCCTCGCCCTGCCGCACCTGGGCAACTGGGACCTCGCGGGCGCCTGGGTCACCACCAAGCTGGAGACCCCCTTCACGACGGTCGCCGAGCGGCTCAAGCCCGAGACGCTGTACGACCGCTTCGTCGCCTACCGCGAAAGCCTCGGAATGGAGGTCCTGCCGCACACCGGAGGCTCCGCCTTCGGGACGCTGGCACGGCGCCTTCGCGCGGGCGGCCTGGTCTGTCTGGTCGCGGACCGCGATCTGTCGGCGTCCGGCGTCGAGGTGAAGTTCTTCGGAGACGCGGCCCGGATGCCCGCGGGCCCGGCGATGCTGGCCCAGCAGACCGGAGCCCTGTTGCTGCCCGTCACCCTCTGGTATGACGAGTCGCCCGTCATGAAGGGCCGTATCCATCCGCCCGTCGACGTTCCCGAGACAGGTACCCGGGTGGAGAAGACGTCTGTCATGACACAGGCGCTGGCCGACGCCTTCGCCACCGGTATCGCCGACCACCCGGAGGACTGGCACATGCTGCAGCGTCTGTGGCTCGCCGACCTGGAAGCCCGTCCCGACCTCGCGGCCCGCGCCGATCAGGCCCCGCAGGCCCCGGCGGGGGAGGCGCCGTGAGGATCGGCATCGTCTGCCCGTACTCGTGGGACGTGCCGGGCGGCGTCCAGTTCCACATCCGTGATCTGGCGGAGCACCTCATCCGCCTGGGGCACGAGGTCTCCGTCCTCGCCCCGGCCGACGACGAGACCCCGCTCCCGTCGTACGTCGTGTCGGCGGGACGGGCCGTTCCCGTGCCCTACAACGGCTCGGTGGCGCGGCTCAACTTCGGCTTCCTGTCGGCCGCGCGGGTACGCCGCTGGCTGCACGAGGGCACGTTCGACGTCATCCACATCCACGAGCCCGCGTCGCCCTCTCTGGGCCTGCTCACCTGCTGGGCCGCGCAGGGCCCCATCGTCGCGACGTTCCACACGTCCAACCCGCGCTCGCGGGCGATGATCGCCGCGTACCCGATCCTGCAGCCCGCCCTGGAGAAGATCAGCGCGCGCATCGCGGTGAGCGAGTACGCGCGGCGCACGCTCGTCGAGCACCTCGGCGGCGACGCGGTCGTCATCCCGAACGGCGTCGACGTCGCCTTCTTCGCCGGTGCCGAGCCCAAGCCCGAGTGGCAGGGCGAGACGATCGGCTTCATCGGGCGCATCGACGAGCCCCGCAAGGGACTCCCGGTCCTCATGAAGGCGCTCCCGCAGATCTTCGCCGAGCGCCCGAACGCGCGGTTGCTGGTCGCGGGCCGCGGCGACGAGGAGGAGGCGGTGTCCTCCCTCCCCGCCGAGCTGCGCTCCCGGGTGGAGTTCCTCGGCATGGTCAGCGACGAGGACAAGGCGCGGCTGCTGCGCAGCGTCGACCTGTACGTCGCCCCCAACACCGGCGGCGAGAGCTTCGGGATCATCCTGGTCGAGGCGATGTCCGCGGGCGCGCCCGTGCTCGCCAGCGACCTGGACGCCTTCGCCCAGGTCCTGGACCAGGGCGCGGCGGGCGACCTCTTCAGCAACGAGGACGCGGAGTCCCTCGCGAAGTCCGCGGTACGCCTCCTGGCCGACCCCGAACGCCGAGAGGGCCTGCGCGAACGCGGCAGCGCACACGTACGCCGCTTCGACTGGTCGACGGTCGGCTCCGACATCCTCGCGGTCTACGAAACGGTCACGGACGGCGCCACATCGGTCGCGACGGACGAACGCTCGGGGCTGCGGGCACGGTTCGGGCTGGCGCAGAAGGGCTGAGGGCTTGTAATCAGCCCGTCCGGCGTTTGAGGACCGGGGGTGCGGGGGCGGAGCCCCCGGAGACGGCGCGCGGCGCGGAGGACGCTCGGGTCCCCACGGGCGGTACGTGGGGTGCCGGGCGCCGTGGCCCGGTTCAAGGCGCCCTCGCCCGAAGGTAGCCTTGCCGCCCGTGACCTCCACCTTGATCTGGATCGCGGCAGCCCTCTTCGCGATCGGCCTCTATCTGAGCTGGACCGCCGGACGGCTCGACCGGCTGCACGCGCGGATCGACGCCGCGCGCGCCGCCCTCGACGCCCAGCTGCTGCGCCGCGCGTCGGTCGCGCAGGAGCTGGCCACCTCCGGAGTGCTCGACCCGGCCGCGTCGATCGTGCTCTACGAAGCGGCGCATGCGGCCAGACAGGCGGAGGAGGAGCATCGCGAGGTCGCCGAGAGCGAGCTCAGCCAGGCGCTGCGCGCCATCTTCGGCGAGGTCCAGCAGGTCGAGGCGGTCCGTGAGGCCCCGGGCGGGGACGAGGCCGCCACCGAGCTGGCCGCGGCCGTGCGCCGGGTACCGATGGCCCGCCGCTTCCACAACGACGCCGTGCGCGCCGCCCGCGCCCTGCGCCGCCACCGCAAGGTCCGCTGGTTCCGCCTCGCGGGCCACGCGCCCTTCCCGCTGGCGTTCGAGATGGACGACGAGCCGCCGACGGCACTGGCCGACCGCGCCACCACGTAGAGGGCACTAAGGCACTCAGCCACTAAGGCACTCAGGCACGAAGGCGCTGGTCAGCAAGGGATCGGCACGGCCCTGACCAGCCGCGTTCGCGGAAAATGAGCCACCGGTCATCCATTGGCCCTTGCTGTGGCCTGGTCTGCGGGCGTTTCCTCGGAGCTGCAGAAATCCTCTTCAGCGAGCGAGGTCAACCCCGTGTCCGTGCCCACCACCCCCGCCAGCAGCAACCCGACGCCCGAGACCGGCACCGCGCGCGTGAAGCGCGGCATGGCCGAGCAGCTCAAGGGCGGCGTGATCATGGACGTCGTCAACGCCGAGCAGGCGAAGATAGCCGAGGACGCCGGCGCGGTCGCCGTCATGGCGCTGGAGCGGGTGCCCGCCGACATCCGCAAGGACGGCGGCGTGGCCCGGATGTCGGACCCGAACATGATCGAAGAGATCATCGAGGCCGTCTCGATCCCGGTCATGGCCAAGTCCCGCATCGGCCACTTCGTGGAGGCCCAGGTCCTGCAGTCCCTGGGCGTCGACTACATCGACGAGTCCGAGGTCCTCACCCCGGCCGACGAGGTCAACCACAGCGACAAGTTCGCGTTCACGACCCCGTTCGTGTGTGGCGCCACCAACCTGGGTGAGGCCCTGCGCCGCATCGCCGAGGGCGCCGCGATGATCCGCTCCAAGGGCGAGGCCGGTACCGGCAACGTCGTCGAGGCCGTCCGCCACCTGCGCCAGATCAAGAACGAGATCGCCAAGCTGCGCGGCTACGACAACAACGAGCTGTACGCCGCCGCCAAGGACCTCCGCGCCCCGTACGAGCTGGTCAAGGAGACCGCCGAGCTCGGCAAGCTCCCGGTCGTCCTCTTCTCCGCCGGTGGCGTCGCCACCCCCGCCGACGCCGCCCTGATGCGCCAGCTCGGCGCCGAGGGCGTCTTCGTCGGCTCCGGCATCTTCAAGTCCGGCGACCCGGCCCGCCGCGCCGCCGCCATCGTGAAGGCCACGACGTTCTTCGACGACCCGAAGATCATCGCCGACGCCTCCCGCAACCTCGGCGAGGCCATGGTCGGCATCAACTGCGACACCCTGCCCGAGGCCGAGCGCTACGCGAACCGGGGCTGGTGATGACCGCTCCCGCAGCGGCCACTCCGGCAGCGGCCACCCCCGTGGTGGGCGTCCTCGCCCTCCAGGGGGACGTGCGGGAGCACCTGATCGCCCTGGCCTCGGCTGATGCCGTGGCCAGGCCGGTCCGGCGCCCCGAAGAGCTCGCCGAGGTCGACGGCCTGGTCATCCCCGGCGGGGAGTCCACCACCATCTCCAAGCTGGCCACCCTCTTCGGCCTGATGGAGCCCCTCCGCGCGCGCGTGCGGGACGGCATGCCGGTCTACGGCAGCTGTGCGGGCATGATCATGCTCGCCGACAAGATCCTCGACCCGCGCTCGGGCCAGGAGACGGTGGGCGGCATCGACATGATCGTGCGGCGCAACGCGTTCGGGCGGCAGAACGAGTCGTTCGAGGCGGCCGTCGACGTCCGGGGCGTCGAAGGCGCCCCGGTGGAGGGCGTGTTCATCCGGGCGCCGTGGGTGGAGTCGGTCGGCGCGGAGGTGGAGGTGCTCGCCGAGCACGCGGGCCACATCGTCGCCGTGCGCCAGGGCAATGCGCTCGCCACGTCGTTCCACCCGGAGCTGACGGGCGACCACCGGGTGCACGCACTGTTCGTGGAGATGGCTCGGGGTAACCCGCGCGCGGGATCCTTGTAGGATCTCCGGGGATCCCCCCGGGGCCTTAAGGTCTGGGAGAGTTCTTACTGGTTGTTGGGTAACGCGAAGGAGACAGGCAGATGTCCGGCCACTCTAAATGGGCTACGACGAAGCACAAGAAGGCCGTGATCGACGCCAAGCGCGGCAAGCTCTTCGCGAAGATGATCAAGAACATCGAGGTGGCGGCCCGCACGGGCGGCGCTGACGTGTCCGGTAACCCGACCCTCTTCGACGCCATCCAGAAGGCCAAGAAGAGCTCGGTCCCGAACAAGAACATCGACTCCGCGGTCAAGCGCGGTGCCGGTCTCGAAGCCGGTGGCGCCGACTACGAGACGATCATGTACGAGGGCTACGGCCCGAACGGCGTCGCGGTGCTCATCGAGTGCCTCACCGACAACCGCAACCGCGCCGCTTCCGACGTGCGCGTCGCCATGACGCGCAACGGCGGCAACATGGCCGACCCGGGCTCCGTCTCGTACCTGTTCAACCGCAAGGGTGTCGTGGTCGTCCCCAAGGGCGAGCTGTCCGAGGACGACGTCCTCGGTGCCGTCCTCGACGCGGGCGCCGAAGAGGTCAACGACCTGGGCGAGTCCTTCGAGGTGCTCTCCGAGGCCACCGACCTGGTCGCGGTCCGCACCGCGCTCCAGGAGGCCGGTATCGACTACGACTCGGCCGACGCCAACTTCGTCCCGACCATGCAGGTCGAGCTGGACGAGGACGGCGCCCGGAAGATCTTCAAGCTGATCGACGCCCTGGAGGACAGCGACGACGTGCAGAACGTCTTCGCCAACTTCGACGTCTCCGACGAGGTCATGGCGAAGGTCGACGCGTAAAGCGCTCCGCTCGATGCAGGACCGCGCCCCCCTGGCGTGCGCATGGGCCGACGGGACACACCCCCGTCGGCCCATCGCGTTGTCAGAGGGACCCGATAACCTGCACGGACAGGCGATGGGAGGGGTTACGTGCGCGTGCTGGGGGTCGACCCGGGGCTGACCCGGTGTGGTGTGGGGGTCGTCGACGGCGTCGCGGGACGCCCCTTGACCATGCGAGGCGTCGGGGTCGTACGGACTCCGGCCGACGCGGAGTTGGGGCACCGCCTCGTCGCCATCGAGCAGGGCATCGAGCAGTGGCTCGACGAGCACAGCCCCGAAGTCGTGGCCGTCGAGCGCGTGTTCAGCCAGCACAATGTGCGCACGGTGATGGGCACCGCCCAGGCCAGCGCCGTCGCCATGCTCTGCGCTTCGCGCCGCGGCATCCCCGTCGCCCTGCACACCCCCAGCGAGGTCAAGGCCGCCGTCACCGGCAGCGGCCGCGCCGACAAGGCGCAGGTCGGCGCGATGGTCACCCGCCTCCTGCGGCTCGACGCGCCCCCCAAGCCCGCCGACGCGGCCGACGCCCTGGCCCTCGCCATCTGTCACATCTGGCGCGCCCCCGCCCAGAACCGCCTGCAGCAGGCCGTCGCCCAGAATCGTCTCCAGCAGGCCGCAGCCCTGCACGCATCGAAGACTCCCACCGCACAGAAAGGCCGTACCGCATGATCGCCTTCGTCAGCGGCCCCGTAGCCGCCCTCGCCCCCGATGCCGCGGTGGTCGAGGTCGGCGGCATCGGCATGGCCGTCCAGTGCACGCCGAACACGCTCTCCACCCTCCGCGTCGGCCAGCAGGCCAAGCTCGCCACCTCTCTTGTCGTACGGGAGGACTCCCTCACCCTGTACGGCTTCGCGGACGACGACGAGCGCCAGACCTTCGAGCTGCTGCAGACCGCGAGTGGCGTGGGCCCGCGCCTCGCCCAGGCCATGCTCGCCGTGCACAGCCCCGACGCCCTGCGCCGCGCGGTCTCCACCAGCGACGAGAAGGCCCTCACGGCCGTCCCCGGCATCGGCAAGAAGGGCGCCCAGAAGCTCCTCCTGGAGTACAAGGACCGCCTCGGCGAGCCCCTCGGCACGGGCGGCCCCGCCATCGGCACGGCCGTCACCGCAGGCTGGCGCGACCAGCTGCACGCGGCCCTGATCGGCCTCGGGTACGCCACGCGCGAGGCCGACGAAGCCGTCGTCGCCGTCACCCCGCAGGCCGAGGCCACCGAGGGCGCCCCGCAGGTCGGCCAGCTCCTGAAGGCCGCCCTCCAGACCCTCAACCGCACCCGCTAGCCAGCCCCGCCGGCTCCCCCCCCCGACGGCCACCCCCTGAACCGACCGCATCGCGAGGCACACCGCATGAACTGGGACGACACGACCGACGAAGCTGCCGACGCGGCCGAGCGGCTCGTCGGTGCGTCCGCCGACGGCGAGGACCAGGCGGTCGAGGCCGCCCTGCGCCCCAAGGACCTGGGCGAGTTCATCGGCCAGGAGAAGGTCCGCGAGCAGCTCGACCTCGTCCTGCGGGCGGCCCGCGCACGCGGCGCCACCGCCGACCACGTGCTGCTCTCCGGAGCCCCCGGCCTCGGCAAGACGACCCTCTCGATGATCATCGCCGCCGAGATGGGCGCCCCGATCCGCATCACCAGCGGCCCCGCCATCCAGCACGCGGGCGACCTGGCCGCGATCCTCTCCTCCCTCCAGGAGGGCGAGGTCCTCTTCCTCGACGAGATCCACCGGATGTCGCGGCCCGCCGAGGAAATGCTCTACATGGCGATGGAGGACTTCCGCGTCGACGTCATCGTCGGCAAGGGCCCCGGCGCCACCGCCATCCCCCTCGAACTGCCGCCCTTCACCCTCGTCGGTGCCACCACGCGCGCGGGACTGCTCCCGCCGCCGCTGCGCGACCGCTTCGGGTTCACCGCGCACATGGAGTTCTACGAACCCGCGGAGCTGGAGCGCGTCGTCCACCGCTCCGCCCAGCTGCTCGACGTGGAGATCGACCCGCGGGGCGCCGCCGAGATCGCGGGCCGCTCGCGCGGCACGCCCCGTATCGCCAACCGCCTGCTGCGCCGCGTCAGGGACTACGCCCAGGTGAAGGCCGACGGATCGATCACCCAGGACATCGCGGGCGCGGCCCTCGCGGTCTACGAAGTGGACGAACGCGGCCTCGACCGCCTCGACCGGGCCGTCCTGGAGGCCCTGCTCAAGCTGTTCGGCGGCGGCCCCGTCGGCCTGTCGACGCTCGCGGTCGCCGTGGGGGAGGAGCGCGAGACGGTCGAGGAGGTCGCGGAGCCCTTCCTGGTACGGGAGGGTCTGCTGGCCCGCACCCCGCGCGGCCGCGTCGCGACCCCCGCGGCATGGGCGCACCTCGGCCTGGTACCCCCGCGGCAGGCGGGCGGAAAGGGACAACAGGACCTGTTCGGGACGTGATATCGGCGAGACGGCGCCGCCACCGAAGGACAACGGCGCGGAGAGTCGCCCCCTCAGGAACGTCGGTGCCATGCTGAGCGTTGTTCGTTAGGCGCGGACTCGCTTAGACTCCGCCGATGCCGCCCTTGTCGGGCGGTGTGCCCACCCCCATCCCAATGGCCGCTTACCTGCGCGGTCTGCGAAGGAAATTCCGTCCCGTGAATATCGTGACCCTCCTCCCGTTCATCGTGCTCATCGGGGCCATGTTCCTGATGACCCGCTCGGCCAAGAAGAAGCAGCAGGCCGCCGCGTCGATGCGTAACGAGATGCAGCCCGGCACCGGCATCCGCACGATCGGTGGCATGTACGCGACCGTCAAGGAGGTTCACGACGAAGCCGTCCTCCTTGAGGTGGCCCCCGGTGTCCACGCGGTTTACGCGAAGAACTCGATCGGCGCCGTCCTCGACGACGACGAGTACAACCGCATCGTGCACGGCACCGAGGACGACCTGAACGAGGACGCCCCCGTCGTCCCGGACGACGCCTCCTCCCTGACCGAGACCGACGAGCCCGCCGACGCTTCCGACGACTCGCCCATCGACCTCGGCAAGAAGGACGCGGCCGCCGGGGCCGACGACGCGGAGCCGAAGAAGACCGACGGCGAGTCCGACGCGAAGTAGTCACGACCGGGGCCTGTGGGGCGCACCGCTCGCGCACCACGGGCCCCGGACCACGTGCATTTCGCGCCGAATCTCGACACCACTTCATGGCCGCCCGACCGGGCTCCCGCACTGCAGGGGGGCAGACCGGGGACCGGGCGGTTGGACAGGGAGAACGAGAAGGTGGCAGCACCGAAGAAGGGCCGAAGGCAGAGCGCCCCGGGCAAGCCGGGACGCTCTCTGGTCTTCATCCTGATCGCCCTCGTGGCGCTGACCGGGGGAATGTTCCTTTCCGGGCACACCACGCCGCGCCTGGGCATCGACCTCGCCGGCGGTACGAGCATCACGCTCGAGGCGAAGAACGAGCCCGGTCAGAAGAACGCGATCAACCCGACCAACATGAACACCGCGGTTGACATCATCAACAACCGTGTCAACGGTCTTGGTGTCTCCGAGGCCGAGGTTCAGACCCAGGGCGACAAGAACATCATTGTCAACATCCCCAAGGGTTCGAACGAGAAGCAGGCGCGCGAGCAGGTCGGTACGACCGCTCAGCTCTACTTCCGTCCGGTGATCACGCAGACCAGCGGCCAGCCCACGCCCAACCCCACGCCCAGCTCCTCTTCCGGTACGGACAAGGAGAAGGACAAGGACAAGGCGACGGACAAGGCCACCGACAAGGCCACGGACAAGGGGAAGTCCCCGACCTCCACCCCGACCTCCCAGGGCCGCGCCGTCAGCGAGGCCCTGAAGGCCGACCCGACGCCGAACGCCTCGGACAAGGCCAAGGACGGCAAGAAGAAGGACGAGACGCCTTCTCCCGACCCGGCCACCGCCAAGCTCCAGGAGCAGTTCACCAAGCTGGACTGCACCGACAAGAAGCAGCGTGCCGCGGCCGGCCGTGGCATCAAGCCCGCCGACCCCACCATCGCGTGCGGCAAGAGCCCCGACGGCAAGACGTGGGACAAGTTCATCCTGGCCCCGGCCGAGCTGAACGGTAAGGACGTCGACGACGCCAAGGCGGCCATCCAGCAGCAGTCCGGTGCCTGGGTGGTCAACATGGAGTTCACCAAGGGCGGCTCGAAGAAGTTCTCGGCGGTCACCAGCAAGCTGTCGCAGCAGCAGCCCCCGCAGAACCAGTTCGCGATCGTCCTCGACGGTGAAGTGGCCTCGGCCCCCAGCGTCCGCACGACCCTGAGCTCCAACGCCGAGATCTCCGGCAGCTTCGACCAGAACTCCGCCAAGGACCTGGCGAACATCCTGTCCTACGGCGCCCTGCCGCTGACGTTCCACGAGCAGAGCGTCACCACGGTCAGCCCGGCCCTCGGTGGCGAGCAGCTCAAGGCGGGCCTGATCGCGGGCGCCATCGGCCTCGCGCTGGTCATCATCTACCTGGTGGCCTACTACCGCGGCCTCTCGCTCATCGCCATCGCGAGCCTCTTGGTCTCCGCGGCGCTGACGTACACGATCATGACGCTGCTCGGCCCGACCATTAAGTTCGCGCTGAACCTGCCCGCGGTGTGTGGTGCGATCGTTGCGATCGGTATTACGGCGGACTCGTTCATCGTGTTCTTCGAACGCGTACGGGACGAGATCCGTGAGGGCCGCACGCTGCGGCCCGCCGTCGAGAGGGGCTGGCCGCGCGCCCGGCGCACGATCCTGGTCTCCGACTTCGTGTCGTTCCTCGCCGCCGCGGTGCTCTTCGTCGTCACGGTCGGCAAGGTGCAGGGCTTCGCGTTCACGCTCGGCCTGACCACGCTGCTCGACGTCGTCGTGGTGTTCTTCTTCACCAAGCCGCTGATGACGCTGATGGCCCGCAAGAAGTTCTTCGCGAGCGGTCACAAGTGGTCCGGTCTCGACCCGAAGCGGCTCGGCGCCAAGCCGCCGCTGCGCCGGACCCGACGCACCACTCCTCCCACCGCCGGCCCTGTCGACCCGAAGGAGGCGTGAGATGTCGAAGCTCGGCAATCTCGGCGCCAGGCTCTACCGCGGTGAGGTCGGCTACGACTTCGTCGGCAAGCGCAAGATCTGGTACGGCATCTCGATCCTGATCACCATCACGGCCATCGTCGGCCTGGCGGTGCGCGGCCTGAACATGGGCATCGAGTTCGAGGGCGGCGCCGTCTTCAACACCCCGAAGACCAGCGCCTCGGTCTCCCACGCCGAGGAGTCCGCGGAGAAGGCGTCCGGTCACGACGCGATCGTCCAGAAGCTGGGCGGCGACAAGCTCCGCATCCAGATCGCGGGCGTCGACATCAAGAAGTCCGACCAGATCAAGAAGTCGCTCGCCGAGGACCTCGACGTGAAGGCGGGCGACATCGACGCCGACCTGGTCGGCCCCAGCTGGGGCGACCAGATCGCGAACAAGGCCTGGCAGGGCCTGGCCATCTTCATGGTCCTCGTCGTGATCTACCTGGCCATCGCCTTCGAATGGCGCATGGCCCTGGCGGCACTGATCGCACTGATCCACGACATCACCATCACCGTGGGTGTGTACGCACTGGTCGGCTTCGAGGTCACACCGGGCACGGTGATCGGTCTGCTGACCATTCTCGGATACTCGCTCTACGACACGGTGGTGGTCTTCGACAGCTTGAAGGAGCAGTCGAAGGACATCACCAAGCAGACCAAGTACACGTACAGCGAACTCGCCAACCGCAGCATCAACGGCACCCTGGTGCGCTCCATCAACACCACGGTCGTCGCGCTGCTCCCGGTGGCGGGCCTGCTGTTCATCGGTGGCGGTGCGCTGGGCGCGGGCATGCTCAACGACATCTCGCTGTCGCTGTTCGTCGGCCTCGCGGCCGGTGCGTACTCCTCGATCTTCATCGCCACGCCGCTCGTCGCCGACTTCAAGGAGCGCGAGCCGCAGATGAAGGCCCTCAAGAAGCGGGTGCTCGCCAAGCGCGCCGCGGCCGCGGCCAAGGGCGAGTCCGCGGAGGCGCCGGAGTCCTTCGACGACGGGGATCCGGAGGACGACATCGCCGATGACGCCGCCCCGGCCGTCGTCGGCCCCCGCAGCCAGCCCGCGTCGCGCAACCGCGGCCGGGGCCGGCCCTCGGGGAAGCGCCGATGACCGAGCTCGCAGGCGTCACGGAGCTGCTGCTCAGCCGCATCCGTGACGTCCCGGACTACCCGAAGCCGGGCGTGATGTTCAAGGACATCACGCCGCTGCTCGCCGATCCGGCCGCCTTCGCGGCGCTCACGGAGACGCTGGCGGACCTGAGCGTGCGGCATGGCGCCACGAAGATCGTCGGCCTGGAGGCCCGCGGCTTCATCCTCGGCGCCCCCGTCGCGCTCCGCGCGGGGCTCGGCTTCATCCCCGTACGCAAGGCGGGCAAGCTCCCCGGAGCGACGCTCAGGCAGAGCTACGACCTGGAGTACGGCAGCGCCGAGATCGAGGTGCACGCCGAGGACCTGGCCGCGGGCGACCGCGTCATGGTCATCGACGACGTCCTCGCCACCGGCGGCACCGCCGCGGCCTCGGTGGACCTGATCCGCCGCTCGGGCGCCGAGGTGGCCGGTGTCGCGGTCCTCATGGAGCTCGGCTTCCTCGACGGTCGGCAGAAGCTGGAGCAGGCCCTCGACGGGGCGCCGCTGGAGGCGCTGATCACCGTCTGAGGCGGCTCGCAGGACAGCACGACGGGCGTTCCGGTACCCACCGGGACGCCCGTCGTCGTTTCGGCCGGTTTCCCGCTCCGGGCGGCCCTTGCGCGGAGCGGGAATGGCGCTCCGGGTGCCGTCCGGGGCGGCTGGGGGAGCCGAGCGGCGGCTTCGGGGAATCCGACATCCGTCCCTCGCGTTTCTCCAGTTCAGAGCCGTCCCACCGGCCCAGGGCGAGCCGACGGCCCAGGATCGATACCATGGACTCTTCGGGGCCTGTCCGGGGGACCCCGATCGCGCACAGGGAGCGCTCTTGCCAGACGAGTCCCAGCCACTCACCGCCGCCAAGGCCGCCCAGCAGGGCAAGGAGGCCTCGGCCGGATCCGTGGCGCCCGCGAAGAAGGCCGCGGACGCGCAGGGCGGCACGTCCGCGCAGCGCGCCCAGGGAGAGGTCTCCCGGGGCGACAAGCCGGCCGAGCAGCCCCGCCCCAAGCCGCCCGCGGACCACCATCCGACGGCCCCCGCGATCCGCCCGGCCACCGGCCAGCCCGCGCGTACCGGTTCCTCCAACCGCGTGCGGGCCCGGCTCGCCCGGCTCGGCGTCCAGCGTTCGAACCCGTACAACCCCGTCCTGGAGCCCCTGCTGCGCATAGTGCGCAGCAACGACCCCAAGATCGAGACGTCGACGCTCCGCCAGATCGAGCGGGCCTACCAGGTCGCCGAGCGCTGGCACCGCGGCCAGAAGCGCAAGAGCGGCGATCCGTACATCACGCACCCGCTCGCCGTGACGACCATCCTCGCCGAGCTCGGCATGGACCCGGCCACCCTGATGGCGGGGCTCCTGCACGACACCGTCGAGGACACCGAGTACGGCCTGGACACCCTCAAGCGCGACTTCGGCGACCAGGTCGCCCTGCTCGTCGACGGCGTCACCAAGCTGGACAAGGTCAAGTTCGGTGAGGCCGCGCAGGCCGAGACCGTCCGCAAGATGGTCGTCGCCATGGCCAAGGACCCCCGCGTCCTGGTCATCAAGCTCGCCGACCGCCTGCACAACATGCGCACGATGCGGTACCTCAAGCGCGAGAAGCAGGAGAAGAAGGCCCGCGAGACCCTGGAGATCTACGCTCCGCTGGCGCACCGCCTGGGCATGAACACCATCAAGTGGGAGCTGGAGGACCTCGCCTTCGCGATCCTCTACCCCAAGATGTACGACGAGATCGTGCGCCTGGTCGCCGAGCGCGCCCCCAAGCGCGACGAGTACCTGGCCATAGTGACCGACGAGGTCCAGGCCGACCTGCGCGCCGCCCGCATCAAGGCCACCGTCACAGGGCGCCCGAAGCACTACTACAGCGTCTACCAGAAGATGATCGTCCGCGGCCGTGACTTCGCGGAGATCTACGACCTGGTGGGCATCCGCGTCCTCGTCGACACGGTCCGCGACTGCTATGCCGCCCTCGGCACGGTCCACGCGCGATGGAACCCGGTCCCCGGCCGGTTCAAGGACTACATCGCGATGCCGAAGTTCAACATGTACCAGTCGCTGCACACGACGGTCATCGGCCCCAACGGCAAGCCCGTCGAGCTCCAGATCCGTACGTTCGACATGCACCGCCGCGCCGAGTACGGCATCGCGGCGCACTGGAAGTACAAGCAGGAGGCCGTCGCCGGTGCCTCCAAGGTGCGCACCGACGTGCCGAAGAAGGCCGGTGGCAAGGACGACCACCTCAACGACATGGCGTGGCTGCGCCAGTTGCTCGACTGGCAGAAGGAGACCGAGGACCCCAGCGAGTTCCTCGAATCGCTGCGCTTCGACCTCTCGCGCAACGAGGTCTTCGTGTTCACCCCGAAGGGCGACGTCATAGCGCTGCCCGCGGGCGCCACCCCCGTCGACTTCTCGTACGCGGTGCACACCGAGGTCGGCCACCGCACCATAGGGGCGCGGGTCAACGGACGGCTCGTACCGCTCGAATCGACCCTCGACAACGGCGACCTGGTGGAGGTCTTCACCTCCAAGGCGGCGGGCGCGGGCCCGTCCCGCGACTGGCTCGGCTTCGTCAAGTCGCCGAGGGCGCGCAACAAGATCCGCGCGTGGTTCTCCAAGGAGCGCCGCGACGAGGCCATCGAGCAGGGCAAGGACGCCATCGCGCGCGCCATGCGCAAGCAGAACCTGCCGATCCAGCGGATCCTCACGGGCGACTCCCTGGTCACCCTCGCCCACGAGATGCGCTACCCCGACATCTCGTCGCTGTACGCGGCGATCGGCGAGGGCCACGTCACCGCGCAGTCCGTCGTGCAGAAGCTCGTCCAGGCGCTCGGCGGCGAGGAGGCCGCCAACGAGGACATCGCCGAGAGCGCGCCGCCCTCGCGCGGCCGCAGCAAGCGCCGCTCCAACGCCGACCCGGGCGTCGTCGTCAAGGGCGTCGACGACGTGTGGGTCAAGCTGGCCCGCTGCTGCACGCCCGTGCCCGGCGATCCCATCATCGGTTTCGTCACGCGCGGCAGCGGCGTATCGGTTCACCGCAGCGACTGTGTGAACGTGGACTCGCTCTCGCGCGAGCCCGAGCGCATCCTCGAGGTCGAGTGGGCACCCACCCAGTCCTCGGTCTTCCTGGTCGCCATCCAGGTCGAGGCCCTGGACCGCTCCCGCCTCCTGTCGGACGTCACGCGCATCCTCTCGGACCAGCACGTGAACATCCTGTCGGCGGCCGTGCAGACCTCCCGCGACCGCGTGGCCACCTCCCGCTTCACCTTCGAGATGGGCGACCCCAAGCACCTGGGGCACGTGCTGAAGGCCGTCAGAGGAGTGGAGGGTGTGTACGACGTGTATCGGGTGACGTCGGCGCGCCGCCCGTGAACTAGCCTGATCCCGGGCCTGGTTCACGGGAGAGGGCATGACGCGAGGCGAACTGGTCGACGGGCGCTACCGGTTGAGGGAGCTCCTGGGCCGCGGCGGCATGGGCGAGGTCTACGAGGCCGAGGACATGCAGCTGGGCCGCCGCGTCGCGGTGAAGCTCCTGACGTCCGTCGGGGGCATGACGCCGGGCGGCGAGGAACTCGACCGGTTCCGGCGGGAGGCCCGCGCGATGGCGCGGATCGTGCACCCCGGGGTCATCGCGCTGTACGACAGCGGGCTGCACCGGGGAGTCGCGTACCTGGTGATGCAGATCCTCGACGGGCGCAACCTCGGCCACCTCGTCGCGGCCATGGGCCAGTTGCCGGTCCGGGCCGCGTGCTGGATCGGGCTGAACATGGCGGAGGCGCTGGCCGCCGCGCACCAGGCCGGGGTGATGCACCGGGACATCAAGCCCTCGAACGTCAGCCTCACCCGGGACGGCCGCGTCGTACTGCACGATTTCGGTCTCGCCCGCCTCGCGGGCGAACAGGCGATCACGGCGACCGGGGTGGTGCTCGGCTCCCCGCAGTTCATGGCGCCGGAGGCCATGAAGGGCGCACGCGCGGACTCGGCGGCCGATCTGTACGGGCTCGGGGCCTGCATGTACTTCATGCTCACGGGCGAGAGTCCGCTCGGCCCCGCCATCGATGTCGGGGCCGTCGTGGAGCGGGCGCTGGGCACCGGCATCCCGAGTCTGATCGGCCGCTCTCCCGGAATTCCCCCCGAACTGGTCCGACTGGTCGACCGGTTGTGCCAACAGGACCCTGCGGAACGGCCGCGCGGCGCCGGGGAGGTGGCGGAGACGTTCTTGGAGCTGAGCGCCGGTGGCCAGGACGTGGTGCGCAGCAGCCTCGCCGAGCTCCAGCGTGACGAGGCCGTACGGATGGCCAGGGGCGTGCGGCTGCAGAAGGGGCCCGAGTACGCGTGGGAGGAGGCAGCCGTGCCCGCCCCGCGGACCGCGGACTCCGCGTCCGCCACCGATGCCGCCCCGCCCCTCGTCCCCGGCACCGGCCCCCCGACCCTCAGCGACAACACCCGGCGCATGGTGCTCGGCAGCATGTCCCGCGAGACCGCACTCTCCCGGCAGCGCGAGGCGGTCAACCTCGTCCAGCGGGGCGAACTCGAGTCGGCCGCACGGATGCTGGCGGCCGTCGTGCCGGTCTGCGTCGCCCGCCTCGGCCCCGACCATCCGACCACGCTGACGAGCCAGTACTGGCAAGCTGTATGCCTGGCCAGGCTGGACGCGGGGCGAGAGGCGCTGGAGCTGCTCGCCCGGGTGAACAAATACGTCGACCGGCGCAAAGGAGCGGCAAGTGACTGACGTCCGGGTGGAGCTGGCACCGGCGGACCCCGGCGCGGACGCCGAGGACGCCCTGCGGTCCCTGCTGCGCTGGCTGCACGAGGACGAGACGCTGGACGGCGCGGTGCGCGGCGAGTTCACCGCATCGGCGGCGCCCGTCGCGGGCCACATGGGCGCGGGGGGCTTCGACATCCTGCAACTGGCCCTCGGCAGCGGCCTGTCCACCGCGGCGCTCGCCGTCTCCGTGCTCCAGTGGCAACTCGCCAGGAAGCGTGCACCCGCGGTCGTCCTCAGCCGGGGCGAGCTGCGCGTGGAAGTCACCCCCGAAGGCGCCCGCGACGCCGAGACACTGCGGCGCGTCGTCGAACTCCTGGACCAGCGGCCGGCCGTCACGGCCCCGGACGGGGAGCACGATGGCGGCGCTGCCTGACCCGGGTCTGTCACGCGCCGTCCTGCTCGGCACGGCCTCGTACCGGCACCTGCCCCAGCTCGCCGCGGTCGAGACGAACCTGGTGGACCTGGCGGGCGAGCTGTGCGACGCCACGGTCTGGGGCCTGCCCGTGCAGCACTGCGCCGTCGTCGCCGACCCGCAGAGCGCGCCCGCCATGCTCGACCCCGTCCACCGCGCGGGCGACGAGGCCACGGACACCCTGCTCGTGTACTACGCCGGGCACGGCATGCGCGACGCGGAGTCCGCCGATCTCTATCTGGCCCTGGGGGAGTCCCGGGAGAGCATGGGCTACACCGCCGTCGCCTACCAGCACCTGCGCGCGGCCCTGCGCGCCTCCCGGGCCCGACGCAAGATCGTCATCCTGGACTGCTGCTTCAGCGGCCGGGCCGCACGCTCCCTGGGCGGCGACGACGTGCTCGCCGCACAGGCCGCCGTCGACGGCGCGTACGTCCTCACGGCCTCCCCGCGCGACCGTGTCGCGCTCGCCCCGGACGGCGAGCGGCACACCGCCTTCACCGGGGAACTCCTCGGCATCCTGCGCGACGGCGTACCGGACGGCCCCGAACTCATCGACCTGGAGACGCTCTACCGCGTCCTCGACGAGCGCCTGCGCGCCAAGAACAGACCCCTGCCCCAGCGTTCGCAGGAGAACGGCGTCGGCCGACTGCCCCTGGCCCGCAACCGCGCCCGGTCCGCGCGCAGCGCCCCCGCCGGACCCGTCCTGCGTGCCGACGTGCGCGCCGCGATGGTCGCCACCGGCCTCAACCTCGCCCGGCTGCTGCGCGCGGAGGGCACCGTCAAGGACGCGCTGCCCGTGCTGCGCCTTGCCCTGGAGG
Source organism: Streptomyces sp. NPDC004732 (assembly GCF_040609235.1). Lineage (NCBI taxonomy): Bacteria > Bacillati > Actinomycetota > Actinomycetes > Kitasatosporales > Streptomycetaceae > Streptomyces > Streptomyces sp. NPDC004732. The sequence goes on from NZ_JBEXJR010000006.1 coordinate 459,022, forward strand.
AGCAGACCGCCGACACCTCCGGCGAACTGCTCGCCGTACAACTGGAGCTGTCCGAACTGCTCGCCGAGACCGGGCAGAACAAGGAAGCCATCGAGATCCTGGAGTCCGCCTTCCAGCGCGTCCACAAGATGTACGGGCCGGAGGCCGTGCTCGTCTGCCGCCGCCTCGCCGAACTGCTCCAGGAGTCCGGCAACCACATCGAGGCGTGCGAAGTGCTCAAGCACGCCCTGGACATCGCCGAGTTCGACCACACCGCCACCCGGTAGCGGACAGCGAACGGCCCGGACCGCAGCTCGCGGTCCGGGCCGTCACACACCCATGAGGACGGTCAGCCGCCGAACTCGTGCAGCCCCTTCAGCGCCTGGTCGAGCAGCGCCTGACGGCCGTCGAGCTCCCGCTGCAGCTTGTCGGCCTTCGAGTTGTTGCCCGCGGCGCGAGCGGTCTCGATCTGGCCCTGGAGCTTGTCCACGGCGGCCTGCAGCTGACCGGTGAGACCCGCCGCACGCGCGCGTGCCTCCGGGTTCGTCCGGCGCCACTCGGCCTCCTCGGACTCCTGCAGCGCACGCTCCACGGCGTGCATCCGGCCCTCGACCTTCGGGCGGGCGTCACGCGGGACGTGGCCGATGGCCTCCCAGCGCTCGTTGATGGAGCGGAACGCGGCACGGGCCGTCTTCAGATCCGTCACCGGGACGAGCTTCTCCGCCTCGCCGGCCAGCTCCTCCTTGAGCTTCAGGTTCTCGCCCTGCTCGGCGTCGCGCTCCGCGAAGACCGCGCTGCGCGCCGCGAAGAACACGTCCTGGGCGCCGCGGAAGCGGTTCCACAGGTCGTCCTCGTGCTCGCGCTGGGCGCGGCCCGCGGCCTTCCAGTCGGCCATCAGCTCGCGGTACCGCGCGGCCGTGGGGCCCCAGTCCGTCGAGTTCGACAGCGCCTCGGCCTCGCCGACCAGCTTCTCCTTGGCCTTGCGGGCGTCCTCGCGCTGCGCGTCGAGCGACGCGAAGTGCGCCTTGCGGCGCTTGGAGAACGCCGAGCGGGCGTGCGAGAAGCGGTGCCACAACTCGTCGTCCGACTTGCGGTCGAGCCGCGGCAGCCCCTTCCAGGTGTCCACCAGGGCCCGCAGCCGCTCGCCGGCCGCCCGCCACTGCTCGCTCTGGGCCAGCTCCTCGGCCTCGACGACCAGGGCCTCCTTGGCGTGCCGCGCCTCGTCGGACTGCTTGGCCTTCTGGACCTTGCGCTCCTCGCGGCGCGCGTCGACGCTCTCCACGAGCTTGTCGAGCCGCTTGCTCAGGGCGTCCAGATCACCGACGGCGTGCGCCTCGTCGACCTGCTGGCGCAGGTGGTCGATGGCCGTCGTGGCGTCCTTGGCCGACAGGTCGGTGGTTTTCACCCGGCGCTCGAGAAGTCCGATCTCGACGACCAGACCGTCGTACTTGCGCTCGAAGTAGGCGAGGGCCTCGTCCGGAGATCCTGCCTGCCACGAACCGACCACTCGCTCGCCGCCGTCGGCCGTACGCACGTACACGGTCCCCGTCTCGTCGACGCGGCCCCACGGGTCGCTGCTCACAGCGCCTCCTCCACATGATGCCTGCGCAGGGCCTCGGGGCCCCCGGCATCGTCCACAGTTTCGTCTCCGCCAACATAGGCGACCGGCGGGGCGGCTGTCCGCATCCCGCGCGACCGAAGTTTGCCTGCCCGCGGTCAGGATTTGGTGACGGTGGCCTTGTCGATGACGACCGTCGCGTTCGGGGCGCCGTCGCCCCGCCCGGTGCTCTCGCCCGCGGCGGCGATCTTCTTCAGAACCTTCATCCCCGAATCGGAAATGGTCCCGAACGGTGTGTAGTCGGGCGGCAGCTGACTGTCCTGATAGACGAGGAAGAACTGGCTGCCGCCGGTGTTCCTGCCCTGCTTCTCCTTGGCGTTGTACTGGTTCGCCATCGCGACCGTGCCCGCCGGATACACGTTCCCCTTCAGGCGCTTGTCCTTGAGGTTCTCGTCCGGGATCTGGTAGCCCGGAGTGCCCTTCCCGTCGGCCTTCGGGTCACCGCACTGCAGGACGTAGATGCCGCCCGTGGTCAGGCGGTGGCACTTGGTGTGGTCGAGGTAGCCCTTGTTCAGCAGGAAGTTGAAGGAGTTGACGGTGTGCGGGGCCTTCGCCGCGTCGAGGTCGAGGGCGATGTCGCCGCACGTCGTCCTCAAGTCCATCGTGTAGTCCGCTGACTTGTCGATGGTGAGCGCGGGCTCCTTCTTGAAGCTCAGCGGCTTCACCGCGCCGGGCGCCGCCTTCTTGCACGGATCCTTGGGGGTGCTGCTGGGCGCCGCGCTCGCGTCGTCCTTGGTGTCGTCCCCGTCGAAGGCTCCCGCCGCATACGACACGGCGCCGCCCGCCACGACCACCGCGAGGGCGCCCGCGATCACCGCGTTGCGGGCCCGGGACCTGCGCCGCGCGGCCTCCCGCCGCTCCTGCTGGCGCGCCTTCTTCTCCCGGGCGAGCTGTCTGCGCCGCTGTTCCTGGCTGACCACCGGCTCTTCTCCCCTTCTCCCGCGCATGTCTCGGCATGCGCCGCTTAGTGCCCCGTACCGTATATGGGTTACCTGTGGAATCGGCAGCGCCGGTAGGCTCTGATCTGCCGCGTTCTCCCGCCGGGGGCCGCGGTCACCCGCCGCCGGACGACGAACGAAGGACGATCGTGCTCATTGCCGGGTTCCCCGCCGGGGCCTGGGGCACCAACTGCTACCTGGTCGCCCCCGCCGCAGGCGAGGAGTGCGTGATCATCGACCCGGGCCACCAGGCCACCCAGGGAGTCGAGGACGCACTCAAGAAGCATCGGCTCAAGCCCGTCGCGGTCATCCTCACCCACGGCCACATCGACCACGTCGCCTCGGTCGTCCCGGTCTGCGGAGCGCACGACGTACCCGCGTGGATCCACCCCTCCGACCGGTACATGATGAGCGACCCCGAGAAGGCACTCGGTCGCTCCATCGGGATGCCGCTCATGGGCGAGCTGACGGTGGGGGAGCCCGACGACATGCGGGAGCTCACCGACGGCGCGGACCTGAAGCTGGCGGGCCTCGACTTCTCCGTCGCGCACGCCCCGGGCCATACGAAGGGGTCGGTGACGTTCCAGATGCCCGAGAGCGAGGAGATCCCTTCGGTCTTCTTCTCGGGCGATCTGCTCTTCGCCGGCTCCATCGGACGCACCGACCTGCCCGGCGGCAGCCACCCCGAGATCCTCGAGTCGCTGGGCCGCGTGTGCCTGCCGCTCGACGACTCGACCGTGGTGCTGTCCGGCCACGGCCCCCAGACATCCATCGGCCAGGAGCGCGCCACCAACCCTTATCTGCGGCAGGTGGCCGCCGGCTTGGGCGCGGACGAGACGTCCGCCCCGCGACGAGGAATGTGACGAGAGAAATTCCGTGAGCACCTTCAAGGCCCCCAAGGGCACGTACGACCTGCTTCCGCCGGACTCCGCGAAGTTCCTGGCGGTGCGCGAGGCGATCGCGACGCCCCTGCGCAACTCCGGATACGGCTACGTCGAGACGCCCGGCTTCGAGAACGTCGAGCTGTTCGCGCGCGGTGTCGGTGAGTCCACCGACATCGTCACCAAGGAGATGTACGCCTTCACCACCAAGGGCGGCGACGAGCTCGCCCTGCGCCCCGAAGGCACCGCCTCCGTGCTGCGCGCGGCCCTGGAGGGCAACCTCCACAAGGCGGGCAACCTCCCGGTCAAGCTCTGGTACTCGGGCTCCTACTACCGGTACGAGCGCCCCCAGAAGGGCCGCTACAGGCACTTCTCCCAGGTCGGCGCCGAGGCGATCGGCGCCGAGGACCCGGCGCTCGACGCCGAGCTGATCATCCTGGCCGACCAGGCGTACCGCGCCCTCGGCCTGCGGAACTTCCGCATCCTGCTCAACTCGCTCGGCGACAAGGAGTGCCGCCCCGTCTACCGCGCCGCGCTGCAGGAGTTCCTGCGTGGCCTGGACCTGGACGAGGAGACACGTCGACGCATCGACATCAACCCGCTGCGGGTCCTCGACGACAAGCGGCCCGACGTCCAGCAGCAGCTGGTTGGCGCGCCCTCGCTGCGCGACTACCTGTGCGACGCCTGCAAGGCGTACCACGAGCAGGTCCGCGAGCTGATCACGGCGGCGGGCGTCGCCTTCGAGGACGACGAGAAGCTCGTCCGCGGCCTGGACTACTACACCCGCACCACCTTCGAGTTCGTCCACGACGGCCTCGGCTCGCAGTCCGCGGTCGGCGGCGGCGGCCGCTACGACGGCCTGTCCGAGATGATCGGCGGCCCCTCGCTGCCGTCGGTCGGCTGGGCGCTCGGCGTGGACCGCACGGTGCTGGCCCTGGAGGCGGAGGGCGTCGAGCTCGAACTCCCCGCGTCCACGAGCGTGTTCGCCGTGCCGCTCGGTGACGAGGCGCGCCGCGTCCTCTTCGCCAAGGTGACCGAGCTGCGCAGGGCCGGGATCGCGGCGGACTTCTCGTACGGCGGGAAGGGCCTCAAGGGCGCGATGAAGAACGCCAACCGCTCGGGCGCGCGCTTCACCGTCGTCGCCGGTGAACGCGACCTCGCCGAGGGCGTCGTCCAGCTCAAGGACATGGAGTCCGGGGAGCAGTCGGCGGTCGCGGTGGACGGGATCGTGGCCGAGCTGACGGCCAGGCTCGGCAAGTAGTACGGCCGGAGGGGGCGGGGCCAGGGGGCGCAATCCCCTGGCCCGGCCCCCTCCGTGTCGAACGCTCCGGGTCCCTCGTGCGTACCTCCTTATGTCCAACGAACGGTGGACACCCGCCCGTGTGCGGCACAATGTGCGTGCCCGCGGCCCCACAAGCGACGGAACGGCGTGATGAGCAAAACGATGTCAGCGAAGGACGACGCCCTGGACGATCAGGGGCGCCAGGCCGCTCCCGGTGCCGTCGGCGGCAGCCGCGCGCTCGCCCTGCTCCTGGTGATCACGGGCGCGGCCGGTCTGCTCGCCTCCTGGGTCATCACCATCGACAAGTTCGAGCTCCTGAAGGACCCGAACTTCCAGCCGGGCTGCAGCATCAACCCCGTCGTCGCCTGCGGCAGCATCATGAAGAGCGAGCAGGCCGAGGCGTTCGGCTTCCCGAACCCCATGCTGGGCCTGGTCACCTACGGCATCGTGATCTGTGTCGGCATGAGCCTCCTCGCCGGAGCCCGCTTCCCCCGCTGGTACTGGCTGACGTTCAACGCGGGCGCGCTCTTCGGCGTCGGCTTCTGCACCTGGCTCATGATCCAGTCGCTCTACCACATCAACGCGCTCTGCCTCTGGTGCTGCCTGGCCTGGGTCGCCACGCTCCTGATCTTCTGGTACGTCACGTCGTCCAACATCCGCGCCGGTTTCCTGCCCGCGCCCGCCTGGGCCAAGAGCTTCCTGGCGGACTTCACCTGGGCGCTGCCGGTGATGCACACCGGCGTCATCGCGATGCTGATCCTCACCCGCTGGGGAGCAGACCTCTGGGCCTGACTTCTGGGCCCGACCGGTGCCCGGAAGGATTGTCAGTGGGGTGACATAGGGTTCTTCACGTGGAGCCCGATCTGTTCACCGCCGCAGCCGAAGACCGCCAGGAGAAGGACCCGTCCAGCAGCCCCCTGGCCGTCCGGATGCGCCCCCGCACCCTCGACGAGGTCGTCGGCCAGCAGCACCTGCTGAAGCCGGGATCGCCCCTGCGCCGCCTGGTCGGCGAGGGCGGCGGCGGCCCCGCGGGCCCCTCGTCGGTGTTCCTGTGGGGCCCGCCCGGCATCGGCAAGACCACCCTTGCGTACGTGGTCTCCAAAGCCACGAACAAGCGCTTCGTCGAGCTCTCCGCGATCACCGCGGGCGTGAAGGAAGTGCGCGCGGTGATCGACGGCGCCCGCCGGGCGATGGGCGGCCACGGCAAGGAGACCGTCCTCTTCCTCGACGAGATCCACCGCTTCAGCAAGGCGCAGCAGGACTCCCTGCTGCCCGCCGTGGAGAACCGCTGGGTCACGCTGATCGCGGCGACCACCGAGAATCCGTACTTCTCGATCATCTCCCCGCTCCTGTCCCGCTCCCTGCTGCTCACCCTCGAACCGCTCACCGACGACGACCTGCGCGCACTGCTGCGCCGTGCGCTCATCGACGAGCGGGGTCTTGCCGGTGCGGTCGAGCTGCCCGAGGAGGCGGAGGAGCATCTGCTGCGCATCGCCGGTGGCGACGCCCGGCGTGTGCTCACCGCCCTGGAAGCGGGCGCGGGCTCGGCGCTCGCCAAGAACGAGAAGGCGATCACGCTCCAGACCCTGGAGGAGTCGGTCGACCGGGCCGCCGTGAAGTACGACCGCGACGGCGACCAGCACTACGACGTGGCGAGTGCCCTCATCAAGTCCATCCGCGGCTCGGACGTGGACGCGGCCCTGCACTATCTGGCCCGCATGATCGAGGCGGGCGAGGACCCCCGCTTCATCGCCCGGCGCCTGATGATCTCCGCCAGTGAGGACATCGGCCTCGCCGATCCGACCGCCCTGCCCATCGCGGTCGCCGCCGCCCAGGCCGTCGCCATGATCGGCTTCCCGGAGGCCGCGCTCACCCTCAGCCACGCCACGATCGCCCTCGCCCTGGCCCCGAAGTCGAACGCCGCGACGATCGCGATCCAGCAGGCCCAGGCAGACGTCCGCGGCGGCCTCGCGGGCCCCGTCCCGCCCCACCTGCGCGACGGTCACTACAAGGGCGCGGCCAAGCTCGGCCACGCCCAGGGCTATGTGTATCCGCACGACGTCCCGGGCGGCATCGCCACGCAGCAGTACGCACCGGACACCATCGAGGGCAAGCGCTACTACCAGCCGACGAGGTACGGGGCGGAGGCCCGGTACGCCGACGTGGTCGAGCGGGTCCGCGCCCGCCTCAAGGGCGAACAGCCCGAGGGATAGCCAGGGACGGCGCCGCCGCCCGAGGGGCGGGCCCCGTCCCGTCCGCCTACGCTCGGCGGCATGCGCACAGCGGCCGGACCAGCGGTGGGGGCGCTCGTCGCGCTGGCCGCCGTCGCCGTGGCCTGCACCCCGCCGCAACTGCAGCGCGCCGACGCCCGCCGCTCGACGCCGCCGCCGGCCGCCGAGAGCACGCTCACGACGCCCGGCTTCCCGCCCGCCCCGGACCGGGCGCGGGACCAGCTCGCCCGCCTCACCGTGGCGTGGGGCAAGAACTGGCAGACGTACAAACGCTCCGAGTTCGGTGCGGGCTGGTCGGACGAGACCGATGCCCCGGGCGGGCGCAACGGCTGCGACACCCGCGACGACGTCCTGCGCCGCGATCTGAAGGACCTGCGCGAGGACGACCGCAACCCCTGTGTCGTGATCTCCGGCACGCTGCACGACCCGTACACCGGCAAGGAGCTGCCCTACTCCTACCGCCGGGCCTCCCGGATCGAGACCGACCACGTCGTCGCGCTCGGTGCCGCCTGGCGGGCCGGTGCCTGGGCCTGGACCCCGGACCGGCGCCTCGCCTACGCCAATGACCTGGACGTCCTGCTCGCCGCGGACAAGGACGCGAATTACGCGAAGAGCAGCTGGACCCCCGACAAGTGGAAGCCGCCCCGCAAGGAATACTGGTGCGAGTACGGGCGCCGCTGGACCGGCATCAAGGCCAAGTACGGGCTGACGGTCACCGCCCCCGAGAAGCGGGCCCTCCATGAGCTCCTCGCCACCTGCGGCTGAGGCACCTCGCCGCACCCGGTACACTTGCCCGCAGTGCTGCGTCCCGTGTCCGGTCTCGTACCGGCGCCACCAGAACGGGACATCCAGCCGGAACCCCGCCGCCGCAAGGCGAGGGGATCCAGGAGCGTCGCGCACCGTTGAAGGTGTCGCGGGCAGCCCACCACCACTCCGGAGCCCAGCGCTCCGGGAATCGGTCGGTGGGCCACTCGCGTGCTGCACATTGTGCCCAGACCAGGGAGCGGCTGCCTCACGGCCCCACGGCTTTCGAGCCCACGGCCCACGAGGTTTCCCAGGCTGCGGATGCGACCTCCCCTAACCCTGGTGAAGCCGATTTCACAGAGAACAGAGAGGTTGGTTCATGCCGAACCAGTCCCGCCCCAAGGTCAAGAAGTCGCGTGCCCTCGGCATCGCGCTGACCCCGAAGGCCGTCAAGTACTTCGAGGCCCGTCCCTACCCGCCGGGCGAGCACGGCCGTGGGCGCAAGCAGAACTCGGACTACAAGGTCCGTCTGCTCGAGAAGCAGCGCCTGCGCGCGCAGTACGACCTCTCCGAGCGCCAGCTCGTCCGTGCCTACGAGCGTGCGTCCAAGACGCAGCTCAAGACCGGTGAGGCCCTGGTCATCGAGCTGGAGCGTCGTCTCGACGCCCTGGTTCTGCGTTCGGGCATCGCCCGCACGATCTACCAGGCCCGCCAGATGGTCGTGCACGGCCACATCGAGGTCAACGGTGGCAAGGTCGACAAGCCGTCGTTCCGCGTCCGTCCCGACGACGTCGTGATGGTCCGCGAGCGCAGCCGCGAGAAGCCGCTGTTCCAGGTTGCGCGCGAGGGTGGTTTCGCCCCCGACGGTGAGACCCCGCGCTACCTCCAGGTGAACCTGAAGGCCCTGGCCTTCCGCCTGGACCGCGACCCGAACCGCAAGGAGATCCCCGTGATCTGCGACGAGCAGCTCGTCGTCGAGTACTACGCCCGCTGACCCGGACGTAGCTCACCCTGCTGCAGCCCGTCGCCTCCCCGCCCTTCCTGGCGGGGCAGGCGGCGGGTTCGCTCGTTTCCGGGGCCGCTGCCCAGCGCCCGGACCACCGCCGCGTCCAGGCCGAGCCCCGCGCCCGCCCGCACGCACTCCTCGTACCGCTCGTCGCCGAGCGCCTCGCGGGCCTGCCGCTCGCACATCGCGTGCGGCCCGCCGAAGTGGACCGAGCCGAACAGCGGCAGTCCCACCGACGGCCAGATGCTCGACGCGGCGCCCTGCAGCACCGCCGCCTCCGCGGGGTCGCCCTCCGTCGCCGTGAACAGCGCGAGCAGCTCGATGGACAGGACCGTGCCGATCAGATCGTGGAAGCGGTGGTCGAGACGGAGCGACTCGGCGAGCAGTTCGCGTGCCGTCCCCGCCTCGTCGCGGGTCCACGCCGCGAAGCCGAGGACGTAGAGGGCGTACGCGAGGGCCCAGCGCTCGCCGTGGTCCTCGCAGACCTGGCGCACCTCCTCGCAGAGCTCCACCGCGATGCCGAGCTCACCGCGGAAGGCCAGTGCCATGGCGAGCTCGGTCTGTCCCATGAGGACGTTGCTGTTGAGCTCGCCGATCTCCCGGTACTGCTCAAGGGCCGAGCGCAGCAGCGTCTCCGCGCGCGGCAGGTCGTCCGTGACCAGGGCCAGGCAGCCGATGCGGTGTTCCGCGTACGCCGCGGCCAGGGCGCTGCCCGTGCGCTCCGCCCCGTCCCGGCACTCGTGCAGCGCGGCGAGCGCGGCGACCGCGTCGCCCTGCAGCACCGCCACGTAGCCGAGCACCCACAGGGCCTTGAGCCGGGAGTCGTCGTGCCCGCCGTCGAGCTCCAGGGCCCGGTCGAGCCAGTGCCTGCCCTCCGCGAGACGGCCGCAGCCCGCCCAGTAGAACCAGAGCGTGCCGGCGAGGTACTGCCCCAGGTGGGCCTGGTCCCCCTCGGTCAGACAGAACTCCAACGCGGCGCGCAGATTGGGCAGTTCGGTGTCGACGAGGGTGGCGACCTCCGGCTGGCGCGGCGAGAACCAGTCCAGTTCGCACCAGGTGGCGAGCCCCATGTACCAGTCGCGGTGCCTGCGCCGCAGCCGGGTGCTCTCGCCCGCCGCCTCCAGCCAGTCGGCGCCGTAGGCCCTGACCGTGTCGAGCATGCGGTAGCGCACGCCCGACGGCCCTTCCTCGCGGTTCACGACGGACTGGGCGAGCAGTTCGTCCAGTACGTCGAGCACGTCGTCGGCGGGGAGTCCGTCCCCGGCGCAGATGTACTCGGCGGCCTCCAGGTCGAACTGCCCGGCGAACACCGAGAGGCGCGACCACAGCAGCCGCTCCCGCGGGGCGCACAGCTCGTGGCTCCAGCCGATGGCGGTGCGCAGCGTCTGGTGCCGCGGCAGCCCGTCGCGGCGGGCCCCCGTGAGCAGCCGGAACCGGTCGTCCAGCCGGGCGAGCAGCTGGGCGGGGGAGAGCGCCCGCAGCCGTCCCGCGGCCAGCTCCACGGCGAGCGGGATCCCGTCGAGACGGCGGCACAGCTCCATCACGTCCGTGCGGTTGCCGTCGTCGAGGGCGAAATCGGGCAGACCTGCCGTCGCCCGGTCCGTGAAGAGCGCGGCCGCGTCGGGACCCGGCATCGGCGCGAGCGGAAAGAGCCGCTCGCCCTCGGTCTCCAGCGGCCTGCGCCCGACCGCGAGCACGCGCAGACCGGGGGAGTGCACCAGCAGATCGCGCACGAGCGAGGCGCAGGCGTCGACGAGGAGCTCGAAACCGTCGATGACGAGGAGCAGTTCCCGCTCCGCGAGGTGCCCGAGCAGCACCTGTCGGGGCGGGCGCTTCGTGTGGTCCGTCAGCCCCAGGGCCTCGACGACCGCGTGCTCCAGGAGATCGGCGTCCCGCAGCGCCGTGAGGTCCACCAGCCAGGCACCGTCGCACAGCCTGCTCCGCGCCGCGGCCCGCACGGCGAGCCGCGACTTCCCGACTCCGCCGACTCCCGTGACGGTGACCAGCCGTCCCGCCTCCAATGCCGTGGCGAGTTCGGCGAGTTCGGTGTCACGCCCGACGAAGGCGTTCAGTTCCAGGGGGAGATTGCCGGACTGAATGGGTCGCATAGGGTACGGAGCGTACTCATTCGTATGCGGTCCGTACAATCGGTTCGCGCAACTCCTGGAAGTCTGAAGGGGAATGCGGTACGGAGCGGCGCCCCCGGCGCGATAGGGTCGGAGGACGACTTTTCGATGTTCAGGGACGAAGTTCAGGGACGAGATCCAGGGAGCGGTGCCAAGTGTCGGGTGGAGAGGTTGCCGGAATCCTGGTGGCCGTTTTCTGGGCGATCCTGGTCTCCTTCCTCGCGGTGGCGCTGGCGAGGCTGGCCCAGACGCTCAGGGCGACCACCAAGCTCGTCGCGGACGTGACCGAGCAGGCCGTCCCCCTCCTGGCCGACGCCTCCAGTGCGGTGCGCTCCGCGCAGACGCAGATCGACCGCGTCGACGCCATCGCCTCCGACGTCCAGGAGGTCACGTCGAACGCGTCGGCGCTGTCCACGACGGTCGCGTCGACCTTCGGCGGCCCCCTGGTCAAGGTGGCCGCGTTCGGGTACGGCGTGCGCAGGGCCATCAGCCGCAAGGCCGCCCCCGAAACAAAGGAAATGCCCGCCAAGCCGTCCCGTCGTACGGTGATCGTGGGTCGCACCGTCCCGTCCGCGCGGCGGACCAAGCGGGCCAACCGGAGTAAGAGGGACTGACGCAGCGATGTTCCGCCGTACGTTCTGGTTCACCGCGGGCGCAGCCGCCGGCGTATGGGCCACCACCAAGGTCAACCGCAAGCTCAAGCAGCTGACCCCCGAGAGCCTCGCCGCGCAGGCCGCGAACAAGGCGATCGAGACGGGTCACCGCCTGAAGGACTTCGCGCTCGACATCCGCGACGGCATGGCCGAGCGCGAGGTCGAGCTGGGCGAGGCGCTGGGTCTGCAGCACAACCCCGACGCCGAACTGCCCGCGCCCCGCCGCTTCGCGGTCATCGAGAGCCACAGCAGCTACAAGAACGACATCAAGACGCAGTACAACGGGAATGAGGACCACTGATGGAGTCGGCTGAAATCCGCCGCCGCTGGCTGAGCTTCTTCGAGGAGCGCGGGCACGCCGTCGTCCCTTCGGCGTCGCTCATCGCGGACGACCCGACTCTGCTGCTCGTCCCCGCAGGCATGGTGCCGTTCAAGCCCTACTTCCTGGGTGAGGTCAAGCCGCCCGCCCCGCGCGTCACCAGCGTGCAGAAGTGCGTGCGCACGCCCGACATCGAAGAGGTCGGCAAGACCACGCGCCACGGCACGTTCTTCCAGATGTGCGGCAACTTCTCCTTCGGCGACTACTTCAAGGAAGGCGCCATCACGCTCTCCTGGGAGATGCTGACCAACTCGGTCGCCGACGGCGGCTTCGGCCTCGACCCCGAGCGCCTGTGGATCACGGTCTACCTCGACGACGACGAGGCCGAGCAGATCTGGCGCGAGAAGGTCGGCGTCCCGGCCGAGCGCATCCAGCGCCTGGGCAAGAAGGACAACTTCTGGTCCATGGGCGTGCCCGGTCCCTGCGGTCCGTGCTCCGAGATCAACTACGACCGCGGTCCCGAGTTCGGCGAAGAGGGCGGCCCCGCCGTCAACGACGAGCGCTACGTGGAGATCTGGAACCTGGTCTTCATGCAGTTCGAGCGCGGCGCGGGCGACGGCAAGGAGGACTTCCCGATCCTCGGCGAGCTGCCGTCGAAGAACATCGACACGGGCCTCGGCCTCGAGCGTCTCGCGATGATCCTGCAGGGCGTACAGAACATGTACGAGACGGACACCCTGCGCGTCGTCATGGACAAGGCCACCGAGCTGACCGGCGTGCGCTATGGCGCCGAGCACGGCTCGGACGTCTCCCTGCGCGTGGTCGCCGACCACATCCGTACGTCGACGATGCTCATCGGCGACGGCGTCACGCCCGGCAACGAGGGCCGTGGGTACGTGCTGCGCCGCATCATGCGCCGCGCCATCCGCAACATGCGTCTGATGGGCGCCACGGGACCGGTCGTCAAGGACCTCGTCGACGTCGTGATCGACACGATGGGGCAGCAGTACCCCGAGCTGATCACCGACCGCAAGCGCATCGAGACCGTCGCCCTCGCCGAAGAGGCCGCCTTCCTCAAGGCCCTCAAGGGCGGCACGAACATCCTCGACACCGCAGTCACCGAGACCAAGGCCGCCGGCGGCCAGGTCCTCTCCGGCGACAAGGCGTTCCTGCTGCACGACACCTGGGGCTTCCCCATCGACCTCACCCTGGAGATGGCGGCCGAGCAGGGCCTCTCCGTGGACGAGGACGGCTTCCGCCGTCTGATGAAGGAGCAGCGGGACCGCGCCAAGGCCGACGCCCGCGCCAAGAAGACCGGCCACGCCGATCTGCACGCCTACCGCGAGATCGCCGACGCCTCCGGCGCCACCGACTTCACGGGCTACTCGCTCACCGAGAACGAGGCCCAGATCGTCGGCCTGCTGGTCAACGGCGCCTCCTCGCCCGCCGCCACCGAGGGCGACGAGGTCGAGATCGTCCTCGACCGCACCCCGTTCTACGCCGAGGGCGGCGGCCAGATCGGCGACACCGGCCGCATCCGCCTGGACAGCGGCGCCGTCGTCGAGATCCGTGACGTGCAGAAGCCGGTGCCCGGCGTGCACGTCCACAAGGGTGTCGTCCAGGTCGGCGAGATCACCGTCGGCGCCCCCGTCTGGGCCTCGATCGACTCGCACCGCCGCCGCGCCATCGCCCGCGCCCACTCCGCCACGCACCTCACGCACCAGGCGCTGCGCGACGCGCTCGGCCCGACGGCCGCCCAGGCCGGTTCCGAGAACCAGCCCGGCCGCTTCCGCTTCGACTTCGGCTCGCCGTCCGCCGTGCCCACGGCCGTGATGACGGACGTCGAGCAGCGGATCAACTCGGTGCTCTCCCAGGAGCTGGACGTCCAGGCCGAGGTCATGTCGATCGACGACGCCAAGAAGTCCGGCGCCATCGCCGAGTTCGGCGAGAAGTACGGCGAGCGCGTGCGCGTCGTCACGATCGGCGACTTCTCCAAGGAACTGTGCGGCGGTACGCACGTGCACAACACCGCCCAGCTGGGTCTGGTGAAGCTGCTCGGCGAGTCCTCCATCGGCTCGGGCGTGCGGCGCATCGAGGCGCTGGTCGGTGTCGACGCGTACAACTTCCTCGCCAAGGAGCACACGGTCGTCGCCCAGCTCCAGGAGCTGGTGAAGGGCCGTTCCGAGGAGCTCCCCGAGAAGATCTCCGGCATGCTCGCCAAGCTGAAGGACGCCGAGAAGGAGATCGAGAAGTTCCGCGCGGAGAAGGTCCTCCAGGCCGCCGCCGGTCTCGTCGAGTCCGCCAAGGACGTACGGGGCGTCGCCCTCGTCACCGGCCAGGTGCCGGACGGCACGGGCGCCGACGACCTGCGCAAGCTGGTCCTCGACGTGCGTGGCCGCATCCAGGGCGACCGCCCGGCCGTCGTGGCCCTCTTCGCCACGGCCAACGGCCGCCCGCTGACGGTCATCGCCACCAACGAGTCCGCCCGTGAGCGCGGCCTCAAGGCGGGCGACCTGGTCCGCACGGCCGCCAAGACCCTCGGCGGCGGTGGCGGCGGCAAGCCGGACGTCGCCCAGGGCGGCGGCCAGAACCCGGCCGCGATCGGCGACGCCATCGCCGCGGTCGAGCGCCTCGTCACCGAGACGGCCTGATGACCGAGTCCGCCCAGGGCATGCGTCGGGGCCGACGGCTTGCCATCGACGTCGGTGACGCCCGCATCGGGGTCGCCTCGTGCGACCCCGACGGGATCCTCGCCACCCCGGTCGAGACGGTGCCGGGACGTGACGTCCCGGCGGCCCAGCGCCGCCTGAAGCAGCTCGTCGACGAGTACGAGCCGATCGAGATCGTCGTCGGCCTGCCTCGCTCCCTCAACGGGGGCGAGGGCCCGGCGGCCGCCAAGATCCGCGTCTTCACCCAGGAGCTCGCCCGCATGGTCGCCCCCATTTCGGTGAGGCTCGTGGACGAGAGGATGACCACAGTGACGGCCAGTCAGGGACTGCGCGCCTCCGGTGTGAAGTCCAAAAAGGGCAGGTCTGTCATCGATCAGGCCGCGGCTGTGATCATCCTTCAGCAGGCCCTGGAGTCCGAACGGGCGTCAGGCAAAGCTCCGGGCGAGGGCGTCGAAGTGGTCATCTGATCGCGATACGGTAACGTTCCGCGCGATGCGGCGGTGTTCGAACAGCTGCCGCACAGCATCAAGAGGCGGAACGGTTGCCCGGTCATCCCGACGGCGGCCCCGCCTCGCGGCATGTAGGGGATCGATGACTGAGTATGGCCGGGGCCCAGGCTCCGAACCGTGGCATCCGGAGGACCCGTTGTACGGGGACAGCGGATGGGGAGGACAGCAGCCCTCGGGCGGCACGTCCACCTACGGCGGCCAGGGGCAGTACCACCCTCAGCAGCCGCACCAGCATCAGCAGCCGCACCAGGACCAGTACGGCGGGGAGTGGAACACCGGCCAGCAGCAGGGTTACGGCCAGCAGCAGCCCTACGGCCAACAGCAGTACGACGGCGGCGCCGCCTATGACTACAACTCGCATCCCGGTCAGGGTTACAACTCGCACCCCGGCCAGGGTTACAACGGAAACCCCGACCAGGGCCACAACAACGGTGGCTGGGACACCGGTGGCCAGGGGCAGGTCCCGTACGGCGGCGACCCGATGGATCCCTACGGAAGCCAGCAGGCCGGGTACGGCCCCGAGGGCCACGACTACTACTCCACGCCCGATGCCTACGCGCCGCCGGAGCCGCCCGGCCGCCGCAGGGAGACGCCCGCCGAGCCCGAGGTCGACTGGGACCCGGGGCCCGATCAGGGAGAGCACGCGTTCTTCGCGGGTGACGGGGACGACGACTCCGACGATGACGACGAGCCGGGCCGCCGGGGTGGCCGGGGCGAGCGGCGCGGAGGGCGTGGCGGAAAGAAGCCCAAGAAGCGCCGCAGCGGCTGCGCCTGCCTGGTCGTGACGCTGGTCTTCGCGGGCGGCCTCGGCGGCGTCGGCTACTTCGGCTACCAGTTCTACCAGGATCGTTTCGGCACGGCCCCCGACTTCGCGGGCGCGGGTTCGGGCACGGCCGTCGTCGACATTCCCAAGGACTCCGGCGGCTACGCGATCGGGCAGAAGCTCAAGGACGCGGGCGTCGTCAAAAGCGTCGACGCTTTTGTCTCCGCTCAGGGAAAGCATCCGGACGGGCAGTCCATTCAGGCAGGCGTCTATACGCTGAAGAAGCAGATGTCCGCCAAGAGTGCCGTCGAATTGATGCTCAACCCGAAGAGCCGCAGCAATCTCGTCGTTCCCCCCGGCACGCGGAACGTGACGGTCTACAAACAGATCGACCAGCGCCTCGAACTGAAAAAGGGCACCACAAAGAACATCGCCCGCAAGGAATGGAAGAGCCTCGGGCTGCCCGACTGGGCGACGTCGAACATGAACGACGACGTCAAGGACCCGCTGGAAGGCTTCCTGCACCCCTCCAGCTACCCGGTCGCCAAGGGCAAGAAGCCCGAGGACGTCCTGAAGGACATGGTCGCCCAAGCAACCGCCAAGTACGACGAGTTGGACGTCAAGTCGCAGGCCAAGCGGTTGAACCTGGACAACCCGCTCCAGGTGGTCACGGTCGCCAGCCTCGTGCAGGCCGAAGGCAAGTTCAAGCACGACTTCGACAAGGTGGCCACGGTCGTCTACAACCGTCTGAAGCCCGGCAACACCGAGACGTACGGTCTGCTCGACTTCGACTCGACGGTCAATTACCTGCGGGGCGAGTCCAAACTCGCCACGGGTACGGTCGATGAACTCCGCAAGCTCAGCGACCCGTACAACACATACAAGATCAAGGGTCTTCCCCCCGGTCCTATCGGAAACCCGGGAGACGCGGCGATCGATTCCGCGCTCCATCCCGCGAAGGGGAATTGGTACTACTTCGTCTCCGTCAGTGAGGACAAGACGCTCTTCGCCGAGACGAACGAAGAACAGAACCGGAACCGCGAGAAATACCTGAAGGGGCAATGAGCGCGCAGAAGCGACGAGCCGCAGTCCTCGGCTCCCCGATCGCCCATTCCCTCTCCCCGGTGCTGCACCGCGCCGCGTACGAGGAACTGGGCCTGACCGACTGGACGTACGACCGCTTCGAGATCGACGAGGCGGCGCTGCCCGAGTTCATCGAGAAGGCCGGGCCCGAGTGGGCCGGGCTCTCGCTGACCATGCCGTTGAAGCGGGCGATCATCCCGCTGCTCGACGAGGTCAGCGAGACCGCGGCGTCCGTCGAGGCGGTGAACACGGTGGTGTTCGGCGACGACGGGCGGCGCGTCGGTGACAACACCGACATCCCGGGGATGGTCGCCGCGCTCCGCGAGCGGGGCATCGAGCAGGTCGAGTCGGCCGCGATCCTCGGCGCGGGCGCCACCGCGTCGTCCGCACTGGCCGCGCTCGCCCGGATCTGCACGGGCGAGGTCGTCGCGTACGTGCGCAGCGATGCCCGTGCCGCCGAGATGCGCGAGTGGGGCCAGCGCCTCGACGTACAGGTCAGGACCGAGTCCTGGGAGGACGCGGCGGAGGCGCTGCAGGCGCCCCTGGTGATCGCCACCACGCCCGCGGGCACCACGGATGCCCTGTCGGCCACCGTGCCCGAGCGGCCCGCCACCCTCTTCGACGTGCTGTACAACCCCTGGCCCACCGCTCTCGCGGCGCGCTGGTCGGCGTACGGAGGGGCCGTCGTCAGCGGTCTCGACCTGCTCGTGCACCAGGCGGTGCTGCAGGTCGAGCAGATGACGGGGCACGCTTCCGCGCCGCTCGCGGCCATGCGCAAGGCGGGCGAGCACGCGCTGGCCGAACGGTAAATCCCTGGTCGCGCCCCGGTCGAGGCGCGGCCGAGGGACGTCCGTCAGATGGACCGGACGCCGGGTTCCCCCTCAGGTCGTGGGAGGATCGGGGGTGGCGGGCCAGGGCCGCGCACCCGGCCGCGCCGTCGAAGACAGCAGTTCGAGGCGCGAGCATGAGGAGCACCGTTGAGCAGGTTGCGTTGGCTGACCGCGGGGGAGTCGCACGGACCCGCGCTTGTCGCGACGTTGGAGGGTCTTCCCGCCGGCGTGCCGATCACGACGGAGATGGTGGCGGATCATCTGGCGCGGCGGCGGTTGGGGTATGGCCGTGGGGCGCGGATGAAGTTCGAGCGTGATGAGGTCACGTTCTTGGGCGGGGTCCGGCATGGGCTGAGCATGGGTTCGCCGGTTGCGGTGATGGTGGGCAATACGGAGTGGCCCAAGTGGGAGCAGGTGATGTCGGCGGATCCGGTGGATCCGCAGGTCCTTGCCGATCTGGCGCGTAATGCTCCGCTGACCCGGCCGCGGCCCGGCCACGCCGACCTGGCGGGGATGCAGAAGTACGGCTTTGACGAGGCGCGGCCGGTGCTGGAGCGGGCGTCGGCGCGGGAGACCGCGGCGCGGGTGGCGCTGGGTGCGGTGGCGCGGTCGTTTTTGAAGGAGACGGCCGGGATCGAGATCGTCTCGCATGTCACCGAGCTGGCGGCGGCGAAGGCGCCGTACGGGGTGTACCCGACGCCGGCGGACGTCGAGAAGCTGGATGCCGACCCGGTGCGCTGCCTGGATGCGGATGCCTCCAAGGCGATGGTCGCGGAGATCGATCAGGCGCACAAGGACGGCGACACGCTGGGCGGTGTGGTCGAGGTGCTGGCGTATGGGGTGCCGGTGGGTCTGGGCTCGCATGTGCACTGGGACCGGCGGCTGGATGCGCGGCTTGCGGCGGCGTTGATGGGGATTCAGGCGATCAAGGGGGTCGAGGTCGGTGACGGCTTTGATCTGGCGCGGGTGCCGGGGTCGCAGGCGCATGACGAGATCGTGACCACTGAGGACGGTATCCGGCGGACTTCGGGCCGCTCGGGTGGTACGGAGGGTGGGCTGAGCACGGGTGAGTTGTTGCGGGTGCGGGCGGCGATGAAGCCGATTGCGACGGTGCCGCGGGCGTTGGCGACCATTGATGTGGTCACGGGTGAGGCGACCAAGGCGCATCACCAGCGCTCGGATGTGTGTGCGGTTCCGGCGGCGGGGATTGTCGCGGAGGCGATGGTGGCGTTGGTGCTTGCGGATGCGGTGGCGGAGAAGTTCGGTGGGGACAGTGTTCCCGAGACGCGCCGCAATGTGCAGTCCTACCTCGACAACCTGCAGATCCGGTGACCGGCCCGAAGGCCGTTCTCGTCGGCCCGATGGGCGTGGGCAAGACGACGGTCGGCGAGCTGCTGGCCGGTCGTCTGGGCGTTTCGTTCCGGGACACCGACGCCGACATCGTGGCCGCGCAGGGCCGGGAGATCTCCGACATCTTCGTCGACGAGGGTGAGGACTACTTCCGCGCCCTGGAGAAGAACGCCGTCGCCACGGCCCTCGGCGAGCACGACGGCATCCTCGCCCTCGGCGGCGGCGCCATCCTCGACGAGTCGACCCGCAAGCTCCTCGCCGAGCACCCCGTGGTCTGCCTCTCGATGGACGTGGAGGAAGCGGTCCAGCGCACCGGGCTCAACCAGGCGCGCCCCCTGCTCGCGGTCAACCCCCGCAAGCAGTGGCGCGAGCTGATGGAGTCCCGCCGCCCCCTGTACGCCGAAGTCGCCCGCGCGGTCGTCGCCACCGACGGCCGCACCCCCGATGAGGTCGCCCAGGCGGTCCTCGACGCACTGGAGTTGAAGGAAGCATGACGACGGAGCAGACCCCCACCCGTATCCACGTCGGCGGCGCCGCCGGCACGGATCCGTACGAGGTCCTGGTCGGTCGACAGCTCCTCGGCGAGCTGCCCGGCCTCATCGGCGACCAGGCCAAGCGGGTCGCCGTGATCCACCCCGAGGCGCTCGCCGACACCGGCGACGCGCTCCGCCAGGACCTCGCCGACCAGGGGTACGAGGCCGTCGCCATCCAGGTGCCGAACGCCGAGGAGGCCAAGACGGCGGAGGTCGCCGCGTACTGCTGGAAGGCCCTCGGCCAGTCCGGATTCACGCGCAGTGACGTCATCGTCGGCGTCGGCGGCGGCTCCACCACCGACCTCGCCGGGTTCGTGGCCGCGACCTGGCTGCGCGGGGTGCGGTGGATCGCCGTGCCGACCACGGTGCTCGGCATGGTGGACGCGGCGGTCGGCGGCAAGACCGGCATCAACACCGCCGAGGGCAAGAACCTCGTCGGTTCGTTCCACCCGCCGGCCGGTGTGCTCTGCGACCTCGCGGCGCTCGACTCGCTCCCGGTGAACGACTACGTCTCCGGGCTCGCGGAGATCATCAAGGCCGGTTTCATCGCCGACCCGGCGATCCTGGAGCTCATCGAGGCGGACCCGGAAGCGGCGCGCACGCCCACCGGGCCGCACACCGCCGAGCTCATCGAGCGCTCCATCAGGGTCAAGGCCGAGGTCGTCTCGGGCGACCTCAAGGAGGCGGGCCTGCGCGAGATCCTCAACTACGGGCACACCCTCGCGCACGCCATCGAGAAGAACGAGCGCTACAAGTGGCGGCACGGCGCCGCGGTCTCCGTCGGCATGCACTTCGCGGCCGAACTCGGCCGTCTGGCCGGCCGGTTGGACGACGCCACGGCCGATCGGCACCGTACGGTCCTCGAATCGGTCGGTCTGCCGCTGACCTACCGCTACGACCAGTGGCCCAAGCTCCTGGAGACCATGAAGGTCGACAAGAAGTCCCGCGGTGACCTGCTGCGCTTCATCGTCCTCGACGGCCTCGGCAAGCCGACCGTCCTGGAGGGACCCGACCCGGCCGTGCTGCTGGCCGCGTTCGGAGAAGTGGGCCAGTAACGGCCCCGGCACCTTTCACCGTGGCCTCCTGATTCGGCCACGGGCACGTCACGGCCTCCCCGGCCGTTCACACAACAGCGGCCGGGGACGGTACCGTTCGGTAACGGGCGGCCCGGTCGCTGCCCGACCAGCGACAGTCGCACGAGACGGAGTGGCACCGGATGCAGCACGCAGTGGGGTCTCCGCTGCCGCCGCCCCATCAGCCGGGGCACGGACCTGCCACCGGCTGGTCGCCGGCCGCACACCACCCGACCGCCCCGCCTCCGGGCGCGGCGCCGCAACAGGGGGTGCCCCCCGTCCCGGGATTCACGGGCGGCCCCACTCCGCATGCCCCGAATGCCCCGCACGTCGCGCAGGGACAGCCCCCGATGCCGCCTGCCCCGGCGGCCCCGCAGCCTCCCCAGCACGGGCCGGGACCGGTGCCCCCGGCGTCGGACGCCCCGGCCGCCCCGGCCTCCACGGGCCACATCCAGCTGCCGTCCGGCGCGCCCGTGGCCATGCCGAGCCCTCCGCAGGGCGCGGCGCCCACGGACACCGGCGCCACGACGCTCGCCGTGCTGCTCATCGGCCCCGCGGGTGCGGGCAAGACCAGCGTCGCCAAGTTCTGGGCCGAGCACCGTCGTGTGCCCACGGCCCACATCAGCCTCGACGACGTACGCGAATGGGTGCGCTCCGGGTTCGCCGACCCCCAGTCGGGCTGGAACGACCACTCCGAGGCGCAGTACCGCCTGGCCCGCCGCACCTGCGGCTTCGCCGCACGGAACTTCCTGGCCAACGGCATCTCGTGCATCCTCGACGACGCGGTCTTCCCGGACCGCCCGGTCGTCGGCCTCGGCGGCTGGAAGCGCCACGTGGGCCCCGGCCTGCTGCCCGTCGTCCTGCTCCCGGGCCTGGAGATCGTCCTGGAGCGCAACGCGGAGCGCAGCGGCAACCGCCGCCTCACGGACGAGGAGGTCGCCCGCATCCACGGCCGCATGGCCGGTTGGTACGGCTCGGGCCTCCCCATCATCGACAACTCCCAACTGGACGTCCCCGCCACGGCCCGAGTCCTGGACGACGTCCTGGCCCGAGCTATCGCGAGCCCGCCGCAGTGGTAGCGGGCACCGTGACGGCGTAGGAACAGACGTGCGGCGACGCCCGGTCGGACGCGCCCGCCGGGCCGGACCGGGGCCGCGCTCGTAGGCTCGCCCCATGTCAGAGGTGTACGCGGTCCGCAGGGAGCGGGTTCGGGAACGGTGTGCTGCCGGTGGTGGTGCGGCGGCGCTGGTCTCCCGGCCCGCCAATGTCCGCTATCTTGCCGGCGCGGCGCCCGACGGCGCCGTGCTCCTCGTCGGCGCGGACGAGGACGTACTGCTGTGCGGGCGTCCGCCCGGTGGGCAGCAGGGCGAGGGGCGGCCCGACGAGGCGCTGAAGGTGCAGCTGCTGCCCGAGCCGAGCGCCGATCCGGCCGTCGCCGGTGTCGGCCTGGCGGCCGCGCAGGGGGCCGAGGCGGTGGCCGTCGAGGAGCACCATCTGACCGTCGCCCGGCACCGGGCGCTCGGGTCGGTCGCGCCGCGGCTGCGGCTCCTGGACCTCGGGACGGCCGTCGAGCAGCTGCGTCTGGTGAAGGACGAGGAGGAGCTCTCGTATCTGCGGATCGCCGCGGAGGTCGCCGACCAGGCGCTGGGAGAGCTGCTCGAATCCATCCTCGTGGGACGCACGGAGCGGCACCTGGCGCTGGAGCTGGAGCGGCGGCTCGTCGACCACGGAGCGGACGGACCCGCGTTCCCGACCTCGGTCGGCACCGGCCCGAATTCCGGCAAGGGCGGCCACCGCCCGTCGGACCGGCGGGTGGAGGAGGGCGACTTCCTCTCGGTGTGCCTCGGGGCGAGCTACCGCGGATACCGCTGCGAGATCGGGCGTACGTTCGTCATCGGCACGTCACCCGCCGACTGGCAGATCGAGTTGTACGACCTCGTCTTCGCCGCGCAGCGGGCCGGTCGGGAGGCCCTCGCACCCGGCGCGGCCTGCCGCGACGTGGACCACGCGGCACGCCACGTACTGGACTCGGCGGGCTATTCGGAAGGCCTTGCTCCGCTCACCGGACACGGTGTAGGACTCGAAATCGACGAGGACCCTCAATTGGCGCCCGCGGCCATGGGTAAACTGGACGCCTGCGTGCCGGTCACCGTCGAACCGGGGGTTCACCTCCCTGGCCGGGGTGGTGTCCGGATCGATGACACGCTCGTCGTGCGCCCCGAGGCGGACGGCGGACCCGAGCTACTCACCATCACGACCAAGGAACTGCTCGCGCTCTGAAGGCGCGGGCGTGCCGGGGTCGTCCACCAGTCAGTCAGTGCAGGAGATTCCGCAACCGTGGCTTCCACGAACGACCTCAAGAACGGCCTGGTGCTCAAGCTCGAAGGCGGCCAGCTCTGGTCCGTCGTCGAGTTCCAGCACGTCAAGCCCGGCAAGGGCCCGGCCTTCGTGCGCACCAAGCTCAAGAACGTGCTCTCCGGCAAGGTCGTCGACAAGACGTTCAACGCCGGCGTCAAGGTCGAGACGGCCACGATTGACAAGCGCGACATGCAGTTCTCCTACATGGACGGCGACTACTTCGTCTTCATGGACATGGAGACGTACGACCAGCTGCACGTCGACCGCAAGGCCGTCGGCGACGCCGCCAACTTCCTGATCGAGGGCTTCACCGCCTCCGTCGCGCAGCACGAGGGCTCGGTGCTCTACGTCGAGCTCCCCGCCGCCGTCGAGCTCGTCATCCAGGAGACCGAGCCGGGCGTCCAGGGCGACCGCTCCACCGGCGGCACCAAGCCCGCCACGCTGGAGACCGGCCACCAGATCCAGGTCCCGCTCTTCATCACCACGGGCGAGAAGATCAAGGTCGACACCCGTGACAGCGGCTACCTCGGCCGGGTGAACAGCTAACCGTGGCTGCTCGTAACACGGCCCGCAAGCGCGCCTTCCAGATCCTCTTCGAGGCGGACCAGCGCGGTACCGACGTCCTGACCGTCCTCGCGGACTGGGTGCGCCACTCGCGGTCCGACACCCGGCAGCCGCCGGTGAGCGAGTACACGATGGAGCTCGTCGAGGGGTACGCGGAGCATGAGCGCCGCATCGACGAGCTCATCTCGCAGTACGCCGTCGGCTGGACCCTGGACCGTATGCCCGTCGTCGACCGCAACATCCTGCGGCTCGGTGCCTACGAGCTGGTCTGGGTCGACGGTACGCCGGACGCCGTGGTGCTCGACGAGGCGGTGCAGCTCGCCAAGGAGTTCTCCACGGACGAGTCGCCCGCCTTCGTCAACGGTCTGCTCGGACGCTTCAAGGACCTGAAGCCGTCCCTGCGCCGCGACGAGGCGTAAAGCTTCGGCGTACGTCATCCGGAGGGCCCGCAGCAATCCGCTGCGGGCCCTCCGACTTTCTGCCCGGCTTCCGTACCGGGCTTCTGATTCCTCTGTGCCTCTCCCGGGCGAAATGCTCCGGACACTCCTGAATCGGAGCGGGGCGAAAGAAGAGGCGAAAGGAACAGAAAACCGCCGGGGTGCCGCGGCCTTTCGGCTGCGGCACCCCGGCGGTACGTTTCTGCTGATGTCTCCCGCGGCGGGGTCAGACCTCTTCGTGAGCGACGGCGCGGCGCGCGTCCGCGTCCAGGACGCCCCAGCTGATCAGCTGCTCGGTCAGGACCGAGGGGGACTGGTCATAGATCACGGCGAGGGTGCGCAGGTCGTCCTGGCGGATCGAGAGCACCTTGCCGTTGTAGTCACCGCGCTGCGACTGGATCGTGGCGGCATATCGCTGGAGCGGGCCCGCCTTCTCCTGCGGGACGTGCGCAAGACGCTCCAGGTCGAGCACGAGCTTCGGCGGCGGCTCGGCGGCGCCACCAGGCGCCGTACCGGGAAGGAGCTCCTGGACCGGGACGCCGTAGAACTCCGCCAGCTCGGCGAGGCGCTGCACGGTCACGGCACGGTCGCCGCGCTCGTACGACCCCACCACGACCGCCTTCCAGCGTCCCTGGGACTTCTCCTCGACTCCATGGAGGGAAAGGCCCTGCTGGGTGCGGATCGCGCGGAGCTTGGCCCCGAGCTGCTTGGCGTATTCGCTGGACATATAGCTCCCCGGACGCTGCGACAATCATGCGGCTCCGCCGCGTGGCTGGTAACTCACTGTGAGGTTACGCAGCGTTACTTGCTTGCGTCAAGCCGAAAGGTCCTTACCGCCCCTTCGGTGGAGGCTGATGACGTGCTCGGTCGTAAGTGCTGGTAGTCTGGCTGGCGCAATTTCGACGTCCTTTAAAGTCCGTCCCGTGAGGCGGAGAAGGAGGTCCGTTTCATATGGACACGCAGGACACCAAAGACTCCGCAGACTCCGCTGTCGCGCGCCCCGTGCTCGAGGGCCCGGACATCGCGCGGGTACTGACCCGCATCGCCCACGAGATCGTCGAGCGTGCCAAGGGCGCCGACGACGTGGTTCTGCTCGGCATTCCCACCCGCGGCGTCTTCCTCGCCCGCCGGCTCGCCGAGAAGCTCGAAGAGATCACCGGCCGCACGATCCCGGTCGGCTCCCTCGACATCACCATGTACCGCGACGACCTGCGCATGCACCCTCCGCGCGCGCTGGCCCGCACGGACATCCCCGGTGACGGCATCGACGGCCGCCTGGTCGTCCTCGTCGACGACGTGCTCTTCTCCGGTCGCACCATCCGCGCCGCCCTCGACGCCCTGAACGACATCGGCCGCCCCCGTGCGGTGCAGCTCGCCGTCCTCGTCGACCGGGGCCACCGCGAACTGCCCATCCGTGCCGACTACGTGGGCAAGAACCTCCCCACGTCGCTGCGGGAGACGGTCAAGGTGCAGCTCGCCGAGGAGGACGGCCGCGACGCCGTGCTGCTCGGCGCCAAGCCCGCCTCCGCATAAGACCGGTTTCCTCCTCCACGGGCCCAGGGGCACACCCCTGCGCGCCCGCGCGCCCGCAGACCTCCACACACCGGAGTACACGCAGATGATGCGACACCTCATCTCGGCCGCCGACCTCTCCCGCGACGACGCCGTTCTCATCCTCGACACGGCCGAGGAGATGGCGCGCGTCGCCGACCGGCCGATCAAGAAACTGCCCGCCCTGCGCGGCCGCACCGTGGTCAACCTCTTCTTCGAGGACTCGACCCGGACCCGGATCTCCTTCGAGGCCGCCGAGAAGCGCCTCTCCGCCGACGTCATCAACTTCGCCGCCAAGGGATCCAGCGTCTCCAAGGGCGAGTCCCTGAAGGACACCGCGCAGACCCTGGAGGCGATGGGCGTCGACGCCGTCGTCATCCGGCACGGCGCCTCCGGAGCGCCCTACCGCCTGGCGACCTCCGGCTGGATCGACGCCGCCGTCATCAACGCGGGCGACGGCACCCACCAGCACCCCACACAGGCCCTGCTCGACGCCTTCACCATGCGCCGCCGCCTCGTCGGACCCGACGCGGGCCTCGGCCAGGACCTGGCGGGCAGGCACATCACCCTCGTCGGCGACATCCTGCACAGCCGCGTCGCCCGCTCCAACGTCGACCTGCTGCACACCCTCGGCGCCGAGGTCACCCTCGTCGCCCCGCCCACCCTCGTGCCGGTCGGCGTCGAGCAGTGGCCCTGCGAGGTCAGCTACGACCTGGACAGGGTGCTGCCGAAGTCCGACGCAGTGATGATGCTGCGGGTGCAGCGCGAGCGCATGAACGCCGCGTTCTTCCCCACCGAGCGCGAGTACTCGCGGCGCTACGGCCTGGACGGCGAGCGCATGGCGAAGATGCCCGAGCACGCCATCGTCATGCACCCCGGCCCGATGGTCCGCGGCATGGAGATCACCGCCGAGGTCGCCGACTCCGACCGCTGCACGGTCGTCGAGCAGGTCGCCAACGGCGTGTCCATCCGCATGGCCGTCCTCTACCTGCTGCTCGGCGGCAACGAGCCCGCCGTCACCCACACCCGGCCCAACGATTCGGAGAGCAAGTAACCATGAGCAAGATTCTGATCCGTGGTGCCAAGGTGCTGGGCGGCGAGGCGCAGGACGTCCTGATCGACGGCGAGACCGTCGAGGCCGTGGGCACGGGGCTCTCCGCCGAGGGCGCGACCGTCGTCGAGGCCGCAGGCAAGGTGCTCCTGCCGGGCCTGGTCGACCTCCACACCCACCTGCGCGAGCCGGGCCGCGAGGACTCCGAGACCGTCCTGACCGGCACGCGCGCCGCCGCCTCCGGTGGCTACACCGCCGTGTTCGCCATGGCCAACACCTTCCCCGTCGCCGACACCGCCGGTGTGGTCGAGCAGGTCTACCGGCTCGGCAAGGAGTCCGGCTACTGCGACGTGCAGCCCATCGGCGCCGTCACGGTCGGCCTGGAGGGCAAGAAGCTCGCCGAGCTCGGCGCCATGCACGAGTCCGCCGCCGGGGTCACCGTCTTCTCCGACGACGGCAAGTGCGTCGACGACGCCGTGATCATGCGCCGCGCCCTGGAGTACGTGAAGGCCTTCGGCGGTGTCGTCGCGCAGCACGCGCAGGAGCCGCGGCTCACCGAGGGCGCCCAGATGAACGAGGGCATCGTCTCCGCCGAGCTGGGTCTCGGCGGCTGGCCCGCCGTCGCCGAGGAGTCGATCATCGCGCGTGACGTGCTGCTCGCCGAGCACGTCGGCTCGCGGGTGCACATCTGCCACCTGTCGACCGCAGGATCGGTCGAGATCGTGCGCTGGGCCAAGTCGCGCGGCATCGACGTCACCGCCGAGGTCACCCCGCACCACCTCCTCCTCACGGATGAGCTGGTGCGCTCCTACAACCCCGTCTACAAGGTGAACCCGCCGCTGCGCACCGAGCGCGACGTGATGGCGCTGCGCGAGGCCCTCGCCGACGGCACGATCGACATCGTCGCCACCGACCACGCCCCGCACCCGCACGAGGACAAGGACTGCGAGTGGGCCGCGGCCGCCATGGGCATGGTCGGCCTGGAGACCGCCCTCTCCGTGGTGCAGCAGACGATGGTCGAGACCGGCCTGCTGACCTGGGAGGCCGTCGCCGACCGGATGTCCTTCAAGCCCGCCGCGATCGGTGGGACCGCCGGTCACGGCCGCCCCGTCTCGGCAGGTGAGCCCGCGAACCTGGTCCTGGTCGACGCCGATTACCGTGGGGCAGTGGACCCCGCGGGCTTCGCCTCGCGCAGCCGCAACACTCCCTACGAGGGCCGTGAGCTGCCGGGCCGCGTCACGCACACGTGGCTCCGGGGTCGGGCCACGCTCGTCGACGGGAAGCTCACGTGACATCACTTCTGGAACTGGCCGCCGACAAAGAGTCGGCGGAGGTGACCGACTGGGCCGCACGCCTCGGCTGGGTCGTGGGGCTGCTGCTCTTCATCGCGCTCGTCTACTGGCTGATGCGCGAGGGCTGGAAGTGGCGCGGCACGCTCCAGGGCGACCTGCCCGAGCTGCCCGCCGCGCCGGATGACCGGGGCCCGGCGAAACTTGAGCTGAGCGGCAGGTACCACGGCTCGACCACGGCAGGGCAGTGGCTCGACCGCATCGTGGCGCACGGCCTCGGCACCCGCAGCCGCGTCGAGCTGACGCTCATCGACGCGGGCCTGGACGTCGTACGCCCCGGAGCGGCCGACTTCTTCATCCCGGTCGCACAGCTGCGCGAGGCCCGGCTCGACAAGGGCATCGCGGGCAAGGTCCTCACGGAGGGCGGTCTCCTGATCGTCACCTGGGAGCACGGCGGGAAGCTGCTCGACTCCGGCTTCCGCTCGGACCACGCCGCCGAGCAGGCGGAGTGGGTCGAGGAGCTCAACAACATGATCGACAAGAACAGCACTACGGAAGGCACCGCACGATGACGACCTCCACAAGGGGAGCCAGCAAGGCTCCCGCCGTACTCGTCCTGGAGGACGGCCGCATCTTCCGCGGTCGCGCCTACGGGGCCGTGGGGGAGACCTTCGGCGAAGCGGTGTTCTCCACCGGCATGACCGGCTACCAGGAGACCCTGACCGACCCGTCGTACGACCGCCAGATCGTCGTCGCCACCGCCCCGCAGATCGGCAACACGGGCTGGAACGACGAGGACGACGAGTCGAACCGCATCTGGGTCTCCGGTTACGTGGTCCGCGACCCCGCCCGCATCCCCTCGAACTGGCGCGCGAAGCGTTCGCTCGACGACGAGCTGGTCGCCCAGCACATCGTCGGCATCAGCGGCATCGACACCCGCGCCCTCACCCGCCACCTGCGCGAGAGCGGCTCCATGCGCTCCGGCATCTTCTCCGGCGAGACGCTGCCCGCCGACGCCGAGCTCGTCGAGCGCGTCCAGGCGCAGCCCCAGATGAAGGGCGCCAGCCTGTACGAGGAGGTCTCCACCCAGGAGGCCTACGTCGTCCCGGCGATCGGCGAGAAGCGGTTCACCGTCGCCGCCATCGACCTCGGCATCAAGGGCATGACCCCGCACCGCATGGCCGAGCGCGGCATCGAGGTCCACGTGCTGCCCGCCACGGCCACCGAGGAGGACGTGTACGCCGTCGCCCCCGACGGAGTCTTCTTCTCCAACGGCCCCGGCGACCCGGCCACCGCCGAAGGCCCCGTCGCGCTGATGACCGCCGTCCTGAAGCGGAAGACGCCGCTGTTCGGCATCTGCTTCGGCAATCAGATCCTCGGCCGCGCCCTCGGCTTCGGCACGTACAAGCTCAAGTACGGCCACCGCGGCATCAACCAGCCGGTGCAGGACCGCACCACCGGCAAGGTCGAGGTCACCGCGCACAACCACGGCTTCGCCGTGGACGCGCCGCTCGACAAGGTCTCCGACACCCCCTTCGGACGCGCCGAGGTCTCCCACGTCTGCCTGAACGACCAGGTGGTGGAGGGGCTCCAGCTCCTCGACCAGCCGGCGTTCAGCGTCCAGTACCACCCCGAGGCGGCCGCGGGCCCGCATGACGCCGCGTACCTCTTCGACCGCTTCGTAACTCTGATGGAGGGCCAGCGTGCCTAAGCGCTCCGATATCCAGTCCGTCCTGGTCATCGGCTCCGGCCCGATCGTCATCGGCCAGGCCGCCGAGTTCGACTACTCCGGCACCCAGGCGTGCCGCATCCTCAAGGCCGAGGGCCTGCGCGTCATCCTGGTCAACTCCAACCCGGCGACGATCATGACCGACCCGGAGATCGCCGACGCCACGTACGTCGAGCCGATCACCCCGGAGTTCGTCGAGAAGATCATCGCCAAGGAGCGCCCCGACGCGCTGCTGCCCACCCTGGGCGGCCAGACGGCCCTCAACACGGCCATCTCCATGCACGAGCAGGGTGTCCTGGAGAAGTACGGCGTCGAACTCATCGGAGCCAACGTCGAGGCCATCAACAAGGGCGAGGACCGCGACCTCTTCAAGGGCGTCGTCGAAGAGGTCAACAAGAAGATCGGGCACGGCGAGTCCGCCCGCTCGTACATCTGCCACTCCATGGACGACGTCCTCAAGGGCGTCGACGCGCTCGGCGGCTACCCCGTCGTCGTCCGCCCCTCCTTCACCATGGGCGGCGCCGGTTCCGGCTTCGCGCACAACGAGGACGAGCTGCGCCGCATCGCCGGACAGGGACTCACGCTCTCGCCGACCACCGAGGTGCTCCTTGAGGAGTCCATCCTCGGCTGGAAGGAGTACGAGCTCGAGCTGATGCGCGACAAGAACGACAACGTCGTGGTCGTCTGCTCCATCGAGAACTTCGACCCGATGGGCGTGCACACCGGCGACTCGATCACCGTCGCGCCCTCGATGACGCTGACCGACCGCGAGTACCAGCGCCTTCGTGACATCGGCATCGCGATCATCCGCGAGGTCGGCGTCGACACCGGCGGCTGCAACATCCAGTTCGCGATCAACCCCGACGACGGCCGCGTCATCGTCATCGAGATGAACCCGCGTGTCTCGCGGTCCTCCGCGCTCGCCTCCAAGGCCACCGGCTTCCCGATCGCGAAGATCGCGGCCAAGCTGGCCGTCGGCTACACGCTGGACGAGATCCCGAACGACATCACCGAGAAGACCCCGGCCTCCTTCGAGCCGACCCTCGACTACGTCGTGGTCAAGGCCCCGCGCTTCGCCTTCGAGAAGTTCCCCTCGGCGGACTCGACCCTGACGACCACCATGAAGTCGGTCGGCGAGGCCATGGCGATCGGCCGCAACTTCACCGAGGCGCTGCAGAAGGCACTCCGCTCCCTGGAGAAGAAGGGCTCGCAGTTCACCTTCGTGGGCGAGCCCGGCGACAAGGCCGAGCTGCTGCGCGAGGCGGTGCGCCCCACCGACGGCCGCATCAACTCCGTCATGCAGGCCATCCGCGCGGGCGCCACGCCCGAGGAGGTCTTCGACGCCACCAAGATCGACCCGTGGTTCGTCGACCAGCTCTTCCTGATCAAGGAGCTCGCGGACGAGCTGGCCGCCACCGAGCGCCTCAACGCCGACGTGCTGGCCGAGGCCAAGCGGCACGGCTTCTCCGACGCCCAGATCGCCGAGATCCGCGGCCTGCGCGAGGACGTGGTGCGCGAGGTGCGCCAGGCCCTCGGCGTGCGCCCGGTCTACAAGACGGTCGACACCTGCGCCGCCGAGTTCGCCGCGAAGACCCCGTACTTCTACTCCTCGTACGACGAGGAGAACGAGGTCGCACCGCGCGAGAAGCCCGCGGTGATCATCCTGGGCTCCGGCCCGAACCGCATCGGCCAGGGCATCGAGTTCGACTACTCCTGCGTCCACGCCTCCTTCGCGCTCAGCGACGCGGGCTACGAGACCGTGATGGTCAACTGCAACCCCGAGACCGTCTCGACGGACTACGACACCTCCGACCGCCTCTACTTCGAGCCGCTCACGCTCGAGGACGTCCTGGAGATCGTCCACGCCGAGGCGCAGGCCGGGCCCATCGCGGGCGTCATCGTCCAGCTCGGCGGCCAGACCCCGCTCGGCCTCGCGCAGGCCCTCAAGGACAACGGCGTGCCGGTCGTCGGCACCTCGCCCGAGGCGATCCACGCCGCCGAGGACCGCGGCGCCTTCGGCCGCGTGCTCGCGGAGGCCGGGCTCCCGGCGCCCAAGCACGGCACCGCGACGACGTTCGCGGAAGCCAAGGCGATCGCCGACGAGATCGGCTACCCCGTCCTGGTGCGCCCCTCGTACGTGCTCGGCGGCCGCGGCATGGAGATCGTGTACGACGAGACCCGGCTCTCGGCGTACATCGAGGAGTCGACCGAGATCAGCCCCTCGCGGCCGGTCCTCGTCGACCGCTTCCTGGACGACGCCATCGAGATCGACGTGGACGCGCTCTACGACGGCGAGGAGCTCTACCTCGGCGGCGTCATGGAGCACATCGAGGAGGCCGGTATCCACTCCGGCGACTCGGCGTGCGCGCTGCCCCCGATCACGCTCGGCGGCTTCGACATCAAGCGCCTGCGCGCCTCCACCGAGGGCATCGCCAAGGGCGTCGGCGTGCGCGGACTGATCAACATCCAGTTCGCAATGGCGGGCGACATCCTCTACGTCCTCGAGGCCAACCCGCGCGCCTCGCGCACCGTCCCCTTCACCTCGAAGGCGACCGCGGTGCCGCTGGCCAAGGCCGCCGCGCGCATCTCGCTCGGCGCGACCGTCGCCGAGCTGCGCGCGGAGGGCATGCTGCCCGCGGTGGGCGACGGCGGCACGCTCCCCATGGACGCGCCGATCTCCGTCAAGGAGGCCGTCATGCCGTGGTCGCGCTTCCGCGACATCCACGGCGCGGGCGTCGACACCGTCCTCGGCCCGGAGATGCGCTCCACCGGCGAGGTCATGGGCATCGACTCGGTGTTCGGCACCGCGTACGCCAAGTCGCAGGCGGGTGCGTACGGCCCGCTGCCGACCAAGGGCCGTGCCTTCATCTCCGTCGCCAACCGCGACAAGCGTTCGATGATCTTCCCGGCGCGTGAACTGGTCGCGCACGGCTTCGAGCTGTTCGCCACCTCCGGCACGGCCGAGGTGCTCAAGCGCAACGGCATCAACGCCACGATCGTGCGCAAGCAGTCCGAGGGCGAGGGCCCGAACGGCGAGAAGACCATCGTCCAGCTCATCCACGACGGCGGCGTCGACCTCATCGTCAACACCCCCTACGGCACCGGCGGCCGCCTCGACGGCTACGAGATCCGCACGGCGGCCGTGGCACGCTCCGTGCCGTGCCTGACGACGGTCCAGGCGCTCGCCGCGGCCGTCCAGGGCATCGACGCGCTGCACCACGGCGGCGTGGGCGTCCGATCGCTCCAGGAACACGCGGAACACCTGACCGCGACCCGCGACTAGACAGCCCACAAGGGGGACACCGAAAACGGTGTCCCCCTTCTGGTGAGCACACCTGAGCACACCTGAGCCCACCTGAGGACCCCACCATGTACAAACTGTTCTTCAACCTCGTCTTCAAGCGGATGGACCCGGAGCGGGCCCACTACCTGGCCTTCCGCTGGATCCGCCTCGCGGCCCGCATCCCCGTGCTGCGCACCTTCGTCGCGGCCGCCCTCGCGCCCCGCCACAAGGAGCTGCGCACCGAGGCCCTCGGGCTGCGGATGCACGGCCCCTTCGGGCTCGCCGCGGGCTTCGACAAGAACGCCGTCGCGATCGACGGCATGTCGATGCTCGGCTTCGACCACATCGAGATCGGCACGGTCACGGGCGAGCCGCAGCCGGGCAACCCCAAGAAGCGCCTGTTCCGGCTCGTCCCGGACCGCGCGCTGATCAACCGCATGGGCTTCAACAACGAGGGTTCGGCGGCCGTGGCGGAGCGCCTGGCGGCGCGCGCGCCCGTCTTCAACACCGTCGTGGGCGTGAACATCGGCAAGACCAAGGTCGTCCCAGAGGAGGAGGCCGCCGCCGACTACGTGAAGTCGACCGAGCGGCTCGCCCGCCACGCCGACTACCTCGTCGTCAACGTCTCGTCGCCGAACACGCCGGGCCTGCGCAACCTGCAGGCCACCGAGTCGCTGCGGCCCCTCCTGACCGCCGTGCGCGAGGCCGCCGACCGCAGCGTCGAGGGCCGTCGGGTCCCGCTGCTCGTCAAGATCGCGCCGGACCTGGCCGACGAGGACATCGACGCGGTCGCCGACCTCGCCGTCGAGCTCGGCCTGGACGGCATCATCGCCACGAACACGACGATCGCGCGCGAGAGCCTCGGCCTGGCGTCCGACCCGGCGCTCTACGGAGAGACCGGCGGGCTGTCCGGGGCGCCCCTGAAGGAGCGCTCCCTGGAGGTCCTGAGGCGCCTCTACGCGCGCGTGGGGGACCGGATCACCCTCGTGGGCGTCGGCGGCATCGAGAACGCCGAGGACGCCTGGCAGCGCATCCTCGCGGGTGCCACCCTGATCCAGGGTTACAGCGCCTTCATCTACGAAGGGCCCTTCTGGGGCCGCGCCATCCACAAGGGCCTCGCCGCACGCCTCAGGACGAGCCCGTACGCCACCCTCGCCGACGCGGTCGGCGCCGACGTGAGGAAGCCCGCATGAGCCCCCTGGACCCCTTCGGCATGCGCCTGCGCCGCGCCATGGACGAGCGCGGCCCCCTGTGCGTCGGCATCGACCCGCACGCCGCGCTCCTGACCGCGTGGGGCCTGAACGACGACATCGCGGGCCTGGAGCGGTTCACGCGGACCGTCGTGGAGGCGCTCGCCGGGACCGTCGCGGTGTTCAAGCCGCAGAGCGCGTTCTTCGAGCGGTTCGGCTCGCGGGGCGTCGCCGTCCTGGAGAAGGCGGTCGAGGAGCTGCGGGCGGCCGGTGCGCTGATCGTGATGGACGCCAAGCGCGGCGACATCGGCTCGACCATGGGCGCGTACGCCGAGACCTTCCTGCACAAGGACTCGCCGCTGTTCAGCGACGCGCTCACGGTCTCGCCCTACCTCGGATACGGCTCCCTGAAGCCGGCCGTCGACCTCGCGCGCGAGAACGGCGCCGGGCTCTTCGTGCTCGCCCTCACCTCCAACCCCGAGGGCGCCGAGGTGCAGCACGCGGTGCGCGAGGACGGCCGCACGGTCGGCGCGACGATGCTGGGCCACCTCGCCGCCGAGAACGCCGGTGCGGAGCCCCTGGGGTCCTTCGGGGCGGTCGTCGGCGCGACGCTGGGGGACCTGTCCTCGTACGACCTGACGATCAACGGCCCGCTGCTCGCTCCCGGCATCGGGGCGCAGGGCGCGACCCCGGCCGACCTTCCCGGTGTCTTCGGCGCGGCGGTGCGCAATGTCGTCCCGAACGTCAGCCGGGGAGTGCTCCGGCACGGACCCGACGTCACGGGCCTGCGCGACTCCGCGACGCGCTTCGCGGACGAGATCAGGGCGGCCGTCGAAGCCCGCTGAGGGAGGCAATCGAGCCTCTCCTTATGTTTCCTTGACGGCTCCTCGGTGCAAATCCGGGGAGAAATGACCGAAATGTACGGCTCGGCGCAGGCTGACCAGGACTTTTCGTCTGTTCTCGCTGACTCTGGCGGCCATGCCCGCTAGTCTCCGACGAGAGCCAACGGGCAAGCGCGTTGCACGTTGCTCACCAGGTGTGGGGCGACTAGGTTCCTCACCGGTCCGTATCCGACAGTTCGACATCCGAGGTGACGTAGGCGTGGCTCTTCCGCCCCTTACCCCTGAACAGCGCGCAGCCGCGCTCGAAAAGGCCGCCGCGGCTCGCCGGGAGCGGGCCGAGGTCAAGAATCGACTCAAGCACTCCGGTGCCTCGCTTCACGAGGTCATCAAGCAGGGCCAGGAGAACGATGTCATCGGCAAGATGAAGGTCTCCGCCCTCCTGGAGTCCCTGCCGGGCGTGGGCAAGGTCCGTGCCAAGCAGATCATGGAGCGTCTTGGCATCTCCGAGAGCCGCCGTGTGCGCGGTCTCGGCTCCAACCAGATTGCGTCGCTCGAGCGAGAGTTCGGTGGGGGTGCCGCCGGCTGATGTTCTCAGGCACTCCTGAGAACCTGGATAATCGCTGCATGGCTGCAACATCCCGGGGGACGTCCCCCGTGCCCCCGGACGCACGTCCGCGGCTGACCGTGCTCTCCGGCCCCTCCGGGGTCGGCAAGAGCACGGTCGTCGCTCATATGCGCAAAGAACACCCCGAGGTCTGGCTCTCGGTCTCCGCCACCACCCGCAAGCCGCGGCCCGGTGAGAAGCACGGTGTCCACTATTTCTTCGTCTCCGACGACGAGATGGACAAGCTGATCGCCAACGGCGAGCTGCTTGAGTGGGCCGAATTCGCGGGCAACCGCTACGGCACTCCGCGGCGCGCGGTCCTCGACCGCCTGGAGGCGGGCGAGCCCGTCCTCCTGGAGATCGATCTGCAGGGCGCGCGCCTGGTGCGCGAGTCGATGCCCGAGGCGCAGCTCGTCTTCCTCGCCCCGCCGAGCTGGGACGAGCTGGTCCGCCGGCTCACCGGCCGGGGGACCGAGGCGCCCGAGGTCATCGAGCGCAGGCTCACCGCCGCCAAGGTGGAGCTCGCCGCCGAGGCCGAGTTCGATACGACGCTGGTCAACACCTCCGTCGAGGACGTGGCCCGTGAGCTGCTAGCCTTGATGAAAGTTCTTTGATCTTTAACAGTGTCTCGACTTCTGGTCCTGACATCACTTGACCCCATCGGAAGGCAGAGAGTGTCCTCTTCCATCACCGCGCCCGAGGGCATCATCAACCCGCCGATTGATGAGCTGCTCGAAGCCACCGACTCGAAGTACAGCCTCGTGATCTACGCCGCCAAGCGCGCGCGCCAGATCAACGCGTACTACTCGCAGCTCGGTGAGGGCCTTCTGGAGTACGTCGGTCCCCTGGTGGACACGCACGTCCACGAGAAGCCGCTCTCGATCGCGCTCCGCGAGATCAACGCGGGTCTGCTGACGTCCGAGGCCATCGAGGGCCCGGCTCAGTAAGCGGTTCGTACCTTCACCACAGGCCCGGCAGTACGACTGCCGGGCCTGTGGTGTGTCATGGAGCAGTACGCATCCGAGTGCGGGGAGACAGAGGCAGTGGCCGAGAAGCCGAAGGTAGTCCTGGGGGTCAGCGGCGGCATCGCCGCCTACAAGGCGTGCGAGCTGCTGCGGCGGCTGACCGAGTCGGGCCATGACGTGCGCGTCGTGCCGACCGAGTCGGCGCTGCACTTCGTCGGCGCCGCGACCTGGTCCGCGCTGTCCGGCAACCCCGTCTCGACCGAGGTCTGGTCCGACGTCCACGAGGTGCCGCACGTCCGCATCGGGCAGCACGCCGACCTCGTGATCGTCGCCCCCGCCACCGCCGACATGCTCGCCAAGGCCGCCCACGGGCTCGCCGACGACCTGCTCACCAACACGCTCCTGACGGCCCGCTGTCCGGTGGTCTTCGCCCCCGCCATGCACACGGAGATGTGGGAGCACCCGGCCACCCAGGAGAACGTGGCCACGCTCCGCCGCCGCGGCGCCCTCGTCGTCGAGCCCGCGGTCGGCCGCCTCACGGGCGTCGACACCGGCAAGGGGCGCTTCCCGGACCCCGTGGAGCTCTTCGAGGTCGTACGCCGTGTCCTCGCGCGCGGAGACCTGGCCCAGGACCTCGCCGGCCGCCACGTCGTCGTCAGCGCGGGCGGCACCCGCGAACCCCTCGACCCGGTCCGTTTCCTGGGCAACCGCTCCTCGGGCAAGCAGGGCTACGCGCTCGCCCGCAGCGCGGCCGCGCGCGGCGCCCGCGTCACGCTCGTCGCGGCCAATGCGGCGCTGCCCGACCCGGCGGGCGTGGACGTCGTGCCGGTCGGCACCGCCGTGCAGCTCCGCGAGGCCGTCGTGAAGGCCGCGGCCGACGCCGATGCCGTGGTGATGGCCGCCGCGGTGGCCGACTTCCGCCCCGAGACGTACGCCACAGGCAAGATCAAGAAGAAGGACGGTCAGGAGCCCGAGCCGGTCGCCCTGGTCCGCAACCCCGACGTGCTCGCCGAGATCGCGGGGGACAGGGCCCGTTCCGGCCAGGTGATCGTCGGTTTCGCCGCGGAGACGGACGACGTGCTGGCCAACGGCCGCGCCAAGCTCGCACGCAAGGGCTGCGACCTGCTGGTCGTCAACGAGGTCGGCGAGCGCAAGACCTTCGGCTCCGAGGAGAACGAGGCGGTCGTGCTCGGCGCGGACGGCAGCGAGACGCCGGTGCCCCACGGCCCCAAGGAAGCCCTCGCGGACACCGTCTGGGACCTCGTCGCCCAGCGGCTTTCCTGACGCCTTGGACCACTGCCCGGTCTCCCTGTCTCACCATCCGGAACTCGGCCACATTCAGGCGCGTCTCTTGACGGGGTGTCCACGGGCAGGGCTCAATGTCATCTTCGCCCCATCGGGCGCCTCAAATCCGGGAAAATCGGGCGCGAGGCTCTCCGATGGAGACCGATCGTCGTACCGCACAACGTAGTGCCGCAGGTCACAGGGCTCCCAAGTGGCGAGACATGTGGTCCGGCGGGCGAGTGTGACCGATAAACTGGTCACGGACGACGCCGAGCGCAGCTCTCGGCCCGTCCACCAATGATCAGCCAGCAGCCGCTGCAACCACAGGGAGCGATGTGTCCCGGCGCCTCTTTACCTCGGAGTCTGTGACCGAAGGTCACCCCGACAAGATCGCTGACCAGATCAGCGACACCATTCTCGACGCACTTCTGCGGGAGGACCCGACGTCCCGGGTCGCCGTGGAAACGCTGATCACCACCGGCCTCGTCCACGTGGCCGGCGAGGTCACGACCAAGGCGTACGCGCCGATCGCGCAGCTTGTGCGCGACAAGATTCTCGAGATCGGTTACGACTCCTCCAAGAAGGGCTTCGACGGCGCCTCCTGTGGCGTCTCGGTGTCCATCGGCTCGCAGTCCCCCGACATCGCTCAGGGCGTCGACACGGCGTACGAGAAGCGCGTCGAGGGCGACGAGGACGAGCTCGACAAGCAGGGCGCGGGCGACCAGGGCCTGATGTTCGGCTACGCCTGCGACGAGACCCCGGAGCTCATGCCGCTCCCGATCCACCTCGCGCACCGCCTCTCGCGCCGCCTCTCCGAGGTGCGCAAGAACGGGACGATCCCCTACCTGCGCCCCGACGGCAAGACCCAGGTCACCATCGAGTACGACGGCGACAAGGCCGTCCGCCTCGACACGGTCGTCGTCTCCTCGCAGCACGCGTCGGACATCGACCTGGACTCGCTCCTGGCCCCCGACATCCGCGAGTTCGTGGTCGAGCCCGAGCTGAAGGCCCTCCTCGAGGACGGCATCAAGCTGGAGACCGAGGGCTACCGCCTGCTGGTCAACCCGACCGGACGCTTCGAGATCGGCGGCCCGATGGGCGACGCCGGTCTGACCGGCCGCAAGATCATCATCGACACGTACGGCGGCATGGCCCGCCACGGCGGCGGTGCCTTCTCGGGCAAGGACCCGTCCAAGGTGGACCGTTCGGCCGCGTACGCGATGCGCTGGGTCGCCAAGAACGTCGTCGCCGCCGGTCTCGCGGCCCGCTGCGAGGTCCAGGTCGCGTACGCCATCGGCAAGGCCGAGCCGGTCGGTCTCTTCGTCGAGACCTTCGGCACGGCCACGATCGACACGGACAAGATCGAGACGGCCATCGGTGAGGTCTTCGACCTGCGCCCGGCCGCGATCATCCGCGACCTCGACCTGCTCCGCCCGATCTACTCGCAGACCGCCGCGTACGGCCACTTCGGCCGGGCGATCCCCGACTTCACGTGGGAGCGGACGGATCGCGTGGAAGCGCTGCGGAAGGCGGCGGGACTGTAGTCCCCGCCCTTTCGGACACTGCCGAGGCCCGGTACCCCTGCGGGGGTGCCGGGCCCCGGCGTTTTTCCGGCCCTGTCAGTGGGGTCTGGTAGGAATGCAGCTGTGAGCAGGGAGAACGAAGGGTTCGAGGTGGGGGGAGCCGAGGAGCCGGAGCAGCTTGCGCTCATCCGGGAGTCGGTGCGCAAGGCCAAGGTGCCCCGGGCCAAGCCGCGGACCTGGCGAGGGGCCGCGCTGGCCAAGGAGCTGCCGGTCGCGCGCGTGCTCGTCGACAAGGGCGTGCTGCACCTCGACCGGTACTTCGACTATGCCGTGCCCGAGGAGCTGGACGCCGAGGCGCAGCCCGGGGTCCGGGTCCGGGTGCGGTTCGGCGCCGGGTCGCGGAACGTGCGGGAGGGTCGGCGCGAAGGGGGCGGGCTGATCGACGGGTTCATCGTCGAGCGGTGCGCGGAGACGGAGTACACGGGGCCGTTGGCGGCCCTGGCCCAGGTCGTGTCGCCGGAGCCGGTGCTCGACTCCGGGCTCCTCGAACTGGCGAGGGCCGTGGCCGACCGCTATGCGGGCAGCCTCGCCGACGTGCTGCAGCTCGCGGTGCCGCCCCGGCATGCGCGGGCCGAGTCCAAGGCGGTCGCCGAGCCGCCCGCCCCGCCTGCCGCGCCCGATGCGGGGAGCTGGCGGAGGTACGGGCACGGGCCCGAGTTCCTCCGCGCCCTGGCCTCCGGGGGCGCTCCGCGTGCCGTGTGGACGGCGTTGCCGGGGCCGCAGTGGGCCGAGGAGATCGCCCGCGCGGTGCAGGCCACGCTCGCCTCCGGCCGGGGCGCGCTCGTCGTCGTGCCGACGGGTCGGCCCGCCGCGCGCGTGGACGCCGCGCTCACCGAACTGCTCGGCCCGGGACAGCATGCGCTGCTGACCGCCGATGCCGGGCAGGAGCGGCGCTATCAGGAGTGGCTCTCCGTGCGGCGCGGGACCGTGCGGGCCGTCGTCGGCACCCGGGCCGCGATGTTCGCGCCCGTACGGGACCTGGGACTCGTCGTCATCTGGGAGGACGGGGACTCCAACCACAGCGAAGACCGCGCTCCGTTCCCGCATGTGCGGGAGGTCCTGGAGCTCCGATCGACGCGCGACAAGTGCGGATTCCTGCTGGGGAGTTGGAGCTGCACGGTCGAGGCGGCGCAACTCGTCGAGAGCGGGTGGGCCGTGCCGCTCGTCGCCGATCGCGAGCAGGTGCGGGGGGCCGCACCGCTCGTACGGACCGTGGGCGACCTGGACCTGGCGCGGGACGAGGCGGCGCGGGCCGCCCGGCTGCCGACGCTGGCCTGGCAGGTCGCCAGGGAGGGTCTGAAGCACGGGCCGGTCCTGGTGCAGGTGCCGCGGCGCGGCTATGTGCCGAGGCTCGCCTGCGAGCGGTGCCGTGAGCCTGCCCGGTGCCGACGGTGCGCGGGGCCCTTGGAGGCGCAGGAGAGCGGGGCCGCCCTGCGGTGCGGGTGGTGCGGGGTGGAGGAGGCCGCCTGGCACTGCGAGTCCTGCGGCGGCTTCCGGCTGCGGGCGCAGGTCGTCGGGGCGCGCAGGACCGCGGAGGAACTGGGGCGGGCGTTCCCGGCGGTGCCGGTGCGGACGTCAGGACGGGAGCAGGTGCTCGACACGGTGCCGGGGGCACCGGCGCTGGTGGTGAGCACGCCGGGCGCGGAGCCCGTGGCCGAGGGCGGTTACGCGGCTGCCCTGCTGCTCGACGGCTGGGCCATGCTGGGCCGCCCCGACCTGCGGGCGGGCGAGGACGCGCTGCGGCGGTGGGTCGGGGCCGCGTCGCTGGTGCGTCCGCAGGGTGCGGGCGGCACGGTGGTGGTCGTCGCCGAGCCGACGCTGCGGCCCGTGCAGGCGCTGGTGCGGTGGGACCCCGTGGGGCACGCGGTGCGGGAGCTCGCGGAGCGCGCCGAGCTCGGCTTCCCGCCGGTGTCGCGGATGGCGGCGGTGTCCGGGACGCCCGAGGCGCTCGCGGAGTTCTTGGCCGGTGCGGAACTGCCGGGGGACGCGGTGGTGTTGGGGCCGGTGCCGGTTCGGGA
Organism: Streptomyces sp. NPDC004732; assembly: GCF_040609235.1. Lineage (NCBI taxonomy): Bacteria > Bacillati > Actinomycetota > Actinomycetes > Kitasatosporales > Streptomycetaceae > Streptomyces > Streptomyces sp. NPDC004732. Next base: position 500,357 of record NZ_JBEXJR010000006.1, read on the forward strand.
CGGTGGGCCTGCCGGGTCTGGCGGGTCTGCCGGTCCTGGTGGTCCTGGTGGTCCCGGTTCCGGGGCTTCGCGGCGGGGTGGGGGCGCGCCGCCCGGCTCCGAGCCGTGGGAGCGGGTGCTGATCCGGGTGCCGCCCGGCAGCGGCGCCGCACTCGCCACCTCACTGAAGGTGGCACAGGCCGCGCGGATGGCGCGGGGGGCCAAGGGGGCCCGTGAGGCGGGGGGCGAGGCGGTGCGGGTGCGGGTGGATCCGTTGGACATCGGCTGATTGGGGGCCGGTGGGGCCGGTGGGCTTGGTAGGCCTGGCTGACCCGAGGGGCTCGGGGTCTACGGACCCCGACGGGTCCGGTTGACTTGCCGGATCCGAGGGCTCCGACGGATTCGGTGGCCCAAGGGACCCGAAGGACCCGGCCGGACAGCTGGACTTGCCGGGCCCGAGGGCGCCGACGGGCCCGGCTGCCCCGGCGGATCCGACGGATTCTGCTGCCCCGGCTGCCCCGGCGGACCAGACGGACCCGGCGGACCAGACGGACCGGGCTGACCCGATGGATCCGGCTGTCCCCGATGGGGCTGATGGATCTGATCGATCCGGCGTGCCCCGACGGCCCGGCCCGGCTGGCGCGCACGCGCGCACGTCGTACGCATGAAGCTGCCCCCTCGTCCTTGGCGGAGGAGCGAGGAGGCAGCGGTCGGGCGGGGTGGGGTGGGTCAGCCGTTGCGGGGGCCGGGGAAAGCGTTCGGCCTGGGCTCTTCGCGGAGGGTGGGGCTGCCCGCGGTGGGCTGGGTCGGCATGGTGCGGGCCGCCGGTACGGACGGCAGCGGGACGCCGACCGGAAGGGGACGCGTGGCCGTGGACGTCACGGTGGACGTCACCGCGGGCGCGGGGGCCTCCGCCGCGCGCTCCGCCTCGGCCGCCGCCTGCGTGGTGGCCCGCCGCGCGCCGTAACGGCGGTGGACCGCCTGCTTGGTGACGCCGAGGGCCGAGCCCACCGCGTCCCACGAGAACCCCAGCGAGCGGTCGAAGTCCACCGCCGCGGTGACCAGCGTCTCGACGCTGTCCCGGAGTTCCTGGGCGAGACGGACGGTCGGGGCGGGGGCCCGCCCGTACACGACGAAGCCCGCGGACGGGCTGGAGCGGCGCGGGCGGTAGACGTTGCCGAGCTGGGCGGTGAGGGTGCGCAGTGCGTCCACCTGCCGGCGGACCCGCTCGATGTCCCGCACCAAGAGGTGCAGGCTGGCCCGTGCCTGGGCGTCGTGGGTTGCGTGGTCGGCCATGAACAAGCCTCTCGAACCGGCGTTGAAAAGGATCGGGCCGCATCCGCGGCCCGTTGTGGTCAACTCTTTCTTGACCAACGCGCTAGTTCGTGTGGGGTCACGGTGCAGGGGCGTATATGCATATGCACAGGGCGCGCGCCCATTCGTACGCCCCCGGCGAGGGTGTCGTACCCACGTGGGGAAGACCGTCCCGGGCGGCGCCACGGAGCGGCCCATAGACTGGTGCGCTGCCGTCGCCCCACCCCTGACCAGAGATCCGAGGTACCCCCCAGTGAAGCTCGTCTTCGCAGGCACTCCCGAGGTCGCAGTCCCCGCACTGGACGCCCTGATCGCCTCCGACCGGCACGAGGTGGCCGCCGTCGTGACCCGCCCGGACGCCCCCGCGGGACGGGGCCGCAGGCTGGTCGCGAGCCCGGTCGCGGAGCGCGCCGAGGAGGCCGGTATCGAGGTGCTCAAGCCCGCGAAGCCGCGGGACGAGGAGTTCCTGGCGCGGCTGCGCGAGATCGGCCCCGACTGCTGCCCGGTCGTCGCCTACGGAGCGCTGCTCCCGAAGGTCGCCCTGGACATCCCGGCCCGCGGCTGGGTCAATCTGCACTTCTCGCTGCTGCCTGCCTGGCGCGGCGCCGCCCCCGTGCAGCACGCGGTGATGGCGGGCGACGAGATCACCGGCGCCTCCACCTTCCTGATCGAGCAGGGCCTCGACTCCGGGCCCGTGTACGGGACGGTCACCGAGTCGGTCCGGCCGACCGACACCAGCGGTGACCTCCTGACGCGCCTCGCCTTCGCGGGCTCGGGCCTGCTCGTCGCGACCATGGACGGCATCGAGGACGGCAGCCTCAAGGCGGTCTCGCAGCCCGCCGACGGCGTCACCCTCGCCCCGAAGATCACCGTCGAGGACGCCCAGGTGGACTGGGCCGCGCCCGCGATGCGGGTGGACCGGGTCGTGCGCGGCTGCACCCCTGCGCCCGGCGCCTGGACCGTGTTCCGCGGCGAGCGGCTGAAGATCATCCAGGCGGCGCTCGTCCAGGACCGCACCGATCTCGCGCCCGGCGAGCTGTCCGCCGCCAAGAACAACGTGTACGTGGGCTCCGGTTCGCACGCTGTCGAGCTGCTCTGGGTCCAGCCGCAGGGCAAGAAGCCGATGCGCGGCGCGGACTGGGCGCGCGGGGTCCGGATCGCCCCCGGGGAGCACGTGGGCGCCGACGGCGTACGCTGAGCGGCGAGCCTGTTCGCCGCTTTCGAACCGTTTCAGCAGCTTTCAGTATTCTTCAGCTTCAGCAGCCTTCAGCAGGCTCTCGAACCATCTCAGCAGCGGAGCACCTTTGAACGACAAGCCGAACCGGCCAGCCACGAAGTCCTCCTCCGGCAAGGGTCGGCCGGGCGGTCCTGGGAAGCCCGGCAAGCCCTACCGCCGCCCCCAGAAGGACCCCGTCCGCTTCCTCGCCTTCGAGGCGCTGCGGGCGGTCGACGAGCGCGATGCGTACGCCAACCTCGTCCTGCCGCCCCTGCTGCGCAAGGCGCGGGAGAAGGGCGACTTCGACGCGCGTGACGCCGCACTCGCCACCGAACTGGTCTACGGGACGCTGCGCCGCCAGGGCACGTACGACGCGATCGTCGCCGCCTGCATCGACCGGCCGCTGCGCGAGGTCGACCCGCCCGTCCTCGACGTGCTCAACCTCGGTGTGCACCAGCTGCTCGGCACGCGCATCCCGACGCACGCCGCCGTCTCCGCCTCGGTGGAGCTGGCCCGCGTGGTGCTCGGCGACGGCCGGGCCAAGTTCGTCAACGCCGTGCTGCGCAAGGTCTCCCAGGACGATCTGGACACCTGGGTCGAGCGGGTCGCGCCGCCGTACGACGAGGACGCCGAGGACCACCTCGCCGTCGTCCACTCGCACCCCCGCTGGGTCGTCTCGGCGCTGTGGGACTCGCTCGGTGGCGGCCGCGCAGGCATCGAGGACCTGCTGGAGGCGGACAACGAACGGCCCGAGGTGACGCTCGTGGCGCGCCCGGGCCGTGCCACCGCCGACGAGCTCCTCGAATCCGTCGGCGAGGACAACGCGCTGCCGGGCCGCTGGTCGCCGTATGCCGTGCGGCTCAGCGAGGGCGGCGAGCCCGGCTCCCTGGAGGCCGTGCGCGAGGGACGCGCGGGCGTGCAGGACGAGGGCAGCCAGCTGGTCGCGCTCGCCCTCGCGAACGCCCCGCTGGACGGCCCCGACGAGAAGTGGCTCGACGGCTGCGCGGGCCCCGGCGGCAAGGCGGCCCTGCTCGCCGGGCTCGCCGCCCAGCGCGGCGCCGTGCTGCTCGCCTCCGAGAAGCAGCCGCACCGGGCCGGGCTCGTCGCTCAGGCGCTCGCCGGGAACCCCGGCCCCTACCAGGTCATCGCGGCCGACGGCACCCGTCCGCCGTGGCGGCCCGGCACCTTCGACCGCGTCCTGATGGACGTGCCCTGCACGGGCCTCGGCGCGCTGCGCCGCCGCCCCGAGGCCCGCTGGCGCCGCCGCCCGCAGGACCTGGACGGCTTCGCCCCGCTCCAACGCGGGCTGCTGCGCACGGCGTTGGAGTCGGTGCGGGTCGGCGGTGTCGTCGGGTACGCCACGTGTTCGCCGCACCTCGCCGAGACGCGGGCCGTCGTGGACGACGTCATCAAGCACAGCGGTGGCGCCGAACTCGTCGACGCGCGGCCCCTCATGCCGGGCATCCCGGCGCTCGGTGACGGACCCGACGTACAGCTCTGGCCGCATCTGCACGGGACGGACGCGATGTATTTGGCGCTGATCCGGCGGACTGCCTGAGCGGGCGTGACCGGTGCCGGCGTGCGGTCGAGGGGTCAGTCCGGGGTGGGGAGGCCCTCTCTCCTGAGCCAGTCGCGGGTGTAGGCGTGGAGGCCCGGGGTCTGCCCGCTCCGGGCCAGCTGCAGGGCCTGTCGTGACACGGCGTACGCGGAGGTGTGACGGCCGGACTCCCTGAGGGCCAGCGCGTGGAGGAGGACCGCGGAGATGTGGGCGTGGATGTCGTCTCGCACGCTCGCGCGCTGCCGTGCCCGATCGGCGACCTTGACCGCTTCCTCGGGGCGGCGCAGGGCGAGCAGGGCGTAGACGAGGAGCTCCCGGGCCCGGACCGCGGAGTGAGCCTCGCCTTCCTCGGCCAGGAGGGCGGCGGCGCGTTCGGCGGTCGCGGCGGCCGCCGCGTGGTCGCCGACGCCGAAGTGGGCCAGGGAAAGCTTGAGCAGGGTGTGGCCGATGGCCTTCCGGCCGTCCGGCTGGTGCTCTTCGCGCAGCCGCAGGGCGTTCTGGTGGCGTGTGACGGCCTCGGCGTAGCCGGCTGCTTCGTAGCGCGCGGTTCCGGTGCGATCGAAGGCCTCGGCCAGGATGACGGGGCCTCCGGCGTGCGCGTGTGCCGTCATGACATCCGCGATGGCGCCCGCCTCGGCGCCGAGGCGGGCAGCGGACTCCGTCGCGATGTCGTCCGCCAGCGTGATCAGCCGTTCGCACATCTCCCGCCACCGTGCCGAGTTCCATTCGAGGGAGTTCTGCAGATACCGGTACGCCTCCTTGAGTGACCTCTCGGCGGCGGGTCGGCGGTCGAGGCGCAGCCGTTCGCGGCTCAGCAGGAGCCAGGACTCGGTGAGCAGACGGGGGTCGTCGGACAGTTCGCCGATGCGGACGGCGGTCAGGAGTGCCTGGATGCCCGTCGAGTCCTTCGTACCCGTCCTGGAGGTGGTGCGGGCGATCTCGTGGAGCATGGGGACGGCGGTGACCTGGGCCGCTGCCGGGAGCGCTGCGACGTGCGCCCGGACGGTCTCGAGCAGGCCCCACAACTGCACCGACTCGGGGTGCTGGAGAAGAGGGTCGGTCGCCTCGATGTCCAGCAGGTGGACGAGGTCCGACGCCCCGCCGGAGCCCGTCGGGTCGAGCCCCAGCGCCCCCAGCGTCCAGGTCAGACCCGTCAGGTCCCACCGGGAGCCGTGCACGGAGCCCCCGGCGACCGTCACGACCTTGCGGCACGTCTCGACCAGCTCGGTGGTCTGGCCCCGGTACCGGTGGAACCTGATCAGTGCCTCCAGCATGTGCAGCACGTCGGTCGGGTGGTCGAAGGTGAGCCCCATGGCGATCGCGGCCTGCAGGTTGGGCAGTTCCTGGTCGAACCAGTCGAGGGCCTGCCGGACGTTCGCCGTCTCTCCCGGCAGGCCCTCGGCGCGTACGACACGCAGGGCCTGGCCCGCGCGTCGGCCCTCCAGTGCGTAGTGGGTCAGCAGGCGTCTGGCGGGTTCGTCCTGGCTGTCACCGTGGCGCGCGAGGTGTTCGATGGCGTACGCCCGGATCAGGTCGTGCTGGCGCCATTTGCCGGGGCCCGCCTGTTCGATCACGTGGGCGCGGGCCAGTTCGAGCAGCAGCGGCCGGGCGCCGCGCAGGTCGGAGTCCAGGAGGCAGGCGGCGGCCGGGAGGCGGAAGTGCGGGCCGGGGTTGATCGGCAGGAGGCGGAACAGGCGGGCCTGGCCTTCGGTCAGCCGCAGGTACGAGAGGTCGAACGCGGCGCGTACCGCCCGCTCGCCGTCGTCGAGCAGATCGAGTCGGCCGTACGCCTGGGCGAGGTCATCGGCGAGGTCGGTCGGCGTGAGGCCGGGGTCGCGGGCCAGCAGGGCCGCGGTGATGTGGAGGGCCAGGGGAAGGTGTCCGCAGAGCTCGCACAGGCGCCGGGTGCCCTCCGGGTCGTCGCGCAGCCGGTCGTCCCCCGCCGACAGGAGGTCCAGCTGGTCCCTGATCAGGGAGGCCGAGTCCCCGGACGCGAGGGTCCGCAGGTCGAGCGTGCGCGAACCGCGTGCCGTCAGGGTGTGCCGCGAGGTGACGACCACGCGGTGGATGCGGGAGCGGGGGAGCAGGTCGGCGATCTGGTCCGTCGTGGAGGCGTTGTCCAGGACCAGGAGCACCGGGCGGTCCTGGTCGGCCCGCTCGGCGAGGAACCGGTGGTACTGCGCCGCGTGCCCCTGGGGGGCGGTGTCGGGCGGCCCCTGCCGGTCCAGGGCGTGCAGCATGGGTGCGTACGCCTGGTGGGGGCGGATGCGGTGGTCCGGGTCGGGGGCGTAGCCGTTGAGGTCGACGAAGACCGCGCCGCCGGGGAACCAGCCGCGGGCGACCCCTTCCGAGGCGCTCACCCGGGCGAGTGCCGTCTTGCCGATCCCGGCGAGTCCGGCCACGGCCGAGACGACGACCATGCCGACCGAGTCCGTGTCCGGGGCCAGGATGCCGAGGACCGCGTCCACTTCGGCGTCGCGTCCGACGAAGACCTCCGCCACCGTCTCCGCGGTCGGCAGGACGGGTTCCACCAGGACGGGGGTCTCCGTGACCTGCCGGTGGTGATGCACTTCGTGGACGGTCAGATCGCGACCGGCCTGCAGGGCACGGCCGCCCGTGGCGGCGGATGCCGTCTGGCGGACCGCACCTCGCTCGTGCCCCGACGTCACCGGCGCCCCTCCATGCCCACCCCCGTGCCGCCCCCGTATGACTGCCCCAGCAGGATAGGGCGCCGTCGACGGCGGCGGCAGCGAAGAGGCCCTACTGGTGCGGGAGTTGGGGCTGCTCAGTGGTCGCGGGTTCCGGCGCCCGCGGCGGCTCGGGCCGCCGTGCCAGCGCGTGTGGCCACCACACCTTCGGGCCCACGTCCAGGAACAGCGCCGTCACCAGAACCGAACGCACGATGAAGGTGTCGAGCAGTACGCCGAGCGCCACCGCGAAGCCGATCTCGGAGAACGCCACCATCGGGAGCGTGCCGAGCGCGGCGAACGTGCCCGCGAGGACCAGGCCCGCCGAGGTGATCACCGCGCCGGTCGCGGCGAGACCGGTCAGGACGCCCGCACGGGTGCCCTGCTGACCGGCCTCCTCGCGGACGCGGGTCGACAGGAAGATGTTGTAGTCGATGCCGAGCGCCACCAGGAACACGAAGACGAAGAGCGGGAAGTCGGTCGGCTCGCCCGCGTAGTCGAAGAGGTGGCGGAAGGCCAGCGCGCTGAGGCCGAGCGCCGTCGCGAAGGACAGGACCACCGTCGCGATCAGGAGGAGCGGGGCCACCACCGCGCGCAGCAGAACGGCGAGCGTCAGCAGCACCACGACCAGGACCAGCGGGATGATCAGCTTGTTGTCGTGGGCCGTGGCGCTCTCCATGTCGACCAGGGCGGCCGTGCCGCCGCCCACCTGCGCACCGGCGTCGGGGACGGCGTGGACGGTGTCGCGCACCCGCTCCACCGTCCGCTTCGCGGCCGAGCTGTCGGACGGGTCGGTCAGGGTCGCCTCGAACAGCACCTTGCCGTCGTACAGGGGTTTCGTCCCCGGCGGCCGCGCGACGCTGCTGGGCACCACACCCCGGTCGTCCCGCACGGCGCGGGTGACGGTGTCGCGCTGCGCCCGGTCCGCCACGATCACCAGCGGGTCGCCGGACCCCGCGGGGAAGTGCCGCGCGAGGACCTCCTGGCCGGTGATCGAGTCCGGCTTCTCGGTGAACGCGTCGGCGTTGCTGAGGCCGTCGGCCCGCAGTTGCAGGAGCCCGAGCGAGAGCAGGGCGAGAGTCGCCGCCGTGACGCCCCAGATCAGCCGCGGGCGGCGGTCGATGCGGCGGCCGGTGCGGGCCCACAGGCCGCGCTCGGTCGGCTCGGGGGAGCCGTAGTGCGGGATCAGCGGCCAGAAGAACCACCGGCCGAAGATCACCAGGAGGGCGGGGAAGAGCGACAGCATCGCAAGCAGCCCCACGGTGACGCCGATCGCGGCGACCGGACCGAGACCGCTCGTCGAGTTCATCTCGGCGGCCAGCAGCACCAGCATGCTCAGGACGACGGTCGCGCCCGACGCGAGGACCGCGGGACCCGCCCGGTGCAGGGCGAGGGCCATCGCCTCGTGACGGTCCTCGTGACGGCGCAGCTCTTCGCGATAGCGAGCGACCAGGAGCAGCGCATAGTCGGTCCCCGCGCCGAAGACGAGGACCGTCAGAATCCCCGCGCTCTGGCCGTTGACGGTGAGGTCCGCGTGCTCGGCGAGCAGATAGATGATGGCCTGGGCCGTGAAGAGCGCGGTGATCACGGCGAGCAGCGGGGCAAGCAGCAGGGTCGGGCTGCGGTAGGTGAACAGCAGGATCACGATGACGATGCCCGCCGCCGAGAGCAGCAGCGTCGAGTCGATGCCCTCGAACGCCTCGGCGGAGTCCGCGCCCGTGCCGCCAGGGCCGGTGATGTGCACGGCGAGGCCGTCGTCGCCGTCTCCCACCCGCTCCCTGATGGAGTCGACGGCGGGACCGATGCGCTCCCAGCTCTCGGCGTCCATGGTGATCGGCACGGACACCTGGGCCGCCTCGGGGCGCGACTTCTCGTCGTACACGGGGCCGCGGGTCTCGGCGCCGCGGATGGCGTGGACGCGCAGCTCCCGGACCTGGCGCACGTCCTCGGCGATCTGCCTGCGGTCCGCCACGGTGAGGCCGCCTTCGCGGGCGTACACGATGATGGCGGGGATCACCTCGGGCCTGAACTCCTCCGAGATGTCCAGGACTTGGGTCGACTCGGCGGAGCCGGGCAGCCAGGACTCCGCGTCGTTCTCCTGGGCGTCGGTCAGCTTCTGCGCCAGCGGTGCCGCGACGATGATCACCACCAGCCAGAACAGCACCACGAGCCACTTCGTGCGCCGTCCGCACACCAGCCACGCGATCCCGTGGCGCTCCTGCCGCCGTTCGTCCGCCATGGCTTCCCCCCGCTTGCCGTGCGCGGTGCCGCTGGACCGTCCAGCATGGCACTCGGCACGCGGTCGCGGGAGTTGCTGTGCTCATGCAGTGGACTGCGGTCGGCGTCGGGCGCCGGGCATGGCAGGCTTGGGGCATGGCCGTGCAGATCAACCCCAGCATCCTGTCCGCGGACTTCGCCCGTCTTGCCGAGGAGGCAGAGGCGGTCGAAGGCGCCGACTGGCTCCATGTCGACGTGATGGACAACCACTTCGTCCCGAACCTCACGCTCGGGGTGCCGATCGTAGAGTCGCTGGCCCGTGCGACGGACACGCCTCTGGACTGCCACCTGATGATCGAGGACCCCGATCGCTGGGCCCCGCAGTACGTCGAGGCGGGCGCCGGGTCCGTCACCTTCCACGCGGAGGCCGCCGCCGCGCCGGTCCGGCTCGCGCGCGAGATCCGCGCCAAGGGCGCCCGCGCCTCGATGGCGCTGAAGCCCGCGACCCCCATCGAGCCGTTCGAGGACCTGCTCCCCGAGCTCGACATGCTGCTGATCATGACGGTCGAGCCGGGCTTCGGCGGCCAGGCGTTCCTGGACATCATGCTGCCCAAGATCCGCCGCACCCGTGAGCTGATCGCCAAGCACGGTCTTGAGATGTGGCTGCAGGTCGACGGCGGTGTCTCGGCCGAGACCATCGAGCGCTGCGCGGAGGCCGGGGCCGACGTCTTCGTCGCCGGGTCCGCGGTCTACGGCGCCAAGGATCCCGCGGACGCGGTACGTTCATTGCGCACCCAAGCCGAGGCAAAGACCGCGTCAAGCGCCTGGGCGTGCAACCACTGAGCCAAGGGAACGTGAACGCAGTCCGCCAGGGCTGATCGACCAGGCCGGATCTGCAAGGATGAACGGCGAACCCAGTTTGTGAACAGCAGTGAGGAGAGCGCCGTGTCGGCCATGTCGGCGGGTCGGTCAGCCATGCGGATGGGACCCGCGGAGCTGGTGCAGGCGGCGGCCATGGCCCGCCGCTTCTACCTCGAGGGCAAGTCGAAGATCCAGATCGCCGAGGAGTTCGGCGTCAGCCGCTTCAAGGTGGCCCGGGTCCTGGAGACCGCCCTGGAGCGTGATCTCGTGCGCATCGAGATCCGGGTGCCCGCAGAGCTGGACGCGGAGCGCTCGGACGCGCTGCGCGCCCGATACGGCCTGCGGCACGCCGTCGTCGTGGAGTCGCCGGCGCCTGCCGACGAGATCGACGAGTCGCCCGACCCGGAGAACCTCGGGGAGGTGGCGGCGGACCTCCTCGGCGAGCTGGTCACCGAGGGCGACGTGCTCGGCCTCGCCTGGGGCCGCTCCACGATCCACATGGCGGCCGCGCTCGACCAGCTGCCGCCGTGCACGGTCGTGCAGCTGACGGGGGTGTACGACGCGGGGACCGCGGAGCGCGGCTCCGTCGAGGCCGTCCGCCGCGCCGCCCAGGTGTCCGGCGGCGAGGCCCACCCCATCTACGCGCCGATGCTGCTGCCCGACCCCGCCACCGCGTCGGCGCTGCGCAACCAGACCGGCATCGCCCGCGCCTTCGAGTACTTCGACAAGGTCACGGTCGCCTGTGTCTCCATCGGCTCCTGGGAGCCGGGCATCTCCACGGTCCACGACATGCTCAGTGACGAGGAGCGGGCGCACTACGCCTCGCTGGGAGTGGCCGCGGAGATGTCGGCGCACCTGTTCGACGCCGAGGGGCGTCGGGTGGGGCGGGACCTCGGGGAGCGGTGCATCACCGTCGAAGCGGATCGGCTCCGCCGCATTCCCGAGGTCGTCGCCATCGCGGGCGGGCAGCGGAAGGCCGCGGCCATCGACGCGGTGCTGCGGTCGGGGCTCGTCACCAGTCTCGTGACGGATACGGCTGCGGCCGATCAGCTGCTCGTTGCCGGGGCTGCGCCTCGGCCCGCGCTGAACCGGGCGGACCCGGACGGGAGCTGAGCGTCTGCGGGGGTGTGGGGGTTGTTCGCGCAGTTCCCCGCGCCCCTTAAGGGGCGCCATGGCAAGGTCTGACGCATGGTGCACCGGTTTGTTCCCCGCGTCCTGGGGGTTCTGCTCGTCTGCTTCGCGGTCTTCGTCGCCGGGTGCTCGTCCGGGGGCGGAGACCGGGACGCCCCCGACTGGGCCCCCGGCATGGCCACCGTGCAGGCCGACCGGCTGCCCGCCGAGGCGCGGCAGACGCTGCGCCGCATCGACGACGGGGGCCCCTTCCCGTACCGGAAGGACGGCACCGTCTTCGGCAACTTCGAGCGTGAGCTGCCGCGGCAGAAGCGCGGCTACTACCACGAGTACACCGTGCGCACGCCCGGCGAACGCGACCGCGGGGCCCGCCGGATCGTCACCGGGAGCGGTGACGAGGTCTACTACACCGACGACCACTACGCGTCCTTCAAGGCGGTGCTGAGGTAATGACCCACAACGTCGGCGGGGAGCCGCTCGCGCCCGTCCTGGAGGCCGTGCGCGGCGCGGGCTGGACCACCACGGCACTCTCCCTCTCCGGGGTGACGGACAAGGCCGCCTTCATGGAGCGCTGCGCCCGGGACCTCGCGCTGCCCGGCTGGTTCGGGCGCAACTGGGACGCGCTCGCCGACTGCCTCACCGACCTCTCGTGGGCGCCTCCCGCGCGCGGGAGGCTGCTCGTCGTATCCGGCTGGCAGGAGTACGCCGATGCGGCACCGGGGGAGTGGCGGATCGCCCAGGACGTGTTCTCGTCGGCCGTCGAGCACTGGCGGGGTGGGGCGGAGCCGGGTCTTGAGGTCGTCCTCTCGCTCGGCCCTGCCGACACGGAGCGTGGCGGCGACTGAACGGGCTGTTCCGCTCCGGGGGCGCTCTTGGACGATCTGACCAGCGCCCTCCCGGCCCGTCTGGGTGATCATCCCAGGCGGTACGACCCCCGCGGCATGGGACAATGAAGTACGTGCTTTCCCCCCGGTCCAACTGCCCGGGGGCCACCTCTGATCGACTGGGATGAGCAGCACGTGCGCTTCCTCAATGACATCCAGCCTGCGTACGACCTGACGTACGACGACGTCTTCATGGTCCCGAGGCGCTCCGCCGTCGGATCCCGCCAGGGCGTGGACCTCTCGTCGCCCGACGGCACCGGCACCACGATCCCGCTGGTCGTCGCCAACATGACCGCGATCGCCGGACGCCGCATGGCCGAGACCGTCGCCCGCCGCGGCGGCCTCGTCGTCATCCCCCAGGACATCCCGATCGAGGTCGTCACCGAGGTCATCTCCTGGGTCAAGACGCGCCACCACGTCCTGGACACCCCGATCGTCCTCGCGCCTTCGCAGACCGTCGCGGACGCGCTCGCCCTGCTGCCCAAGCGCGCGCACGACGCCGGGGTCGTCGTCGACGCCGACCAGAAGCCCGTCGGCGTCGTCACGGACGCCGACCTCAGCGGCGTCGACCGCTTCACGCAGCTCTCCGAGGTCATGTCCAAGGACCTGCTGCTCCTGGACGCCGACATCGACCCGCGCGACGCCTTCAACAAGCTGGACGGCGCCAACCGCCGCTACGCCCCCGCGGTGGACAAGGACGGCCGCCTCGCGGGCATCCTCACCCGGACGGGCGCCCTGCGCGCGACGCTCTACACCCCGGCCGTGGACGCCAACGGCGGCCTGCGCATCGCCGCGGCCGTCGGCATCAACGGCGACGTGGCGGGCAAGGCCAAGCAGCTCCTCGACGCGGGCGCCGACACGCTCGTCGTGGACACCGCGCACGGCCACCAGGAGTCGATGATCGCCGCGGTCAAGGCCGTGCGTGCGCTCGACCCGCAGGTCCCGATCGTGGCGGGCAACATCGTCGCCGCCGAGGGCGTCCGCGACCTGATCGAGGCCGGTGCCGACATCATCAAGGTGGGTGTCGGTCCCGGCGCCATGTGCACCACGCGCATGATGACCGGTGTCGGCCGCCCGCAGTTCTCCGCGGTGCTCGAATGCGCCGCCGAGGCCGCGAAGTTCGGCAAGCACGTCTGGGCCGACGGCGGTGTCCGTCACCCGCGCGACGTCGCCATGGCGCTCGCCGCGGGCGCCTCGAACGTCATGGTCGGCTCGTGGTTCGCGGGCACCTACGAGTCCCCTGGCGACCTCCAGCACGACGCCAAGGGCCGTGCCTACAAGGAGTCGTTCGGCATGGCCTCCGCCCGTGCCGTGCGCAACCGCACCTCCGACGAGTCGGCGTACGACCGCGCCCGCAAGGCGCTCTTCGAGGAGGGCATCTCGACCTCCCGGATGTTCCTCGACCCGGCCAGGCCCGGCGTCGAGGACCTGATCGACTCGATCATCGCGGGCGTCCGCTCGTCCTGCACGTACGCGGGCGCGGGCTCCCTGGCGGAGTTCGCCGAGAAGGCCACGGTCGGCGTCCAGAGCGCCGCGGGTTACGCGGAGGGCAAGCCGCTGCACGCCAGCTGGAGCTAGTCGCCCCCGACCTGCCGAAGGCCCCCGCGGACACTCCGCGGGGGCCTTTGTCATGGGCGCCGGGGCCGCCGGAACGCAACGGACGAAACGGACCGCGCAACGAAGAGACGTATCTGACGGAAGTGCGCAATGATCATCCGCCGGTACGCAAGGTTGCTGCATTACGGTCGGGAAGCCGCGGACTCTAGAGTCATGCGCTGTACGTGGTGTGGCGGGGACTGCCTGCTCGGTGGTTCCCGTCGCCAAGCGCGGGTGCCGTGGGTCCTCGCCGCCCTGACCGGCAGCGATGAAGGAGCCAGCGCGTGCTCGACCAAGGCGCACCCCCGCAGAACCGCCCGAGTCCCCCGGGCGGCACCGGCTTCGGCAGCCGTCTCATGCGCCGCAAGCCGGTGGAACGCCTGGTCGAGGAGGGTGGCCAGGGCGAGGGAGGCTCGCTGCGCCGCTCCCTCGGCATGTGGCAGCTGACCATGATCAGCATCGGTGCCACGCTCGGCACCGGCATCTTCGTCGTCCTCGGCGAGAGCGTCCCCAAGGCCGGGCCCGCCGTCACCATCTCCTTCGTGATCGCCGGACTCACCGCGCTCTTCTCGGCCCTCTCGTACGCCGAGCTGGCGGGCTCCATCCCGGTCGCTGGCTCCTCCTACTCGTACGCGTACGCAACGATGGGTGAACTCGTCGCCTGGGTCTGCGGCTGGTGCCTGGTCCTGGAGTACGGCGTCTCGGTCGCCGCGGTCGCGGTCGGCTGGGGCGAGTACCTCAACGAGCTGCTCGACGGGACCATCGGCGTCACGATCCCCAACGTGCTCTCCTCGGCACCCGGCGAGGGCGGCATCATCAACCTGCCAGGCCTGATCGTCGTGCTGCTCGCCATGGTGTTCCTGCTCGGCGGCGCCAAGGAGTCGGCGACGGCCAACACGATCATGGTCATCGTGAAGATCGCCGCGCTCGTGCTCTTCTGCACCATCGGCTTCATGGGCTTCAAGTCCGGCAACTACTCGGACTTCATGCCGCTCGGCACGGCCGGTGTCAGTGCCGCCGCCGCGAGCCTCTTCTTCTCCTACATCGGCTTCGACGCGGCCTCCACCGCGGGCGAGGAGGCCAAGAACCCGCAGCGGGACCTGCCGCGCGCGATCATGCTGTCGCTCGTCATCGTCACGGCGCTCTACGTCCTGGTCGCCGCCGTCGCCGTCGGCGCCTGGAACTGGAAGGACTTCGAGGGCTCCGAGGCCACGCTCGCCGCGATCATGAACGACGTCACCGGGCAGAGCGTCTGGGGCACGGTCCTCGCCGCCGGTGCCGTCATCTCCATCGCGTCCGTCGTCCTGACCGTCCTCTACGGACAGACCCGCGTCCTGTTCGCCATGTCCCGCGACGGCCTGGTCCCCAAGGTGTTCGGCCGGGTCAGCAAGAAGACGGGCACGCCCCGCGTGAACACCGTCATCGTGTCGCTGTTCTGCGCCGGGCTCGCCTCGGTCATCCCGCTCGGCAAGCTCGTCGACGCCACCAGCATCGGCACGCTCTTCGCCTTCGGCCTGGTCAACATCGCCGTGATCGTGCTGCGCAGGACCCGCCCCGACATGCCGCGCACCTTCCGCGTGCCGCTGGGCTGGCTCTTCCCGGTCCTCGGCTTCGGCTTCTGCGCGTACAACATGTTCAGCCTCGACTCCATCACGTGGGTCGTGTTCGGTGTCTGGATGGCCGTCGGCCTCGTGTTCTACTTCCTGTACGGCATGAGCCGCTCCCGATTGGCCACAGCAGAGAAGTGATCCACCCCCCGTGCGACTGAACGATCTCGACGAACGCATCGTGCACGCCCTCGCCGAGGACGCCCGCCGCTCCTACGCCGACATCGGCCAGCTGGTCGGACTCTCCGCGCCCGCCGTGAAGCGGCGCGTGGACCGGCTGCGGGCCACCGGAGCCATCACCGGCTTCACGGTCCGCGTGGACCCGGCGGCCCTCGGCTGGGAGACCGAGGGGTTCATCGAGATCTACTGTCGCCGGAACACCTCGCCGGAGGCGATCCAGCGAGGTCTGGAGCGCTATCCGGAGATCGCGTCCGCGTCCACCGTCACCGGTGACGCGGACGCGATCGTCCAGGTCTTCGCCGCGGACATGCGGCACTTCGAGCGGGTCCTCGAACGGATCGCGGGGGAGCCGTTCGTGGAGCGGACGAAGTCCGTGCTCGTCCTCTCGCCCCTGATGCGCCGCTTCTCCTCGGGGGCCCCGGCTTAGCCCTGTGCGCCGAGTGCGCGCTGCGGCTCCGGGTACGGGACCTTCCACGGGACGACGTCGAAGTCGCCCGTGCCCTTCCTGACCTTCTCGTACGGCGCCGAGCTCGCGCACGCGGCCAGGGTGTCGGGCTGGCCCTGCGTGCCGCCGTAGGCCGCCCAGCTGTAGCCGACCCGGTCGTTGCGGCCCCGGTCGTCGACCGTGAAGCCGACCCGCTTGCCCTTGATCTTCTTGAGATTCGTGTCGGTGATGACACCGGTGGCGGTGGCGACCTTGCCGCCCGTCATCAGGCAGTCGATGCGGCCCGCCGCCCAGCCGCCCGTGCCGCCCGGCTTGTCGAGGTGGACGAAGCGGAACGTGCCGGTCGCCCGCGACGGGTCCGCCGTGTCCTCGGCCGCGAGATGCGCGTCGAACGTGAACGTCACGTCCTCGGTGGTCTTGCGGTACATCTTCGCCGAGCCGGTGAGCGCGGCGGCCTCACGCTTCTCCGCCCGGTCACCGGCGTGCGACCGCTCGCCGGTCTTCGCCCGGTCACCGGCGTGCGCCGTCGTGGGGCGCGCCGCTCCGTCGGCCGACGCGACGGCTGCGCCCGCCGCTCCCACGGTCAGCAGCAGCGCGGCCGCCACGGCGATGGCGCGGGGGTGCGGGGTGGCTGTGCGGCTCATGGAAAGCCTCCGTCTTGGAGTCCGTGCACCCGGTCCTTCCGGGCGTGATCACGTTCTCGCGGGAGGGGGGTCCACCGCGTCCGGCCCCGGGCCCCACTCCTCTTCCGCCGCGCGGCGGGGGTCCTCGGCCGCTCCCTGCACCCGCAGGAGGACCCCACCGATACCCGCGGCCCATGCCGTGCGCAACGAATCGCCGTACGGGCCCCGCTACGCGCAACAGATCACCCAGCTGCCCGCAACGGTCGTACCTTGTCCGGGCACAGCCGCCGACCGTACCGTCGTATGGACCCCGCCTTCCCCTTCGTACGCCCCGAGGATCCGCCATGCCTGCGCTGCGCACCGCCCTGCTCCAGAGCTCCGGGCAGCCCGGATCCGTCGACGCGAACCTCGCGGCCCTTGACGAGGCCGCCGGGCGCGCCGCCGCGGCGGACGCGGGGCTGCTCGTGGCCCCCGAGCTCTTCCTCACCGGGTACGCGATCGGCGACGACATCGCCCGGCTCGCCGAGCCCGTCGACGGGGAGTCGGCCAAGGCCGTCGCGGGGATCGCCGCACGCCACGGGGTCGGCATCGCCTACGGCTACCCGGAGCGCGAGGGCGATCTCGTCTTCAACTCCGTCCAGTTGATCGGTCCGGACGGGGCCCGCCTCGCGAACTACCGCAAGACCCACCTCTTCGGCGGCTTCGAGCGCGACTCCTTCACCCCCGGTGAACAGGCCGTCGTCCAGGCCGAACTCGGCGGGGTCCGGGTCGGCCTGATGATCTGCTACGACGTGGAGTTCCCGGAGAACGTCCGCGCGCACGCCCTCGCGGGCACCGACCTGCTGGTCGTGCCGACCGCGCAGATGCACCCCTTCCAGTTCGTCGCCGAGTCCCTCGTGCCGGTGCGCGCCTTCGAGAACCAGATGTACGTCGCGTACGTCAACCGGGTCGGGCCCGAGGGGGAGTTCGAGTTCGTCGGGCTCTCCACGCTGGTCGGCCCCGACGGCGTGGCGCGCGCCCGCGCGGGACGCGGCGAAGAACTCGTCCTCGGCGACGTCGACCCCGACTTCCTGAGCTCCTCCCGCGAGAACAACCCGTACCTGCGCGACCGCCGCCCCGGCCTGTACGCGTCCCTCGTCTGAGTACTTGAGCCCTTGAGTCTTTGAGCCGCTGAGTCTTCGAGTCGCTGAGTCTCTGAGCCGCCCCCCCCAGCTTTCTGCTTCAGTTCCCCGCAAGGAGTCCGTACCCCATGACGTCCACTGTGCCCACCGCTGTCCAGCACACCGACGCCCAGCCGCCGATCACCATGTTCGGTCCGGACTTCCCCTACGCCTACGACGACTTCCTGGCCCACCCCGCGGGCCTCGGCCAGATACCCGCGACCGAGCACGGCACCGAGGTCGCCGTCATCGGCGGCGGTCTGTCCGGCATCATCGCCGCGTACGAGCTGATGAAGATGGGCCTCAAGCCCGTCGTCTACGAGGCCGACCAGATCGGCGGCCGACTGCGCACCGTCGGCTTCGAGGGCACCGGCACGGACGAGCTGACCGCCGAGATGGGCGCCATGCGCTTCCCGCCGTCCTCGACGGCGCTCCAGCACTACATCGACCTGGTGGGCCTGGAGACCAAGGCGTTCCCCAACCCGCTCGCCGAGTCCACTCCTTCGACCGTCGTGGACCTCAAGGGCGAGTCCCACTACGCGACCAGCGTCGACGACCTGCCGCAGGTCTACCGCGACGTGATGAACGCCTGGAACGCCTGCCTGGAGGAGGGCGCGGACTTCTCCGACATGAACCGCGCCCTGCGCGAGCGCGACGTGCCGAAGATCCGCGAGATCTGGTCCAAGCTCGTCGAGAAGCTCGACAACCAGACCTTCTACGGCTTCCTCTGCGACTCCGAGGCGTTCAAGTCCTTCCGGCACCGGGAGATCTTCGGCCAGGTCGGCTTCGGCACGGGCGGCTGGGACACCGACTTCCCGAACTCCATCCTGGAGATCCTGCGCGTCGTCTACACCGAGGCGGACGACCACCACCGCGGCATCGTCGGCGGCAGCCAGCAGCTGCCGCTGCGCATGTGGGAGCGCGAGCCGCAGAAGATCGTCCACTGGGAGCCCGGTACGTCCCTCGCCTCGCTGCACGCGGGCGGCGCGCCCAAGCCCGCCGTGACCCGCCTCAACCGCACCGCCGGGAACCGCGTGACGGTCACCGACGCCTCCGGTGACATCCGCACCTACCGGACCGCGATCTTCACCGCCCAGTCGTGGATGCTGCTCTCGAAGATCGACTGCGACGACTCGCTCTTCCCCATCGACCACTGGACGGCGATGGAGCGGACCCACTACATGGAGTCCAGCAAGCTCTTCGTCCCGGTCGACCGGCCGTTCTGGCTGGACAAGGACGAGCAGACCGGCCGTGATGTCATGTCGATGACGCTCACCGACCGCATGACGCGCGGCACGTACCTGCTCGACGACGGTCCGGACAAGCCCGCCGTCATCTGCCTCTCCTACACCTGGTGCGACGACAGCCTGAAGTGGCTGCCGCTGTCGGCGAACGAGCGCATGGAGGTCATGCTCAAGTCGCTCGGCGAGATCTACCCGAAGGTCGACATCAGGAAGCACATCATCGGCAACCCGGTGACCGTGTCCTGGGAGAACGAGCCCTACTTCATGGGCGCCTTCAAGGCGAACCTGCCGGGCCACTACCGCTACCAGCGGCGCCTGTTCACCCACTTCATGCAGGAGCACCTGCCCGAGGACAAGCGCGGCATCTTCCTCGCGGGCGACGACATCTCCTGGACGGCGGGCTGGGCCGAGGGCGCGGTCCAGACCGCGCTCAACGCCGTGTGGGGCGTGATGCACCACTTCGGCGGTGCCACGGACGCCACGAACCCCGGCCCCGGCGACGTCTACGACGAGATCGCCCCCGTCGAGCTGCCCGAGGACTGACGGCCCGGGGGCGGTGGTTCTGGGGGCGTTCGCTCCCCGGGGCGGTCGGTCAGACTCCGGCCGCCCGCGCCGCCTCGTACACCTGCGCGGCGAGGTCCTTGAGTTCCTGGGCGTCGCGCGCAGACCCCGCGAGGTCCACCAGGATCTCGTCGACGCCCACCGCGGCGTGCGCGGCCAGGTCCTCGACGATCTGCTCGACGTTGCCGCGGAACGGGGCGCGGTCCGCGCCGGTGTACGGCTTCGCCGTGTAGCGCGTGTTGGCCCGCAGCACGCTCTGCACCGGCTTCTCGCGGCCCTGCTCGGCGGCCGCCTCGCGTACCTTCTCCCACTGTTCGGCGAGCGCGTCGGCGCCCATGGCCACGGGCATCCAGCCGTCCGCGCGGTTCACGAGTCTGCGCAGGGCGCGCGGGCTGTTGGCGGGGAGCAGGACCGGGATCGGCCGGGCGGGCTTGGGTCCGACCACGGACGGCGCGATGGTCGTCAGCTCCCCTTCGTACGCCACCGGGTCGGGTCCCCAGACCGCGTGGCAGACGTCGAGCAGCTCGTCCAGGACCTTGCCGCGCCGCTCGTAGGGCGCGACCGACGCGGCCGCGTACTCGTCGCGGGACCAGCCCGTGCCGAAGCCCGCGACGACCCGGCCGCCGCTCGCCGAGTCCAACGAGGCCAGCGAGCGCGCCAGTTGGAACGGGATGTGCAGCGGGGCGACCAGCACGCTGGTGCCGAGCCGGGCCCGTTCCGTGGCCGCGGCGGCCAGCGTCAGGGTGATCAGGGGATCGGCGACCGAGCGGTAGGAGTCGGGCCAGGGGCGGCCAGGGATTCCGTACAGGCCCTGGGTCGCGGGCTCGGGATAGAGGATGCGCTCGTAGACCCAGAGGCTTTCGTAGCCCATGTCCTCGGCGGCCTGGGCCACCACGGGGACGTCGCGTCCGATGGCGTACTGCCTGCCCTGCGGAAGACTCAGGCCGAGTCGGGTCGCCATTCCGGTGCTCCTTCGCGTCGGGGTCGGTCAGTTCAACGTACAACGATCGCGGGCGTGATCCCCGGGAACGGCCGTGGGCGTGGCCGAAAAGGGACAGGGCCGGTCGGTGAACGGGACGTCGCAGGGGGTCGGGTGGGCCCGTGTCAGTCCGGCAGCGGGGTCAGCAGGATCCGGCCCACCAGACCCACCGCCCCGTCGAGCCGCTCCGCGAACTCCTCCGCCACGCAGGGGAGTTCGCGCAGCGCCCACAAGGCCCGCGCCGACGCCCAGGCGCCGTCCCTGGCGCGCTCCAGGCTCCAGGATCCGGCCAGATGCGTGAGGGGGTCGCCGACCTGGAGAAGGTCGGGCCCCGGCATCAGCTCCTCCCGGATGCGCTCCTCCAGCGACACCAGGGAGTCGCCCACGCGGTCGAACTCGTCCTCAAGATCGGCCGGTTCGCAGCCGAGCGCACGGCAGCTGTCCACGAGGGCCAGCGCGAGATCGTGCCCGATGTGCGCGTTGATGCCCGCGAGCGCGAACTGCAGCGGGTGTACGCCGGGATGGCGGCGGTACTGGAACAGCGGGCGCCAGCAGGCGGGCGGGCGGCGCCCGGCGGCCGCCGCGTCGACGGCCGCCAGATACCGCTCGGCGAAACGGACGGCCAGGGTGGTCGCGGCATGCGCGTCGGGGAAGGCGCCCAGGCCGAGGCGCCGGGCGACCTCCTCGGTCACCGAGAGGTAGACGCGGTTGAAGACGGCGACCCCGTCGCGCGGTGGCCAGTCGTCGCCGAGCGCCCGCATCCGCGCCAGCACGCCGTCGACGTCGTCGTCCCCACGGGTCGGGGTCCTGAACTCTGCGAACCGCTCCAACTGCGCCATGGGGGCAGGGTCCCAGTCCCGGGGCGGCCCGGGCGTCAGCGCACCGGGCACGTCCCCGAAACGAGCGAACGGACGCTTACGAGGTGGCGCGCGACCGGGCCGGGTCCGGTGACGGTGCCAGGGCCTTTTCGGGGGCCCTTCCGCCCAGACCGAGCGCCGCACCCCCGATGACCAGAGCCGCCGCCACCAGCGCCGCGCTGACCCAGAGCGGCGAGCGGAAGCCGAGCCCGGCGGAGATCGCGAGGCCGCCGAGCCAGGGGCCCAGGGCGCCGCCCACGTTGAACGCCGCCGTCGCGAATCCGCCCGCCAGATGGGGCGCGTCGGTCGCCGCGTACAGCGCCCGCGCGATGAGCGTCGAACCGACCCCGAACGACAGCGCCCCCTGGACGAGGACCAGCACGACGGCCGCCACCGGGTTCCCCGCGGTCACCGCGAACACGACCCAGCCGGTGACCAGCGCGAGCGAGCCGAACACCAGGATCGGCATGGGCCGTACATCGGCGAAGCGACCGGCCGCGCTGACGCCGACGAAGGAGCCGATGCCGAACAGTGCCAGCATCCCGGGCACCCAGGAGGAGCCGAGACCGGTGACGTGGGTGACCAGTGGGGCGAGATAGGTGAACGTGCAGAACGTCGCGCCGTTGACCAGCGCGCCAAGCAGCAGCGTCACAAGCAGCCGCGGACCGCGCAGCGCACGCAGTTCACCGAGCGCGCTCGGCCCGTCGGCGTCGGGCGCCCCGGACGGCACGGCTCGCGCGATGGCGAGCACGGCGGGCAGCGAGAGGAGGGCCACCGCCCAGAACGCCGAGCGCCAGCCCCACGCCGCACCGAGCAGCGCGCCCGCGGGCACGCCCGCGACACAGGCGACGGTCACGCCGCCGAGCAGCGCCGACGTGGCGCGCCCCTTGGCGTCGGGCCCGACCATGCTCGTGGCGGTGACCAGGGCGACGGCGAGGAAGCCCGCGTTGGCGAGGGCGCCGACGACGCGGGTCACCAGGAGCACGGTGAAGCTGGTGGTGAGGGCGCCGACGACATGGACGAGCAGGAAGGCGACGAGGAAGACCAGGAGCGCGCTGCGACGGGAGAAGCGGCGGCTCAGGATGGCCATCAGTGGCGCACCGACGATCATTCCCACGGCGAATGCCGAGGTCAGATGGCCTGCGGCCGGGACGCTGACGGACAGGTCCCGTGCGATGTCGGGGATCAGCCCGGACAGCATGAACTCGGAGGTTCCCTGGGCGAAAACGGCAAGCCCGAGGAGGTGGAGGGCAAAGGGCACAGCAGGACTCCGCAACCACGATGTGGATCGAAAGGATCAGGGCACGGGGGCGGTGATCCGGTGGTGGCGGGCGCAGTTCCTGCGCGCGGGCGCGTCGGTGCAGCAGTGTGCAGTGCAGCAGTGGGTCAGTGCATCAAAGTGCTACTGCATCAATGTGCTACTGCATCGGCGCGAGAAGCCACCGGACGACCGGTGGCGTGAGTCTGTCGGACTCGGGAGTGGACATGGTGCGCACCCTAAGCAGCGGTCGCGCACCACGTCCAACCGTTTTAGCCGCGCTCGCGGTCCTCTTCGTCGTACGTCGACGTGCCCGAATCGAGTAGCGGTTCCTGGGACTTGAGGTGTGCGGGGGCGAAGGCGCGCAGCACGTGATAGCCCGTGATGACGACGATCGTGCCGAGTGCGATCCCGCTCAGCTGGAAGTTGTCCGAGATCTTCAGGGAGACACCGCCGACGCCGATGATGATGCCCGCCGCGGCCGGTACGAGGTTCAGCGGATTGCGCAGGTCGACCTTGGCGTTGATCCAGATCTGGGCGCCGAGCAGGCCGATCATGCCGTAGAGGATGACGGTGATGCCGCCGAGCACGCCGCCGGGGATCGCGGCCACGACCGCGCCGAACTTGGGGCAGAGCCCGAAGAGCAGGGCGAAGCAGGCCGCCGCCCAGTACGCGGCCGTCGAGTAGACGCGGGTCGCGGCCATCACGCCGATGTTCTCGGAGTACGTGGTGTTGGGCGGACCGCCGACCGCGGTGGAGAGCATGGAGGCGGCGCCGTCCGCGGAGATCGCCGTGCCGAGCTTGTCGTCGAGATTGTCGCCGGTCATCTCGCCGACGGCCTTCACATGGCCCGCGTTCTCGGCGATCAGCGCGATGACGACGGGCAGCGCCACGAGGATCGCCGACCACTCGAAGCTCGGCGCGTGGAAGGACGGCAGGCCGATCCAGTCGGCATGGCCCACGGCGGACAGGTCGAGGCGCCAGTGGTCGACGACCTTGCCCGAGGCGTCCGCCGAGTGGATCTTGCCGAAGACCTGGTCGAGGACCCAGGAGATGGCGTACCCGAAGAGCAGCCCGAGGAAGATTGCGACGCGCGACCAGAAGCCGCGCAGACACACCACGGCAAGCCCGGTGAAGAGCATCACCAGGAGCGCCGTCCACTGGTCCTGCGGCCAGTACGTCGATGCCGTGACCGGCGCCAGGTTGAAGCCGATGAGCATGACGACCGCGCCGGTCACGATCGGCGGCATCGCGGCGTGGATGATCCGCGCCCCGAACTTCCGTACCGCGAGACCCACCAGGAACAGCGCGCCACCGACCACGAAGACCGCGCCGGTCACCGTCGCGCTGGAGCCGCCCTGTGCGCGGATGACCGCGGCGACGCCCACGAAGGAGAGCGAACAGCCCAGATAGCTGGGCACCCGGCCGCGCGTGGCGAGCAGGAAGATGACGGTGGCGACGCCCGACATCATGATCGCGAGGTTCGGGTCGAGGCCCATCAGGACGGGCGCCACGAAGGACGCGCCGAACATCGCGACCACGTGCTGGGCGCCGAGTCCGAAGGTGCGCGGCCAGGAGAGCCGCTCGTCGGGACGGACGACGGCTCCGGGCGCGGGGGTGCGCCCGTCGCCGTGCAGCTTCCAGCGCACGCCGAGATCCATGGTGAGTCAGTCGCTTTCTGTCCGCCGAACCGGGCCCGGCCGGGTGGCCGGAAATGATCGACGCCATGTTAATGCGACGTAAGTGCGGCTTCTCGCCGGTGCGGGTCCGCCCCGCCCCGTCAGGACCTCGGTCCGTGCGCCGCCGCGTCCGCGGGTGCGCCCTGCGCCGCCTTGCGGCCGCCCGTGCGCAGGACGCCCGCGAAGACCGTGAGGCCGCAGGCGAGCAGCGTCACCAGGCCGAACGAGGCGACGAGGCTCGTGGCCTGGGCCAGCGCGCCGATCGCCGAAGGGGCGATCAGGCTGGAGGTGTACGTGATGGTGGCGACGCCCGCGATGGCCTGGCTGGGGTTGGGGCCGCTGTGTCCGGCGGCCGCGAAGGCGAGCGGCACGACGACCGCGATGCCGAGGCCCATCAGGGCGAAGCCGCCCATGGCCATCACCGGATGGGTGGCGAGGACGACCAGCAGTCCGCCGAGCGCCGCGAGGACCCCGCCCGCCCGCACCGTGCGCACCGCGCCGAACCGGTTCACCACCGCGTCGCCCGCGAGCCGCGCGATGGCCATGGTGAGCGTGAAGCCGGTGGTGGAGGCGGCGGCGACACCGGCCGACGTGTCCAGGACGTCCCGCAGATAGACCGCCGACCAGTCGAGGCTCGCGCCCTCCGCGAAGACCGCGCAGAAGCCGACCGCGCCGATCAGCAGCGCCGACTTGGGCGGCAGCGAGAAGCGCGGCGGTGCCTCCTCCTCGGGCTCGGGCTGCAGGTCGAGGACGCCCTGGCAGGCGACGAGGCCGAGCGCGGTCAGGGTGGCGGCGGCGAGCGCGTGGTGCAGGCGGGCGTCCGAGCCGAGGTGGGCGGCGACCGTGCCTGCCGCGGAGCCGATCAGGGCGCCGACGCTCCACATGCCGTGCAGGCCCGACATGATCGACTTCCGCATGCGGGTCTCGGTCTCGACGCCGAGCGCGTTCATCGTCACGTCGGACATGCCGGACGTCGCGCCGTACACGAAGAGCGCCAGGCAGAGCATGGGCAGGTTGGGTGCCAGGGACGGCAGGACCAGGGCGAGCGTCCACATGACGAGGAGGCCGCGCAGCGCGGTGCGGGCGCCGAAGCGGTGGCTGATCCGGCTGGCGAGCGGCATCGCGACGGAGGCGCCGATCGCGGGGAAGGCCAGGGCGAGGCCGAGCATGCCCGCGCTGACGTCGGCGTGCTCCTGGATCCACGGCACCCGGGTCGCGAAGGACCCCGCGACGGAGCCGTGCACGCAGAAGACGGCCGCCACGGCGATCCGCGCCCGCTTCAACCGCTGTTTGTCGTAGACCACTTCACTCATTCCGCTCCGCCCCTCCCAGGTGGTGCCTCGGTACGGCGACGTAAACTATCAGGAAGCCTGCCTGATAAATAGAAGCTTTCTATGGGAGGATCCGGCCATGCCTGTCTCGCCTGCCTCACCGAGCACCGCCCGAGCCATCAACGACCGGCTCGCGCTGGGGCTCCTGCAGAGCGAAGGCCCGCTCACCGCGAACCAGTTGAAGCAGCTCACGGGCTTGTCGAGGCCCTCCGTCGCCGACCTCGTCGAGCGGCTCCAGGGCTCCGGGCTCATCACGGTCGTCGGGGAGGCGGGCGCCCAGCGGCGCGGCCCGAACGCGCGGCTCTACGGCATAGTCGCCGACCGCGCCCATCTCGCCGCCCTCGACGTGCGCACCGAGAGCGTCTCCGTCGTCGTGACCGATCTGCTCGGCGCGGTGCTCGCCGAGGCCTCCGCGCCCATCGGCGGCGGCACCGGCACCGGGCCCGCCGTCGAGCGTGCCGTGGCCCTCGTCGAGCGCGCGGCCAGTGAGGGCGGTGTGCAGCGCCTGCACACCGTCGGCATCGGCGCCCCCGGACTCATCGACCCCACCACCGGCGACCTGCACGACACGTCCGCGCTGCCCGCCTGGCACCGCCGCCTCGCGGGCGCCCTGCACGAGCGGCTCGGCGCCCGTGTCCTCGTGGAGAACGAGACCAACCTCGCGGCCCGTGCCGAACGCAGGGACGGCGCCGCGCACGACCGTGACACCTTCGTGCTGCTCTGGCTCGGCGACGGCGTCGGCGCCGCCGTCGTGCTCGACGGCGTGCTGCGCCGGGGTGCGTCGGGGGGCGCGGGCGAGATCGGCTTCCTGCCGGTGCCGGGCACGAGCACCCTGCCGTCGGCCACCAGCTGCGAGGGCGGCTTCCACTCGCTGGCCTGCGCCGCGGCGCTCCGTGAACTCGGTGCGGAGCACGGCATCCTGGAGCCCGGCATGTCCGGCGCCGACGTGGTGCGGCGCGCGGTCGAGACCGGCGAGGGCGCCTTTCTCGACGCCGTCGCCGACCGGGTGGCCGTCGGTGCGGCGGCGATGGCCGCGATCCTCGACCCCGGCTGTGTGGTCCTGGGCGGCGAGGTGGGCCGCGCGGGCGGCGCCGAGCTCGCTGCCCGCGTCACGGACCGGGTCACCGCCATGTCGCCGCTGCGCACCGAGGTGCGGGCGGGCAGGCTCGGCGGGGCCGCGGTGCTGAGGGGTGCGCTGCTCGCCGCGCGGGACGCCGCGCAGGACGAGCTCTTCGGGCCACGGACGAGTCACTGAGCGGTGCGGCGCCGCCTCACCGGCGTACGCCCCCGGACCGCACCGCCAGGTACTCCTCGAACGTCCCCTTGCCCACGGCCCGACCCGGCGTCAGATGACCGCCCGCCCGCGCCGCCCGGTACGTCCGGCCCGCGAGCCGCACCGGCAGCACCCGGCGCCGCTTGCCGCTCGCCCGCAGATAGGCGCGGGCGAGGTCCGGGAAGGTGCGGACCTCGGGGCCTCCCATGTCGTCGACCCGGCCCGCCGGCGGCGCCGCGGCCAACTGCGCGAGGCGGTCCGCCACTTCGCCGACCTCGATCGGCTGGTCGCTGACCCCGCCGGGCAGCAGCATGACGGGGAGCTTCGCCGACGCCTCCATGATCCGCAGGACCAGGTCGTGGAACTGGGTGGTCCGCAGCACGGTCCAGCCAAGCCCCGACTCCTCGATCAGCCGCTCGACCGCGAGCTTCGTCTTGTAGTAGCCGAGCGGCACCCGGTCGATGCCGACGATCGAGATGTAGACCAGATGTGCGACGCCTGCCTTCTGCGCCGCCGCGATCAGGTTCTTGGCGGCGCGCTCGTCACCGCCGCGCAGGGTGGTCGCGCAGTGCACGATCACGTCCGCGCCGGTTACCGCCGCGTCCAGGCCGGTGCCCTCGCGCAGATCGACGGCGTACGGCCGCGTGTGGCGACTGAGCACCCGTACCTCGTGACCGTCCGCACGCAACCGCTCGGTCACGAGGCGGCCGAGGGTTCCGGTACCGCCGGTCACCAGGATCGTGCTCATCACGGGGCTCCTTCGTCTTTATACGGCGGCCAGTTGGCGTTCCACGAACGCGAGCTTGTCGGGGTTGACGACCGACCGTACCCCGGTGACCCTTCCGTCGCCTCCCTCGAAAGAAGCGACGGCCGTCAGGTGCCCCGCCACCCGCATGACCAGCGCGGGCGCGCCGTTGACCTCGGCGAACGAGACCTCCGCGGACCCGAAGTTCGCCTTGATGCGGACGAGGAACCGCAGGACGTTGTCGCGCCCGAGGATGGGCGTGACCGCCGCGGCGACCTTGCCGCCGCCGTCGCCCCACCACGTCACGTCCCTGGCCAGTATCTTCTCCAGGCCGACGACATCGCCCTCGCGGGCCGCGGCGATGAACGACTCGACGAACCGCTGCCGCAGTTCGTGCCCCGGCGCGAAACGGGGCCGCGCATCGGCAACGGCCCGGGCGGCCCTGCGGTACAGCTGGCGGCAGCCCGCCTCGCTCGCGTCCAGGACGCCCGCGATCTCCCGGTGGCTGTACGCGAAGGCCTCCCGCAGCACGTACACCGCGCGCTCCCGGGGCGTCAGCCGCTCCAGGAGGACCAGCAGGGCCATCGAGACCGCGTCCCGCTGCTCCGCCGACTCCAGCGGTCCGAGGGTGCCGCCCGAGGTGATGACCGGCTCCGGCAGCCAGGTCCCCACGTACTGCTCGCGGCGGGCGCGGGCCGTGGTCAGCCTGGTCAGGCAGAGGTTCGTGACGGTCTTGGCCAGCCAGGCGGCGGGCTGCGCGATGTCCTCGCGCCGGGTGCCGTTCCAGCGCAGATACGCGTCCTGAACGGCGTCCTCCGCCTCCTGCGCGGATCCGAGTATCCGGTAGGCCAGGCCGAACATCCGGGGGCGGTGGGACTCGAACTCCTCGGCCAGTGCCGCTGCAGTGCTCACGCCCATAGGGTGCCAAATCCCACGGGCGTGAGCACTCAGGACAGTCAGCAGGCGCCGAGATCCTGCCAAACCCCCCATTCGCCACCCGCGCCGGGCTCATCGCCCTTCGTCCACCACTTGGCCTTCCACGTGTGGGACTTGTGGGACACGCTGGTCCCGCTGCCGTACTCGGCGGTCGAACCCCAGGCCGGTGCCGTGCACTTGCCGGGCGTCGGCGGGTCGGTCGGGTCCGGCGGGTCGGTCGGTCCGGTCCCGCCGCCGGGCTCGACGACCGTGGTGCCGCGCGCCAGGTCACCGGCGAGCGCGTACGTCGTGCCGCTGATGTTCACCGTCCAGTTCCACGGCGTGGACACCGGCAGGTAGTAGTTGAACGAGAGGTCCACGGAGGCGCCGGGCGCCAGCGACTGCCAGGCGGGCAGCTTCAACGAGACCCGGTGGAAGTCGCCCTTCAGGCCGCCGACGTTGCTCCCCGTGTGGTCGCTGCTGATTACCTTCGTACCGAATCCTGACTGGTCGGAGGCGTTTCCGGGAGCCGCGGTGGAGTAGTCGAACTGGAACTCCGTGCCACCGGGCAGCGCCGTCTTCGTGTTGTTGGTGATCTTCACCTTGGGCGTGATCGGGTAGTTGGAGTCGCCCAGCTTGAAGTCGCCGAACTCCACGCCGATGTCGACGGCCTTGGTGGGCAGTTCCTTGTTGGAGACCTTGGCGCCGTACGGCTTCGCGGCCTTGAACTTGTCGTACATCAGCGAGGTGAGCGTGTCGCCCATCTCGTACTGGCTCTTGGTGGCGTTCCAGCGGTAGTCGCCCGCCATCTCCCAGATCATCGTGCCGCCGATGCCCCGGTCGACCACGTAGTCGGCCTTCTTCGCCACCGACTCCTCGTCCTCCGTCGAAAGGAAGACCTTCTTGTCCGCGTTCCACAGCCAGGGCGCGACCAGCGTGGAGTCGTACTTGCGGGCGTAGGTGCCGGTCAGCTTGGTGTCCGCGGGGAAGCCGTACTTGGTGACGTAGTCGCCGACGATCCCCTTCTCCAGGTTCTTGGCGTGCCACATCGGGTTGGAGCCCGCGGGCGACTCCTTGCCGTTGTCGTCCTTGTCGTGCCAGAGGTTGTCGATGCCGACCGCGCCGTCACCGCACTTGGTCAGGCCGGATCCGGCCGGGCAGCTGGTCGCGGCCGCCTTGCCCCACAGCCCGTCGGTGCCGCCCTGCACGTTCTTGAACCCGCGGGTGTAGTACGGCAGGCCGATGTTGATGCGCCCGGCGGGCATCGAGCCGCGGAAGTAGTGATAGGCCCAGTCGGTGTTCAGATAGCCGATGCCGCCGTACTGGGAGCTGCCGTAGACGTTGGCGGCCGCGAGCTCGGCGTCCTTGCCGTCGTCGAAGAGCGAGGCGTTGGGGCCGACGTACTCGTTCCAGGCGCCGTGCAGGTCGTACGACATGATGTTGACGTAGTCCAGGTACTTCTGGACCTGGAAGGTCTCCATGCCGCGCAGCAGATAGCCGGAAGAGGGGGCCGCCACGGTCAGCATGTAGTGCTTGCCGTCGGCCGCGCCCGCCTTGTCGAGCTTCTGGCGCAGGGACTTCATCAGCGCCGCGTAGCCCTTGACGAGGCCCCCGCGGCGTGCGTTGGAGAGCGGGTAGTCGAGCGGATGGCCCGCGTCCTTCATCGAGGTCGGGTACTCGTAGTCGATGTCGACGCCGTTGAAGCCGTACTTCTTTATGAAGGCGACCGCCGAGTCGGCGAACGTGTCGATGCCCGCCTGGTTCACCGAGCCGTCCGCGTTGGTGGCCATCGAGTAGAAGCCGCCGGAGTTCACGCGCTTGCCGTCGTCACCGAAGTAGCCGCCCGTCTCGGCCCAGCCGCCCACCGAGATCAGCGTCTTGACGTTCGGGTTCTTCTTCTTGAACTTGTTGAGCAGGTTGAAGTGCCCCTTGTAGGGCAGTGACGGGTCCATCTCGGCGCCCTCGACGCCCGGCCACGTCATCCCGGTGGCGGCGTTCTTCTCGCTGTCGGAGCCGACGGAGAGCTTGTTGTCCTTGTCGACGTGTGCGAAGGCGTAGTTGACGTGGGTGATCTTGTCCCACGGGATGTCCTTGGCGAGGTAGGCGGGCTCGCCGTTCTTGCCGGTGCGCCAGCCGGTGAAGTAGCCGATGGTCCGGCGCTGGTGGTCGGCGCCCATCTTCTCGCGGCCGTCGCTGTCGTAGACGGAGCAGTAGGGGACGTTCACGCCGGGCGTCTGGTAGAGGCCGTCGGGGCGACAGGACGCGTCGTCGGCGGCGGCGGCCGGGGCGGCGCCGCCGGAGACCAGGCTGAGCAGCAGTCCGGCGACGGCTGCGCCGGACGCGAGGAGCGTGGGTCTCGCGCGGGTGGGGGACGGCAAGGGGAGCCTCCTGGGAACGGTGCGGAACACGAGCGGGGCGGAACAACACAACTGGCAGAGACGAGACAACTGGCAGAGATGTGGATCGTTCTGGGGCCCCGGCGTGCGCACACCGTCGGCTCCTGCTCCTCGGAGGTGACGGTGAGATTAAGAGGACTAGACCAGTGCGTCAATAGGTCTGGACCAAGTTGGTTGAACATGATGTTGAATGGTGGATGCTGTGAGCCAGCCCACAGGCGGTCACCCATATGGCCCACGACCGGCCATGGCACACTGGCCTCGTACCAGAAGCAGCGCACTCCGGGGTCGGTGTAATTCCGAACCGGCGGTTACAGTCCGCGACCCGGCCGCCTCCAGCGGCCGGTTGACCAGGTGAAATTCCTGGACCGACGGTGAAAGTCCGGATGGGAGGCAGTGCGCGGCGGGCGGGCATCTTTTGTGCACGCCGCCGTAATGGCTTGTTCCTGGCCTCGGCCGGGAGCGGTTTCCGGATTTCCGGGGACAGCTGTCATCCGGCGCAGGCGTCGCTCCAGGTGTCGTTGCCCGTACGTTCTGTCGTCATCGACAGTGCCCCGGAGTCCGTGCCCGAAGAGGCAGGAGACCCGGTGGCCACCGCCGTAGCCGAAGCAGCCGCCATGCGGCGCGCCATCACGCTGGCCGCCCGCGGCCTCGGCTCCACCAGCCCCAACCCCGTCGTCGGCTGCGTCATCCTGGATGCCGCGGGCGAGAGCGTCGGCGAGGGCTGGCACCAGCGCGCGGGCGGACCCCACGCCGAGGTCCACGCCCTGCGAGCGGCGGGCGAGCGGGCCCGCGGCGGCACCGCCTTCGTCACCCTCGAACCCTGCAACCACACCGGCCGCACCGGCCCGTGCGCGCAGGCCCTCATCGACGCGGGCATCGCCCGGGTCGTCTACGCGGTCGGCGACCCCAACCCGGCCGCGACGGGCGGCGCGCAGACCCTGCGCGCGGCCGGAATCCCGGTCGAGCAGGGCCTGCTGGAGGAGGCGGCCGCCGAGGGGAACGCCGCCTGGCTGACCTCCGTGCGCCTCGGCCGCCCCCACGTCACCTGGAAGTACGCCGCCACGCTCGACGGCCGCACCGCCGCCGCCGACGGCACCAGCCGCTGGATCACCTCCGCCGAGTCCCGCGCCGACGTGCACCGGCTGCGCGCCGAGTGCGACGCCGTCGTCGTCGGCTCCGGCACCCAGCGCGCCGACGACCCGCACCTCGCCGTGCGCGTCGTCGCAGACACGGAAACAGCCGCCGTGCAGCCGCTGCGCGTCGTCGTCGACACCAACGGCACCGCCGTCACGCCGGGCGCCCGCGTCCTGGACGACGCGGCACCCACCCTGATCGCCGTCGCCGACGACGCCTCACCCGCGTACGACACCGACAAGACGGTCCGAATCCCGCGCGCGGAGGGCGGGTTGGACATCCGGACCCTCCTCGACGTGCTCCACGCGCGCGGGGTGCGGTCGGTCCTCCTCGAAGGCGGTCCGACGCTCGCCGGAGCCTTCGTCGCCGCAGGCGCCGTCGACCGCGTCGTCGGCTACCTCGCCCCCGTCCTGCTCGGCGCGGGCCCCGCCGCCCTGACCGGCGGCGGAATCACGACCATCACCGAAGCGTTGCGGCTCGACGTGAGCGAGACCGTCCGCATCGGCCCCGACCTGCGCATCACCGCGACCCTCGTAGCGAAGGAGCACTGAAGTGTTCACCGGAATCGTCGAAGAGCTGGGCGAGATCACCGCCGTCGAGAACCTTCCCGACGCCTCCCGCTTCCGCCTGCGCGGCCCCGTCGTCACCGAGGGCGCCAAGCACGGCGACTCCATCGCGGTCAACGGCGTCTGTCTGACGGTCGTGGAGCACGAGGGCGACGAATTCACCGCCGACGTGATGGCCGAGACCCTGAACCGCTCCAGCCTCGGCGCGCTCGCGGTCGGCTCCCGCGTCAACCTGGAGCGCCCCACCGCGGTGGGCGCCCGCCTCGGCGGACACATCGTGCAGGGCCACGTCGATGGCACCGGCGAGATCGTCGAGCGCAAGCCCTCCGAGAACTGGGAGATCGTCAAGATCTCGCTCCCCGCCGACCTCTCCCGCTACGTCGTGGAGAAGGGCTCCATCACGGTCGACGGCGTCAGCCTCACCGTGGTCGACGCGGGGCCCGACTACTTCACCATCAGCCTCATCCCCACGACCCTCGCGCTGACCACGCTCGGCATCAAGCAGCCCGGCGACCCGGTCAACCTTGAAGTCGACGTGATCGCCAAGTACGTCGAGCGCCTGCTCGGCGACCGTGCTCAAGTGCCGTCCCAGGAGGCCGCCAAGTGAACTGGCTCAACTCCGAAGCCTTCACGGCCTTCGACCAGCACATCCTGTGGTCCGACATGATCGGCAACACCGTCGGTCTGATCGCCCTCGCGCTCGGCTGGCGGCGCTCGATCTGGACCTGGCCCGCCCAGTTCCTGTCCGGCGTCATCCTCGTCGCCGCCTACGCCTCCGCGCAGCTGTCCGGCGGCGTCGGCAAGCAGCTCCTCGTCATCGGCGTCGCGCTGTGGGGCTGGCAGCAGTGGACGCGCGGCAGGCAGCAGGCGCAGGACGGCTCCATCGCCATCCGGTTCGCCACCTGGAAGGAGCGGGGCGTCCTGGTCGCGGGGACCGCGGTCGGCACGCTCGCCGTCGGCGCCCTGTTCAGTGCCGTCCCCGACCTGTCCTGGAACCCCTGGCCCGACGCCTACATCTTTGTCGGCACGCTCGCCGCGATGGTCGCCCAGGCCCGCGGTCTCGTCGAGTTCTGGTTCGCCTGGCTGCTCGTCGACGTGGTCGGCGTGCCGCTCGCCTTCAGCAGCGGCCTCGCCTTCTCCGGACTCGTGTACGTCGTCTACCTCGCCCTCGTCCTCTGGGGCATGCGCGACTGGTGGCTGCGCTCCCGCGCGGCCGCCTCGCAGCCCGTCATGGAAGGAGCCCCGGCATGACTGTGGCACCGGTCTGGCGCAGCGCCGCCAGCGAAGAAGACACCATGGACCTCTCCCTCGACCCCGTGGAGCAGGCCGTCCGCGACATCGCGGCGGGCCGCCCCGTCGTGGTCGTCGACGACGAGGACCGCGAGAACGAGGGTGACCTCGTCGTCGCCGCAGAGAAGGCGACGCCCGAAATAGTCGCCTTCATGATGAGCGAGTGCCGCGGACTGATCTGCGCGCCCATGGAGGGCGACGATCTTGACCGGCTCCGGCTCCCGCAGATGGTCGAGCACAACACCGAGTCGATGAGCACGGCCTTCACCGTCTCCGTCGACGCGTCCGCCGCGCACGGCGTGAGCACCGGCATCTCCGCCGACGACCGCGCCACCACGCTGCAGCTCCTCGCCTCGGGCAACGCCGCCGCGGACGACTTCGTGCGTCCCGGGCACATCTTCCCGCTGCGCGCCAAGTCCGGCGGCGTACTCGCGCGCAACGGCCACACCGAGGCCGCCGTCGACCTCGCCAGGCTCGCGGGACTGCGTCCCGCCGGGGCCATCGTGGAGATCGCGGGCGAGGACGGCAGGATGCTGCGGCTGCCCGAGCTGGTCCCGTTCGCCCGCAAGCACGGCCTGACGATCATCTCCATTGAGGACCTGATCGCCTACCGCCGCTCCGCGGAGCCCACCGTCCGCCGCGAGGCCGAGGTCCGCCTGCCCACCGCCGCCGGCGACTTCACGGCGTACGGCTACCGCTCCACGGTTGACGGCGTCGAGCACGTCGCCCTCGTCCACGGCGACATCGGCGACGGCGAGGACGTCCTCGTCCGGCTGCACTCCGAGTGCCTGACCGGCGACGTCTTCCACTCCCTGCGCTGCGACTGCGGCCCGCAGCTGGAGGCGTCCATGCGGCGCATCACCGACGAGGGCCGCGGCGTCGTCGTCTACCTGCGCGGCCACGAGGGGCGCGGCATCGGCCTGCTCTCCAAGCTGCGCGCCTACGCCCTCCAGGAGCAGGGCAGCGACACCCTCGACGCCAACCTGGAGCTCGGCCTGCCCGCCGACTCCCGTGACTACGGCGCGGGCGCGCAGATCCTGCGTGACCTCGGTGTCCTCGGCGTCCGGCTGATGACCAACAACCCCGACAAGACCGACGCGGTCCTGCGGCACGGCCTGAAGGTCACCGGGCGCGAGCCCATGCCCGTCGAGGCGGGCGAACACAATCTTCGGTACCTGCGCACCAAGCGGGACCGGATGGGGCACGACCTGCCCTGGCTGGACACCACCGACGTGTCCGCCTGCGGAAACCAGTAAGCCCAGTAAGCAAGCAGCTACCACGGTCAGAAGATCTTGAGGAGAAGCGCGTGAGCGGCAAGGGTGCACCCGAACTGAGCGTGAAGAACTGCGGCGACCTGCGGGTCGCGGTGATCGCAGCGCAGTGGCACGACAAGGTCATGGACGGCCTCGTCGACGGCGCCCTGCGCGCCCTGAACGAGCTCGGCATCAGCGAGCCGACCGTGCTGCGCGTCCCCGGCAGCTTCGAGCTGCCCGTCGTGGCGAAGGTCCTCGCCGGACGCGGATACGACGCGATCGTCGCGCTCGGCGTCGTCATCCGCGGCGGCACCCCGCACTTCGAGTACGTGTGCCAGGGCGTCACACAGGGCCTCACCCAGGTCTCCGTGGACACCGGCGTACCGATCGGTTTCGGCGTGCTGACCTGCGACACCGAGGAGCAGGCGCTGGACCGCGCGGGCATCGAGGGCTCCCGCGAGGACAAGGGCCACGAAGCGGTCACCGCGGCCGTCGCCACGGCGACCACGCTCCGTACCATCTCCGAACCCTGGCGCTGAGGGGGACCGCCCGGCCGCGTAGAGTGGCGACCATCATGTCCAAGAAGACTTTCGAGGAGCTCTTCACCGAGCTCCAGCACAAGGCCGCCAACGGCGACCCCGCGACCTCCCGCACCGCCGAGCTGGTCGACAAGGGCGTCCATGCCATCGGCAAGAAGGTCGTCGAAGAGGCCGCCGAGGTGTGGATGGCCGCCGAGCACGAGGGCAAGGAAGCCGCCGCCGAGGAGATCTCGCAGCTCCTGTACCACGTACAGGTGATGATGGTCGCCCGCGGCATCTCCCTCGACGACGTCTACGCCCACCTCTGAGCCGTACGTCCACCACGTCCGCTCAACCCACCCATCACGCAAAGGAAGCCCGCCTCATGCTGCGCATCGCCGTCCCCAACAAGGGTTCACTGTCCGGACCTGCGTCGGCGATGCTCCATGAGGCGGGCTACCAGCAGCGCAAGGAGTCGAAGGAGCTCGTCCTCGTCGACCCCGACAACGAGGTCGAGTTCTTCTACCTGCGGCCCAAGGACATCGCGATCTACGTCGCGACCGGCAGGCTCGACATCGGCATCACGGGTGAGGACCTGCTGATCGACTCCGGAGCCGACGCCGAGGCGATCCTGCCGCTCGGCTTCGCCCGCTCCACCTTCCGCTTCGCCGCGAAGCCGGGCACGGCGGACGACATCAAGGACCTCGCGGGCAAGACCGTCGCGACCTCCTACGAGGGCATCGTCGCCAAGCACCTCGCCGAACAGGGCGTCGACGCCTCCGTCGTGCACCTGGACGGCGCCGTCGAGACCGCCATCGAGCTGGGCGTCGCCCAGGTCATCGCGGACGTCGTGGAGACCGGCACCTCCCTGCGCAACGCGGGCCTGGAGGTCTTCGGCGAGCCGATCATGAAGTCCGAGGCCGTCGTCATCCGGCGCACCGGCGCCGACACCGACAACCCGAAGGTGCAGCAGTTCCTGCGCCGCCTCCAGGGCGTCCTGGTCGCCAGGTCGTACGTGATGATGGACTACGACTGCCGTGCCGAGCACCTGGAGCAGGCCGTCGCCCTCACCCCGGGCCTGGAGTCGCCGACGATCTCGCCCCTGCACAACGAGGGCTGGGTGGCCGTCCGCTCCATGGTCCCCGCCAAGGAGGCCCAGCGGATCATGGACGACCTGTACGCCATCGGCGCCCGGGCCATCCTGACCACGGCCATCCACGCCTGCCGCCTCTGACCGGCCCCCTGAACCGGTAGGAGCACAGCCTCATGTCCGAAAGCCCCGCCATTCCCGCCCTTCCCGCCCTGCCCGTCACCTTCCGGCCGACGCGCACCCGGGCCGTCATGCTCACCGCGGGCGTCACGATCTTCGTGGTGATCACGGTGATCGCCTTCCTGCTGCCCACCCTCAGCCCGGGGGAGCGGGCCAGCTTCGTCTTCACCGGCGCGCTGCTCTGCGGTGTGCTCGTGCTGCTCAGCAGGCCCAAGGTCGTCGCCGACGAGTCCGGCGTCACCGTCGTCAACATCGCGACCAGCCGCCGCCTCGCCTGGGCCGAGATCGTGCAGGTCAACCTCCGGCCCGGCGACCCCTGGGTGTTCCTGAACCTCAGCGACGGCACCAGCCTGCCCGCCCTGGGCATCCAGCCGGGCATCGCCAAGCAGCAGGCGGTCGGCGACGCCCGCACCCTGCGTGCCCTCGCGGACGCCCGCACGACCCGCGAGAGCTAGGCCCCTGCGCCGAACCACCGAACAGGCTCTGGACGTTCCGTGCCCGGTCTTGATTAATCTGGTGGCGGGGCGTGCATGGAGTGCCGCCCCGCCCCTGACGGGCCCGCCCGGCTCCCAGGGGCTCCTGCTAACCGAGGAGTGACTCCCTCCGGCGATGGACGGATCGTCCTGTAGTACCTGCGCCGCCCCCTCCCGACATACCGGGACCGGCACGACCGGAGAGGCGGCGGCATGACAGTGCCCCTGCTGCTTCTCGGGGCGGCATTCCTGCTGATTCTCGCCAACGGCTTCTTCGTGGCGGCCGAGTTCGGCCTCGTCACCGTCGAGCGGCCGGACGCGGAGAAGGCCGCGGCGGACGGCGACCGAAGGGCCCGTACGGTCGTCGACGCCCTCAAGGAGCTGTCCTTCCAGCTCTCCGGCACCCAGCTCGGCATCACCATCACCTCGCTCGTCGTCGGCATGCTCGCCGAACCGGCCCTCGCGCAGCTGCTCGCGGGCCCGTTCACCGCCGTCGGCGTCCCCGATGGTGCCGTCGGCGGTGTCTCCGTGGTCGTCGGCATGCTGCTCGCCTCCGCCGTGCAGATGGTGATCGGCGAGCTGGTGCCCAAGAACTGGGCCGTGTCCAGGCCGCTGCAGGTCGCGCGCTTCGTCGCGGGCCCGCAGCATGTGTTCGCGCGGCTCTTCCGGCCGGTGATCGCGCTCCTGAACGCGGTGGCCAACCGTCTCGTGCGCACCCTCGGTGTCGAGCCCGCCGAGGAGCTGGCCTCGGCCCGCACCCCCGGCGAACTGGTCTCCCTGGCCAGGCACTCGGCCCAGGCCGGTGCCCTGGAACAGGACACCGCCGACCTGTTCGTACGCACCCTCTCCCTCGGCGAGCTGACCGCACAGCACGTCATGACGCCGCGCGTGAAGGTCAGCGCGTTGCAGTCGTCGGCGACCGCGGAGGACGTCGTGAACCTGACCCGCGCCACCGGTCTGTCCCGCTTCCCGGTCTACGACGAGCGGATCGACGAGATCGTCGGCATGGTCCACCTCAAGGACGCCCTCGCGGTGGCGGCCCACGCACGCCTCAGGACGCCCGTGGGACGCATCGCGCAGTCCCCGCTGCTCGTTCCCGAGACGCTGCCCGTGCAGCCCCTCCTGGAGCGGCTGCGCAGCGAGCAGCCCATCGCCGTCGTCGTCGACGAGTACGGCGGCACGGCGGGCGTCGTCACCCTTGAGGACATCGTCGAGGAGCTCGTCGGCGAGGTCCGCGACGAGCACGACCACCTCGACCTGCCCGAGCTCTGTCCCGCACCGGCCGAGGACGGCAGGGCGGCGTGGGACGCCGACGGCAGTTGCCGCGTCGACACGCTCCAGCGCATAGGTCTCGACGTGCCCGAGGGGCCGTACGAGACCGTGGCGGGGCTCGTCGCCGACCTGCTCGGCCGCATCCCGGCGCCAGGGGACCGGGCCGAACTCCCGGGCTGGCGGCTCTCCGTGCGCCAGGTCGGGCACTACCGGGCGGAGCGGGTGCGCCTCGTGCACACCCATGACGCCCTCGCCGTCGTGGAAGCCGCGGAGGCACTCCGATGAGCCTGTTGCAACTCCTCTTCGCCCTCCTGCTGGTGCTCGCCAACGGCTTCTTCGTGGGGGCCGAGTTCGCGCTCGTGTCCGTGCGCCGCAGCCAGATCGAGCCCCTGGACACCAAGCGGTCCCGGCAGGTCCTCTATGGCCTCGAACACCTGCCGCAGATGATGGCGGCCGCCCAGTTCGGCATCACCGTCTGCTCGTTGACGCTCGGTGCGGTGGCGGAGCCGACCGTCGCCCACCTCCTGGAGCCGGTCTTCGAGACGGTCCACCTGCCCGAGGGCATGATCCACCCCCTCGGCTATGTGATCGCGCTCGCCGTCGTCGTCTTCCTCCATCTCGTCATCGGCGAGATGGTCCCGAAGAACCTCGCGATGGCGGCGCCCGAGAAGACCGCCCTCTGGTTCAGCCCGGGCCTGGTCGCCTTCGCGCGGCTGTGCAGGCCGGTCACCGTGGCGCTCGGGGCCTGCGCCAGGGTCGTCCTGCGGCTCTTCAGGGTGGAGCCCAAGGACGAGGTCGAGGCGGTGTTCACCAGCGTGCAGCTGGGCCGCCTCGTCGAGGACTCCGGCCAGGCGGGACTGCTCGACCCCGTCGAGCAGGAGCGTCTGGAGGACGCCCTGGAGCTGGGTTCGCGCCCGGTCACCGACGTCCTGCTCGATCCGGGCTCGCTGGTGACCGTCGGCCCGTCGGTCACCCCCGCCGAGGTGGTGGAGCTGACCGGGCGCACCGGCTACTCCCGCTTCCCGGTCCGCGCGGAGACCGGCGCCTTCATGGGCTACCTCCACGTCAAGGACGTACTGGACCTGGAGGAGACCGAGCGTGCCGTGCCGCAGCAGGTGTGGCGCCCGATGACCACGCTGCGGGCCGAGCTCCCGCTCGACGACGCCCTGACCGTGATGCGCCGCGCCGCGACGCACCTGGCGCAGGTCGCCGACGCGTCGGGGAAGGTGCTCGGCCTGGTGGCCCTGGAGGACGTGCTGGAACTCCTGGTGGGGGAGGTCCGTGACCCGGCGCACCGGGTCACGGTGCCGAGGACGCCGCCGGAGGACTCCAGGGACTCCGCGCTCGCGGTCAGCCGCGTGGGCTGACCCGCAGGGACCCCCGGGGCGTCAGACCCCCGGGGTGTCCTGCGGTCCGCGGCCCGAGAGCACCTCGCCGTACGCCTGCATCAGGTCGGGCAGCCGCAGGGTCGACAGATCGTCGCGCCCCGGTTCGCCGGGGTAGCCGGAGAGCCGCAGGTCGCGGTAGGCACAGCTCTTCTCGTACAGCGTGCGCAGGAAGCGGCCGTTGCCGAGCTCGTCGATCCAGGACTGGTCGACGACGTGCCCGCTGATGGAGCGCAGCTCTTCGAGGGCCTCCTCGTCCCAGACGTCGCCGTTGTCCGCCGCGAGGACCTCGCCGATGGCGGTGAGTTCGAGCGGGCGGTACGAGGGGAAGTCGACGCGGGTCGTGAAGCGTGAGGACAGGCCGGGGTTGGCGGCGAGGAGCCGGTCCATGCCCTCGGGGTAGCCCGCGAGGATCACGACGAGGTGGTCGCGGTTGTCCTCGGCGCGCTTGAGGAGGACCTGCAGGGCCTCGTCCCCGTAGGCATCGCCCTTGCCGTAGCCGGAGTTGGAGAGCGAGTAGGCCTCGTCGACGAAGAGGACCCCGCCGATCGCCGAGTCGATCAGTTCGTTGGCCTTCACGGCGGTCTGGCCCAGGTATTCGCCGACGAGGTCGGCGCGCTGTGCCTCCACGAGGTGGTCGCCGCCAAGGAGGCCGAGTGCGTAGAAGACCCGGCCGAGGATGCGGGCCACGGTGGTCTTGCCGGTGCCCGAGGGGCCGGAGAAGACGAAGTGTCGTTTCGGCGGCTGCACGGGAAGGCCCTGCGCGGCCCGCAGACGCGCCATGTTCAGCTGCGCGGAGAGCGCCTTGACCTGGCGCTTCACCGGCTCCATGCCGACCATGCCCTCCAGTTCGGAGAGCGCGGCCTCCAGGAGCGCGGGGTCGGTGGGGCCGGGGGGCAGCTGCGGCGGGCCTGCCTTGATCGGGATGATCGCCTTC
The DNA here is from genome assembly GCF_040609235.1 of Streptomyces sp. NPDC004732. Classification (NCBI taxonomy): domain Bacteria; kingdom Bacillati; phylum Actinomycetota; class Actinomycetes; order Kitasatosporales; family Streptomycetaceae; genus Streptomyces; species Streptomyces sp. NPDC004732. The sequence goes on from NZ_JBEXJR010000006.1 coordinate 541,154, forward strand.
TCGCGCACGCCGTCGTCGGAGGGCACCGAGGATCCGGGTGCTCCCGGGGATCCGGCGGGGCCTGCGGGCCCCGTGGTGCCGTCCGTGGCCGACGGGCCGCCGTTCGAGGGGAGTTCGGGGCCGGTGACCTTCACGTCGCGGCCCTCCGGGCCGAACAGCACGTCGATGCCGTCGGGTCCCTCCAGCACGTCCTGGCCCGCTCCGGTGAGGCTGATGGCGGCGGCGAGGTCGGCCGCCTCGTCGTACCCGTCGCCCTCGGAGATCGCCGCGAGCCGCGCCGAGGTGTCCATGAAGGAGGCGTCGACCCGGTGCACCGCGCGGTACAGCGGCAGGGCCGCCGCCGAGCGGCCGGTGCCCTCGTGCGCACGGGCCAGCCAGTAGCGCAGCTCCTTGCGCTGGGGCTGTTCGCTGCGGCAGCGCATGAGGGCGGCGGACAGGAGCGGTTCCGCCTGGCCGTACGTCTCCAGGCGGACCCGTGCCATGCCTCCGAAGAGCCCCGCCTCGATGCCCAGCATCGCGTCGTCGATCAGCGGGTCCGTGTGCCGCACCAACTGCTCCCAGTCCTTGACCAGATAGGAGCGGCAGGCGTGCAGGAAGCGCACCTGCGGGTCCGCGTCGACCGGGGGCAGCCCCGCAAGCGCCCGGTCGAGCTCCGGGACGTGGCGGCCGTCCAGCCAGTGCGAGGCGTGCGCGAGCAGCAGGTCGCGCGTGTTCTCCAGGACGGGCTGCACCCACCAGCCGAGCCAGTACCAGGAGTTGAGGGCGCGGCCGTGCCGGGTGCGCTGCTCCCCGAACCGGTCCCGGTGCTGGAACATCCGCAGCAGCGCCGTCGTCGTGTCGATGCGCAGCGCGTGCAGCCCGAGCCAGCCGTCGGCCATCCCGGGGTCCATCCGCACCGCCGTCCGGAACTCGTCCTCCGCCTGCGGATAGGCGCCCATCGTGTAGGCGTCGACGCCCCTCAGCCAGGCGAGGTCGGCCGGGGCGGGTGCGCCCACCGCATCGAAGTCCATCAGGTCCCCCACAAACCGTGCCCCCGTTTGCGTACCGCCGGACCGGTGCCCGCCGGCGACTGCGCTGAACCACTGCGCTGCTGAACCACTGTGCTGCGGACGGGAGTTGCCTCGATGCGCAGAGCAGTCGTCCGAAAAGGCGCACCGAGATGCATCGTACCTGCGGGGGAGCGGTCGGCCGTAGGGTGCCGCACCGGGCGATCGGCCGGAAAGCGCCGACGAGGGGTCGGCCCGATGGTGACCGAACGTGAGCGAATGGAGCCTCGCGGCGGCCAGAAATCGGGCTCGGAGGGCAGAACGAAGCCCCCGATCACGGGGGAACAACCGGGGGCTTCGCGTCTGCGGGCGGCCTCGCAAGACCGCACATTCAGAACGTAAGTCCTGTAAGGGCCCTGGGTCAAGCAGAGTTGAAGCACTCGCCAAAACTTCTGGGGCCAAGTGGAAGTGGATTTCCGGGGGTTCAGCGGACCGCCGATGATCCCTCACTCAGAGTGATGATTCAGGCCTCTGTAAGCGTCACATGGGGGCCCGGAAGTACCTCGTATCCCTCTGGGCACTGCCGCACCAAAAGCTGCGCGAAGGGCCTGGAGGGGTCCCCGGTGAAGTGCTTGAGCTCCTCGGGTTCCCAGCCGTCCCAGAAATCACGCTGGACCGTTCCGTCCCGCAGGCGCCCCCGCTGCCATGCCTCCTCGTGCGGCACATCCATCCAGAGCAGGGCGGCGAGGTGCGGGCGCAGCGCCCGGCGGCCCGCGCCGACCCCTTCGACGATCACCACGGGCGCGGGCGGCAGGGTCCCGTCGGCCGGGCCGAAGCGCCGCTCGTGCCAGTCGTACGTCGCGTAGCGCGCCGTCTCGCCGCGGGAGAGGGGGTCGACGACCTGCCGCCGCACCCGCTCCGTCCAGTCGAAGAGCCGGTCGTGGCTGGCGATGTCGTCGAGCCGCAGGACCGGCGCGCCGCCGAGCGCCTCGGCCAGCCGGCGGGCGAACGTGGACTTGCCCGAGCCCGCGTGCCCGTCCACGGCGACGAGCCGGACGGGGCCGCAGGAGGGCGGCAGGCGGCGCAGGGTGTCGGCGAGGCGGGGGAGCGGGGTGTGCGGGTGTCCGGTCATCACGGGCAAGGGTACGACCGCGGAAGGATGTGTTCCGCGCGCCGTCGCAGGTCATGCCATTGGTTGAGGCCAATATTGATGCGTACGGCAGTGCCCGAAGCGCTGGCAGAAGTCGGCAGGGACCGGCCATAGTTGGCCCACTTCCGTGCACCTGACCCGACCTTTCCGGATCCCGCCGGAAACCACGTCGACTGGGGGTCCCCCATGGACCGAGCTGACCGCACCTCCCACACCGACCGCACCGCCCACATCGACCGCACAGACCGGCCCGACCGCACTGACCGACCACGGCGATCAGACCGAGCTGATGACATGTCCCGCAGAACCGTGCTCGCCACCGCCGCGGCGGTGGCCGCCCTCGCCGCCACCGCGTCTCCCGCCCTGGCCGCCACGGGCGGCCCCGCGGCCGGCCCGGCGCGTGCGGACCGCCTCGTGGACAACCGCTTCTGGACCTCGCACAAGGACTGGAGCTCCGGCACCCACGAGGGCACCGCCGCCGTCGCGGGGACCCGCCCCGGCCTGCGGATCGCGAAGCCCGCGGGCCGTACCGACTACGCGGACCCGCACACCGGCAGGACCGCCACCTGGGAGTACGCCCGGTGGACCGCCCCGGCCCACCGCTCCGCCGTCCCCGCCACCGAGCTGATCGCGTCCTGGAACGCACGCACCCCCGCCGGGACCTGGCTCCAGGTCGAGCTGCGCGGCACGTACTCGGACAGGACGAGGACTCCTTGGTACGTGATGGGCCGCTGGACCTCGGGGGACGACAAGGAGACCGACATCCGGCGGACCTCGGTCGACGACCAGACCGACGGCAGGTCCACGGTGTGGACGGACACGCTCTCCCTCGACGACGCGACCACGGGCCTGCGCGTCGTCTCGTACCAGCTGCGCCTGACCCTCTACCGCAAGCCGGGCGCCACCGGGACCCCCACGGTCTGGCGGCTCGGCGCGATGGCCTCGGCGGTCCCCGACCGCTTCACCGTCCCTGCGTCGAAGCCGGGGCTCGCCAAGGAGCTGACGGTCCCGCGGTACTCGCAGGAGATCCACGCGGGCCAGTACCCGGAGTACGACAACGGCGGCGAGGCCTGGTGCAGCCCCACCTCCTCGCAGATGATCATCGAGTTCTGGGGCCGTAAGCCGACGCCGGAGGACCTGTCCTGGGTCGACCCGTCCTACGCGGACCCGCAGGTGTGCCACGCGGCCCGGTACACGTTCGACTACCAGTACAACGGCTGCGGCAACTGGCCCTTCAACGCCGCCTACGCCTCGACCTACAAGGACCTCCAGGGCGTGGTGACCCGGCTCGCCTCGCTCACGGAGCTGGAGTCCCTGATCGCGGCGGGCCTCCCGGCCATAACGTCCCAGTCGTTCCTCAGGGACGAGCTGACGGGCGCGGGCTACGGCACGGCGGGCCACCTGATGACGGTCATCGGCTTCACGGCGGACGGCGACGTGATCGCCAACGACCCCGCGTCGCCGAGCAACCCGGCGGTGCGGCGCGTCTACAAGCGGCGCGAGTGGGAGAACATCTGGCTGCGGACGAAGCGCTACAACGCCAGCGGAAAGGTCGTCTCGGGCACGGGAGGCGTCTGCTACCTGTACTTCCCGACGAAGCTCTCCGCCCGTCAGCGCGCCGCACTGGCCGCGGTCGGGATCCGCTGAGCAACCCTCATCGGGCGTTCGTGCTCAGCGGCGGCGGCTGGTGGGGGCGGAGCTCGCCCGGCCGGTACTGCATCATCACGAACATCGAGTCGATCTCCGGGAGCGGGTTGGCGGCGGACGCGACCACCCAGCCAAGACCCTTCGTGGGGTGGTTGACCTGCCGCACGGCCCCGTCGGGATGCAAAGGATGGGAGGCCGCGGTCGCCAGATAGATGGGTCCCGCCAGGGGGTCGCGCCGCACATCGCTCGCCAGGTCGATGAGCGTGGGGTCGGTCGGGTGGTTCGTCACGGCCCGGCGCAGCGCCGGGCAGGCGCCGCGCGCCCAGTCCTCGGTCCAGTTCAGCAGGATCTTGTTCCGGACCCGGTCGTCCAGGAGCATCCACCGCATGATGTTGGCCGGTTCGCCGTCCGGGATGAGTGCTCTGAACTCGTCGTTGCAGGCCACGACGTTCCAGTGCCGGTCGGCGATGTAGGCCATCGAGCCCGTGACCCCTTCGACGACCGTCCGCCAGACCGCACCCATCGCCGTCCGGCCTTCTAAGTCCCGCTCGTCCGGCTGCACTTGCCTGCTCCCTTCGTGTCGCCCGCAGGTCGGCATCAACGCGATCACAGCGTGTGGCGCCAGCCTAGTCAGCGTTCGCGGCGCGGCGGCCGGGGCCCTGACACACGCTCCACTGTGTCTATAGAGCATGTGGAGCCCTTCTGTAGCCAGTGGGGCGACATATGGGTGTGCCCGCCCCCGTCCGGGAGCGGGCACACGGCGTGTGTCTCAGGTGATGTACCGGCTCATACGGCCGGGTCCACCACCCAGTCGGGGTGCCCCGGCATGGGCGGGGTCTTGGGGCCGTACAGCCAGGGGTGCAGGAAGCCCTCCAGGTCCTGGCCCGCGACCTTCGACGCCAGGTCCACGAACTGCTGCGTGCTCGCCGTGCGTCCCTTGAAGCCGCTCACCCACGCGCGCTCGATCTTCTGGAACGTCGCGTCGCCGACCTGCTCGCGCAGCGCGTACAGGACCAGGGCCGAACCGTCGTACCGCATCCGCTTGAACAGGTTCGGCTCGGTCGGCTCCGCGGGGGCGCCGTAGTCCCTGCGCCACTGGTCGTGGGCCTTGTAGGCGGTCTTCATGGCGGCCTCGAAGCTGTCGCCGCCGTGCTGCTCGGAGTACTCCCGTTCGTAGAAGCGGGCGTGCCCCTCACTCAGCCACAGGTCGGACCAGCCCTTGAGGGCGACGCTGTCGCCGAACCACTGGTGGGTCAGTTCGTGCACCATGTTCCGCTCGGCGTCCACCTGCGTGCCGAGCAGGTCCGCCTTCGGGACGAGCGACAGGGTCTGCGTCTCCAGAGCCACCCCGAGGTCGGTGTCGCCGACCAGCAGGCCGTAGCGGTTGAAGGGGTACGGGCCGAGCTTCTCCTGCAGCCACTTCAGGTGGTCCGGGGTGAGCTTGCGGTAGGCGGCCGTCGGCTCGACCAGCGCGTCCGGGACGACGTCGCGCAGCGGGATGCCGCCCGGACCCTCGCTGTCGACCAGCTGGAACTTGCCGACGGCCAGCTGCACCAGCTGGGTGGAGAGCGGCTGTTCGGAGTCGTACGTCCAGCGCACCCGGCCGTCGGGGCGCTCGGCGCGCGAGACCAGCCTGCCGTTGGCGACGGCCGTGCGGTCGGCGGGCGTCGTGATGCGGAAGGTGATCGGCGCGCGCTGGCTCGGATGGTCGTTGCCGGGGAAGATCAGCCGCGCGCCGTTCGGCTGCGGGTAGACCACCGTGCCGTCGGGCGTGGGGATCCAGCCGTAGTCCTCGATCGCGTCGTCGCGGTGTCTGGTCTGGGTCGGATCGGCGGTGTAGGTGACCTTGACGGTGAAGGAACTGTCCTTGGCGATCGGGGACTTGGGGGTCACCGTCAGCTCGTCGCCCTCGCGCGACGCGGCGGCCGCGGAGTCGTTCACGGTGACCTTGTGCAGGGTGTTGCCGCCGAAGTCCAGATTGAAGCGGGACAGCGCCTGGGTGGACCGCGCCTTGATCGTCGTCGTCGCCTCGAAGGGGGTCTTCGGCGCCTGCCAGTCGAAGTCCAGGTAGTAGCGCTCCACCCGGTAGCCGCCGTTCCCGTCCAGCGGGAACATCGGGTCGCCGAGACCGGGCGCACCCGGTGACGGCTTCTCGGCCGCGGCCGGAGCGGCCTGCGAGACGGGGGCGGTGAGGGCGATCGTCGCGGTGATCGCGGCGGCGAGGGCGAGCCGCGCCCCGCGGCGGGTCGTCGTCCGGTTCGTGCTCATCGGAAACCTCTCGGTCGTACGGTGCACGGGCGAACGGACGGGGGAGATACCCCGCCGTCCGTACTTAGACGCGCAGCGTGACGTCCTAGTTGTGGGTGACCAAGGTCTCTCCCTCAAATGCACCTGCGGCTGGCAAGGTGGAGGGGTCCCGTGGGGTGGAGTCAGGACCGGGACCTCGTGGGGGAGCCCTGTCAGCCGAACGTCAGTGAGAACGACATGACCGCGACCTCTGCCACCGCCGTCCACGCGAAGGCCCGCACCGGCGGCCCCAAGGACGACGGGCCGAACCTGCTGGAGCACTTCGCGGGCTGGACCCTCGTCGTCGTCCTCGCGATGCTCGTCACGCAGACCGGTCTGCTGTGACGCCGCTCTCCTGACCGCCGTCGGCCTCGTCGAGGCCGACGCGCCAGTGCCGCCCCGGCACGCCCACCAGGCCGTACAGCCATCGCACCGGTGAGCGCCCGTGCAGCAGCGTGAGGCCCGCCACGACCGCGAACAGCGGCAGCCCGAGCCACCCGCCGACCAGGCGCACCAGCACGCTCGCGAAGAGCGCGCCCACGAAGGGCAGGCCGTACACCCCGGCCGCCGCGATGGCGACGGCGAGCAGCCGCGGCACCTTGCGGTCCTCGTCGGCCCCCGGCAGCGACCAGCCCTCCATGAGCCAGCCGATCTCGGTCACCAGCATGGTGCCGATCACCGCGGCCCCGAAGAGCAGCAGCGCGAGGAACGTCCCGGACGTCACGAAGTCCAGTACGTGGTTGACGACGCTGTCCCGCGGCCAGTCCGCGAAGTCTCCTGCGCCGGACGAGAAGAAGCGCTGGTACCCCTTGCCGTCCCAGCCGTGGATCAGCGTCCCGAACAGCAGGAAGTACCCTCCGACGCACTGCAGGTACGCCCAGTAGCCCGCTCCCACGAGCACGAGACCCTGCGCCACCAGGAACCCGAGGATCGCGGCCACGGGGATCCCGCCCGCGTAGAACAGCACGAACCCCGCCCACACGCCCTCATGGCCGTCCGCCACGTGCATGGTCGCCCAGGACGGGTTCTGCCAGAGCAGGAAGAGGCCCGTCGGCACCATGAGGACGGCGGCGAAGAGGGCCGTGAGCGCCAGATAGGGGTTGGCGGCCCTGCTGCGGGTGCGCGGGCCCTCGCCCGCGTTGATCCGCTCCCACACCTGCAGCTGGCGCCCGGCGGAGAGGGCGAACGTGGCGCCGATCGCGTACGCCCAGAACAGTGCGGCCTGGATCTGGATCATGCTGAGGCCCGCAGGGTGAGTCCGCCCGCCACGATCGAGTCCGAGGTGACCAGGGCCTGCTCCGCGCTCACGTCCGTCATGAAGACGAAGGGCGGCACGACGGGCGGCACCGGCAGCTTGTCGGGCGTGAAGGTCAGACAGAGGATGCCCTCCAGACACCCCTTGAACTTGGTCAGATAGAGGGTGACCTCGCCGCTCAGGTCCAAGGTGTCGGCGCCCAGGGCCAGTTCCTCCTTGCCGTCGCGCGTGGTCAGCCGGTAGTCGGTGAGCGAGGCGGCCTTCATCCGCAGCACCATGACCTTCAGCGGCCCGTCCGCGGTCGGGATCTCCTGGACGCCCGCCAGGAGGAAGCCCTGCGGCGCGAAGAGCGTGGTGGTGACGGTCGGGGGCACGCGCGGCGCCACGATCGCGTCCGCCGGGGCCGCCTTAGCCGGAGCCGCCCGCGCCGGAGCGGCGTGTGCGACGAGCCCGGCGGCGATCACCACGGGCAGCAGTACGGCCAGCGTCCGGGTGCCCTGCCCGTCGCGCACCCTGGGGAGCGCCGGATCCTCCTCGGCGTCCTGCGGCACCGGCGTCCAGGCGAACCCCATGGCGCTGCCCGCGATGCCGAGCAGCATGCCGACGAGGAACCCGCCGAGGTTCGTGGCCGCGAAGGAGAGCACGGAGAGGATCAGGGCGTTGACGCTCACATAGTGGTGGGTGTGCGGCAGCAGCCAGAGGAAGAGGCCTGCCACGACCAGGGCGATCCCGATGCCGAGGGCCGCGATCCCGCCGAGCCCCAGGCTGACCAGCACGGTCAGCGGCGAGAGCGGGATCAGGAGCAGCTCGGCGCCGCCGAGGATCAGCAGCAGACCGGCCCAGAAGGGCCGGGTGCGCCGCCATCTGCGGACGACCCGGCGCTGGTCGGGGCAGGGCAGCCGCCGGTCGAGCGGTCCGCCGCCGTCCCGGCGAAAGGGCCGTACCCCGCTTCTGCCGCCGCCGGTCAGAAGCACTTCTTGCCACCGAGGCTGACGTCGACCCGCATCCCCTTGAGCCGGAAGTTGCCGCCCGTCGCGGACCAGGCGTGCGACTTCACGCCGGCGACCGTGATGTCCCCGGCCTGCAGCCCGAACTTGCCCTTCTCGCCCTGGACGCCCGGCACTTCGTCGAGCGTCGAGGCGTCCCGGCCGATCTGCGCGGTGCCGAAGCGGGCGTCGCCGACCAGGTCCTCGCCGTCGATGATGAGGTTGCTCGCGGTGACGTTGCCCGCGTCGCCGCCCGCGGTCAGCTTGAACACGACGGTCCCCACCGGGGTCTTCACCTCGGCGGCCTGGCAGATGTCGGAGAGGGTCGCGTCACCGATCCCGAGGAGCGCCACCGGGTGCCCCTTGCCGTCGATGTCCCGGTCCGTCTGTACGTACGAGGAGAGGCCCTGGCTGGTGAGTTTCCCGGAGGACACCTGGAAGCTGGTGCCGGAGACCGCGAAGGACGCGGCGAGCGCGCCCTCGGCCATCACGGAGGCCATCACGCCGACGGCCAGGACGGCCGGCAGGGCCATCACGGCCGTCTTCTTCCAGGAGGTTCTGCCCTCGCGTAACGCGGTGCGTGCTGCGTTCACTGTCTTCCTCCCGTACGTCGTTCCGCGTCGCCAAGCGTGCGTAAGGGGAGTGCGTGAAGAGCCGCCGGGAGCCGGACCGGCAGGTGGCGCCGTTCTGCCATACTGCGGACGATCCCGAGGCAGTTGGAGACTAGGGCCGGAATTGAATAATAGTCAACAGCGCGGCACCGACCGCTCGGCGGCGCGCCGCGCCGAACTCATCGCCATCGGCCGGAAGTTGTTCGCCGACACGTCCTACGACGCACTGTCCATGGACGACATCGCCAAGCACGCGGGCGTCGCCAAAGGGCTGATCTACTACTACTTCAAGTCGAAGCGCGGCTACTACCTGGCGATCATCGAGGACTCCGTGGCCGACCTGGTGGCCCGGGCCGGGAGCCACGACGACCTGCCGCCGGTGGAGCGGGTGCAGCGCACCGTCGACGGCTATCTGCGCTACGCCGAGCACCACCAGGCGGCGTACCGCACGATCATCAGCGGTGGCGTCGGATTCGACGCCGAGGTGCACGCGATACGGGACGGGGTGCGCGAGGCGCTGATCGGTGCGATCGCCGAGGGGGCGTACGGCCGCAAGGACATCCCGCAGCTGGCGCGCACGGCGCTGATCGGCTGGCTGTCCAGCGTGGAGGGCGTCACGCTGGACTGGATCGGCAGCCAGGAGCTGTCGCGCGAGACGGTCGGCTCGCTCCTGGTGCGGACGCTCGGGGACACGCTGCGGGTGATCGAGGACTTCGAGCCGTCGTATCCGGCGCCTGCGCGGCCCTGACCCGGCGCACGGAAAAGGGGCGGGGGCCGCCGGGCCCCCGCCCCGATCACCGTGCGGACGACGTCAGTTGATGGCCTTGATCAGCTCACCGTTGGACGTGTCCCCGCTGAGCTCCCAGAAGAACGTGCCGCCGAGGTTCTGCTGGTTCTTGTAGTCCATCTTCCCCGCGATGGTCGCCGGGGTGTCGTAGCTCCACCAGTTGTTCCCGCAGTGCGCGTACGCGGTCCCGCCGACGGTGCCGTTGGCCGGGCACTTGGTCTTCAGTTCCTTGTAGTCGTCGATGCCCTGCTCGTACTTGCCCGCGGCCGGTCCGGTCGCGGTGCCGCCGGGCTCCTTCTGCGTGACGCCCGTCCAGCCGCGTCCGTAGAAGCCGATGCCGAGCAGCAGCTTCTCGGACGGAACCCCGAGCCCCTTCAGCTTCTTGATGGTGGCGTCGGAGTTCCAGGACTCCTTCGGGATGCCGTTGTAGGAGGTGAGCGGCGAGTGCGGGGCGGTCGGGCCCTTCGCGTCCCAGGCGCCGAAGAAGTCGTACGTCATGGGGTTGTACCAGTCGACGTACTGGGCCGCGCCCGCGTAGTCGGCGGCGTCGATCTTGCCGCCGTCCGCGCCGTCCGCCGGGATCGCCGCGGTGACGAGGTTCTTGTCGCCGAACTTCGAACGGACCGCGGACATCAGGCTCTTGTACGCCTCGCGCCCGCTGGTGTCGCAGGTCAGACCGCAGGCGTTCGGGTACTCCCAGTCGATGTCGATGCCGTCGAAGACATCGGCCCACTTGGAGTTCTCGACCAGGTCGTAGCAGGACTGGGCGAAGGCCGCGGGGTTCTTCGCCGCCTCGGTGAACCCGCCCGACCAGGTCCAGCCGCCGAAGGACCAGAGGACCTTGAGGTCCGGGTGCTTCTTCTTCAGCTTGCGCAGCTGGTTGAAGTTGCCGCGCAGCTCCTGGTCCCAGGTGTCGGCGACGCCGTCCACGGACTGGTCGGCGGTGTAGGCCTTGTCGGTCGCCGCGTAGGCGTCGCCCATCGTGCACTTGCCGCCCTGCACGTTGCCGAAGGCGTAGTTGATGTGCGTCAGCTTGTCGGCGGAGCCGGAGGTGTCGACGTTCTTGACGTGGTAGTTCCGGTCGTAGACACCCCATTCGGTGAAGTAGCCGACGACCTTGGATCCGGCGGCGGCCTTCGTCGCGGTGCCCTTGTCCTGTCCGGCGGCGGCGGTGCCCGCGCCGGCCAGCAGACCGGCTCCGAGGACGGCGCAACAGGTGGTGGCGAGGAGCGCCCGGAAGGAGGCGCGGGAAGTGTGCGGTCTGAGCATCTTGACTCCTCGTGGGGGGAAACCGGGAGGGGGGAAGTGGTGCTGTGGACCTGCGGGTGTGACTTGGCATGAACGCGTTCAGACGCTCGGGGGAACAGTAGGAGGACTAGACCAGTGCGGTCAATGGTTCGTACCAATCCGCCAGCCACGAGCGATCTTCAGCTATCTTTCGAGTAAGCGGTCGTTAACTAGTGACGGGTCGCCGCTGATCGGGCATACTCAACGCGCCAGAGCCGCTGGTCAGCTGCTTCCGTGACCCGGGAGGAGACCCCGGCTCGGCACGTTTCCCGGCGGCGCCGCCCCACCCAGCGCGGGCGTCCGCCGCAGCCCCACAGGGAGGAGAGCGTCATGCCCGACCACATCACGCAGTCGGTGGAGCGTCAGCTGCCCACGGATGAGGCCAGGGATCTGCTCTCGCTGGTCCGGGACATCGCCCAGCGCGAGATCGCCCCGAAGACGGCAGAGGAAGAGGACGCGGGGCGCTTCCCCCGCGAGGTCTTCACACTGCTCTCCGAATCCGGCCTGCTCGGCCTGCCGTACGACTCGGAATTCGGCGGCGGCGACCAGCCGTACGAGGTGTATCTCCAGGTCCTGGAGGAGCTCGCGGCCGCGCGCCTGACCGTCGGCCTCGGCGTCAGCGTCCACTCGCTCTCCTGCCACGCGCTCGCCGGTTACGGCACCAAGGAGCAGCAGAACGACCACCTGCCCGCCATGCTCGGCGGCGGTCTCCTCGGCGCCTACTGCCTCTCCGAGCCCGCGGCGGGCTCGGATGCCGCCTCGCTGCGCACGAAGGCCGTCAGGGACGGCGACGACTGGGTCATCACCGGCACCAAGGCCTGGATCACGCACGGCGGCGTCGCCGACTTCTACACCGTGCTCGCCCGCACGGGCGGCGAGGGTCCCCGCGGCGTCACGGCCTTCCTGGTGCCGGGCGACGCGGAGGGGCTGAGCGCCGCGGTGCCCGAGAAGAAGATGGGCATGAAGGGCTCGCCCACCGCCCAGATCAACTTCGACGGCGTACGCATCCCTGACTCCCGGCGCATGGGCGACGAGGGCCAGGGCTTCGCCATCGCGCTCTCCGCGCTCGACTCCGGGCGGCTCGGCATAGCGGCCTGTGCGGTCGGAGTGGCCCAGGCGGCCCTGGACGAGGCCGTCGCGTACGCCACCGAGCGGCGGCAGTTCGGCAGGCCCATCGCGGACTTCCAGGGGCTGCGCTTCATGCTCGCGGACATGGCGACGCAGATCGAGGCGGGCCGGGCGCTCTATCTCTCCGCGGCCAGGCTCCGGGACGCGGGTCGGCCGTTCGCCAAGCAGGCGGCCATGGCCAAGCTGCTGTGCACGGACGCCGCGATGAAGGTGACGACGGACGCCGTGCAGGTCCTCGGGGGGTACGGCTACACCGCGGACTTCCCCGTGGAGCGCCTCATGCGGGAGGCCAAGGTGCTGCAGATCGTCGAGGGCACGAATCAGATCCAGCGCATGGTCATCGCACGTCACCTCGCGGGTCCCGACTCGCGCTGAACTGGCCGTGGTGCACCGGCGGCGCCACGAGCATGGCCCACTCCGGGTCGTGGTGCCCCGGCAGCGTGCGGCCGCGGTCCGCCCAGTGGCGGATCAGGGCGCGGTAGATCGGCGGGTCCTGGAAGTGGGGCTGCTGGTACGGCGGGTGGGGCGGCTGGTAGGCCTGTTGATAGGCCTGGTGCGGCTGTTGGTGCGCGGGCTGCTGATGCACCGGTTGATGGACGTGCTGCTGTACGTGAGGCTGTACGTGCTGGAGTGGAGCCTGGTGCTGCGGGGGCTCCTGGGGCCTCTGGGGAACCGATTCTGCGGAGGCGGGCACCGTCACCAGGGTGCGTCGCCGGCGCCCGGTGGGGAAGTGTGCCGGGCCCGTGTCCGCGCCCATGTCCGTAGGAGTCATGCAAGGGCAACGCCCGCCGCCGCACGGAAGTCACCGCCTCAAAGAATCGAGCGTCTGTTCCTGGCCCGTCCGCAGGCGTGGGCGCCGACGCACACGGCCTGACGCGTCTCTGGCTCCGTCCCGCGAACTGACGTACCGTCAACTCCGCGCCGGAGGGCCCGCCCGCCTCCGCCACCCTGAACTGCCGTGCATCCAGGGAGGTTTGCCGTGGCAGACGACCGTCCGGTCCCGCTCGACGAGTACCCCGTGCACCAGGTCCCCCTCTCGATGAAGCATGTCGCGACGGGCGACCGCAACGCCTACGACCGCTGCATCTTCCACCTCTTCGACCATCAGGGCCGCGCCCTGCTCATCCTCGGGCTCGGCGTCTATCCGAACACCGGTGTCATCGACGCGTACGCCACCCTGCGCATCGGGGACACGCTCCACGCCGTACGCGCCTCGGACGCCCTCGGCGAGGACCGGATGAACCTGGGTGTCGGCCCGCTGCGGATCACCGTCGACGAACCCCTGCGCCGCATCCGCCTCACGTGCGCCGCCGACCCGGACGACCCCTCGTCCCTCTCGTACGACCTGACCTGGACCGCCGACTTCCCCGCCCTGTGGGAGCCGCACCACATCCAGCGCCGCGGCGACCGGCTCTCGCTCGAAGGGCGCCGTTTCGTGCAGGCGGGCCGCCCCGCCGGAGTGATCCGTGCGGGCGGCGAGGAGATCACCGTGACGGCGGGGGAGTGGACCGCGACCCGCGACCGCAGCTGGGGCGTGCGGCCCATCCCCGGCGAGGAACGCGGGCGTCTGGAGGAGGAGTTCGCCACCGAGGGCTTCCACTGGATCTGGTGCCCGGTCCACTTCGACGACCGGTTCCTCATGGTCATCGCCCAGGAGGACGCGGACGGCTACCGCACCCTCAACGACGCCACGCTCGTCCGCCCCGACCGGCGCGACCGCCAGCTCGGCTGGCCCCGCACCGACATCACCTACCGCTCCGGCACCCGCCACCCCGAGCGCGCCGTCATCCACCTCACCGACCCCGAAGGCCACAAGCCCCTGGAGGTCGGCGTGCAGGTGCTCGCCTCACTGCCGCTGGCCGTGGGCGCCGGATATCCGCCCGCCGACGACTGGCAGCACGGCACCTGGCGCGGCCGCGACTGGACCGACCGCCGGAGCTACGACCTGTCGGACCCCGCGGCCCACCCCCTCGCCGCGTACGGCGTCATCGACCACGCCGCACGCTTCACCCTCGAAGGCCGGACCGGCTACGGCATCTTCGAGCACGGCAGCTTCGGCCGCCACGACCCGAGCGGTTTCACCGGATTCGACTCCGTGGCGCCCTGAGGGCACGGCCCCGAGGAAGGAGTACCGACATGGCAACGGCACCCCGCCCCCGCACCACCACGCGCGACCCGGAAGACCTCGCCCGCCGTCTCAGCACCTGGCTCGACACCCGGCTGCCCGGCGCCAAGGCGGCCGACGTGACCGTGCCCGAGTCCAACGGCATGTCCAGCGAGACCCTGCTCTTCACCGTCGAACACCCCGAACCGCCGCTCAGGAACTGCGCGTTGCGGGTGGCCGCCGACCCGGCGGCGTACACGATCTTCCCCGTCTACGACATGCCGCGTCAGTACCGCACGATGCGGCTCGTCGCCGAACACACCGACCTGCCGGTCCCGCGGGTGCTGTGGCTGGAGGAGGACCCGGGTCCGCTCGGGGCGCCCTTCTTCGTCATGGAGCGGATCGAGGGGCGTGTCCCGCCGGACGTCATGCCCTATACGTACGAGGGCAATTGGCTCTACGAAGCGACCGACGCCGAGCGCGCACACCTCGAAGAGGCCTCGGTCCGCGTCGTCGCCCAACTGCACGACCGGGTACCGCCCGGCGCGGCGGAGTTCCTCGCGCTGCCCGGCGAGGGCAGCCCGCTGCGGCGCCACGTCGAGGCCCAACGCGCCTACTACGCATGGGTGGTGGACGGACTGCCCCGCTCACCCGTCATCGAGAGCGCCTTCGACCGCCTGGCGGAGATGTGGCCCCGGGACGAGGGCGACGCCGTCCTCAACTGGGGCGACGCACGCATCGGGAACATCATCTACGACGGATTCGAACCCGCGGCCGTCCTGGACTGGGAGATGGCGGCGCTCGCCCCGCGCGAGGTGGACCTCGGCTGGACGGTCTATCTCCACCGCTTCTTCCAGGACCTGACGGTGAGCTTCGGCCAGCCGGGGCTGCCGGAGTTCCAGCGCCGCGACCGCGTCGAGGCGACGTACGCCCGGCTCACCGGGCACACACCGCGGGACATGGACTTCTACACGCTGTACGCGGCGCTGCGGCACGCGATCGTCATGCTGCGCGTCGCCTACCGGCAGGTGCACTTCGGTGAGGCGCCGGTGCCCGCGAGCGCAGAGGCCGCGGACAAGCTGATCCTGCACCACGACAGCCTGGCCGCCATGGTGCAGGGCACCTACTGGTGAATCAGGCGGCGGGCCGGTGCTGCTGCGGCACCCGGAACGGGCGCGAGCCCGGACCGCCCACGTGCGAGAAGGGCTGCGTCCGCCAGTCGAGCCCCTGAGGGAGCGTCAACAGCAGCGCCGTGTCCTGCTCCTGGGCCTCCATCGTCTCGTCGGCGGGCGCGGCGTCGGCGGCCGCCCGGCCGGTGCCCGCGCAGACCGTCAGCCCGAACGGGTTCCACGGCGTGGCGCACAGCGCGTGCTCGGGCAGCACGTCCTCGTCCGCGAGAAGCGCGATGGGCTGCCCGCAGTCGGGGCAGTTCACCCGGTACATCTCAAAAGTGTCGTAGGAGTCGAGAAAGGCGTCGGCCGGTTCGACGCCCTCCGGCTCGGGCTCGACGGCCGGCTGCTGCTTTGCGCGGGCAGACCGGCCGGGGCGCTTCAAGTTCTGCATGGGAATCTCCCCCTCGGGTGGGCCGAAAAGGCAACTGCGGCCTCGACCACAGCAAGCACTTCCCGTCCCGTCGTAGAGGTAATCGTTGCATCCCGTCGGACACGGGCACAGCAGTGTGGCATTCGTCACATGCCAAATAAAGTTGCCCTCAAGCGGGGAGACGAGTCGGCTATCCGTGGGGATCAAGAGCCCTGTAGGTTCGGCGCATGGAGGAGCTGGACCGACAGATCGTGCAGCTGCTCGTCAAGGACGGGCGGATGAGCTACACCGACCTGGGCAAGGCCACGGGCCTGTCCACGTCTGCCGTGCACCAGCGGGTGCGCAGGCTGGAGCAGCGGGGTGTCATCCGCGGCTATGCCGCGGTCGTCGACCCGGAGGCCGTCGGGCTGCCGCTGACGGCTTTCATCTCGGTGAAACCGTTCGACCCCAGTGCCCCCGACGACATCGCCGAACGGCTCGCGGGCGTCCCGGAGATCGAGGCGTGCCACAGCGTCGCCGGAGACGAGAACTACATCCTCAAGGTCCGTGTCGCCACCCCGCTGGAGCTCGAGCACCTGCTCAGCCGGTTGCGGGCGCTCGCCGGTGTCTCCACGCGCACGACGGTCGTCCTCTCCACTCCGTACGAGGCGCGCCCGCCCCAGGTGTGACCCCCGCGTCGGCCGACCGCCGACAGGGGCGAGACTGGTCCCATGAGCCAGAGCACCGCCCCCGGGAACGACCCCCAGGATCCACTGAACCACCGCACCGTGCTGCTGCGCGGCGGCGACATCCACAGCCCCGCCGATCCGTTCGCCACCGCAATGGTCGTCGAGCGCGGACATGTCGCCTGGGTCGGCTCCGAGGGTGCCGCCGACTCCTTCGCCGGTGGCGTCGACGATGTGGTCGACCTCGAAGGCGCCCTGGTCACCCCGGCGTTCACGGACGCCCATGTGCACACCACGGCCACCGGCCTCGCGCTGACAGGACTGGACCTCACCGGAGCCCGCTCGCTGGCCGACGCGCTCGTTCTCGTACGCGAACACGCCGCCGCGCGACCGCACGACACCGTCCTCCTCGGCCACGGCTGGGACGCGGCCCGCTGGCCCGGCGGCCGCCCGCCCACGCGCGCGGAGCTCGACGAGGCGACCGGCGGCAGGCCCCTCTACCTCTCGCGCATCGACGTCCACTCGGCCGTGGTCACCACCGCACTGCTCGACCTGGTGCCCGGCGTCACCGAGCGCGCGGGCTTCCACCCGGACGCCCCGCTGACCGCCGACGCCCACCACGGCGTGCGCGCCGCCGCCCTCGGCGCGATCACCCCGCAGCAGCGCACGGAGGCCCAGCGCGCCGCGCTCCGGCACGCCGCCTCGCTCGGCATCGGCTCCGTGCACGAGTGCGCGGGCCCCGAGATCTCCGACGAGGACGACTTCACCGGGCTGCTGCGGCTCGCCGCCGAGGAGCCGGGCCCGCGCGTCGTCGGCTACTGGGCCGAGCGTGACGTGCGGCGCGCGAAGGAACTCGGCGCGGCCGGCGCCGCAGGTGACCTCTTCGTCGACGGCGCCCTCGGCTCGCACACCGCCTGCCTGCACGAGCCGTACACCGACGCGTCCCACACCGGCACCGCCTACCTGGACGCCGCTGCCGTCGCCGCCCATGTCGTGGAATGCACGGAGGAAGGCCTCCAGGCGGGCTTCCACGCCATCGGGGACGCCGCGGTGGCCTCCGTGGTCGACGGCATGCGCCGAGCCGCGGAGAAGCTCGGTGCGGCCCGCGTCCGCGCCGCGCGGCACCGCGTCGAGCACGCCGAGATGCTCACGCCGGAGACGATCGCCGCCTTCGCCGAGTTCGGGCTCACCGCGTCCGTCCAGCCCGCCTTCGACGCGCTGTGGGGCGGCGAGGACGGCATGTACGTCCAGCGCCTCGGCGCCGAGCGGGCCCGCACCCTCAATCCGTACGCGGCCCTCCTGCGCGCCGGTGTGCCCCTCGCCTTCGGCTCCGACAGCCCCGTCACACCGCTCGGCCCCTGGGGCACCGTCCGCGCCGCCGCCTTCCACCGCACGCCCGAGCACCGGGTCTCCGTGCGGGCGGCGTTCACCGCGCACACCCGCGGCGGCTGGCGGGCCGTCGGCCGCGACGACGCGGGCGTCCTGGTGCCGGGCGCGCCCGCCGATTACGCCGTGTGGCGCACCTCCGATCTGGTGGTACAGGCCCCGGACGACCGGGTGGCCCGCTGGTCGACCGACCCGAGGTCCGGCACGCCCGGCCTGCCGGACCTCTCGCCGGGCGCCGAACTCCCCGTGTGCCTGCGCACCGTGGTGGCCGGGCGGCCCGTGTTCGTGGGGCCGGACGAGTGATGTCCCGGCGGTGCGCGCCGCGGATCATGGCCGGTCACGGCGTCGCACGACCTGGGAATCCTGGGCACTGACCTGGCGGTCCGTTAAGTCGGCGCAGCTCAGCGGGGTATTGACAGAGAGCCGCCGTGGGCCGGTAGGTTCGGCCGGGTCCACCACAGGACGTCCGACCGGCGAACCTCCACGCAGTCGCGAACGCCGCTGGGTCACGGGTGGTGTGCCGCACCGGCGCACCACCACTGGGAGCCAGGTCCAGCGCCCGCGACGCGGAGGCGAGGGAACGTATCAGCCGAATCGGCAGGTGTGACCCGGGTCGGGCCCGGACGCTCAGTAGACAACGGCTTTCGGTCGATCCGCAGCCAGCGGGTCCCAGGTCGGCCCGAAGGGCGCCGGGCCCCGATCCGCAGTACGTCCCGTGCCGTCGCAGCGGCGCAGGCAGCGGCCATTAAGGTGGTCCTCTGCGTACGAACGAAGGGGCAGTAGTGAACGACGGCGGCGGGGTCTCCGAAGCAGGGGACCAGGGGAGGCAGTTCGGCTCGCTCGGCACGGCCTTGGTGATCATTCCGACCTACAACGAGGCGGAGAACATCCAGTCCATCGTCGGCCGGGTGCGTGCCTCCGTGCCGGACGCGCACATCCTGGTCGCCGACGACAACAGCCCCGACGGCACCGGCAAGATCGCCGATGAGCTCGCGGCCGAGGACGAGCAGGTCCACGTGCTGCACCGCAAGGGCAAGGAAGGGCTCGGCGCGGCCTATCTCGCGGGCTTCCGCTGGGGCCTCGACAACGACTACGGCGTGCTCGTCGAGATGGACGCGGACGGCTCCCACCAGCCGGAGGAGCTGCCCCGGCTGCTCACCGCCCTGAAGGGCGCCGACCTCGTGCTCGGCTCGCGCTGGGTGCCGGGCGGGCGGGTCGTCAACTGGCCCAAGCACCGCGAGTTCATCTCCCGCGGCGGCAGCATCTACTCCCGGCTCCTGCTCGACGTGCCGATCCGCGATGTGACGGGCGGCTACCGCGCCTTCCGCCGCGAGACCCTCGAAGGCCTCGGTCTCGGCGAGGTCGAGTCGCAGGGGTACTGCTTCCAGGTCGACCTGGCGCGCCGCGCGGTCAAGGCGGGCTATCACGTCGTCGAGGTGCCCATCACCTTCGTCGAGCGGGAGCTCGGCGACAGCAAGATGAGCCAGAACATCGTCGTCGAGGCGCTGTGGCGGGTCACCGCCTGGGGCGTCGGCGAGCGCGTCGGCAAGGTCATCGGGCGCAAGCAGCCGTGAGCGTCGGGCCAGGTCGCGGCGGGTCGGCCCGGACGGGCCGACCGCCTTCTTGATCATCCCCTTATGCCGGACTGAGGCGGTCCCAGGCACACTGGGAGCATGACGACTGGCGCACCGCCTCCCATCCGACCCGCCCGGCCCCGGCGCTCCGGGCCCCTGAGGTTCCTGCCGCTCGGGATCGCCGCGTGGCTGGTCCTGGAAATCTGGCTGCTCATCGTCGTGGCGGGAGCCACGAGCGGGTTCGTGGTCTTCCTGCTCCTGGTGGGCGGCCTCGTGCTCGGCTCCGCGGTGATCAAGCGCGCGGGGCGCAGGGCGTTCCGCAAGCTCAGCGAGGCGGTGCAACAGCAGCAGAGCGGTGTGACGCCCGCCCCGGAGGAGACCGGGGGAGGCGGCGCCCTGACGATGCTGGGCGGCCTCCTGATCATCCTGCCGGGGCTCATCTCGGACGCCCTGGGGCTGATCCTGCTGGTCCCGCCGGTCCAGCAGGCCCTGGGGAAGTATGCGGAGCGGACCTTCGAGCGCAAGGTGCGAGAGTCGACGCCCGGCGGCCTCGGGGACGCCTTCCAGCAGGCACGGATGCACCGCCCCGACGGCAAGGTCGTGCAGGGCGAGGTCATCAGGGACGACGAGCCGCCGATGCGCGGCCCGCGCCCGGACGACCCGCAGCTGCCGCACTGATCCGGACTGAATCGCTCCACACACACGCACAACACACACCCGCACACGCAAAGGGCCGGGGCCACTGCTCAGCAGTGGCCCCGGCCCTTTTTGTTGCGTGGTGCTTTTGTTGCGTTGTGCGGTGTGCCGCAGTATCCGTCGTCAGGCGGACTTGCGGCTGTCACGCGGGTGCACCGCGATGTTCATGGCGCCGGACCGGAGAACCGCGAGTCGCTCCTCGAGGACCTCTTCGAGCTCCTCTCGGGTGCGGCGCTCCATGAGCATGTCCCAGTGCGTACGCGCCGGCTTGCCCTTCTTCTCCTCAGGTCCGTCGCCGTCTACGAGGAGTGCCTGGACCCCGCAGACCTTGCACTCCCACTCCGGCGGGATCTCCGCTTCGACCGAGAACGGCATCTCGAAACGATGTCCGTTCTGGCATGCGTACTCCACGGCCTGGCGCGGAGCCAGGTCGATGCCGCGGTCGGTCTCGTAGCTCGTCACTACGAGTCGCGTACCGCGAAGAGCTCGCTCACTCATGAATCGTGCCTCCCGGGCTTGTCGCCCACAGGACAGGTGTCGCTGTCGTCGTCATCCGGTCAACGTCCGGTCGGCGGTAAAGATTCCCGTTCTGGGTCATGCGTCGCCGTCGTATGCCGCCCCTTGTTGTACCCACCAGTGCCCGGTTTGTCACATCTGGCAGCAGATGTCACCCAGCGTTTCTGAATCTTCAGCTCGCAGTAACGGTCCGCCTGGCAGGCCAAACGCGTACACTACCGCCCTTTGGCTTCAGTTGCTAAATCCGGGTGGGTACGGGGTTGCCCGCGTCGCGCACCGCACGCCGCACCGGTACCCGTGCGAGCAGGGCGAATCCGAGCAAAAAGAATGCCACGAGCGACACGATGGCGTCCCGGTAACTGCCCGTGAGCTGGTACGTGAGGCCGAAGATCAACGGTCCCAGCCAGGACACCCCGCGGTCGCTGATCTCGTACGCGGAAAAGTACTCGGCCTCCTTCCCGCGCGGCACCAGATGCGAGAAGAGCGAGCGGGACAGCGCCTGCGTGCCGCCGAGGACCAGACCGATCCCCGCGGCCAGCACGAAGAACCACGCGGGTGCTCCGGCGGGCAGGAAGTACCCGGCCCCGATCGTCGCCGTCCAGGCCACGAGCGAGCCGAGAATGGTCCGCTTGGCGCCGTACGTCCGGGCGAGTCGTCCCATGGCGAGGGCACCGGCGACCGCGAGGAGCTGCACGAGCAGGACCGCGACGATCAGCGTGGACTGGCCGAGGCCGAGCTCCTCCGAGCCGTATACGGACGCCTGGGTGATCACGGTCTGCACCCCGTCGTTGTAGACGAGGTAGGCGAGCAGGAAGGCGAGCGTGTGGGAGTGGCGGCGCATGTCCCCCACTGTCGCCCGGAGCTGCTGCCACCCTCCCCGGGACGGCGCCCCGGCCTCGTGTGCGGGCGTCCGCCGGTCCCGCAGCCGCTTCAGGGGTACGAGAGTGAAGGCGCCCCACCAGACGCCCGCCGACGCGAGGCAGATGCGGACCGCGGTCGCCTCGGAGACACCGAAGCCGTCATGGGCGAGGAACAGGACGAGGTTCGCCACCAGGACGAGGGCGCCCGCCGCGTAGCCGAAGGCCCAGCCGCGCGAGGAGACCGCGTCGCGTTCCTCCGGAGGCGCGATCTGCGGCAGGTAGGAGTTGTAGAGCACCATCGAGACGGCGAGCGAGGCATTGGCGACGATCAAGAGGAAGCCGCCGAGGAGATAGCGCTCCCCGCCGAGGAAGAACATGCCCGCCGTGGCGGCCGACCCCAGGTACGCGGAGACGGCGAGGAGGGGCTTCTTGCGGCCCGTACGGTCGGCGGCCGATCCCGCCAGCGGCATGACGAACACCGACACGATCACCGAAACGGAGACCGTGTAGGCGAAGAAGGAGCCCGCGCGGACCGGGATGCCGAGCGGATGCACGTACCCGTCGGGATCCGCGGCCGCCTTGGCGATCTCCGTGAGATAGGGCCCCAGGAACACGGTCAGGACGCTCGTCGAATAGACCGAGCACGCCCAGTCGTAGACGTACCAGCCCCGCTGCTCGCGCCGTCGTTCGGCGATGGCTCCGTCGTCGGCCGCTACTGGCTTCACGGTGTCGGTGTTCACCCGTGACCTCGCTGTTCCCCGTGGTGCGACGCGGCCCCGGGGCAGGTCAGACCCAGGTCCCCCGGTCCTTGAGCACCCCGCGCAGCGTCTCGATGTGATCGGAAACTATGCCATCCACGCCGAGGTCCAGGAGGGCGCTCATCCGCTCGGCGTCATTGACCGTCCACACGTGGACCTGCAGCCCGCGCGCGTGGGCGGCGCGCACGAAACGGCGGTCGACCACCCGGATCCTGCCGTGCGTCTCGGGTACCTGGGCGCAGACCGCGGAGCGGCGCAGGGCGGCGGGCACTCCGTAGGACAGCATCCGCAGCGCCGCCACGCCCCGGGTGCCCAGGGAAGTGGCCAGGCGCGGGCCCGCCAGACGCTGGGCCCTGGCCACGCGCGCCTCGGAGAACGAGCCGACACAGACGCGGTCCCAGGAGTCGGTGCGGCGGATCAGGTCGAGCAGCGGACGGAGCGCGGGCTCCGCTTTCACGTCCACGTTCCAGCGCACGTCCGGGAACGATTCGAGGCACTCCTCGAAGAGGGGCACCGGCTCGCTGCCCGCCACGCGCGCGTGGCGCACCTCGCTCCAGGGGAGGTCGATGATGCGCCCTGCCGCGTCCGTCACCCGGTCCAGCGTCGTGTCGTGGAAGGCGACGAGGCGGCCGTCGGCGGTGGCGTGCACATCGGTCTCGATGTAGCGGTAGCCGAGGTCGACGGCGTGCCGGAAGGCCGCCGCGGTGTTCTCCAGGCCGTCCGCCGCACCGCCGCGGTGGGCGAGGGCGAGCGGGCCGGGATGATCGAGGTAAGGGTGGCGTACGCGCGTGGTCACCGCTGCAGTATCGCCTGCTCCGACGGCCCGCCGGAGGCCACGACGCCGCCCGTAGCGGTCGTGGGGATGGCGAATCGGCGCAGGAAGAACTGGGCGAGCGGGCCGATGGACAGGGCGTACAGGACGGTGCCGACCCCCACGGTGCCGCCCAGCGCGAAGCCGGTGGCGACCACCACCACCTCGATGAGCGTCCGCATCAGCCGGATGGAGCGCCCGGTCCGCTGGTGCAGGCCCGTCATCAGACCGTCCCGGGGGCCGGGGCCGAACGCGGCCGCGATGTAGAGCCCGGTCGCCGCGCCGTTCAGGACGATGCCGAACACCATCACGGGGATGCGGACGGCCCAGCCGTGCGCATCGGGGAGCAGGGCGAGCGAGGCGTCCATCGCCAGGCCGACGACGAAGACATTGGAGACCGTGCCGAGGCCCGGACGCTGCCTGAGCGGGATCCACAGCAGCAGGACCGCGGCGCCCACCACGATGGACACGACACCGATCGACAGACCGGTGAGCTCCGCGAGCCCCTGGTGCAGCACGTTCCACGGCTCCAGGCCGAGGCCCGACACCACGAGGAGCGCTGAGCTCACGCCGTACAGGGTGAGGCCCACGTACAGCTGCGTGAGTCTCCGTGGCAGCCGCCGCTTCGTCGCCTCGGGTGTCGTGCCGGACAAGAGGTGCCCCCTGCTGGTGGTGGGTGTGGCCTGACACATGACACTCTGTGGCTTGTACTGAGAAGCCAACCATGGCCAATTCGGGGAAGGTGGACTGGGAATCATGGCTCAGTGGACTTCAGCAATGGGCTCGACGCAGCTCGCCCGCCTCCTCGCCTCCCAGCAGGACCGCCCCGTCGGCACGGGCACGCGCCGCCCGCCCGCCTACCGCGCCCTCGCCGACGGCATCCGGCTGCTCGTCCTCGAAGGCCGCGTACCGGTCGCCGCACGCCTGCCCGCCGAGCGCGAACTCGCGGTCGCGCTCGCCGTCAGCCGCACCACCGTCGCCGCCGCCTACGAGGCGCTGCGCTCCGAGGGGTTCCTGGAGTCCCGCAGGGGAGCGGGCAGCTGGACCGCCGTCCCCGCCGGAAATCCCCTCCCCGCGCGCGGTCTCGAACCGCTGCCGCCCGAGGCGCTCGGTTCCATGATCGACCTCGGCTGCGCCGCGCTGCCCGCGCCCGAGCCCTGGCTCACCCGCTCCGTCCAGGGCGCCCTCGAAGCGCTCCCGCCGTACGCCCACACCCACGGCGACTACCCCGCGGGACTGCCCGCCCTGCGCGAAATGCTCGCCGAGCGCTACACCGCGCGCGGGATCCCCACCATGCCCGAACAGATCATGGTGACCACCGGGGCGATGGGCGCCATCGACGCCATCTGCCATCTCTTCGCGGGCCGCGGCGAACGCATCGCCGTGGAGTCGCCGTCGTACGCCAACATCCTCCAGCTGATGCGCGAGGCGGGCGCCCGCCTCGTCCCCGTCGCCATGGCCGAAGGCCTCCAGGGCTGGGACATGGACCGCTGGCGCCAGGTGCTGCGCGACGCCGCGCCCCGGCTCGCGTACGTCGTCGCGGACTTCCACAACCCGACGGGCGCCCTCGCGGGAGAGGACCAGCGCAGGCAACTCGTCGAGGCGGCCCGGTCGGCGGGCACGGTCCTCGTCGTCGACGAGACGATGAGCGAGCTCGGCCTCGACCCGGACCTCACCATGCCGCGCCCGGTCTGCGGCTTCGACCCCGCGGGCTCCACCGTCATCACCGTCGGCTCGGCGAGCAAGGCCTTCTGGGCCGGTATGCGCATCGGCTGGGTGCGGGCCGCCCCCGACGTGATCCGCAGCCTCGTCGCGGCGCGTGCGTACGCCGATCTGGGCACCCCGGTCCTCGAACAGCTCGCCGTGAACTGGCTGCTGAACACCAACGGCTGGCAGGCCGCCGTGGACGTGCGCAGGGAGCAGGCCAGGGAGAACCGCGACGCGCTGGTCGCCGCCGTCCGCCGCGAGCTGCCCGACTGGGAGTTCGAGGTGCCGCGCGGTGGTCTGACCCTGTGGGTGCGCACCGGAGGCGTGTCCGGGTCGCGGCTCGCCGAAGTGGGCGAGCGGGTGGGCGTGCGGGTTCCTTCGGGGCCGCGCTTCGGGGTGGACGGGGCGTTCGAGGGGTACGTGCGGCTGCCGTTCACCGTCGGGGGAGCGGTCGCCGAGGAGGCGGCGATGCGGCTGGCCGCGGCGGCCCGGCTCGTGGAAACGGGCGTCGGCGCGGGCGCGCAGGCCGCGCACCCCTTCGTCGCCTGACGCCCGTCTCCTTGGAGCTCTCTTCAGAGCTCCCTGGAACTCCCTGGAACTCCGTAGAACCGCGTCAGCTCTCGGCGGGAACCGGTTCCGCCTCCGTGGCCTCCGGGGCGTTGCCCTCCGCCTCGTCCGGCGGCGTGCTCCGCTCCGGCAGCAGTTCGAGGACGGCCTGCCGGTGCGCCTCACTGGTCGCGTCGTCGTACGGATCGGGGGTCGCGGGCACCTGGAGGCGGTGCACCTGGCCCGCGCCCAGCCGGGCGTAGCCACGTCCGGGCGGGACGTCCGACGTGGGCGTCGTGTGGGGCGGGGCGCCGAGGACGTCCTCCAACTGGTCGGCCGTGGCGTACCCGAGCACCACGCGCGCGCGGGTGTGCTGGTGCACGGCGTCGCTCAGCGCGTCCAGGCCGTCCAGTTGATCGGCGACCACGACCGTCACGTTGGCCGCCCTGCCGTGCCGCAGGGGGACCTGCAGCAGCGACTGGGGGTCCTTGCGTCCGTCGGCCGCGGCGAGGTGGCCGAGCGCGCTCGGGCGGTCGAGGAGGATCCACAGGGGGCGCTTGGTGTCCTCCGGCGGCGGGTGGCCCGCCTGCCGCGCGCGGTTCGCCGCGATGAGCCTGCGCTCGGTCTCGTGCGCCGCCCATTCGAGGCTCGCGAGCGCACCGGCGAGCCCGCACTCGATGGCGAGGACCCCGTCACGGCCGGTCAGGCAGGCGTAGTCACCGGTGCCGCTGCCCTCGACGATGAGCACGTCGCCGTACTGCAGCGCCTGGAGGGCGATGGAGCGCAGCAGTGTCGTCGTGCCGCTGCCCGGCTGACCGGCGATCAGCAGGTGCGGCTCGGTGGAGCGGATGCCGGTGCGCCACACGACGGGGGGTACGTCGCGCTGTTCCGCACCGTCGGCCAGCGGCAGGGTGCGCTGGACGCCGGTCTCGTCGGTGAAGCCGAGGACGGTCTCTCCTGGCGCGGTGACGAACCGCTGGGCCGCGATGTCGGTGGGCAGCGGGGCGAGCACCGTGACGGTGAGCTGGTTGCCCTCCTCGTCCCAGGTGAAGTGGTACTCGCGGCCGCGGCCCGCCTTGGCGTGCAGCAACTGCTCGATCCGCGCGCGGGACTCGGCCTCGCCGTCCGTGAAGTACGCGGGATAGCGCACCACGAGCCGGGAGATCCGCCCGGTGTCGTCGAAGTCGTGCTCTACGAAGGCCTTGTCCCATTCGCCGCCGTGCGCGAAGAGCGGGGCGGGGTCCTCGGGGACCGAGAAGTACGGGACGAGTGCTTCGTAGAGGGACTGCAGCCGCTGCACCTGCGCCTCGTCCGGGCCGGTCGGCTCCGGGGCGGTGCGCTCGCGGCCCGTCCATGCCGCCGCCGCCATCAGGGAGATGAGGGCGAGCAGCGGCCCGTAGGGCACGAGCGCCACGACCAGGATCACGGAGGCCACCAGGAACAGCAGCGGCCCGCGCTTGTCCTTGGGGGTGTCGGCCCACCTGCGCCGTCCGGCGGCGGCCAGCCGGCGCAGTCCGCGCGTGATCGTGATCAGCGGATGGAGAACATCCGTGGCGCTGTCGGCCGCCGACCGCGCCAGCTCCCTGCTCCGGGCGATGGATGCGGTGCCGTTGCTCAGAATGCGGGGGAGTGGTCGCCTGGCCACGTCTGTCTCCTGAAGGTGCGTACGAAGGACGGGAACGTCAGAACTTGATCCCGCCGAGGAGGCTCGCCAGGCTCGCGCTGCCGGCCTTGATGCTCGGGGCGATGGCGGTGCCCGCCATGAAGAAGCCGAAGAGGGCGCAGACCAGCGCGTGGGACGCCTTGAGTCCGTCCTTGCGGAAGAAGAGGAAGACGATGATTCCGAGCAGTACGACGCCCGAGATGGAAAGGACCATGACGGTTCTCCTGGTTTGGTGGGGACAGTCACCATGAGTTCTTCCAGGTTCACAGCATGTATCCATACGACAAAAGGTGCAAATGGGTTAATTTCTCAGGATTTCCCTCTAATGGTGGAGCCCAGTTGGACCATGAGAGGCGGGTTCGGGTGGCCTTTGCGCCCCTCCGTGATCTTTGCCTCGGGCGGGCCGGGCCATGTATCCGCGGGGGCAGTACCCTGTCGATTCACTCGTACGGCTGCACAGGCAGCGCACCCAGAAAGGCGGACGTCCCCATGAGCGAAGCCCCCGACCCGGAGGTCGTGGACTTGGCGACCAAGATCTTTGATCTGGCACGCCAGGGCGATGCCGCGGCACTCGCCGCTTATGTGGACGCGGGTGTTCCGGCGAACCTCACGAACGACAGCGGTGACTCGCTGGTGATGCTCGCGGCCTACCACGGGCAGGCCGATGCGGTCCGTGCCCTCGTGGAGCGGGGCGCCGACACCAACCGTGCCAACGACCGTGGGCAGACCCCGCTCGCCGGGGCGGTCTTCAAGGGCGAGGACGCGGTGATCCGGGTCCTCCTGGAGGGCGGCGCGGATCCTGCGGCCGGTACTCCTTCGGCGGTCGACACGGCCAGGATGTTCGGGAAGGCGGAGCTACTGCAGCTGTTCGGGGCCGCCTGAACGGGGTACCTGACCAGCAACAACGGGGGCGCTGGAAATGTGGTCGCGGCGGACCTGACCGCCGGGTCATCATGACGAAGTGATTCACGGACGCGACGGCGGGGCAGATGATGCCGCACCGCGCGGACCGTGAGCGGCCCGCCCCCGGACCTCCCGTCCGGGAACCCCCGGGCCACCGACGAGAGGCAGAGGAAGATGGTCTTCGACAAGCAAAAGACGGCGGGCGGCCCGACGTGTTGGCGCACGGCCAGGTAATGCGTGATTCCCGGTTGCGTCGACGCTTGATGTGAGGCTGTTTCCCATGTTCGATCCGGTCATAGCGCCCAGCGGTACGCTGCTCGGCCTCCTGCAGAGGGGCCGCGGCGACGGCACCCTGCACGCGCTCACCGCACCACGCTCCGAGGCGCTCACCGCCCTCGACCAGTGCGTGCTGAACGATCCACGCCACGACTGGCAGGTGGAGAACCGTTCGCTGTACTACGCCCGGCTCTACCTCGACCTGCACGGTGGGCTCGGCGAGATCGAGCGGCACCTCTTCGATGCCGAGGACGTCCTGGACACGGACGACTCGCGCACCGGACTCGCCCTTGCCGTCCTCGGGCACCTCGCCTCGTACGGCAGGCAGGACGCCCTGGAGCTGCTGCGGAGGTACGCGGCGTTCGGCACCAACTGGGCCTGGGCCCTCGACGAGCTGGCGCTGCGGGACGACGACGCGGGCCTGCGCGCCCTCGCGGTCCCCGTGCTCGCCAGATTCGCCCCCGACGCCGAGGGCGAGGCCGACCTGGCCGCCGCCGTCCGCGATGCCTATGAACCCAGGCCCTGGCGCCTCTGGGAAGAGGACCCCCGCGCCGATATCGGCGCCCGCGTGCGAGCCGCGCGGGAACAGGGTTCCTTCGACCGATGGCAGCGCCAGATGCGGCCCTCGGGACCACGCCCCGGCTGGAGCGTCCAGGCCGTCTTCGACTGGGCGCAGGAAGGCCTGGAGCGGGGCTCCGTCCTGTACGTGCCCGCGGCCCGCTGCCTGACCGCGGTCGCAGGGCCCGAGGACCGGGCCGAGATCGTCGCGGCCGCCCGCAGCGGCTCGGACGGGGCGCGCGGCACCGCTCTGCGCTACCTCGCGGACACCCACGACCCCGAAGTCCTCGACCTCATCGAGTACGCCGCGGAGGGCCCCTCCCAGATCGTGGTGGACGCCGCCACCGAGGCCTTCGAACGGATGCGGAGCGTCGCCGCCGTCGAGCGCGCCCGGCGCTGGGCCTACCGGCCCGACGACCTCGGCGCCGCCGCCGGGCGGATGCTCGCCTGCCGGGGCGGCGCGCAGGACAGCAAGCTGGTCCTGGCCGCACTGCGCGAGGCCGTCCGTGGCGAAGGCCCCGACGCACCGACCCTGTGGACCCTCGTCGACGGTGCGGGACGCCTCGGCATCGCCTGCGCCGCCCCCGTGCTGCGGCACGTCTACAGAGAGACCGCCTCCTCCCACCTCCGCGGCCGCGCCGCCCGTGCGCTGGCCGCCACCGACCCCTCCTTCGCCGCCGGGTTCGCCGTCGAGTGCCTCTGGGACTGCGAGGAGACCACCCGCGAAGTCGCCGCGCGGCACGCCGAGACCGGTGACGCCCGCGTCGTCAACCGGCTCCGGAGGCTCGCCTCGGACCCCGCCGAGGAGGACGAGGTACAGACCGCGGTGCGCAGCAGGATCGGCCCGGACGCGGCCGTGTAGCGGGGCAGGTGCACGGGGCGGTCCCGTGGTCAGCGCCGACCGGCGCCGACGAACCGTACGGGCGTGCCCGGCCGGGCCTGGGCCGCCGCCGCGAGGTCGCTCTCGCGGACGACCGCGACCACTGGATAGCCCCCGGTGGTCGGATGGTCGGCCAGGAAGACGACGGGCCTGCCGTCCGGCGGGACCTGCACGGCGCCGAGCACCATGCCCTCACTGGGCAGTTCACCCTCGAACGCCCGCTCAAGGGGTGGTCCCTCGGTGCGCAGCCCGATGCGGTTGCTCGCCGAGGACACCGAGTACGCGCGTGTGATGAGCGTGTCCAGAGCGGCCGCCGTGAACCAGTCCGCACGCGGCCCGAGCGCCACCCGGAGCACCAGCTCCCGGGGCGGCGCGGGCTGCGGAACGATGTCCACGCGTGCGTGCGCGGCGCCGGGGCGCCCCAGGGGCAGGACAATGCCGTCCGTCAGCGGCGGCGGGCCGAGGCCGGAGAGCAGGTCCGTGGAGCGGCTGCCGAGCACCGGGTCGACGGCCACACCGCCGTCGAACGCGACGTAGCAACGTACTCCGGAGACGGCCGATCCGACGTTCAGGAGAGCCCCCGCGGGCACCCGCACCGGCGCTCCCCAGGGTGCGGGCCTGCCGTCCACGGTCACCGGGCAGGGTGCTCCGCCGATGGCGACGGTGACGGTTCTGCGTGGACGTACGGCACAGCCGTCGAGCGTGGTCTCCAGGACGGCGGCGTCGGGCGGATTGCCCACCAGACGGTTGACCAGGTGTGCGGCGGGCGGGTCCAGGGCTCCGGAGCGGGGCACCCCGAGATGGGCGTGCCCGGGGCGCCCGAGGTCCTGCACGGTGGTGAGGGCCCCGGCCCGCACGACGGCGAAGGCGCGGTCGGTCATCGCGACCTCGCTGTCGGGTCCGTCGGTGCCGGATCCGTCGGTGGCGAGTCCATCGGCGGGGTGTCGGTCACGAACCGGACGCGGACGCCGGGAGAGAGCAGCGCGGCGGGCACGCGCGCGTGGTCCCACAGCACGGCGTCCGTCGAGCCGATCAGCTGCCAGCCGCCGGGCGACGCACGTGGGTAGACGCCCGTGTACGGCCCTGCCAGGGCGACGCTCCCCTCGGGGACGCCGGTGCGGGGCGTGGCCCGGCGCGGCACTTCGTGGCGCTCGGGCAGACCGGTCAGATAGCCGAAGCCGGGCGCGAACCCGCAGAAGGCGACGCGGAATTCGGCGGCCGAGTGGATCCGTGCCACCTCGGGCACGGGGACACCCCAGTGCGCCGCCACGTCCGCGAGGTCCGGCCCGTCGTACCGCACCGGGATCTCCAGGACCGCCGCCGCGCGCGGGGGCAGCGGCGGGATCTCCCAGCCGGGCAGCTCCGCCCCGACGCGGGCGGGCTCGTCCAGGCCGTCGAGGAGCACCGTACGGGCCGCGGGAACGATCTCCCGTACCCGCAAGGAGCCCGTCGCCCGGCGGCGCAGCAGCTCGGCGTGGAGGGCCTGGGCCTCGGTGCCGTCGGAGAGTTCGACGAGCAGGGCCCGCTCGCCGACCGGCAGGGCCCTCATGCGAAGGCCTCCACCCGGACGCCCGCCGACTCCAGCTCCGCCCGCACCCGGCGGGCCAGACCCACCGCCCCGGGGGTGTCGCCGTGCAGGCACAGCGACCGCGCGCGGACCTCGATCTCGCGGCCCGCGTGGGAGGTGACGACGCCGGACCGGGCCATCCCGACGGACCGTGCGACGACGGCGTCCGCCTCCGTGACGACCGCTCCTTCACCGGTACGCGGAACCAGAGTGCCCTCGTCGGTGTAGGCGCGGTCCGCGAACGCCTCCGTGACGACCGGGAGTCCGGCCTTTTCCGCCGTCTCCAGGAGGCGTGATCCGGGCAGCCCCAGGAGGGGCAGCGCGGCGTCGGCGAGCAGTACGCCGTCGACGACCGCGCGGGCCTGTTCCTCGTCGTGGACGACGCGGTTGTAGAGCGCGCCGTGCGGCTTCACGTACGACACACGCGCGCCCGCCGCGCGGGCGAACACCTCCAAGGCGCCGATCTGGTACGCCACTTCGGCCGCCAGCTCCGCGGCGGGCACGTCCATCGCGCGCCGCCCGAAGCCCGCCAGGTCCCGGTAGGACACCTGGGCGCCGATCCGCACCCCGCGCTCGGCGGCGCGGTCGCACACCCGGCGCATGGTGACCGCGTCCCCGGCGTGGAACCCGCAGGCCACGTTGGCGCTGGTGACGACGGACAGCAGCTCCTCGTCGTCGGTCAGGCGCCAGCGGCCGAAGCCCTCGCCGAGGTCGGCGTTGAGATCGATCAGAGGGACGGTCATGTACGTAGGCCTCCAGTGGTCTCGACGGTCACAGCACGCGGTACTGCTCGTCCCGGGCGTCGGTGATGAACATCCGGCCCGGCGCGTGCGTGATCGCGAAGGGCGGCCGTGATGCCATCACCGCGGCCTGCGGCGTCACCCCGCACGCCCAGAACACCGGTATGTCGTCCGGTTCGACGGTCACCGCGTCGCCGAAGTCGGGGCGGTCCAGGTGCTCGATGCCGAGCGCGCCGGGGTCGCCGCAGTGCACCGGGCTGCCGTGCACCGCAGGCATCAGGGAGCTCTCCCTGATGGCGTCTGCCAGGTGGCGGGGCGGCACAGGACGCATCGACACCACCATGGGGCCGTGCAGACGGCCCGCGGGGCGGCAGGGGCGGGCGGTCACGTACATCGGGACGTTGCGGCCCTGCTCGATGTGGCGCAGCGGGACGCCGGAGTCGGCGAGCGCCCACTCGAAGGTGAAGCTGCAGCCGATGAGGAACGTCACCAGGTCGTCGCGCCAGTGGCCGACCACGTCCGTGGGCTCGTCGATCAGCTCGCCGTGCTCCCAGACGCGGTAGAGCGGCAGATCGGTGCGGAGATCGGCGCCCGGGGCGAGCGGGGTGGTCCAGGAGCCCGCATCCGTGACGTCGAGGACGGGGCAGGGCTTCGGGTTGCGCTGGCAGAACAGGAGCATCTCGTAGGCCCAGTCCGCGGGCACGGAGATGAGGTTGGCCTGGGTGTAACCCGCGGCCCACCCTGCGGTGGGGCTCGTGGCGCCCGCGCGGAAGGCGGCGCGCGCCTTCCTGGCGCCGCGGACCACCGGCGCGTCGCGCGTGTCCCGGCTCACTGGAGCTCCCTGCCACGGGTCTCCGGAAGACCCAGCAGCGCAAGGACGGCGAGGCCGTAACCGATGGCTCCGAAGACGAGTGCTCCACCGACGCCCCAGCTGTCGGCGAGGAAGCCGACCATGGTGGGGAAGACGGCGCCGACCGCGCGTCCCGTGTTGTACGTGAAGCCCTGTCCCGTGCCGCGCACGGCGGCCGGGTACAGCTCGCTGAGGAACGAGCCGAAGCCGCTGAAGATCGCCGACATACAGAAGCCCAGCGGGAAACCGAGCACAAGGAGAAGGCCGTTGGCGCCGTCCGGGATGTTCGTGTAGGCGAGGATGCTGGCCGCGGAGAGGAACGCGAAGAGCGTGATGTTCCGCTTCCTGCCGAGCTTGTCGGTGAGGTAGCCGCCGGTCAGATAGCCGAGGAAGGCGCCGGAGATCAGGAAGGTCAGATAGCCACCGGTGCCGACGACGGTGAGGCCGCGGTCGCTCTTCAGGTACGTGGGCACCCAGGTGGCCAGCGTGTAGTAGCCGCCCTGCACACCGGTGGACAGGAGCACCGCGAAGAACGTGATGCGCAGCAGCCCCGGCTTGAAGATGGCCGTGAACGAGCCCTTGTCCGCGCTCTTGCGCCGCGCCTCGGCGGCTTCGGGCGCATCGTGCACATTGCGCCGTACGTAGATCACGAGCAGTGCGGGCAGCGCGCCGGTCCAGAACATCACGCGCCAGGCGACGTCCTCGTCCAGGACCTGGAACACCAGGGTGTAGACGATCACCGCGAGCCCCCAGCCCACGGCCCAGGAGCTCTGGATCGCGCCCAGGGTGCGGCCGCGGTTCTTGGCGGTTGCGTACTCGGCGACGAGGATCGCGCCGACCGCCCACTCGCCGCCGAACCCGAGCCCCTGGAGGGCGCGGAAGACCAGCAGCGTCTCGTAGTTGGGCGCGAAGCCGCAGGCGACGGTGAAGACGGCGTACGTGACGACCGTGATCATCAGCGCCTTGACGCGGCCGATCCGGTCGGCGACCACCCCCGCGATGGCGCCGCCCACGGCGGAGACGACGAGGGTGACGGTGGTGAACAGCCCGGTCTGGCCGCTGTCGAGGTCGAAGTAGGCCGCGAGCGCCACCATGCTCAGCGGCAGCGTGAAGTAGTCGTAGGAGTCGAGGGCGTAGCCCCCGAAGGCGCCCGCGAAGGCGCGGCGGCCGCGTGGGCCGAGGGCGCGCAGCCAGCCGAACGCGCCGCTGTCGTCGGGGAGTTCGCCCTGGTCGGGACGTGGGTCGGCCGGGGCGGCCGTCCGGGGCGGTGGGGTCGTGCTCATGGGCACCTCGCAGGTGAGGGACGGAGGGTGCTGGAGCGGTCATGGAGGGGTTGAGCGGTGAACCGTGCCCGACAACGTAGAGGATCGTTGAACGATCCCTCAATACCCCTGTTGTTTCGTTCTTGCATCTGCGATTGAATCCGGGCATGGCGGAGGGGATGGGTGACGTGAACGGACTGGCCGACGACCGCGCGCTCCTGGGGCGCACCAGTACGGCGGAGCGGGTCTCCGACATCCTGCGGAGCCGCATCGCCGCGGGCTTCTTCCCACCCGGCACACGGCTCTCCGAGGACAGCATCGGCGGCGCGCTCGGCGTCTCCCGCAACACGCTGAGGGAGGCCTTCCGGCTGCTCACGCACGAGCGGCTCCTCGAGCACCAGCTCAACCGGGGGGTCTTCGTACGGATGCTCACCGATGAGGACGTAGTGGACATCTACCGCACGCGCTCCCTCGTCGAATGCGCGGTCGTGCGCGGGCTCGGTGAACCGCCGTACGCCGTGGAAGGACTCGCCGACGCCGTCTCGGACGGGCGCCGGGCCGCGCGCGCCGGTGACTGGAAGGGCGTGTCCACCGCCAACATCGACTTCCACCGGGAACTCGTCGCCCTCGCCGGGAGCGACCGCACCGACGAGCTGATGCGCAGCGTCTTCGCCGAACTGCGCCTCGCCTTCCACGTGGTGGACGACCCCCGGCGGCTCCACGAGCCCTACATCGCACGCAACCTGCAGCTCCTGGAAGCACTCCAGGAAGGCCGCCGTGACGACGCCGAGACGCTGCTCGTCGAGTATCTGGACGACTCGCGCCGCCGGGTCGTCGACGCGTACGGCCGGCGCGGCGCGGAGGGCGGGACGGGCGAGCGGGGCAGCGGCCGGGCGGTCGGGCCGGGCGACGACTGAGCGGGTCGGACGGGGCGAGCGGGGCCCTCGCGGGGCGCTGTCAGATCTGCGCCGTTTCGACCGTTGTCAGACCGAGGATCTAGTCTGTGCACCGTGACTTCGCCTGCCGTTACGGACACCGCTCCGCCCCAGCTCAGCGCGGGGCCGCGGCCCGCTCTGGGCCCGGCCGCCGACGAAGGCCTGGCGCGCCGCCTGCGCGCCCTCGCCTGCACGGCTCCGCTGCACGACCTCGACGTGCGCAAGGCCAACCTCGCGGGCGAGTATTCGGTGTACGCGATGGCGGAGGTGGCCCTGTCCGCCATCGACCTCGTCACACTGAACATGGACTTCGACACCGGCGCCGACCACGAGCAGATCGTCGTGCGGCTGCTCCCGCGCGTCGCCGCCCAGGCACCCGCGCGCCCGGCCGCCGAGCACGAGCGCGTGGCCCGCTGGGTCCTGGAGAACCTGATCAACGTCGGCAGCGTCGACCGCGGCTTCCGCGCGGTGTACGGCACTTTCGCCCCCGACGGGACGTATGTCCGCAGGGACTACGACTTCAAACTCCTCGAAGAGGTCCCCGGCTACGGCGGCAGTGTCTACCTGCGCACGACCGACGAAGCGGTCAACGTCCTGGTCGGCGCCCTGGACACCGACGTCACCAGCGCCCAGATCGCCGCCGAGGTGAAGCTGGAGGTCCTGATCAGCCGCGGCAGGCTCGCCGACGCCCAGCTCGCCGCCGAGCAGGCGCGCTACCGCACCGTGCAGTACTCGGAAACCCTGCGCAAGGCCCTCGACGCGACCCGGCGCAACGTCCGCGCGGTGGACTGGCTCCAGGCCGTCCCCGACATGATCGCCGAAGCGCTCGACCACGTCGCCGACCGGTATCGCCACGAGAACGCCATCCTGACCAACATCCGCAAGGCCCGCGACGAGTCCGAGGACCCCGAGCAGAAGCGCCGCGCCGCCGAGCTGGTCGACATCGTCAAGGACTGCATCCGCCGCCACACCCAGCTGCAGTCCCGTCTCCTGGAGGCGGGACCGCTGTTCCGCGCCGAGCAGGACCGGCAGGCCTTCGCCACCCCCACCGCCCGCTCGGGCCTCGATCTCTACGGCCAGCTGGTCGCCCCCCTGCTGCCGCTCCCCGCCGAGCAGGCGATCCGCGTGACGGACGCCTATTTCGCGCGCGGCACCGGACTGCGCACGCCCGTGTCCGTCCGCGTGGGCGATCTCGTCGACATACTGCTGACGCCGCCGATGGAGCGCGAGCACCTCGGCGCGGAGATGCCCGAGCCCGACCTCATCGCCACCCCGGACGACAGCCGCTTCAGCGAGGAGCAGCTCGCCAGCGCCATGGAGCTGCTCGACCTGCCGTCCGACGCGCCGCGCAGGCTCTCCGGCCTCCTTGCCGACGCCCGGCGCCGCGACCCCGAACTGCCCTACCTGGTCGCCCTGCTGGCCGTGCACGCGGCCAGCCCGCCGGTCGGCACCGCCTACCGCCAGGGCGAGGAGAAGCTCCTCTTCGCGGTGGACGACGGCACCCAACTCGACGACGAGGAGTTCGGCGGCGCCGACCTCGTCGTCGGCACGGCACTCCTGGACGCCGTCGGCATGGCGGCCGACCGGACGGAGGCGGCATGACCGGGCCCACCCCCGCCACGTACCGACCCAGAGACTTCCCGCACCACCCCGACAAGGAGCACACGCCGTGACCGACCACCCCGCAGAGCACGCCGCGTGGGGCGAGCCGGACTCCACGGCGGCGCCCGCCGCCCCCGCGCCCGTCACCCCGGCCGACGCCGCCGACGCCGCGCGGCTCGTCGCCTTCGGCCTCCAGCCCAAGCTCCAGCCCGCCCGCGACCAGGAGTACGCGGAACTGCTCCGCCGCTACCGCGAGGACCCGCCCTTCGCCCGGCTCGCCGACGCAGTCGCCACCGGACTCGGGCTCGTCGTCCTTGAGGTGTCCCCGCGCGCGGGCATGGCCGTGACCGCCGCGGAGGACTCCGTCTTCGCCGTCCGCATGGGTGACTACGCCCGCCGCGCGGCAACCGACTCCACCGACCGCTTCCTGCACGGCCTCGCGCACCTCGCCATCGCCGCCATGGCGTTCCCGCGCCCCGAGGACCTCGCCGACGACGGATACATCGGCCGGGTCACGGTCAATGGCGTCGACGCTTTCGTGCGCCAGGCCTGCCACCGCCTGGAGGAGCGCGCCGACGAACAGGGCGAGAACACCGACCCCGCCACCGACGCCCCGGGCCTCGAGGCCGCCTGGCGGATCTGGGCCCGCCGCAGCTCGACCGGCGCCACCAAGGACGCCCGCCGCCTCGCCGGATCCACCACCGGCATCGTCGGCAAGGCCGCCGCCTTCCTCACCGAATCCGGCTTCCTGCAGCGCACGGGCGACGACTCCGGAGGGACGTACCGCACCACGGCCCGCTACCAGCTCCAGGTCCGCGACATGGCGGGCACCGCGGCCATGGCGGAGCTCCTGGAGCTCGGCGTCGTCCCCGTCACGGACGGCTCCGCGACGCTGCTGCCGCCCGAAGAGACCGACGACCTGGAGCTGGCCGCCGACGCGGGGCTGCCGTTCCACTCCTGACGCCGAGCCACCCCCCACTTCCTTGCCGTTCCCCACGACTTACGACGAGAGTCCGCCGCCATGTACGAGCTGTCCCGGGTCCGCCTCTACTCCATCGGGCCGGCCGGTGCGCGCTATGCCGACACCGTGCTCGACCTGCGCGGCGTCGGCGCGGAAGTGCCCGACCCCGCGCCCACCCAGGCGGAGTTCTTCGAGGACGAGCCGGTCGGCCCGCCGCGCCGCCCCGCGCCCGCAGGCGTGCTCTTCCTGGAGAACGGCGGCGGCAAGTCCGTCCTGCTCAAGCTGATCTTCTCGGTGATGCTGCCCGGCCACCGGAACACGCTCGGCGGCGCCAGTTCCGGCGTGCTGCGCAAGTTCCTGCTCGCCGACGACTGCGGGCACGTCGCCCTGGAGTGGCAGCACACCCTGACCGGCGAGTGCGTCGTCGTCGGCAAGGTCAGCGAGTGGCGGGGGCGGCAGGTCTCCAACGACCCGCGGAAGTTCGCCGAGGCCTGGTACTCCTTCCGGCCGGGACCCGGCTTGAGTCTGGACTCGCTGCCGGTCGCCGAGTCCACCGCCGTGCGGCCGTCGGCGGAGGGCGCGTCCGGAGCCCAGGGGCGGCGGCGCACGATGAAGGGCTTCCGCGACGCCATGACCGATGCGGTCAAGGCGTACCCGCACCTCGAAGTGCACTGGGAAGAGATCCACGACCGCTGGAACGAACACCTCGGTGACCTCGGGCTCGACCCGGAACTCTTCCGCTACCAGCGGGAGATGAACGCCGACGAGGGCGAGGCCGCGGGCCTGTTCGCCGTCAAGAAGGACTCCGACTTCACCGACCTGCTGCTGCGCGCCGTCACCGACACGCGCGACACGGACGGCCTCGCCGACCTCGTCCACGGCTTCGGCAACAAGCTCGGCCGCCGCGCCGAGCTGATGGCCGAACGGGACTTCACCGCAGGCTCCGTCGACCTGCTCGGACGCATCGTCGACGCCGCCGAGACCCGGGCACGCACGCGTGACGTGCACGCGGGCGCCGAGCGCCGCACCCGGACCCTGGCGCGCAGGCTCTCCGCGCGCGCCGCCGAGGAGCGGGGGCGCGTCGCCGACCTGGCCGAGCAGGTCACCGCCGCGGCCCACACCGTGACCGCGGCCGAGCAGGCCCGCGGCAAGAGCGCCCTGATCTCCGCCGAACTGGCCTACCGGCACGCCTCCCTGGCGCTCACCGTCGCCGAGAAGGCCGCCGCAGCTCAGCGCCGGGAGCTCGCCGACGCCCGCACCCTGCACTCCGCCTGGCAGGCCGCCGAGGCCGTCCTGAGGCACCGCGCCGCCGCCGACCGCTCCGCGCGCGTGGCCGTCGCCATCCGTGAGGCCGAGCGCGACGCGGCGCCCGCACTCGCCGCCCGCGCGAAGGCCGCGTCCGACCTCGTCCGCGCCCTGCACACCGCCGCCGAAGGCGCGGAGAACCTCGCCAACGAAGAGGAGGAGCGCTCCGCCGCCCTCCAGGAGACGGGCGAGGCCGCGCACCGCGACGCCACCGCCGCCGCCACCGAGGCCCAGCGCGCCCGCAGCGAGGCGGGACACCTGAAGCAGCGCCTCAGCGAGGTCGAGCAGGAGACCGCGGAGGCCGTCCGCGCGGGCTGGCTCGACGACACCGCCCCCGACGCCGACCCGGCCCGCGCCGCCCTCGCGGCGAGCGACGCGGAGAAGACCACCGTCGCCGCGTGGGACACCGCCCGCGAGGCCGCGGCCCGGGCCACCGACCAGGCCAAGGAGACGGCCGCCACGGAGGCCCGCGCCGAGCTGACCGCCGCCCGCGCCGCCGACGCCGCGACCGCCGCCGAGGCCGCCCACGACGCGGAGCGCCGCACCGCCGAGTCCATCGCCCAGGACGAGCGGCTCGCCGAACTGCTCAGCCTGCCGAGCGGGAGCGGCGGGGTGCCGCTGCCCCGGCAGGGAGCCGACGCCGCCGCGGAAGGCGCCGTCACCGAAGGCGCGCTGACCGCAGGCGCCCTCTCCGTGGCGGAGCTGGACCGCTCCGCGGACGACCTGCGTGCCCTCCTCGACGAAGGCGTTGCCTCCGCGGAGCGGCAGCTCTTCGACCTGCGCACCGCGGCCGCCGACGACTCCCGCATCCTCGGCGCCCTCGGCGACGGCGGACTGCTGCCGCCGGGACCCGACGTCCTCGCCACCGTGGAGTTCCTCGGCGAGCACGGCATCCCCGCCCTGCCCGGCTGGCGCTACCTCGCCCAGGCCGTCGACCCCGCCGACCACGCGCGCGTGCTCGCCGCCCGCCCCGAGCTCGTCGACGGCGTGGTCATCACCGACCCGGACACGCACGCCCGCGCCCGCGACGCCCTCGCCGACGCCGCCCTGCTGCCCCGCTCCGCCGTCGCCGTCGGCACCGCCGCCGCCCTCCTCGCGCCCACCCCGGGCGAGCAGGCGGCGGACACCGGCGTGTTCCTCGTACCGCCGAACCCCGCCATGCACGACGAGCACGCAGCCGACGAGGAGCGGCAGGCGCTGCGCGCCCGCGCCGCGCGGCGGGACGAGGAGATCCGCACGCTCGCCGTCCGCCTCGCCAAGGACCGTGAGCTCGCCGCCCGCCTCGCCTCCTGGCGCACCGGCTGCCCCGGCGGCCGCCTCGTCGAGCTCGCCGCCACCGCCGAGGAGGCGCGGGCCTTCGCCGAGGAGGCCGAGGCCGAGCTCACCGAGGCCCGCACCGCGCGCGCCGAGGCCGACGAGGCCGCGGGCGAGGCGGCACGCGTGCGTGACGAGCGCCAGGAGGCCGCCCAGCGCGCCCGGCGCGCGGCCGACGCGCTCGCGGGCCTCGCCTTCCGGCTCCGTGAGCGGGCGGGCTGGCAGGCCAACCTCCGCGAACTGGCCGACGACGCCGTGGAGTCCGAGGCCCGCGCCCAGACCTGCCTGGACCGGGCCCGCGCCGCCGACGAGGACCGCCGCGCCGCCCAGCGCGCCGCCGACGACGCCCGCCGCACCGCCCGCGCGCTGCGCGCCGAGCGCGCCGAGATCGCAGGCGCCCCCGAGGACGTGCCGGAGGAGAGCGAGGCCCCCAGGTCGTCGCTCCCCGCCCTGCGCGAGGCCTACCGCGCGGCGTCCCAGCTCTACGAGAAGGTGGGGGTCGGCGCCGACCTCCGCGCCGAGCAGGCCCGCGCCGAGAGCGACGAGAGCGCCGCCCTCGCCGAGCTCGACCGGCTCAGCAACAAGGTCCGCACCCGGGCC
The DNA here is from genome assembly GCF_040609235.1 of Streptomyces sp. NPDC004732. Classification (NCBI taxonomy): domain Bacteria; kingdom Bacillati; phylum Actinomycetota; class Actinomycetes; order Kitasatosporales; family Streptomycetaceae; genus Streptomyces; species Streptomyces sp. NPDC004732. The sequence continues at coordinate 581,858 of NZ_JBEXJR010000006.1, forward strand.
GCCCTCCTCCTCGAAGGCACCGACGGCTCCGACGGCCCCTCCCGTCAGGCCGCCGCCGCACGCGCGGAGGCCCAGGTCCAGCTGATCGAGGCCCGCGCGTCCACCGCCAGCGAGCAGCTCGGCCGACTGCGCGGCGAGGCCGAGCGGCACGCCCCCGAGGACGGCGACGCCCACACAGAGCTCCCCGAAGAGCTCGTCCCCGCCGACGCCGAGCAGGCCCAGACGCTCCTGCGCACCGCCACCGGCGAACTGGCCGCGCACACCGATGCGCTGAGCCGGGCCAAGGAGGCACACGCCGCCCTGCTGCACACCCACCGCGTCACCGAGGACGCGGCAGGCGGCTTCGACGAGACCGCGGCCCTGCTCAGGGACCTCCTCCGCGAACACCAGGAAGAGGAGGCCGAAGAGGCCCCCGAGGGGTACCCGGGCTCCCTGGAAGAGGCCCGGCAGGCCGCCTCGGAGGCCCGCCGTTCCCTGCGCGGCTGCGCCGCCGACCTGTCGACGGGCGAGTCCGCCGTCCGGGAGGCCAGCGACATCCTGGTGCGGCACGCGAACTCGACGCGGTACGAGCAGGTGCGCACCCCCGCCCGCCAGCAGATCCGCGAACTGCCCGCGTCCGCGCTGCCCGAGCACGCCAAGAAGTGGGCCGACGCCTTCGCCCCCCGGCTCCGCGTCCTCACCGACGAGCTGGAGCAGCTGGAGCGCAACCGCGACAGCATCGTCGACCGCCTGCGTGGCCTCGTCGAGTCCGCGCTCGCGACCCTCAGGTCCGCGCAGCGCCTCTCCCGGCTGCCCGAGGGCCTGGGGGAGTGGTCGGGGCAGGAGTTCCTGCGGGTCCGCTTCGACGAGCCCGACCAGGCCACGCTCGTCGAGCGGCTCGGCGAGGTGATCGACGAGGCGACCCGCGCCGCCGTGAAGAAGAACTCGGACCTGCGGCGCGACGGAATGTCCCTGCTGCTGCGCGGAGTCCAGGCCGCGCTGGAACCGCGTGGCATCGCCGTGGAGATCCTCAAGCCGGACGCCGTGCTGCGCGCCGAGCGCGTCCCCGTCGGACAGATGGGCGACGTGTTCTCCGGTGGGCAGCTGCTCACCGCCGCCATCGCCCTGTACTGCACGATGGCCGCGCTGCGCAGCAACGACCGGGGCCGCGACAAGCACCGGCACGCGGGCACGCTCTTCCTGGACAACCCCATCGGCCGCGCCAACGCGACGTACCTCCTGGAGCTCCAGCGGGCCGTCTCGGACGCGCTCGGCGTGCAGTTGCTCTACACGACCGGCCTGTTCGACACGACCGCGCTCGCGGAGTTCCCGCTGGTCATCCGGTTGCGGAACGATGCGGACCTGCGCGCGGGCCTGAAGTACATCAGCGTCGAGGAGCACCTGCGCCCGGGCCTGCCGCAGCGGGACCCCGACGACCCCGACGGCGAGACGGTGCACGGGGAGATCACCGCGACCCGTATGTACAAGCGGCCCGCCGCCCAGGCGGACCCGGGCGCCGCTCAGACGGTCCCGGCCCAGTCGACCCCGGCCCAGACGGCCACTACGTAGCGAGCTGTTTGGTCAGCCAGTCGTGGAAGAGCCCGATGTGGTGCTCGGTCGGCACCAGCACCCCGCCCTCGCGGTAGGCGCGTGACGCCATCGCGGGCTGGGTGCGCTCGCAGGCCGCGAAGTCCTGCGTGTTGACGCGGTGGAAGAGCTCCACGGAGTGCGTCAGGTCGGCGCCGGACTCGACGACGTCGGGTGCGTACAGCCAGTCGCACTCGACGACCGTGCGGTCCTCCGCCAGCGGGAACATCCGGTGCAGGATCACGTGGTCGGGGACGAGGTTGATGAACACGGTCGGTTTCACGGTGATCGCGTAGTAGCGGCGGTCCTGGTCCTGCGACACCTCGGGGAGGCGGCCGAAGCCCGCGCTGCCGTCGACCGTGAAGCCGCCGACCTCCTCGCCGAACGCGGCACCGTGGCCCACGTAGTACTGCGCGGCGAAGCCGTCCGTGAACTCCGGCAGGACGTCGGTCAGTTCGGGGTGGATGGTCGCGCAGTGGTAGCACTCCATGAAGTTCTCGACGATCAGCTTCCAGTTGGCGCGCACGTCGTAGGAGATGCGCCTGCCGAGCGCGAGCCGCTCGGTGCCGTAGCGGTCGATGGACGCCGCGTCGCCGAGACGTTCGACCGCCGCGCCCATGACGGTCTCTTCGAAGGAGGGCGGTTCGTCGGCCAGGCACACCCAGGCGTAGCCGAGCCACTCCCGCAGGGCCACCTTGACCAGGCCGTAGGCGGCGCGGGCCGCCTCCACGTCGGGCATCTTCACCAGGTTGGGAGCGGCGACGAGACGGCCTTCGAGGTCGTACGTCCAGGCGTGGTACGGGCATTGGAGGGCGCGCCGGACCTGCCCGGACTCCTCGGTGCACAGGCGGGCGCCGCGGTGGCGGCAGACGTTCAGGAAGGCGCGCAGCTCGCCGGTGCGCGAGCGCGTGACCAGGACGTTCTCGCGCCCCACCTGCACGGTGCGGAAGGCGCCCGGCTTGTCGAGGTCGGCGGCGCGCACCGCGCAGAACCAGAGCGCTTCGAAGACGCGGTCCTGCTCCTGCCGGAAGATCTCCGGGTCGGTGTAGTAGCGGCCGGGGAGGGTCGCGGTGAGACTCGGTGGCAAAGGGGTCGTCGTCACGGTCTTCGTACTCCTCAGGCAGGCGTGGCGGCGAGGCGGCTCGGGTCGAAGAGCTCGATGGGGTGCTCAGTGGTGCCGTCCGTCGCCAGGTCGGCGAGGATCTCGCCGACCACGGGCACGAACTTGAAGCCGTGTCCGGAGAATCCGGCCGCGACGGTCACCGACCCGGGGTGCGCCGGATGGCGGGCGATGACGAAGTGCTCGTCGGGGGTGTTGGAGTACATGCAGGTGGCGGCCTTGAGGAAGCCGCCGGGGAGGCCCGGGATCAGCCGCCCCACCTGGTCGGCCATTGCGACGATCTCGTGGTCGTGGACCGACCGTTCGATGGTCTCCGGCGTGCACGGTGTGCCCTTGCGGAAGAAGGCGACCTTCGCCCCCAGGCCGGGCCCGTCGATGGCGGGGAACCCGTAGACCTGGACGCCCTCGGCGTCCTCCCAGATGTAGATCGGATGGTTCTCCGGGAGGTAGGGGGCAACGCCGCCGGAGGGCTGGAACCAGTACATGACCTGGCGTTCGATGGTGAACGGCACACCTAGGTCGGTCAGCAGCTCAGGTGCCCAGGCGCCCGGGCAGATCACCAGCTGTCCTGCAGTGTAGGTGTCCTCCGCGGTGTGGACGCGCACTCCGTCCCGGTACGGCTCCCATCGCGTCATCGGCTCCTCGAAGTGCAGTTCGGCGCCGTGCCGCAGGGCCAGCTGGAGGTGTGCGGCCACGGTGTTCTCGGGGCGGACGAGACCCGCCCGCGCCTCGTACAGGGCCACCTCGTCGTCGCCCGGAGTCAGGGTCGGGAAGCGGCGGCGGATCTCCTTCGCGTCGAGCATCTCGTGGGGCAGGTCCCACTGCTCGGCGGAGAGCCGCGAGCCTGAGACCGTGCGGCTGTCGGGGTGCCCGAGCATCACGCCGCCGCACAGGGTGGCGATGTCGCGGCCGGTGTCGCGCTCGAGGCGGTCGTAGAGCTCGTAGGAGCGCAGCAGCAGCGGTACGTACGCGGGGTCCTCGAAGTACGACTGCCGGGTGATGCGCGAACCGCCGTGGCTGGAGCCGCGGCGGTGCACCGGGCCGAACTTCTCCAGGCCGAGGACGCGGGACCCGCGCGCGGAGAGGTGGTGCGCGGCGGCGCTGCCCATGCCGCCGAGGCCGATCACGATCACGTCGTAGGTGGGGGACACCTGTGCCTCCTTAGGGCTAGCGGCAGAAGGTCTAGCGGCGGATGCGGGTCATCTCCGGGTCGAACAGGGGCTCCTCGGCGACCGTCGCGGGAACCTTTTCGCCGAAGTACTCGATGTGGACGCCCGTGCCCGTCTCCTGGGGCGGCAACCAGGCGTAGGCGACGCAGCGGCCCAGGGTGTACCCGTACGAGGCGCTGGTGACGTACCCGGCGGGGACACCGTCCACGTACACGGGTTCCTTGCCGAGGACGACGGCGGCGGGGTCGTCGAGGAGCAGGGCGGTGAGTTTCCGTGCGGGCTGCCCGAGTCCTTCGAGCGCCGAACGGCCCACGAAGTCGCCCTTGTTCATGCGGACGGCGAAGCCGACACCCGCCTCGTAGGGGTTGTGTTCGGTGGTCATGTCGTGGCCCCACGCGCGGTACCCCTTCTCCAGGCGCAGGCTGTTGAAGGCGGACCGCCCGGCCGCGATCACGCCGTGCGCGCGCCCCGCATCCCACAGCGTGTCCCAGAGCCGGAGCCCCAGATCGGCGGTGGTGTACAGCTCCCAGCCCAGTTCACCGACGTACGACAGGCGCATCGCGGTCACCGGGACGTGCCCGATGTACGTCTCCTTGGCCTTGAAGTAGCCGAACGCCTCGTGCGAGAAGTCATCGCGGGTGAGCGGCTGGACGAGCGCGCGGGCCAGCGGACCCCACACGCCGACGCAGCAGGTCCCCGAGGTGATGTCCCTGAGGTGGACGTCGTCGGGCGCGTGGCGGAGCAGCCAGTCGAGGTCGGCGGGGGAGTTGGCGCCCACCTGGAACCGGTCGGGAGCCAGCCGTGCCACGGTCAGATCGGAGCGGATGCCTCCGGCCTCGTCGAGGAGGAGCGTGTAGGTGACCGAACCCGGCTTCTTGGCCAGGTTGTTGGAGGTCATGCGCTGCAGGAAGGCCAGGGCGCCGGACCCCGTGACCTCCAGGCGGCGCAGCGGCGTCATGTCGTAGAGGGCGACCCGCTCGCGAGTGGCGCGCGCCTCGGCCGCCGCGACGGGGGACCAGTGGCGGGCCGCCCAGTCGTCGCGACCCTGGCCCTCGAAGCCCTCGGCCAGTGGGGCGTTGGCCTCGTACCAGTGCGGGCGCTCCCACCCGCCGCCCTCCAGGAAGACCGCTCCCAGCTCCTGCTGGCGGATGTGGAAGGGGCTGACCCGTAGGGGGCGTGGCCGGTCCATCGGCTGGAGCGGGTGGATGACGTCGTAGACCTCGACGAACTGCTGTGCGCCGCGCTCCGCCACGTACGCGGGGGAGCGCTGAGCGTCCTCGAAGCGGGTCAGCTCGCAGTCGTGCACGTCGAGTGCGGGCCGCCCGTCGACCATCCACTCGGCGACCGCCTTGGCGACGCCCGCGGAGTGCGTCACCCAGACGGCCTCGGCCAGCCAGAAGCCCCGCAGCGCGCGGGACTCGCCGAGCACGGGCATGCCGTCGGGCGTGAAGGAGAAGACGCCGTTGAAGCCCTCCGCGATCTCCGCCGCCTTCAGCGCGGGGAGGAGCTGTCGGCACTCCTCCCAGCTGGGCGCGAAGTCCTCCTCGGTGAAGGGGTACGAGGACGGCATGTCCTCGGCGTCGTCGTACGCGGGGACCGTGAACGGGTCGACGGGCAGCGGGCGATGGGCGTACGAGCCGATGCCGATGCGGTCGGTGTGCTCACGGAAGTACAGGTCGCGGTCCTGATGGCGCAGGATCGGCCGAGAGGCCTCCGTGCGCGGGTCGTTGAGACCCGCGAGCTCGGGCAGGGGCGCCGTCTTTACGTACTGGTGGGCGAGCGGCAGCAGGGGGATGTCGACACCCGCCATCCGCCCGATCACCGGCCCCCAGAAGCCCGCCGCCGAGACGACGTGGTCGGCGGGGAAGGTGCCGCGGTCGGTGACGACGGCGGTGACGCGGCCACCATCCCGCTCGATGCCCGTCACGGTGTGCCGTTCGAGAAAACGTGCTCCACGCGCGCGTGCCCGTTCCATCTGCGCGCGGCAGGCGGGCACGGCGCGGGCCAGGCCGTCCTCGGGCGTGTACAGCCCTCCGTACACCTGGGTCTCGTCGATGAGCGGCCACAGCTCCTTGCAGCGCGCGGGGCCGACCAGCTCGGCGCGCACGCCCCAGGACGCGGCGAAACCCGCCTTGCGGTGCAGGTCGGCCCAGCGCTCGGGCGTGGTGGCGAGCTCCAGGCCGCCGACGGGGTTGAAGCAGGGGAGTCCGTCCACTTCAAGGGCGTTGAACTTCTCCACGGTGTACGTGGCGAACGCGGTGAGCGTCTTGGAGGGGCCGGTCCGGAAGACCAGGCCTGGTGCGTGCGAGGTGGAGCCGCCGGGTGCGGGCAGCGGCCCCTGGTCGAGGACGGTGACGTCGGTCCAGCCGCGGGCGGTCAGCTCGTCGGCGAGGGAGCAGCCGACGATCCCGGCGCCGATCACGACCACGCGGGGCCCTTCGGGCCGGTCGGGGCTCACAGGACCACCACCGATCGCAGCACCTCGCCGCGCTGCATCCTCGTGAACGCCTCCTCCACCTGGTGGAGCGTGATCGTCTCGGAGACGAACCCGCCCAGGTCGAGGCGGCGGGTCAGGTACTGGTCGACGAGGATCGGGAAGTCCCTGGTGGGCAGGCAGTCGCCGTACCAGGACGACTTGAGGGCGCCGCCGCGGGAGAAGAGGTCGATCAGCGGCAGATCGACCGTCATCTCCGGGTCGGGCACCCCGACCTGGACCAGCACGCCCGCGTGATCACGCATGTAGAAGGCCTGTTTGTACGTCGACGGGGTGCCGACCGCGTCGATGGCGACGTCGACGCCGTGGCCGCCGGTCAGCTCCCGGACCGCCGCAACCGGGTCGGTGCCGCGGGAGTTGACGGTGTGCGTGGCGCCGAACCGGGTCGCCCCGTCCAGCTTGGCCTCGTCGATGTCGACGGCGATGACGCGGCGGGCCCCGGCCAGGGATGCCCCGGCGACCGCGGCGTTCCCGACGCCGCCGCAGCCGATGACGGCGACGGTGTCGCCGCGGCCCACCCCGCCGGTGTTCACCGCGGCCCCGTACCCCGCCATCACGCCGCAGCCGATGAGGGCCACGGCCTCGGGCCGGGCCGCCGGGTCGACCTTCACGGCCTGTCCGGCGGCGACCAGCGTCTTCTCGGCGAAGGCGCCGATGCCGAGGGCGGGGCTCAGCGGTGTGCCGTCCAGGAGGGTCATGGGCCGGGCGGCGTTGCGCGAGTCGAAGCAGTACCAGGGGCGGCCGCGGAGACAGGAACGACAGGCCCCGCAGGGGGCGCGCCAGGCGATCACGACGCAGTCGCCGGGGACGAGGCCGTCGACGTCGGCGCCGACCGCCTCCACGGTGCCGGCCGCCTCGTGGCCGAGCAGGAACGGGAAGTCGTCATTGATCGCGCCCTCCCGGTAGTGCAGATCCGTGTGGCAGACCCCGCAGGCCTGTACGGAGACGAGAACCTCTCCGGGGCCGGGATCTGGCACGACGATCGTCTGCACCTCTACGGGTGCGCCCTTCTTCTGGGCGACGACGGCACGGACCTCGTGGGGCACGGCCAGACTCCTCTGCTGTTGCGCACGGCGTGGCTGCGTTGTTGCGTAGTGCACGTTCGGTTGCGCTATGAGAGACATAGTGAGAACGCCATCAAGGGGCCGTCAAGGGGGCGGAGCCAAGCCTTCGCCGTTCCTGGGAGCGCGCGGGGGCGCGCACACATGCGGGAGGGCGGAGCCGTGAACTCACGGCCCCGCCCTCATGTGTTCGTACGCTGCGACGCTTCGTCCGCGGAAATCCGCGGGGCCCCGCGCCCGGCCCGCACCGGGGCGGCGCGGGCCGGGCGCGGAAAATTCAGCGGCCGTGTCCCGGCGCGAGAATCAGAAGCCGTACCCCATCCGCCGGGAGAGCTCGACGGCGGCGGCGACGGTGCGCTTGGCGAGCTCGGTGAGACGGTCCTCGGTCAGCCGGTAGACGGGACCGGAGGCGCTGAGGGCGCCGATCACCTTGCCGTCGTGCGCGCGCACCGGCGCGGCGACGGCGGCGAGGCCGACCTCCAACTCCTCGACGGCGACGGCGAATCCCTGATCGACCACGGCGTCAAGATCCCCGCGCAGCGCCACCGTGCCGGTCACCGTGTGCTCGGTCAGGCGCGGCAGGGTGCGGGCCATCAGGCCCTCGCGCAGGGTCGTCGGCAGATGGGCGAGGAGCACCTTTCCGCTGGACGTGGCGTGCAGCGGGGTGCGTCGGCCCAGCCAGTTCTGCGCCGTCACCGAGGCCGGGCCGCGGGCCTGCATGATGTTGACCGCGGCGTCGTCGTCCAGGACCGCTATGTTGACCGTCTCGCCCAGCTCGTCCGCGAGCTCGCGGCAGACGGGGCCGCCCTCCTGCGAGATGTCCATGCGCACTGCCGCCGCCCCCGCGAGGCGGAGTACGCCCGCGCCCAGGAAGTACTTCCCGCGGTCCTTCGCCTGGCCGACCAGGCCCCGGTTCTCGAGCACGCCGAGCAGCCGGAAGGCCGTCGATTTGTGGACGCCCAGCTCATCGGCGATCTCGGTGACCCCGGCCTCGCCGTGCCGCGCGAGGATCTCCAGCACGCTCACCGCGCGGTCCACGGACTGGACGGATCCGGCCGCCCCCTTCGACGGCCTCTCCCGCGGTTCGGCGCTGGGCGCCCTGTCCTGATCAGCCTGTTTCCGGTCGCCCGTCATATCTGAACTCTCACCACCTGGCGGCTTGTTGAAGCCGCGTCTTCGGGAAGCCCTTGACGTGATGGGCGCCCCACCCGGATTCTGTTGCGCATAGCGCTCCCTCGTGCGCCATGCGAAACATCATGTTACCGAAGGGTCTTGGTCCACCAAGGGCCCAGGACCGCGCCGAATGACTCCAAGAGGGGGGCCCATGATCCCCGTATGCCGCCTTGAAGACCTCCCCGCGGGCGAATCCGTCCGCCTTGACACCACACCGCCCGTCGCGGTGTTCAACGCCGACGGCGAGCTCTACGCCATCGACGACACGTGCAGCCACCAGGATGCTTCCCTGTCGGAGGGATGGCTGGAGGGCTGTCTGGTCGAATGCCCACTGCACGCCGCGTCATTCGATCTTCGCACCGGCAGTCCCACGTGCCTGCCCGCGCGCCGCCCCGTGCGCACCCACCAGGTGTACGTCGAGGACGGCGTCATCCATGTGCTCGTCGCCACCGAGAAGGGATCCGCGGCATGAGGACCGCCATCGTGGTGGGCGCCTCCCTCGCCGGTCTGTACGCGGCCAGGGAGCTGCGCGCCCAGGGATTCGACGGCCGCCTGGTCGTCATCGGGGCCGAACCGCACCGGCCCTACGACCGGCCGCCCTTGTCCAAGGGCTTCCTCGACGGCACCGCGGACGAGAGTCAACTCGCCCTCACCGACGAGGAGGAGACGGCGGAACTCGCCGCCGAGTGGAGGCTCGGCACACGTGTCAGGTCCCTCGACGCGCGCGGCCGCACGGTCGTCCTCGACGACGGCCGCACCGTGGCGGGCGACGGTGTCGTCATCGCCACCGGGGCATCGGCCCGACGGCTCCCCGGGCCCCCGCTCACCGGAGTCCACACCCTGCGCACCCTGGACGACGCCCGCGCACTGCGGGCGGAACTGACGCGCGGTCCCCGGCGCGTCGTGGTGATCGGCGGCGGCTTCATCGGCGCCGAGACCGCGTCCTCGTGCGTAGCGCTCGGTCATGACGTCACCGTCGTCGAGGCGGCACCGCTGCCGCTCACGGCCCAACTCGGCCCCGAGATGGCAGAGGTGTGCGCGGGACTGCACACACACGGCGGGGCCAGGCTCCTGACGGGCGTCGGCGTGGCGGGGCTTCGTGGCGCACCGACCGCTCGGGCCCGTGGCTCCGTCACCGCCGTCGAACTGTCCGACGGGCGGCTGCTCCCCGCCGACGTGGTCGTCGTCGGCATCGGGGCGACACCCAACGCGGGCTGGCTCGCGGGCTCCTCCCTACCCGTGGACGACGGTGTGCTGTGCGGCGACGGCTGCGTCACCGCGCTGCCCCAAGTCGTCGCGGTGGGGGACGTCGCCAGAGCGGGCGGGGTCCGCGCCGAGCACTGGACGAGTGCCACGGAGCAACCGCGCGTAGCCGTACGGAACTTGCTGGCGGGCCACACGATCGAGACCCTGCGACCGCTGCCCTACTTCTGGTCCGATCAGTACGGCTCCCGCATCCAGTTCGCCGGACGGCGGGGCGACGGGGACACCGTGCGCATCGTCGACGGCTCGCCGGACGGCCTGGGCAGCCCGGCGGGAGGCGGGCGCGGCGAGGGGCTCCTTGCCGTCTATGAGCGCGCCGGACGGACCACGGCGGTCCTCGCCGTCGACCGCGCCCGTCCCTTCATGAAGCTGCGCAGAGGGCTGGCGGCCGACCGGGCGGCGGAACTCGCCGGGGTCTGAGACCCCAAGGGCGCCACCCGAGGGTGCGTCCGTCCCGTCCCATCGGCACCGTACGGTCGGTTCCGCTCAGGGGTGCGACAACTGCCCCGGCCCGCTGCGCCCTTGTATGCGGTCCTTCCCGCGCGCCGCGGCCCGCGCCTGACGGCGGGCCCGGCGCCGCTCGCGCCGCAGCCGCCGCGCCGTGCTGCTCGGCATCGACACCACGCCGTTCCGCTGGTTCCACACCTGGCGGGTCACCCACACGTCGAGCACGCCCCACGTGGCCACGACCGTGCTGGCCACGCTGCTGAGCACCATGGGGAAGGAGAGCCACGACCCGGCGAGCGCCGCCAGGAAGGCGACCATGGCCTGCACGAGCGTCAGCGCCACTATGATCACGGCCCGCACCGCGGCCGTGCGCACCGGATCGGGCAACCGCCTTCTGCGGGCGGGCTCCTCGACCCACAACGGCGGTCGTTGCTCAGCCATTTCGCGCTCCACGCTCTCGCGCTCCACGGATACGCGCCCCTGAGGGGCAGGCCTCCGCGGAACAGGCCTCTGTGCGGCAGCCCTCTGCGGAGCGATCTCCCGCGCCGCCGCGCCCCCGTCCACCGCGCCACTGCCCGACTCCCTGTGGCGCTCTGCCGTACCCATCATCTCGTCACTCCCCCCGCCGCTCACGAGTGGCTGCCCGTTTTGCCGCACTTCATGTCGCCTGCCCCGTGACGTACCCGAGGCGGGCCGGTGAACTGCCCTCGATCCCTCGATCCGCGGCTCTCTCATTCAAAGACGAACGAGAGATCCGAAAGATTCCCGTTCCGCTTCCGTGGAGCGAATAGATCAGGCCAACTGGCGTGCGTACAACGGCGGATGGCTCCTGCTTGCATGCGCCACATGCTGGGACGCAATCTCCCGTAATGGAGGGACAACTAGGGATGTCCCTTTCGCGTCACGGCTGAAAAGCGTTCGGATGCGCCTTCGAGTTGCCCGTGAGTCAGTAGTAGGCTCGCGCCGTTTGTTGACGCACATGTGTGCCCCTGGCCCGTGCAACGGCCGCAGGGGGCCGATCTGGGGGACGCCATGCGCTTTCGCGGGAAGTCCATCCGCCGGAAGATCGTGGCGCTGCTGCTCGTGCCGCTGCTCTCTCTTACGGCGATCTGGGCCTTTGCCACCGTGGTCACGGGCCGACAGGCACTGAGCCTGGTCGACTCGGTCAACGTGGTGGACAAGCTCGCCTATCCGGTCGAGGACACGGCGCGGGTCATCCAACGGGAGCGCCGCCAGACCCTCGTCTATCTCGCCGACCCCCGGGCCTCGGACGCCACGGGCGCGCTGCGCCGCAGCCGCACCGCGACCGACGACATGATCGACAAGATCCGTGCCAACGCCCAGGACCCGGACGTCCGTGACGGCCTCAGCGGGGATTCGCGCAAGCGGCTCAACGAGCTCGTCGAGGCCTTCGACAGCATCGAGCCGCTGCGCCGCAGCGTCGAAGAGGGCACGATCACCCGGATCGGCGCCCTGAACATGTACACCAAGCTGATCGACCCCTACTTCGACCTGCTCTCCACGCTCAACGGCTTCTCCGGCCTCGACGACATGAAGTACGACCAGCAGGGCCGTGCACTCGTCGGCGCCACCCGCGCGCGTGAACTGCTCTCCCGCGAGGACGCGCTGATCGGTTCGGCGCTCGTCGCGGGACGGCTCACCAAGGCCGAGATCCGGCAGGCCACCGAGCTCCGCGCCCAGCGCGGACTCCTCTTCGAAGTGAACTTCGCGCAGCTCCCCGAGGACGACCGCGCCCGCTACGAGCGCTACTGGAACGGCACCGAGACCACCCAGCTGCGCAAGGCCGAGCAGGCCATCATCGAATCCGGGGCAGGCACCCCGCACAAGGTCACCTCCGCCCACTGGGACGAGGCGGCGGGCCGCGTGCTCAAGCAGCTCTCCGAGAGCAACATCGAGGCGACCGACCGCTTCCAGGACCGCGTCGAGCCCGCGGCCGTCGGTGTGATCGTCCGGGTCATCGCGGCCGGTGTCCTCGGTCTGCTCGCACTCCTGTTGTCGCTCTTCATGTCCGTACGCATCGGCCGCAGCCTCATCAGGGACCTGCGCCGCCTGCGCCTCGACGCCCACGAGGCGTCAGGTGTCCGGCTGCCCGGCGTGCTGCGCCGCCTCGCCGCCGGTGAGCAGGTCGACGTGGAGACCGAGGCGCCCCGGCTGACGTACGGCAAGGACGAGATCGGCCAGGTCGGCCAGGCCCTCAACACCCTGCAGCGCGCCGCCGTCGAGGCCACCGTCAAACAGGCCGACCTGCGCCACGGCGTCTCTGAAGTCTTCGTCAACCTCGCCCGCCGCAGCCAGGTCCTGCTGCACAAGCAGCTCACGCTCCTGGACACCATGGAGCGCAGGACCGAGGACACCGACGAGCTCGCCGACCTGTTCCGCCTCGACCACCTGACCACCCGCATGCGGCGGCACGCCGAGGGTCTCGTGATCCTGTCCGGCGCCGCCCCGTCGCGACAGTGGCGCAAGCCCGTCCAGCTCATGGACGTCGTCCGCGCGGCCGTCGCCGAGGTCGAGGACTACGAACGCATCGAGGTGCGCCGCCTGCCCCGCATCGCGGTCACCGGACCCGCTGTCGCCGACCTCACGCACCTCATGGCGGAGCTCCTGGAGAACGCCACGGTGTTCTCGCCGCCGCACACCGCCGTGCAGGTCCTCGGTGAGCACGTCGCCAACGGCTTCACCCTGGAGATCCACGACCGGGGCCTCGGCATGACCCCCGACGCCCTCCTGGACGCCAACCTGCGCCTTGCGGAGACCCCCGAGTTCGAACTGTCCGACACCGACCGGCTCGGCCTCTTCGTGGTCAGCCGTCTCGCGCAGCGCCAGCGTGTCCGCGTCTCGCTGCAGCCCTCGCCGTACGGCGGCACGACCGCCGTCGTCTTCGTGCCCGAGTCCCTGCTCACCGACGACGTGCCCGACACCGACGGCACCGGCTTCCGGATCGACCGCGCGCAGACCAAGGAGGCCGTGGCGGGCGCCGACCAGGGAGTCGACCGCACCGCGGCCCTCGCCCAGGTGCCCGTGCAGCTGCCGGGCCTGCCCGCTTCGGTCCTCGATGGCCCCGTCGAGCTGGAGGCGCCCGTCGGCATGGCCGACCTCGACGGCTTCCCCGGCGCTCTCGATGACGAGGACAGCGAGCGCGGCGGCATCTTCCGGCCCCGACGCCGGGTGGCGGGCCCGCCCGCGGAACAGCACCAGCAGGCCCGCGACGACCGCGAGGCGGGCCGCGCGGAGCCGACCCGCCGGGACACCGTGCCCACCGGTGCCGACGACGCCCTCGCCGAGGACGCCCACTCCGGAGGCCCCGTTCCGCTGCCGCGCCGCAGGACCCCGAAGCTGGTCCGCTCCAACGGCCGCCCGGTGACCCATGCCAAACCCCAGGACAGCCGGTTCCCCGACGACAGGTCGCAGGACAGCCGCTTCCCCGGAGGCAGGACCCAGGACAGCCGCTTCACCGACGACGGCCGCTTCCAGGAGGGCAACCCCTTCCAGGAGGACGACCGCTTCCCGGAGGACAGGCCTTCGGAGAGCAGGCCGCTGGCCCCGGCGGCCGAGGACGACTTCCCGTCCCCGCAGCGCCCGCAGCAGCAGCCCTCCTGGCCCGGCCTGCTGCCTCCGCACCACGACGTCACGGCCGTCGACGACGCGCCGTCCGACCTCCCGCGTCGCGGCCGCCGCGGCGCGCAGGACCGCACCACCGAAGACCGAGCACCCAGGGACCGGACCACCACGACCACCGCGGGCGGACTGCCCCGCCGCGTCCGGCAGGCCAACCTGGCCCCGCAGTTGAAGGACGGACCCGAACGCCGCTCCCCGCGCGCCGAGACCCGGCCGGAGGAGCGCGACGCCGAAGAGGTACGCAGCCGCATGGCATCGCTCCAGCGGGGCTGGCAGCGCGGCCGCGACGAAAACGCCGCGGGCGACGACGCCACGAACGGCACAGCACCAGGAACGACATCCGAGGGGGACGGTCGATGACCGCACCGAATGCCGACGCACGCACCACCACGACCGGGGGACGGGGTGAGCTGAACTGGCTCCTCGACGACCTGGTGCAGCGCGTCGCCAGCATCCGCAAGGCACTGGTGCTCTCCGGAGACGGCCTGCCGACCGGTGTGTCGAAGAACCTGACCAGGGAGGACAGCGAGCACCTCGCTGCCGTCGCCTCCGGGTTCCACAGCCTCGCCAAGGGGGTCGGCCGGCACTTCGAGGCGGGCCGGGTCCGCCAGACCGTGGTCGAGCTCGACGACGCCTTCCTCTTCGTCACGGCCGCGGGCGACGGCAGCTGCCTCGCCGTCCTCGCGGACGCGGACTCCGACGTCGGCCTGGTGGCGTACGAAATGACGCTGCTGGTCAAGCGCGTGGGTGTGCATCTGGGTACGGCACCGCGCACGGATCTGCCCGCCGGGGGGTAGTGGGAGGTCATGAGCGACGACGGTCGAGGGACGCAGAGAACGCAGAGAGCAACGACGACGCGGAAGTTACCGGGGGCACAGGAGACGCCCCGCTGGTTCGACGACGACGCAGGCCCGGTCGTGCGTCCGTACGCCATGACGCGCGGCCGCACCACGAGCAACGGGCAGCACCGGCTCGACCTGATCGCGGTCGTCCTCACCGAGGCCCACGCCATCGGCATCCCGGAGGCGGACCAGACGCTGTCTCCGGAGCACGTGGACATAGTCGAGCTGTGCCGTGACACGCCCCAGTCGGTCGCCGAGCTGGCGGCCGAGCTCGACCTGCCCATCGGCGTGGTCCGCGTGCTCATAGGGGACCTCGTGGACGGCGAACTGGTGCACGTGACCCGCCCCGTGCCCCCCGCCGAGCTGCCGGACGAGAGTATTCTGCGCGACGTGATCAGCGGCCTCCGGGCGCTCTGAACAGCGCGGAAGCGGGAGTGAGAACGTGACTGGCTGGCAGTTCTGGGTCGACAGGGGCGGTACCTTCACCGACATCGTCGCGAGGCACCCGGACGGCAGTCTCCGCACGCACAAACTCCTCTCCGACAACCCCGCGCGCTACCGCGACGCGGCGGTCGCGGGGATCCGTGAACTGCTGGACGGAGCGGCGACGGACGGGGCCGCGACAGCCGGACCGGCGACCGGAGACGGCGCCGCCACCGCGCAGGTGGAGGCCGTCCGCATGGGTACCACCGTCGCCACCAACGCCCTCCTGGAGCGCAAGGGCGAACCCACCGCCCTGGTCATCACCCGCGGCTTCCGCGACGCCCTCCGCATCGCCTACCAGAACCGCCCGCAGATCTTCGCCCGCGAGATCGTCCTGCCCGAACTCCTCTACGACCGCGTCATCGAGGTCGACGAGCGCGTCGCCGCCGACGGCGAGGTCCTGCGCGCACCCGACCTGGACCGGCTTGAGGGGCCGCTGCGGCAGGCGTACGCCGACGGGATCCGCTCGGTGGCGGTGGTCTGCATGCACAGCCACCTGTACCCCGCACACGAGCAGGCCATCGGTGCACTCGCCGGTCGCACCGGCTTCCCGCAGGTCTCGCTCTCCAGCGAGGTCAGCCCCCTCATGAAACTCGTCCCGCGCGGCGACACCGCGGTCGTCGACGCGTATCTGTCACCCGTCCTGCGCCGCTACGTGCAGCACGTCGCCGACGAACTCCAGGGCGTACGGCTGATGTTCATGCAGTCGAACGGCGGCCTCACGGAGGCGGGAACGTTCCGCGGCAAGGACGCGATCCTCTCCGGGCCCGCGGGCGGCATCGTGGGCATGGCCCGCATGTCGGGCCTCGCCGGATTCGACCGCGTCATCGGCTTCGACATGGGCGGCACCTCGACGGACGTGTCGCACTACGCGGGCGAGTACGAGAGGGTCTTCACCACCCAGATCGCCGGGGTCCGCCTGCGCGCCCCCATGCTCGACATCCACACCGTCGCCGCGGGCGGCGGCTCCGTGCTCCACTTCGACGGCAGCCGCTACCGCGTGGGCCCCGACTCGGCGGGCGCCGACCCCGGCCCGGCGAGCTACCGGAACGGTGGGCCGCTCACCGTCACCGACGCCAACATCGCCCTCGGCCGCATCCAGCCCGACCACTTCCCCGCGGTGTTCGGCCCGGGCGGGGACCAGCCCCTCGACGGCGACCTCGTCCGCGACCGCTTCGCGGCCCTCGCCGAGGAGATCCGGGCGGCGACGGGCGACGACCGCACGCCCGAACAGGTGGCGGAGGGCTATCTGCGGATCGCGGTCGCCAACATCGCGGGCGCCGTCAAGCGCATCTCGGTCCAGAAGGGCCACGACGTCACGCGGTACGCCCTGACCACGTTCGGCGGCGCGGGCGGCCAGCACGCGTGCATGGTCGCCGACTCGCTGGGCATCCGCACCGTCCTCGTCCCGCCGATGGCCGGTGTCCTCTCCGCCCTGGGCATCGGACTCGCCGACACCACTGCGATGCGCGAGCAGTCCGTGGAGACGCCCCTGTCGGCGTCGTCGATGCCCCACGTCCTGAAGACCGCCGACGACCTGGAGAGCGCGGCCCGCGACGAACTCCTCGCCGAGGACGTGCCGACCGACCGCATCCACGTCACGCGCCGCGCCCAACTCCGATACGACGGCACGGACACCGCCCTGACCGTGGAGCTCACGGACCCCGACACCATGACCGGGGACTTCGAGGACCGGCACCGCGCCACGTACTCCTTCACCCTGGACCGGCCCGTCGTCGTGGAGGCCCTCTCCGTCGAGGCCACCGGAGTCACCGAACCGCCCGACCTCTCGACATCGGCGGACGAGGTGACACCGGGCACCCCGCAGCAGGTCCGCCTGCACACCGGCGGCAGCCGACGTGACGTCCTCCTGCACCGCCGCGAGCAGCTCCCGCCCGGCAAGGCCGTCACCGGGCCTGCGATCATCACCGAGGCCGGAGCCACGACGGTCGTGGACGACGGCTGGCAGGCTTCGACGACGACCACAGGGCACCTGGTCATGGAACGCGTCCAGGCACCGGAGAGTTCCACCGCGGGCACCGCGGCCGACCCCGTCCTCCTCGAAGTCTTCAACAACCTCTTCATGTCCATCGCCGAACAGATGGGCGCCCGCCTGGAGTCCACGTCCCAGTCGGTGAACATCAAGGAGCGACTCGACTTCTCCTGCGCGCTCTTCGACCCCGAAGGCAACCTCGTCGCCAACGCCCCGCACATCCCCGTGCACCTGGGCTCGATGGGCACCAGCGTCAAGGAAGTCATCGAGCGCCGCGGCAGCGGCATGCGCCCCGGGGACACCTACGCCGTCAACGACCCGTACCACGGCGGGACGCACCTCCCCGACGTCACGGTCATCACCCCGGTCTTCGACAGGCCGGGGGAGCACGGCACTTCGGGGGAGCGGATCCTCTTCTACGTGGCCTCGCGCGGCCACCACGCCGAGATCGGCGGCATCGCCCCCGGATCCATGCCGGCCGACAGCCGCACCATCGACGAGGAGGGCATCCTCTTCGACAACTGGCTTCTTGTAGAAGAGGGCCGTTTCCGCGAGACCGAGACCCGGAGCCTGCTCACCGACGCTCCGTATCCCTCGCGCAACCCGGACACCAACCTCGCCGACCTGCGCGCCCAGATCGCCGCCAACCAGAAGGGCGTCGACGAGGTCAACCGCATGATCGACGACTTCGGCCTCGACGTCGTCCAGGCGTACATGCAGCACGTCCAGGACAACGCCGAAGACTCCGTGCGCCGCGTCATCGACGTCCTCGAAGAGGGCGAGTTCGCCTATCGAACGGACTCGGGCGCCTTGATCCACGTCCGTGTCACCGTGGACCGCGCGGAACGCACGGCGACCATCGACTTCAGCGGTACGTCACCACAGCTCGCCACGAACTTCAACGCGCCCTTCGCGGTGGTCAACGCCGCCGTCCTGTATGTCTTCCGCACCCTCGTCGCCGACGACATCCCCCTCAACGACGGCTGCCTGCGCCCCCTGCGCATCATCGTGCCCCCGGGCTCGCTGCTCGCGCCCGAGCCGCCCGCGGCCGTCGTCGCAGGGAACGTGGAGACCTCACAGGCCATCACGGGTGCGCTCTACGCAGCCCTGGGCGTACAGGCGGAGGGCTCGGGCACGATGAACAACGTCACGTTCGGCAACGACCGCCACCAGTACTACGAGACGGTGGCCTCGGGCTCCGGAGCGGGCGACGGCTTCGACGGGGCGCCCGTCGTACAGACCCACATGACCAACTCCCGGCTCACCGACCCCGAGGTCCTGGAGTGGCGGCTGCCCGTCCTCCTGGAGGAGTTCGCCGTGCGCAAGGGCAGTGGCGGGGCCGGGACGTGGCGGGGCGGCGACGGCGCCGTGCGCCGCATCCGGTTCCGAGAGCCGATGACCGTCTCCACCCTGTCGCAGCACCGCAAGGTCGCGCCGTACGGCATGGCGGGCGGCGCCCCCGGCACGCTCGGCGCCAACCGCGTGGAACGCGCGGACGGTTCCGTCGTGGAGCTCGGCGGCAGTGACTCGGCCGACCTGGCCCCCGGCGACGTACTCGTGATCGAAACCCCCGGCGGCGGCGGATACGGACCGGCCCCGCGCGACACCACTGATCCAGGAGAAGTGAGCGATGATCTTCAAGCGTAGTGAGCGCGGCAAGGCCCCCGTCGAGCCGGTCACGCTGAAGATCCTCGTGGCGGGCGGTTTCGGTGTCGGCAAGACGACGCTGGTCGGCGCGGTCAGCGAGATCAAGCCGCTGCGCACCGAGGAGACCCTCAGCGAGGTCGGCAGGCCCGTCGACGACACGAGCGGCGTCGCGGGCAAGAACACCACCACGGTGGCCATGGACTTCGGCCGGATCACGCTCCGCGAGGACCTGGTCCTGTACCTCTTCGGCACGCCGGGACAGGACCGCTTCTGGTTCCTCTGGGACGAGCTGGCGACCGGGGCCCTGGGCGCGGTGGTCCTCGCCGACACCCGGCGCCTGGAGGACTGCTTCGCCGCCGTGGACTACTTCGAGCGGCGCTCCATACCCTTCGTCGTCGGCGTCAACTGCTTCGACGGAGCCTCCCGTTACCCTGCCGACGTCGTGCGCCAGGCCCTCGACCTCGACGACGACGTGCCCGTCGTGCTCTGCGACGCGCGTGACCGCGAGACGGTCAAGGACGTCCTCATCGACGTCGTCGAACACGCGATGGCAACGGCTGCGGCGGCACGGGAACCCGCCACTACGTAGCGCGGGCCCCGCGGCCACAGCCGCGGCCCGTACCCCCGCCGACTGGGGTACGGACCGCAGTCCCGCTCGGCTCAGCCCCCGTCCTCGTCGAGCCAGCCGAAGCTCCGCTCCACAGCCTTGCGCCAGTTGTGGAACTCGCGGTCCCGGGAGTCGGCGTCCATGCGCGGCGTCCACTCGACGTCCTGCTGCCAGTGCGCCTTGAGCTCGTCGAGGTCGTTCCACACGCCGGTCGCGAGCCCTGCCGCGTACGCCGCCCCCAGACACGTGGTCTCGGAGACCTTGGGACGGATCACCGGCACCCCCAGGACGTCCGCCTGATGCTGCATCAGGAGGTTGTTCTTGGTCATGCCGCCGTCCACCTTGAGGGTGGTGATCCGCACCCCGGAGTCCTGGTACATCGCGTCCACGACCTCGCGTGTCTGCCAGCTCGTCGCCTCCAGGACGGCGCGTGCGAGGTGCGCCTTGGTGACGTACCGGGTGAGCCCGGTGACGACACCGCGCGCGTCGGAACGCCAGTAGGGGGCGTAGAGGCCGGAGAACGCAGGCACGATGTACGCCCCGCCGTTGTCGTCCACGCTCGCCGCCAGCGTCTCGATCTCATCCGCGTTGCGGATGATGCCGAGCTGGTCCCGGAACCACTGCACCAGGGCGCCGGTGATCGCGATGGACCCCTCCAGGCAGTACACGGGCGCCTCGGAGCCGATCTTGTAGCCCATCGTCGTGAGCAGTCCGCTCTTCGAGGGGACGGGCCGGTTGCCGGTGTTGAGCAGCAGGAAGCTGCCCGTGCCGTACGTGTTCTTGGCCGTCCCCGTGTCGTAGCAGGCCTGTCCGAAGACGGCCGCCTGCTGGTCGCCGAGGGCGGAGGCGACGGGCACTCCGGAGAGCTGGCCCACCGCGGTGCCGTACACCTCGGACGACGACCTGATCTCCGGAAGGACCGCTTCGGGGACGTTCATCGCCGACAGGATCGACGCGTCCCACTGGAGCGTCTCCAGGTTCATCAGCATGGTGCGGCCCGCGTTGGTGACGTCGGTGACGTGCTTGCCGCCGTCGGTGCCGCCCGTGAGGTTCCAGATCAGCCAGGAGTCGATGGTGCCGAAGGCTATTTCGCCCCGCTCGGCGCGGGCCCTGAGCCCCGGCACGTTGTCGAGCAGCCAGGCGGCCTTGGGCCCGGAGAAGTAGCTCGCCAGGGGCAGTCCTGTCTGCTCGCGGAAGCGGTCCTGGCCGTCCGCGCCGCCCAGTTCGTTGCAGAGCGCCGCGGTGCGGGTGTCCTGCCAGACGATCGCGTTGTGCACGGGCTTGCCGGTCGCGCGGTCCCACAGGACCGTGGTCTCCCGCTGGTTGGTGATGCCCAGCGCGCTCAGCTGGTCGGCGCGGAGCCCGGCCTTGGCGATCGCCCCCGCGACCACCGCCTGCACTTTGGACCAGATCTCGGTGGCGTCGTGCTCCACCCAGCCGGGCTTGGGGAAGATCTGGCGGTGCTCGCGCTGGTCCACGGCGACGATCGCGCCGTCCTGGTTGAAGATGATGCAGCGGCTCGACGTGGTGCCCTGGTCGATGGCGGCGACGAATTTCTCGGAGCTGTCCGGCATGGCTACCCCTTGATGAGAAGACTCAGAAGGCTGCGTTGTAGATGAGGCCCGCGAGAGCTCCGCCGATCAGCGGCCCGGCCACCGGAACCCAGGCGTAGCTCCAGTCGGACGTGCCCTTGTTGGGGATCGGCAGGAACGTGTGCACGATGCGCGGACCGAGGTCGCGCGCCGGGTTGATGGCGTAGCCCGTGGGGCCACCGAGGGAGAGGCCGATACCGACGACCAGGAAGGCCACGATCAGCGTCTGCGTGCCGGATTCGCCGAGCCCCTTGGTGAGCCCGAAGGCCAGGATGGGCAGCACCAGGGCAACGGTCGCGATGACCTCGGTGATGATGTTGGCGACCGGGTTACGGATCTCCGGGATGGTGGAGAAGATGCCGAGCGTCGGCGTCGGCACGTGCACGCCCTCCGAGTCGCCCTTCGCGCCCCGCGTGACGTTGGCGTTGAACTGCGCCAGGTACACCAGGTAGGCGAGGACGGCGCCCAGCATCGCGCCGACCATCTGCCCGAGGACGTAGATCCAGACCTTGTCCCACTTCCCGGTGTCGATCGCGATGCCGAGCGTGACGGCCGGGTTGAGATGGCCACCGGAGAGCGGGCCCGCGGTGTACGCGCCGGCGAGCACGCCGAAGCCCCATCCGAAGGCGATGACGACCCATCCGGAGGCCTTCGCCTTCGAATGGCTGAGTGTGACGGCGGCGCACACACCGGCGCCGAGCAGAATCAGAATCGCGGTGCCGATGACCTCACCGACGAAGATGTCCCCGTTCGAGTACATGGCGGCTCCTAGGACCTCGCCCGGGGCGGTCCGCCCCGGTCCTCCGTGCAGGGTGCGTTCCCACGACTACCGCCTGGATACGCCCGGCTGACGCAGCCGGAGGCAGAGGTCTCCCGAGCCTCTCCCGGCGCCCATGGCGAGCGTGCCGTCACAGTCGGATCGCCGATGGGGGATGACCCGTTGAGCAGGCCATTTGGGCCGACCCTTAGCGCGCGCGGACGCTCTGAGCGCGGGGAGCCGAGGTGCGGCGACGCCGACTGACACCCGGAAGTGTTCACCGATGGTGATGGAGCGTCAAGGTCGCGGACGGCAACGGTTAACCGGCGTGTGGGCTTCCTCCACAGCGCCCGTGGCGGGCCCCCGGGCCGTGGATCCCCCGCGGGCCCGCCGAGCCGCCCATGGGCCCGCCGAGAGGCCTCAGCGCACCGCGACGACCGAGGAGCCGTGACCGAACAGCCCCTGGTTCGCGGTGACCCCCACACGCGCCCCATCGACCTGACGCGCCCCTGCCGCCCCCCTCAACTGCCACGTCACCTCGCAGACTTGGGCGATTGCCTGAGCGGGCACGGCCTCCCCGAAGGAAGCGAGGCCCCCACTGGTGTTCACGGGCACGCGTCCGCCCGGCGCCGTCACCCCGTCGCGCAGCAGCTTGGCGCCCTCGCCCTCGCCGCACAGGCCCAGATCCTCGTACCACTGCAGTTCCAGGGCGGTCGACAGGTCGTAGACCTCGGCCAGCGATATGTCCTCGGGGCCTATGCCCGCTTCTTCGTACGCAGCCCGCGCGATGGACGCGCGGAACGTCCCGTCGGCGGGGTCCACGCCCGCCGCCGAGTCCGTGGCGATGTCCGGCAGGTCGAGCACCGTCGTCGGATACGTCGGGGTGACCGTGGACACCGCGCGGATGCGCACCGGGTCCGGTGCGCCGCGACGGCGTGCGAACTCCATGCTGGAGAGCACCAGGGCCGCGGCCCCGTCCGAGGTGGCGCAGATGTCGAGCAGCCGCAGCGGATCGGCCACGACGGCGGACGCGGCGACCTCCTCGGCGGTGACGGCCTTGCGGTAGCGCGCGTTGGCGTTGAGCGCGCCCACCGCGGCGTTCTTCACCTTGACCTGGGCGAAGTCCTCCAGGGTGTCGCCGTGCACGGCCATCCGGCGGCGCGCGTACAGCCCGAAGTAGGCGGGGTTGGTCGCGCCGAGGGCGCGGAACCGCAGCCAGTCGGGGTCGTCGGGCCGGTCCCCGCCTGCCGGTCGGAAGAACCCTTTGGGCGCCGCGTCGGCACCGACCACCAGGACCACGTCGGCCATGCCCGCGAGGATCTGCGTGCGCGCCGTGTTGATCGCCTGGGCGCCGGACGCGCAGGCCGCGTACACGCTCGCCACGCGCGCGCCCTGCCAGCCGAGGGCCTTGGCGAACGTCGCCCCGGCCACATACCCCGGATAGCCGCCGCGCACCGTGTCCGCCCCGACGATGGACCCCACGTCCCGCCACTCGACACCGGCGTCCGCCAGCGCTGTGCGCGCCGCCGCCACTCCGTACTCGACGAATCCGCGCCCCCATTTGCCCCAGGGGTGCATGCCCGCGCCGAGCACCGCCACCTCGCCGCTCATGCGCTCACCCCCACGGGACGCCAGTGCCATGTCGTCCAGATCGTCCCGCTGTCCTCGTTCAGCACCCCGGGGACGAGCTCCACCTCCATGCCGACCTCCAGATCGGTCACGGAGACCCCGGGAACCGACTGTCCGAGCACCACCATCCGCTCCGCCGCCAGCTCCACAGCGATCAACGTGTAGGGCTCCCAGGGGAGTTCCGGGTCCGAGGCGTAGGGAGGCGGTGGTCGGTAGCGGCCGTCGGTGTACGACCAGACGCGTCCGCGCCGCGACAGCGGCACCTCGGCCAGCTCCCCGCCCTCACAGCCGGGGTTGCGGCAGAACCCGTCCTCGCGGGGGAAGAAGACGGAGGCGCACGCCGAGCAGCGCGTGCCCAGAAGGCGGAAGTCGTCGTCCTCCCCGGCGAACCAGTTGGCCACCACGGGTGTGCGCTTGCGCGACAAGGCTCCTCCAGGCGCTGGATCTGACGGAACGTCAGAAGTGTGCCACGGGCAACCGCCTTTCGTCAGGGGGTACCGGATTCCGTCAGGAGGTGGCCGACTTTCGCCGGAGGGGTGAAATCCGGGGGGACGCAGTGAACCGGACTGCCTTCTTTGGCGTCCGAGTATCGGTAGGGGGTGTCCGGGGCCGACGGGGGTGGTCCCGGACACCCCCTGCAGCACCTCTGGTGCCATCCGTCCTCACTTCCCGTACAGCGACCTCCGCGAGACGGGGAAGTCGAAGTAGGTGTCGGGGAACGACTCGGGCTTGTACGTGTAGTGCCACCACTCTTCGGGGAGGTTGACGAACCCCTCCTTGCCGAGCGCGTTGCGCAGCAGATCGCGGTTGGCGCGCTGCTTCCCGCCGATCCGGGGGTCGTCCGTGTGCGACAGCGTGTCGAAGCAGTCGAAGCCCGTCCCCATGTCCACCGAGTTGTCGGGGAAGCGCTCGCCGCGCGGCCCGAAGCACGGCTTGAGCGGCTCCCCGGGGACGTAGGGCCTGGTCGGCAGGGCGGGCAGCCTGACCACCGTCAGATCCACGGTGGAGCCCCGGCTGTGCCCGGACTTCTCCGCGATGTAACCGTCCTCGAACAGCCGCGACTTGTCGACATGGGGATAGAACTCCGCCTTCATGCGCTCATCGGCGAGATCCTCGGCCCAGCGCACGAAGTGGTCGACGGCCCGCTGCGGCCGGTAGCAGTCGTACACCTTCAGGGAGTAGCCCTTGCGCAACAGCTGGCGCTGCGCCTTGTGCAGGGCCTTCGCCGCGGGCTCGGTGAGGATGCACATCGGCTTCTTGTAGCCGTCGACGGGCTCGCCCACGAAGTTGTGCGGCGTGAAGTAGCGCATCTCCTGAATGATCGTCGGGTCGACGTCGCGCAGCGCGACGAACTCCTTCGGAGCCTTCGGCTCGGCCCGCGCGTGCGCGGGGGAGGGGGCGGCGGCCACGGAAAGCAGAGCGGCGGCACAGACGGCGAGATTCCGCAGAGCGGGGACAAGTCCTGTCATGCCCCTGCGTCTATCAGGATCACCGCCACCCGCGAAAGACCGGCGCGACAGGGATCGGATACAGTCCGCGGCGTGTCCGCATCCCCACACTCCACCAACTCCGTTCCAGGCTCCCACTGTTCGAGCTGTGGAACGTCCTACGAGGACCGGCCCACGAGCTGGCCCCGCACCTGCGCCCACTGCGGCGCGGTGGCCTACCGCAATCCGCTGCCCGTGGCGATCGCCCTGCAGCCCGTGTACGACACCCAGGGCACCGGCCTGGTCGTCGTGACCCGAACCATCGCTCCCGCGCGGGGAGGCATCGCGCTGCCCGGCGGGTTCATCGACGACCGGGAGGACTGGCGCGACGCCGTCGTGCGAGAGCTGAAGGAAGAGACCGGCATCGGAGCGGAGAGCCGCGACGTCCGCCTGGCCGACGCCATGAGCGCGTCCGACGGGCACCTCCTGCTCTTCGGCGTCCTGCCCGAGCGGCCCGTCACGGACCTGCCGGAGTCCGCGCCGACGGACGAGACCGAAGGCTGGGGCCTGCTGCGCCGCCCCGACGAGCTCGCCTTCCCGCTGCACACACTGGCGGCACACGCGTGGTTCGAGGGCCGCTACTGACCCGCGGCCGGTCCCGACCCCGTCACCGGCCTCTCAGCAGCCCCCGGCCAGCAGTCCCCGGCCACCCAGCAGCCGCCTCCGGCCCCCAAGGCCCCGGTCGCGGCTGACCCTCACCCGTCCACACCCCGGACCCGCACCGGACGCCCCGGTGCGGGTCCGTCCTCGCCACCCTCCCGCTCGACGACCACCCGCCCCTCGCTCCACCGCGACGTGAACCGTTCGAGCTCCGCCTCCGCCCACCCGTCGCCCGCGTCGGCCACCACGAGGCCACCACCCGAACGCCCCTCGGCGGGCGCCCACGCCTCCAGCTCCAGGCCTCCGTCGCAGCCACGCACGGGCAACACCGTGCCCGCGCGCGCAAACACCGGAATGCGCGACAGCGGAGCGTCCACCACCACCTTCGCGGGCCCTTCATACGACTTGCCGGTCGCCGTGTCGTACCAGCGCCCCTGAGGCAACCGCACCGCCCGCCGCACCGCACCGCTCTCCAGAACCGGCGCCACCAGCAACGAATCGCCGAGCAGGAACGCGTCCTCACAGTCCCGCAAGGCCCTGTCCTCAGGGTTCCCCCACCACAACGGCCGCACATAGGGGGCACCCGTACGCCGCGCGAGATGGGCGAGGGTCACGAAGTACGGCAGCAGCCGCCTGCGCTCGACGAGCACCTCGCGCGCGTGCCCGAGCACCTCGTCGCCGAACTCCCACGGCTCACGACGACCCGCCCCGATCGCCGCATGCGTACGGAACAGCGGCAGATACGAACCCAGTTGGAACCACCGCAGATACAGCTCCGGCGACGGACTGCCGTCGAACCCGCCCACATCAGGACCCGAGTACGGCACCCCGCACAACCCGAGCCCCAGCACCAGCGACAGCGACGCCCGCAGCCCCGGCCACCCCGTCGACACATCCCCGGACCAGGTCCCTCCGTAGCGCTGCATTCCCGCCCACCCGGAACGCGAGAACAAGAAGGGCCGCTCCTCGGGCTGCAGTTCACGCAGCGCCCTGTACCCGGCATGAGCCATCCCCAGGCCGTAGACGTTGTGGGCCTCCCGATGGTCACCACCGCGCCCCTCCAGGGAGTGCTGCGCCGACCGCGGCAGCGTCGCCTCGCCGAACGCGGCGAACGACACCGGCTCGTTCATGTCGTGCCAGAAACCCGAGAACCCCTGATCGAGACGCTCCTTGTAGAGCGTGCCCCACCACTCCCGCGCGTGTGGGTCGGTGAAATCCGGGAACACCGCCTCCCCGGGCCACACGACACCACGCACCGGCCGCCCCGTCGCATCCCGCACGAAGGCATCCGCTGCCACACCACTGTCGTACGCCTCGACACCCCGCTCGGACTTCACCGCGGGGTCGACGATCGAGACGAGCCGGATCCCGCCCTTGCGCAACTCGTCCGCGAACTGCGGCAGCTTGGGGAACCGGTCCCGGTCGACGGTGAACACCTGGTGCGCTTCGTAGTGGTCGATGTCCAGGTGCACCGCATCCAACGGCAGCCCGCGCTCCTGATAACCGGCGACGATCCGCCGCACCTCCTGCTCACTGCCGAAGCCCCACCGCGCGTGATGGTGCCCGAGCGCCCAGGAGGGCGGCAGCGCGGGCGGACCGGTGAGCGACGCCCAGGTGTGCAGCACGCGCGCGGGAGTGCCGACCATCGCCCAGTACCGCAGCGGACCGCCACTCATCCGCACCTCGCACGAACCACCCCGGTCATGACCGGACCCGGCGCCTTCCACGCCCTCGTGGACCGAGACCGCGCCCTCCCACGTGTTGTCGTGGAACACCAGATGCGTGGCGGCATCGGCCACCACAAGCTGCACCGGCATGGTGATGTACAGCGGGTCGTCGCCCGGCCCGAAGGAGCCGCCCGGATCCGTGTTCCACAGCCGATACGTCCCGTTCCGCAGCCGAGGCCCCGAGGACCGGCCGCCGAGACCGAAGAACCGCGCGTCCGCAGGCACCTCCGACCGCTGCACCCAGCGGGCCGTGCCGCCGTCGGCCCGCTCCCACCAGCGAGGCGGCAGATCCCGCCGCAGCGTCACTCCGCCCGGCGTGCGCAGCTCCACCGCACCGAACCGCGAGACGACGACCGTCACCCGCTCCGAGACGACCCGCCAGCCGCCCTCCGTGTCGGGCTCGAGGACGGCCCGCGGATCCGGATCGGGGCTGCGGCACGCCAACGCGTACGACGGCTCGGGCGCCGCCCCGTCCCACCCCAGGAAGACCGCCCCGCCCGCGGTCACCTGCACCCGCAGCTCAGCACGGGCGAACCGCACCACACCGCCACCCGGCTCCGGCTCCATCGCTGTCACCGCCCCGGGCACCCGGGCGCGCTCCGTTCCCGGAGGTTCGAGCGCCGCCGCGTCCGCCCGCCACCGGCGCCACGAGGAGCGCACCGTGCGCAACCCCTGCGCCGTGCCGACCATGCCGACCGCCTTCACCGAACGCACCAGGTCACGACCGTTCATGCTGCTCACCCTGCCACCGAAGAGGCCGTATGTGTGCCCCGTTCATTGGCCGTTCACCTGGGGCGACGGCACATAACGGCGGGGCTGACTGTGTGAGGCACACCCTGGTGCGGAAGTCGATCACGTGGCATCGTCCCTTGCAGCCGTGTTCACGCGCACACCCAGCACGTGCGCACTCCACACGCATACGACGCGTACAGTCCGGGAGCCGCCCCATGACGTCCTCAGCGAACCCTGCGCCGCTCTGGCAGCCGAGCCCGGAAAGGATCGCCGAAGCGCAGGTCACCCGGTTCCAGGCCTGGGCCGCCGAGCACTACGGAGCCCCGGCCGACGGCGGCTACGAGGCGCTGCACCGCTGGTCGGTGACCGAGCTGGAGACGTTCTGGAAGGCCGTCACCGATTGGTTCGACGTCCGCTTCACCACCCCCTACGCGCGCGTACTGGGCGACCGCACCATGCCCGGTGCCGAGTGGTTCCCCGGAGCGACCCTCAACTACGCCGAGCACGCACTGCGCGCCGCCGACGACCCCGCGCGCGCGGACACCCCGGCCCTCCTGTACGTCGACGAGAGCCACGAGCCGCAGCCCGTCACCTGGGCCGAGCTGCGCAACCAGGTCGGCTCCCTGACGGCGGAACTGCGCAACCTCGGCGTACGCCCCGGGGACCGCGTCAGCGGCTACCTGCCGAACGTCCCGCAGGCCGTCGTTGCCCTCCTGGCCACCGCCGCCGTCGGCGCCGTCTGGACCTCCTGCGCCCCCGACTTCGGCGCCCGCAGCGTCCTGGACCGCTTCCAGCAGGTCGAACCGGTCGTCCTGTTCACCGTCGACGGCTACCGCTACGGAGGCAAGGAGCACGACCGCCGCGACACCGTCGCCGAGCTCCGCTCCGAACTGCCCAGCCTCCGCGCGGTCGTCCACATCCCGCTCCTCGGCACCGAAGCCCCCGAAGGCGCCCTGGAATGGTCGGCCCTCACCTCGGGGGACACCGCCCCCACCTTCGAAGCCGTGCCCTTCGACCACCCCCTGTGGGTGCTCTACTCCTCCGGCACCACCGGCCTGCCCAAGGCGATCGTCCAGTCCCAGGGCGGCATCCTCGTCGAACACCTCAAGCAGCTCGGCCTGCACTGCGACCTCGGCCCCGACGACCGCTTCTTCTGGTACACCTCGACCGGCTGGATGATGTGGAACTTCCTCGTCTCCGGCCTGCTGACGGGCACCACGATCGTCCTGTACGACGGCAGCCCCGGTCATCCCGACACCGCCGCCCAGTGGCGCATCGCCGAGCGCACCGGAGCCACCCTCTTCGGTACGTCGGCCGCGTACGTCATGGCCTGCCGCAAGGCGGACGTCCACCCCGCCCGCGACTTCGACCTCTCCCGCGTCAGCTGCGTCGCCACGACCGGCTCCCCGCTGCCCCCGGACGGCTTCCGCTGGCTGCACGACGAGTTCGCCGACACGCCCGGCGGCCTGTGGACGGCCTCGGTCAGCGGTGGCACGGACGTCTGCTCCTGCTTCGCCGGAGCGGTCCCGACCCTTCCCGTGCACATCGGGGAGCTCCAGGCACCCTGCCTGGGCACGGACCTGCAGGCCTGGGACCCGCACGGCAAGCCGCTGACCGACGAGGTCGGCGAACTGGTCGTCACGAACCCCATGCCGTCGATGCCCATCCACTTCTGGAACGACCCGGACGGCGTCCGCTACCACGACAGCTACTTCGACACCTACCCCGGCGTCTGGCGGCACGGCGACTGGATCACCCTCACCTCACGAGGCTCGGTGGTCATCCACGGCCGCTCCGACTCCACGCTCAACCGCCAGGGCGTCCGCATGGGCTCGGCCGACATCTACGAAGCCGTCGAACGGCTCCCGGAGATCCGCGAGTCCCTCGTCATCGGCGTCGAACAGCCCGACGGCGGCTACTGGATGCCGCTCTTCATCCACCTCGCCGAAGGCGCCACCCTCGACGACACCCTCCGCGACCGGATCAAGCTGACGATCCGCGAGCAGCTCTCCCCGCGCCACGTCCCCGACGAGGTCATCGAGGTCCCCGGCATCCCGCACACCCTCACCGGCAAGCGCATCGAGGTCCCGGTCAAGCGCCTCCTGCAGGGCACACCTCTGGACAAGGCGGTCAATCCGGGCTCCGTCGACCGCCTCGAGCTCCTCGACTTCTACGCGGACCTGGCCCGCAAGCGCTCCTGACCGTCGCGCCTTCCCGCAGCTCAGCGGCCGTTGTCAGTGCCTCTCGTTACTGTGAGTGAGCATTGATCGACCGAATGCAGGGGGAAGTCATGGCGCACACCCGGAACCAAACGATGCGACGCGCACTGCGCCGCGAAGTCGTCGGCACCATCGGCCTATTGGCCGACGAAGAGGACTTCGCGGCCATGCGCCGCTACCGCACCTTCACCTTCGACGACCACGAGACCTACCTCCAGCAGGTCGAAGGCCTCCTCAGAACCCTCGCCGCCCAGGGCCGGCACACCACCGTCGCCCTCTTCGACCCCGAGGAGTTCCAGGAGTACTGCGCGGAGACCGGACTGAACCCGGACGCCCCGGACAGCCGCAGCCGCTTCACTGCCGCGCTGGCATCGGGCGGCCCCACCGTTCCTTACGAGGGCCAGCCCCTCACCGACCTCGTCCCCGACCTCGTCGACGAGGCGGTCCGCCGGGCCACCTGGGAGTACGCGACGGTCGTGCTCGCCCGCGCAGGAACCTGCGCGACCTGCGGCGAGGACATCGGCCGAGCCGCCTTCGCCCGGGCCTCCGCACTCATCACCCAGGCCCTCGACACCACTCGACCCGGCACCCGCCACCTGGTCTGCAGCGTTCCCTCCGACCCCGAAACCCTCCTCGCCGCACTCCACGTCGAGGTGGACGCCGACGGCCGCGCCCAGCTCGACGAAACCGAGGCCCTGGAATTCGCCACGGTCCTCGCGGTCGGCATCGCCACCCACCGAGCAGCTGGCATGGTGCTGCGCTCCAGCGCCGAAGGCACCCGCGACCGCGTCCACGGCTGGCGCATGAACGGCGGCCGACTCCAGCCCCTCACCGCGGCGGAGGTCTTCGACGCCTACTGCACCGACGCCATCTCCGGCGAGCTCGTCGCCCCCGAATCCGGCGTCGACTACTGCGCGGCACCCCGCCTCGAAGCGGAGGACCCCGCTGGGGGACACACGCACTGAACGCCCGAGGGCCGCCCCACCGAACGGTGGGGCGGCCCTCGAAAAAGCAAGCTCGTCGGCTACTCGCCCGACAGCACCGCCTGCGCGGCCTTGCGAGCCTCTTCCGCACTGTCCGCGGCACGCGCCGCAGACGCGGCACGCTCGCACTGGGCCAGCGTGTACTTGCCGAGCGTCGCGCGCACGTAAGGAATGGACGCCGCACCCATCGAAAGAGAGGTGACACCCAGACCGGTCAGCACACACGCGAGCAGCGGGTCGGAAGCCGCCTCGCCACACACGCCACAGCTCTTGCCCTCCGCGCTCGCCGCCTCGGCGGACAGCGCGACCAGGTCGAGCAGCGCGGGCTGCCACGGGTCCTGCAGCCGGGACACCGCACCCACCTGCCGGTCGGCGGCGAAGGCGTACTGCGCGAGGTCGTTGGTGCCCAGCGAAAGGAACTCGACCTCCTGAAGGATCGAGCGCGCCCGCAGCGCGGCCGAGGGAATCTCGACCATCGCACCGAACTTCGCCTGCAGCCCCGCCTCACGGCACGCGTCCGCGAAAGCCTTGGCGTCCGTACGGTCTGCCACCATCGGCGCCATGACCTCGAGGTAGACGGGCAGCCCCTCGACGGCCTTGGCCAGCGCGGTCAGCTGCGTCCGCAGCACCTCGGGGTGGTCGAGCAGCGACCGCAGCCCGCGCACACCGAGCGCCGGGTTCGGCTCATCGGCGGGCGTCAGGAAGTCCAGCGGCTTGTCGGCACCGGCGTCCAGCACACGCACGACGACACGGCCCTCGGGGAATGCCTCGAGCACCTTGCGGTACGCCTCGACCTGCTTCTCCTCGGACGGCGCCTTACTGCTGTCGTCGAGGAACAGGAACTCGGTGCGGAACAGGCCGACACCCTCGGCCCCCGCCTCGACGGCGGCCGGTACGTCGGCGGGACCGCCGACATTGGCGAGCAGCGGCACCTTGTGCCCGTCGGACGTCGCGCCCGGACCGGTCGACGCGGCCAGCGCGGCCTTGCGCTCGGCGGCGGAGGCCTCGAGCTGCGCCCGCTTCTCCGCGCTCGGGTTCACGAAGATCTCACCGGTGCTGCCGTCCACGGCCACGACCGTGCCTTCGGCGAGCTCACCGGCGCCCGGCAGCGCGACGATGGCCGGCACTCCGAGCGCACGCGCCAGAATCGCGCTGTGACTCGTGGGCCCGCCCTCCTCGGTGACGAAGCCGAGCACCAGAGCCGGGTCGAGCAGCGCGGTGTCCGCAGGCGCGAGGTCACGCGCGATCAGTACGTACGGCTCGTCGCTGTCCGGGACACCCGGCATCGGCACGCCCAGCAGGCGCGCGACGATGCGGTTCCGCACGTCGTCGAGGTCCGCCACCCGACCGGCCATGTACTCACCGGCACCGGCGAGCAGTTCGCGGTAGTGGGAGAACGCGTCGTAGACAGCGCGCTCGGCCGTGCTGCCGACGGTGATGCGCCGGTCGACGTCGGACATGAGCTCCGGGTCCTGAGCGATCATGGCCTGCGCCTCGAGCACCGCCTGGGCCTCGCCACCGGCCAGATTGCCGCGCGCATTCAGGTCGGCCGCCACAGCTTCCACGGCCTGGCGGGCGCGCCCCTGTTCGCGCTCGGCCTCCTCCGCGGGAATCTGCTTCGCCGGCGGCTCGAGAACCGCCGTACCCATGTGCCGAACCTCGCCGACCGCCACACCGTGGCTGACACCGACGCCTCGCAGCGTTGTCTCCATTTCACCCGTCTCCGGTTGTGCGACGGGCCCAGCCGCCGCGGTGGTTGTCCTGCGTGCCGTCAGAGACGGCGATGAGGTCACTTCCAGCTGAAGAGCGCGTCGCCGGCCTTCACTTCGCCGTCCTCGACGAGGTCGGAGAGGGACTCGGCGGTGGCCTCGAGCGCCACGATGGGGCACACCGGCGACTTTCCGGCGGCCTCGACGGCCGACGGGTCCCAGCGCACCACGGCCTGGCCGCGCTGCACGGTGTCACCCTTGTTGACGAGGAGCTCGAAGCCCTCGCCGTTGAGCTGGACGGTGTCGATGCCGAGGTGCGTCAGCACGCCGTGACCCTGGTCGTCGACCACCACGAAGGCGTGAGGGTGGAGGGAGACGACGATGCCGTCCACGGGAGAGACGGCCTCGGAGGGCTCGCGCGCGGGATCGATAGCCGTGCCGGGCCCGACCATGGCGCCTGAGAACACGGGATCCGGTACAGCAGAGAGCCCAATGGCACGTCCTGCAAGCGGGGACGAAACACTGGTCATGGCAAGCCTCCCAGGGGGTGGAGATACATAGCCGCCGTCACTACCTGTCCTGGACGACGCACTGTTCAGAAGGGTAAGTCATAAGAAGTCCCGGTTCCGCATGAGTGGTCCCGGTTGGCGGACGTAGAGGCAGTGCACGAACGATTTGCGCCCGCCCGGGGCCCGATGTACAGTCGTACTCCTGCCTGGGGCCGTGGGACGCAGTAAGCGTCCGGTCCCAGCGGCATCCTTCTAGTCAGATCCTATCCCTGGGTCCGGTTCCGCATGTCTGCGGTGACCGTGGTCAGAGAGTCGAATGAGACCTGATAAAGTCGGAACCGCCGGAAAGGGAAACGCGAAAGCCGAAAGGCCGGAGCGGGAACCGGAAAGGCACCGAGGAAGTCGGACACGAAAGAGTCTGATAG